>NZ_JBGORX010000001.1:0-1769598 GCF_044626755.1 Legionella lytica | reverse complement strand
GGTCTGGAACCACCTGAATCCATCTCGAACTCAGAAGTGAAACAGACATGCGCCAATGATAGTGTGAGGTCTCCTCATGTGAAAGTAGGTCATCGCCAGGGTTTTATTAAAAGAGAAAAGCGGCCTTGTGCCGCTTTTTTTGTTTCTGTCATTCATGAAATTGACAAGGAAAACCTGGTTGTTTGCAACCAGGCTTTAGATTTACTTTTGATCTAAATATTTATCCTTCAAACGCACATAATGTTGTGCTGAGTATTCCAATTGTTCTAATTCGGTTGCTGTTAGTTTGCGAACCGCACGAGCTGGATTGCCTAGGTATAAATAACCGCTTTCCAGTATCTTCCCTGGCGAAACGACACTCCCTGCGGCAACCATGACATGATGCTGAATATGAACAGCATCTAAAATCAGTGCTCCCATGCCTATGAGGCAATAATCATCAATAGTACAGCCATGTAATACTGCCTGATGTCCTACTGTAATACCCTGACCTAAAATCAAAGGCTTCCCCCCGGAAGTATAAGGGCCATCATGGGTAACATGGAGAATAGCGCCGTCTTGAATACTACAGGCATTACCTATTTTTATGAAATTTACATCTCCACGTAAAACTGCCATTGGCCAAATAGAAACATCGTCTCCTAAGGTCACATCACCAATTACCGTTGATTGTGGGTCAATATAAACTTTACTGCCTTGAGCAGGGCTTTTACCCTGGAAATTACGAATAGAATAATTCATCTTATTACACCATAGTTACAAATTCTTCGGCACTTGTTGGATGAATAGCCACTGTATTATCGAAGTCCTTTTTACAGGCACCCATTTTTACTGCCACCCCAAAACCCTGTAACATTTCATCAGCACCTAAGCCGATTACATGTAAACCAACAATTCGTTCTTCCTTGCCTAGGGTCACTAGCTTCATTACGGTTGGAATTTTATCATCACTTGAAGCATAGTACATGGAGTTAAAACGTGTCTGATAGACTTTGATCTGCTCTTTACCGTATTTTTGTAGGGCAGCCTCTTCAGTTAGTCCTACAGTACCGACAGGTGGATGACTAAATACTACAGATGAAATGTAGTCATAATTTAAATGTGCGTCGGGGTGTTTACCAAATAGACGGTCAGAAAGTCTACGTCCGGCAGCAATAGCCACTGGAGTAAGGGCTGGTGCCTCAGTTACATCGCCAATGGCGTAAATTCCTGCTGTGCTGGTATTTTGGAATGCATCTACAGCCACTAAACCATGTTCATCAGTTTTAATCTCTACGGCATTTAAATTTAAGGTATGTGTACGAGGTTTTCTACCTACGGCCGCAATGATGACATCCAGATCGGAAAGTAGAGCACCGCTTTGGCAAGCTATGGCTTTTCTGCCGTCGGTATGTAAGGTAACTTCACAAGCGCGATGATTTTGATGGACATGAATGCCTTGTTGTTGCATTACTTCCAAAAGAGTGTCACCTAAAACGTGATCAAAACGACTTAGAGGTTTTTCTCCGCGCATCAGCAAATGGGTTTCAGAACCTAAGCCATTTAACACACCGGCCAGTTCTACGCCAATATAGCCACTACCAATGATGGCCACTTTTTCTGGTTGTTTGGTTAATGAAAAAAAACCATCTGAATCAATTACATGTTTCATGCCAGTGAACATGGGGATGACTGGTTCCCCACCGGTGGCAATAATGATATGGTTCGCATGGTAAATTTGCTCATCTACTACGACTGAATTTTTATCATGAAATGCACCATAACCATGAATTTGGGTAATGTTAAATTGTTCAAAACGTTTGCTATAACTTGCTCTTAGGCGGTCAATATAGGCATTACGTTTGTTAACTAAATCATTCCAATTCAATTTTACTGCCACGGGATCAAAGCCATAGTCTGGTGCACGATGCATTGCTTCGGCCATCATAGAGGCATTAAACATCATCTTTTTGGGGACACAGCCTACGTTGACGCAGGTACCACCTAAGTGATTGGGTTCAACTACGGCCACTTTAGCACCATGCTTGGCTGCTCGTACGGCACTTGCAATACCACCACTACCACCACCAATAACGATTAGATCAAATTGATTGTTGTTCATGATTAAATTTTCGGAAAATAAAATTATAGTAGCAGAGCAACAACTGAATTGCTAACTAACTGATAATTTATCGGATTTAAGGTTTCATCGCGGTATCCATATTTTGGGAGTTAGATCAAGGAGCTCCATGTTGGCTATGGTTTTTGATGATACAGTGCAATAAGTTCTTTGCTTGAGGAGCAACCTAATATTTGCATAAAAAATTTTTTGCGCCTTGCTCTCCTAATACCTCATTAACAGAAAGCCCAAAAAAATATTCTAAGCCTAAATCCGCATCGATATAGTTCCCACTGAGATTTTCGGCAATAGTTCTGGCTAATAAAGCTTTACCTGCTCCAGGATGACCGACAATAAATATTCGCGTAGATGAGTTCATGTTGTAGCACCAGTATATTTCTGTTTAATAAGTATACAGATCAGTCGTTTTGTTAATCAATACGTAGAAATACTATGAAAAGCTAAGAGCAGATGTATTTTTATGCGCGTAAAAAGATCTTTGTATATAATTAATGTACGGGTTGTTTTTTTGTTGAGGTTGTGATGAGTAAAAGAAAGAGAAATCGACAAAAAAGCCCTTACGAAAATCATAATAGGGAAGAGGTTAATAAGGAAGCAGAGGCTATATGTGACGGTAGCTATTTTCAAAAGGGCTATGATTTTGTTGGTCAAAGTATTAAGGGCTATTTAACTAAAGAGAGTTTAATCATTGCCGGAGGCGAAGCCTTTAATTACCTTATGTTAACTATTGATCCTTATCAAAAAGAGGTGAGTGACCTTGCTGCCGATGCCAGAAAATTAATGCATGATGGTTCCGCACTTGAATCAATTGCTCGAAGTAATGGAATTAAGGTCGACAATATTCCTGGCTATCATGTCTGTACTACCTACATCCTCAATTCCAAAATAGGATATTCGGAGGCAATTGATGAGTATTTAGGCTTGGATGTAATCCAAAATAATAATAAGCTGATGGGGCAAGTAATGACTGCCGCTGCAATCAATGTGGCTTCTCGTATTCCTGCAATGATATCGATTATGGGTCAGGGTATTACATCCGTTTTTCGTTCCTTTAGCTATGGAACGGATGTTCCTGCAAAAGCAGAACCAGGACCTTCGAAGACTTTTGAATACAATGTGGATGGGGCAGAAAAATTTAAGGATTTTAAAGATAAATACAGCGCACAAAAAAATGATGAGGAAGAGCTTTCGAATAATGTGGTTATGAAGCGCTCATCATCTAGTTGATGCGCTGTTGGGATATTTTTTGTGTATGTCATTATTGCGAATACAGCCTCCAGAGTATTACTGCTGAAAATTGAATATACCACACATATTTAGTCCTGAACTGATAATTTTTTCAATTCAGGACGGGTTCTTAGTTAACTACAAAGATTTTTTTGCAGTTGTTATCGGGTACATTAGGATTTTTTACCCCGTAAAATGCTCCTTTATCCAAATTCTCGCAGACTTGGTCTGGGCTTAATTGATCGAGGCATTCTGCCAATGTTCGATTTTGGCAATTAGGTAGAATAGGATCTGGCGCACTCAGAGCATGGTAGTGCTCATTATTCCATTCGTGCAAAGATCTGGTGTAGTAGGTGGTAAAGTCTTTGATTCGCAATTGAGGGTTAAGGCTAAATATTTTAAAGGCAGAGTAGTTATGGTGATTACGACTGATGCTTGGGGTAGCGTAATCATACAAATTAACCCCATTATCTAAGCGAATCCTGCGGAACTCTTCCATATGGGTATGCGAGCTAAGCAGCGTGATTTGCCCATATAGCTGATTGTATTTATTAATAATTTTTATGAATTCTTGTTCGTATTGTTCATGCCATATCGGCTCGCCCAGGTAAGAGCGTCCTGGAGGCTCATGCATCGCAATAAGTAATTGTTTTGCACTGTGATTTTTTAATTGCTCTTCTAACCAGGCCAATTGTATTTGTGCATCGGCTTCTTGGTTTTTGTATTTCGCGAAAAATCCATGTCTTAACCAAGATACTTTGGTCCATTGGGTTGCATTTAAGGCTAATAGGATGACTTCTCTGTTATTAGGAATAACGTAGCTGGAATAGTAGCCATCATGATACATATGGCTGTCGTCAATTATTAAATCTTTACAATGAGCGCAAGCTCCATCCCAATCTGTAGCATAGGTCAATGGGGAAATGTCATTAACTGCAAAAGGCTGATAGTTACCTTGAAGCGAATCATTATTTCCTGGAATATAAAACATAGGTTTTTGGGCTATATCACTGCGGTATAGGCTTTGAAAAACAATTTTTTCATATTCTGCTTTAGTAGAAGCAAAGAACAAGGCATGAGTAGGGATATCACCTAAAAAAAGAATAAAATTCACTCCAGGACTTAATTCTTTTATTTTATTTTCGGTAAGCTTAAGTAGCTCAGGTCCGGCATCTTGGCCATCACCTAGTGTATTATTATCGCCGTAATGGATATCGCTTACTGTTAAAAACTGTATTGGCGCGGCAAATGTGGAGGTTAACAGGAAAAAGGTGAGGAGTAGAATACGGATAGTCAGGCTCAATTTTTTCTCCAAAATAGCGGTATGAGGGTGTTATTTCACCCAACTATGAATTGCTGCAAGGTGAAAAACTCGCTCTTTTTTTCCAAAACGCGGACGTGCCACGTTTTTCCGCGGCCTCAGGGACCTTGCTAAAGTTTCTGGATCTTAGGCAAAGAACGAAGGTACCACAATGCCCTCATTATTATACACCCAAGTGCGATAAAAAGGCTATTCTTGTTCTATGTGGCTATTTATTAGGCTGATTCTTTGATTGTCCATACGCGCTCAGTTTGGTTGGTCGCATCTGTTGCCTGGACCCACAGCAAAGCAGGTTTAGCAGCAGGATTAATTGCCAGGGTTTTGGAGGACAACATCACCGCAAAAGGGTATTTTTGCACGACGGATTGCAAGGATGACCATACTTTATTGGCATCTGATTGATTATCCGTTACCACTAACTCATCGCCACGATAGATAATATTCACTGCTTGGTCACGTAGCGCGGTGCGTATTGCTGATTCTAAACGTCGCCATTTGGCTTGATGCACTTTTTGCCGTTCTATTTGATTCGGTCTTAATTGGAAATTAACTGGTTTATGTGCGGTCACCAGCTGGGGGGCATGATTTATGACGGGACTTAGCTTGAGAAAATAAGTACATAAAGCGTCTAATACCGGCCGGCCGGGACCGGAGGCTTTTCCTGGTTGTCTATTAACATACATGGCAAAGGCCAAGGTATGGCCATTAGCCGTATATAAATAACCTGACAGACTATTTATTCCCGTCATCGTGCCGGTTTTCGCGCGCACAAAACCTTGCTGCGTTGGCACACGGAATCGCTTTTGCAGGGTGCCATCACGACCAGAAACGGGTAGGGCCGCAATGTATTCATAAGCAAGCGGGAAGCGTTGATATAAAAACGTTAATAGCGAAATAGTTTGTTCAGGCGTAACCAAACTATAACGAGATAATCCCGAGCCATCGGTAAATACAGAACGACTAAAATCAATTCCAGTTTGTGTTTGTAAAAAGCTTTTGATAAGAGGCTCTGCTTCTTTCCAGTTGACGGGAGCACCATTGAGTTTTGTTGCTGCGTGTAAATATAAACTGTCCGCATATAAATTATCGGAGGGTTTGAGTGTATCGGCCATCAACTCCGATAAGGCTTTTGAACGTTGGTTGGCAATTAATAATGCCCCTTCAGGGGTTTTCCCTAACTCTACCTGGCCATTAAGTTGAATATTGACTTGGGTCAAATTACTTTGAATCATTCCTTGAGCATAGGCTAGAGGATTTTTTATGGCCATTCGCTGTTGCACAGCTCCTTGACCTACCCCTATACAGCCACGGGCAGTTAGATGATTGTCTTGATCTAATGAAAAGCCAACGCCACAACCTTCCGCACTGGCCCTAGTGGTGGCTTGATTATTAATGCTGATTGCTGCACCCCCATCGTTTGCCTCGACAATTGCTGGATCTCCGACTTTAGCTCCTGGGTTTACGGTAACCGTTAAGCGATTTGCATCAAGCACTACCGGAGCATTGGGAGCACCATAACTATAAGACAAATCCGTGCTTAACCATCCAGGAGGGTAAGTATCTACCTTGGCTAGATTGCTATCAATATAAACATTGCCTTGAATCTCGCGGATGTCCCAATCTTTTAACGTAGAAAGTAATTCTTTTAAATCATCACGAGAGAAGGAGGGATCGCCACTGAGCTTTAGATAAATATCACCATGCAATACACCTTGCTGTACTTTTCCAGAACCGATACTTAATTGGTTGGTAAAATGATAATCTGGGCCAAGGACCATTATGGCGGCGGCTTCAGAAAACAGTTTCATGTTGCTGGCTGGAATGTAAAAACGGTCTGCATTACGGCGGTATAAAGTTTCCCCTGAGGTTAAATCAATAACGACTATGCCAAGATTGACATTGGGGTTTACTCGCTTAATTAATGCGTCTACATCACTTTGTACACTGCCGCTTTGAGAGCCTGACGATAATGCCATCAAACACAAGCTAGTTAGCATCCGTTTTATCAATGTGGTTCCTTTTTTAGGATAATTGTTTTTATTAGGGTTAGAGGCTGCTTTGGGAAGCAGATCCTAATCATATCGTAAGCCCAGGCGCTCCAAAAGCCCTGCAAGCGTGTCATTGTTAAAAAATTTCACTTTAAGCCAGCCGCCATCGCCTTTATCGTCGATTATTTCTACAGGCGCACCTACTTGTTCTGCCAAGATAGTTTGTAACCGCGCAATGTCGCGATCTTTTTTGTTATTCTTCACTGGGGTTGTATTTTGGGTTTTTTGTTCTTTTACAGCCTGTTCTAATTGACGCACAGACCACTGCTCTCGTACCGCTTGGTCAGCTAAATATTCTTGGTCTGTTGGGCTTAAGCTAATCAAGGTGCGGGCGTGCCCTAAAGATAGAACGCGATCGCGAAGATAATCCTTCACATAAGGAGTTAGGCTTAATAAACGTAAGATATTGGCGATATGACTGCGTGATTTACCAACCAAGGTGGCAATTTCATCTTGGAGGTAGTTGAATTCATCCATCAAGCGTCGATATGCACTTGCCTCTTCAATAAGGTTTAAATCTTCACGTTGGATATTTTCTACTAAGGTTAATGCACACGCTTGTTTGTCGCTGTAATTACCGACTAAACAGGGTACTTGTTGCATTCCTGCAATTTTCGCAGCACGCCAACGTCGTTCACCGGCAATAATTTCATAGCGCTCTTTGGCTATAGCACGTACGATAAGGGGTTCGATTAAGCCCTGAGAAGCAATAGATTGGGCGAGTTCTTTTAAGGCATCGAGATTGAAGTCTTGTCGAGGTTGATATTGACCGCCTTGGATATTCTCTATGGGTAAATAATGAAATTCACTGTGCATTTAAGGCAACTGCATGAGTAATTTGCTCAATTGTTTCATATCTTGGCGTATGGAGGCAAGTGTAGGGTAGGAAACCTGGCCTTGAATGTAGGCTGCGCTTATCAGCCCAGCCTACGATATCTATTTAAAGCAAGCCGTAAATAAGCGCAGAAATTGCAATCACGCCTATAATAACGGTGAAAAGATTGCTGATTTTGTGGGTGGCGTATTTTTGCATCGCAGGTACTTTGGCAATCGCATACATCGGCATAATGAATAAGAGTACGGCAATAACTGGCCCACCCAGGGTTTCAATGATTTTGAGGATGTTGGGATTAATGGTGGCAGTGATCCAACAAGTAATTATCATAAACACTTCAATAATCAGTTGCAGCCTATCTTTACTGAGCGTTTTTCCAGACGATTTTAACGAATTAACAATAATGCTGCTTAAGCCTTCTTTTGCTCCTAGATAATGTCCTAAAAACGATTTGGAAATGGCTATAAAGGCAATAATTGGTGCGATGCATGCGATCAATGGGGTTTTAAAATGATTCGCAAGATAAGACAAAATTGAGATATTTTGTTGTTTCGCTTGCATTAAATCTTGAGGAGAAAGACTAAATACGCAGCTAAACACAAAAAACATAACAGAAAAAACCATCATTAAATGGCTGTATTTCATGATTTTAGTACAACGCTTATCTGCCGAAGCCCCCAGGCGCTCTTTTTGATTAACCGCAAAAGATGAAATAATGGGGGAGTGATTAAAAGAAAATACCATGACAGGGATGACTAACCATAGAGTCATTAGTAATCCTTGTCCACCATTTGCATGTAAGGAGTTACTTTGTTGTAAAATGGCATTATTCCAATTAGGAATTAAATATAAAGAGAGAAATAGTAAAATAGTCGCGAACGGGTAAACCAGGAGCGACATGGATTTTACAATAAATTCCTGGCCAAAACGAATGATTGCCATTAAGGCAAGAATAAGAATAATTGCTAAAAGAGCTCGGGGTGGGGCGGAGACACCGACTTGATTTATTAGAAAGCTCTCTACCGTATTAGTAATTGCGACGCTGTACATTAATAAAATGGGGTAAATCGAAAAAAAATATAAGGCGGTTAGGATTCGACCCGAAAACGTACCAAAATGTTCTTCAACTACATCCGTAATGTTGTTGTGTGCGGAAGAGCCCGATAAAACAAATCGGCATAAGGCTCGATGTGAAAAGTAGGTCATTGGGAAGGCTAATATGGCCATGATAATTAAGGGTAAAATGCCATTTAAGCCAGCGTCAATAGGGAGGAAAAGAGTTCCTGCTCCTACTGCAGTACCATAAAGACTCAGCATCCAAACTGTATCTTGCTTTTCCCAAGTAGTTGAGCTTTGATCTGCTCCTGATACGGGTACCGCCACGGATTCATTTATCGCCATACATCCTACCTTTAAACGGGCTTGTATCGGTTAATACTAATACAAAAAGGCCCTAATTGTTCATAATATTACCAATATATGCGTATTTTTTCAACATAGACGGTATTTTTATGCTGTGTATTACTTTAATACTACAGATTGGTTAGCATTGTAAAGCGTTGGATACCTTGCCCTTCTTACACTACGTTAACACGGGCAAGGTCTTCATTAATAGTCTAACTTGGTTCCGTAGAGCCTGTCTCCAGCATCCCCTAAACCGGGTATGATGTATCCTTTCTCATTCAATTTCTCATCAATGGCGGCAGTGAAAATGGTCACGTCGGGATGCTCTTCATGGAACGTAGCTATACCTTCGGGAGAGGCAAGTAGACAAAGGTACTTAATGGATTTAGGTTCTCTTTCTTTAATTTCTTTAACTGCTGCGATAGCAGAGTTTCCTGTGGCAAGCATGGGATCGACAACAATTACATCGCGATCGTGCATGTGTTCGGGTAATTTAATGTAATACTCAATAGCTTCTAAAGTTTTGGGATCACGATATAAGCCAATATGGCCAATGCGCGCAGTCGGAACAAGTTGTAACATGCCATCCACTAACCCATTTCCCGCCCGTAAAATAGAAACAAATACCATTTTTTTGCCTTTGAGGACAGGAGATTGCATTGTTGCCATGGGTGTTTCAATTTCGGCATACTCGACTTCCAGATCGCGAGTAATTTCATAGGCCAATAACATACTTACTTCATGCATCAAGGTGCGAAACTTTACGGAGCTAGTTTCCTTTTGGCGCATAATCGTTAATTTATGTTGAATTAACGGATGATTAACTACCACAACTTCTTGATTTTGCATCATAACTCCTAAAATACAGTACCATCACTAATAATTTGTAGCGGTGGGATACCGTGATTACGTTTTTCCCTGGCAATACGCCGTCCTGCTTCCCAGGTACCTCCTTGCAAGATTTTTGCGAGTGGTAGCTCTTGAGTACTTTTATGTAGATTTTGCCTAATTAAATCGGCCAATTCATCCAGTAGCGCTACGGTTAAGGCTCGCCATTCCACTACCAGTTCAGAACTGGGATCATGAGCTTGGTGCAGGGCATTTTGATCTTTAAGCCGAAGCAAGCCTGTATCAATTAATAATCCCCCGTTGCGATACTCGGGCAAGCCGGTTAAGGTTTCAAGTTGTGTCACCTGAATTCCTGCTTGTTCTAAAGGCTCCATAAGAGAGTAGGTGAGCCATTGTGATAATTTATGGAATGGAACATATTCAGAGCCAGTGTCCTGACTTTTTAAAGCACTATGCAGCCATACATCACCCAGGGCGACCCCTTGATAATTCAATCGTGCTGGCCAGATGCTGTTAAAGGCGCCAAGTACTGCTTGGAACATTTGAGCGGCCTCTAGCTGGCCATGTGTTGCCATGCCACTGACATAGGTATAGAAATCACCTAAACGGCCTGCTTGTCCAAAATATTCTGTATTTTCTTGTATCGCTTTACCTAAGCGGTTTAATAAGGCGACTCGACCTGAAACCCCTTCAAGAGGATTGTTGCTACTGACTTGAAAGCCTTGTTGCAGCTCCTCTTCCCTTAAGGTGATTAAACGTTGCGCGTCTACGCGAAATGGTTCTTGAGGATGGGCGCTAAAGCCACCACTTTGATAAAGGTCCAAGCTTGCTATTGCCAGGCCTTCAGAGCGTGAAAACTCTTTTCCCGTAGTATGCTCTTTATAGCGCCAGGAAGGACCTGCTCCGGCATCCAGAAATACACTGATAATTACTAACTCATAAAGCACCTTGCCTCGCTCTACAGGGCTTAGTGAACTTAGTTGCTCCTGCATTTTTTGCATGCGGTCAATACCGCCTGCTTCAAAATGCCGCCAGCGACTGTGATAGGGAATATCTAAATTAGGGTATTGTTCTTGAATTACTTCCGTAACAAACGAAGCGGTAGCTGCCATTTGTTCTGAGTCCAAGCTAAAGTGTTGGAGTTTGTTTTGTTTGGCAAGCTCTAAAATAGCATGGGCGCGATTTCGTATGGTATGTGGATCGCGCAGCATGGTTAATATGGGATCTTGTTTTTGTTGTTCCTTATTCATGAAGCTCACGTCCTTTGGTTTCTGCCAACTCGTTAATATCCACGATACGTTCCGGCGAATAATAGCCCGCGGCACGTTTTGCATTCATTTCTACCTGGGCATCAGGAGGAACCAGTTCATCTGGAATCGTGACGCGCTCAGTAACTTCAATCCCCGATTTAATGAGGGCATCGTATTTCATATTAGACATTGAAACAAAACGGTGAATTTTGGTAATACCAAGCCAGTGCAGCACATCAGACATAAGTTCTTGGAAGCGCATGTCTTGAACTCCTGCAACACACTCCGTGCGCTCAAAGTATTTTGCCGCGGTATCTCCACCTTTTTGGCGTTTACGCGCGTTATATACTAGAAACTTGGTGACTTCTCCTAAAGCTCTACCTTCCTTACGGTTATAAACAATAAGTCCCGCCCCGCCTTTTTGCGCGGATTCAATACACAGCTCAATGCCATGCGTTAAATAAGGTCTGCAGGTACAAATGTCTGAGCCAAATACGTCAGAACCATTGCATTCATCGTGAATACGACAAGTGAGCTCCACTTTGGGGTCATGAATAGTGGTCACATCGCCAAAGAAATAGGCGGTAAGTCCGCCAATTGGGGGTAAGAAGACATCAAGGTCGGTGCGGGTTACTAATTCAGGGAACATCCCTGCGGTTTGCTCGAACAGAGTACGGCGAAGGACGGATTCTGAAACTTGAAAACGCTCAGCAATCCCGGGTAAATACCAAACTGGCTCGATTGCCGCTTTGGTTACGGTCACATCACCTGATTCTTTTAATATTTTCCCATCCGGTTTGAGCCGTCCTTTCTGCATTGCAGTATGTAACTCAGGAATATTAATATGAGCTCTGGTTACGGCGATCGTGGGTCTAATGTCATAACCGGCCTGAATCTCTTCTGCAAACTCGGTGGCCACCATATGTCCCCACGGATCTAAGGAAATAATTTTTTGTGGATTAGTCCATTGGGCGTGTGGGCCAATGGCTACAGGTGGGGTGGTATCGGTCAGATCGGGGACATGTTCTGGATCTAAAACACCCGCAGCAACCGCAAGGGCTCGATACACTGAATAAGAACCTGAATGTGTGCCTACGGCATTACGATTACGAATATTAGTTAAGGAGGCAATAATGGGTCCACGCTCTTTCGCGCTAGGAGCACCCCATTTTATTTTTAGTGATGGGGCTGAGTGTACTGAGGGATGAGAGGAGAGAATTATATGTCCTTTAGATTTTTTCTTAAGATCGTCGTGCGCCATGGTGTTAATCCTTTAAATATAATCGCCTGTCTATTGGAGTTATCATAGCAGAACCATTGCGGAGGTAAAGGGCTAAGTTGTTGGGCTGGTTTTGACCATAATGTATTATTGTCGGTTGCTTGGGGCTCAATGTCGTTTACCCTATCTGACCACTATTTTTATTTTATAACCTTAAGGATCGTATTTACATGTTTGATAAACAACATAAAGCTGCCAATAGTACTGAAATCAATCCATACGAATTATCCGCAGAAGACGTTGAGGCGATCTTTCAAGGCATGGAGGGTGGTGATTTGCAGTTGCTTACTCCTTATACCCACGATTCAAAATATAAGCTCATCCTCGTTCACTCTGCGGTTATGACTGGGCAGCTTGAGATTTTACAGTGGCTCTTTGCCGAAAAAATAGCCGATAATGCATCGCTTACAGTGACAGTGGAGGGTCCTAGCCCGGGGCTTAAGGAGATGAATGCGATCCTGGTTGCGGGCATGTATGGCCATCTCCATATTTTAAAATGGTTACACGCTCGTTTAGGCTCACAGTTTCTGGCGACTCAGCGCATTAGCCAGCAAAGATATGATCTTGTTTTGCTTGCGGCAATCTATGGACATTTGCCAGTGTTCAAATGGTTAATAGCCCAAGACTATAGTCTCGATGTACGAGATTACTGGGGTAATTCCCCTTTATTATGTGCCGCGATTAATGGCAAGGTTTCCATCGTTAAATGGATGGTGGAGATTCTTAAAATGCCTTTGGACGTTAAAAACAACGAGGGAGATGGCATTATAAACCTCGCTGCAGCAAATGGGCAGCTGGAGGTTCTGTACTACGTGTATGGTAAAAAACCTAATGTTTTAAATGAGTTAAGTGTGAAAGGTCTTACGCCAGCTATGTCTGCAGCGAAATATAACAAATTACTGGTACTGCAATGGTTATGTGAAAAGCAAGGACTACTTCCTCTTGTCGAGCAGCGAGCGAAAGATGGCACCACGGTTTTTACTGCCGCGTTGTCTTATGGAAGTTTGGAGGTATTCCAATGGTTAGTATCTCAATTATATGGTGATAGAGAGTCCCCTTATTTATATGAATTCTTACATCTTGCCGCTAAAAGAGGGCAATTAGAGATAGTGAAATGGTTGATAACTACTAGAAAGCTTGCTCTTGATGAAAAAACGATGATCGAAGCACGTAGAAGTATGAATGGAGCGTTAACTGGCTGGCTGGAGCGCTATTTGCAAAACCGACTATATACCCTTAAATTGGTTCCCTCGATTACAGAAATCCTTTCGATTATTGAGAAAGGGGAGCTTGGTGCATTGAAAACAATGCACGCACAATACTCCTTAAATAAACTCGAAGAACTGCACCATATAAAAATTGTCCAGCTGGTAGCGGCTAAAGGTCAGCTGAGTCTTTTGCAGTGGTTAATTGATGAGAATATTTTTTCTGAGTTTTCTTTAATCGAAGGCCAAAATGCGATTTTGCTGGCGGCAGAGAACGGTCATGTCAGCATCATTGATTGGGCTCATCAACTATTGGGGCGGCAGGTCATTTCTGCTCAAGATAAAAATGGTTATGATGCGGTTTTATTTGCTGCGGCTTATGGGCATCTGTCCTTATTAAAGTGGTTCTATGAATACCAATATTCTTTTGCCATTCGCGCCAGATCAGGACTTTCCCCTTTATCATTAGCCATAAAAGGGAATTGCTATGATGCTGTGGTCTGGTTACTTAATGGTCCTAATTCCCATCAATTAACGGCAGCTTGTGTGGATATTCAAAATCCTGTTTTGTTGGCAGCCAGCTATGGTCATTTAAATATTTTGCAATTATTGGAGCAAAAGGGCTATAGTTTGCACTGTGAAGATGAGAATGGCGATACGGTATTGCACTTTGCTGCAATGAATGGTTTTGTCAGTATTGTTTATTGGTTGGTGTATGAAAAACAATTTTCCTTCACCGAGATAAAGAATAAGGCAGGGTATAGTCCGGCTGCTTATGCGGTAATAATGGGTAGGAGTTTCCTATTAAGCGAGTTATGGAATGCTGGAAAACTGAGTATGCCTGCGCCAGTTTATGCATACGATAAGGGGATGTTTGACCTTCACGATGAGGTTCTCGACTTTATTGCTTTGTTGGAACTTTTTTCCCAAGAGCAAGCTTATGACTTCCACAATAAAAAATTACTTGAGACTAAAGCACGCATACCTTTTGACCCCCTATTTACGCTAATCAGTTTTTTACATCATCATGCTGCGGGGGTATTAAGTTCGGAAAATGTGTGGCAATTATGTCTTTTATCCGAAAATAATGTGAAACGAATTAGCCTGATAGTAACTAATTTGGCAAAACATAACTTGCTTAATCAGAGTGCTTTGGCAAGTGCATTGCGGCGAGTTCAAACCAAAATTTTTTCGCTTTTAGAAGTGGGCATTGCCGAGAGCCTCGTATCTGATGACCAATTGAAAGCACAGATTACGTTAACTGATGCGCATAGTTTTTGGCTGCATAGAGATATTCAGTTTTTTGCGCAAGGAGGGCAAGGTACAATTCGACAAGCTTATTCATCAATTAACGATGTGGAGCCTGCCTATTGTGTTAAGGAGATACAATCAGGGATTGTCGCCGATTTAAAACAGGCCGCCCGACGTGAGGCTAAATACCATGGGTTATTTTCAAGATATTCTCGCTTTTTTACTGAGGGTCACTCCTCCTATGTAGTTTCCTCTTGGCAGCCAGGACGAGCTTTAAGGCATGTTTCCAGAGAGGAACTAAGTCTTTTGCCGTTTGATACGCGGTTAAAATGTATCATTACTGCATTGAGTAACTTAAACCAGCTGCATTCTCGTTACCGCACTTATAATGATATTAAACCGCACAATTTTATTCTCGATGTGTCGGGCCAAGCATTGAGATTAATTGATTTTGGCTCAGTGCTTAAACACGGTTCCACTAAAAGGACGATGTATACGGAACGTTATCGAGATCCAGTGCATAAAACTGGTTTTTTAAATGATACCTATGGCATGGGACTCATTGTGGCGATACTCTTCCCTGATTTATTTGCTGCAAATTTTGTTTCGGATCCATCAGCTCTTTTAGTTAACCCTAAATCAGTTTCTCCCCAGCACCAGGCGATAATTAAGTTGGTATACGGTTTAATCGATAAAGATAGCGAGAAAAGATGTACCATTGCGGATGCTCTAAATTACAGTAAATGCCTAATGGAGAAATTGCCAGAGCTCGATGAGGCAAGTGTAGAGGCCATTGCTATATCTACAATTTATCGTACTAATACTATACTTGAAGATGTATTGCGTGATGCACGCATCAGCAGGAGTTAAGTGTTGTTCCGGCTTTTATGTACGAGTTGTCTTGCTATTTTGCTCTCTTGCATGATGTAATTTGATTTTCAGCCGTAATTTTGGATTGCGGCTTGATGAACTTCAAGGATCATTTAATGTCCAAACCAGATCGCCGAATCGTATCTCCTTTTTTAGTTTTTGTTGTGTTATTGCTCATGGTATTAATGCAAACAACAACTGATCAATACGTGCCTTCGTTACCTGCGATTACCAAGGTTTTTAATAGTAGTGAAGCGGCAATTCAAATGACTTTGTCTTTGTTTATGCTGGGCTTAGGAATTTCGCATGTATTTTATGGGCCCTTATCCGATAAAATTGGTCGTAAGCCGCCACTCATGTTTGGGATTGGTTTAAGTATTTTCGGTAGTTTATGTTGTTTTCTTGCCACCTCCGTTTGGATGTTGATTCTAGGGCGTTTTTTACAGGGTTTTGGCATTGGGTGTTGTAGTTCTGTAGGTCGCTCCTTAGTTCGTGATTTATTTACGGGAAAAACCCTGGCAAAAATTGGTTCTTATGTTGGGATTGTGAGTGTTTTTATTATCGTTGCCTCACCGATTTTAGGCGGATACATTCAGGAGCAATTCGGTTGGCGGGCTAATTTTTTATTTTTGTTATGTTTTGGCTTAGTGATCTGGCTGCTTGCGCTTTGTGCTTTGCCGGAAACCAACAAAAATCTTAATCCTGATGCGACTAAGTTTAAGGTAATGCGCGCAAACTTTATTATTTTGTTACACTCTAAAGTATTTTTAGGCTATACCCTGTGTTCTTGCTTTGCTTGCGCAGGCATTGTTTCCTACTTGGTAATAGCACCTTTTTTCTTTCAGGATGTTTTAGGCTATACGCCGATGGAGTTTGGAAAATTAACGGTTTTTATTGCTGCTGGTATTTGTGTTAGCGGCATTATTAATAGTCAATTAGTGATGCGCAAAGGGATTTCTTATATGGTACTTATTGGAGCGTTGCTGATGACGCTAGGCGGTATTTGTCTAGTGGGTTTAGCCTTACTCGGCATCACTACGATGTGGAGCATTATTTTTCCGGTCGCCATTTTTTGTATGGGCGCGGGGTTCACCTTTATTAACGCATTTGCGGGAGCGTTTCATCCTTTTCCCCAGATGGCAGGCACCGTTGCTGCATTATACTCCAGCCTACAAGATTTAACTGCGGCTTTAACGAGCGGTATTATTGCTGCTCTTAGAGGCTATGGTCAGTGGTCATTGGCCATAATTCTGCTGATTTTAGGAATTAGTTCTATCGCGAGCTGGGCTCTAGCGGCCCGCGAACAGAAATGATTTAGGTTGCCCACTGTATCTATAAATTAGGCGTGGGTGAGATAAATCTGCGTATCGCGGTCAAGCGGCGGTAATTCGACAGCTAAGTACTCTTTGTTGCAAACAGTCTGGCTTATCTTTTTGAGGCAACAAAGCTTAAATTAAACTTAATGTCAGCTTAAGGATTCATGCAGCGATAAACATAAAGCCCATGCTCTTTATGCCTGAACTCATAGCTACGTGTAGGGATTCTTTGGCAGTGGGCAAAATGCTGAGCCAGGCACGCGCTGCGGTCATAGATGTCAATATAGAAGGCTTCTTTTAAGGTTTTCTCGCTAATTTGTTTATTAATCGTGGTGCTCCATTCAGCATATTGATTTTGTTGCGTGTCACAACCTAAGGTGTAAACCGCTGGGTTGTGGTTAAGGAAAAATAACATGCGCGCAGCAAACCAACCTGAGGTAAACACAGGGCTGGATAGTTGAGGATAATCTTCATTAAATTGCTTGATTAGATGGTATGCGACCAGCTTTTTCGCTTTCACGATAGGATACACATAGGTATTATCGATAACAATAAAAAAGCTGATTAGGGCATAGATTCCAATCAATGCGCTGGCCAATTTGCGATAGGGCAATAGTTGAAAACAATATCCTAGTAATAAGGCACTGCTGATTAGGTAAGGTGCTAGCCAATACTCGCGAATCTCTGCTTTACTTGCCGTGTATAGGTAAAAGCACAGAAAGCTAAGGCTTACAATCCGACATAATTTTACGATTAATTCTTTATCCACATCTAATTTTCTGGTTCCCCAAAAAAATGGAGGAAGAAGCATCACATTTAAACAGGGAATAAATTGGGTAAGGAAGCTTTTTCCTGCATTAAGGAAGGGATTTACCGCCGTATGGAGTTGATGGGTGGTCAGTTGATAGATAAACGATTGCCATTGGTTTTGAGAATTCCAAATAAGGACTGGGCTAAAAATAACCATGGAAAGCAATAGGGCTAAATAAAAGTGTTTGCTCTTAAAAATCGAACGATAGGGGCTAGAGATTAAGAAAATGAGTAAGGCGAGAATTAGGACGATGCCGGAATATTTTGAAAGCATCATTAAGCCCGCACTCGCTCCAATAAGATAGAGTTCTTTATGGTTATTGGTTTTTAAGAATTTTACGGTGTAATAAAGGGTTAGGGCCCAAAATAGGGTGAGTGGGGTGTCATAGGTTGTTTGTTTTAATATATCCAGGGTGACTAGTGGAGAAAATAGCCAGGAAAGGGTAGCAATGTAACTTGCTTCTTTGGATAAGAAAAAACGCGCTGTTTTATAGATAATCCAACTGGTAAGCGCGGTGGTCGCAATGCCTACGAGGCTCAATGCAAACAGCGTATGGCCAAATGCCAGCGTGGCCAGTTTGATAAGATAGGCAATCATCGGGGAGCCATCGTAATAAGACAAGGCGAGATGGCGACTCCATTCCCAATAATAGTAAGTATCAAATGCTAATAAATTGATAGGAGCTAGCCCTAATAGCACCACGAAGTAGAGTGCAAGAAGAAAACAAGTAGCACGTGCATAGGTCATTGGTGGTTGTCTTTAATTATTGAGTGCAAGTTTTTCTCCCCAGATATGGCGAGAGTAAGTGAAGTAATTTAAAAGGGACATTAAACCAATACCAATGCCCATAATTATATTTTCCTGGAGCGCTCCATCCCCAAAACAGAGGACACCCACGCGTAGCCAAGAGCTTTGTAAGTAAATAATACTAATCGAATAAATCGAAAAAAGGGCGAGCCGTTGCATTTTTAGCGCACGGGAAACGGAGTAGTGGGTACGAAAAGTAACTTTATTATTCAAAATAAAGTTATTAATGATGGCGGCAAATACAGCAAGTTGCGAGGCACTAAAGGGTGACAGATGCAGATAATTGCGCAGCAGGTTATACACCCCAAATTGAACTATCATACCCAGGGAGCCGACCAGGCACATTTTTAAATAACGTCTAAGTTCGTAATAACGAAGGGTAAAAACAACTCGTAATGAGTCGACAATACTGTTTTTAGGTAGTTTACTGTCTCCTAAATCCCGATCAACAAACTCAATGGGAAATTCACGAATTCGCGCTTTATTTTTGTGCAGCAGCCATAATAACTGTAACTTATACGCATAATGATTGGTTAAAAATCCTTGCGGGAGGATTTTTAATAAGTGCTGACGGCGGGTCGCACGAAAGCCGCTCGTAAAATCTTTGTATTTAGGTGTAAGCACGGCTCGGGCAATGTAGTTGCCTAAAACGGAAAATAATTTACGATGAAACGCCCAGTTTTTGGGGATACTGCCACCGGGGACATAGCGACTGCCGACAACACAATCACAGTGTTCCAATTGTTCCAAAATCGGGGCAATGTATTTAGGTTGGTGCGATAGGTCGGCATCAAATTCAAAGACAATATCGGCATTCATTTCATTGAGCGCATAGTTCATGGCTTGCAGGTAGGCTGAGCCTAAGCCTGATTTGGCTGATTCCGAACCTAAGTGTAATCTGGGATGGCGTGTTTGTAGGGACTGTACAATACTCTGCGTGTTATCCGTTGAGGCGCTATCAAAAATTAATAGATGCAGTTCGTAATTAGACATAGAGCTCGTAGCAGCAAAGACTTGCTCTATGGTGGTTTCAATGACCGAAGCTTCATTGTATGTCGGAATAATGACAACCACTTTTTCCTTGGTTAATAACGCATCCATGTGTGCATCAAGAGCAGCTGATTTATTTGCATCGAGAGTCAATTTTATATCCGACAGAGGACTATTTTTGCAAGAGTGTACCAATTAATTTTTGGAAAAAAAAGGGATGTACTTTTCGGGAGGAAAGAGGGCGTGATTTATTCGGAGTGATTATTTTCAATAAGATGTTGTAGCACAGTTTTATTGAATCGAAGTAGTCTGGTTACCTCATGGTCACATCTCCTACGTCCCGCGGATAAGTCGTGGGACGTAAGAGTGGGGTGGAGAAGCGTGTGTTGCTCGTAATCAAACTATAGTTTTGTTCCTAGCGTTAAGCTTGCCGATTCAATCACATCTTTTACTGATTCTCTAAATTGCTGCAAATAAGGCTGGGTAGCATGAAAATCAAATGCTTCTTTGGATTCAAAGCATTCCGTCATGGTGAAGATACTGGAGTTTTCCACGTTTTGATGCAGATTATAGCTGATGCATCCGGGCTCGGCTCGAGTTGGTGCCAGGAGAGTTAACAGGGATTTATATAGTTCTTCTTCTTTACCCGGTTTAGAGATAAATTGTGCGATGCAGAGAAAGTTTGCCATTATTCATTCCTTAGTTACGGCTCATAATAGAAATTTCATTTTCGGAGATTTTTATTTTACACGCAATAATTGTTAAAAATTACTTTGAATTGAAACCGCTTGCTCACATAGATTGCGTAAGGCGGTAGCTATTTGCCTGGCTTCATTACCCTGCAAATGATAATCCTCTTTTAATTTTATGGGATCAGCAAAGTTTAGCCATACCTCGCCATTTTGATCTTCCGTAACCATTATTCTTAAAGGTAAGTCCAGGGCAACTGCTGGGTTTTCTTGCATTAGGGCAGTACCTTTAGCAGGATTGCCTATAATAAGTACCTCGGTAGGCAATAAGGATTGATTGACTTTATTGGCTTCAGCGCTGTGATCGATATGTGCAAAAATTTTGCCTCCTTTCTTGCTTACTATAGATCTTAATCGTTCAATAGTTTGCTGCACTGTGTAGGGACTTTGTATCGTTTCTGCCTTTAAACCACCATCCATTGCGGCTAATTTAATATCAAAGGCTGCGGCAATTTTACGAGCTAGAATATCTAGGTCAGTTAAGTTTTCTTTATTGGCTAAAAGTGTCACACAGACTAGTTCATTTGCTGCGGTAAAGCGGCTTAAAAAAGCGGAAAAACCAGGAATATTTCCTTTAATATGCATCAGGCCAGGGTGCCCGGGAAACGACCAGCCCGCATTTCCTGAAATTTTTTGTTGATTAGCCAGCATGGGGCTTTGATATAAGAAGGCTCTATTTTCGGCATTTTTAACGAGAATGCCGCCTGCCAGGCCAATATCCCAAATGCTAATGTCTTGGGCTGAGGCGAGAATACCACTATTGGCAAAAGAGGATGTCCAGCTTACGTCGGGGGCAGTTGCATTGTCTGTCGAATTTCCCACAGCATGTTCTGTAGGATCCACAAAAATTGGATTTTTTAAAAATTCGCTGTGTTTAAATGGCTTAGTACCATTGCTTGTTTCATTTTCCAACGACGATAGGGTATTAATAAAAAAGGTACGCTGTAATCCCATACGCTCAATCTGATTTTTGGTGATATAGGCTTCATAGCTCATACCACTGGCTTGTTCTACAATGAGTCCCAGTAGATAAAAATTAGAAGCACTCATTTGGCTCTCAGTTCCTGATGGAAATAATAAAGTCTCGTCTTTAATCAGGTTAATAATCTCTGTAGGCGCATATTGATGTTGGTAAGAAAAGCCTTTGCTGTTGGTATAATCAGGTATTCCGGAGCTGTGCGTTATCAAATGGCGAATACTGGTGTTTTCCCATGATGGTGGTGCAGAGGAAGGTAGATAGCTAATGATGCAATCATCCAAGTCTAATTTTCCCTCTTCGTGCAGTTGCATTATCGCGACAGCTGTATATGCAGTGGTTATTTGCCCTACATGAAACACCGTCCGAGTTGAAACCAGGCGTTTCGATTGAGTATCTGCTAACCCATACCCTACCACACGTGTAATGTAGGGGGCTTGCACAATGGCAAGAGACATCCCAGGAACCGCATTTTGTTCCATGTACTCAATAATGAGATCATCTACAGATTGTCCTTGGTAGATTGTGCGAAAATCTCCACGACTACTGCCTTGGCTATTCATTCTTACCTCCTTGATAATTCATTTTTTTTCTGTGGCAAAGATCCATTGAACATGGGATGGTATATGCCCTATTTTTTTCAGAAGATTTAAGAAAAAGAACACGGTTATAAATAGTCGGGCGATACCCTATTTTTTTGACCATCATTTATTTTCTTTGTGATCCGCTTATTAATAATAGTTGATTTTAAGGTGTTTTTCTGGCCCGATTTAGCACACTTGGCTTTTGTTTTGCTCGATGTTCGGGTAGAATAAAATTTTAAGCGGGTTGGAATCAGAGGGGCTATGCAAAGCAAAGAAGAGCGTGGCAGACAGTGGCTGGGGAATAAAGCCGGCACCGAATCGGGGCGAGCAAAATTACTAACCGCTTTATTAATGAGCGATTATGTCCAATCAGTGAATAACTTGGGGGCGATTAAAGAGGCATTCGCCGATAGTTTTAATTCAGAGTTATTCATTAGTTTGGATATTCATGGTACACGCGAGCGTGGCGCTGTGTTATTTGCGAAGTTAACCGTTGAGGAGGCTTTAGAGCAGCTAGAGCCCACTGGAAATCAAGACTTAAGGAATGCTTTACAGGATTTGAGTGATATTACAGGGCATCTTTTAAATTCCAAAATACCCTCCACTGCCGATGTAAGAAAATTACTGAAAATAGTAAATGATATATTGGACTTAGATGATGCTGTATTCACCGATAAAGTAATGGCGGAAAATTTACTGTTTACCCTTTATCTTATTCTTAATTTGGGCGAGCCAACTCTGAAGTCGTTGAGTTCCTGGGCTTTGAAAATGGTATCCTGGGTTATTCCTATAGATGAAATACAAGAAAGTATTGTTGTATTATTGCGAAAAGCCGAAACAAAGGCTGCGATTCTTTTGTCTAAGCCTGTGGAGGATGGTGAGGAGGCTACGGTTGTTGAGCTTGCCCAGACCTGTTTTAACCAACAGTACCTCTCATTGCTCACTGCAGAATCTTTTAATAAACAAACGAGCAACAGGGATGAACTTGCGATTCACAAAAAATTAGTGCAAGTTGAAGAAACTATGGCCCAGGTTTCTGCCGGTCTTGTGCGTTTAATGACATTACGAAGCAGTAACCATGAACTGGGATTAAAGATTAAATCACTGAAAGCGCTTCTTAATGCAGTAATCGATAATGAGCGTCGTGTTTTTGGTCGGATGTATTTTTTAGAGTTGCTCGCGCATAATTCAGCGGCATATCAGGTTTTGCTAAACACTTTACCGGAGGCGAAAAAAACTGCTTTTGAGGCTATGGTTCAGCAATTAACTCCCGCTAAGGGAGCCAATTTGTCCCAGCAAATGTCCTATGGTCTGAGCTGGCTTGCTGTGCCGCTAACACATAGTTATCGCTCCATCACCCCACAAAAGATACAGAATGCTGCTTTAACATGGATGCCATCTACTTGGGATAGTGAATGTAAGGGGGCGTTAAAGCAGTTGTTAATGGATACTCTTGAGGAGTTGGATGATACATTGGGGGCACAGCAAGAAGAAATTGTCGGTATTAACAATAAGTTATTTCATCAAGACAATGATTTAAAACGGAAAATTTTAAGTGAAGCCGATGATGGGCTTCTATTGTTACAGCAAACCGCGACGCTTGCAGGAGATGCGTTGCATACCTATCATGCTTTATTGCGTTCAGTAAAAGAAAATCAAGATTTTCTCTATAAATACCAAGCAGATGCTGACAAATTGGCTTATTTTATCTACGTCCATAATAACTTTTGGGTTAAGCTGTCCAACTTTTTTGCGCAAATTTGCTGGTTATTTAAAACCGATGCTGCGCAAATGGTCGATACCGTCATTCAATGTAAAACCAAGCTTGATAAGTTAAATACTCAATATCAGCAGGCGATCGATAGTGCTCTTAAGACCATTGATGAAGATGAGAATATTGATGCACGTGTTAAACAGCAATTAAAAAATCAATTTTATACCGAGGTGGAGAAAGGGCCTATTGCGCCTCTTCATCGTCCAAGTGGAGAGCGTTCTACTCGTTTATTAGTGAACAGTTTGAATCGTCTATTTGCTACTAATCCTACGCCGCGCAGACCGCTATTGGATGTAAATGAGGCTCTAGATGACGAGTCGATTGCAGTATTTGATTTCTAAAGGTTTAAAAAAGAACTTGTTTTATTTCTTCTTCTGGATAAAAATTTGCCCAATTTAAATCATGAAGGAAAATTAACATGCCTACTTTTTTTCAACAAAAAAGCACCTACGATACCACCATGCAAGTTGTAAATGGGGTTGCTGCAGTATTAGCAATTGGGCAAATGATTGCTGACCCTAGTACTTCATGGCGCTTTGGTTGGATTTAGTGACTCATGGTTTAAGCATTTATGCATTTGATAGCAAATACAATATCTGGGGGCGTCTTGCTGCTCATGGAGTGAATTGTGTTCGATTATGCGCGATTTATGCTGATGGACAGTTTGGTCTTGTCGAGGCGGCTGATACGGTATTACATGTCGTCAACGCAGCCGGTGTTTTACTTTCTGCTGCTGAGCGTGAAGAGACGGCTCCTCGCCCTAGTCCTCGATAATATGTGAGCACGGCCATAGGTTAGAGCATGGGCTATTCAGCTCAATTTCCCCCATACCTTCATCCCGCGGCCTGCGGGATCCGAAAGCTCTATGCTCAGAGTGAGATTTCTGGATTCTGCGAACAAGTCGTGGAGCGTAGAGGTAGGATAATAAAGGCAAAAAGGTCATCAGTTTAACCTATAATATCAATATAAAATCCATTTCCCCTACACCTTATTCTTCTTCTAATGAAGAGCTATAAAAAAACTCCAATCACACCCTGAAATTTGAGCTATATTAAACAGTACAGGACTTAATAATAATAAAAAAAGGACATGTCATGAGCGCTCTTCTGCTATTGGCTTTAGCCGTGTCATCCTATTTGCCTCCAGTACCAGTGCAGTTTATTGAGCAGCAGCAAAAAAAGGTGAATGATGATATTCGCTTTATTAATGGATTGGTTCCTATTGTTTCAGCGGGGCATTCTAGTGTTCAAGCAATTAATGAGATGAATCTCATGCTGCATAATGAAGCACCTCATTTAAATCAACAAGTTATTAATAAAGTATTAATGACCCTGAAATGTGCGAATGACTATAATGTGGACCATAACAATATTCTCACTATTATTGATTATTCAATGCCATCGAATGAAAAACGCTTTTGGGTTTTTGATTTAAACGCAAAAAAATTATTGTTTCATACTTATGTGTCTCATGGCATTAAGTCAGGCGCTTTAGTCTCCAATTATTTTTCGAATCAATACAATAGCAAAGCCAGCAGTATCGGGGTCTATCAAACGCTCCAGTCCTATTATGGGCGTGATGGACTTTCCTTGCGTCTGGATGGTTTAGACCGCAGTTTTAATGACAATGCGTCCAATCGTTCGGTGGTAATGCATTCAGGATGGTATGTGCAAGAGCGCTTTATTAAAAAATACGGACGCCCTGGTCGTAGCTGGGGATGTCCTGCCTTACCTTTAGAAAATTCTAGCGCCATCATTAATACCATTAAAGATAAGTCTTTAATGGTAATTTATTATCCTAGCGATAACTGGTTTAGCAAATCACGATTTTTAAATTGTGATAAGGATGTAGCATCTCATCTTACTAATCCGATGACCTTGAGCATGCCTGCTACAGCGCCTGACGATCAGCGAGAAGCAATCCTATTTGTTAGCAGTGGCTATAAAGGTAAAGCGACTGAAACTACCCCGGTGGCGGTGATGTCTGCGGATGTTTATCAACGCATATTTCATACTACTGCGCCACTCAAGCGCATGTTAAGACGGCAAATCAATAGCGCGGAGTATATTGCCTTAAGCACATCTGAGCTGAATTATCTAGCGAATAATCATGCGGCTGATTTAAGTTCAATTTATTTTGTCATTCCTACCATGAAAGAGGTACGAGGCGGTTATTTTGAAACGCAAATGCAGATAGTTAATTTAGGTAAGATCAAGGAAGTGAAAGCCAATGGGACTCAGGGGACTAGTTTTACCATTTCTTTTGAAGGAAGACCTGCAATTGGTTTAAATGCTTCGAATCAGTTTATACGCTGGGTGGGATTGTAACTATAAGGTAATTCTAAGGCATAGAGCCTGGCGGGCCAGGCTCTATTTACGATTAGTGTTGCCCTTCTTCCGGGCGCTCATCGCTGTCGCGCAGTTCAACCCACATTGCATTCAATATTGCGAAAGCACAGGCCAAACCAGTGCCTAAAATCCAGGAAAAATACCACATAACATTACCTCCTAATAGGCCGTATCTTGATTATTAGTAATCGTTTCTTCAGTAACTTTCCCTCGCAAAACACGATAAACCCAAGCGGTATACCCTAAAACAATCGGCAGGAAGATAACCACGGCGACTAGCATAATAAATAGAGTTAACTGACTTGAGGAGCTGTCCCAAACGGTGAGACTTTGTCCAGGATTCGTCGAGGAGGGGAGTATAAACGGAAACATGCTTACACCAACGGTGGCAATAATTCCAATCACTGATAGTGCGCTGCATACAAAGGCAAGCTTTGTCCAACGTGCAGTGATGAAAGCAAAAAATGCAGCTAAAATTCCCAGCGCAGGAGCGATTAAGGTGAGTGGCATATTCCGATAATTATTAAACCACGCATCCATTTGCAGAGCAGCGGTTTTATAAAGCGGATTGGATGGACCATCATGTGGCACTACAGAGCTTAGTGCATAGCCAGCGATCTGGTAGTGTAGCCAAAATCCCGCGGCAATGAACACTATGATTGACAGCAAGGCGCAAACTCTTCCCGCCCGAACAGCACGGCCTTGTAAATGGCCTTCAGTTTTGACGTTAAGGAAAAAAGCCCCATGCATGGCCAACATGAACACCGATAACAGACCACAAAGTAAGGCAAAAGGATTAAGGAGAGCCCAAAATGTACCGGTATAAAATGGCCGTAATTGCGGATCAAAATGGAACGGTACTCCTTGTAATACATTACCTATAGCGACGCCAAAAATAAGTGCGGGAACAAAGCCACCAATAAATAAAGCCCAGTCCCAAACTCCTCGCCATAGCGCGCTATTGACTTTAGAGCGGTATTTAAATCCTACTGGGCGCAAAATCAATGCCAGTAAGATCAAAAACATGGCTAAATAAAACCCGGAAAATGACAGAGCATATAAGGCTGGCCAGGCAGCGAAAATAGCACCACCTCCGAGAATAAACCAAACCTGATTGCCTTCCCAGGTCGGTGCAATGCTGTTAATCATAATCCGGCGTTCCATATTGGTTTTGGAAAGCCAGGGCAGCCACATTGCTACTCCTAAATCAAAGCCATCAAATACTGCAAAACCAATCAGTAATACACCCAGCAGTACCCACCATACAACACGTAATGTTTCATAATCTAAAGGCATCATTCTCTCCTAGTGAGCCATATTATCGGGGCCAAGACGAATGTATTTAACCATCAAGTACACTTCAACCACGGCAAGTGTGCTATAAAAGAGCACAAAACCAGAAATTGAGGTAAGTACTTGGGTTGTGCTAACAGAAGAAGTTCCCATCATCGTAGGTAATACTCCTTGCACGACCCAAGGCTGGCGACCATATTCTGCAACGACCCAACCTAATTCCGCGGCAAGCCAAGGTAAGGGAAGGGCGCAGAAGGCAATACGATGGTACCAGCGAGAAGTATGCAATTGATGTTTCGCAGAGAGGTAGAAACCTACAGCAAAGAGTAAAATAAAGAAGAATCCACAGGCCACCATAATGCGGAATGAAAAGAATAGCGGAACGACATTAGGTTTGAGATCATGGGCTGCTTTATCAATTTGTTCTTCAGTTGCATCGACTACATTTTCGGTATACTTTTTCAGCAGTAATCCATAGCCTAAATGAGCATTATGTGCGAGAAAGTCAGCCTTAGCTTGAGGATCATTGTGATCTTTTTGCAGCCTGGTTAAGGCTTCATAAGCAAGCATTCCCTCTTTGATGCGATCTTTACCCTGAGCAATGAGCTCAGTAATACCCTCAAGTGGTTGATTAAAGCTACGGGTGGCAATTATCCCTAGTACATAAGGAATTTCGATTGCGTAGTCCGTAGTCATAGTTTTTTCATTGGGAAGCCCAATCAAGGTGAGTCCGGCAGGTGCTTTTTCGGTATGCCATATTGCTTCAATTGCTGCGAATTTCATTTGTTGGAAATCATAATCAAAGTGCCCACTTTCATCACCAAGGACCACCACTGCGAGGGCAGAAGCTAGTCCAAAGCTCGTTGCAACCGTCATCGAGCGTTTAGCGAAGGCAAGATTACGACCTCTTAACAAGAAATAGGCACTGATGGATAAAACGAAAATAGAACCCGTGACATAGCCGGCACTAATGGTATGTACGAATTTGGCTTGAGCTACTGGATTAAAGATCACCGCAGCAAAGTCGGTAACCTCCATGCGCATGGTTTCGAAATTAAATTCAGCTCCTACCGGGTTTTGCATCCAGCCATTGGCAATTAAAATCCATAAAGCAGAGAGATTCGTGCCTAAGGCTAACATCCAGGTGCAACACATATGTTGTACCCGACTTAATCTGTCCCAGCCAAAGAAAAACAAACCAACAAAGGTTGCTTCCAAAAAGAAAGCCATGATTCCTTCCAGCGCTAATGGGGCACCAAAGACATCACCGACATAATGGGAGTAATAGGCCCAATTCGTCCCAAATTGAAACTCCATTGTCAATCCGGTTGCAACCCCCAGAACAAAGTTAATTCCAAAGAGCATACCCCAGTATTTAACCATTTTTCGCCATATATCACGCCCAGTCATAACATAGACTGTTTCCATAATGGCCAGGATTAATGACAGGCCTAAGGTCAGCGGGACAAATAGAAAATGATAAAGAGCGGTTAAAGCAAATTGTAGACGGGAAAGATCTACAAGGTCACTTCCAGGTATCATGGTTCACCTCACTTGTAAAAAGCGAATCTGGAGCAGAGTCGCATAAATAGAAAATTATTTTAGAGCTTTAGATGGTTCTTGGACATGAGTGTTGCCTAATAGCCATTGCTCCGTATTTTTAGTTGGTTTTTCTACGTTTTTGAAACAGACAGTCCACAGCACGAACAACATGGATAGTTTTACTATTAAAGTCAATAAGATATCACGCGTTAATGGTTTTATCATTGCCTCACTCCTCCTTTTTTAGCATACCAAACTTTAATGATTCGGCGATCAAGTTGGCTCTTTGCGTTATTTCTTCAGCTGCTTCTTTGGGTAAATGATTTTGGGCTGCGTGTTGGAATAAATTTAACCAGCGGATAAAGTGGGTTTCTTGAATCTGGGTGAGTTCTTTGAGTACCACATGCTTTTGGTAGGCATTACCGTGATATTCATTGGTTTTTAGCATGACACTATTCCAAAACTGGCACAGCCGAGGAATATGTTCATCCCAATTAACGTGGGCTACCTCATTAAAAACAGGCCCAAGCATCTCATCAGCTTGGACTTTTTGATAAAAGTGAGTGACGAGTGTCTCAATATGTGTTTTGGTCAGTGTGGACATAATCTACTGCCAATTGGTGTAACTTCAACAATATAGAGGACACATGGTGTGGAGCGTGTATTGGAAAGTTACTAATTTTCTAAATTGAAACTAATGATAATAAAGTTATATTTTAAATGCAATTTATAACACGAGTTTCTTAGAAATTTAGATTATTTTCACTGGTCCCTGGGTTAGGAGCTGATGAAGCCGCTCCTTGTTGTCTCAGAAAGCTAAATTTTCTTAAGGTTTCTAGCGATTTTTGATCATTGCGAGCCTTGGTGCTGATTTGTTCATCATTGACGTTTATTAATTCGTCAAGTTCTTTGATTAAGCTTTCCAGGTGTAGCCTTAACTGTGCTTGTTCTTGCAGAGACTCCTGTAATTGTTTTTGGGTGGCTTCCAGCTCCAGATTTATTTTAGAGGTACTTATGACAAATTGGGAAAGATCCTTTTCTTTACTGGTAATAAAGTCCTGTAATTTTTGTTTCAGCAGCTCTTGATGCTCTTCGTTGACTAGGGCAGGGTTTGATAAAGAAATTACCGTGTTTTTCAATGTTGATACCATACGCGTCATTTGTTCACGTTCTGATTCGAGCTGGATGCGTATTTTTTCTAATTGATTAATTTTGTCATGTAGTTCGGCCTGCGTCTCTTCTGATTGCTCAGTCACTTCGGTTAATTGCTTTTGCGTTGCGTAGAACAGTTTGGATTGCTCTTCCATCTCGTCATTTAGGTTGCTGATTGTTAGCTCATGGGCGTTTATTATGGCTTGTAGTTTTTGGGGGGTGGCAGTTAGTCCGTTTATTTTTTCAGTTAACCCTGATGTTTGCTCATTTAAATGGTCAATAGTGTGCAGGAACTGTTTATTTTTTTCTTGTAGGTTCTCTATTTCATGTTTGAATTGCTCATGAACATTATTAATTAAACCAATCAGGGTGCCAAGCAGATTCGTAAGATTCTGCATGATGGTTTTAAATTTCTGGGTGTTATGATGGAATAGACCTTGATGCTCATTGAGTAAGAAGGTGATAGCAGTATAGCAACTCAAAGCAACGATACTCATTGCCGTGCTAAATATTAAGAGCGAACATGCTAATACGAAGCCGGCACTGATTTGCATCCATAGTGGTAATTGGCCCCAATATGTTGCTGCACGAGAAATGAGACTTCTTGTTTCAGCAAAGGCATCAATTGCCGCTTCGAGGTCGCGTTGTAAGGTGCTTAATTGGCTAAATGCTTGCTCGATTTCATGCCAAGGTAGTTGTTTCGGATTTAGCGCATTATTCTTGGAAACATGAATTCCCTTATCAAAAGCCATGGGGCTGTCCTTAAACGCAAGATTAATATAGAAAAATGGGGTCGCATTATTACACACCTACGCTGTAGAACCAACAGTAAAAGGCTATTTTATCCAGTACATAATGCTATTTTTAAATGCAATTTGAGCTATACTAAGATCAAAGAATAAAGAAAAAATGGGGATGTATCATGAGTGGAAATACGATGAGTAAAATTATACGTACTGCGGTTTTTGCTCTAGGTCTATTTGCTAGTGCAGCATGTAGCGCCCACGGTGGTGGCGGCGGCTGGCACGGCGGTGGTGGCGGCTGGCACGGCGGTGGCGGTGGCTGGCACGGTGGTGGCGGTGGCTGGCACGGTGGTGGCGGCGGTTGGCATGGTGGTGGATATTACCATGGCGGTGGTGGCTGGTGGGGCCCTGGTGTAGTTATTGGTGTTCCCGGTGGTTATTACTATGACTCCGGATGTCAAACTGTTCGCGTATGTAACCGTTATGGCCATTGTTGGTTGCAAGAATCCTGTTACTAATCCCTCAAGTAAATGTAAAAACCGTGAATTTTTCACGGTTTTTTGTTTATGGATATCCCACGTATATCATGCCCCAGGTCGTAATTTGTCGTGCCTCTTTCATTTTGTTTCTCGGTTTTGTGGTATTATTGTGCACTTTATTGATGACATCGAGATATTATGGAAAATACATTGGATTACCTGAAGCATTTAAAGTGGGAGCACATTGCTTTTTCTTTTATGCTCCTCTTTTTTGGCTATTTTTTTGCAAAAAAAATCAGTGCTTTAGTCGGAAAATTCATTGAAAATAAATTTTCAAAGCATCATGCAATGCTTTCTAGTCGTATTGTTTATTATGGTTTATTTTTATTATTTTTAGTTTCTGCTTTGCACGAAATGGGATTTAAACTTACTATTTTATTAGGTACAGCGGGGTTATTTACTGTTGCCCTAAGTTTTGCCTCCCAAACTGCTGCCTCAAACCTTATTAGTGGCGTTTTTCTTTTATTTGAGCGTCCCTTTAAAGTAGGGGATGTTATTTCGATTAAAGACATTAGAGGTACGGTTGAAACTATTGATTGGTTATCAACTAAGATAAAAACCAGTGACAATCGTTTGATTCGTATACCTAATGAAGCCTTAATTAAATCGGAAATTACTAATCTGAGTATCTACCCGCAAAAACGAGACGAAATAGTGTTACGTATTGATTCAGTTCATGATATTAGCAATATTAAAATACTACTAAGAGATATTTGTGATGAGTGTGCTCATATTTTACCTAAGCAGGGCACGAAAATTTTATTATCGCAAATGTTGGATAAGGGCGTCGAATTGAAAGTGCTCTATTGGTCAAAAACTGATTTAGCCTTGGTGCGTGATGAGTTATTAACGGCCATTAAGACCTCTTTTGAACGCGAAGCGATTACCTTTGTACCAGAACGATCGCTTGCTTAAGGCAAACAACAGGTCTTCAATTGTAAGCAAAATGCAGTTATTGTGAGCCTTGGCCAAGCAATTCAGAACGCTCGTTTAGGGTTCGCAATGACGGTATTTTTAAATCCAAAGATTACATTTTGGGAACATAAGAGATTGATTCCTCTGCCGCAGAAAGATCGCTCATGCTCACGGAATCAAAAGTACTCTCTTTTTCAATAGTCAATGTATCTTCCAGTAATACTGGTTTGGCATTTAGCTCGTCATTCCTGTGGATGAATTCTAATGCTTCTTCCATGGAGGGGGGGTCTTTAGACAGTAAGTCTTTAATTAATTGTTGCAGCTCTTTGCCTTGCTCGTTACGAAAAACAGTTTGATTAAAGTTATAAATATTACGCCAACCTCCGTTGGAGGTAGGAAATTGTGTCGGTGGTTCTCCGCAAGCCAGCTCATAGAGTGTTGTCGCTAAGGTTTGGCATTGAAGCATGTGTAAGTTAATTTGATTTTTATTGAAGACATTAGATTGAAAATAAGCTTGGCTGGTGCTGGTGCGATTGCTTGGGACTTCAAGTTCTGAAGATGCAATTAAGCCTTTGATGTCACTAATCACAATATCCTGTTCATTATTTAGTAGTATATTTCCAGGTTTTAAATCGGTATACCAAATTTGTTTTTCATTAACGGCAATAAAAAATTCCACTAGTTTTTTTGCATAGCCAAACAGCTCCTTGTCAACATCTGCAGTCGTAATATATTTTAAGTCTTTTCTATGTCTTAACGTATCAAAATGTTGTTGTAAGTTACCGGATGCATAATATTCACTGTATTCCAGATAAGTGATTTCCTGCTGATCTTCCGCGACAAATTCTAATAAATAAGGTTGAGGGATTTGCGGTAGATCTTGGATTTGTTCACGAATGAGGCGAGGAGAAACCCCTGTATCTTCTTCATTTTTATCCATCCTTAAGAACCGCACCACAAAACTATTCTCTTCATGATTGACTTGCACAATAGGATTATTATTGCTGTGTATCGAGACAACCTTATAACCGTCAGCGACTTTGGCAAGTTCTTCTTCCACCAGGGTTCTGAAGCTGTCTTTTCCTGTATAACTATCATAAATAGTCGGCAATTGTACTTGCGCTGTCAGGTCCAAAATTTTGTCGCGCAATTGGTTATTGCCTAATTGAACTTGGAGTTTACTTTGTATGCCTTCAATAGGGTTTTCGATAAACCATATAGCAATGCTGGGGGTTAAATCATCCTTCTGAAGTCTTTTCTGATAAAAGTCACTCAAATCTTGTAGGTAATCCAATGCCTTTTGCGGATCCGATTCATGGTGTTTATTAATTTTTCGAATGAACTCATTAACTTTATCTATTTGTAATCGCTTGGAGCTGAAGAGTGAGCCACTCGATTTTATTGGAGTTAACATTTATTCCCTAAACCTTAATCCTTTTATTTATGATTTAAATATAGACTATACGTATGTTTTTTACCCTAAATTTAAAAGAAAGAAGAAGCGGTCACAGGCTAATTGCCATCCTCTAAAAACTGAAGGCAACTCCACGGCGGTGATGTTACTCGCCAAGGAAAAGGAAATCGAAGCCGTTGAATTTTTGTTAACGCGGTTCAACCTAAGTGTAAATGACGCTGTGGAGGGATATGCGATAGGAGGCCATGTTAACCCGGTGAATCAGCTCCTCGCTCAAGGAGCAGATCCATAGTGTGCTATTTCGGGTTATGTGAGAAAAGGATACATAAAGGAAGTCAATCAGCTCATTGTGCGAACCGCGCTCAAAGAGAGTGCTGTTTATCGTTATGCAAAGTGGGCTGCATCTAGCTATGCATTAGGAGGGTATATCAATGAGGCGAATCTATTGCAGTTAATGAGTTGTACTGATGCTCAGGAACTAAGAAAGTGTATTGTAGAAGAGTATGTTATTGATTTATTGAAGTTAAGGGAATTTACTTACGATGAAAACTTAAGCGAACCCATTATAGAAGAGTATATCCTTCATCATTTAGAGCCACTAATAAAGAGGGCAGCAAAAATAAATCAACTGATGAGAGAGAAGAGTCTCAATTTTGACCAAGCAATAGGGTATTTATCCACAGCCGCAAATGTCTGGGCATTTAAAGGGCAGCAACTAGTGATAGAGGGAAAAATTCCAGCAGAAATATACTTTCACATTTTTTCTTTTATCAGCGGATGCTCTGTTAATGACAGTGTCAAAATTATTGATGCAGCTAATCAGAAATTGAGAGATGACGTGGTTAGTGCTCCGAAAACAGGATGGTTTTCCTGGTTTAAAGCTCAAGATTCTTTGGCAAAATTAGAAATAGAAGCAGAAGAAAGATACCAGAGTAGAATGAAACCATTTGCTGAGTAGATGGTTAACTGCTTTCGCTGAGACAGAGCAAGTTTACCGGATTATACTACCAGGGTCTCAAAGAGGCCTTCCTTCGACCAAAAAGCAAGGCCTGGCTCCCGAAGTTCTATCTGCTACCAATACTCCTTCAATAGGCTGCTCATTTTGAAATCAATAATGGTTTTTATAAACATAAGGTATTATAAAGTAGTTACCTCTTTTCTTTCACTAAGACCATTTTTCCCATTTCTTTTAATATCGCAGCTCAAAGATAACAATCTTTCGGCGATTTGCTTTAGAGTTGATTTAAATGAAAGATTTAAGACCCACAATCAGGTGAAGCGCTTGCAGGCTTATCTTACTAGGTGTATGTTGGATCTTGAGGATTCTAAGAGTGAGGGTATTGAAATGGACTCAATGATCGAACTGATAGGATATGTTGCTTCTTTCTTAGTTTTTGCAACGTTTTATGTTAAGAATATTTTAACATTACGTTTAATTGCAATTAGCTCCAATGTTGCATTTATTCTCTATGCTCTTGGGAGTGACTTGCATCCCATTTTTCTTTTGCATTCATTGTTATTGCCGTTAAATTTATACCGTATTTTTGAATTGAGAAGGAATACGGGGAGTTTAAATAGTGCTAATGTAGAAGCAGCAAGTTAATTATCTCGAACGTAGTGAGGGATCTTCCTGAGAGCCCTCACCAGGTTCAGGATGTGAAAACATGCTGTATATGTAGCCGTCTTATCATCGTGTAATAGGGACTACGTTAGTTTACCGGACTCGTTGGATCAAGCTTACGGCTTTTGCAATATTTAACGGTTTCGCCGGTTTCCGGGGCCATGAACTCTTGGGTAGTGAGCCCATGGGCAATTAAGCGGCGGTTTAGATTAATTACAGGGTCATTGATTTTTTCCATGGATAAGCGGAACGTCTGATGATGGGTTGCGATGCTTAAGCTACTTTTTAAATCAATACTAGCCAATATAGCTTCTTCAGGGTTCATATGATGGTCTTGCATAAACCAGCGTGGCTCATAAGAGCCAATAGGCAATATGCTAATGTCCGGAGCTCCTAAACGTTCTTGAATCAATTTGAAGTGAGAGCCATAGCCTGAATCGCCACAGAAATAAACCTTTAAGGCATCACATTGAATCCAAAACCCACCCCACAGTGCGGTATTGGTATCTTTAAATGTGCGCATGGACCAATGTTGTGCTGGAACTAAAGTAATCGCATGCATCTTCGATAATGTGTGGGTTTCCCACCAATCCAGCTCAATGACTTTAGGAAAGTATTTTGCTTTTAGGTATTTGCGATTACCCAAGGGAACGATAAATAAGGGTTGAAACTTTTGCTGTAATTTTTTGAGTGCGGCTAAATCCATATGGTCGTAATGATTATGGCTAATAAGCACTACATGAATGGTAGGTAACTCCTCTAGCTCAATACCAGGCTTACGCACTCGTTTAGGGCCTAATAATGACATTGGACCTGCTCTTTTGGCAAAGACCGGATCCGTCAAAATATTCATATTATGTAATTGAATCAGATGACTGGCATGATTGACGTAAGTAATTGCTACCTCATCGTTTTTCAATTGTTCTGCAAGTTCTGGGATTGCTTTATTTTCCACAAAGCTGGGCCAGGGATTTTTGCCTCTACGCTCGCGAAACATTCTCCATACTTGGCCCAAACTTTTGGTCGTCTTGAGTCCAGGATTGAAGAAAAGGCTGCCATTGCAATGATCCGACTTAGGATAAGGCGAAGAAGAGATGTTCAGCTCTGGTTTAGTTAGCGAGTCATCAGTGCTTGGAGGCATATCATTAGATCCTAAATATTGTTTTGAAAATTATAGTCCAGGGTTTATTTACATTTCTACTTTCATGGGCAAAATTGCTTTTATTTTGTATGGATACCACTAAAGCAGCTTGGCGGTTTCATACTGCCTTGAGCCGGCAAGATAAACTGGGTCATGCCACATTCATCGGTTCGGTATAAAGGAATGTTTAAATTATTCATACTGATTAAGGTTTTGCTGTGAGGAAAGTGAAAACGATTGTCAAAGCCTAGGGATGCGATGGCATAATGGGGAGCAACTTCCAATAAAAAGCGGTAGGACGATGAGGTTTTACTGCCATGATGAGGGACGATTAATACTTCGGATGCCAGTTGAGCACCATAGGTTGTTACCAAATAGTCTTCTGCTTCTTTTTCGACATCTCCTGCTAATAATACACGGCTATTGGTGCTGGCGACCTGCAGGATACAGGAATTATTATTTTTGTTTTTAAAGCGGGTATTAATGGGTAAAAAACGAAAATGTACTTGATCCCATTGCCATTCAGGAAAGTTATGACACTTTACCCCATGCCGGTAGTAGCGCGGTTCATTAACCAGGAGTTGTTTTACTGGAATTGCTGTTTCAATTGATTGCAGTCCGCCGCGATGATCTTTATCTGGATGACTGATAACAATAGTGTCGAGGCTTTTGATGCTTAAGTGGTCAAGATAGGGTAAAACGACCATTTTTCCTAGGTCGCTGCCTTGAAAAAAACGATCTCCGGTATCATAGAGCAATGTATGATTTTGAGTACGAATACTCACGGCGAGCCCTTGGCCTACGTCTAAAACATCAATCCATGCCTCACCAGCCTGAATGTTTGCACGAGGAGGAAATAGAGGAATCAGTAACCATAAGCACGCAAACCAGCGAAAAGGAGGAATGGGTAATAAAACCCACATGAGCAAGGCTCCCATTAAGGCTAGGGTGAGTTCAATAGAATGCAATGAGTAACTAATATTAATTGCTGCTAATTGCTCAGTCCAATGTAATCCCTTTAATAAAAAGCTAATGGACCAAGATAAAGGATACATGAGTAATTCTGCCCAAGAAGATGCACTAAACAGCATGGTTATTAAGGCGAGGGGGACAATAACAAAACCTACTAAAGGGATGGCAAATAAGTTCGCTAAAAAACCATTGATTGAGCCATAAGCATACCAATGCAAAGTGAGTGGCATTAAACCAATTAAACAACTTAATTGGATGGCAAGAATACTTTTATAATTTTTGAGTCGCCAACGTTGTTGGGTTAAAAATAAGCACGATACAGCGAGGAAAGAAAAATAAAATCCTTGCATAAATACTGCATGTGGCTCGATACAAAGTACCAGGAAGAGGGCATAGCGCCATATTTGCCAAGGAGTGAAACGTTGTTTGCCCATACTGCAAAGAGTGTAAAAAAAGCAACCGATTAACGCACGTTGTACGGGCGGCTCAAATCCTGCTAAAAAAGCATAAAATAAAGCAATGAGCAAACTACAACAACTGGCAATATAGGGGGCGGGAATGTAAAGGCAGGCTTTAGAACTGCGCGACCATAACCAGCGGCTAAGCCAATAAATGAGCCCGGATATGAGGGCTATATGTTCGCCGGATATTCCAAATAAATGGATGGTACCTGTACGTCGGAAGAGTTCCCAGGATTCCTGGCTAATGTGTCGTGTTAAATTTAAGGTTAGGGCCTCGATAATTCCTGCTGTAGTTTGACCGGGAGCTAACTGGGTCAATTTATCTCCGAGTGAAGCACGGAGTTCTACCCAGTCAAAGCCTGTAGTTTTTTCTTTAATTAATTGCGCACCTCGAGCACGGATATAACCAGTCCATATAATGTGGCGTTTGTTAAGCGAGGTCACATAGTCGGCACTACCAGGATTAAGAAAATTGCGTGGTTTTTTTAGTTTTACTGAAAATTGCCAATGTTGTCCGACCTTTAATAGCGGAGCTTTCGTGTACCAGGCTAATTGTACTAAGCCTTGAGCTGGATGGTGATTGAATTGTTCTAATTCAAAGAGAAATTGTGTTTTATGTGGATTTTGCTGCGGGATTGATGCGATCCTCCCTTGAATACTGCCCTGTTGAATTACCGCGCTCTTGGGAAGTCCAGTGGGAATAATGAACCATTGATGAATCCAGGCGAAGCACAAACCTAAAAGGAAAAAAAGAATGAGTGAGTATCTTGGGCTAAGGTAAAACAGCAGTAAGGTAATTACAGGTAAATATAAATTAAAGGTATAGGTATACAGAATGCCGAGGAAAAAGCAAAAAATTTCCATTTAAATTGTTCAGTGTTGGACTATCCAGCATGCATAGTAGGAAATTCACAAGGACCTGTAAAGGAAATTTTATTTACGGTTGCCAACAATCATTTTGCACTAGCCCCTCAGCATTAGTAGCTATTTTCTTATTGTGTTGATTAATTAAAAATTCCGTACAATGCTGGTCTTTTATTTGGTTGCCGTGGGCTATTGCTCTAAGGGTGTATGCTGCATTGCTTGGTTTTCTTAAGTGAAGCAGATAATAGCCTTGAGATGAGCTATGCGGATAGCGGGCTAAGTGCTCGCAGTCTTTGGTGTAGGAATGGTTTTGTGCATAACAGGCCTCAAGTGCTATTTGTTCTTGGGTTAAGCTGGTCCATGCATCTACACGATGAGTTTTTAGGAGAAAAGCGAGATAGGAGGGATAAGCCATGATGGCAAAGCTTGCCAAGAGGCATAAGACGATTAATAGCTCGATTAAAGTAAAGCCTGAGGCTTTGTGTGAATGCAAATTACCTCCTTAAGCCTAGTGGAAACTACGTCATCCCGAGGTGTTTGCGACGAAGGATCTTCTGAATAGAGCATTATACTACTTCATAAAACTTATGCCATATCCAGGAGATCCTTCTCTGCGTTCAGGATGACGTATCCAGTGGCTTAACGCTTAAGAAAAATACTCTTTAAAGGAGATGTATGGGGTAGAAGAGGGGCTCGGCTCTTCGGCATCTAATTCACTGGACTCAAAAATTATAGGGCTAGTGACTCTAACACGGGAAAGTTTAGTTTTTTTCCGTGGCGGTGAGGTTGGGTCTGGCTCTATAGGCACTCGAGGAGCGAGCAGCTCTTGTTGGTGGAGTGCGGGTCTTCTCGGTGCAAATAGAGGGTATGGCGAATTTTTTAATGTTCCATAGCGGGCTTTTTGTGGTAACTCAAATGACGTACTGGATTCAGGGACTTCATCAGCAAATCCTAGATTTCTTGCTACCCCATCAGATGGGGCCGCATCCCCAAATCCTAGATTTCTTGCTACCCCATCAGATGGAGTCGCATCCCCAAATCCTAGCTTTCTTGTTACCCCATCAGATGGAGCCGCATCCCCAAATCCTAGCTTTCTTGCTACCCCATCAGATGGAGCCGCATCCCCAAATCCTAGCTTTCTTGCTACCCCATCAGATGGAGCCGCATCCCCAAATCCTAGCTTTTTTGCTACCCCATCAGATGGAGCCGCATCCCCAAATCCTAGATTTCTTGCTACCCCGTCAGATGGAGCTGCATCTTCAAATCCTAGATTTCTTGCTACCCCGTCAGATGGAGCTGCATCTTCAAATAGTAGCTTTCTTGATCTCTTTCCATTAGGTGGAACCCGGTTTTCTTTACCCGCATCAGCGAAGAGACTACCTCCTTCTCTTGAGTAGGATGCTTGTTTTGTCCCAGAGTTTTGCTTTTGCAAACTTTGGGTTAGCTCAGTATCTTCCTTAAAAGTTTCTAACCATTGTTTAATATCGGCAATCGGGCAGTAGTGAGTTCGTAGTACTTTGCCATTATGGCCTTGCTCTTCGATCTCCAGGACTTCAGGTAGAGAAAAGGGAAGGCGACTCTCATTGAAAACAAGAATTGCTAAAATCCATTTAATGGAATTTATTGAGGGGCGGAAATCACCACTTTTATTATTAAGTTTGATTAAGGTGGAATAGTCATCACTAAAAAATAGATTACCAGCGGTTTTACAATAGGCGGCATTTCGAGGGGAACCGGTCATTTTATAATGAGCAGGAGCGATTGGCGCATTAGAGTGCGATTCTCTAGCAAACCATGCTTCTCCCTCTATATCAACCAAGTAGCGTAAATCAGGCGTTTCGTCCGCTTTTTTCTTTGCTACTAATAATTCTCCTAAAGTAGCTAGCGAATGAATAGAATATTCGTAGTCGAAGGTTATTTTTTTTGAGTTATTGGAGCGAAAACAATCATTTTTACTTGGTGGTGTGGATAAATGTTTTTCAAACTTCGAGTGCATAAAAAGCGCCTTTTATCAATGAGATATGTTAAAAAAGGCGCGAATTTTACCATAAGAGTCACTTTTTATCCATTATTTGCTCGTATTTTTTCCGAATCGCTTTTTTTCTGCCTTTTTATTGTTTTCGGAAAATGGCTTTCTATTTTTCGGAGGACCTTTTCTCAGTGGTGTTGGCAATGAGGAACTAGGAAGACGATGATTGGGTTCAAAATCATCAATCTCAATACGATCTAACTTGGATTTAATTAATTTTTCAATTGCTTGTAATTGCCCAACTTCATCAGCGCAAACTAGAGAGACCGCCATGCCAGATGCTCCGGCACGACCTGTACGGCCGATACGATGCACGTAGTCTTCTGCTACCTGTGGCAAATCAAAATTGACAACACAAGGCAGTTGGTCAATATCAATACCGCGCGCAGCAATGTCTGTCGCGACCAGGATATGTAATTCACCTGATTTAAAATCCGCTAAAGCTTTAGTTCGTTGCGATTGTGATTTATTGCCATGAATGGCTGCCGCATAGATATGTTCTTCAGACAATTGTTTTACCAGTTTATTTGCACCGTGTTTGGTTTTGGCAAAAACTAAGGTTTGTCCCCATTTATTTTTATGAATTAAATGGCTTAACAAGGCTGCCTTACGGCCCTTATCGACTGGGTGTACGGTTTGTTTGATTTTAATGGCAGTCGTATTACGCGGCGATACATCAATTTCCACGGGACTGTTTAGCAATCCTTTCGCTAAGGCACGAATACCATCAGAGAAGGTGGCGGAAAATAATAAATTCTGGCGGTTTCTTGGCAGCAGGCTAATGATACGTTTGATGTCATGGATAAATCCCATGTCTAACATGCGATCAGCTTCATCTAAAACCAGGGTTTTTATTTCATTGAATTGGATGGCTCGTTGCTGATGCAGATCCAATAAACGACCGGGGGTGGCTACTAAAATTTCAACACCACTGCGAAGTTTTATCATTTGCGGATTAATTTTTACCCCACCAAAAACTACGGTAGAACGTAGAGGCGTATAACCGCCATATTGCTTCACACTGTCATGTACTTGGGCTGCGAGTTCACGAGTAGGGGTGAGAATTAATACTTTAGCATGATTGCCTTTGGCTCGGGGTTGATCGTGGAGTTTTTGTAAAATAGGCAATACGAAACTTGCGGTTTTACCTGTTCCTGTTTGTGCCGAGGCAAGAAGGTCATGGCCACGTAAAATGGCGGGAATGGATTGCGCTTGAATAGGGGAGGGCTCGGTGTATCCGGATTCATTAATGGCGCGCAGCAAAGGTTCGATTAAACCTAAGGATGTAAAACTCATGGTATTTCCTTAAATAAAAATGGAGAGATAGTTCAAATCGTGTTTTAATGGGGCAATGTGAATAAAATATGAGTAATTGTACCATAGATAGGGGTGTTTAGGTAATTAATTTTATGTGCATCACATTTCTATGAGGTCCGATGCTGGGCTTACAGCCCAGCCTACCCTCAGTGTTTTTAATATAGCGTTAATCCCAAGCAACAAAGGCGTCAATATCCTTGGTATTTTTCCCAAGTTTAGGTTGGGGTTGGGGGTGAAGCTGGGGCTTGGAGCAGTGCATTGATGATTTAAACGTTTTCAATGCGCGCTCCAGGCTGACAAAAGTATAGCCATTTTCTTTATATAACTTAATAATATCCGGTAATACATAGGCATTAAGCAGATTCGCGTGAATTAATAAAATCTGCGCTTGCTGATTGTGGTGATTCTCTTCAGCACGTAAAGTTTGTTGCCAAATAAAATCCAAATAAAATGGTTTTAACTCTTCAAGGTAAGCGCGTCGATTTAACTCAGGCACCGCGAGTAATCTTTGGTTGAAGACAAAGTCTTTAGAATCTACGGTGATGGGGGCTACTTGGTAATTCTTTTTCGCGAGAAAACAAAGTATAGCCTCTTTCTTTTGTCCGGAGCTCATTGATAAATAAGGATAACGGAAATATTTAGGCTCTGTTAACACAGGGGATAGAATCGCATCAGCTTCACCAATTTCACGAATCGCCTCTTTCGTTCCAAGTCGGCCAAGATTGGCATGTGTTAAGGTATGATTACCTAAGCCAAAACCCGCATCACGAAACTTACGCAAGATTTCCCAGTTATCTTTACGTACCTCACCGGCAATAATAAAGCCTGTGGCGGGGACCCGCTGTTTATTCATGGTTTCAATCATCATATTTAAATGAAAGTTTCGATATTCGCCAACAAAGGGCAAATCATCGATGGTAATTGAGATGAGCTTTTTGGTGGAATGTGGTGCCTTATGGCTGCTTAGTTTTTTAGACTCATCAGCTGAGGTTTGCATTGAAGGCTGTGCAAAACTTACTGTGGGGAGGACTGAAAAAAGCATCAAAGCGGGAATTATATTTTTAATTATTAATTTAATTTTCATTAGTGCAAGATACAACAATATTAAAGAAAGCGGCATTGTAACAAAATTTAAGAACTTAATCTAAAGGGTAAAACAGGGACAGCATGTTAAATGAAATATGAGTAGTCCCCAAACAGCGACTACTCAGAAAACGAACGACTTATTTATTGGTGTAAGCTGGTCGAGGGGGCATCTAAAGGTAGGCTATCAGTGCTCGCTGTATCTGGGATGTCTGCTTTTTTGCTATCAGTAAATCTAAACAGACGAACGCCACTAGTAGCGTACGACGCCAAAGAAGCCAAATAACTTGTACCCGAACTTGTCGGTTGTTCCACTTGTTCACTTCTTTTCATCGCAATAAACATTTGCTTGCATGCGTTGTCACGACAAGAACAAATCGTTTCAAAGAACAAATTCAGTATTGCTGGTAAATTAAATCCTTCAATCTCGGTAAATGAATGAGCTTGATTGATTACTTTTACAGTAGATGTTTTTTGTTCAGGATTTTTGTTTTCCAGGGTAGCGTAGCGAATAAAATTATTTGCTGCCTGCAATAAAGCTTCATGATCATGAGAAGATATGTTTGCTGCATCAAGTAAGCCGCCGAATGCTTTATGGACTATAGAATTATCCGGAGAACGCATGCAGTGAATGATACTCTCTTCGTAGCTTTTTTGAATTTGTCTACGGACCAAATACATTGCCCCTGCCAGAATAGCAGTTTTTTCTGTATCCTTAATGGTTAAACTTTCCACTAGGTCGCCTAGTTTTTTTAGGAAATTAAGTTGGGGGGCGCGAGATTCTATCTCATTGACAGTTCCCTTCTTTTTGTCGTTTAACTCTTCAACTATTATTGAGTTGAGATTTTTCTTTAGTTCTTCAAAAGATTTGAATCGCTCTGTCGCGGAGGCAGGAGTTTCCATTTCTTCCGGAACTGTATACGCTGAAAGATTAATTACACTCTTTCCTTCGGCAGTGAGACCACCAACTACAGCCATACGTGCATTTTTTTCACATTCATAAGCCTTGGTGAGGATCCTTTCTAGATCTTCTTTAGGTAAGGCGGACAGCATATGTTCTTCTTTAAAACCTTTACGTGCACCAGTAGCAGGGAAGAGGTGAGTGTGCATTGCTACATTGAACGATACATAAAACGCTTCGTAGTCATTCGCACTTGGTTGGTTCTCAATAGCAGTAAACTTATCTATGCCAATAGCTTCAGCTAGCGCGGAGACGAGTTTGTAGGCGCGGTTACGCTTAATCCCACTAATATCTTGTTGAGCAATTAACATAGCTCCGTAGTATGCCATTATTTGACATTCTACTTTTTCGTTAAACTTCTCTTCGACTAGTTTTTTTACTTTTTCAGCTTCATCGTTGAGTTTGCTGGGAGTGTATTTGGGTTTTTCGCCATCGTTATGCTTTGTTTTGTCAATTTCTACTTTTAGCTTTTCATTTATTCTAGCGATTTTTACATCTCTATCCTTAGCTAAAATGTTAATTTGTTCTTCTATCTTCAGTAAAACAGCCTCCAGTAGTTTCATGGCCGAACGCATTTTTGATTCATCGAGTTTATCAAAAGCTAAGGCCGATTCGTAATTTAGTACCTGTTCCTTTGTACTGTTGAAATGATCTTTTAATTCCTTCAAAGTTTTTAACTTAAACGTCATGTTTTTCTCCCAAAATCCATTAAAAGTCATGTAAGTTTATCTTACAGGTACCCAGTGTAAACTAAACTAAACCGCTCGTCATGTCTTTTCATTATACAAATTATACATTTACAAAAAGTACAATAAATACAGTTATTTATTGATCAAAAAAGAAAGAATTTTACTCCATAAAACAGAAAAAATTATGAAAAAAATTTGTATTAATTTTAATAACGGGTAATATTCTCCTTCATTCTTTCAGAGGCTATTTACTTTTCTTCTGGTTTACGCTAAAGGAAATGCAAATAGCATTTTATGGTAAAATTTTTTTGTAGATCAGTTATTTTGACTACTATGCACTATCGAGTGGGGGGCAGTTTTGAATATAGAAACCGATAAACTATTGCAAAGGCAATTTTTTAATCATGCATTATTTGTCTTGTCTTTCCTGCTAATCTGTCGTGTTATTTCCATGTATTTTATTCCGCTTAATGATGTTTCTGAAGCGCGTTACGCTGAAATTGCACGTAAAATGCTGGAAACGGGAAATTGGGTCACCTTACTCCATGATTATGGAGTTCCCTTTTGGGCTAAACCCCCTTTGTCTACTTGGCTTTCTGCTTTATCCATGAAGCTCTTTGGCGTGAATGAGCTTGCAGTACGCTTACCTGGGTTGTTGTTATCTATCGGAACCTTATGGTTAGTCTGGGATCTAGCCAAGAAACATAGCGGCCATACCGTGGCCACCTTAACGGCTCTGATTCTTGCCGGCACGCTGTATTTCTTTTTGGATGCGGGAACCGTAATGACGGATCCGGCTTTAATTTTTTGCACCACCCTGGTTTTGGTTGCTTTTTGGCGTGCAGTGGTTGATGATCACAAACTCTGGTCCTATGCCTTTTTCGTAGGGGTGGGGTTGGGTTTATTAGCAAAAGGTCCTGTTGCTACAGTATTAGCCGGGATGCCCATTTTTTGTTGGGTTGTAGTGCGCAACCAATGGTGTAATTTATGGAAGAGATTACCGTGGTTCAAAGGAACTCTTCTGGTCTTAGCCATTGCACTTCCTTGGTATATCTTAGCTGAAATGCGTACCCCAGGTTTTTTAAAATACTTTATTGCGGGAGAGCATTTTCACCGCTTTGTTACACCGGGATGGACTGGCGATAAATACGGCTATGCCCATAAAGAGCATTGGGGAATGATCTGGGTTTTTGCTGCAGTAGGTAGTTTTCCCTGGGGATTGCTTGGTGCTACTTGGTTTGTAAGCTATCGCAAAACCTTGCCTTCTTTATTTCGTGATGAAGATGGATGGCTAGGGTTCCTATTTTTATGTACCGTAGTTCCCTTATTATTTTTTACTTTTTCTAGCAATATTATTTACACCTATGTATTTCCTTCACTACCCGCCTTTGCTTTGTTTTTCACTGAGTATTGGGTCAGGGCTGGAGCGATGTTACGTGCTAAGAAATTAGTGCTCGGTTTATCCTTAAGTTGCGGGATGCTGTTTTTAGCCGCTACCCTTGCATTTAATACCGTTCCGGAAGTCGTTTCTAAAACACAAAAAGCAGTTGTAGCGGCATGGCAAGCGCAAAATCCTGCAACTAACAGCAAACTTATTTATTGGGATTATAAAACGGAATATTCTGCTCAGTTTTATGCTGGAGGGAAGGTTGATTCTGTTTTTAAGCATAAGCAACTTTGCAAGTTACTTGCCAACAATCAGGAAAATTATATTGTGGTTAGCCCCAAAAAAATATCGCAAATAGAGCCTGATTTGTTAGCACGTATGCAAGAAGTAGAGAAAATTGTTAGTAATGGACAGTCTTTAGTATTGTTGCGTAGTGCAGCAGGAGTACACTGTTCGTAATCGGACTTAACTTAATGAATTATTACATTTTTTAGATAAATACATGCAGAATCCACTTCCAACAGAAAGCCGTTGGAGGTGGGGTGCGATGGATGTTTGGTTTAAGTAAGTGCTAGTCAGGGCAGGGCTTTGAGCTTGCAGAGCGTTGCTTCGTTACATATAAAGATACCAATTTGATTTGAATTTTGTTATACTATTGCGCAATTTTTAAGCCATAATGTGAGGAGTATTTGTGTCGCATTCTGTAGCAATGGATTCGAGAACTTTTGTACCTCGTGGTGATCTGATGGCTTGGGTTGTATGCCTTTCCGCCGGACTGTTTTTTTTATACGAGTTTTTTCAGCTCAATATTTTTGACGTCATTAATCAGCCCTTGCGTAATGATTTCAACATTGATGCGACGCAATTAAGCTGGATGTCTAGTGCTTATTTATGGGCTGACATATTATTTCTTCTTCCCGCCGGCGTCATCTTAGACCGCTTTTCTACTCGCACCGTTATTTTATCCGCTATGCTGGTCTGCATTTTTGGCACGGTTGGTTTTGCTCTCACGCACTCATTTATTCTGGCTTCATTCTTCCATTTCCTTTCTGGAGTCGGTAATGCCTTTTGTTTCTTATCCTGTGTCGTGCTAGTTGCTCGCTGGTTTCCACCTCGACGACAAGCTTTAGTTGTTGGGTCTTTAGTTACCATGGCCTTTATTGGCGGCATGATGGCGCATACTCCATTTGCATACCTTAATGAGCTCTTTGGCTGGCGCCAGGCCTTGCTTATTGATGGTGCTGTGGGTATTGCTATATGGCTATGGATTTACTGGATTGTGCAAGATAGGCCTCATGATGCTCCGTCGAAAACACAGAGTAATGAAGGGAATATCCTGGCACCCTTTATGAATGCCTTATCCAACTCTCAAAATTGGTTGGCAGGATTATACACGTCCTTTTTGAATTTGCCGATTATGGTGTTGTGTGCCTTATGGGGTGCCAGTTATCTGCAAGTGGTTCATCAATTGCCTGAAATGGCGGCGAGTAATGTAGTCAGTTTAATTTTGATGGGCAGTGTGGTTGGTTGCCCCTTGGCTGGTTGGTTGTCTGATTCACAGGGTCGACGTAAACCGTTAATGATTATTGGTGCACTGGCTACCTTATTGACCGTACTTCCCTTGTTTTTAAATATCGCTCTTTCTCAGCTGACCTTAAGTATTATCTTTTTTGCGCTGGGCTTTTTTACCAGCACGCAAGTCATTTCATATCCTTTAATTGCAGAAAGTAATTCTGCAGACACTACCGGCGCCTCTACAGGAATTGCCTCAGTAATTATTATGGGTGGTGCCGGCATAGGACAAGTATTATTTGGCTCGTTAATGGCTCATCATGCAAATGCAGCAACCACGTATACGGTTGCTGATTTTCAATTTGCTATGTGGATGTTTCCCATAACTGCGGTTGCGGCACTAATCGCCGTATTATTAACCCGTGAGACGTATTGCAAGCGTTAAATTCTGAGGAGTAAAAATGCACATGGTGGATGAATTTCAAGGATATGATGACGCAAAATCATCATTCCTACCCTGGATGGTATGTTTTGCTGCCACATTATTCTTTTTTTATGAGTTTATCCAAGGAAACATGTTTGCTTCCCTCGCGGAAACCATCATGCAAGACTACCAAATTCAAGCCGATAAAATGGCTTGGTTATCCAGTATTTACTATGTATCTAATGTGCTTTTTCTCTTTGTAGCGGGAATGGTCCTAGATCGATTTTCGATTAAAAATACGTTACTCGTCGCGATGTTTTTATGTGTTGCCAGTACCTTTTTATTAGCTCACTCTCATTCTTTTGCCATTGCCCTACTTTCTCGTTTTATCACGGGTATTGGTAGTGCCTTTTGCTTTTTAGGCCCTGTGCGTTTGGCATCTCACTGGTTTCCCCCTAAACGTATGGCTTTAGTAACAGGAGCTATTGTGACGATGGCAATGGCTGGTGGTATGTTGGCTCAGTATCCTTTAGCTAAATTGGTCAGTTTGGTGGGATGGCGTCAAGCAGTGCAAGATGTAGGGATTTTAGGATTTGCCATGCTGGTGGTGATGTTTTTCTGGGTTAAAGAAAGACCTCAGGTGGCAGTTAAAAAGTCTGCGCCTGCTATGGATGTAATGACCGCCGCCAAGAAAGCTTATCTTAATCCTCAGTACATCCGTGCTGCATTTTATGCAAGCTTAATGAACATGGCGATTGCTGTGTTTGGGGCGATGATGGGTTCTTTATACCTGCAGCAACGTTTGGAAATTAGCGGAGAGCAGGCGTCAATTATTAATACGATGCTTTTTTTAGGCGCGATTATTGGTTCTCCTTTAGCTGGATGGATCTCCGATAAAGTGGGATTACGCGTTTTGCCTATGAAAGTAGGTGTTCTGGTGTCCTTGCTCACTTTATTAGTTATTCTTTACGCCCCCGTATCTTTTGGTACCATGATCGTCTTATTTTTCTTCTTGGGATTATTCACCTCCACTCAAGTGATTAGCTATGCTTTAGTGGCTGAAAGCAGTTCTCCGGCAATGACCGCAACTGCTGTGAGTGTGGTTTCCATTTTGACTCAAGGCGGTTACATTGTTTATCAAAACATTTTTAGCAATTTATTAATCAATCATAGTGGGATGCACTTGGTAAACGGTGCCCCAGTTTATTCATTAAATGCCTATCAACATGCCGCAATTATTTTACCAATTGGTTTATTAATTGCGTTTCTCATGCTATTTGGTTTAAAAGAAACACGTTGTCAACAAATTGAGGAATAAGCATGGCTGGACGAGTTTGTATTTTACTTATGGATTCTTTTGGTATTGGGGCAAGCCTTGATGCCGCACGTTATGGTGATGAAGGCGCGAATACTTTTGTGCATATCCATGAAACCTGCGAGCAGGGTGGGTGCGATAAAGCGGGCTTACGCCATGGCCCATTAACATTGCCTAATTTAGCTAAATTAGGTCTTTATCATGCAGCACTTGCTAGTTCTGGATTAAGGTTTGTTGAGCTCTCGACCTTTGCAGACCCAATTGGTTATTATGGCTATGCCGTTGAACAGAGCTTAGGTAAAGATACCCCCAGCGGGCATTGGGAGATTGCGGGTGTCCCTGTAACCTTTGATTGGGGCTATTTTCCTGACCAACCCTCTTGTTTCCCTAAGCAATTAATTGATGCCTTCATTCAACGTACCGGTCTTCCTGGCGTTTTGGGCGAGAAGCATGCTTCCGGAACTACGATTCTCGATGAACTCGGCGAAGAGCATGTGCGTACGGGCAAACCCATTGTATATACCTCCGCGGATAGCGTATTTCAAATCGCAGCGCATGAAGAAAGCTTTGGTCTAGAGCGTCTATATGAGATTTGCGAGATAGCCCGCGAATTAGTTGATGAATATCAAATTGGCCGTGTTATTGCGCGCCCGTTTATCGGCAGTCCGGGCTCTTTTAAGCGCACTGCTAATCGCAAAGATTACGCAACCTTACCTCCTGCAAAAACCTTACTTGACTATTTAAAAGATGCAGGTCAAGAAGTTATTGCCATAGGTAAAATTGCGGATATTTATGCACATCAGGGCGTAACACAAACAATCAAAGCTGATGGTAATATGGCCTTGTTTGATGCGACTTTAGAGGCGATGAAAACAGCCCCGCAAGGGAGTTTAGTCTTCACCAATTTCGTCGATTTTGATTCTTCTTATGGACATCGTCGTGATGTGATTGGTTATGCACATGCTCTTGAAGAATTTGATGCACGCTTGCCAGAATTAGATGCTTTATTACAACCAGATGATTTAGTTGTTATTGCCGCAGACCATGGTTGTGATCCAACCCGTCCTGGTTCTGATCATACCCGCGAACATATTCCGGTTCTGGTTTATGGGCCTAGCTTAAAAGGACGGCCTATTGGTCGTCGCGATACTTTCGCGGACATTGGCCAGAGTATTGCTCAACATTTGGGATTGGATAGCTTACCTCATGGCCTATCTTTTTTAATTTAATCCCATTGTTTTTTTCTTTTTCATCCCCATTTATGTCTTAAGTATTTTTGTCATTCCCGCGCAAGTGGGGATGGCATGCCAACGTATAGTTAACCTAAATTCGAGGATTTTATTTTGGAACAGTTTCGTGGGACAACCATTCTTTCAGTAAGGCGTGGGAACCAGGTCGTTATTGGTGGAGATGGTCAGGTTACTTTGGGTAATACCGTGATGAAAGGGAATGCGCGCAAGGTTCGCCGTCTTTACAAAGATCAGGTCATTGCCGGTTTTGCTGGAGGTACTGCGGATGCATTCACGCTTTTTGAACGTTTTGAAAGCAAGTTGGAAATGCATCAGGGGCATCTGGTGCGTGCTGCGGTTGAACTAGCTAAAGATTGGCGAACCGATAGAATGTTACGACGCCTGGAGGCCGTGCTCGCGGTCGCTGACAGTAAGTCTTCTTTGATTATTACGGGTAATGGTGATGTCATTGAGCCTGAAGAGAGTTTGATTGCGATTGGTTCTGGTGGTCCATTTGCTCAAGCTGCTGCGCGTGCCTTAATGCAAAATACTGAATTATCTGCTGTAGATATCGTCCGTAAAGCACTGACTATTGCCGGTGAGATTTGTATTTATACCAACAACAATTTAACCATAGAAGAGTTAAACAATGTCAGCAAATAATAGTATGGTAATGACTCCGCGCGAGATCGTTCAAGAATTAGATAAGCACATTATTGGGCAAGATGATGCCAAAAGAGCGGTAGCAATTGCATTACGTAACCGTTGGCGCCGTATGAAGATTCAAGATGCAACTTTGCGTAATGAAATTATGCCGAAAAACATTTTGATGATTGGCCCTACCGGGGTAGGAAAGACTGAAATTGCGCGCCGTTTGGCTAAGTTAGCTCATGCACCCTTTATTAAAGTTGAAGCGACTAAGTTTACTGAGGTAGGCTATGTGGGGCGCGATGTTGATTCAATTTTGCGTGATTTGGCGGATATTGCGATTAAGCAAGAACGTGAATTAGCAATGAAAAAAGTCGAACACTTGGCTGAAGAAGCAGCTGAAGAACGTATTCTTGATGTTCTATTACCACCGGCTCGTGGTAGTTTAACTCCAAATGAAAAAGACTCTACTGCTCGACAAGTATTCCGTAAGCAATTACGCGAAGGCTTATTGGATGAAAATGAAATTGAAATTGAAGTCTCGTCAACTCCTGTTGGTATCGAAATTATGGCACCTCCAGGTATGGAAGAAATGACGAGCCAGTTACAGTCGATGTTTCAACAAGTAGGAACTCACCGTACCAAAACACGGAAAATGATGATTGGTAAGGCAATGAAACTGTTGCGTGAAGAAGAGGCAACTAAACTAATTAATGAAGATGATATTAAAATTCGTGCTATTGAGAGCGTGGAGCAAAATGGTATTGTCTTTATCGATGAATTAGATAAGGTCGCTAAGCGCTCAGAAAGCGGTGGCGGTGATGTTTCACGTGAAGGGGTGCAAAGGGATCTTCTACCTTTAGTAGAGGGCACCACGGTATCGACCAAATACGGAATGATTAAATCCGATCATATTCTCTTTATCGCTTCGGGTGCATTCCACGTAGCGAAGCCTTCTGATTTAATTGCTGAGTTGCAAGGACGTTTACCGATTCGTGTAGAACTGTCTGCATTATCAGTTGATGACTTTGTGCGTATTCTTACTGAGCCCACTGCTTCATTAACATTGCAATATACGGCATTGATGGCAACTGAAGGCTTGACGTTAAGTTTTGATGAATCTGGAATTCGCCGCATTGCTGAGGTTGCATGGCAGGTTAATGAGCGTATGGAAAATATTGGTGCTCGTCGCTTATATACGGTAATGGAGCGTTTGTTAGAAGTGGTTTCTTTTGAAGCTACTGATAAATCAGGCGAATCAGTGCACGTGGATAAAGCATACGTTGATAAGAACCTAGGTCAATTAGTTGCTGACGAGGATTTAGCACGTTATATTCTTTAATGTTCAAGCAATTCTTGCTTATTGGCATGAACAATTGCCGTCATTTCGAATAAAGGGAAGCAACCCAGAATTCTGTGCCCCGTAATTCTTGGTTGCTTCGCCACTTTGTTCTTCACAATGACGAGCTAATCGCTTAAGCACAAATTTTAATTTAAACTCTAATGCCGTCATTGCGAATGCAGTGAGCAAACAGGCGTGAATTCTTTGTTTACTCATTCCCATTCTAATGTATGATCCACCTCCTAGAAGAAAATCATGGAGTTATTGATGTCTGATCCTTATATTCTCATATTGTACTATTCACGAACTGGCTCCGTGGCTCAGTTAGCTCAATATATTGCCCGCGGAGTTGAGCGAGCTTCTGGAATTGAAGCACGCTTAAGAACCGTTCCTCCAGTGTCCACCACCTGTGAAGCCGTTGATAGTCCGGTTCCTGATAGCGGGGCACCTTACGCAACTTTAGATGATCTGCGTCACTGTCAGGGATTGGCCTTAGGTAGTCCCACCCGTTTTGGTAATATGGCTGCTCCCTTGAAATATTTTCTCGATAGCACTTCCTCTTTATGGTTAGCCGGAGATTTAATTGATAAACCTGCTTGTGTTTTTTCTTCATCCGCAAGCATGCACGGGGGGCAGGAAAGCACCTTATTGAGTATGATGCTACCCTTATTACATCAGGGGATGGTTCTCTTAGGTGTGCCTTACTCCGAACCATCACTAAACAATACAACGACGGGTGGAACTCCTTATGGGGTAACTCATGTTTCTGGTGTGGCTAATGATCGTGCTCTGAGCGAGGATGAAATTACATTGGCTAAGAATTTAGGTGAGCGCTTGGCACAGGCCGCTCTTAAAATGAGTAAATAAGATGAAAGTAATTTGTTTTAATGCCAATGGTATTCGTGCCGCTGCACGAAATGGGTTTTACGAGTGGTTGGCTGCTCAAAATGCTGATTTTGTCTGCATTCAAGAAACTAAGGCTCATGTAGAACAGTTAGTACCCGAAGAACAGTTTTTCCCCCGTGATTACTTCTGTGATTATTATTCAGCCGAAAAAAAAGGCTACAGTGGGGTGGCGATTTATGCTCGTCATAGACCCACTCGCGTCGTCAAAGGCATTGGTTATGATTATTGCGATAATGAAGGACGTTATATTCAATTTGATTATCCTAAATTAAGCATAATTTCCCTTTATCTGCCTTCAGGGACCAGTGGTGATGGGCGTCAGGAAGTTAAATACGCGTTTTTGGAGCAATTTGCAAAGCACTTAATGCAGTTAAAAAATGAAGGACGTGAATTGATTATTTGTGGGGATTACAATATTGCCCATAAAAAAATTGATTTAAAGAACTGGCGCTCGAACCAGAAAAACTCTGGATTTTTACCCGAAGAGCGTGCTTGGATGGATGAATTATTTGGTTCCATGGGCTTTGTGGATGCGTTTCGGGTACACAACCAGGAAGAGGAACAATATACGTGGTGGTCCTACCGTAGTAGAGCTTGGGAAAAGAATGTTGGGTGGAGGATCGATTACCAGGTGATTACCCCAGGGTTAACGGAAAGTGTGGTTGATAGCCGCATATTTCGTGAAGCTCGGTTGTCCGATCATGCACCATTCATGATTGAATACAAAGGAGATTGGCATGCTTAAATTAGCCAGTTGGAATGTCAACTCACTAAAAATCAGGCTAGAACAGGTACTGGCCTGGATGGATTCCTCACAGATGGATGTTTTGGCGGTGCAGGAAACCAAATTAACTGATGAAAACTTCCCAGAGTCCTCATTTACCGAAATGGGGTACCATGTTGTGTTTGCTGGGCAAAAAACCTATAACGGTGTTGCTGTAATTAGTCGCTATCCTATTACCGAGGTAATAACGGATATTCCCGATTTAGACGATCCGCAACGACGTATTCTAGCGGTAACGGTTGCCGGCATACGTTTAATTAATTTATATGTGCCTAATGGTTCTGAACTCACCTCGGATAAATACGAATATAAATTAAATTGGTTACAGAAAGTAACTACTTTTATTCAGCAACAATTAAGTACGTATTCGCACGTTGCGGTAGTAGGGGATTTTAATATTGCACCAGAAGACCGCGATGTACATGACCCAGTGGAATGGGAAGGTTGCGTATTGGTAAGCCCCCCAGAGCGAGAAGCTTTTGTTGGATTGTTAGCACTTGGTTTACATGACAGTTTTAGAAATTTTGAACAACCCGAAAAAACATTCAGCTGGTGGGATTATCGTGCTGCGGGTTTTAGGCGTAATAGAGGCTTACGTATTGACCATGTTTTGTTAAATCAGAGCTTGAATGCAGTGTGTCGAAGTTCGAATATTGATGTCGAACCCCGTAAAGCGGAAAGGCCCTCGGATCATGCACCCGCTTGGGTTGAGTTGGATGTGGCGGGGATAGGACAATAATATACTCGCGCAGTAGCGTGCTAGTCCATGTGGAAGTAACCTACCTGTATTAGCCCAATCCCCTGCACAAATACATTTCTATGCTATAGTAAATGATTGGGCACCGTTCCCATGCGAGCCAATACTAGAAAAAATTGCTTTACCAAAGTTTTTCTGCTATTGTTTCGCGTCATTTGTATAGAATATGGTGCTTGGCAATAGGGTCCAGGTGGCGATATTCATTTGAACTATAAGAGAGTAGTATTATGAAAGCAACGATTCATCCAAATTATGAAGTTGTTAAGGTTACTTGTAGCTGTGGCGAGACCTTTGAGACTCGTTCAACTTTATGTAAAGATTTAAGCATTGAAGTTTGTTCACAATGCCATCCTTTCTATACTGGAAAGCAAAAGTTAGTTGATACTGGTGGTCGTGTTCAGAAGTTCCGTGATCGTTACAGCCAACGTGCTGCTGCGGCTGCATCAAAAGAATAGTTGTAAAGCGCGCATTTTTTGCGCGCATTTAATTTAACTTATTGAAAAATTATTATCATCATGGTAGTTTTTTGTTAAGTTGTCAGGGCTTTGACGCTCAAATCTCCTCTCAATTCGTGTTTCCTCCGCGACTTCCTCCCCGGAAACTAGAAGTTCAGTAGCTAGTCTTGCTGCTTTAACTCATCTTTCGGAATAGTCGTGACAACTCGATAATGGCTGGAGTATTGAGTAAACCCTATTTTGTATTGGTTTTTATTTAAGAGAGTAAGTACCTTGGATAATGAAGTTTTAAAACAGTCAGCATTGGATTATCACGAGTTTCCCATTCCAGGAAAACTTAGTGTTCACCTAACTAAGCCAACTAACTCTCAGCATGATTTATCTTTGGCCTATACACCAGGCGTAGCCGCCCCTGTATTGGCTATAGCAGAAAATCCTGAAGCTGCTTATCGTTATACTAATAAAGGTAATTTAGTTGCTGTAATGACTAATGGTACCGCGGTACTTGGTTTGGGTGACTTGGGTCCTCTTGCCAGTAAGCCGGTAATGGAAGGCAAAGCGGTTTTATTTAAGCGTTTTGCGGATATCGATGTATTTGATATTGAAATTGATGCCCATGACCCCCAAGCATTTATTGCTACTGCAAAAAACATTGCTCCTACCTTTGGTGGAATTAACTTGGAAGACCTTAAAGCCCCAGAGTGCTTTGAAATCGAACAAGCGTTAATTGAGCAGTTAAACATTCCTGTATTTCATGATGATCAACATGGGACTGCCATTGTTGTTGCTGCAGGCTTGTTAAATGCATTAGATTTACAAAAGAAAACTTTGTCTGATGCAAAAATTGTATGTATTGGAGCAGGGGCTGCAGGTATTGCATCCATGCGTTTACTTGCTGCTTTGGGAGCAAATAAAGAAAATATGACGCTTTTGGATACCAAAGGTGTTATTCATTCAGAGCGTACCGATCTTAATCCTTATAAATTTGCTTTTTCCCGTACTACATCATGCCGTACGTTAGCGGATGCTTTGGTTGATGCGGATGTATTCATCGGTGTTGCCAAACCTAATTTATTAGATGGCGATTTATTAAATTTAATGGCCCCTAATGCTGTTATTTTTGCTTTATCAAATCCTGATCCGGAAATAAGACCGGAGGTTGCTCATCAAGTACGTAATGATGTAATCATTGCAACGGGTCGTAGTGACTATCCTAATCAGGTAAATAATGTGTTATGTTTTCCATATATTTTCCGTGGTGCACTGGATGTGCGCGCAACATGCATTAACCAAGCTATGCAAATTGCTGCAGTTGAGGCAATACGCCAATTGGTGCATGAGCCGGTTCCCCAGGTAGTGAAGGATAATTACCCAGGCGTTACAGATTGGGAATTTGGGCCTAATTACATTATTCCTAAGCCCATTGATCCTCGTTTAAAAGAGCGAGTTCCTGCAGCTGTTGCTCAAGCGGCAATTGCTAGCGGTGTGAGTCAAAAATAATCATTATTTAAAATAACGGTAACTTCTTGGTAGTTATCCTGGCTGCAGTATGAGATTTACAGGATGAAGCGTTCTGCTTAATCAACGAAGTACTTTGCTGTACCTGGGATAAAACCTTGGAGTTAATATAAAGAAAAGGCGTGGCTGTTTTGGGGCGCACGCTTTTACTTAACCCAATAGTTAAGGAGATGACTTTGCTTTCTGAGAATCGTAAGAATTACACCCTCATGGGGTGGTTTATTTGTGCTCTTGGGGCAATATTCTACAGTTATGAATATTTACTAAGAATTGCGCCTAGCGCGATGGAATCGTCTTTACGTACGCACTTTGATTTATCGGCGACAGGTTTTGGCCATATTTCTTCTATTTATTATTATGCCTATGTTCCTATGCAATTACCTGTGGGTTTGTTGCTTGACCGTTATGGTCCCCGTCGTTTATTAACTCTAGCCTGTGTTATTTGCGTACTTGGTACTTTCCTGTTCACAGGAACTGCAAATTTCTGGGTGGCTGCTTCAGGTCGTTTCTTAGTCGGTCTAGGCTCGGCATTTGCTTTTGTGGGTGTATTAAAGCTGGCAACGATTTGGTTACCTGAAAATCGCTTAGCCATGGTTTCAGGAATGACGGCAGCATTAGGTACTATTGGTGCGATGCTCGGTGATAACTTCTTAGAGATTTTTGTAGAAAAGTTAGGTTGGGTGAGAACACTTAATACGACTGCCGCTTTCGGTATTGTTTTAACGTTCATCTTGTGGGCAGGTATTCAAGATAAGAAAGGACGTCATAGACAAAGCGGAACGGTTTCTTCTTTCAAAAAAGGCTTTACTGATTTAGCAATTATTGCTCGTAACAAGCAAATTTGGGTTAACGGTCTGTATGGTTGTTTAGTTTATCTGCCAACGACTGTTTTTGCTGAATTATGGGGTATTCCTTATTTAAGACACGCTCACGGTTTATCTCCTCATGCAGCAGGTCTAGCCAACTCATTGCTGTTCCTTGGTTTCACCATCGGAGCCCCATTGATGGGTTATATTTCAGATCGCTTTGAGCGTAGAAAGTTCCCCATGCTTATTGGTGCTACTGGTGCCATGATCATGATGTTAATTATTTTGTATGTTCCTGGTTTAACCGAAACTAACGTACAAATCTTAATGTTTTTATTAGGTTTATTGTATAGTGCACAAGCAATTGTATTTGCTGTGGGGCGCGAATTAAGTCCTGGTGAAGCTGCAGGTACGGCGATGGCAATTACGAATATGATTGTGATGTTAGGGGCTATGTTGTTGCAACCATTGGTCGGACATTTATTAGATTTTAGTTTTTCAGCACGAACCGAAGCTAGCGGAGCTATTGTAGAAAACGTCCACAAGTTGTACACTGTGGCTGATTATCAGTTCGCACTATCGGTTATACCTTTAGGTATCTTTATTGCGGCCTTATTAACGTTCTTCTTACGAGAAACTTACGCTGTAGTAGATAAATAAATATGAATGCTAAAAAACAATTGATATTTGGTTCGTTCATCTGCTTTGTTGGGGCAGTGTTCTATTGTTATGAATTTATCCTGCGGATCATTCCAGGAGTGTTGCAGGCTGAACTCAGTACTGCGCTGGGGCATATTTCAGCGACTACATTTGGCCAAATATCGGCACTCTACTATTTTGCATATTCACCCATGCAAATGCCGGTGGGGATGCTTATGGATAGATACGGACCTAGAAGGTTGCTTACCTTTGCATGTATTTGCTGTACAGTAGGCTCATGGATGTTTACTTTAACTTCATCCATGTTTTTAGTTGGGGCCGGCCGCTTTTTAGTTGGGTTTGGCTCGTCCTTTGCGTTTGTTGGAGTTTTATCCTTAGCATTGCATTGGCTACCCCGACGTTATTTTTCGCTGGTCGCCGGCTTAATGACTACCCTTGGAATGTTGGGGCTGGTTTATGGTGAAGTAAAAATTACTGAATGGTCGCAACGTGTTGGTTGGGAACAAGTCTTATTGTTCATCGCCATTATTGGTTCTGGCTTGAGTGTTTTGATGTTATTAGTGATACGTGATGGGCCTACAGGCCATCAATCCAATAAACATCCTTTACCTGAATTTTTCCATAATGTTCTTAAAGTTTTAATGGCTCCTGAGGTATGGTTAATTGGTTTTGTGGGGGCTTGTCTTTATACTTCCTTATCAGTATTTGGGGAATTATGGGGTAAGACCTATTTAGAGCAGGCGCATCATTTAACTAAACTTGAGGCTGCGAGGACCGTATCTTCGGTATTCTTAGGCTGGGCGGTTGGTGCCCCAATAGCAGGTTACCTTTCTGACCGTACGGGAAGAAGACTATTGCCTTTGGTAGTGGGAGCAATTCTTTCGTTAATTTGTATTAGCTTAGTATTGTACATGCCTGGATTATCTTATACGTCACTGAATATCCTATTGTTCTTGTATGGTGTATTTAGTGCGACAGAAATCATTGTATTTATCATGGCTAAAGAATGTAGTGGGGCTCAGTTATCAGGTACTGTCTTTGCTGCGACGAATATGATTGTGACTTTAGGAGGCGTTGTTTTCCAACCCTTAGTTGGTAAGTTATTAGATTCCTTTGGTGACAGTGGTATCGTTGGCGGTGAGCACATTTATACGGTTGTGGACTATCAAGTAGCCTTATCGATATTACCGATTTCCCTTTTATTCGTTACTATTCTTGCGTTCTTTATTAAAGATCATTCCGCTAATTAAAGCATAGCCTGCTTGCAAGCAAGCAGGCTATGCTTTTATCCCTTAACTAAAAATAGCCAATAACTCTTTAACTGGTCGGCGTAATTCTGTTCGACAATTGATATACCGCGATACAGGAAAGCTTTTAATATGGGCTTTACGGTAATGATAGCGGGTAAATTCGGTATCATGATTGGATAAGATAACCGGAATGCCTTTGGCCGCAGTTTCTTTGGCCAACTCAGTCAACTCAATTTGATCCTCTGTAGTAAATAGCTTTTGGTTATAAGGTAAGAGCTTTGTTTTTTCTGAAAGCGGCACATAAGGTGGATCACAGTAAATTACATCACCGCGCTCTGCTTGCTCAAACGTTTGTCGAAAATCCTGATGAACAAATTGGGTGCTTTGGCATTTTTCATGAAACAGTTGCATTTCTTTACAGGGGAAATACGGTCGGGTATAAAGCCCAAAGGGAACGTTATATATTCCTTGGGAGTTATAACGACAAAGCCCATTATAGCCATGGCGATTTAGGTATAGGAATAAAGCTGCTCGTTGCGAGGAATAGGACGCTTGATTAAACTCGCCGCGGAAGGGATAATATTTTTCTTTGCAATTAAATTCAGGGATAAAATAGTTGCGGCACAACTCAATAAATTCGTCACCTTCCTGCTGCAAATAGGTAAAAAGATGCACTAAATCCAAATTACTTTCTGCTAATACATAAGACGAATAAGCTGTATTCATAAAGATAACCCCTGAGCCAGCGAAGGGTTCAATTAAACGCTTACCGGGAGGTAGAAAGGGGATAATTTTATCCAGACAATTATATTTACTACCTGCCCACTTTAGAAAAGGTCTTATTTTGATCATAATTTTATGGGGGATTAATTCAGAAGCAAGTATTGCTCATTTTGGAGAAAAAAAACAGGAATTTTATCCCGTGGCTTAATGTTTTTTTTAACCAGGTTTAAAGCTTTTAAGTTACTTAGTGTAAAGCGCTCTATTTTTGCTTTGCAGCCATACAACTAATCCTTCATAAAAGCGGTTCTCCTCCAAGGAAAAAACACACGAAGTGCTTTTTATGCGCATTTGATGTATAATTTAGTCTGTCGCTTGGGTTTGGAGATTACCAATTATGCATTTGATTGTTTATTTTTGTGGCACTGGTGATACGGGTTATACATTTTCCAGAGATCATGCAACTTATGCTGATGAATTAAAAGAGAACAATACCTATACCTTAGTAGTCAATGGTTGTCACCATCCCGAAGTATGCAATGACGGCACTATGCCTAATTTAGAGGCCTTCACTAATCGTTTCATTAAAACCGTATTTAAGAAGAACGAGCGCGGTGAACTCGTTTTAAGCAAACCAAATTCTACCGAACTTGCGCAACTTGGAGTGGGTATTCAAGAGCCGAGGAATCTATGGGTATTTGATTATGCAACGAATGAAGCAGTACAAATTCCTCCTCACCAAGAATTAACACCCTCCCAACAATACATGCGCACTGCAGATAGCAGATATAAGGCAAAACCTGATAATAGTTTTGAAGATATGGATGAAGCCATTGAGAGCATCACTTTTGCAGGTTACAGCCGTGGGGCCGTAACCTGCTTTAATGCTGCCCGAGCAAAAGAGCAACAGTTTCCCGATGTGGATGTACCCGTACGTATCGTTGCGGATCAGCCCGTACCCGGGACCGCGTATGCACTTCCAGGGACTAATGCCGCCAGAATTGCGGATTGCAGTGATTTGAAACAAGTAAAAAGAGTTGATTTAACCATTGCCGCCTACACTGGTGTTAATGCACTCAATGGAATTGTAGGTAAACTAAAACAGCTCATACATAATATATTTTTTTCCCAAATTATCCCTAAATTACCCAAAGAGCAATGTAAGCTCAATCTTATGGTGATGCCTCGTGCTAATCATTGGGAAGGACAGCTGAACGGCTCGCAGCATTTACATATGAATTTAACCCAACAATTAGTCGATGAAAAATTGCTTAATCCTTATGTTGCGGTGCAAAAAAGACGGGTAGTGATGGACTATTACCGTTTAAATAAACCATTATTTCCTAAGGCGGCTGAGGTACAAGGCACATTTGGAGCTACTGTTGCTGAGATGTATGATAATATTGACCCAAGTTATCTTACTGCATTAGAGCCTAAAGAATATCAAGAGTTTTTATATAAATGGTGGCAAGCCCAAGAAACTAAGGCCTCGTATTTTTCTACTCAATTAACCAAAGAATTAGATGCAGCGATCAAAGATACACCCGGGACAAGCTTATTAGATATTTTTAGAAAAGCCGATACGTGGCTTTTGATGAAAGAAGGACTTGGTAGTTCTCGATATGAGCAAGTAATAAAATTAAGAGAAAAGGTGCGTGCTGTTTTAATAAAAACGGTGGATATGGACGAACAGTTAAATGATATTCATAAAGAAGCTGTTCATTCCACACGCTATTTTCAACAACGATGGCAACGAGAAAGTAGTGCCGCATCTTGGTTTAAGACTAATGATACCGTGCAATTGGGCAAAGCGTTTACTGAGCATGCTAATGCACGTGAGCCGAGTAAAGAGAATGATGAAAAATTACTGGCGGCAATTGATAAATGGTTGGTGGTTAAGATGCCCATTAAAGGAGACTTGAAAAGCAAAAGCAGTCGTTTTGATTTGGTTCAGGGAATTAGGGAACGCTTAGTAGCGGAAATTCAACAATATCCTCAGCACAAATTAACGGATGAATTGATGGTTAATCTAAGGTGAGTACTACCTAAGCTGGGCTGCTATACGGCCCAGCAATCGCTATTATTGGTTATTCCCAGCACCTCGTTCCAATGCTTCATTAGGGTCTTCGTCAATACGCTTGGCAATGTCCTCTGCTGTTTTGGAGAACATACCCAAGGTAGAATATATTCCTTGAGCAATACGCGTTCCTGCAAGGCTACTTAGAAATTTAAATACCCTATCTTCAGGTGGAAATGTAGAATGAGCCAAGGTTTTTAATTGAGCCATTTGTTGATTTGTATTTTTACCATTAAAGAGAATGTCTAATGCTCCCTCATGGAATTTCCTAATCGCTTCTTTTTCTTGAGGTTCTCGTGCGTGATTCATTCTATCGACGGCATAATTATGTATTTGATTGATTAAATGACATTCCCTTGTGAATTTTTCTTGATCTTTGATAAATTTTACTTCATCGCTATGAAATTTTTTCTCATTAGTTGTTCTTTCTTTTTCTTTCGGTGGGGGAGCAAGCTGTTCCACCCGATGAACCAATTTCACCAGTAAGCTTTCCGTTTGACGGGAAAAATCAATTTCTCCGTAAAAACTAATATTATCGCGCTCGAAAATTATGTTCATAATATGAGATACATTGGCGCTGGGAACCTTATTATTTATTATATTGTGAACTTGGATACGCGCATTGTCATGATTCAGCGTGTCCATAGAGAGTGTTTTACCGCCAAAGCCATATTCTGGTTTTGGCGTTGCCAGGGGTTTATTTTTTAATTCTTCTATCAGGCGCTCAGCTAGCTCGGCTTGTTCTTGATAATGTTTTTTGATGTTTACTAAGGTTTCTTCATCCTCCGCATTTTGTGCATGTACTTTGCCGAAGTTAGGGTTTTTTATCAGCTCTCCTTCATAGATAAATTGGACTGGTGTAAATGCATCTTCAAATGCTGATAAGCGTTTACACAAGATGGCCCCGATAATATTTTCGGTTTGTACTTGTTGGGTCATTGCTTCATAAGCCCACAAGCCAAACCCTGCGGCGATATTGTCTTTGCTGATCTCTCGAGTGATATTATCGGTTTGGTGCGTTTGCAATGAGTGCGTATCCACCGTCATACCCGCTATTTGTTGGGGAGAGAGGTTATTGGTTTCTATGCGCATTGAACCATCTGTTCCTGCATATTCAATTTTGGTTTCTGGAGGAAGTGCGACGAGATAAACATACGAGTATTGATTTGGTTGGATTGATGTAGGAAAAAATGGGGCTACGTGCGGATGGGACGTAAAACATACGGCTTTCTCTTGATTGATTCCTGTACATGAACGGCTGTCACCATCAGTGATGTTGCCTAAATTATCTTTAGAACTTACCGATTCAATTGCATTGAAATACCATTCGGGATCGCTGGTCATGTGCCTGGGAGTGAATCCATGCCTGAATATGGTGCCCGGGGGGCGACTATCCCCGCGGAAATAAATTTTATCTTCATCAGAATAGACTCTGCCATTAGTACACTCAACGTGATTACTCATATTTTCATTAGACATTATTAAAACTCTTAAAATAGATGCCCTTAAGATTAGTGTAGTACATTAGGACGCACTGAGCTTTTTTTAAACGACCGGTTGATAAAAAACCATGCTAACCGGAACACTGGGGCGAAATTATATTTACACGATGAGCGGGGGCAGCTAAAATTGATTTTTGAAACAAAAATCAAATGAGGCTAAAATGAATCAACGTGGCGGCAAAAGAGCTGGTTCTGGTAGGCCTGTGGGGCAAGGTAAATATGGAGCGGAACCTACCAAGACTATACGGGTACCTATTTTTCGTATTGCTGAAATCCATGAGTTATTAAATAACGAATCTAAAAGCCATGCCGTGCCCGTTTATTCCAGTAAGGTGCAAGCGGGTTTTCCTTCTCCGGGAGATGACTACATCGAGCGATACTTAGATTTAAACCAACAATTAATAAAACATCCTGCCGCGACCTTTATTGTAATTGCTACCGGTGATTCAATGACGGATGCCGGTATTCATTCGGGTGATATGCTGGTTGTTGATAAAAGCCTCGAGGCGCAGAATGGGGCAATTGTGATTGCGGCATTAAATGGGGAATTAACAGTTAAGCGTTTATCTAAAGCATTCAATAAGGTTCAGTTGCTCCCCGCAAATCCCCGCTATAAGGCAATTGATATTACTGAGGGCCAGGATCTGGTGATTTGGGGCGTGGTAACGCATGTCATTCATAGCTTTATATAGGCTCGATTGCAGAGGCTTTATCTTATGTTTGCTCTAATTGATTGCAATAATTTTTATGCCTCCTGTGAGCGTCTTTTTAGGCCAGATTTGCGCTATAAGCCGATACTTGTACTTTCAAACAATGATGGCTGTGTGATCGCACGCTCTAATGAAGCGAAGGCATTAGGAATTGCTATGGGAGTACCGTATTTTAAGGTTAAAGCGCTGTGTCAACGAGCAGGGGTGCATGTCTTCTCATCGAATTTTGCTTTATACGGTGATTTATCTCATCGCGTGATGACAACGATTGAGCAGGAGTGGCCGGAAGTTGAAATTTACTCAATTGATGAAGCTTTTCTAAACTTAAGTAGTCTTCCTATAGAGCGGCATGAGGCTTTTTGCGCAGACCTCCAGCGAAAAATTTTAAAGGATACTGGTATTCCTACCTCTATTGGCATGGGCAAAAGCAAGACCTTGGCTAAGGCCGCTAATTATTTATGCAAGAAAACACTAAAAGTACCTACATTTAATTTAGTGCATGCAGACGCATGGTTAAAGCAAATTCCTATAGAAGAGGTCTGGGGTGTTGGTAGGAAATGGAGTAAGAAATTTATCCAACAAGGTATTTATACCGCTTATGATTTGTCTGTAATGGATATAAATTTATTAAAAATGCGCTTTAATGTGATGATCATACGTACGGCTATGGAATTACGTGGTATTTCTTGTGGGGATTTTGGACGAGATGAATCCAGGCAAAGTATTTTATCTTCTAAGAGCTTTGGTTCCTTGCAATCGGAATATGCAGCGGTGGCAGAATCTTTAAGTAGTCATTGTGCTCGCGCGGTTGAGAAACTGCGAGAGCAGAATTCTTTAGTACAGCAAATGTCAGTGTTCGTACAAACAAATCGATTTCGTGATGATTTAGCTCAGCATTTCCAATCTATTGAATTGCGCTTTCCTTATCCCACGGATGATGTGCGCACCATTACCCATTTAGCAAAACAGGGTTTATTGCGAATTTTTAAGGCAGGGCATTATTATAAAAAAACAGGTGTTTGTTTGGAGTTGTTATTGCCTAAAGCATCTGCTCAAATGGATTTATTCCATCAGCCTAGTGAGGAGAGTTTACAAAAATCTGAGGATCTGATGTTGGTTCTCGATAAAATTAATCGGCGTTTTGGCCGCCATACTCTTCATCTCGCGGCAGAAGGGAGCACTAAGCCATGGGATTCGCGCATGCAATTGCGTTCGCCCCGTTATACCACTCAATGGTCGGAATTGCTTAAGGTGAATAATGGAACCTAGGTGGAGTTCACCCTGAATGGGTTGGGGTTGTAAGTCCCGCAGTTGAATCGAATACATTTGCTGGGCCCCTACATGCTTAAGAATGCTTCGGTGGGGGGCTCTGACTCAAGCTCTGCCAGGAGATTTTTTTGCAGGGAATCCACTGCCGTTAATGTTTTTTTTAGTACAGAAGACAATGGGCTTAGGGTTAGAGTATTCCAAATAGGATGTTTTCTTGCAAAAAGAGCATTTGCTTTGTCTATTAGGTTGGATGTTTTTTGATGAAAATCGATTAGTTCATCCAGGCTTGTCGCACGTAATAACTGCCCCAAGAGAAGCTTATACTCTTCTTTTAATGCGATTTCTTTTTTTGAAATGGGGTTTGGAGGATTATTGGCATAATCATTGAAATACCTTTCTAAGGTAGGGCTCACCTGATTAAGCATGCGCGCAAAGAACATGCGTTGCGTGATCTGCATGAATGCCTCATTAACATTCTTTTTTTTAAGTCCCGAGGTTTCTAAAGATGCAATTTCGAGTTTTTGTGCCACTTGTTGAACTTGCTCTTGGGTGACCATGCGCTTTTGAGCTAAATCTGTTTTACAAGCGATGAGCATGATGGGGAGATTCGGTTGTACTTCCCGCAGGCTTTCGACGTAATTGTTTACTCTTGTCAATGAAAATGGATTGGTTACATCAAAGCAGACTAGGGCGCCATGGGTTTCTGGGAGGTATCTTTTTACCAGAGGCCAAAGCTTTAGGTCTCCCCCAGCATCCCAAATTCTTAAATCAATGGGCTGGTTAAACAGAACGATGGGGCATATTTTTTGGTCAACGCCGCAGGTTGCATAATAGCAATCAGGGTCAAGCTCCTTGACAAATTTTTGCACCAAAGTTGTTTTGCCAACGGCGCGATCACCAAGGAGCAGGAGCTTAAAAAAACGATGCTGTTCTTGCTTTTGCTGCATAGTACACCTCACACATTTTATGGGGGCGATTTTTTAGCGAGCAATAACCGCCGCAGTCATTCGCACAATGCACGTTTTTTTCCCGGCCTCGTTATAAATAATAACTTCCCAAACTTGAGTCGTTTTGCCGATATGAATGGGGGTGGTCACCGCGGTAACAATGCCTTCTTTGACGGCACGCAAATGATTGGCATTAATTTCCAGCCCGACACAGTAGTAGTGTTGTAAATCAACAACGCCATTCGCCGCAGTACTGGCAATGGTTTCAGCTAAGGCAACATTTGCTCCGCCATGTAAAAGACCAAGCGGTTGTTTGGTCCGTTCAGTTACTGGCATGGTGGCCTTTAAAAAATTATCTCCTAGTTCAATGAATTGAATACCAAGAAATTCAGACATGGTGTTTTTCCCAAATTCATTCAACTTTTCGAGAGAAACTTCTTTAAACCAAATAGCCATTTTGATCTCCTTTCTTCCTTAAGATAAGATAAACTGTATTATAGATAAAACCAATAAGAATATTTTATGAATAATCAATCGTGCATGCGTTGCTTTGTTTCAGGTAAGGTGCAAGGGGTTTGGTATCGCGCCTCGACAAAAGAACAAGCAATACACTTGGGAATTAATGGTTGGGCTCGCAATTTGCCCGATGGTCGAGTGGAGGTTTTTGCTTGCGGAGCGCAGGACAAGTTGGAGCAGTTGTATCTTTGGCTGCAGAAAGGACCACGCTTGGCTCTGGTGAATGACTGTTCTCGGGAGGATTTGCCTTGGGAGGAGTGTGAGGGGTTTGATACTTTTTAAGTGAGGGATCAGGCTACGTCATCCAATACCGTGAGGGCTCTCCTGAAGAGGGTAGCAATTAGCACGAGCCTTATTCAGGAGTTCTTTAATTAACGTAAAGCAATTCCGGCAATATCCACGAAATAGACATTTTGGCTGGCTAAGCCGATTTCATGTTTATTGATAATAAACCATAGTGCTTTTTGGGTCTGATAGATATTGCGGATAGAAAAGCCATTATCCCAGCAGGAGTCCGGTTTTTGTTTTAAGGTTAATTTGCTAACACCATTGAACCAAAACTCCAGATCTATTGAATTGGGGTTCTCTGAGCAATATTCAGAGGGAATGCTTTTTACCATGAATTTTTTAGTACCCCCATTGATAATATCAACCCAACCGGCAACTGATTCAGAGCGATTATCCGTAATCGCCATATGGGCTTCGGAGATGTATTGGTTTTCTATATCAATTTCATATTCTTTTAAAACAGAATTGTTTTTTTCCAGCAGATGGTCTACCAAATCGGCCAGTTCTTTTTCTCCACCGTCCATCCGATAAGCACCATCTTGGAATAAGGGTTCTTCAACGCCTGCTTTTTTTATGATTAAGCTTGCAAATGGAGCATGTGAGGAGGGGCCAAAATGGGTCAGCATAAATGCCGCGACAGTACCTTCTCGCGTGGTGCCAACAAGCGCGTAGCGGGCGATTGATGGGGGCACAGCATAAGCGTGATTAATTAAGAGAAATAAAACCAATAATAAATAAAATCGTATCACTTGAATCATATATCATCCATAACTGATTATCCTACGTAGCCAACCCTGAATTTTAGCCATTATCGCTCTGAGGTCAAGAGCAGTGTTTCCCTATCATTATCCAAAAAATAAACATTTGTCTATAATTAACTCATAATGATTGGGGGTATTTGATAGATGACCCAAGGATGGTGGAGGCATATACCATCATTAAGAAAACCAATGAGTTTCTACGCAGAATGCCAATCGCTTTAGGATAATATTGTTATGGACTCAAATTTTCTCACTCTATTTTTGGGCTTTATTGAGGGATTTGGTTTAATTATTTCCCCATGTATTTTACCGATTTTACCTGTATTTCTTGCTACCTCATTAACAGGCTCAAAAAAGCGACCTGTGGGTATGATCCTTGGTTTTACTTTCTTTTTTGCCCTATTAATTTTTTTTTCGCGTCAATTAGTACATTATTTAGGAATTAATTTTGAGCTCTTGCGTACTCTTGGTTACTTTGTTCTAGTGCTCTTAGGTTTGATTATGCTTTCGGATTACCTCACCGAGCAATTCAGCAGGGTTACCCAAAAATTTGCTCAGGCAGGCTCTGCTTTTTCTTCTTTGAATAAGGCTGAGGGGGGCTTTTTAAATGGGATTCTATTGGGTGGATTGATCGCCCTAATCTGGACTCCTTGCGCAGGTCCCATTCTCGCTGCGATTATTGTACAGACGGTGGTGCAAAAAACGACGCTATTGAGCTTTTTCACTTTACTCGCTTTTGCGTTAGGGGCTGTTATTCCCATGTTCATTATTTCTCTTTATGGGAAAAAAATAATAAGTACCTTTACTTTTTTTAAAACACGCACAGCTTTGTTCCGGAAAGTACTAGGGGCCATTGTGATTGCCAGCGTGGTGTATATGGTCTATTTCGAAAATACCTCCACATCATCGATTACTGTTCAGACGGGAATTAAAACGTCTAATGCGTTAATTAATGGCCTATGGCGCCCATATCCTGCCCCTCCGATTGAGGGAATTACTTCGTGGGTTAACTCTGCTCCTTTGAAGTTAAATGATTTGCAGGGAAAGGTGGTGTTGGTTGATTTCTGGACCTATTCTTGTATCAATTGTTTACGCACTTTGCCCTATGTTAAAGCCTGGCATGACCGATATCATGACAAAGGGCTGGTTATTATTGGAATACACACCCCTGAATTTGATTTTGAAAAGGATATAGGTAATGTCCGTGCGGCAGTTCAACGCAATGATATCTTGTATCCGGTAGCACTTGATAATCAATACGATACATGGATTAACTTTAAAAATCATTATTGGCCTGCCCACTATTTAATAAATAAAAAAGGTGAGGTGGTGTATGAGCATTTTGGTGAGGGAGATTATGACATCACCGAAAATAATATTCGTTATCTATTAGGTATTAACGACTTGACTACCTTAAAAAATGGCCTTGCGCAAACGAGCCCTGCATCGCAAACCCCAGAAACTTATTTAGGATATGAGCGCGCAGATCCTAATTTTAGTCCTAAACTAATACATGATAAGGTTTTTCAATATCAATTTCCGTTGCAATTAGCCGAGAATAGTTGGGCTTTAGATGGAGCATGGCTAGCCAATGCAGACAGTATTACCGCGACAAACGCAGCGGCCGTGTTGAAAATACACTTTAATGCTCGTAAGGTATTTTTAGTGATGGGAACGAGTACTGGCAAAGCAATTAAAGTGAAGGTAGTGCTTAATCATAAGCGGGTAAAAAATATTTTAGTTGATAAATATTCAATTTATGAGGCACTAAGCCAAGCACGATTTTCTAGCGGGGATTTGGAAATTATTGCTACAGAACCGGGTATTAAAATATATACGTTTACGTTTGGTAATTGATTTTAAGGAAGATGCTTATGCCTCATATGAAAGTTAATGATATTTCTATGTATTATGAAATTCATGGCCAGGGAGAGCCTATTGTATTTATAGGTGGATTTACCGCAGATCATGTTGTGTGGAGCGCGACCCTAGGCTATTTCAAGGACTACCAGGTTATTTTATTTGACAATCGAGGGGCAGGGCAAACAGATGCCCCTGGTGGGCCATACAGCATTGAGCAAATGGCGGACGATGTTGCCGCATTATGTGAATCATTAGGGATTTTGCGTGCGCATTTTGTGGGTAACTCCATGGGCGGCTTTATTTTACAAACATTGATGATGCGTCATCGCGACTTGGTCAAATCCGCGACCATCACTAATTCAGTTTTGAGTCCGCGTGCTCCTTTTCAAATTTATCTGGAGGCACTACGGGAGCTACGAAAAAGCAACGTCTCTGAAGAAGTATTAATCAAAATTGCCTGCAGTTGGTTTTTCTCATATCAGTTTATCGTGCAGCCTGGGATGCTCGAAGTATTAACGCAGATGGGTATGAAAAACCCCTATCCAATTACGGAGAAAGGCTTTGAGGGGCAGTATGCTGCTTTAGATAAATTTGATTCCAGTCTATGGGCGCAGAAAATTAATGTACCGACTTTGGTATTAGCAGGAGATCAAGATTTGGTCTTTAGGGAAAGTTTGGTAAAACAGCTTGCTGCTAATATTCCTAATGCCCGCTATTACTGTTTTGCGGATTGTGGTCATTTGCCCCAAATAGAATATCCAGAAAAATTTGCTGAATTTGTGGATATTTTTATTAAAAGCTTGGATTAAAAGAGGTGCCGCGAGGTAGTTAAACTGGTAACATAAAGGAGCTACCTTGGCCAAATTCCCGCGAGAGCCAGAATTTACTCGATGCATTCAACTATATCTTCTGCTTCCCCTATGTATCTTGGCAAAGTTTTGATTTTTATTTGCTTATCTTATTGATTTAAAAATTAATTTAAAATGGTTTGACGTGTATGGTCCAATACTAAGGTGTTTTTTATGGTATTACTTGAGCTTATTATTTAAAGCTCAGAGATTAGCACTTTGGCCATCATTTGCGACTTTACTATTCTTGATGGAGAGGGCAATTCTGTGCTTGCTCTGGTAAAAGCAACTCTACAGGCAGAGAAGAAAATTTAATGACGCAATTTTCCTACATTGCGGCGCATCATCTATTAAGAATGTAAATAATGCTCAAAACCGCAGTTCACCCCGGGAATCTCTATGCAGGAATGCTACCTTTCTGCTTTTTTGCCTCTTTTTTAGCAATAAAGATAACTTTAGTTACTTCAGCAACGACTTCCCCTGCTTCATTAGTAATCTCGACTAGAAACTCGGGGTGAATCTTTTTCTTTTCTTCTACCTCTTGGCGAATTTGTTCCACTTGCTCTAAGGATAATGAGAATTTGGCATAAATAGGGCCTTTTGCTGGTATTTTATAACGTATTGAGGCTGATTTATCCCAGACAATATATCCCTTACCCAATAATTGCATAAACATGAGCATGTAAAATGGATCTGTCATGGAATACATCGAGCCACCGTAATGGGTGCCTACATAATTTTTATTCCAAAAGCGCATTTTCATCTGTACAACAATGTTAGTGAAATCAGGGCTAAAACTTTTAACACTGATTCCTGCCCCAAAAAAAGGCGGCCATATCCACATCAATTTTAATATGGTTGAGAATTTCATAAGGGACTCATTGGGTAGTGATATTTTCTTAAATTATTAATTATAGAGTACCACGGCAAGGAATATATTTATAACTTGTATTTTTAGGCCTATGTCCAAAAATAAGTTTTTACGGAGAGAAGGGGATTGCAATTATAAGCTATTAATATCGTTATTAAGCTCTTTAATAATCTGCATCACCGAATCATCCATAATCGTTTTTTTGGTGTCACTGTAGATAAGATCAAACAAAGGACAGGAGCTTTCACTAATATGGCCCATTGGTTCTATAGAGCTGATATCCCTTTTGATTTTCGCAAGGATGTTCTTTTTATCAAATGAGAGATGTTCCAGGCCGATAAGCTTATCTATGGTATTAATTAAGGCGGAGGATTCAAAGGCCATGAAAATGCGTTCTTCTTTGAGTTTTTCTTTAATCAGTTGCAACATTTCGGGAGAAGCTTCATTTTGGAAAAAAAAGTATTTAGAATAAACAGTTCCTTCCGTATCCTCCTTGATTTTACTTGATATTCTTATTGCCTCAGCGGTACTTTGGTTTCTTAGGAAATCGCCTATGCGTTTAATCAATATGCTATTAAACTGATGGTAATTGTTATCTAATTCACTGGTAATTGAGCTAATCGTCAGCAGTTTCGCGCGCACATCAATAATACAATAGAAGATAAGAACTACTGCGGCATTAATAAACGTTTCCGAGATGATGGTCAAAAAATTTTCATTCAATGTGAAGAGGGGGAAACTATTTTTAAATAAGCTAAAGGTCAAGCTTGGTTTCGATGTCTCGGTCACAATAAAAATGAAATAAAAAACAAGACCTAATATAAAATATTTATGTCGAACTATTTTTTTCCAGAGCATTTCTTAGATATTACTTCTTAAAAAGGTTGAAAAGCATAGAGGAGTAAACTCACCCAACAACCTGCTAATTATAATTTAATGTGGCGCATACATCCAGCACTTAGCAACATCAAGGCCTACTTTCAACGTAATCCCCCAACAGATAGAGAAATTTTAGAACGTCTGAATTCTTTTTGTACAACGAAAAGATGTGCTATTATTTTATCATAATGAAATAATTAAGGCCTTTATGTATATTAAGAAGGATGGCGAGGAGATTAGCCTAGAGGTAAATGAAGAGGGCATCGTCAAAGATAGCGAGGGTACTTCATACTATATTACTGGCAATAACCATATCTCTCCGGCCTTAGCGGTATTTGCCGGGAACATTTTTAAAAAATTATTAGGTGACTATCAACCTGATTATTATTTCACCTCAGATAATGAGAGAGCCTGTAATTTACTAGACGATTTTGCGCATTTCCAGTTATCGCAAAGTTCTCCTCTTAGCGTTGAATATAAGGGGAGTGATTATCCTTTTGACCGAATTAAAAATTTTTCTGCCATCATTATAGCAGGTTATTATTTGGGCGAAATTGATTGGGATTTTACTAATATTGGACTTGTCCCGGCCCAGGGGAATGATGCTAACCGCTATGATTTAGTCGCTGTAAGAGTTGACCCTGGTCATAGTTTTCAGTTTAGGCGAGTAGTTGCCTTTAATATTGAGCACTTTGAAGAGGTTTTGAATGACCCGTTTCGCATGGTTATCGGTGGTATTAATTACCAAGCATTTAGAGATGGGCACACCGAAGGAATAAATGAGTATTATTTTAGTGATTTATTTGAAGATTTGTCAGCGACGAGTGATGAGTTAGAAAGCTCCGATGAGAGTGCTCAATGGGATAGTTTTACTACCACGGGAGCATTAGCTCCTTTAAATTATCTTGGTTATAAAATTCCTGAGCTTAAAGAGCTACTTAATAATGATGATGAAATTAAAGAACTAATGAAGAAAATTTTATATTTACCCGATGAATTACTTATAGAGCTTGCAAAGAAATCAGGTGTGGGTCAAAAGGAAATGGCCCCCATAATTAGCGTTCTTTCTCACCGACGCTCGCGTTTTGAAGATATTTTGAAAGATAATTATAGTTATTCCTTTTCTATGCAAGATTGGGATATTTATTTTCCTGAGGGAAAAACTAGTGATGAGCGGGGGAATGAACCTGCGACACTATCGTCTATTTCACCGTTCACCCCTATGATTGAATTCAGTACATCGAATGTTGAACCCATGGAGTTAGATGAAGTGTCAGCAGCCCCTGGGGCGTTCCAATTACTCAACGCAGGAGATTCAGGGGAAAATGAACATCCGCAGCCGCCTTTAGTTAAGCAATTAATATCTACTGAACGAATGAAGGAGAAGCATGTTAATTTAGAAGAAGTTCCAAGTAGACCCAAGAGAGCGAGGAATGAAAAAGAAAGCGAGGAGGAGTTGGCAGAAGAGGGGCCTGCAGTTAAAAAAAGAAAGCCTCAGTCACTTGGATTTTTTGTTAAAGCTCCTGAATCTGATGAGGATAGTGCCCAAAATGATATGGTACCGGATACTTCCTATAAAAATCCTTAATGGCCTGATTTAAGTGCGTTTATAAATGGGGGCAATAGGACCAAGATGCGCTAAAGCCAGAGTCACTTGCCTGGTGTTGGGATTTGCTTATGTAAGGTATTCGAGGTTCCTGCATCGTCGATTTGCTGTTCATAAATGAGCACCAGAACACTTCCTTGATGTACCTCTAAATGAATTTCTGCGGCTTTACTCCGATTAAAGCAAGAGCTTGTTCCTGGGAAGCTTAAATGGGTGGCATTGAGCTCCCATTGCAATCCTTTGGAGGAGAGAGTGGCTTGGGGGATACCCATTAGTGAAATTTTGGTTTGCATGGGCAATATACAATTTAATTGCGCGTCCTTATTCAGCACCAAACCAGTTATGGGTGGGGAATATAAAAGACAATTAGTTTCTAGAAAAATATTAATATTATTTAATATGTGATCTAAGTAGCCCCCATTAACTCCGACGACAATCGCCGGCAATAAGTCTTTTCCTTTTAGGTAGGCCAAGGCTTTTTGATAATCATTGCTGTTTTGCTCTGGAAGGCGTATGTGGGGATAGTTTTCCAATAGTTCAGGTAAAACCGAATCCAAATCACCGATGATTAACTCAGGATGAACTCCCAATTCATGCAGGCTATTTGCCGCACCGTCAGTGGCAATTATGGGTAGCTGCAGGTGCATGAAGAAGGATGAGGCAGGTAAGTCCCCATTAAGGCATAGTATAGAGCGATAGCTGGCTAAATTAAGGGCGTTGAGCATCATAGCGTTTCTTTAATAAGATTAGTAGGAGGCTAATCAGCAAACCGGCAATATTGGAGCTAATGACGAAAAAGGAATTGGTGCCACTGCCGTATATAATCCAGGCTATAGAGCAAATCAGATAGTTAATGAGCATTACCATCGATAAATCTTGGGTGGATTTGGTTTTAATGGATTTAATAATTTGTGGTAATAAGCCAATAAACGAAGTAACAAAAGCAACAATACCAGAACACATAATAAGAGACACATTTTCCTCCGCTCAGACGAATGAGATCAGGTTCTAAGGGTTGGTTTATCCTCTCAGCCAGATTGTTAATGGCACCCCTAATGTATAAATATTATTCTATCATGAATGATGTGGCCTGCCAATATGAGAGCAGCGCGGCGGAGATAGAGGGGACATTATTGACTGGTTAATCTTATTTGCAAGAAAATGCTTTAACTTGTTAGACTAGAGAAACGAAAGTTTTTATCCAGGAGGAACCTATATGATAACGATTGATCTGCTTAAAAATCATCAGCATACTTTGCCCGATTTAGCAAAAATATGGTATGAAGGCTTAGGACGTATCTGGTTACCTGAGGTGTCTCTAGAGCAAGCTGCAGAGCGCTTTCGAGATCACGCAAACTCGGATGCAATGCCATTGACTTATGTGGCGCTGCATGAAGGCAAAGCGGTAGGTATGTGCAGTTTACGTGAAAACGATGGTATTCGTCCTGATTTAACACCTTGGTTAGGTTCTCTGGGGGTTGATGAAGCGTATCGTGGCCAAGGTATTGCGCGTCAATTAGTGGAAGTTATCAAACAAGAGGCAAAGGAATTTGGTTTTAGCACGCTGTACCTCTTTGCCTTGGATCATACCATTCCTGAGTACTATCAATCGTTAGGGTGGGAAATCATTGGCACCGATAAATTCAGAGAACATCCCGTGACGGTCATGAAAATATCTGCATTTTAATCAGCTGATTTTATTCATATTTTGATTGTTTTGTATTAATTTTTTGTAGTTGGATTATATCCTAAGTTTACTTGCACTAGCGAAAATTAGTTCACTAGTTCGAAATATAATTTAGGAGAAACTCTAATGAATAAGGATATTTTTGACGGAAGTTGGAATGAGGTCAGTGGTAAAATGAAACAAATGTGGGGTAAGCTGACTGATGATGATCTCAAAAAAATCGAAGGTAATCACGAAGAGATCTATGGTAAATTGCAAAAGCACTATGGCTATACCATGGATGGGGCTAGAAAATTAGTACGTGATTTCCAAAAAAGTAAATTTCATTAAGAGTTTTAATGAAACAAGCAAAAAAGCCCACACCACGGTGGGCTTTTTTGTTTTAATACATCAGCGCAATAATCAGCAAACCCGTTGCGATAAATCCGATTAAGGCTAAACTCGAATTTCCGCCAGGAATAAGATGGCTTTCTGCTGCCATCACACAAGTTTTTCTCCCCTTCCACGCCATAATTGCTGGCAAGAGTAATAATAAAATCACACAGCAAACCCCTGCATAGCTCAATGCATGTAAATAGATTCCTGGATTTAACAGCACCACCGCTAGGGGAGGAAGAAAGGTTAAGGCTAGGATGTATTTGCCTTGGTTCCCTGATTTTTTTAGCTTTAAGCCATCAGCAAGAAAATCAAAGAGTCCTAAAGAAACGCCTAAAAAGGCAGTAAGCATGCAGATGGAGGTGAAAAATCCAAAAAAGCCACTAATCCATTGGCTTTGCACGGATTGACTTAGTGCTTCGGTTAAGCCACTGGTGGCATGTTCTGAACTCATAAGAGCGATAAGTCCCTTGTCTCCTTCACGAGCAACTACGCCCATGATCACCGCATCCCAAACAATGTAACACGCCAGCGGGATTAATGAGCCTAAAAGTATTACGCGTCTTAATGAACGGATATCATCGCCAAAATAATCTCTTAAGCTGGGGATAATGGATGCATAACCAAAGGAGGTAATTAAGATCATCAATGTTCCAGTAAATGCGCGAGCAGACCCACCGGTTAATCCTTCAGATGAGGCATGGGGACTAATGATTACCACTAATAGGGCATAAATGCCCAGCTTACCAAACATTAATCCACGATTGACGTAATCTACGGAGCGAATCCCTTTGTATACAATTAAACTAAAAAGAATGGTGAAGAGGATGGAGGTAAGGCTGGTGGGTAAATTAATACCTACCTTATGCAGTAAGTCGTTAAAAACATCACTTCCTCCGGAAATGTAGGCAGAAAGTAAGGTGTAGAGTAAAAACAGGTAGGTGATCCAGGCAATAATTTGTCCGGGCAGACCTAAAGTTGATTTTGCCATAGAAATCATATTACTGCCCGCAGGAAGACGCAGATTGACTTCGAGAACTAACAGAGCGCCTGCCGTCATGACTAACCAGCAAAAAAATAAGAAGAAAATAGAATTAGTAAAACCTACTTCAGCTGTTGATACTGGCAAGGCCAGCATTCCACCACCTATCGAGGTACCTACAATGAGTAATATCCCACCGATTAATTTTGAATTGGTCATGTGATATACGCCAGAAATGCTCAAATATAGAGCAATATGCTACTTTATTTTTCAATTAAAGTCAAGATTAGACCTTTTACTGGCCTACTTAACCTCCCCATAATCCCCAGAGTTCATGTGCTAAAAGTAATATGGAAATTAGGAGCACGGCAATCTGAGTTATTTTACCACCAGGAACAATAAAGGTTGAGCTGTGGTTTTTCCTTCCAAAATAACACATTAATGCCGGTAAAAATAGTAGCAAGATAATGCAGAAAATGCCGGCATAACCTAGGGCATGAATATAGGCGCCAGGATAATAGATTACGATTAATAATGGTGGCACAAAGGTTAATAAAAACAATCCAACGCCATGACCACCATGGGTACGTAATTTCAAGCCATCAGCGAGAAAGCTGTATAAACATAAAGAGACCCCTAAGAAAGCAGTAAGCATACAGATGGAGGTAAAGAAATTAAATAAGGCACTAATGGTAGGGCTTTGCACTCGGTTTGACAGCAGGGAGGCTAGGGCGCTGGTCGTGTGCGGGTTTTGCATCAAGCTCTCAAGGTTTTGACTGCCTTCAGCAGGAATCGCACCCATAATTACCGCATCCCAGGCTAAATAACAAAATAAAGGGATTAAGGAGCCAATAAGAATAACTTTTTTTAGCTGTTTGATGTCGTCATCAAAATACTCTCTTAGATTGGGGACGATAATCGCAAAGCCAAAGGAGGTGATTAAAATCATTAGGGTGCCACCAATATAACGTATATCCCCATGCTGGAAATTATGTACGTCAATGTAGGGTGCAATCAGAACAATTAATAAAAAATAGACGGCTAATTTACCAAACATCAGGGCACGGTTGGCATAATCGACATAACGAATTCCACCATACACAATAAGCCCAAACAAAAAAGTAAATAAACAACTGGCTTGCCAATCGCTAAGGTGCAAACCGATTTTATCGAGTAAGCTATTTAAAACATCAGCACCCCCTGAAATATAGGCGGAGAGTAGGGTATAGAGTAAAAATAAATAGCTTATCCAGGCTGCGAGTAAACCATAGTTCCCTAAGGTGGCTGACGCCATAGAGACCATATTTTTACCTTTGGGTAGGTACAGATTGGCTTCCAGGATAAAAAATGCTCCTAAAGTCATAAAAACCCAGCATACGAATAAAAAAGCAGAGGACTGCCAAAAACCAGTGGCGGCATTGGCAACAGGAAGGGCGAGCATGCCACCTCCTATAGAGGTTCCAACAATTAAAAGAACTCCACCTAAGAATCGTGAATGCATTAGTACACCTTAAAACATCGTTGAATTGTAGCCCGTATTAGCGCAGCGTAATACGGTGATTTTGCTCTATCCTATCCCGTATTACCTGCTGTGAACAGAGGAAGATAGGTTTTTCTTATTTCATCGCGAAATTTACTTTATTGGGCCTCATAACACAGCATTTTTGCGGAGTTCTGCCAATAAACCATTGAATTTCAATGCGTCGATTAAATGCACTTCCATGGATAAATGCATTATCGCCGACGGAGTTCTTATCGCCATAGCCTTCCGGTTTTAAGCGAGTGGCCTGAACGCCATTAGCCCATAAGAAGGTCATCATACTTTCTGCCTGGGCCTGGGATAATCTGGTTTTACGGTATTCGGTGCCTACATCATCGGTAAATCCTGCAACATAAACGGGGTTATCAGGATAGAGTCTCAATAGGTCAATGATATGGTTAAGACCAACATAGCGTATTTCATTGAGACGAGGGCTTTCAAACATGAAATACTTATCGGTGGGGATAATCAAGGTCATGGTATCGCCGTATTGCACAAATTGAATATCGCATTTGGTCAAATTTCTGATAATACGGTGCCTGGGATTGGTGCCTGAACCCAAGATAGCACCTACAGTGCCCCCTACAGCGGTACCTGCCAGGGCTCCTGGAACGGTTCCTGTGGCCGCAGCCCCAATCGCTGTTCCCATCGTGGCACCAATTATTGTGCCACGGGCAACCTGGTTTCGAGGTTTAAAATTATTATAAGGAGGATGTGCACAACTACTTAGTAGACAAGCAATTAGGCCACTGTAAATGATTTTTGTTCTTGTTAATTTGAGTGGCATGTACACTCCTTAGTTTACGCGATTTTATCATTATTAAACATCTAGTTAAATTTCGCAATGTAGAGACGTGACTTGGAGGGGAGAATTATTCAGTGCAGCCATTAAAATGTTCTAATGGCTGCAAAAATGTAAATTAATAAGTAAGCTGGCTATCGACTACCTCAACAAGTTGCTCTGGCATTTCGGGTGCTTTAGGTTGGAAAAATGAAAGCAATGCTTTTTCTGTAACATATTCTGTGCTATGGCGAGCAGTGCCTTTAAACTCACCAAAACACTCGAGGCAATTGCTCGTGGTTTTCAAAAACATGCCACCCACGGCTATTGATACGGCCAGGCCTAAAGTGGGTTGTACAATCAACATGGGTAAGGCAACCAGGAAAATAGAGGCATACATCGTGATGGCGGCTGATGCCCAGAATGTAAGTTCGCATATTTTATAACAGTTATGGAAGAAGGCACTAATTCTTCGCGCATCGTATTCGCGACCTATCGCTTCATTTGATGCTTTAAAAAATTCGTCTAGTGGACCTAAGACCACGGGTTTTTGGGTTCCCATTTGATGGGCAGTTTTTAATAAGTTAATATAGTTTTGATAACTATGGATGACTGCATTTTGCGTTTTTTCATTTTTTGCGGCACGCAAAGACGTGTTGTAATAGTTTTGGATTACATCGATGTGTGCTTTTATTTCCTCGGCAACGTCTTTATCGTTGATTATCTCGGTAAGTGTAGCTTTTACTGTTTCTAATTGGTCATGGAAAGCATTAATACGGGTTTTAGCGTCTGTATAATATAAGGGCATGATCGCTCTCTTTTAAAAATTAATAAGGTTTGTACACATTATTACAACAGTCGGCTAGACGACATCAAGTGGTTTTATAACACAAAGAGCGAAAAAACCAAAGTAAATGGTCTCTTTTTGCACTCATGATGGATTAGCTTGGAAGCGACATAAGCTTTGAAACGAGCATTGTTGGCAAATTGTTAATTGAGCTGGCTGGGGGGCGCAATGACCTTGTTGAAACTCTTCTGCTAAATGAGTTAATTGATTGTGCCAATGGTCCCGACAGTCTTCCCAAGTCTCATCTTTTTTTAATGTGCTAATACCACTAATTGCATGTTTTTCTTCACTAAAACCACTGCAAACAATTTTTCCGGCTTTTATTTGTATTAAGAGCAGGGCATTAATTTCTTTATCTAATAATGCATACAGTAATAATTGTGGTTCTTTCGGGCGCTCTTCATACCAAGGCTTGCTACTAGGAAGGCTGCTTTTATAATCTATGACCCATTTTTTATCTGCAACTTCATCAAGTCTGTCCACACGAACATTGAAGTCCAGGCCGGCCAAATTAATGGTGAATGACTGCTCCAAGGCGGAGATAGTAAAAGGACTACGTTGCTTTTCCCATTCCAGATAACTTAGGGCTAAGCGTTTAAGACGGGTATATTCCACGGTGCGTACCAGTTCAGGGAACGTTTCTGGATGCTGTTGGGTCAAGGGTTCCAAAGCCATATGAATTGCGGCATCAATATGCTCGTCTAGACTGGCAGCATTTAAGGTAAATAACGCCTGTTGGTTTTGTAGTTTTTGCCATAACAACTCCATGACCTTATGGATTATTTGCCCTCTGGTTTTTGCATCCAGCCCATCCGTGGTTTGTGATGATTCTTTGGCACGTAAACGATGCTCAGCAAAGGATCTAAACGGGCATTTGGCCTGATTCGCGAGTAGTGCTGTCCCTCCAGAAATTTGCTCTTCGGCTTTGATGGGCAGCAGAAACGATTCGTCAATAGCGATTAACTGAGTTTCTTGTAGAAGATTAGTTTCTGCTTCTAAACGAACAAATTCAGGATGCCCGGTAATTAAAGAGCAAGGTAAATTAGGGGTATCCCCTTGTAATTCGGCATAACTAAATACTACTGAGTTGGCACATTGTTGCAAACGGTTTAGTGTTTGTTTTGCAAAGTGCAATTCTCGCGCAGGAAGACTATGGGGCATATGTCGGTCACGTTGTAGCTGGGGTGGGATAAACGCTGATAAACTTACTTTTTGTGGTAAGCATTGATCGGTTAGGCCCGTCATCCATAGGTGATCAAACTCACAGCCTGAAGCTTCCAATAAGCCGGATATTTGAATGATCGAGTCGGTTTTTTGAGCTTGGAAAATCGTGTTTTCTACCAGCTGTTCAAAAGTCTCTAATGCTTCTGTTTTCGTTAAACGAGGGCAGAGTATACTTAGCTGCCGCAATTCATCAAAAAGAAGGGAAAATCGGGAAAAACACTGATAATTAGCAGAACTTAATCCATAATCTCCGGGAAAAGCAAGAGTGTTTAAACGTTTTTGGAACAGTTCTATCCAATCCTGCACGGAGGCGTCGTTTGGGTAGGTGCTGATTTGGCTAATTAGGGCCGCAAGCTTAGGCGTATAGGTTTCCAGCTCGTTAATAAACTGGGTAAAGGGAATGTGTTGATCTTCTAACAGAACACTATTTTGCAGATATTCAGCTCGAGCAAGGAATTCTTCTTTGGCACCACCAAGGTATGGTGATTGCAGTAGCAATGCCGCTTGGTGCGCACTTATGGATTTGGCATCCAGATTTAGCCAGCAGAGGGCATGAGCAACTAGTGGGAATTCATTTAAGGCCTGCCCTAAAGAGACATTCAACACCGCCGGATCAAAATACTGTGCCAAGAGCCGGCGAACTGCCGATGGCTTTTGTTGTAAATCAGGAATCACCACGCCAATACGCTGACTCCCTTCCTGGATTTTTAAGTGTAACCAGCTGATTAATTGTTGATACTCTTCTTTTTCATCGTGTGCTGCCAGCAATTTGACATCAGTGACTCGCGTGGGTAGGTCGTATTGGTACTGGGGAAATCCTTGTTGCTCCAGGTGTTGTTGTAGCAGGCTTTGTTGTGGGGTGAAATCATCAAAGCATGCCCAAATTACCGGGCCAGATAATAAGGGGCTGTAAGCATTAATTAAATAAGGGACGAGCTGGCATTCGGCAATTAAATTTTTTTTATTCAGGTCTTTATTAAATGCTTGCCACCATTGTTGAAATTGCCGTGTTTGTGGTGTGTAGTGAAAATGTGGATCATCTGAGGCAATTTGCCATAGCTCACAACGCTCCCAAGCGCTGATTACCGCCTGCAATAAGCCTTCGCTGTAAGTAATATTCGTACGTGATTTAATTAACTTACGCCAGAGATACTGGCATTGATGGCTATTTAATAGGGTAGGGCATGTTTCTACTGGGGCAGTAAAATTAAGCTGAGCATAGGCTTTTACCAAGGCAACGCCATAGGGCAGGCAAATAGGTTTATCTATCGTGTTGCGGTTTTGCGTATGAAAATATTGCCGGGTTATGGCATCACTAAGTCTGTTGTTGGGCGTTATAACCGTTGCGCCTTCGGCTAATAAAGCAAACAGTTGTTCTTTATTGTTTAAAACGTGCATCAATGAGCCATACCCCATATTTAGGGGCCATTTTGTCTCTTTGTGGCAAAATGTAAATAACCCCTGGTTTTATATTTTCTTATGATGCGTTGTATGTACTTTATGCAAGGCTTTACCCCGAGCTTGAGCGGATACGAATCGTGGCAGACGCATGTTCTTTCTTTTATCGGTATGTAAGACATCGTATACCAGCCATCCACGTAAATACATAGCGGCACCTCCTGCTGCAATAGCAAGTAAGAAGCCGAAGAGTATATAGCTGTATGCGAGAATGACAAGATAGGAGTAGGCTAAATTTTTAAAACTACTGACTGAAAATAAGGCTGCACTTCCTTTGTCCATAAAGAAGAGCAGACCTAGGGCAAAAAAAGGTAATGATACGAGAACCATTAAAAAACCGATAACAAAGGTTTTAGCCATATAAGGTTTCGGACAGTGAATGATTTGTTTACCAAATAGTGCGCCCGTGGCAGAGGCAACGATCATTCCCACGATAATTGCTTCAAAGAGTGGTACGTAGTCTTCAATTCCTATTAGTGAGAGAAATGCATCAATCAAAATGGTTCCAACTACGGATAATAATCCAAAGTATATTGCACCCAGCAAACGAGGGTGGGAAAAATACAGTGCTTGATCGTGTGTTTTCATGATCTGCTCCTAAGCAACGCGCATATATGTATAATTTTAGTACATTTGTTGGGTTGAGTTTGACTTAACGGTGAATAAAAGATAAAGAGGTATCAAAATGCCCTGTAAAAAGTATATAATGGAGTACAAATAATTATAGATTTTAAGTTATGCAAAAATTTGGACACTTCATTTTAAAATTATTTGGCTGGAAAGTCGTTGGTAAGTTACCTAAAGATAAAAAATATTTGGTTGTGGTTGCTCCACATACCAGTAATTGGGATTTCCCGATTGGACTATTTGCCCGTTTTTCCCTTGGCGTAAAAATTAATTTTTTAGCAAAAAGCCAGCTCTTCTTTTTTCCGTTAGGCCTTCTTTTAAGAATATTAGGCGGAGCACCTGTCGATCGCTCTAAAAAGAATAATGCGGTTGATAAAGTGGTGGATTTATTTCATTCTCAAGATGAATTTCGACTCGCGATTACCCCTGAAGGTACACGTGGACCGGTAACTCGATGGAAAGAAGGCTTTTACCATATTGCTTGTAAAGCACAGCTTCCTTTAGCTATGGTTGCTCTTGATTATGCGTCGAAAGAGGTGCGCATTCGGGAAGCATTTTGGCCTACTGGCGACATCAGTGTGGATTTTCCACAGATACTAGATTACTACCGCCAGATAAAAGGATGTTATCCCAAAACCGTGCCAGAGTATTTACCTTACAAGAAAGATTAATAGAGAACCAAGATACACTCGTCCCGCATGTAGTAAGGGACTTTTGATAAGTTTTTTGCTGCATTCAGGAGCTCCGTCGTCGTAAATTCTTCAGGACGCCGTGCCATAGACTAACATTACTTTTTTATAAAAAGCCAGGGATTCAGGTGACGTGAAAAAGAACATAGTATTAACCGCCAGCTTATTGCTGTCTCTTCATTGTAATGCTGCTGATCTAATGAGCGTGTTTCAGCAGGCATTGACCCACGACAATATATACCAAGAGGCTATTCTCAGAACTTTATCTAATAAAGAAGATATTGCTATTAGCAGAGCAGATCTGTTACTCAATGCGAATCTTGAACTTCAGCCTTCTGCAGATAAACAATACAGCTATGGCGCGATAGTGCCCGAAATCCAGCCTCCACGTAATACTTTACGCAGTTACGAAATGCGGCTTAGCATCACGCAGCCCATCTTTAATTTTGGTGCTTTTTCTCGATATAAGACTTCTAAAATAGCTGCGCGCGAAGCTGTAGCACGCCTGAATTCTGAGTTACAAGATTTAATGTTACGGGTTAGCGATGCTTATTTTAACGTGTTACGCAGTGAAAAAAGAGTAGCTTATCTTAAGGCGCATCAAAAAGCGTTAATGAGGCAATTGTATGATGTGGAGCAAAAACTTAAGGTAGGAAAAACCACTCAAAGTTATGTCTATGTGGCAAAGTCCTCTTACAGTGCGGCAGAGTCTGATCTTATTTCGGCAGAGACTCAGTTGGCCTCCGATAGGGAGTATTTAACGCAACTTACCTCTTTTGAATATTCTTCTTTAGCTGATCTGCACAAGAGAATACCTTTGCTTTCTCCGCAACCCGCCAGTATGGATAAATGGGTGCATAAGGCCCTAAGCGGAAACTGGGTGGTTAAGGCTAATCAATTAAAATTACAATCGTCTCGGGAAAAAATAAAGGCCCGCTATGGTGAGCATTTACCCACCGTTAATGCTAAATTATTGTACGATGATAATGCATTTCACTATTCCGAAGGAAGTTTGATTGTTGCCGCAGGTTCCAGCCGCGTACGTAACGCTGGCGCATTTCTTAATGTAAATGTCCCCATTTACTCCGGAGGATTGGTAGTTGCTGCTACACGTAAAGCTAAATATAACTTTCGCATCGCTCAGCAGAAGCTGGAACATTCTGTTCGCGAGGTAACTTATGAGACGCGTAAAAGTTATCGCAATATTTCCGCAAATATTAAGAAAATTCGCTATGCAAGTGATGCAATTCAATCAGCGCAAAGCTCTTTGGATGGCCTAAGACAGCGTTATGTCTCTGGGGCAGGCAGCTTAACTGATGTTTTAACACAACAAACGCAATTACTGGATGCTCAAATGCATTATGAGTCCGCTCGCTATGATTATATTATTAACTTATTACGGTTGAAAAAAGAGGCAGGTACCTTATGTGCGGAGGATATGCTGGCGGTGAATCGATGGTTACAACATAGTGAGAAATCTTAAGTAGTGCCAATCTAGTCTGTATTATCACAGCGTAATACGAAATCTGTACACCATACCGTCTGATATCGATTTGGCAGTTAATCCAAAGTCTTACGATAAAACTTATAGCTAATAAATATAAGTACTATAGCAAATATAATAATGGGCCATATATTAGGTAAAATATCAATAAAGCCTGAATTCTTTAACATGACATCCCCGCTAATTTTCAGAAAATAGGTGGCGGGAAATAAATCGCTAAGCCATTGTGCCCAAGTAGGCATGGAAGCTGTGGGAAATAAAAAGCCTGAAAATAAAACTGCAGGGAGCGTATAACTTCCGGCGATTTGTGCTGCTTGGAATTGGGTTTTTGCAATACATGAGGTTGCGATTCCAAAGGACAGGTTCGCAATAATAAAAGGAAATGCGGCAAGAGCAAGCAATGGGATGCTGCCGTAAAAAGGAACTTTAAAAAGAAAAATCGAAACAAACAATATAGAAAAAAATAGAATATAGCCTAAAAGAATATTAGGTAATAGCTTACCGATGATGACTTCAAGGGGATAAATGGGGGTGATCAATAACATTTCCATAGTACCACTTTCGTATTCTCCGGTAATGGAAATGGCCATTACTAAAGCCAGAGATATGGTTAATATAGTGGCTAATAAGCCTGGGAGGGTATGATATTGAGCTTTAACCGCGGGATTGTATTTGGCATGGGTATCGATAACAAAACCTGGTTCTTGGGGTTCAAGATATTTTAAAGGCCCATACGCAATTTCTTTTAAGGTATTTTTTGCGATTGCTGCAGAAGCATGGAACGCATTATTAATCACAGTAGGATCGCTGGCATCTCCTTCCAAAAGGATATGCGGTGAATCATTGCGAATCAGATCGCGAGTAAAATCCTGGGGAATATGGATGACAAAATGGACAACCCCTTTTTTTAATAAATTATCCGCTTCAACTTCGTCTTGAATGACGTCTTTAATCTTAAAGTAACTGGTATTACGAAACGATTGTATCAAGCTGTCGGTGATTGGGGATTGGTCTTTGGCGACCACAATAGTCGGGATATGGCGTGCATCGTGATCAATAATCAGACCAAACAATACCGCTTGCAAAAAGGGGGTAATAAGCACAAAAATGTAGGTGCGGTAATCACGTAATATTACTCGCAACTCCTTTTTGAACATGCCCCATAGCCGCAAAGAGCGATAATTTTTAAAGTCCATAGCTTAGGATTTCCCTGCTTGATGTTTTGTCATCCAGACAAATACGTCATCCAACGAAGGTGGAATCATTTGCCAGGTAAAATTTGGATTTTCTAAAAAAGGTTTAATGGCTTTGTTTAAGGTTTCCTGATTTTTGCTGCTGATGTGCAGTGCATCTAGGAAAGTAATGACTTGCTCGACTTCAGGGAGTGCTTCGAGTTGTTTGGCCAGTAATAGGAGGTTCTTTCCTTGTACCTTCCAGGTGGTAAGATTGATATCACGAATGATTTCTTTAATTTTTCCACTAAGCAGCAAATTTCCATCAGAAATATAGGAAATACGATGGCATCGTTCAATTTCATCCATATTGTGAGAACTAAGTAATATGGTCATTCCTTCTGAAGACAAATCGCGCATGATTTCCCAAAAATCCATACGCGATTCTGCATCCACACTCGCTGTTGGTTCATCCAAGAGTAATAAAAAGGGCTGGTGTATTAATGCGCAAGCCAGGGCAAGGCGTTGTTTCCAGCCACCAGAAAGTCCTCCTGCCAATTGCTCTTTCCTTGAGCTAAGTCCGAGATGAGCCATGATTTGTTGGGTTGCGCGTTTACGGTTAAAAACCCCATAGAGTTCCGCCATAAATAAGATATTTTCGTAAACTGTAAGTTGCTTATATAAACTGAAATGCTGAGGGATATATCCCACATGGCGGCGAATTGTTTTCGATTGCGTTAATATATCATAGCCAAGACACGTTCCTTCGCCATGATCTGGGGTTAAAAGGCCACATAGCATGCGAATGGTAGTCGTTTTTCCTGAGCCATTAGGCCCGAGAAAACCATAGATTTCTCCTGGCCTGACTTGCAGGCTGACATTAACAACAGCAGGCCGATGCTCAAAGTTTTTTCCTAGGTTTTTAACATCAATAATTAAATTATTTTCGTCCATATTTAGTTATTGTTATCCATAAATACAGTAACTGGTTGGCCAGGATGGACCGCCGCGTTATTTTCTGTGAGTGGAAGAGCTTCAACTCTGAATACCAGTTTTGTTCGCTCAGCATCACTAAAAATCACCGGAGGGGTGTATTCTTCTTTTGGTGATATGTAGCTAATTTTTGCTTTGATTACTTCCGATTGCCCATCACGGGCAACCTGCACTAGCTGATTGAGCTTGATGGTGCTGAGTAATGGTTCCGGAACGTAAAAAATTACTTTTGATGAGCCTGCGGTAAGTAATGAGAGTACAGGTTTATTGGCGGGTACTTGCTCGTGTTCGGAGTAATAAGTTTGAAATACTAATGCATTTACAGGTGCGATGACGGCTTTTTGTTTTGATGACCATTGTGCTTGGCTTTGTTTTGCTTGTACTTCTAACAGGTTGGCTTCAGCCGCTTTTTTACTGGCTATTGCTGTAGTTAAGTCATCATTGCTTTTTTCTAACTCTTCTTTGGATATGACCTGCTTTCTAAATAAAAATAGATTGCGTTCATGGTTCTTTTTTTGTAAAGAGTAGTTGGATTCATGTTTTTTTTGTTCATCACGAGCTTGTTGTACACGTGCATCGGCCGCGAGTAGTTCGGTATTTTCTGGGGAGGGCTCTAAGGTAAAAAGTGGGTGTCCTTGTTTGATTGTATCGCCGGCGGTTACATTGAGCTGTTTTAATTCTCCGGAATAATAAGCTGAAATATAAGTAAATTTTCCTTGAACATAGCCAGGAAATGAAACCGGTTTGTCATTTTTACAATTGGTCAGTGTCAAACAGGCAATGAGGGTTAAGATAAAAACTCGATATGTATTTGCTTTCACAAATGGATTATCCTTTCCAAAAATGTGTTATTTTTTTGATAAATTTTTTCAAAATTGGGGTTGAAGGAGGTTTAACTGGACCTGTAATTAAGTCAAAATCCCTAAATCCCAAATTGTGCAGTTTTACCATGATTACATAAATTTCATCATTATTTAATTCTATTAATCCACTATTTAATAGATTTTCTAGTGTATTTTTAGCATTAATTTGTGTAAAAAGCACCTGCTCAAGACGAGAAATCTTAGGTTTATTTTGCTCATGGAGAAAAACTACATTTTGACTCAGCTGAGCAGGTTCATTAGCTACGGGGTTTATATGCGTTTGTGTTTTTTCTACCAACTCTTTAATCTTATCTGTAGGTAAATTACTTAGCGCATGTCGCGCTAGATTCATGAATACAAATCGCTCACTAGTCTGTTGGAGTGAAGGATAGAGTGTTTGATGCGTTTTTAAGAAACTATAAAAATTAAGCAAGTCAACACGTAATAAAATCATATTTGTTTTTGCGATAACTGATGCGACTCTCACTCCTTGCTGGGAATGAAATCCAGAATCATTGAGACCAATTGCATTATTAGGGCCCAAGGTGATTACGTGCCGAGGATTAGTTTTTTTGATTCTTCTTAAGGATTTGGATACAGAAGCAGTTCCTGAAACAATGAGAAAGAAGCCATCAAAATAATCCCCTTCACTGACTATAACTTCATTGGGTTGCACGTGAACTTCCTCAACCAACAGGGCGAGTTGATGAATTGAATCTGGGGGCAGCAAACAAAAAATTGGGTATTTTACAATATGCTGTTTACGCGCTTCGATAGGAATATAGTTTTCTACAGCAACTTCTTTCATCAAACAACCATCGCTACAACTTTTTGAGACTATGGTATGGAGTATAGAACAAGAGACTTGACTTTCCAGTTTATTTTGATTTTAATTTTGGCATTTAGTTTGCTTTATTTTCTTTTTGTTTGATTTTATTTCTTTTATTAGGGCCGAAAAATATTTAAAGAAAGAGATTTTAGCCCGTATTATCTTAGTCTAATACGGACTGGTTCGATTTTTTTGCAGCAGAATTATCTTTTTAATGCTGTTTTTCCTGGATAGGGAAGAGAAGAAATCTCATTTATGCGCAGCAATTGATTGTATTTGGCAATTCGATCAGTACGGCATAAGGACCCTGTTTTAATTTGCCCGCAACCCGTTGCCACTGCTAAGTCTGCGATAAACGTATCTTCTGTTTCTCCAGAGCGATGCGACATCACACAACGATAGCCATTTGCATGGGCTAATTGAATAGTTTGTCTCGTTTCACTCAAGGTGCCGATTTGATTAACTTTAATAAGAATGGCATTGGCAATGCCTTGTTCAATGCCTTCGCGTAGAATTCTAGGATTGGTAACAAATACATCATCTCCAACTAATTGAATTTTGCCACCCAATTGACGTGTTAATTCGTTCCAGCCAGCCCAATCCTTTTCATCCAGACCATCTTCAATACTGACAATGGGGTAGTTGGCAACCAAATCCGCATAGTAGCTAACTAATTGTTCTGAGCTGAATTGCTGGTTCTCTGAGGCCATATGATAGCTGTCTTGCTTATAAAGCTCGGAGGCGGCCACATCAAGGGCCAGTACTATTTCATCGCCTAATTTAAAGCCGGCTTTGCTAATCGCTTCGCTAAGCAGATCTAGGGCTTGGCGATTGGATTTAATATTGGGAGCAAAGCCTCCTTCATCTCCTACAGCGGTATTCAAACCTTGTTGTTTTAATACTGATTTCAGCACATGAAAAATTTCTGTTCCCATGCGTAAGGCGGTAGGAAAATCAGAAGCCCCCACAGGCATAATCATAAACTCTTGAATATCTACATTATTATCAGCATGCGCGCCACCATTTAACACGTTCATCATGGGCACAGGCATGCTCATTGCTTCGCCTTGATTCAACGCGGCATATAAAGGCTGATTTAGGGTATTTGCTCGAGCTCTGGCAGCGGCAAGAGAAACGGCGAGCAGGGCGTTGGCTCCTAAACGTGATTTATTTTCTGTGCCATCTAATTGACATAAAGCGTGATCTAAAGCTTCTTGATCCTCAACAGAATTATTTTTTAATGCCTGATTAATCTCAGTATTTACTGAAGCAACAGCCTGTTGTACTCCTTTTCCACAATAACGTCTGGGATCATTATCACGTAATTCACAGGCTTCCCGGCTTCCGGTGGAGGCTCCCGAAGGCACACTTGCTCTTCCCATTAGTCCATTATTTAAAATAACGTCTGCTTCAACTGTAGGATTACCACGTGAATCTAAGATTTCACGGGCATGGATTTTAGTTATTTGCATGTTGTTTCCCGATTATTATTATTTTGATTTCGCAATGACGGCATTTTTTTCTTAAAAATGTACAGCACCTAATTTTCTTAAGGCTTGGGTTAATGGAAATAGTGGAAGTCCAAGAATCGTGTCCTCATTTCCTTTTACTTCTTGAAATAACCATTTCCCTTGATTTTCATAGTGATAGGAGCCGCAGCTATGGTAGGGCTTTTCGCTAAGCAGGTATGCTTCAATACTCTGCTTGTTTAACGGGTGCATGGTTAAATCAGCTACTTCATGGTGTTGCCATAGTATTTGGTTATTTTTTGCAATACAAAGACAGGATATTTGCTGATGAGTTTGGTCGCTTAAGAGACTTAACTGCGTAATCGCTGTTTGATGGTCCAGTGGTTTATTTAGTAAGATATTGCCCAGTAAACACAATTGATCGGCGGCTATAATAAAATGTTCTGAGTAATGTTGGCTTACATCCAATGCTTTATGAGCGGCCAGTGCATAACCTAGTTCGAGTGTGTTTTCCTTAGCAAAAGACTCTTTAAGGACTTCTTCGTCGCACTGAGAGGGGATAACCGTAAATTCAAGTCCCAGCGACTGCAGCAATTTACTGCGTATGCTGGAACCCGAAGCAAGGATTATCGGTTGCTGCTGGAAGAAGTTAGACATAAATAGCTACCGTAGCCATTAATAAGAATCCAATAATTACAAAACTAAAATCACTCAGATTGCAGCAGCGCTCTACCATAACGCAGCGCTCTAATCCATGTAGGGTACCCAAATAAAGGAAGGTACCTGCTGAAGCAGCCATTAGAATAGGATCAAAAATAGAGTTTGTTTCCACGCCATGGCCAAAATACCAACCAAAATAAATCCCTAAAGGAGTCATGAAACTAAACAGAATAAAGAAGATCAGACTTTGATTCATCGTCATTGAGCTTTTATTTAGTTGCACAGCAATCGCAAAGCTTTCTGCCCATTTGTGGGTAATGATTGCCAAAAACAGCATAATTATCACGGAATTGTAATGAGCTAACCCTAAGGCTGCACCGAGCATGATGGAATGAACCGAGAGCATTCCCCAGGCTAATAAAGCAAAAGCAGGATGTTCTGCATTGTGGTGATGGTAGAGCTCTTTACCTAAATGTTCAAACCATAGGAAAATTAGAAAGACGGCACCGGTAATAATGAAGGCAAAGGGATAGTTATAGCCCATAGTTTGAAACATGGAGTTTGCCTCAGGCAGCATATGCAGTAAAGCGGCGCCTAAAAATACGCCTGTCGCTAAAGTTTCTCCCACAGGAAAATCAATATGCTTATCATCTTTTATGCGTTTTTTAAAAGGATACCAGCCAGCCAGCAAAATCACGACGAAAATGGAGCATCCAAAGAGTATTTTTAAACTGGTAGCAGAGAACATGAATCATGCCTATCTTGAAAATCGTAAAGTTTTGGGGGCATATTTTACCTAAAAAAAGCCCTGAGGTCACGTAAATATAGAGTGGGGCTTACTCTTAATTTCGATGGGTTACGAGCTTTATAGAAGCTCGATTACCTAGGTTTGAACGTGGTACGCATGATGGAACATACATTTACTATGTACTTCCTGATATTAGGCTAAGCTAGTCAGTCAAGAGTAATTATTCTCGATGCATGACCTCATGCAAACTAAACAAGCGAATTTCATTAATATCTGATTGCAGTTTCAAGGCCAGGATTACTTGTTCGTGCAATTCCTGCCATTGGTTAAAGTGCTCTTTGCAAACGATATCAATGCTAATTTTTCCATCCAGATAATGCAGGTTCCAAAAGAGTATCTGAGGGAAATTAAGGTGTACTTCAGTGAGCAATTGCTCATAGATTACCTTGCGGCTGGGTAAGTGGAGTGAAGGGCTTGAGACTTCGTCATCCTCTGGGTCTACATGGACAATAACATCGGTGACACTATCAATTTGGTTAACGAGCGCTCGGTGTACATGCTGCGCAATGTAATGACCTTCAGAGACTGATATTTTTGGGGAAACCAAAATATGGACGTCAATAAGCACATTCTCACCCATAAAGCGACTGCGCAATTGGTGGATTTTTTCCACTCCCGGTACATTTTGAATCACTTGTTCAATTTGAGCTAAGAGGGCAGGGCTTACAGCGGTATCGACTAATTCTTTAATGCTGTGCCAACCATAATCCCAGCCCATTTTTGCAATCATTAGCGCCACAATAATCGCTGCGACGGTGTCAAGATAAGCGTATCCTGCCAAGCTACCTACTAGTCCGATTAATACCACCAGTGAGGACGCTGAATCGGTACGATGATGCCAGGCATTGGCAATGATTAATTTAGAGCTAATGCGTTTACCTACGCGTAAGGTGTAATGAAATAAGATTTCGTTTGCCAGAATAGAGATACAAATGACTGGCAGCGACAGCCATTGGGGCATGGTGTAGCTGGCATGCATAAGCTCGTATACAGAATCCCAGGCAATACCAATACCTGCAAGAATAAGTAATAAAGATAGTAAGAATGTTGCTGCTGTTTCAATACGCTGATGGCCATAAGGATGGGTGTCATCTGCATCAAGGCTGCCGTATTTGGAGGCTAATAGCACCATGCCATCGGTAATGAGATCTGCAAAAGAATGCAGCCCGTCAGCAATGAGCGCATGAGAGTGAAATAAAGTGCCACCGATTAATTTAATTACCCCTAAGAGCGCATTAGAAATGCCGCCTATAATGGTGACTTTTTTAGCTTGCCAGTATCTGTCTTGGGTCATAGAAGAGTCTGTTTTTTGATCTGTGGGTATTTAAACATGGTTAGCAATGATTGTGTATTAAAAATTTAAAAACCATGATTTTATACAGGTTGTTTTACATCCTATGCACAGACTTATCCACAGAATTTGTGGATAAGTATTTTGAGCGGTAAAAGCAAGAAAATAGTATACTCACCTAGTAAAATAAGGGTTTTGTCGTGTTTAAGGTAAATAGTGTCTTTTTATTATTCGCTGTGCTTAGAGGAGATATCCACAGAAGTGTCTGTTTGGTGTGGAAATCAGGGCTGGGTATATTAACAAAGAAAAAAATAAAAAACAGTCTTGACTTGGTGTTTTTTTAAAATATTTTTGAAATGCAGCCAACCTGCTTCTAACGAAGAGCGATTACTGCGAATCTTCTTATTTAAAGTACTTTCGAATTACAGGTAAAAGCCCAGGGCTCTCTTCACCTATGATGAAGCCCTGGTAATTCGTGAGGGTGAGAATTATGAGAGGGGAAACTGCGGCCATTCGTCCTTTTAAGTCATCCTTGCAAAAATTGTTCGAAATCGCCTAACCAACGCTGGGTAATCATTTTGGCCGTGGCCGGTGCGTTTCGTACTAGATTTTTAGCAATGGGAGGTAACAGCGCTAGTAACTCCCGATCACGATTGAGATCGGCAATTTTAAATTGTCGGTATCCAGTTTGTCGGGTGCCTAAGACTTCTCCTGCGCCACGTAGCTCCATATCCTTTTCCGCAATAATAAATCCATCATTGGTTGCGCGCATGATTTTTAGACGTTCCGTACCCTGAGGAGATAGGGGGGCTTGATACAATAAAATACAATGCGATTGAGTGCTTCCTCTACCAACACGTCCACGTAACTGGTGTAATTGCGATAAGCCTAAACGTTCCGCGTTTTCAATGATCATTAAACTGGCATTAGGCACATCAACGCCCACTTCAATCACGGTAGTTGCCACCAATAAATTAATTTCTCCCGATTTAAAGGCGGCCATGGTTGCTTCTTTTTCAATAGCTTTCATGCGTCCATGCACTAACCCAATGCGTGCATTGGGAAGTTGAGCTTGTAGGTTTTCGGCGGTTTCGGTCGCAGCCATACATTGAAGTTTCTCTGATTCCTCAATAAGAGTACAAACCCAATACACTTGGCGTCCGTCGGCGATGGCAATTTGTAAACGTTCAACAATTGTTTCACGTTTGTTCTGGCTTAAGACGGCAGTTGCAACTGGAATCCGTCCTGGCGGTAACTCATCAATAATTGAGCTATCTAAATGAGCAAAATGCGTCATAGACAGCGTACGGGGAATGGGTGTTGCGGTCATTAATAATTGATGGGGGATGAGTTGATCCTGCTGCCCTTTTTGTTGTAATGACAAGCGTTGTTCAACGCCAAAGCGATGTTGCTCGTCAATAATGACCAGGCCTAAACGTGCGAAACGGACTTCTTCTTGAAATAGTGCATGAGTACCAATAACCAGTTGGCAACTGCCATCCGCTAAAGCGGCAAATGATTTGCGACGTTCAGCGATTTTCATTTTACCACTAAGCCTATAAATCGTGATGCCTAAAGGCTCAAGCCATTTAACCAGGTTCGTTGCATGCTGCTCGCTTAATAAATCAGTAGGGGCCATAAAGGCAACTTGTTGGCCATTAGCGACGGCTTGCAACGCGGCTAATGCGGCCACAATGGTTTTTCCTGCGCCGACATCCCCTTGAACTAAACGCAACATGGGTTTGCTTCGTGTTAAGTCGTAGCTGATTTCCTGCACTACACGTTGTTGTGCTTGAGTGAGCGGAAAAGGCAATGAGTCAATAAAGCGTTGGTTTAATGCCTTATCCACAGGTAAGGGATTCGCTTGTAAGGCTTTACGTGACTCGCGTGCAAATTGTATACTAAGGCGCTGAGCCAGCAATTCATCAAAGGCTAAGCGTTTTAGAGCCGGGTGCTTTCCTTCTTCCAGGGATTGAACAGAAATGTCCGGGGGCGGATTGTGTAATAGTTTAATTGCCTCTGCTAAGGGATAAAAATGATGGGCTTGCAGTAAAGTTTCATCCATCCATTCTAATTGTTGCAGTTCTTGCGCGCATTGGTTCAAAGCAATAAGCACAATTTGTCGAATTCGCGCTTGACTTAAGCTCTGTGTGGAAGGGTAAATAGGGGTTAAGGTTTCATTGACAATGCATTCTTCATTTTCATTTAATAATTGATACTCTGGGTGAGTCATGGTTAATTGACCATTGAATTCGCGCACTTCACCAAAAGCATGAATCATGGTGCAATTGTTTAGACTGGTGATTTGTTGCTTATTAAAATGAAAAAATTGCAGTTTAATTATGCTTGTTTGATCATCAACATAGCAATGTAACATCGGGCGTTTACCCGATTTCACTTCCGTTTTACATATTCGCCCGGCAATGACCGCCCAATCATTAGGGCGTAAATCTTGAATGGGGGTAATTCGGGTGCGGTCTTGATATTTATAGGGTAAATGAAAAAGTAAATCCTGTACGGTATGGATGCCGCATTTCGCCAATTTGGCGGCCAGTGCAGGGCCCACGCCAGTTAATGAGTCGCAAGAGTTGGATAGCACAATAGTTAATTAATGATAAAAATTTTGTAGCAGTTTAACTCGAATTCTTGCTTTATGACACAGTCTCAGAAGGACGGATTAATTTTTTTCCTTGATACAGTTGGTCAAAAAAGCTACACTAACAGTATTTGGCACAAGGATCATCCATAGTGTTTTTTCCAAAAAACGTTAATACATTAAAAGAGCACATGGCTCTAAATGCTATAGAAAACACCTTCTTAACTGATTTCTTAGCTTTGGAAGTTGAGGAAAAAATTAAATCGGTGCAGAATTTAATTGAGCACAATCAGTTTGATTTTATTGTGAAATTAAGCTGGAACAGCAAAGAATTCAGTAAGACTTGTCTTGAAGCTGAGTTTCAATACAGTTGGGAAAGTCTCTGGAGTACCTTTGGTACGATATTGACGGGCGACGCTCAAGTGGCGTTCTATGTGCAGCCACACCAAAAAGCCTTTAATTTATTTTTAGGCGCTTATTTTTATAACCAATCATTGGCTTTTAAGGATAGGAAGACTCCTTCTATTGAAAAGGGTTATTTATTAGAAGCAATTAAGTACGGTTCAATTCACGCCTTACAGCGGTACTGTTTTTCTGTTTATGAAGGCCTGGATAATGAACAAGATGACCCCGAAGCCGCGAGTAAAATACACGCGCTCATAATAACGATTAAAAAGTTCTTACCTTTTTATACATCCTATGCTTGTTTGATGTTGAGCGAAGCCTACGCTCGGTACGCTATGTTTCAACCGGAGCAGGCATCACAAGCCACACAAAGTGCACTAAACGCCTGCGAGAAAGCACGCGAATTGTATAATAAAGAAGATCCTGCTGTTTTTAATGCTAGCCTGGGTCGTGGTTTGTCTGCCAGTAATACTCTGGGCTGTGCAACCCCTGAAGAGGCTGCAGCAGCGATTAAAAATCAATTGTTTCGCGATGAGCCCGCGTTCACCTCTCGCTTTAGTAACTGGTAAAGAGAATATTATATGGTTTGTTCCACACGATGCTCCGGTTCATTAATGTTATTTTCCTTTGGAGGAGGAGCAAAAATAGATTTATTCATGGATTGCACTAAAAGTCCAATGTGTATCTGAGGTTTTGTCGTCAGACTGGGGTCGATAGTTACTGGTTGCACGTCAGGAACAGTAAATAAATCATCCAGGGAATGGGCGTTATCTGTCGCCGGATTCTCTAGCTCTGTGGCAAAACCAAATAAACCAAGCTCATCGTCGGTGTCCTCTGAATTATCCACTTGTATAGTCGGTGTAAATTGCGTGCGTAAATGTTCAATTTTGGCATCAAGTTCTAGTGGTTCAAGAAGCTCAAGCTTAACCTGGTTGGGAGAAATGAGTGATAATAACTCCATGGAGATTAAGCCTTGCTCAAATAAAATACTTAAGGCTTGATTGTGGAAAAAATTTTTCGTTTTTCCGGAAGATAATGCCTGAATCAGCTCATCAGAAGTGATATCCAACTTATTATCTAGCTCGTTATTTACGATAGCTGCCAATAAAACCAAATTGGATACGACATTCCGACACGCGGCTTTATTTACTTCTAAATGGTGCCCCGAGCTCGTTAAAACATTAAACAGGTCCATGGGATTGATTAGGCCTTTTTGCATTAATATTAAAGAATTTTTATCAGCGAAAATTATTTTAAAATCCGGGTTTTTTAATAATCCTTCCATAATATGTGCATGATAAAAGGCCAATTCAAAAAGAGGGTGCGCATTATTTAGACCTGAATCCGTTTCAAAAGGATGCTTTTTTTCTATTTGTAAGGCGCTAAGCAGCATTTCGTGAACTAGCGGATAGCGCTCTTTGTAACATATATTAATAAGCTCTTCGGCATTAAAAATCGCCCCCGATTCGAGTGCTGTAACAGTTATTCCGGCATGATGCGCAGCAAGATATCTTATTGCTTTATTACGGATTTTACCCAGATTGGCACCTGGCTGTGATACAGGGTACAAGGTTTCTTGTAAACGCTGAGAAAATTGGGAGCTGGCAAGCACAGAGCTATCCAGTTCTAGGCCCGTTCCTTCTTTTTGCTTCACATCGCGAACATAATTAAATAGTGTATTAACACTTTGTGAATAGACCATATACATGGGAGATAATTCAGACCAGTCAAGATAGGTTACCGGATCCTTTGAGAGCTTCGCTGTTCCTTCCAATAATGAAAGAAGCTCATCATCTTTTGCGGTAAGTAATAAATGTTGTAACGAAAATACGGGACAGTGGACGCTATCTGCCTGGTAAGTAGCGCCTCCGACTACAAAAAATTGCACGCCAAGTGTTTTTGCAATAGTTGCAAATTCAGCATAGTAGCCACGATGACCACGGTAATGATCGGCAACGAAAGCTAATGGCCTCTCGTCAGCACGGATAAAAAAATCCACTGCACAATAGTGAATAGTCTCAGGACTGTGTCGTGTTAATTTACTCCGCTCCCCCACTTCCACAATAAATTGATAATGACCTGGAGTTTTCAATAAGGCACTGTCATGAAGAAACTTAGGGAGTTGTTCCTTATGTATTAATTGTATATCAAGTTCCATCTTCTTGTTATACAAAGCCTTCATGACCTGTATCGCTTCTTCGCTAGCGATATAGTCGGACTCGTGATTGGCCAGTTCAGCCAAATCATCACTTATTAATTCAGATAAAGAACGTCGCATATTGATTCTCGATTTAACCTTTTGAGAATTTAATGCTAACAAAAACTTATTAAGGGAATATTAATAACCAAATAATAAATTCTTTGCTCAGAGCAAATGGTGTTAGAGCAGAAAACAGGGTATCTAGTTTTAGTGTTAGAGCGGTCTGTTATTAGTTTAATAGGTTCTAATTTAAATTTTTTAATTAAGAATGCCAGAGGGAGAATCCAAAAGTCGATTAACTTAAAACCTTTTCATCTGGCACGAAAAAGAGCATAATAGCCATCATTTTTTTGATGGAAAATAAGTCGCATGAAACAAACTGTAGAGCATCTTTTAAGACAGGCTTTAGCCGCTTTGCAACAATCAGGAGAAGTCCCTGCTGATTTGGACGTAGATATTAAAGTGGATCGTTCTAAAGATTCAGCTCATGGTGATTTTGCTAGTAATTTAGCCTTGATATTAGCTAAGCCTTGCCGCCAGGCTCCTCGTAAAATTGCTGAGCTTTTAGCTCAAGCGTTACCTGAAGATGCTTCTATAGAGAAGGTGGAAATTGCTGGCGCCGGCTTCATTAACTTCTTTATCCGCAATGATGCGCGCTCACAAATTATTACCGAAGTTTTAACGAAAGCGGGTGAGTTTGGGCGTAGTGCTATTGGCCAAAACCAAAAGGTTCTAGTCGAGTTTGTTTCCGCAAATCCTACGGGCCCTTTACATGTAGGCCATGGACGTAGTGCTGCTTTCGGTGCAACTTTATGCAATGTGTTAAGTGCAGCAGGTTATGATGTTAATGCGGAATATTACGTTAATGATGCAGGGCGGCAAATGAATATTTTGGCGGCTAGCGTCTGGTTGAGATACTTGGAATTAGCTGCTGAACCTGTTGTTTTCCCTGCCAATGCTTACAAAGGTGAGTATGTTATTGAAATCGCTGAAATCCTCTGGTCAAAGCACGGTAAGCAATTTGTGCGCCCATGGGCTGAAGTGCTTGACGGTATGCCTGCAGATGAACCACAAGGTGGTGATAAAGAAATTTATATTGACGCAATGATCGAACGAGCAGCATCTTTAATCGGAAAAGAAGCATTTACCTTGTTTCATCAGCACGCATTGAATACGGTTTTAGATGATATTAAAGATGATTTGACTGAATTTGGCGTTCATTATACCCATTGGTTTTCCGAACAGTCTTTATTTGAAGATGGTTCTATTGAAAAAGGAATCCAGGCGCTAAAAGATGCTGGGCATACCTTTGAACAGGAAGGAGCTTTGTGGTTTAAGGCGACTGACTTTGGTGATGAAAAAGACCGTGTACTTGTACGTGCTAATGGGCAAAAAACTTATTTTGCTTCGGATGTTGCTTATCATTGGAATAAATATGATCGTGGTTATGACCGAGTAATTAATATCTTTGGCGCTGATCACCATGGTTATGTCACTCGTTTACGTTCTGCAGTGAAAGCCTTGGGGCATGACGAAAACGCTTTGACGGTATTATTAGTTCAGTTTGCGATTCTTTATCGAGGCGGGGATCGGGTACAAATGTCTACTCGTAGCGGTTCCTTTGTTACCCTAAGAGAGCTGCGTGACGAAGTGGGCAATGATGCAGCACGTTTCTTTTATGTCGCGCGAAAATCAGAACAACATATGGATTTTGATTTGGATTTAGCGAAGTCAGAGTCTAGTGATAATCCGGTTTACTATATTCAGTACGCCCATGCACGTATTTGCTCGGTACTAAGACAATTGAATGAGCGTGGTTTATCTTGGGATAAAGCAATTGGACTGGAACATATTAATTTATTAGACCAACCTCACGAAGCCGCATTAATTGCGTTAATTGCTCGTTATACTGAAATTGTTGAACAATCGGCTATTCAATGTGAACCCCACCAAATTGCTTATTACTTACGTGAATTGGCTAATGGATTACATAGCTATTATAATGCGGTACAACTTTTATGCGAACATGAGCAATTACGTTATGCACGTTTATGTTTGTTAGAGGCTGTACGTCAGGTATTAAATAATGGCTTGAATTTATTGGGCGTATCTGCTCCTGAGAGTATGTGATGGGAAGAGAATATAACACTAAGCGGTCTGGACGTGCGCACACGAGTGCGCCGCAACAGATTTTAGTAATGGCAGTGTGTTTTTTGCTAGGTTACTTTACTGCGACTGTTTTTGATGTTGATGCAATTAGTCACTGGGTTAATTCTCAGGTGTTGGCTCATCATGAGGCACGGAAAGAAGCACCAAAGCCTCAGGCTGAACGCCAGGCAGCCATTCCTCCCAAGCCAAAGTTTGAGTTTTATACTCTATTGACGAATGAAAAAACACCGAACTCACAACCAGCAGCAAACAATGCCTCTCGTCCTGTGACTACTACGGCAGCAGCTTCCACCGCTACGGTAGCGGCCCCTAATATTACTACGGCCACAGCACAAACTGCTGTAGCTGCTACGACCGTCACTGCATCAGCAGCAAAGCCTGCTCCAGCGATAGCCAAAATGCAGGTGCCTGCACCAGTACGCGTTGGGGAAGTACGGTCTGTAGCCCCGATGGTCAGCCGAGGTGCTTTTTCCGTGCAGGTTGCCGCCTTCAAGGCGCGCCGTGATGCAGAGCAAATGAAAGGCAGCCTAACGCTTAAAGGGTTTAATGTGAGCATAATTCCAATTAATCATGCGACCAAAGGCATTTGGTATCGGGTTGTGGTTGGGCCTTATGCGAATCGCACTTTAGCACAACGAGCGCAAGGGGATTTAGCGCGCAACTCCCGTTTACATGGAATGGTTACTGCTGGTTAATGGCCTGTAAACCTGATGTAGCCCGTTTTAGCGTAGTGTAGAGACGGAGCAGTACACCACAATCAGGCCTCGATCCGTATTCCGCTGCGCTAATAAGACTACACTTAATTTATAGTTCCAGTCATTTTCAAACCGATAATTGTTCCAACTTCTCTAATAATTCTGTCGCTGTTTTGCGTTTCTCGGGCTTGGGTGTAATACATGATTTAATGAGTGGGCCAAAAAATCCACATTGAGAGTACGTTGGCTTAGTTGTTTGGCTAACCGAACCAAAGAACGATTTTTTAGGCTGGGGGGGGCGATTTTGTTGTAGTTCCTTTGCAAACTCATCAAATCGACCTTCAATGATTTCTTCTACTGTTCTTTGAGGCTTACGTCCAGTGGCGAGCTCCCATAAGATAATACCTATACTAAAAATATCACACTTGGGACCAGCACTTCCTTTGCCTTTCATTAAGGCTTTTGCTGTTTCGGGAGCCGCATAGATCATGGTTCCTCCTTCCACACCTCTTACGACACCTGAAGCAATGGTGCCTATTATTGGTAGACTAATAGCATAAACCTCTTTTGCAATACCAAAATCAGCAATTTTAGCTTTAATTTTAGGTGTGTCTTCAAAGCGGTCCACAAGTATGTTATCTGGTTTTAAATCTTGATGAACTATCATTTCTTTTTGAAATACCCCGTTGGATACAGTATGCAAATGCATCACTCCTTTGACAATTTGAATGGCGATGGATAATTTGGTTTTCCAGGATAGATTGGGAAGATTATCCAATAAACCGCGCAGAGATCCGTGCATGAATTCGGTAACGATCCACGTTGTGTAATTTACTTGGGCTTCACCGAGCAAATTGAGAATTTGAGGATGAGGATTTGCTTTTTTTAATAAGGCAAGTTCATGTTGTTGTAGTTTATCGTATTGACGCTCTTTGGGCATTTTAACGGCTACGGGTTTATTCTCAAGCTGATATTGGTGTACGGCGCCAAATGCCCCTTCGCCGAGGATTTTGTCAGGGCCCTCCATGACTCGCCCATCGGTAAGTGAAATTTTTTGTCTGGGAGGTAATTGATTGGCAAAAATAGCATGGGCAATCAGGGCTACGATGGCCAGAGAGATTCCTGCAAGGGCTAAGCCTAATAATATTTTGCCTAAAACGATAATACCGCTAACAATAAGTGAAAACACTATGATTCTCTGTAAGCAAATAAGGGGGCGATGGTATCATTATTAGGCATTAATGTGTATTTTTTTACTTTATGAGCGCGATTTAATGCGCTTAACGGCGCACAATGACTTGAATATTATCCGCATTTTTTATGGCATGAGGTTTACTAACACCGACAGTAAGCTGAGTTACCTTAAAATTTTCTTGGATGAACAGAGCTACTTCATTCGCTACTGTTTCAATAAGTTGAAATGCCTTCGATTCCACATAGTGGGTCACTGTTTCGCAAAGAGCCGCATAATCAATGGTTCTATGGATGTCTTCTTGGCATGCGCTTAAATCAGTATCAATGCTAATGTCGATAAGTAATTGTTGGTTAATGTGCTGTTCCCAGGTATACACGCCAATGCGGGTACTCGCCTTTAAGCCTTTAATATGTAAGGTATCCACTATTTTTCCTACTCATTTGGTTTGAGCCTATTTTACCTAAATTTTCTTTCTTAATTAAGTCCGATTTGTATGGCTTATGGTAAGATAGGCGCATTTTTTAATAATGCTGGGGTTGCCCTATGTATGATCTAAACCAATCTTTATTTCTTCGTGCGTTAAGACGCCAACCTGTTGAACGAACCCCCTTATGGATGATGCGCCAAGCAGGCCGTTATTTACCCGAATACCGACAGACACGAGCACAGGCTGGGGATTTTTTAAGCCTTTGCAAGAACCCCGAACTGGCTTGCGAAGTAACTCTACAACCATTGCGACGCTATGCGATGGACGCCGCGATTTTATTCTCTGATATTTTAACTATTCCGGATGCCATGGGGTTGGGGTTGTATTTTGCTGAAGGAGAGGGGCCTTGTTTTCAGCATCCACTACGTGATCTGGAGGCGATTAAAAAGTTGCACGTTCCTGAGACCACCGATTCTTTGGCTTATGTGATGAATGCGGTGCGTTTAATCCGCAAGGAAATGCCTCAAGAGCTTCCTCTGATTGGTTTTGCGGGTAGCCCTTGGACTTTAGCCTGTTATATGGTTGAAGGACAGAGCACGAGAGATTTTAAGCGTATTTTAAAGCTGATTTACACTGAAAGTGAAGCCGCCCATCTTTTATTACAGAAACTGACGTTATCTGTAGCGGATTATCTGGGCGAGCAAATCAAGGCAGGTGTGAATGCGGTGATGCTTTTTGACACTTGGGGTGGAATACTCACGCCAGAAAATTACCAATCATTTTCCTTAGCTTACATGCAGCAAATCATTCAACAGTTGAAAGCGAATCATCCTGACATCCCCGTGATTTTATTTACGAAAGGTGGTGGGCAATGGTTAGAGTACATGACGGCTACAGGTTGTGATGCTCTGGGAGTGGATTGGACCTGTGATTTGGGGCAGGCACGTCGTAGAGTGGGCGATAAAGTAGCGTTGCAAGGGAATTTAGATCCTTCGGTACTGTTAAGCTCTGAGAAATGTATTCGTGAACAGGTGCAAAAAGTATTGGCCTCTTATGGACATGGTACGGGGCATGTATTTAATTTAGGGCATGGTATTACCCCTGATGTGCCTCCAGAGCACGTCGCGGCGATGGTTGAGGCGGTGCATGAGTTTAGTCCATTTTATCATCGCTGAGTGTGGCAAGGTCATCCTGAAAGAACTTCTCAGGATGACGTTGTTTAAACGTTGCTAAAGGGCATTAAACTCTAAACTGACGACTTAATTGCAATGCCATTTCAATCGATTGCTCATAGTTTAAGCGAGGATCCACCAAACTATGATAAGCGGTCTTTAGATCATCAGCCGCTAAACCGCGAGCGCCACCAATACACTCAGTGACGTTATCTCCAGTGAGCTCAAAATGAACCCCACCCAGATAACTACCCATTTCCCGGTGAATTTCCAGAGCCTTTTGTAACTCTAAAAGGATGTTATCAAAATGACGTGTTTTAATGCCATCTGCAGTACTTTCGGTATTACCATGCATCGGATCACAAGACCAGGTCACCGGAATGTTCATTTTTTTCACCGCTTCAATCAGGGGCGGTAATAGACGATCGATCTCCTGCGCACCTAAACGTGTGTATAATAATAGACGTCCTTCTTCACGATTTGGGTTCGCAATTTCAAGCACTTCTTGCAACCATTCAGGCGTGGCACTAGGGCCAATTTTTATACCTAAAGGATTTTGTACACCGCGTAAGAACTCTAAGTGAGCGCTATCCGCTTGGGCGGTTCTCATGCCAATCCAAGGAAGATGCGTGGATAAGTTATACCACAAACCATCTTCTAATTGTCGAGTCAGGGCTTGCTCATAATGCAGATGCAGGGCTTCATGAGAGGTATAAAAATCAACCTTCGATAGGTTGCTGGATTGAATGCCATCAATAGTTTCCAGAAAATCTAAAGCATCGCTAATTGAATTAACTAATGTCTTATATTCTTCTTTTTGCTGAGAATGTTCTACAAAACCTAAATCCCAACGCTGAGGGTGATTCAAATCTGCGAAACCACTATCCAATAAAGCACGAATAAAATTCAGGGTAATACCTGAGTAACTGTATGCTTGAAGCAATAAATTAGGATTCGGTTCTCTAGCTTCTGCAGTAAATTCGGGTGAGTTAACCAAGTCACCACGATAACTGGGTAAAGTAATCCCATCAATAGTTTCAAAATCAGAAGAACGTGGTTTGGCGTATTGTCCGGCAATGCGGCCAACGCGAATAATGGGTTTGCGTAGGCCATGTAATAAGATCAAACTCATTTGCAGCATGATTTTCAGTTTATTGCTGATAATCTCTGAGCGACAATCATTAAATGATTCGGCACAATCACCACCTTGAAGAATAAAGGCTTCACCGCGTCCTGCGCGGGCAATTTCTCTTTTTAAATGTTTTACTTCACTACTGGTAACCAGTGGTGGCAGCAGGCTCAATTGATTCACAGCTTTTTTTAGCTGTGTTTCATCAGCATAGTTTGCAGCTTGCAAATAGGAGCGCTGGAGCCAGGAAGTTGGCGACCATTTTTGCATAATAAATCCAAGTGACTTTTTCGGTGTCTAAGTATGGAATAAATGGACACATACTGCAACAGGACCTATTTACATTTCTACTCTCTTGGCCCCAATGCTCCTCGACTTAAACGAAGAAACTTATTTTAAAAACAACCCTTGAAATTTATTGCTACTGTCCCCATGTGCATAGTTCAGGTTAGTCAGGAGTTATTTGGATGAGCAAACACGATAAAAAAGATTGGAATAAATTTAAAGAAGAACACGAAGCTCACGAGGAGCAACCTACTGAAGAACATAATGATGTTGACGAGCCGGTTCATCATGAGGAAGGCTTGGAGCATGTGAATTATAAAGAATTAAGCGAGCAATTAACTCTTGCTGAGCAAAAAGCCCATGAAAACTGGGAAAAGTCTGTACGTGCTATGGCTGAGTTGGATAACGTGCGCCGCCGTGCTGAACGTGAAATTGCTAATGCGCATCGATATGGTACTGAAAAACTGATCAGCGCTTTATTACCGATTATGGATAGCTTAGAACAAGCTTTACAATTGGCTGCTAAAGCAGAGGATACGGCAATGCGTGAAGGCCTCGAATTAACGATGAAATTATTTGTCGATGTATTGCAGAAATTTGATGTACAGCAACTGGATCCGATGGGGTTGCCTTTTGATCCTCAAGAACATGAAGCAATGACGATGCAAGATGCACCTGATGTTGCACCGAATACCGTTATTGCCGTATTCCAGAAAGGGTACAAGCTCAATGATCGCGTCATAAGACCAGCACGCGTTATTGTAGCAAAAAAATAATTCAGGAAATGGGTTGAAATCAGGGGGATATCCCCCATATGAATTTCATCACATAGTGAAAAATATTAATTTGGAGTAAGAAAAGAATGGCAAAGATTATTGGAATAGACTTAGGTACAACTAACTCATGTGTCGCGGTAATGGAAGGTGATAAGCCTCGGGTTATTGATAACGGTGAAGGTCATCGTACAACGCCTTCAATTGTTGCATACACTGATGACGGTGAAATCCTAGTGGGTCAATCTGCAAAACGCCAATCAGTAACAAACCCTGAAAAAACCTTATTCGCGATTAAGCGTTTAATTGGTCGTCGTTTTGAAGATGGCGTAGTACAAAAAGACATTAAGATGGTTCCATACAAAATCATCAAAGCAGACAATGGTGATGCTTGGGTTAAAGTACAAGGTCAGGATAAAGCGCCACCACAAATTTCTGCTGAAGTGTTACGTAAAATGAAAAAGACTGCAGAAGATTATTTAGGTGAAGAGGTAAAAGAGGCAGTTATTACCGTACCTGCATACTTCAACGATTCACAACGTCAAGCAACTAAAGATGCCGGACGTATTGCTGGTCTTGAAGTAAAACGTATTATTAACGAGCCTACTGCAGCTGCTCTTGCATACGGTATGGACAAAAAACGTGGCGATTCCATCATTGCTGTATACGACCTTGGTGGTGGTACGTTTGATATTTCCATCATTGAAATTGCTGAGGTTGATGGCGAACACCAATTCGAAGTATTAGCTACAAATGGCGATACCTTCCTCGGTGGTGAAGATTTTGACTTGGCATTGATTGAATATTTAGCTGCAGAATTCAAAAAAGATTCTGGCATTGATTTACATAATGATCCATTAGCATTACAACGTTTGAAAGAAGCAGCTGAAAAGGCAAAAATTGAATTGTCTTCTGCACAACAAACAGACGTTAACTTGCCTTACATCACTGCAGATGCAACTGGACCAAAACACTTAAATATTAAGTTAACTCGTGCAAAATTAGAGTCTTTAGTTGAGAAATTGGTTGAGCGTACTATTGAACCTTGTAAAACAGCATTGAAAGATGCGGGCTTATCTGTATCACAAATCAATGAAGTTATTTTGGTTGGTGGTCAGACTCGCATGCCTTTAGTTCAAAAAACTGTGGAAGAGTTCTTCGGTAAAGAACCACGTAAAGACGTGAACCCGGATGAAGCAGTAGCTGTAGGGGCTGCAATTCAAGCAGCAGTATTGTCTGGTGAAGTGAAAGATATTCTCTTGCTTGACGTAACTCCATTGTCATTAGGTATTGAAACAATGGGCGGTATTATGACCAAGCTCATCGAGAAAAACACGACAATTCCAACTAAGGCAAACCAAGTGTTCTCGACTGCGGATGACAACCAAACTGCAGTAACGGTACACGTATTACAAGGTGAGCGTGAGCAAGCATCTGCAAACAAATCTTTAGGTCGATTTGATTTAGGTGATATTCCTCCTGCACCACGTGGCGTACCCCAAATTGAAGTAACTTTTGATATTGACGCGAATGGTATACTGAACGTTTCTGCTAAAGATAAAGCAACCGGCAAGGCACAATCTATTGTCATTAAAGCCTCTAGTGGTTTAAGCGATGAAGAAGTGGATGCAATGGTTAAAGATGCGCAATCTCATGTTGAAGAAGATAAGAAGTTCAAAGAGTTAGCTGAGCTTCGTAATCAGGCAGATAGTTTGATTCACAGCTGTGAAAAATCAGTGAAAGATTTAGCTGAAGAACTTTCTGAAGATGAGAAAAAAGGCATTGAAACTGCAGTGGCTGAATTAAAAGAAGCAGTTCAAGGTACTGATAAAGCAGAAATTGAAGCGAAATTAAAAACGTTAACCGATGCTTCTGCGAAAATGGCAGAGCGCGTTTACGCGAAAAAATCAGCAGAAGGCCAAGCTCAACCAGGTGGCGCGCAGGAAGAACCCGCTCATGAGTCTGCAAAAGCAGATGACGGTGTTGTGGATGCTGAATTCGAAGAAGTTAAGGACGATAAGAAGTAATCGTTTATTCAAAGGGTTTAGTAAAACCTTGATTGGGCCGAAAGGCCCAGCAATAATCCCTATTCATGGCTATAATGCAATGAATAGGGATTATTGTTGGTGCCGTCGGCCCAAACTGCGTTTTTACGAGACGGTATTTAAACTAATTTTATCTATATATGTGAGTAGTTATGGAACAGCGGGATTATTATGAGCTTTTAGAAGTAAGTCGAACGGCGAGTGATGCAGAAATTAAAAAAGCATACCGCAAGCTGGCGATGAAGTACCATCCAGATCGCAATCCCGGTGATTCCTCCGCAGAAGAAAAATTCAAAGAAATTCAAAATGCGTACAGCATCCTTTCTGATCAACAAAAACGTGCGGCTTATGATCAATATGGTCATGCAGGCGTTGATCCATCACGCGGTGGCTTCGGCGGGGGTGGTTTTGGTGGCTTTGGCGATGTCTTTGAAGATATTTTTGAAAACATATTTTCTGGGGGCCGTGGTGCCGGACGTCAATCACGTGGCCAACGTGGCGCGGACTTACAATTTAACATCACTCTGACGCTCGAAGAGGCGGCTACAGGCAAAGACGTTGAGATCACTGTGCCAAGACAAGGCGCGTGTAACACCTGTGATGGTTCGGGAGCTAAACCCGGTACGCAGCCAAAAACTTGCGAAACTTGTAATGGCATGGGACAAGTACGCATTCAGCAAGGTTTCTTTTCAATTCAACAAACCTGTCCAAGTTGCCATGGAGAGGGTAGGGTAGTTACTGACCCATGCACCAGCTGTCATGGGCAAGGTCGTATCCGTGAAAGTAAGAAACTAACGGTTAAAATTCCTGCCGGTGTTGATAATGGCGATCGCGTTCGCTTGAGCGGTGAAGGCGAGGCTGGGATATACGGTGGTGGACCTGGCGACCTGTACGTACAAATCAATGTTAAAAAACACACAATCTTCGAGCGTCAAGATAATGACTTACATTGTGAAGTACCCATTAGCTTTATCACGGCTGCATTAGGGGGAGCTATTGAGGTTCCTACTCTTGAAGGCCGAGTTACCTTAAAGATTCCTGAAGAAACGCAAACAGGTAAAGTGTTCCGCTTAAGAAGCAAAGGCATGAAGTCGGTACGTGGGCATGGTCAAGGCGATTTATTATGTAAAGTTGTTGTTGAAACTCCGGTTAATCTTTCTCGCGAGCAGAAGGACTTATTGAACCAATTACAAGAATCTTTGGAAAATGCTAAGGCAAATCATTCACCACGTACCAGCTCATGGTTTGCGGGAGTGAAAAAGTTTTTTGAAGACATGAAATTTTGAGCTAATTAAGTTACAATGACGCATTATTTTTATGTGTAATTTCTGCACATTTTTGTGCATGCCAGCATAGGTTGATTCAGGATTTCAAACCATGCTGGCAGATTACACACAACAAAGAGTGTGCTCATGATGAATCAACCAGCAATTTTAGTGTTAGCCGAGGGATCGGTGTATGAAGGCATTTCTGTAGGCGCTAGTGGTGACTGTGTTGGTGAATTGGTTTTTAATACCTCCTTAACTGGCTATCAGGAAATGCTTAGTGATCCCTCCTATGCTCGCCAGATTATTACCCTGACTTCGGCTCATGTGGGCAACACTGGTTGCACTTATGAGGACATGGAATCGAATTCGGTTTGGGCTGCCGGTTTAGTGATGAGGAATTATTCGGCCACCTACAGTAATTATCGTGCAGAACAATCGCTTGCTGAATGGCTTAAGAAGCACGGAGTAGTTGCTATCGCAGAAATCGATACCCGCGATTTGACGTTAAGGCTGCGTGAACATGGAGCCATCGGGGCTTGTATTAGTACTGATGTCAGTAACCCCGAGCACGCTCTGGCTAAGGCAAAATCATTCGCCGGCTTACAAGGTATGGATTTGGCCTTGGAGGTTTCTCGAAAAACGACTGAGCGTTGGCATGAAGGACGGGGAGAATGGGGACCTGCTTCTCGCCCACAGCAGTATCACGTGGTCGCCTATGATTTTGGGGTAAAGCACAATATTTTACGTATTTTATATGATAAAGGATGCCATCTCACCATCGTTCCTGCCCAAACCTCTGCTGAAGAAGTATTGGCAATGGAGCCAGATGGTATATTGTTATCAAATGGTCCTGGGGACCCAGAAGCTTGTGACTACGCAATTAAAGCGACGCAAGCGTTTTTAAAGCAGGGTATTCCTGTGTTTGGTATTTGCCTTGGCTTTCAGATTTTAGCGTTAGCCTGTGGTGGTGAGACCAAAAAAATGAAATTTGGTCATCATGGAGCAAATCACCCAGTTATTGAAACTGAGGGTAGCCAACGCGTATTTATTACCAGTCAAAATCATGGATTTACCGTGGATGAAAACAGTTTGCCAGAGTGTTTGGCTGTGACGCATCGTTCTTTGTTTGATGGGACCTTACAAGGTATTCGCCATAAAGAAAAACCAGCACTCGGTTTCCAAGGACATCCTGAGGCAAGCCCTGGACCGCATGATATAGAAGTAATATTTAATGAGTTTATTAAGTTAATGGGATAACCCCCTTTAAAGAGGATTTACAATGAATGAGAGCTTTGTCTTCACTTCCGAATCGGTTTCTGAAGGACATCCAGATAAGATAGCAGATCAGATTTCTGATGCAATCTTAGATGCTATTCTTGAACAAGACCCTAAAGCTCGTGTGGCTTGTGAGGTTTATGTTAAAACAGGGATGGTTTTAGTTGGTGGAGAAATTACTACTAAAGCTTGGGTTGATGTTGAGGCTGTAACGCGAAATGTAGTTAAGGACATTGGATATAACAGTTCCCAAATGGGTTTTGACTGGGAGTCTTGCGCGGTATTGTCGGCTATTGGTAAGCAATCACCAGATATTGCCCAAGGCGTGGATAATACAACAACTAAACTTCAAGGTGCTGGTGACCAAGGTATTATGTTTGGTTATGCAAGTCGTGAAACCGATGTTTATATGCCTGCACCCATTGCTTATGCCCATCGTTTGATGGAAAAACAAGCGCAATTACGCAAATCAGGTGATTTATCTTGGTTACGTCCCGATGCAAAAAGCCAAGTAACCTTACGCTATGAGCATGGCATGCCTGTTGAAGTGGATACTGTAGTCGTTTCCACACAGCATTCTGAAGAAGTTAGCCACCAAGATTTAGTGGAAGCGGTACGTGAAGAAATTATTAAAACAACCCTGCCTGCAGAATGGTTAACTAACAAGACTCGTTATTTTATTAACCCTACTGGCCGTTTTGTTATTGGTGGTCCACTAGGAGATTGTGGTTTAACTGGCCGTAAAATCATTGTGGATACCTATGGTGGTACTGCCAGACACGGGGGCGGATGCTTCTCGGGTAAGGATCCATCAAAAGTAGATCGTTCAGCGGCTTATGCGGCGCGGCACGTTGCTAAAAATATTGTGGCTGCTGGTTTAGCTGATAAGTGTGAACTCCAGGTGTCTTACGCGATTGGGGTTGCGGAACCTACTTCTATTTTTGTGGAAACTTTTGGTACTGGTCGTTTAGCTAATCATGAAATTATTGAGTTAATTCAGGAGCATTTTGACTTAACTCCGCAAGGTATTATTGAACATCATAATTTACTGCGCCCAATTTATAGAGAAACAGCAACGTACGGGCATTACGGACGTGAGCAATTTCCTTGGGAACGTTTAGATAAGGTCGCTTTATTACAGAAAGCACTATAAGGAAATCACCATGGATTTAGTAAATAAGGGAACTATGAATCAAGATTATAAAATAGCTGATCTGTCCTTAGCGTCTTGGGGACGTAAAGAAATTGCCATTGCAGAAACGGAAATGCCAGGTTTGATGGCTTTACGTGAAGAGTTTGGCGCAACGAAGCCGTTAAAAGGCGCGCGTATTGCGGGTTGCTTGCATATGACTATTCAAACTGCAGTGTTGATTGAAACTTTAGTCGCCTTAGGTGCTGAAGTTCGTTGGTCTTCATGTAATATTTTTTCTACTCAAGATCATGCGGCTGCCGCAATTGCTGCGGAAGAAATTCCGGTTTTTGCCTGGAAAGGGGAAACTGAGGAGGAGTATTGGTGGTGTGTAGAACAAACCTTAAGAGGTCCAGATAACTGGACCCCTAATTTACTTTTAGATGATGGCGGCGATTTAACGCAAGTCATCCATGAAAAGCATCCAGAGCTTTTGGACGCAATCAAAGGGGTTTCGGAAGAAACAACTACTGGGGTTGCTCGCCTTTATGACATGGCCAAAAAGGGCGATTTAAAAATGCCTGCGATCAATGTGAACGATGCAGTTACCAAATCTAAATTTGATAACCTTTATGGCTGTCGTGAATCCTTATTGGATGGATTAAAGCGTGCAACGGATGTAATGATTGCGGGTAAAGTAGCAGTGATTTTAGGTTATGGTGATGTGGGTAAAGGGTGTGCTCAAGCGCTACGTGGACAAGGTGCTACGGTCTTTATCGCTGAAATCGATCCTATTTGTGCATTACAAGCAGCGATGGAAGGGTATCGAGTGGTTACCTTAGATGATGTAGCTGAGCAAGTTGACATCGTGGTAACGGCAACCGGTAACTATCATGTAGTGACTCATGAGCATATGAGGCGTATGCGTAACCAAGCCATCTTATGCAATATTGGCCATTTTGATTCTGAAATTGATGTGCACAGTTTAAAACAGTACCCATGGGAAAACATTAAACCTCAGGTTGATCATGTTATTTTCCCTGACGGTAAACGTATTATTCTCTTGGCTGAAGGGCGTTTAGTTAATTTAGGGTGCGCAACCGGACACCCAAGTTTTGTGATGTCAGCATCCTTTACTAACCAGGTTCTTGCGCAAATGGAATTATTCCAACATGCCGCGAATTACGAACGACAGGTTTATGTTTTACCTAAAGTTTTAGATGAAAAAGTAGCGCATTTGCATTTGGAGCGTATCGGTGCAAAATTAACGCAATTAACTCAAGAGCAAGCGCGGTATTTGGGTGTTGACGTTAAAGGACCATACAAGCCTGAACATTATCGTTATTAATCTCCTCTCCTAAATTCCAAATCATGCTGGGCTGCTATAAAGCCCAGCAAATACTATGTTATGTACTCCCATGCTAGGCTTAGCGCTCGGCCTGCTCCATTTCAATTAGAATTGAATCCCAGGTTGTAAAATACAACATAGAGACTAAACTTAAACCAGGATAACAAAATATGAGCTTACGCCTATGTCTCTAAAAAAGGATCATATTTTAAATGATAAAGTTAATCCCTCGAAATATACTTCGGTACGGGAGGGGTTGGATTATCTGCAAAAACTTAAAGATCTCGATGATTTAAGCCGGGCCAAAGAACATTGCCAAGAATATATTGATGAATTTGTCGTTCTTAATTTTTCATATAACAACCAATCGGTTAATAAGTTAGTCCAAGAAACCTATGAACAAATTAGTGCCGCCCGTAACGAATCTGAACTTGATGAAATTCAGGTAAGCCTGGAGTCTGTTTTAAATAAGATCGTGAGTAATCATGTAATTGATCAAGCTAAAAAAGTATGCGAAACCTTCTTGCATGACATTGAGAAATGCGCAAAAAATGATGTGAGCATGGGCCAATTTCTCATTGAGAAACGGCAAGTTATTGCACAAACTCACAATGAAGTTGAAATAACCACCATTACTAAAGATTTGTACCAAGTATTAGAACGCATGCAAGTCACGACGTTGTCTAATAATCAACGTTTTAAGGCTGAATTCCACAGCATAAAGTCCTCACAAGAGGGGTTAGGGCATGAGCTTGATGGCGCTTCGTTTGAACCCTAACCCTACAAATTAAAGCCCCTATTCTTGTTTTGATATTTATCTTATACTGGATTGCGCTTTATCCATTTTATAAGGAGATTGGGGTATGCACACTAAAGCAGGGATTATCGGTTTAGGGCTTTTGTCCATGGCTCAAGGAGCGTTTGCTCTTCCTAATCAAGACAGCATTCACATCATTATTAAATACAAACAACAAATAAAAAATACAATTTCATTAAAATCGCAAATTACCCAATTTTCACAATTACCCGTTCAAGAATTAAAGCCCATGGCGAATGGGGCCTACTCACTGATCATGGATGTTCCGGCTAATTTCGCGCAAGAAAAAACAGATCCTACGACTATGATTCTCGAGCGTCTGCGTAAAAATCCTGAGGTATTATATGCGGTAAAAGACCGAATCGGTCATTTTACCCCAGTACCCGATCCCAAAATGTATAACCTGGTTGATTTACTCACCCATGAAAGCCAATGGGATGAGTTTGAGCGTCCTGCCGGGGTGATGTTGGAGTCGAAGCCTGGTTCGCGTGATGGCGCATGGGCTTATACGACCGGGTTAGCAAAAAAGCCAATTGTGGTCGCGGTATTGGATACCGGAATTTCCTTACATGAGAGTTTAATCAATAATCTGGTCAAAGACAGTGAGGGCAAGGTTTGGGGATGGAATTTTGCGGCAAATAATAATAATTTGAATGATGAAACTAAGTCATTTCATGGAACTCATGTTGCGGGAACGATTGCCGGATATGGTAATGTGATGAATGGAATGGGCGAAGATTTAAAAATCTTACCCCTAAAAATTCCAGCAGCTTCCGGCATGTTTTATGAAAGTGCGGTAGTGAATGCAATTTATTGGGCTGTTGGTGGTGAGGTGCCTGGCATTCCCAATAATATGCACCCGGCAAAAGTACTTAATATGAGTTTTGGGGTTGATAGAGGACCTAAGGATGAAATCGATTTTTGTGATCAAGCCCTACAAGAAGCGGTCTTTTTTGCGCGTAATCAAGGGGCGGTACTGATTGCTGCCGCAGGAAATGATAATCGTTGGGAACATTATAATGCGCCTGCAGTGTGCAACGGGGTAGTTAAAGTGGCTTCTACGGGTCCTGAAGGACTACGTTCTTATTTCTCAAACTATGGCCCAGGCATTACTTTGGCGGCACCTGGCGGGGATAAGCGTTATGGGCTATGGGGTGGCATCTTATCTACAGTAAAACCCGGTGGTGGCTATAATGGCTCAGGATTTGATTATTATCAGGGTACCAGTATGGCTACACCGCATGTGGCAGGGGTTGCTGGTTTAATCTTCTCCGCAAGCGATAAAGTTTTAAGTCCAGAGCAAATAGAACAAATTCTATTTACTACCACTCATGGTTTTGGTGTCAGTGCCGATCCGAATAAATCTTGTGTAGGTAAAAAACCTTGTGGACATGGAATTTTAGACGCTGAAAATGCAGTAAAAACTGCAATAGCAGCTTATGATGTACTCTTTTCTTCCCCCAAGATAAAGCAGTTAGCCACCCAAGGCTGTGCTACAAAAGGTTTATCAGCAAATGCCAAACGTATTCAAACTGGGGATGCAGTTTGGGTACAGGTTCAGGCTGGATGTGAACCAATATTAACTTATCAAAAACCACAACTTGTACAGCATAAAGACGGGAATATAATCGCATCATATGGTTCTGTTAGTTACCGACTAGAACAAAGCAATTACAAATCCTGTCAAATCATTGGTTATGATGGCATAGGCTGTTATTTGTAAAAAAACTGGTTTACGAATCCTTCTTTACCCCTCTTTCTGCTTCTAGGAGAGGGGATTTTCCTTGTAATTAATGGGGAATGTCTTAAAATTCACTCTATGTTAAATACACTTTATATATAGAGAGTTTCATGTCTGATTTTTATCAGGAGTTCAATACCCGACGCACTTTTGCGATCATTTCTCACCCTGATGCCGGTAAAACCACCGTGACTGAAAAGTTATTACTCTTCGGAGGCGCCATTCAGATGGCGGGGACGGTTAAAGGCCGTAAAGCAGATCGACACGCCACATCCGACTGGATGGAAATGGAAAAAGAGCGGGGGATTTCGATTACTACCTCCGTGATGCAGTTTGTGCATAACCAGCACGTGATGAACTTGTTGGATACTCCAGGACACGAAGATTTCTCCGAAGATACTTATCGTACCTTAACCGCGGTGGATTCAGCGCTGATGGTTATCGACGTAGCAAAAGGGGTGGAGGATAGAACGGTTAAATTAATGGAAGTTTGTCGTTTACGCGATACGCCTATTATGACGTTCATTAACAAATTAGACCGCGAGGGCCGTGAGCCGATTGATTTGTTGGATGAAGTGGAATCGGTTCTAGGTATTAAATGCGCCCCAGTAACTTGGCCCGTGGGTATGGGGAAGCGTTTTAAAGGTATTTATCACCGTTATCAAGATATTGTTTATCTTTATGAACCGGGTAAAAATGCACAAAAGCAAGAGGCCTTACAAATCAAAGGCTTGAATAACCCACAATTGGATGAGCTACTTGGTGATAGTGCCCAAGAGTTGCGTGACGAAATTGAGTTGGTTAAGGGCGCATCGCATGAGTTTGATGTAGACGAGTATTTGGCCGGTAAAATGACGCCAGTTTATTTTGGTTCGGCAATCAACAATTTTGGTATTAAAGAGCTTTTGGACGACTATGTGAGTTATGCTCCAGGCCCTCAACCACGAGCGACTCAAGAACGAATGGTTGCTGCAGATGAAGAACCTTTTTCTGGCTTTGTATTTAAAATCCAAGCCAATATGGATCCGAAACATCGTGACCGTATTGCCTTTTTAAGAGTGTGCTCAGGAATCTACAAGAAGGGGATGAAGTTATCTCATTTACGTATTGGTAAGGAAGTGCAGATATCTAATGCGTTAACCTTTATGGCGGGTGACCGCTCTCATACCGAAATGGCCTTAGCGGGAGACATTATTGGTTTACACAACCACGGTACAATTCGTATTGGTGACACCTTTACTCAAGGCGAACAATTAAAGTTCACCGGTATTCCAAACTTTGCTCCTGAGCTATTTCGTTTAGTGCGTTTACGCGATCCTTTGAAAAGTAAGGCTTTATTAAAAGGATTAATTGAATTATCCGAAGAGGGGGCAACCCAGGTATTTAGACCCTTAAACAGTAACCAATTGATTTTAGGAGCAGTAGGGGTGTTGCAGTTTGATGTAGTTGCGCATCGTTTAAAGCATGAATATAAAGTGGATTGCGTCTATGAAGCGGCTAATATCACTTGTGCACGCTGGGTCTATGCTGAAGATGATAAAGCGATGACTGAGTTTCGCACGAAGGCTTATGATTATTTGGCTTTAGATGGCGGTGATGCGCTGATGTATCTTGCTCCAACGCGGGTTAATTTAACTATGGCTGAAGAGCGTTATCCGAAGATTAAATTCCAGGCGACGCGGGAGCATTAAGTTTATCAATGTAATACGGGGCTCTGTGTCACACACCCCCGGTATTACGACTTTGTCGTCTACGGAGCTATTTGACCCTACCCCCTTCCTATTTTTCCCTTTCAGTACGTCTCAACAACGACTACAATTATTAGGCGTATCTTAATAATTAATGGCTATGGGGGAAAAATGCCACTTTTTAGCGAAATTCAAAACGAGAATGAATTAATAGAGGGTATTAATTATTATTTCTACTCCAGACCTATGTCGGTTGTTAATTTCAAACGTTTGCAGATTCCGCTTCCTCAGCCTTTAAGAGAATTGATTTCAGACGATAAACGTTATGTGTTTCGTATTCGCTCTTCCCATGGATTGCTGCATGTGCTTGCTGCGGCTGAGCTGATTAGCCAGATTGATGAAATTTACATTCAATATGTTCAGGGGTATACAACGGCATTAGATGAAATTGCGCAAACGTTTCGTATTGGCCAGGACTATTTGCTGGACTTAATTCGTATCGCGGTTTTATTACATGATTCCGGACGAGAAGGGGATGGCATTGATTTATGGGATGATAAAAGTGCCGATAATTGCCGTAATTTTATCCTGCAAATGAACATTCGTGCTGATTTAGCGACGCTTATTGCAGATACCATTCGCCATAAAGATGAGTCTAAAGAATTTCAACGCAAATACCTGCATATTCACCCCAAAATCGACTTTTTAAGGCACTTGGTGAATATGGCCGATACGCTCGAAGTGATTCGTACACGCGATGTTTTTAAGCCCGAATACATGCCCATTGCTCGATTGGTTAATGAAAAAGTAATGGTGCAACAAGTTATTCCTCGACTGGTGGTGCCACATCGGCAATTGATCATTGAACAAGGGCGTTTAGCTAAGCGGGGAGACATTGAGTTTGAAGGGAGCCAATATCAATTTGATGATTCCGCATACTCTGTGCAGGCAGGTACTGATTCCTCATTAATGTTTGCGGCGTACTTGGAAAAAGTGCAGCGCTTTAATTTATCGGTACTGGAAATTAATCAACGAAATTTACCTAACGTATTGCAAAGAGCGATTCGCGGGATGGAAACCTATCTTGATGACCATAAAAATCCTGGGGTACAGTTTTTCCATAATGGCAGCTTCAGTCCCCGTTATCATAGCACGGTAGAGCTAAGTCGAGCTCGTTTTTATCGCTCTATTTTAAAAAGCACAGAGCAACCTAATACCGAAAAGATTAAGGCTTTATGCGCTTTGTTTGTCAGTAAAGAGGGAAGTACGCTTAAAGAGGCGGTATCGCGTAGTTTTAATCAGGGAAATGAGGAAACAATACGTGCTGAATTGTATGATTTGATTCAGCCGGACAGAGATGAGCTGGATGTTATCAATGGGGTAAATCAGGATATTGAACGATATATCTGTCGAGCTAATGGGATTCGGTAGGTATAATCATTGAGCTTGGGCATTTGCTAGCCAGGTAGGTCGGGCCATAGACCTAACCTACAGATAATTGCCCAGCTTCAAGTTTACGCTGTTGTACAACTTGCTTTAACCGTCAGTTGCTCTAAATTAGTAATTTCAACACGAGCACCAGAATCAGCACTTAATCTCAACGTTTCACCATTAAATACAGGAACCTGTATTGACTCGCCTGCAGCTAAAGGTATGTCATTAATTTTACCTTTTTTAGCGATGGCTACGACCTTTAGTGTTGCACTGGGGTTTTCTGTAGTAATTACGCAATTAGCGTTGATAGTCCAAAACATGTAATTTGCGAGTATTAGTGGTTGATTCGGTAAAAACTCATAATCAACAGTGATGGCACGTGCTTGCATTTCTGGGGTTTCTAAAGAATAAGCGTGAGTATTTAACGAGGCAGCCATACATAATAAACCGAAGCCTATTTTTCTTAGCATAAATAACTCCAAAGTAAAAAATAACTGGCAAAGATACAGTTTTTTTGTCTATTTGGCAAACTTGGAGGCTATTTATGAAAGATCAAGCGGATAATTAAATCAATTTGTAACCCGTATTGCGAGCTGCATTGAATACGGGTTAGCTTTTATTATAATTCTTCTAGTGCTTTTGAAATCGATTCGGTCATTATTTTGGCATCACCGAAAAGCATATAGGTATTATCATGGTAGAACAATTCATTTTCTACGCCAGCATAACCAGGCGACATACTACGTTTTACGAATAGTACGGTTTTTGCTTTTTCTACTTCTAAAACAGGCATTCCATAGATAGGTGAGCTGGGATCTGTTTTCGCCGCGGGGTTGGTTATATCATTAGCCCCAATAACAAAGGCTACATCACAGGTGGCAAAATCACGGTTGATTTCGCTTTGCTCGAACACCCGATCATAGGGAATATTCGCCTCAGCAAGCAATACGTTCATATGGCCAGGCATACGACCGGCTACGGGGTGAATCGCAAAACGTACGCGGATTGAACGCTTTTCTAAGGCATCAACCAACTCTTTTACTGCGTGTTGTGCGTGAGCTACTGCCATACCATAACCCGGTATAATAATCACATCTTTGGCATTGCTGAGCAGGAATGCTGCATCTTCACCATTTGCTTGACGAACGTTGCGCGACTCTGTTCCTGCAATCGCTTGAGATGATGCTCCAGAAGATTGGATACCACCGAAAATCACATTGAATATAGAGCGGTTCATGCCCACACACATAATGTAACTCAGGATAGCCCCGCTGGCGCCTACTAATGCTCCAGTAATTACTAATAGGTTATTATTTAATGTAAAACCAATACCTGCTGCAGCCCATCCTGAATAGGAGTTCAGCATGGAAATGACTACCGGCATGTCTGCCCCACCAATGGGGATAATTAGCAGTACCCCAATTAAAAAGGATAAACCGGCCATGATGCAAAAGAAGGTCAGTGTTTGGTTCATAAAAAATACAACTAAGGCTGCTAAAATCCCGAGAGCAATAAGCAGGTTCACCGCATTTTGACCGGGAAATTTTACTGGAACACCTGACATGATGCCTTGTAATTTTAAAAACGCGATGACGGAGCCTGAGAAGGTAATCGCTCCAATAATCAAGCCTAAACTCATTTCGACCAGGCTTGCTCTGGCAATATCACCAGCAGAACCAATGTGAAACGACTCTGGAGCGAGGAAAGCACAGAAGGCGACCAGAACGGCAGCCATCCCCACTAAGGAATGGAAAGCAGCTACCAACTGCGGGATCGCAGTCATATTAATTTTTAAGGCAATAAAGGTACCAATAATACCGCCGGCTATGATTAAACCTATGAGTATTAGATGATGATGGGTGGTGGGCATCATCAGTGTAGAACCTACAGCCAAAATCATCCCGGTGATTCCCAGTAGATTTCCTTTGCGTGCACTGACGGGGCTGGCTAAGCCCTTAAGTGCTAGGATAAAGCATATGGCCGCCAATAAATAAAATAGGGGAACCAGGTTTGTCATAAGAATCCATCCTTTATTTTTATTTTTATAAAAGGTCACTCCCAATACCTACGTACAGAGAGACGTAGGTATTGGGGGACGTACTACCTATTTTTTATACATGCTTAACATGCGTTGGGTAACCACGAAGCCACCAAAAATATTAATTGAGGTAATGAATATAGCAAAACCACCAATCCACGTTATTTGGCCTATAAATTGACTTCCTGCAGCGATAAGGGCGCCTAAAATGATAATACTGGAAATCGCATTAGTAACGGACATTAATGGTGTATGTAAGGCAGGAGTTACTTTCCATACGACGTAATATCCTACAAAGCATGCCAGAACGAAAATGGTGAGTACGGTAACGTAGTTCTCATGCATTGTGTGTCTCCTTAGTTGCCTGGAACGGTAAATATTGGCCTTCATGACAAAGCAGCGCTTGCTGAATGATCTCATCTTCTGGTTTAAATTGTACTTCAGCGGATTTATCTGTTAATAAATTCATGAGATGAACCAGGTTATTCGCATAGAGCTCACTGGCTGTTGCAGGTACAAGTCCTGCCATATTACTAATACCCACAATAGTAATGTTTCCGTGTTTAATGGTTTCATCCATTACGCTAAGCTCACAATTTCCGCCTCGAGCTGTAGCTAAATCAACAATTATGGAACCGGGTTTCATTCCCTCTACCGTCTCTTTGTGCACGAGAATCGGGGCTTTTCTGCCAGGGATTAAGGCTGTAGAAATTACAATGTCAGCCATTTTTGCGTATTGATCAATAAGTTCTGCTTGCTGCTTTTTATATTCATCGCTGGTTTCCGACGCATAACCACCTTTGGTTTCGCTGTCTTGTTCTTGACTGACCTCTACGAATTCTGCACCAAGACTTTCAACCTGTTCCTTAGCGGCGCGTCGTACGTCAAAGGCATACACTACGGCACCTAGACGTTTGGCTGTAGCAATCGCTTGTAATCCGGCAACCCCTGCCCCGAGAATGAGTACTTTAGCGGGTTGAATCATTCCAGCTGCGGTCATCATCATTGGAATGGCACGCTGAAATTGGTTGGTAGCTTCTAAAACTGCCCGATATCCTGCCAGATTCGCCTGGGACGATAGACTATCCATGCTTTGAGCTCGGCTAATCCGTGGAATTAAATTCATTGATAATAAGCTAACTTTGTTTTGTAAACACCAGGTGAGGAGTTCTGCCTGGGGTTCATTATCAATATGACCAATGATTAGGGCTCCTGCGGGTAAGCCTGCTAAATCTTTGGGCTTGGGTTCATTAATACACAGAAGAACGTTGGTTTTTCCCAAGATTGATTTTCGGTCTTTGCCGATTTGTACACCGACCTGTTCGTAGTCTTTATCTGCAAAACCAGAAGATTGGCCTGCATTTGCTTCAATGACTACTTCAAATCCTGATTTGATATAGTGCTTTGCTGAGTTAGGCGTAATCGCTACTCGTGTTTCGTGTCCTTTTTCCAATAGGGCTGCGATAATCATGGCAAATCCTTTACCTAAATTAAGTTTTTATCTTATTGTAATTTAATCAGTTTAGCCAGTGTCCCAAATAAAGAAAGGGCGTATCACTACGCCCTTTATTCGAATTGGTATAGACAGTAAGATTGAGTACAGTCCTTATTCACTAAGGTGGACTCCTCCGGAGTATTTTAGGCTTCTTACACGTTCTAAGCATGCGCACCATACTCTCAATCTGGCTCCCAATATCGTGCTGTTGGCTGAACAATGTGTACCGTCTATGCTTCAATCATAGGTCAGTCTCTGCGGGAATGCCAATAAATTTACGCTTTTTATTGCAAAGATTATGTAAGGGCTTTTATTGAGCTACGCACTCCTTCGGAATGAAATCCCGCCAAAGGAAACACCGAAAGGTGGTCTGCGGGTTGCATGAGTAGGTTTAGGAGTGTTTCCTTTACTGGTACGAAGGAATAGTTGCGTGTAATACAGTTTACCTTGTTTGTCGCGAATCACGCCAATACCGGTTAGATCATAATTTCCGACGATATTTCTTTTATGGCCTGAACTTCGTACCCATTGTTGTACTACGATCTGGGCGTTTTTGTAATTATAAGCAACATTTTCTGCGCCGGCGCCGGTGTTTTTAAGTTGTTTGTGCAGGCGAGTAATGCGCTTGGCGAAATCTTGATGGCCAAAGGGCATTCTATGCGTAGCCATATCGAGAGAATGCTGTCTGGCTTCTCGTACCATGTCGTTATCCATTTTCAATGGGGATAAACCATGTTGTTTGCGATAGGCATTAATATGAACTAACACCGCATTTTGGATGGCGGTTTCACTTTCTACGACTTGAGGTTGGACATTTGCATAGGCGTTAGATATGAATGCTAATGCGATGAAGCCTAAAATGAAGCTTATATATTTTTTAAAATGCATGCGAACTCACCTGTCTTGATTTATGTTTGGACTGCATGGTGACTAAAAAGCTACCATTTGTCTAGGGTTAGAGTGGTTTATTTTTGATCAATTATTGAGTTGTGTTCACTTGTGGGGTAAAAACAAGCTAATAGTTTATTGTATGTTCAGTTCGGACTATGGTTAAAAGATTTTTGCGCAACAGCATACGCGCACATTACGGCGAAAGGTAACATCGATCGCTTAATGTTTTAAGCGCATTATCGTTTCTTGCAAGTTTTCAACCTCACCTGAAAAATGATAATAGATGCGGTTATTCGTACAATCGACAATGCATAATTGTTCTTGGGGATTATTATTAAATTGTTTAAATACCCAAAACAATCCATCGTAGTGTTGTTTTTCTATTTCAGAAAGTAAATCTACCATCTTTTCTTTTTGTAGCTCGAAATGAGGATAAAGAAAGCCACAAGAGCCACGAGTTACTTTATAGGCAAAATGATTTTCTTTCATGATGACACCCGTTTGGTCAAAAATGTACCACATATTAAAATTATAGACTTTTATGCTGAGAAAACGGGGAATAAGGGGCATTATTTATGGGCATGTGCTTTAATATTTCCGTCATTGTGAACCATGAGGAACACAATGACGTGATGAACTGATTACAAATTAACGGAAAGTCCTACTAAGACGGAATGCAGAGTAGGGATATTAGCTAAATTCGTTCTTTTAGAATATGGGTCTAACTGATAATTGGGTTTATTTCCGTAGATCCCTTGGTACAACAAGCTCAAACTGGCTAAGGCAGTAATGGGGTAACCAAAGCCTGCTTGTACTTCGCCAGCCAGTTGAGAGATTTCATTAACCGGAATACGATTAATTTTCCAATGCCGGTAAGCAATACCACCTTTTACCTGTGCGAAAAAGGCACTGTTAAACAACGGATCGGTTTTTGTTGTAATTAACAGATCGAGAACTGGAGATAAAGTCGTATGCACTGGAGTCCAGCGGAGAAGGCTTAGTGATTTTTTAGGAATAGTGAGGCAGATTTTATTACCTGTTTGCAGCCCTAATTCGAGGCCTAAGGCGATATCGCCGGCAAGCAGCAATTCGTTGCCAAGAGCTAGTCTGCCTAAAGCAGAGTTTTTATCATTCGCAACAACTTGGTAATTCGCACTGCCAACACTAGCCGTAATTGACCATGGCTGGTCCTGAGACGTGAGTGTCGGTATGTAGCTTACTGCATGAGTAGCGAATGAGAACAAAATTCCTACTGCAGTAGATAGTTGTGCAAAGCATCTCTTCATTGTTTTATCCCTAAATGCATTAGTTTATATCTGCTGGGAATAGGGGCAGTGACCCTGGTTTTGGCGGAGAGAGAGGGATTCGAACCCTCGATACGTTTCCGTATACACACTTTCCAGGCGTGCGCCTTCGACCGCTCGGCCATCTCTCCAATGCGGCAAGCTTATACAGGTCAGCTAATAAAATCAACCCTTATCCACTCAGAATGCATGTTTTTATTGCATTGAATGTTTATATTTGGATATCGTGTATACTAAAATGAAAATGATCAATGGTTTTAAAGGAATTAAATTATGTTCATGCGACTTCTTATTTTGTCATTGACGTATTTATTCGCAAGTCCGTTGTGGGCCATTACCTGCTATTATACGTTGGCAAAAGATAATTGTTGGCTGAAATATGATGTGACGGTTGAAGTGCTGGATGCGATAAGTGCGAAGGAGTTAACTACTATTACGGTACCTGCTGGTCAAGCTTGGGGACGCGTTACTTTCCCCTGTGAAACCAATGGACAGAAGTTGATGTATCGTGCCCGCTATTCCCCTTATTTTTGGGAAAGTGAAAAAGGGAAGGTTTATTCAGCGAAAAATTATTGGTCTTTGCCTAATGAGGTAAAACCTGGAGACTCAGCATGGAATGTTTCCGTATGTTACCCGTCTGACTTTGCTGCAGTGCCATTACCTCCTGAAGCAACAAATAATTGCCAATGCGATTTTTCCAATATCCCTGTTATTCCGCCAAAACAATTATAATCTCCAAACTCCTTTTCCTGTGTTGGGAAAGGGACATGCCATAAGTTATTAAGGATTGGTCATTTCTGTAACGGCAGGAATGACCCTTATTATTATGAGGAGGCAAAAAATTGATTACCTTGAGAAGTAAAATTGGTCAAATGTTGATTATGGGATTTGCCGGCAGTGAAATTCACGATCGCAGTCCTGTTGCCGAATGGTTATCACAGGATGGCTTAGGCGGCGTTATATTATTTGATCGCGATGTAGCTAGCGGGGATTATGGCAAGAATTTAAAGGACCCGCAGCAAATAAAGCAATTAATTCATCAGCTGAATCATTATGCGGCACAATACTCTGATGAAGATAATCATCAGGTGCCTCTATTTACGGCAATTGATTACGAGGGTGGGGCAATTGATCAATTAACTCATGTCGAAGATTCTATGCCTACCATGTCTGCTTTAAGCATGGCTCATTTAAGTGAGGATGCTTTGCATGCAGAGCTTAGCCAAATGGCAGAAACTATCAGCGCTTTGGGCTTTAACCTCGATTTCGCTCCAGTAGTTGATTTACACATGCATGACGCACGAGGTATTATTGGCGCGATGCAACGTAGTTTTTCAGATAATCCTGAGGTTGTAACGCGTCTTGCTCGTCAGTTTGTGCGCGTATTTCGCCGTTATGGTATTGCTACCTGTTATAAACATTTTCCTGGCCATGGCAGTGCTGTAGGTGATTCTCATGAGGGCTTTGTTGACGTAACCGAGACCTTTTCAGATGCCGAGTTAGCCCCTTATTATGAACTAGTTAGGGATGTGGATCAGCCAACCATGATTATGACGGCCCATGTCATCAATAGAAATTTGGATCCGCAAGGATTCCCTGCTACTTTATCTCATGCCATGTTGACTGATTTACTGCGTAAAGAAATGGGTTACGATGGCGTCATTATTAGCGATGACCTACAAATGCAAGCAATTACGGATCACTATTCGATGAATGAAGCTTTGCAGCTCACTATTAATGCAGGCTCAGATATGATTATTTTTTCCAATCAATGGGGTACAATCACAGCACCAGAGGTCATTGAGCGAATTGAACAGTTAGTGTTATCGCAAAAAATTCATCTCCAACGCATCGAGGATGCTTATCGACGGATTATTCGTCTGAAACAGTGTCTAATATATTGATGATCCGCATTAAATTCTCTTGACGTTGACGCCAAATATGTTAGAATGAGCACTTGTTGTACATATTTTAATCAGATACTAAAGGTTTATATGCATTTACACATCCCATACATTAATTCTCATTCTATAAACTTAAACACTAAGTTCCTTTCCTGTTGTTGCTGCTGTTAATCATTCTTAGTTCTCCGTTTTTACCTGTTTATTTTAAGGATTTACTATGTGTGCAGCACATCATCAAAAGAAAAACTTCATCTTAAGTACCCCAATTATCTATGCATTGATGATTGGCTTGGGAATTCTAAGTGGAATGTCGGGTATCGCTTTTTTAAAGGATATAGGGTTACTGGTTTCTGATTTATTTATTAAACTTTTTAAGTGCATTAGCTTACCGATTATTTCATTATCCATTATTGTGACCTTAGCGAATTATACAACTGATGGATTAATGAAAAAGATTTGGCAACGCACGATTAAATATACCTTTTCAACGACTATTATTGCCGCAACGATTAGTTGCCTTTTGTATATCTTAATTCAACCGAGTTCCGTACAGGTAAATATCAATGCGCAACACCTCACTCAATCAGCGAATAGTTTGGGTTATTTTGGGCATTTGGCAAATATTATCCCTACGAACTTATTAGCTCCATTTCTTGAGCAACAGGTGATGGGTGTTTTATTTTTGAGCATTATTATAGGCATTGCGGTTCGTCAAATTCCTGAAGACGGTGCGCGTGAGACGCTGACCTCGTTTTTCCGTGGCGCTCACGGGATGTTTTTAGTCATGACTCGCTGGATTATTGCGATTATTCCCATCGGTTTATTTGGATTTATCACCTCTACGGTAGTTCAGCTGCAGTCAGGTAAGGAACTTAAGGGAATTTGGCAATATTTATTAATCATTGTTTTGGCAAACCTGATTCAAGGTTTTGTCGTTCTTCCTTTGTGGCTTAAGAAAAATAAAATTAAGCCTTTTGCGGCAATGCGCGCAATGTTACCTGCTTTATCTGTAGCCTTCTTTTCTAAGTCTTCAGTAGGAACTTTACCTGTGACGATGAACACCATAGAAAATAATCTCGAGGTAAAGCCAGGTGTGAGTCGTTTCGTTCTCCCTTTATGCACGAGCATCAATATGAATGGTTGTGCGGCCTTTATTTTTGCTACGGTAATTTACTTGATGCAAAATCATGGTATGCCGATTACTTATGGCACGATGGCACTCTGGGTGGTGGTTGCTACTGTTGCGGCAATTGGTAATGCGGGTGTTCCTATGGGATGTTTTTTCCTCAGCGTTAGCTTGTTGTCCAGTATGAACGTTCCTTTTGAGTTAATGGGCATCATTTTACCTTTCTATGGCTTAATTGATATGTTGGAAACGGCGCTGAATGTTTGGTCTGATGCCTGTGTCACGAAAATCGTTAATGATAAGGCTTTGGCGGAGGAGCAAATGGAAAAGCAACCCAAACGCCGTTCTTCTTTTGCCGCAGAATTAGGCTAATATGCATAGGCTGGGCTTAACAGCCCAGTCTACTCTGACGCCCTGGTCTGAACGCTTACTATGTTGCTGAATCTTGCTAAACTTAACATCTACAGCAACCTATTGTTTGCACCGATGGAGGCATCTCTTCCGGTGCAGATAGAGGAAATTTTTCAGTAAACAAACGGTAGGTTCGGGCTGCCTGGTTGGTATTAAACTCCCCGGATTTATTTACCGGATTTTCTCTGAATGGATGACGATGAGAAGCTAATTCGCGCAGTACCATGTTGCCTAGGGCCGATTTTTGCTGCGCAATATTAAATCGTTCTAAAAGGGGAACTTTAGCCATAGCATCTTCAATTCGTTGGGCCTTTGCATTCATACCTATTGTATAGAAACGGTGTTCATTACGAAATTTAGCGATAATATCATGCATCTCTTTAATTACCGGATGCTTAGCCATTTGCTTTACCAGTTTTTCTAATTCTGATTTTATCTGCTTAAGTTCTTCTTTTGTTTGGGCATTGTCAATTTGGAGCAGATTCTTTGCTCTAAATTGCGCCATTTCTAAATCCACGCTCCCAAATCGGAATTTTTTTATTTCTTTTAATAGGGAAGCACAAGCCTTTTTAAGCTCGCCAATTTGCATATTTTCGTAAATAGTGTCTTTTATTGCATTTAGTTTGTGTTCTAAAAGAGGGAGCTCAGTGTCGTTTGTTATTTTGGCAAGATATTCACCGGTACCAAGAATAGCTTTCTCAATCTCTAGATCATTGAAACCCCGCTTATACTGTCTAAATTGAGTAATATAAGCTTGCACCAATTTTATTTTGGTTAGTTCACTAATTACTTCACTCATTGATGGGCGGAGTTTGCTGTCTTCCTGGGTTAATTTTATTATAAGTTCTTTTAATAAAACCCCTGATGGTGTGAGAAAGATGGGAGCAGAGAAATCGGTTTTTTCTCCGATGACATCGTCTAGATCCGGAACTTTGGTTAAAAATTGATAGAGATTCTTCCCCAGCATGAACGTGTGTGCTTTATCAGCAGAGCTTGGAGGAGGCAGGCGACAATTTAATTCAGGTGGGATTAGATCTATTGTTCCGGTGACGCCATAAAACCAATAATTTTCCGGGATGCTCATATTGAGGAGGCCTGATTCATCAATAAATAAAAATGATTTGGTATCCGCTAGTTTTAATACCCCATTATTGAGCAGCCAATTAGAATTTTTCATATCGGTGAAGGCGCAGCCATCGAGAACAATATTTCTTAAGAGGCTTGCCATTTGGAGATAAATATTTAACGCCAAAGTGATTAGCTCACTAAGGGGGCGTGAAAACTGGGCGTAGCTTTCCAAATCAGAACCTTGACAATAATCGGTAACCAGAAGCGTACGAGTAATGCATTGGCCTTTCTGATTAAGAAAGCTTGCATCACGCTCAGCCCATATGGGAGTGCATACATTTTCTAATGAACGCTTTCTTAAATGGATGTCTGCATGGCGAGGATATTTTTCACGAAAATCTATTTTGAGAACTAAGTTGTGTCCAGTATACGTATTGGTTATTTTAAAGTTATGAGAGTTCCTGCCACCTAAACTCATTATGGTGTGGGTGTGTAAAAATACTTGAAACTCTTTATATCCATCCTCCTGGGACGAATATAACTGAATAAGTTCGAGCCGATTGAAACCTGCACCTTCAAATAGAATTTTTAACAAGCTATCTACTTTTTCGGGAGGCATATTGGCTATAAGCTCAGGCAATGATGTGGGGTCGATAGGGAGCTGTTTTGCAGCGAGCTGAGACTCTAACGCTTGTTCTTGTAAGGAGCTAATGTCCAAATAAAGAAACTCTTCTTTAATTTCTTTAAATAACTTATGATGAATTTTTTGCTGATATTCAGGGCAAGACGCGATGATTTGCTGCGGGAATCGACTACTTAATTCTTTTTGCATTTGGTAGATTTGATAGAGAAATAAGCGCTTATTATGAAAATTTTCTTCACCATTATATTTTTCTATTAACGCATTCAATTCCATAAATCCGAGGGCCACATCAGTATAAAACTGTTTGTGCTTCTCATCAATTATAGAAGTTGGTTCTTTAATAGAACAAATGGTGCTTATTTTTCCCATTATTAAGAAAAAAAGTGAACGAAAAACAGTATCATATAACCTTTGCCAATGAACATCCAGTGTGTATTCTCAATGTTCTTCTTGAACGTTTCATTTTCATGGCCACCACCGACTTTACTGTAGGCGGTGGGAATGGGGGAGTCTACGCCGCAATCCAGTTTTTCCTTCACCTAATGGCTAAGAATTATCGGCTCACGGTCTGGGATTGGGTTGCAAGCATCGATGGTTATCATATTTTTCACAGTGGTTCGTAAAGTATTGTTTTAACCCAGAAACAAATATAGTTTCGCCATTGTCCATAAGAAAAACACGCTCAGGTTGCAATTCAGCATAGTTGGAGTCTCTTAATATACCCCTGTATAAAGAACCTGCATTAGCAAATAACCATCTATCGAGGAAGGGAAGAACTTTATCCGCATTATTTGAGTAAAAGTTTTCATACACATCGGTAAATAATTTATTTTTCATTTCATAATTGCTTTTGAAATAGAAATTGCTGCGATCGCGTCGGTATTCAGTAAAGGGGGGCTTGATGGGATTTTTTTTCATTCCTGCTGCAAAGCTTAAAGAAATAATCAGCCCCTTAGCTGGTTCAATCGTGAATTGGTTGCCAAATAGGTTTGAGCCATTATATTCATTGAGGTAGTTTTCTAAATAGCTTATCGCTTCATCACTCACGGGATCAAAATAACTATTAATGATGAATTGGGTGGCGAGAAATGTTTGCGGGTCATAATGACAGCTTATGTAAATAGCATGGATAAAGTGCTCATTAGCTATATTGTTAACCAAGAGTTTATTGATTTTGTTATGAACCTCTTTACAGGTTATTTTCTGGTCTTTTATCTCACTGTCCATACGAATAATCTGGGTGGGGTAATCGATGCTACGAGTGAGTAACTTCAGCTGACTCGGGGCTGCCGACTCATTAGAATAACTCATCGTTTGGGTATCTTTTTCTGAGGTTTGGGTTAATGACATGAGTTGGGGGTTATCATTCGGCTGGCTAAATGCGAAAAGCGGCACCAAAACAAGCGCGGCAATTAAGTAATTAAATTTCATAACAAACTCCTTTTTCTGTAGCCCTATATCGCATCCTTGGCGGATAACATTGTGATGGCTCACATTTTGAGTATAGATGAGGTGTTTTAGAATTAGCCACCTTGTTTATTAATAAAAAAATGATTAATTCACAAGAAATATCTTGGTGTGGTTTTGTTTTGAACAGTTCTTGAGTGGCTTCGACCTGAATGCGTATCTCGAACTGTATACGCAGTTCCTGAAGAGGGCACTAAACTCTTCAGGATGAAAGGGAGTAGAGGGTATGTTTATAACTTCTCTGGTAAAAAGCCGCCTGCCTGCATTTCCCACATGCGGCAGTAATAGCTTGGTTTCTGAATCAATTCTTGATGAGAACCATCTTCAATAATGCGTCCTTTTTCAAAAACCAAAATTCGGTCCATTTCGGATAAGGTTGATAGGCGATGTGCAATAACAATGGTTGTTCGTTCTTGCATTACCCAATGCAAACCATCCTGGATTAATTTTTCTGTAATTGAATCTAAAGCCGAAGTTGCTTCATCCAAGATGAGAATCGGAGCATCTTTTAAGATGGCTCTGGCAATAGCAATTCGTTGTCGTTGTCCACCGGAGAGTTTTATCCCACGTTCACCCACTAAGGTGTTATAGCCTTCAGAAAGCTGAGTAATGAATTCATGACAATGAGCTTTTTTAGAAGCACTAATCACTTCAGCATCAGCAGCTTCAATTCGCCCATAACGGATATTGTCCATTAAGCTGCGATGGAATAAGGTGACGTCTTGAGGAATCATGGCGATGTGTTCGCGTAATGAATCTTGGGTTATTGCCTTGATATTTTGTCCATCGATTAAAATACGTCCCGACTCCACATCAAATAACCGCAGAATTAAATTAACAAAGGAACTTTTACCGGAACCAGATAATCCAACTAAACCAATTTTTTGCCCAGGTTCAATCACGATGGATTTATTTTTAAATAAATGAGCGGATTCATCATAATGAAAACTTACATTCTTAAATTCTATACGCCCTTGCGTGACCACCAAAGGTTTGGCATTAGGCTTATCGGCAATTTCATGAGGTTCAGTAATTAAGGTTAATGCTTGACGGCATTTACCTAACTCCTCTGCAAAGAGTACAAATTGGCTCGCTAGATACCAGAGGTTATAAAAAATACTGATGGATAGGGAGATGATAAAACTAAAGTCACCGACTGAGACCTGATTTTTACTGTACATAACCACGAGCATGTATAGATTGACAGCAATTAAAATAATGATGCTTACATCCCAGTAGATACGCATTTTAAGAATAACCCATTGCATGGTTTGGTCCGTAACCACGGTGTCTTGGGTTGCGTTTTGGATTAATTTATTTTCATAACCTGCTCTAGAGAACAGACGCAGGTTGGTGACATTACTGATGCTATCCACTATTTTTCCTACGAGCGTGGTTTTGCTAGTGGCAAATATATTCGACATATCACGAACGGGCTTAAAGTAAACTGCCGCAATCGTGAGGAAGGATATAGTCCATAACAAGAGGATAAGAGCAAAGATAGGATGCACCAGCAACATACTGATAATTGCAATCAGCACCCCGATGATTTGGGCTAATGCATCATCCATGGTGGTGAAAATGGTAATGGTGCCTGTAGTCATATCGGAAATCTTATTGGAGAGACTGCCAGCAAAGTTATTTTGAAAATAGCGATGCGAATGCCGATTCAAATAGGAATACATAGTATCGACAATGTCATAGCGTAGCCTGGGAAATAGCTGTAAACGAATCCAGTCTACTAAGCGCATATCAATGGCAATTACTATCCATAAGACCACATAAAGAATGACCTCTGGGAGGATGGCATTGAATACAGCAGCTCTATTTCCCTCAAAGGCGGTTACTTTATCAATAATCAGTTTAAGTACATACGGAGAGAGCGTATTATTAATTCCCCAATATGAAGCCACCAAAAGTAATGAAATAACATAGAATTTATGTGGTTTTAATAATTTAATAAAAAATTGATAAAGCGAAATGTGTGTATTCATATTAATAATCCGTCCCTAATCTCATAGCTTGTGGTGATACCAATCTTGGCTAAAAAATCAGAGTCATGTGAAATAACGATCAATGCTCCGAGATAGGCGTTAAGAACCTGAATGATGTGGGCGCGTGTTTCTCTATCTAAATTGTTGGTTATTTCATCTAAAATAAGCAACTTAGGACTAATGGCGGCAATCTGTGCCAGAGAGAGCCGGGCTTTTTCACCTCCAGAAAGAGTGGTGACTAATGCGTCTACCTCTTCATTTTTACGAAACAGGAAATTATTCAGATGCCTCCTGATTTCAGTATAGGATCGATTAGGTAACACACAACTCAAGGTTTGCCATACAGTGTGCTCCGGGCTTAAATTATGATAATGCTGATCCAGATACCCTATTTCCTTGGCCTGAGGTAACAGCCACTCTCCAGTTCGCTCTATATCGGATGCGGTTAACAGCGCTTTGATTAGGGTTGATTTTCCAGAGCCATTATTGCCTTGAATGGCTATGCGATCCTGGCCTTTTATGACTATGCTAATGTTCTGCAGAATGAGAGGGCTGGTTGCATAACCAACACTTCCTTCGCTAATTGTTACTACGGCGTGATTGAATGGCTGGCTGTTTAACATAAACTTGGGGCTAATAATTTCCTCAACATGCAATTCTGCTAAACGTTCTGTGAGCTCTTGTCTTTTATGGTTTAATACCTGTTTTTTTCGACCCGCAGTTTCTTGTGCATTTCTTATTTTGGTTCCTGAGACTAGAGTAGGCCATTTTTTTTGTTCCAATTGTTTTTCACCAACTTGGCGACTGCTTTTAGCACGTGCCTGTTCTTTCATTAGATTGGCATGCATTTGCTTTTTTTCTCGGTTGATAAGATTTATTTCGTTTTCTAAGGTACTTCGTCGTTGGGTTTGCTCTCGCATGTAGTCGTTATAACATCCGGTAAAGACTTGTATTTGCTTGTGTTCAATATGCCAAATTGTATCTACGGTGTTTTGTAATAATTCCAGGTCATGGGTAACCATAATTAAGCTGCCTGAAAAATTAGAGAGCATACGCATCAACGAGCGTCGATTGTGGCTGTCTAAGTGATTCGTTGGTTCATCAAGCAGTAGCAGTTCGGGCATATCAGCTAAAGCTTGCGTTAATAATTTATTAAAGCATTGTCCTCCGCTTAGGGAGTCAAACACATCAACGATTTGTGGGATGTATCCGCAGAGCAGATCTTGGGGAAGGCGTAGTGAGCCTTCAACTGCAGTTTCTAGGCTGGCGAATAGTTTCAGTAAGCTGGATTTTCCTGAGCCATTACGTCCAATGATCGCAATACGACTTCCGTAGGGAATCTGGCCAGAAAAATCGGCAAAACAGGTTTTGTGGGGAAACGAAAGGCTAAGGCTTTCAAATTGAATTGGCTTATGCATCACAAACTCTCTTAAGTGTTCTAAAGGGCGATTAATTAACGTGCCCGGATTAGGGCGTACTTAAGATACTTTGTTCATGATGTGTTCGAGCCTCATTGATAAAAATTTGACTGTTATTATGTTAATCAAAGGAATAAGCTTTGTCAATTGCTTACCCGTAGGCTGCGCTACCGAAGGGTGGACCAGCGTTACAATGATGAGTTTAAATGCGGAACCAACTCTTTACAATGACGCATGACTCGCTGATTCTCGGGGGGGAGGGTCAGGTAGTCGCCAAATTGTTGGCTTAATAGTTCTGCTGCGTTATGGGGGATATTAAAACTTCCCGTTTCAAACACTGCTCGTTTTAAAGGATAAATGTCTTCCTTTTTTAAGAAATTTTTTCCTACACAGTTATAACCGCGGCCCCAGTAAGGGCTATTGCTATTATTTGCCTTTTGAATGATGTTATTTAAGCTTGATTCCAATAGGGCTTTAGGCAGAAGCTTTCCTAGCGCTTTATAGACTCCAGCATGATGGCCAATGCTAACCGCACCATATTTAGCACTTAGAAAACGAGAGATCTTTTTTGCTAGAAACTTATAACGTTTCCGTTGCTTTTGATCTTCTGGCATACGGTCATAAACAAAAACATCGATGAAGATCCCTTGCACATAGGGCTCATTACCTTGCTCATGTTTTTCAATGTAACGGCTTGAGCGATCTCTAATTTTTAATGGGGTTGCCATATTAAAATAGCCTGGATCAGTATGGATGGTTTGTAGCCAGATGTGATCGGGAAGTTCTTGGGGGGCGATACGTAAAAACTCTTCATAGCTTGCTCGAGGCATTGCGATGTCCATATCATCATCCCAAGGAATAAATCCTTGATGACGAATCGCCCCTAAAAGAGTGCCTGCATCAAGCCAGTAATCCAGACTATGCTTTTGACAAATCGCATCGACAACTTCCAGCATGGCCAGCATTTTTAATTGAGCTTGTCTTAAGCGACCATCACTTAATGCTGTATCCGCTGAATGTGGATTGATTTGTTTCTCTAAGGCCATCTCATAGGTTCCGCTATTTTGCTTGCGCGCAGTATAAAATAAATTGTTCTGTAGGGCTACTTAAGCGCTTCATTCAGCTTAGGTAGTCTTGATTAGGTAGCGTTCAGAAAAATAGGTCTGTTTTTCGTCCTCTAGATAAATCTTGCTTGCTGGCTTTTTTTCTTATAGTGTATCGCCGTGTTTTTGTGATGTAACGAGTGTTTCATGTCCGATGTTCAAACCTATGCCGAGTCTTCTTGTGAAGCACTTTTATCTGCGTTAGCAAATGAGGTTGCTGGATGTACTCGTTGTCCTCTTCATCAGACCCGTAAACAAACCGTCTTTTATCGTGGCAGCCCGCAAGCCAAGCTGATGATCATTGGTGAAGCTCCTGGTTTTTATGAGGATCAGCAAGGGAAACCTTTTGTTGGAAAAGCGGGTGGTTTATTGAACCAAATGATGCACAGTGTGGATTTATGCGAGAATGATTTTTATATTGCCAACGTATTGAAATGCCGCCCTCCAAATAATCGTGATCCTCAAGTGGAGGAAATTCGGCAATGCAGTACTTATTTGGAGCAACAAATCGAGCTTATCCAACCGGATCTTATCTTGGCTTTGGGGCGTTTTGCTGGTCAGTTTTTACTTAAGCAACCTGTGGCATTGAATCAATTACGTAATCGGATTCATTATTATAAAAAGATACCCTTTATGGTTAGTTATCATCCGGCATATTTGTTGCGAAGACCAGTAGATAAGAAAAAAACGTATGCTGATTTGCAGGCGGTGAAAAGGTTTTTGGATGAAAGAAGGTAACTTTGGGGGAAACCTCTATGAGAGCGGGGTTCCGCGAACACGTCGCGGAACTTAGGTAGACTATTCTTTAGGCATCGCTGCTTCAACATCATTAGTAATGTCAATCCAGGAGCTGTCAGCAAAAACCACAGAATTAGAATTTAACACGGCATTCAGTTGTTTCTCTTTCGCAACCTTGTCAACGGTTGATTTTACCAAGTCAGTGAATTTTTTCAGTCCAGCTGCTTGCTCTTCTTGAATTTTTTTCTGATACGCTTGGCTCATTTTATTTAATTGCGTTTGTGCAGCAGTAATTTCTTGAGCTACGGATTTCTTTTTATCATCACTGGTTTTTTCATAAGAACCCATTAAAGCCTGAATCTTGGCTTTCTGAGCCTGTAATTTTTCTTCCATACCCTTTACGTCTTCTTGCAGGGCTTTGCTGGTGTTTTGGATGAATGCTGATTTACTATACAACTCGGTAACATTGACTACACCGATCTTCAATTGGTCTGCAGCAAGAGCAAGTGGGGCACAACAGGCTAATAAGATAAATCCTAATATTTTTTTCATAAAACAATTCCCTAATAAGTTAAATTACGGAGGTCATCATAGGGGGAATTATTGCAGAGTTCAAGCCTCGTTTTTGATGTTTTTTATTTTAAAATAAATTAGTTAGGTGCAGGTATATTGACCTCTTTTGGTTCTCTTTTGGGCGAATGGGATTCGTCGCATTTGGGCAAAGCCTGTTGCCAGAGAAAATATCTGTTTTGAACTTCATGAGTAATTGAGTAGGTAAGATGCGCGATTGTTGTCGAGGTTATCATGACTCCTGTATTGGCTGCTGCCTTACAAAATAGACTAAACATAAATCATTATCCCTGTATTGATAAGGTTTGTATTATATCTTTAAAGTGATAAAAATCACACTTTTTCTATTCCTCAGTGCAGTTTCAGGGCAACACTGAGGAGTCAGAAATTATTTAGATGCTGGTTTTGGGGAGGATTCAGGGGCAAGCTTCGGCTCTTCAGTTTTCTCTTTACGGGTAAAAAAGCTATACGAGTTTATTGCTTCCGCATCGGGTTGATATTCCTGTGGAACCACTTTAGCTAAGGGATAGGGGCCTAGTTTTTCGCCAACACCTGCTATAAGCGAGAAGATCACTGCTGAAAGAGTCATTCTTAATGGGATCTGCTTTCCGGAATATGTAATAAACGTTTTCGCCGCTTCTTTAGGGTTTTGATAAAAATCATGGTAAAGGTTTTTTACCACATTATATGTTGTCTCATTAATTAATTGCCCACTTGGAGAAATCTTGGTTCGCGCTAAAGTTAAATCCTTAAGGGATGCGAAAGGATATGCTGCTAAAGCGCCAACTGCACCGCTAATTGCTCCAGCAGTCGCATGCTTTGATGTTGAATTCTGTATGTTTAATTGATTCGCCATCCAGCCTTCAAATTGCAACATGGCGGTGAAATTAATAATCCCGGAAATATACCGTGTTGAAAAACCATTTAATAAAAGTGCCTGGGTATTATGGAGGGTATACCATTTAAAATTAGTAGGCAAAAGGCCGGGGGTTTTTTTCATTTGTGATAATGAATCGGGTATTTGCGTTATTGCCAGATCCCAAAAAGCGGCATGCATTGTATAGATGAAGGGGATTTTTTGCGTGGGTCTGAATGATTCTTCACGCGCGGTTTCTTCGCGTAGTACAGACTCGCCTACAAAACTCTCATGAGGTCTATTATTTTTAGTAGTAGTAACATAAGTGGTCCGCGCTGCAGAACCATAAAGACTGGCTTTAGTTCCTGCATAGAGCGCTCTAAAAAAGCCAAAGGTTCCACCGGATACCGGGGGTATGATTGGCGCTTGGGCCGCCATGCGTGCCAGTAGGGTTTTTATCGGACTTTGTACCCCAAGGATGGCAATATTGGTCGCTCCTGCAACGGTCAAAAAGTTACTGGTATGCCAAACAGCGGGAGTCATCTTTATTAGAGATAAGCCAGATGGTGGTACTTGTTTTTGTTGTTCTTCAGTATTGGCTGTTGATATTGGAGGATCGCCAGGCATGATATACCTCTACAGTAGCGTTAAAATCGGCATTATTGTATGAAGAAAAAATTAACAAAATATTAACAACAGGATCTTTTTGAACTATTTTTTGATTATTGAGCATTTAATGGTCATGTCTATAGCGAACCCGATAATGGGTTATATATTGCATAAGTAATAGTGTCCATAAATAATTCAAATTTTTTAATACATATTCTTAAGTTTCTTTTAAAGTGAGCCCAGACTTTCTCAATGGGGAGAAGGGAATGTCAATTCACAAACATGAAAAATCCTGACAGCGATGCTTTGGAATGAAGTTCTTGTTTAAAGGTACTTTACAGCACCACTCGTTACTTATTCGCTTAGGTCATTCATCGCTAATAGATAGGATTCTTTTTTATGAGCCTCAGAAGGTTTGAGTAAATTAGTTAAATTTTTGACGCACCAACGTGTTGCGCAAATTAAGGCAAGAGGATCTTTATTCGTGTGCAAAGCCCATTCAGCATATTCCAACAGCAGGCTCGCTATATAGGTTTGTGTTAAGGCAAAAGCAAAATGACGAGCGCCTATTTGCTGTTCCTCACTATTCATTAGCGACATAGAGCCCATATAGCTTTGAATTGTGTGTACGGCTTCTACTGTAGTGTTTTTGGCTGACTGAAGTTTAGCGTTGTTGATTTGGTCTAGGCGTTGGGCTACGTCCTCGAAAAAAGAGGCAGCTGCATTTTCTTTTTCAATGGCGCGTAAGACATCAAGACTGAGAATATTAGTGGTTCCTTCCCAAATAGATAAGACTTGTACGTTACGCAATAATTGTGGAAGTCCGGTGTCCTCAATATATCCTGCACCGCCAAAGGCCTCAAGGGCTTCACTGACTACCGCAATCGCTTGTTTGGCAGTGTACAATTTAGCCAATGGGGTCAACAGTCTTAATAGAGCGCGCTCACGTTCTGTAGCTGCACCAACCTCATCTTTACCAAGCAACTCAATCGCATGAAAAACCAGATGGAAGGCACCAGTAAATTCCAGGTGCATATGGGCTAAAGTTTCCAGATGCAGGCCATGTTGGGATAGGGGACGACCAAAGGCAATACGCTTATTGGCATAATCACGTGCAAGGGCAAGTGCACGCCGCATGTAACCCACAGCACAGCAGGCATTGTAAATGCGGGTGATGTTAAACAGAGAGGATATTTTTTTCACACCATCCCCTGCGTCGCCAACCAGTGTTGCTTGGGCATTAGCCAGCGTTAATTCTGCGGTAGGAAGAGCACGAGTTCCTAGTTTGTCTTTTAAACGGTTGATGCGTATACCATTGAGTGTGCCTTGAGCATCGCGTAGTTCTAAATAAAATAAACTTAGTCCCCGACTCCCTGCAGGTGCTCCTTCAATACGCGCCAGGGTCATGGCCATTTGTGAGGTGGTTGCTGACGTAAACCACTTAACACCACTTAAACGAAACTGAGTTCCATCCGCTTTAGCAATGGTTGAGGTGCCACTGACGTCAGAGCCGCCAGTACGCTCCGTCATCCATTGTCCTGAGGTCCAGAATTGGGAAGGATCTGCTGAGGTTAAATGTGAAAAGGCACGTTGTTTAAGGGAGGCATCTGCGTACAGTTCTAAAGCGCGCGCCGCACCATCGGTCATTGCCAGGGGGCAAGTGTAAATTGCGGAGGAGGGGTGAAATAAATAAAGTTTGGCAAATTGGTGTATACGCGATAGTGCACCGTGCTTACGTTCATAACCAATGGCAATGAGTTTCTCTTCGGCCGAAATGCGATCCAAGGCGTTCCAGGCCGCGTGGACCTCAATATGATCAATGCGTTTTCCCCATGGATCATAAGGTACATGCTTGGGCGGGTAAGCTTCCGCTTCTTGGCCTAAGTGGCAGATTTCTTCAATAACCCGTTGCCCCAAGCTTTGTAATTCAGGTTGAATTTCACTAAGCATAATGGCGGGTAGTTTCCACTCAAGGTAATATTTGAGAACTAAATCATCATCGTATTGATTATTTAAGCTTGGGGGCGTTTGAAAAAAATCACTCATTTGGAATCCTTTCTTATGATTTTTAAAGATATCTTATATTAGCTGGATTTTAATGAATTTAAAAATAGGCTAATTTTTGATTTTTCTCATTTATTTTCCCGTGCTACTAATAAGGAAATTGTATGTTAGGCAAAATAGTAGGCAGGGGGAAAGCAGTTTTTTGTTTGACTCATTTATGAATCCGTAGTGAGCTGCTGTGCAAAAGACACATGGAGTTAAAATACTCTATTTTGCTCCCTATACTGCGGCCAAAGGCGATAATTTGGTTTTTTTGTAATTGGGATCGTAAGAGCGTATTAATTATTTGTTTAGATAATAAAGGATTTTATTGTTGGAAGTATCATCTGCTATGTTTTATGTAATGGTATAATCAGTTGTTTTTACTAGGGGAGCTTTATTGAAACTAAAATCATATAATTTATTAACTTGGGTGCCTCATCTTTTTTTATTTTATAAAGAAAAGGTATTTCGAAAATTATTGCCGATTACGGCAATTGTTACTATTTATGCGATTCTGATCCTGTGTTTTTTTGAAAATGCCAAGAAATACAATATAGGACAATTCCATCTGATTTTTAGTTTTATCTTAGCAATCGTTATTAGCTTTAGAGTGAATACCAGTTATGCCCGCTGGTGGGAAGGCCGTATATTGTGGGGAGGTATTAATAATAACTGTCGTAATTTAGCCTTGAAATTTGATGCATTCATTGGCTTAAATAAACATCAGGGTTTTTACGAGTTACTCACTAAATTACCCATTGTTATCAAAGCTCATTTGCGTAAAGAAACTAATGAGTTAGAAACAGAATTGCTGTCATTATGTATTCATGAGTTGGAGTCAAAGAATCCCGTACTTTTGTTAACGCAGAGGATGTATCTCATTCTCAATCAATTGCGCCAAGAAAATAAATTACAATTGGAACAGTATCTGGCGCTAGATACGCATGTGGCTAATTTAATCGATCTTGTTGGTGGTTGTGAACGCATTTCTAATACTCATGTGCCCCCACCCTTTGCTTTTTTTGTGAAACAAGCGTTACTCTTTTATGCGTTAATTTTTCCGTTTGGCTGGGTTAATACCTTTGGTTTCTTAGTAATCCCGATGATGGTAATGATTGTCTATATCTTACTTGGTTTGGAAATTTTATCTGAAGAATTGGAAGAGCCTTTTGGAAAAGGGGATAATGATTTACCTCTGGCTAATATTGCGAAAAATATTGTGCGCAATATAGAACAAATAGCCGCCGAATCAACGCATAGAGGCTTATAAAGTAGGTAGATCAGGCTCCTGTTGCTCTTCATTTGCGCGCATTTTCAGACGACTTTGCTCAATATACTGGGATAAAGATTGGGTTTGTTCCGCATGAGTTCCTCGGAAATTACGCTCAAAATCTTCTAGGATATTGATTAATTTCCTAGGATTAACGTGCTGCGTTTTGTACCGGGATGAGTTGGGGTGTTCGTTTATATGCTTAATTATTACATCAAGATCGGCAGGGATCCTGACAGGTACTATTGGGGCCGCAATAAATAAAGCATCATAAATTTTTTTCTTATCTTGAGTACAGGTGTCGGCATCAATTAATTGAATCACTTGGTTTAAATGTTCAGTTAGGTTTGTTTTGGATGAACGATGATCCTTAAGCCAGGCACTAAGTGAGAATGAGTTATCCTCCATCCCTTCCGCTATATTCGATTGATAAATATACCCAAAAACCTCTTTATTCGTCTTTTCGCAAGCGAGCATGACATAGGAATGTCCTGGGATATCGATGCGAATTAATTGAGGTAAATTTTTCCCTAGTTCTTTAGTTAAAGAGGGGAGTTGTGGTGGTTTTTCCGTCAGGGGAGTAAATAGTGTGCTGTTAGTTAGCAGTGTGCAGAAGGCATTGGCAATGTCACCACAGCCCACGGGGTAAAATAGTGATTGTTCAATGGGTTTTTCCAATACCCCCACTCGTTCAAACACGAGAAGCATGTTTACCATAGTTTGCAAATCACATCCTTGGAGTGCCAGATGAAATTTAGCATCTGCTACACTATCAAATCGTTTTTCATAGGAGTCAAGTATGAGTTTTCTAAAATATTGATCAAAATCATCCACGCTAAGTTGTTGGCTGTCTTTTTGAAAAAAAGAGAATTCAGTTTTAAAATTCATGAAATTTTTGACCAAATTAATATATAATTGTATCAGATTAATATTTTTTTTCCTTTCTGCAAAGAAAAAATAGAAGATTCTTATGACAAATACAAAAATGGATAATTATAAATTTTTTACTGAAATCAATTCGGTTGAGAATTTGCTCGTGGTGTTATTCAACCAAATAAAAAAAAGCAATCATTCTTATGTTGAGGTGATTAGCGCGGTGCAAGCGATAATAGATGGTGCGAACGTTGTTGCTAATTTACCCAAGGAATTGGAGACTATAGCTATTTTTTTAAATAAGCCCGAATTAATTCTCCCAGACTCAAGTGCTGAGGATAAAGCGTGTTTTAATACTGCGGTGAGAAATAAATTATCTAGTTTTCTTAATGAATTAAAAGAGCACTTGAATTCAGAAGTGTCTGATCTGGCACAAAATCAATTCCGCAATTAGTAATTTTTGTTTTAACATGCAACAAATAGAAAACGTCCGTGGAAAAGCCCCCGGACGCTATTCAAAAGCATTTTAATTAACGATCATTGGATTTTGTCTCTTTATTTTCGTTCTACGATGATTCCGAATTAGTGTCTGATGCAGATATAAATCCAGAGATTACTCCAATTTCATCAAGAATCGAGTACAATTTTTGGTCTATTCTTAATTTTAATATCAGTTTAAATAATTGGCATAGAAGTGCCTATACGAATTGCCTCAATAGGCTTGTCACTCTCAATAAGGATGATATTCATGACAACAAAATTAATGAAAGCAGCCGTCGTCAAAGAATTTCAAAAACCCCTCGTTATTGAAGAAGTACCCATTCCAGAACCTCAAGCCGGGCAAATTCAGGTAAAAATCGTCGCCTCTGGGGTTTGCCACACAGATTTACATGCTGCTGACGGTGATTGGCCAATAAAGCCAACTCTACCTTTTATACCCGGACATGAAGGCGTTGGTTTTGTTTCTGCCGTTGGCGCAGGTGTCACCAATGTTAAAGAAGGAGACCGGGTCGGCATACCCTGGCTTCACCACAGCTGTGGACATTGTTCCTTTTGTTTAGGGGGTTGGGAAACATTGTGTGAAAGCCAATTGAATACCGGCTATTCGGTTAATGGCAGCTTTGCTGAGTATCTTATTGCGGATCCTAACTTTGTCGGCCATATCCCCGCAGCGGTTGATTCTCTTGAAATTGCACCGGTTTTATGTGCTGGAGTGACGGTATATAAAGGTTTAAAAATGACTGATACCCAACCTGGAAATTGGGTAGTTATTTCTGGAATAGGTGGGCTAGGTCATATGGCAGTTCAATATGCAAACGCCATGGGATTAAATGTAGTTGCGGTGGATATTGATGATAAAAAACTAGTATTGGCGAAGCAATTAGGTGCATCCCTCACGGTTAATGCGCTTCATGTTGATCCCGTATCTTTTCTTAAAAAAGAAATTGGCGGTGCGCATGGAGTATTAGTTACGGCTGTTTCTATAAAAGCGTTTGAGCAGGCGCAAGGGATGCTTCGACGAGGAGGAACGGTTGTGCTTAATGGCTTACCTCCAGGTTTTTTCCCGGTATCCATTTTTGATATGGTTTTGGAAGGAATTACCCTAAGAGGTTCTATTGTTGGTACACGTCTGGATTTACAAGAATCGCTTGCCTTTGCCGCGGAAGGAAAAGTTAAGGCAACCATAATGACGGAAAAGTTAGAACATATTAATACCGTGTTTGAACAACTGAAACAAGGCAAGATTAATGGACGTATAGTGCTTGATATGGGTTGTTCATAAGCCCTGCTAATTGCGAGCATTTGCGAAGCAATCTTGCTTCGCTGAGCTCGTACTTGATAGAGTTACTTTTAGATATTCAAAGACTTTCCATTAATCTGAATTTTTTGATTTTCTAATGTAAAATCAACGATATAATTATCGCCTTCTCTCTTTAAATATCCTTTGTGAGTTAAATCAGTGAGCAATTGCTCGGCTTGCTTTTCTGCTTCTACCTCGGGACTTACTGCAGCAGGGGCGGGGAAGGTGTCCATCGGATTGGTTACTGATGCCGGTTGTTGCTGTTGCTGTGCTTTCTTCACCAGGTCACTTTTAATTGAGGCTGTGACTAAAGATTTAACTAAGCGAACGGGCGCTTTAAAATGACCTTCACCCCGTACTTTTTGCATTACTTGAGACGAGTTTTTAGCTTCATTTTCAGGTAACCATATTTTAAAGTTACCGTTAATTTGGCCTTCCGGTAAGATTAGATTCATTTCAGAAAGTTCGATAACTGGGCCTTTAGTAAGGAGGTTGGGTAATTCGGTAGCTATAGCCAGCATCGCAAGATTAGGATCCACATTATTTTCAACCATATTGGCCTCTTGCTGATTGAGTTTGGCCATTACATTCGGATCTAAATTTTTAATACTGAGCTTAAAAACACCGGGGCCATAGTTTTGGTTATCGACAATCAGTTTTTCTAGAGATAATTTGCAATCAATTCCCATTTTATTATCGGTTACATCTGAATTAAAGCGCAGGTCGAGTCCTTGCAGGTTAAAATTCTCTGAATCTGGTGCATTAATTGTTACAGCAGCGAGACCCAAATGAGATTGACCGAGCCATAACCACTCCTGATGACGCCATAGCTGGACATCATATTCTAATTTTCCAAAGTTAAAATCAGCAGTGCTGGCAGAGCCATTGAGACCATAGACGTCCAAATTAGCATTAATTTTGTCAAGATTTGATGAAACCCTCAGTTCGGTGTTTAAACCCTCCCAATTGATTTGCACTGCCCCATCTGGTGCACCATCAGTACCTTTGAAGTCTAAAGAGGGAAGAGAATATTTAATTACCGTTTCCCTTAAATAATTGATTAAAGCTTTATAGTGCGTATCTGGACGGGTGGCAATTTCGGCAAGACCAAAACGAAAGCCATTATCTGTTTTAATGAATGGTCCATGTTTGATGCGGAGAGGAATACTTATATCCATATCAAGAGGAGTATCCATTTTAACAACACCACTTTGATCGGTAATTTTTTGGGCAGGTATATGCATTTTTACATCTAATCGAGCTTTAGATGAAAACCAGCCTTGTTGGTACTGATCTAAATGCAGGTTTATTACGGAGGATTTAGGAAATGAATCGATATTTTGGGTGAATGTGGTTCTTGCCATAGCCCCCATAATGTAATAAGCAATTAGCACAATGACAACGAGAGAGAATAACCCAATCCATTTTTTCATGATTATTTTTATAGTAGTCCTTATAGTTATTAATTATGTAGCTTATAAAGTGTTGTTTGTAAAATAAATCAGATTGAGCGGATGAGTTGCGGACCAGTAATTGCCTGTTTCAGAGTTTTAGAATCAACGCTTAAATACTTTCACCAATCTTTCCAGCGTCTGTTAACAGACTTATCCACAGATTTTGTGGATAATTTTTAAGGAGAAATAAGGACGAAACTCCATATAAATAAAGGCCTGGAAGATAGTTTTTGATTTTTTCTTAAAGAAGAAGATTGAGTCAATTTTGAAGTTATACACAGAGATTGTGTACGGATTAGGGTAACTGCGTACGCATAATAACAAAAAAAAAAATGAAAGAACAGCTTGAAAAAATTCTTTTTTGTACTACGCGATTTTTTTTAAAATTTGTCCTATAAGGTAGGCCGTATTAGCGCTTAATATGGGTACTGTCTCTTTAATTTTTTGCATTGGTATTTTTTCTTGACCCAATTTTATATTTTGATTAATTTTAATGATGTTTTAAATAAAACACCCCAAAAGGACTAGCAGGAAATGGAGTTATTAGAGGAACCGTGTACAAATTCCAAGACATCAATAGGCATTCTCATGTTAGTGACTATTGGTGTAGGCATTGGTTCAGGTTTAATTGGAATGACATTAGCCTTATTACTCCATTATTTACAACATATTGCCTATGGTTATAGTAGCTTGCATATCATTAGTCCGGAAAGTTTTTTAGAAGGGGTGAGCGCTTCAAGCCCTACACGTAGACTTTTGGTTTTAGGAACTTGTGGTTTAGTCGCAGGAGGAGGCTGGTTTATTATTCAGCGCTTTGGTAAGCCCTTAGTAAGTATTGCCCAAGCCATCAAAACGGGCGAAATAATGCCTCCGTTAACCACGACATGTCATGCACTGATACAGATCATTACGATTGCACTAGGCTCTCCTTTAGGTCGTGAGGTCGCTCCACGAGAAGCCGCGGCTGTGTTTGCTACCTGGCTTTCTCACAAGGCGGGCCTCACTGTGGATGAAACGAAAGTGATGCTTGCTTGTGGTGCAGGGGCAGGTTTAGCTGCCGTTTATAATCTGCCTCTGGGCGGTGCGGTTTTTGTAATGGAAGTACTTCTGTTTAATTTCCATTGGTCTATTTTGTTACCGGCATTTGCTACCTCTGCTATTGCCACGGTGGTGTCTTGGTGGGGATTGGGACAGGAGGCGACGTATCATATTTCGGAGTTAACCTCGATTAATGCGTCTTTAACGATTTGGTCTGTAGTCGTTGGCCCTATTTTAGGCTTTTTGGCCTTTTGGTTTATTAACATTGCAAATAGGCAACGCACTGAGGCATTTCGTGGTTGGCCTATGTTTTTTGCTTGTTTGGCAAATTTCATCATGATTGGTTTTCTCGCTATTTATTTTCCTTCCTTGCTCGGGAATGGAAAGAGTGCCGCACAGTTGGAATTTAGCCAGTTATTATCCATAGGCATGAGTTTGGTGATCTTAATACTAAGAAGTTTTGTGGTATGGACTAGCTTACGCTCTGGCGCTTGGGGTGGGCTCTTAACTCCATCTCTTGCTAATGGTGCCTTATTAGGTGTGTTTCTAGGTGGAATTTGGAATTTCATTTGGCCAGGTACTCCATTGGTGGCGTATGCAGTGATTGGAGCTGCGGCTTTTCTTGCGGCAGCTCAGAAAATGCCATTAACCGCGACCATTATAATTTTTGAGTTTACTCGGGTTGATTTTGTCTTTTTAGCTCCCGTGATGTTTGCCGTTTGTGGGGCGGTTGGAGGGGCGTCTCTAGTAGAGAAGTGGCTTGAAGGGGAGGGGGAAGGAACGCTTTAGATGTTCACGTAAATGAATTGTTGCAAACATCCCCATGCTTTGTGTAGGATTAGTTTTTACTTCCATCCATCAGCGTCATGAACTATTTAAAATCCTATTTTCTTCACGGAACAACCTTTAAACAAGAACTTCTGGCCGGTATTACTACCTTTTTAACCATGGTTTATATTGTCTTTGTAAACCCAACGATTTTACATGATGCAGGTATGGAGCAAGGAGCGGTGTTTACTGCGACTTGTTTGGTCACCGCCTTTGCTTGCGCTTTAACCGGTATTATTGCCAATACACCAATAGGCATCGCTCCGGGGATGGCTTTAAATATTTATTTCTCCTACAGCGTGGTTCAGGGAATGGGAATTGATTGGCAACATGCCTTGGCCATGGTATTTATTTCTGGAGTATTGTTTTTTTTAGTGACCTTAACCGGGGTCCGGCGCTTATTAATTGAGGCAATTCCCTATAATTTACAAATAGCAATTTTGATTGGCATCAGTTTACTGATTGCTTTGATTGCTCTTCAAGCCAATCACATTATTGTAGATGATGTGCATAATTTGATGCGCCTAGGCGATATTCGTAAGCCAGAAACAGGTTTGTTCTTTTTGGGTTTTCTTATCATTCTGGTGTTGGATTATTATCGTATTGCCGGAGCCATTATTATAGGCATCCTCAGTATTAGTATTTTAAGCCTGATATTGGGAATGACCCATTGGCAAGGAGTATTCGATTTACCTCCTTCTATTGAACCGACCTTCTTAAAACTTGATTTTTCCGGGATGACGAGTGCTGTTGCTTTAAAAGCTATTTTCACTTTTTTCTTAATTGCTATTTTTGATGCGACTGGAACTTTAATTGGTTTACTTAACCCCACCATTTTTAAACATAAAGAGGATTATAAACGTCGTATTAGTTACACCTTAACTGCCGATGCAGCGGCTTCAACCTTAGCAGGGCTTTTAGGCTCGGCGAGCACCTCTCCTTATATTGAATCGGCGATGGGCATTGAAGCAGGGGGACGTTCTGGACTAACGTCTTTAGTGATTGCTTTCGGATTTCTTCTGATGCTGTTTTTCTTTCCTTTAGCAAAAATGATTCCTGCTTATGCGGTAGGTCCAGCATTACTTTATGTGGCCTGTTGTATGATGAAACATTTAACGGATATGAAATTAACTGATATTAGTGAAACTGCTCCAAGCATGACTACTATCATGATGATTCCTTTTACCTCATCGATTGCCAATGGTATTGGTGGCGGAATTATTCTTTATAGTGTTTTGAAGCTTTTAACCCGGCAAAAATTAAATCCTTTAGTGATTATTTTAAGTTTGATTTTTGTACTCTTTTTCTTAATTAGTTAAAGTGTTTCTCCCTAAGTAATAAGCCTGTCAAAACGTAGTTTTTGCTGGGGCAATAAAGTACACTGTGTTTTTATTTTCTCTTGTTTTGGGGCTTGTTATGACCTTTGATGACAAAAATAACATTGTTGAAGTTTGTATTTTTGAAAGTTTCTTGGCGAAATATTTTCTTGAGCATTCTGAAGTTTTTAGCGAGCTTTATAATAAAATATACGAGGCAATAGAAAATTTACGTAAGATTAATGAAAAAAATGAGGACTTTGAGCGAAAACTATATATGTCGCTCAGCCCACTAATACGAGATTATCCCGCTATTACTGATTTAACTGCTTTGAAGGAATCAGGTGGAGTGCTTGTATGGGATACATTTTTAAAGTATTTCACCGAAATCATCATGAGTATGGAGGGCTTACTTTATCCTGAGTTACAATTAGAAAATCCTGTAACCCCTCATAATGCATTGGCGCAGTATGGTTTATTTAGCAGTAACCCCGTTCAGGTTCAGAAACTAATATTGGAAAAAATACGCCCTGACTATTTGTTTACTGATGCTGAGAGGGGATGTATGGAGGTGAAAAAGGCTTTAGCCAAGCCTAGTTTTAATCTAGGGATTTTATTCGAAAATAAAATGACAGTGATACCCGAGAGCCTCGTAAATTATTTAAAGTTTGCCAATTACCCGAGTAAGCAAATTTATGCGCCCAAGGAAGATAGTGAGATGGCCGACTGGCTTCGTGAGCATTATTTGCCGGTGATTAGTGGTGCCTCAGGTTCTATTGGTAAGATAGTCAGTGCTCTAAGCACCTTGTGCATTTTCTCTTCCGAAGAATATAAACTTTTAGGATTATTAGTTGCGTCAGCGACAGTTGCTTTAGGGCATCATTCTTTTTTCGAAGTATTGAGACCATTGAGTTTTATGACCGGTTTTATCGAAGAGCAAAGTACTCTCTTAGAGTTTTATGAACAAGCAATTCCGCCAGAGATTAAAGCACTTGCATCCTATAAAGAACATATAAACGGCCCTGAAGGTGCTTTGTTGATTCAGGATATGGGGTTTGATGAAACCGATGAAGAGCAAGATGAAGAGGCATTAGTGCCCAGCAGTTTCTAGTAATGACAGGAGCAGCCTGTTTGATAAAACAGGCTACGCTTAATAAAAATCAATTGTAGTTTTCGTTATATCAACGGGACTTCTATATGGATATCTTATTAGCGGTTCAATCACCGTAGCAGAAGCTCGTTCTCTACAGATAATTTCAGAGCGAAAACAGCATCCCTGAAGCGATAAAATCGTTAATGCTAAAATGGTCCATTTCATTCTCAATCTCTATATTTATCAGCGTGTAGAATAAACAATAAAAAATTTATCTATATCAAGTATATACCATAAATCAGAGAAGTCAGAGGCGCAATTAGATCCTACCTCGAAAGAGCTCGGTGAAATACATAAGTAGTCTAAGTGAATAAGAGTTTGGTGAAGCAGTAGCGACAATGAGAAGAATAAGGTGTAAGCACTGAGATAAAAGTAGGATAAATACAGCAGCATATCTATGATTTATTTTTATTTTTTATCTTTTTTCCATATTATTCTCATGGGTATTGTCATAAATAAACTCCGACCCTACCGGAGTATGGTTAAAAAAGGAGAGTTCTCTTCCTTTCAGTTGAGGTTTAACCTGAGACATACGGCCAGTAAATGCAGGATAGTTTTCTGCAAGCCAAGGCGCTCTAGTTTCAAAGGTGTCCAAAGACATCACTTTATCCGGGGCAAGCCCATTTTCCAGGGTAAATTCTAACAGCATGGAAATGGCTATTTCATTGTTCCATTCAAATGCAATATCTAAAGCAGTCTGTTCCTCTTCGTTTTGCATCGTTAAGCTGGCTCCCCTGTTTAATAATAGTTGAATCATGAGTGGATTTTCTGGCGAATCAGGGGAGGCACATGCATAGTGAAAGGGGGTATTTCCAGAGTATGAAGGATGGTTAATATTTGCTTTTTGTAGTAACGTTTCTGCAATATCAACCCGACCTACAAATGATATAAGACATAAGGGGGTTACACCGTCCATGTTGCCTTGGTCAACAAGAATATCTTCGCGCGCGATTAGCAGCAGCACAATATCATGACATTCATATTCACAAGCGATGTACAAGGGAGTTTCTCCGATAACATTAGGTTCATTAACCAAGGTATCTCGACGTTCTAAAAGTGCTTGCGCGATTTTCGTATATTTTTTTGCACAAGCAAAGGATAAAGGTGACTGTTTCTTTAGATTGCTTTCATTAACGAGGGTATTGCGGTGAGCTATTAATGTTTGGGCAATCTCAAGATATCCTTTGGCACAGGCAATTAATAAAGGCGTTTCGCCATTGGGCGTTTTCGTGTTAATCAATGCATCTGGTTGTTGGAATAGCTCTTGCACGACACCAAGATTGCCGTGGCGGCAGGCTAAAAAAAGTAATCCTGTGTGGAGATGGTCATGCATTTTAGCTTGTTCGGCAGTAATAGGGTGTTGTGCATGCAAATGTTCCAGTGCGGATTGCAGTAGGTAGTTTTCCTTGGTGGTAAGTACTTCTACATTCATGACAACATGAGGGTATGGTGCTGGTCCAAATGACTTAAAAATGTTGTCGGCTAGTTCCTCTCTATTGAGGTTGCGAAAGTAGGTTGTATTTTCCTGCTGACCAAAGTCATTGATATCTATATAAAGCCAGGTATCGCTTTTATCGTATTTGAGGCAAATCGAATGATCGATATTTCTCAAGAGAATAGGGGGAAACATAGTTGTATCGTCAAATATATTTGCTAATTCATTTAAATAATCTTTCAGGTTGGTTTTATCAAAAGCGAATGGTCTATTAAATAAATGGGTTAATTTCGTGCCTTTAAGCTTTTCCGAGCTGATGAGTGGGTAAATTGTGGTTATGTCTTCTTGGGAAATGACGCCATCAAATAAATCGGCGTGTTTTTGAGGAACTAGATATAATTCTATCCCATCAAAAAAGGCCAGTATGTCGAGCAATTTTTGAGTTGCCTCCTCAATAGGGGGAATAGTGGATAGAGCTTTCTTTTTAGCCTCTTCTATCTCTTCTTTTAATCGAGCAAAGTTAGAGCGATAAGAAGCAATGAAATCAAGCCGCTTAAAAAAACTTTTTTCATCCACTGCGAGAAGTGCTTGGATTGCCATGAGTGCAACACCGTGGCATAAGCCCCTGTCTGATAATGGGTAGTCAAGTAAAGTTCCTAGCTTATATAAGTCTAAATGGGTTAATGTGGCCATAAGCCCTTCTTTTTAACAGAGGATGTTATTTTTGGTTCTTTTGTTTTATTTTAAATCATTGCTGGGGGCGCAACAAGACTTCATTTTGGCCCGTCATCCTCAATTCCTTGAGGATGACGGTTGTTTTGAGGGAATTTATTGGGTTAAAGGATTGTTATAATGGTTTAAATAGCGGGTTGCTAAGTGATACGAAGCATAATCGCTCAGGTGTCCTCCATCACGGAACAATGGCATACCATTTATATCGGCTCTGCACCGACCATGAGGGCATTGTACTTTTACTGGATCGATAATAATTAACTGAGCATATTTATGTTGCAGATGTGAAAATAGTTTATCTTGCCACTGCGACTTTTTCGTATTGATATCAAACTCACATTGCTTCGGATCATAATTCGCGCGTGTTTTTAGATGATGCAGAAAACAATGATATGAATTATTAGTTACAATGGATTTCATTAAAATTGGCTTTGCTCCTGAATTAATAATAATTTGCACTGCCGCATCTAATGCTTCTTCAATACGTTTTTTTACCCTTGCTTCAGATTCACGGGGAATTAACCGGTTGCCTAAATAACCATCCCAATTTTGGCCTAAGATAACAAAATCGTAATGATTTTTCTCGATCAGCGAATAGTAGCGTTGTGTTTGTTCATAGCATGCGGCGTAATCTTGGGCATTCCAATCATATTGACGTATTCCCGGTAATGAAAGACAGGCTGAAGTTGCATGGGAGGTGACTGAGATATTTGCTTTTTGGGCTAGTGTATCGATAAATCCCCAAAAATGATTGGCGTGAGAATCCCCAAATAAAAAGGCAGTTTTACTGTTGGTCTGATGTGCTCCCAGAACACAATTGTTACTGATGGCTACATTTTTTTCACCAAGACATAATGGTCTTTGGGGGTTATCGTATCGTTTAAGCCTGCTTGCGATTCGAGCTGTTTCCTCAAAACGCTGAGGATAGCCCTCATGATGTTTGACTAAAGAACTCCCCATATAAACGAGTGCTAGTGGGGTTAAGAATAAAAGAGCCAGGCTGTAACCGAATTTAAGGGTGTTAAACTTTTGGGCCGGCTTCTCAATAAATTTCCAGGATAAAAAGGAAATAATAAAAATAAAGCCAAAAGTAAACACGAAGTAGGAGGGGGTTTTGGCAATTTCCAAATAATGCATTAGTACAAATACTGGCCAATGCCAAATATATAAAGAATAAGAAATTAGGCCAATGAATACTAAAGGCTTTATGGATAGCATACGGGTAAACAAGGAGGGGGCGTTATTTTTACCAGCGGCGATGAGGATGCTTACCGCGATACATAAAATAAAGGCGTAAGCATTGGGAAAACCCCAGCTAATGTTACTGCGGGTTGCTATATAAAATATCGTCAAAAGGGCTGCGGCATTAAGCGCTTCGGAAATATATTTATTTAAGATAATCCGAGGTGAGCCAAAGACAACGCATGCGCCGATTAAAAACTCAAAAATCCGACTGGATAAGTAGTAATAGGTTTTACTGGGCTGCGTGGCAGAATAATATAACGCCAGTGCAAAAAAGCAGAGTGTGAGTGCGTAGATGAGCTTGCTCAACAAGCGCTGAGGACAAATACGATGTAATGCATACATGATGATGGGCAAGAGCAAATAGCATTGCCATTCTATGGATAATGACCAGGTATGTAACAAAGGTAATTCATTCGCTTTTGCTGAAAAATAGCCTTTGGTTGCTTTTTCAAAAAAGGAATTGGAAGTAAAAAGCGTAGTTTTACGAGCACTCTTGAAATAATTTACGAAATCTTCAGGTAAATAAAAAAGATAGGTGATGCAAATGGTGGTAAGAATTAAACAAATAAAGACAGGTTGTAATCGCCATAACCTACGCCTATAAAATTCGATGAATGAAAAACGATTTTTTTGCAAAGAATGGTGCAGAATGCTGGTAATTAAAAATCCTGAAATGACAAAAAATATATCAACCCCAATAAAGCCTGAGGGAACTAATCTAAGGCCGCTATGGAACAATAAAACAAACAGAATCGCAATTGCTCTTAATCCATCAATATCAGGACGATAGGTCAAATTAATCTACCTTAAAATGCTTATGGGCGCATTTTATAGCATAATTTTATTCGTTTATAGTGGGGGAATTGGTAGGGGTTCTGTTCGATTTATAAGAAGTGTTTTACAATCCACTACCAGCTTACCTACATCAAATCAAACTATTTATAGAGGGAATTATGAAGGAATTAATACAGGCTCTAACCACTAATCCAGATGAGTTTATCCGTATACTTTCAGAAAACCCGCAAGGTTTTTCTCTTGAGTATGCTGCTTATTTGGATGAAATTGATCCACTAAAAAGCACACACGAATTATTTGCTTATGATGATTTGATTCCTTTTGCAGGTCACTCTTTAGGACCTGTCTTCAAACCTGCGGTGGCCGAGCTCGAGCGCATCAATCAATTACAAGCAATGCAGCTACACGAAGGACATTTTTCTGAAACTAAAGATGCGAGTGGAAATTGGTTTGATTGTGATATTGAGCAGGATGCGATTTCCGCCATGCAAGCCATGCTGGGTTTTTCGGAGCCCTATGAATTTCTCTTCACTCAAGAGGGGTTGTCCGCTAATCTTGGTCGTTTGCTGGATACCTTTTACCGACCCACTTTAACGGATTGGCAGTCAGGTAGAACCGCCATTTGCCATTTAGGAAAGGAGTTTTTTTCTGACCAGGCGATTATTGAGTCTGTTTTGAAACGAGGGGTACAACAGGCAAAAAATTTGGGGGTATTTGCTAATTCAATCTCTCCTCCTAAACCTGAGCAGCTTAGCTTAAAAATTCTTCCGGATGAAAAAGGGCTTTATTCTGAAGAGGCAATTATCGCCTTCATCAAAAAAAATGTAGACCAAATTCAAATTATTCATTTATCTGACGTGGTATTTAGTACCGGACAGCGGCTGGATCTACAGCACATTTTCACTGAACTAAAAGACCTTATCGCGCACCATCAGATTATTGTGGGGTTGGATTTAGCACACACTGTGGGAAATAGGACATTAATGCTGTGCAACCTTCCGGTTACTTATGCGGTAGGGTGTAGCTACAAACACCTCTGTGGTTCTGCAGGTAGCGGTTTTGGTATTTATGTGAATAAAGAAACTGATTTAGAAAAGTACCCACCGCTGCAAGGATGGAAAGCGGCTGTCTCAGAAAAGGTTTTTGCGGTTATTGATGGTTATGATGCACAAATTATGATGTCGAAGGGTGCTTGGGCCTTTCGTTGCAGTAATCCTTCCCCGGTCGCTCTTGCTCCAGTAAAAACCTATGCGAAAGCGATGGGGCAGCTCGGTTGGGATAAGCTTCAGACCAAATCAGAATGTCTTACACGTTATATGCGTTGGGTATTGCAACAGCAGATGGGAAAGCACATTGAATGGATTACTCCAGAAGAACCTGCACAGCGTGGCGCGATGTTAGTTTTTCGGTTGCATGGTATTGATGATGTCAGTGAGGTTGAAACTTTGTTGAAACAAAAAAGTGAGCTAGGGCGATTTGAAATTGACGTACGCCCACCCAATAATATCCGGGTCACAGCACACTATGGCTATACCCGTTTTGCAGATATATACAAAATGATTCTAAGCTTAAAGCATGTAATATGTTTATTGTTTGATCAAAAAGAGCGGGCGACATCCAGACAGGGAAATGGTTTTTTTGATAAGCCTATTAGCCCGGAACGAATAAACCAAGCAGATGTGCCGGCGCAAGATTCAAGTTTGGCGATGTCTAGCTGTTTATAGGGATATTATGGGAGTTGGTTCAATGCTAATTAAAAACATCTATGTTTATAATACGATTGGAGTTAAGGAATTAAAGCATGTACTGATTACTAATCGGGGAGAGCAAATAGTTTTTGAGCTCGATACGGATCTATCTCAGCTGCAAGACCTTGATGTTATTGACTCAAAAGGTAGTTATTTCTTAATGCCAGGAATGTTGGACTCTCATGTTCATGGGCAGGGAGGCATTGATTTTGCTGATTTAGGCGATGAGGTTGATGATGCTCGTTTAGAGCACATCGTGAAGTCCCTAGGAGCAACAGGTCTTGCGTATGCCTTGGCAACATTAGTATCTATGCCTATTGCTTCCATAAAAAAATCATTGATAAAAATTAATGAATTTATGCAAAAACAAGAGCAAAATCCTGTCCCCGGTCAAACCCAAATTCTTGGGGTGCATTTGGAGGGTCCATTTATCTCCAAACAATGTAAAGGAGCTCATGCGGAAGGTGTGCTGCAAGAAAGCATTTCTATGAGCCAGTTTAGAGATATTATTGATGTAGCCCCGAATATTAAACATTGGAAAATAACCATGGCGCCTGATTTGTTCGGCGCTGAAGAGTTTATTAAACAATGCAAAACACTGGAGCAAGACGGCCTTTTCGTAAAGGTTTTCATTGGTCATTGTAATCCGGAAAGCATGGAGTCTATTGAACGTGCTATTGATGCAGGAGCCTGCGGGTTTACTCATCTGGGTAATGCATGTCAAGAAACATGCAGTCGGAGTACGCGGGAGCTAAGTATTCATGATGCTAAAAGCCGTCTCGTACAGTGGGTACTTAGCAATCCTGAACGCTGTCCGCCAGGAGTTGAGTTAATTACTGATGGGGTGCATTTATCCGCTTCCTTTATTTCACTTGTGCACCGTACGATTAAAAATAAAATTATTCTTGTAACCGATGCTTTAGGCCCTACAGGGTGTAAGAATGGGTTATATAAACTGGGTTCGATGGATATTTGCCAAGATCAGGCTAGTTTTTATTTGACCAATGGGATTGGTGATTTTCTGATGAAAGAAGGAATATTGCCTACTGGTGAAAAGGGTTTAGTAAAAATACTTGCTGGGAGTGCGGCTCCATTGTCCCTTTGCGTACAAAAATATTTTGAAGCGATGCCCTTGGAAACCGTTGAACAGAAGATGGATTTCGTGCATGCAGCACTGGTCACTAATACGAGAATGGGTTCTTTATCCAATGGGGCAATAAAAACCTTATCAGACATTAATAATTTTGCTGTCTTTAATAGTAAAGGCCAGCTTATTTTAAGCTCATGTCACGGAAAAATCATGGAACATCAATCATTGCATCCCAAGCAAGGGTTGCATCAGTATGGATTTTTACCCCCCTTACTTGCAAATGGGGATAACAAAGACCATGGACACAGTAGCTCGTATACCTTGAGATAGACAATGAATGTTTTGATCTATACTCAATAGTAATTGATTGCACACAGGAAAAAAAATGAGCCTAAATAAATTGGATGATCAACAGTTAATATTTTTTCAAAACTTGGTTCCAGGAGCCCAGAATTCTCCTTTTATAGACCGTTATAAGGATGCTTATTTAAAGGATGAAGCACCTAATAGTGAACGCAAATTATTTTTAAATGCCTTCCCGCCAGTCCTATCGTTTTTCGAAAAGCAGAAAAAAGAATTTTATGCTCAAGAGGCACAAAATTGTTCGCAGTTTTGTTGTGGGGGCATGGGGGTATCCTATGGCATAGAAGGGGATGTGAATTTTAAAGCGATGGATAATTATATGTTTTCTGCCGGTTCTGGTACTCTTTATGAAGGAAGTGCAAATAACATTAAGTCACAAATCCAGAATGATATTCAACAAAGTGGATTTGGCAGTAAACAGCAGAATGATTTAATTAGTGGCTTAAAACAGTTTAATTCTGCCACTACAGATAGAACACAACGTATGGCTATGGAATCGCCGCAGATGAGTGAAATGACAGGCCCAGAAGATAGCTCATTTAATCCGTTTAAAACAGCACCTACTCCACCCAAGGAGTAGATGTAGGCGCTGTCACAAATGGGAGCAGGCCTTATCACAGCCTGCGATAAATTCAGATTAATTCAAAGCCTTCGCCTGATGGTTATTTTCTTGCTGATCATCATCACCACAGGCGTGAACCCAAGTAGATAATAGTCGACTAAAAAAGCTTAAACTTTCAACTAAAGCATTAATTGGTGTCATAACAGCCAGACCTACCGCTAAGCTAAAGTGTACGCCTAGATTACGAACATCTTGCAGGGCATGTCTTGGTTTGCAAATAGCTATGTTGGTGAGTAAATTAATTGCATTAGTAACCGCTTCAGCTGCCTGTGCTAATGAATAAAATCCGCTTTGGAACCCAATCCCCAGCGGAGCAAAACCTTGACTTATAAGTTCCACTGCATCGTTATAGGGAGCGAAAAATCGAGTGCTTTTGAAATAAGCTGATGAGGGTAGTGTTGTAGTGTGTTTATTAATTTCTTTAGAAAACTTTTCGACTAATCCGCGTTGGCTTAAATCTTCACGAGGTTCTTCACCTACAAACCATGAAGCAATGAGTCGAGTCAGTACGGTAACTGAATTGGTCAATGCATGGATAGGCGCCATCACGCCAATACAAATACTTAGAGTAATATTACTCGCAACATCATTAAGTGCTTCAGCAGTATAACGAGGCTTTAAGATTAATAAATTACCTACGGCTCGCATTGCTGCCCATACCGCACGAGCTGTGTAATAACAAGTGGCTAAAGCATTCATAATAGGTAATCCAGCCGTGAGAGCAAGGCTACCCCAAAACTCCCCACTATTAGAAAAGTGAGTGGTAAATCGTTGAGGCGAAAGATAATTACTGTCCGGTAATATGCCACTTTTAGTTAATGTAGTAAATTCATCATGATAGTTCATAAGTTCTCTTTTATGAGTATTTTCGAAACCGGAAGTATAACAAAATTCCATCAATGGTCAATATTGACTCATTTTGTGCTGGTGGAGTATTCATACCGCATATGTGGTTTAGAAAACCGAATTACTGCGGCGATTCTCTTCACGGTATAAAGTTTGGAGAAACAAGCTAATCCTGAATTACCGCGGTCAATCCGCGGTAATTCATCGCGGCAGAGGAACGTACAGCTCAGGTGAACATACTTACACATGTTGGTTTCCTGCAAATGAGTTATTTCTGTTGTGTAAGTCCCGTGGTATTTCTAAATAGAATTCCCATCATTACCATGGCCATAGGTAGGGTCCAAAAAAGGCCAATGCCTAATGGTATGGAACTAATCGCTAGGATTACTCCCATCAGCAGCGAACAAATAATTAGAAGAAGTGCATTATGATATAAAATAGAGCCGGTTTGTTTTAATGCTGCTAAGAGACCATCTCCTTTGGTAATCATTAAGGGAATAGTGAATCCCTGCATCGCAAAACACAGCACTGAGTAAACAATGTTTCCAAGTATCGGCATGGGTGCTTTCATCCCCGGGTAAAGGAGTTTAAGGAGTTCGCCACTGTATCCAATGAGCAATAAAATGAGAAAAATCAAAAAAATAATTCCTGAACGACGCAGGTATTGTGGAAATAGTTTACTTAGGTTCGGAGCTAGACCAATGGCACGTCGGATTCCTAGTAGGACCATTAAGTTACCTATAGTAAACAGTGAGTAATTTAATAAAATGAATGCAACGAGAAGACTCAGTAGGGTCGAAAGGCTAGCAGTAGCTACATCAGCGAGGGAAAATAAGGTATTGGAAAGAAATATAATAGGAAGAAAGTAGATAAGGGCCATTCCTATAGGCAGTAAAATGCCCAATACAAAAATAAGTAATTTAATCCCATAAGTAAGTTGCCATGCTTCTTTGAATATAGAAGCTACTTGGGAGAGGGTATTCTTCTCATTAGAGTTATTCTGCAGTTTAGGTTGTTGCATAGCGCACTATTGAAGTCATAAATAAATAGTATAAACCAGAATCGGGAAAAATATTTGCTTGTTGGTAAGATAAAAAATCTCGTCATTGCGAATGGAGTGAGCCAAGCAGTACAGTGTTTCGCAATGACGAAAAGTATCTACATTAATGTACTAATTTAATAGCAAAAGGTTGTAGATGGTCGTTGGTTTTTAAGAAATCTCGAAGCTCTTCTGCTCCTTTAACTGTTGCCGATGAATGGATCCCTGTAGTGCAAGTTTTGTCATTATAAGCATCAGTCACAATAACATAGTCCCCTTTATTTTGCACAAGTGAGCACCGGCAAGCTGCTTTGCTTGGATCTTTTTTATCAATTGTACAAGGGCTATCTAGGCACCAAGCCCAGGGCCGCTCATTTTTACAAATAGCATAGGATTTAATGGGGTAATAGCGTGATTTAATTTCTGCATCTTTAGTGCCTTTTTTTAGGCTTGAACAGGATTCTTTGCCAGCCGAATATCCTTGTTGAACGCTACAATGACAAGAAACCCAACCCTTTTTTCCTGGTATTGGCTCACACAAGGCAGTAGTACATAAAGCGAATTTACCTTTACATACAGTAAAATTAGTGTTTTTTGCGCTGACATGGTAACTAATGAGCACTAATAGGATAGAAAGTAGACTTTTTTTCATGGCAAATATCCTTATTCGTCTGTTATAGGCTGTGATGTCATCCGAACACGGTGAGATAGCCTCGAATGAGATTTCGTTAATTTCAGATGTAAAAAATATCTTTTACATGGTATTAAATGTGGGTATTTCTTTGGATTTTGTCAAGCAGATAAATGGGGGATTCTTTGTGATAAGGAGAAGATATATATGCCACGTCCTTGTGGCGCCACCTCTCATCCCTGAGGCGTTGATACTCCCTGTGTCGACATCCATTGTCTCATCTCACTCTTTAAGTTTAGAACACGCAGATTAAAAAAGCATCATATAAAATGATTAAATTTTTGTAAGATATTTCTCAATTCTTACAAAAAGTCCTCATTTTTATATTGGTCGGTATTCTGTGGTGAGCTGAGCCTCTGGATTCTTTTCATTTTTAGTCCGAGCAAACAAATAACTATAGATTGAGCTGAAATAGGATTGTTCTTCTTTGGGTTGAGCTGCAGGCATCATCCTGTTCATAATGGCAGGGCTGTCGACCAGTTCCTCTGCCTCTACTTCTTGTGGATGTTCCACGAGTTGTGGTGGGTTTGGCGCGCTAAAACATCCTTTATAAATGCTACGGCATGCATAGGTAATTAATGCTGCTTCGGCAATTAAAATACTGACACAGGCAAGGGGCGGCAGTTTGAATGCAACAAGGGTCAATGCAATAAGCGCTGCCGTTCCTAACAAAGCAAGTAGGCCGTAATATACAACGGCTGATTTTAATAATTTACCAATACCACTTTCTCCGCGAAGACTGGGAAAAAAGCTTTTAATTGATGGGGTGATTAATTGGCCAATAAAATGTACGCTACTGGAGAGGATATGCCCGACTTTGTAAGCGGATTGGAGAAAATAATTCGATTTACTTTGGTTTTTTCCAATATAGCAGTACTCTTCGGCAAGCCCAGGTAGTAGCTCGGTAATGAGTTTCGCCGTACTGCTTGGTAAAACTAAGAGAGCTATAGAAAGATGGAAAATGATTCGCGGTATTGCTAAAGGGACTGTGGTCCACCCCAGTTGTTTATTTTTTTCATCTTCAACATCCCAATGGATTGTGTTTTTTAATACATCGAAGAATGAGAGCTCATTTGAATGTCGCGGCTGATTGGGTAAATTAAAAAAAGAGGTCACTGCAACCAAGGGTTGAGAAACATATTGGTAATCCTCTTCTGTTAAGCGTTTAGCACCTGATTCATTGTATAAAGGATATGTTTCGGTATAAACGGTAATAAATGATTTTTTGGTGAAGCTTTTTTCATTCGAGGTATTGTTCAGCACTGTAAATCGTTCCAAAAGGAAAAATCGTATTATACCAGTGTTCCAAAATTACTCAAGAAGAGGGTAATTTGGATTATTGAGTTACCTTCGATGCAGAATGGTATTTGATTGATAAAAAAATAAAATCCTAAGAAGCATTCTCTGAGAGCAATTCCAGGGAATAAAGGCGGCCATGCAATTTTTTGTTATGGTTATCCCTGAACTTGGGTCAATCGTTGCATAAACCGCTCCTTGTTAACACACCTAAGACAAATTATTACTAGGACGCAATAAAACCACCTTATATAACTATCATACTACGCCCCTTTGCAATTGAGGTTAAAGTATCGTACACGACTTAGCACAGGAGATAGGATGAGCAATAGTAGGTGATTTATTATTAAAAAAACGCTGCTGAGACATATTGCTTTCCCATGCGATCCGCACTGGGGGTGGCTTTGTACCGGGAGAGTCGAGGCTAAACGAATATCTTAACACGGGGGAAGAGGCCTTGGGGGCCGCTATTGGCGGGGCCTGATATATGGGGCGCGGGGGCTCTTGGGTCAAGGGTAAAACTCTATTTGGGTTGTGATAATTGAGAAGAGAAGGGGAGGAGGGCGCTGCACAGGCAGATGGCAAGTTTCTTATCGAGCGTTTTCTTATTTCCTCTTGCACCTCTTCTACCTCAACAGCAGAATGATAGGCCGCTTGCCCTTTAGGCCCAAAAATAGTGCTAATTGAGGCGAGTGCCTCTGCTTCACTTTTAGGAAAACTGCCTGATTTTCGATTAATTAGTAGGAACTCGCCATTGAGATAATAAAGTTCACCACCAACAATTTTATCTTCTTCAGCGTATTTTTTATAAGGGGCGATTAAAAAATCATGCCCGGATTTGGAAGTATCTTTTCTCAATAGTAAGAGGGGTTTTGCAACCGCATTAGCATTTTCTAATGTTTTATGAGGGCAAATAACATAAATGTAATCATTTGTTATTATTTTACTAAATCCCTTAATGTTAGGTATTTGCGCCTCATCAAAACAAAGCTTGGATTGGGTATCTGATAATAACGATTTCGCCTGGTATTGATAATATTGAGCATCTTTTATAAATAAGAAAGAAGCAGTTTTCAAGGCACTCCATGGTTCTTCCTTATCTGGCAAACTGCCCACTAAGTGGTAACCTTGATTTTGCAACATAGTTATTCGCGCTTGCGCACTTTGATAGCTGTAGGTTTCTTTTCGAGGATGAGGAGTACTTTTATTCTGGAACATTTTCACTCTCAGCAAAATATTAAGTGTAGCGTATCTTGGTAGGTCTGAATATGTTGGAGCAATTCTTTGCATAATGTGGCAAGAAATTCATCATGAGTATGGGGCTTGGCGTTGTATTCGTTATTGTTTTAAAATGCCACCATATTGTTTGTATCATTCCCAAAAGTGGGCTGTGCAGCCCAGCTTACAGGTTATCTGTGTTTATTATTTAAAATCTAATTGTCTCCATGCTTCATATAAAGCCACAGCAACGGTATTGGATAGATTTAAACTGCGATTATTTTCTCGCATGGGTATGTAAAGCGACTGGTATTGATTTACTATTTCCCGAGGTAGGCCCCGAGATTCAGGCCCGAATAAAAGTATATCTTCCGGAGCATATTGAATGCTGCTATAGCTCGTGTGTGCATGGGTGCTAAAAGGATAAATAGTTTTGTTCTGATGCTGTTGGATAAACGCCTCCCAACTATCATATTCAATAATTGAAGCCCATTCATGATAGTCCAAACCTGCACGTCTTAAGGATTTTTCTTCCAGGGAAAATCCAAGAGGATGGATTAAATGTAATTTTGCCCCGGTATTGGCGCATAAGCGAATAATATTTCCCGTATTGGGCGGAATTTCAGGTTCGTAAAGAGCAATATGAAACATAAGTTTTATTCTGTTGGTGATAATTAATAGATAATGTGAATAATAAAGGTTGGAGCGGGGATTAAGCAAATAGATTTATATTCGCAGGTGTTCTCCATGCATGTTATTGCGATTAAGTTCCTGACTCTAACATGCTCCCTATATCGACATGCCCTCGCTTTAAATAAACTTGTGGCTCACTAAAAAATCATGGGCTACTTTTTGTGGTGGGATTTTTTTTACATCGATGAGGTAATTTAAATGCTGCATCGTTTTATTATCTAGAGTTCCCAATAGTGGCGCTAATACTAAGGATATTTGAGGATAGTTTTTAAGCGTTGCCTTGCGAATTATGGGGGCTGCCTCATAGGGGGGATAAAAATGCTTATCGTCATATAAGATGCTTAGATTAAATTCGGGTATCTTGCCATCGGTAGTAAAGGCTTCGATTGCTTGTACGACATCATTTTTTATCGCTTGATAAACCAGATTAGGCTGCATTTGGATGATTTTCTGAAAATGAAAATCATAGGTTCGAGTAAGGCCAGGCAATCCATCGGAACGTTTTAAAAACTCAGCAGGAACAGCAAGCTTCAGTTTATTAGCTATCTGGCTTAAGTCACTTAAATTGTTCAAATGATGTTTTTGAGCAAATTCTTTTTTGACGGCTAAGGTTTCGGCATTTTCAAATCCAAAAGGGGATAGCCAAATCAGGTCGTAATTTTTTTTGTAGAGGTTGCTAACGTAATCATAGAGTTGCTGGGGATTTTGCCGATCTTCTTTTTTTAGCACCACCCGATACGCAGTGCCCGTATATTCTGGATAGAGGTCAATTTGCCCTGTTAATAAAGCATTATGTAAAATGGTCGTGCTTCCCAGATTAAATTTTTTCACCACCTGCAAATCTGTTTTTGCCTCTAGTAATTCTGCCATTAAATGGGCTAATAGGTATTGTTCAGTAAAGTCTTTAGAACCAATAACTATAATCTGTTTGGGGATGCATGAAGAAACTAGCGGTTGGGCGACAAGGACAAACAAGGTCCCGGTAATGAGACCCACTAAAATCAGTTTCATTTTTTTAAAGCGTAGGCTTAAACGATGTCGACCTGATAGTAAAATGGTCGAAGTTGCGAGGACATAGTCGACACTTAAGGCAAGTAAAGCAACGGGAATCGCACCTAATAAAATGAGCAGAGGATCATTTAAGGATAAACCCTGGGTAATAAAATCACCCAAGCCCCCTGCACCAATAAAGGCGGCAATCGTCGTAATTCCTATGACCATTACCATGGCGGTGCGAATACCGGTCATGATTACGGGAAGGGCTAGAGGCAGCTCAACAAGGCATAAGCGTTGCCAGCGCGTAAAACCTAAACTCTTTGCTACGAGCAGGTAGTGGTTGGGAATTTCTTTTAATCCGGTATAGGTGGTACTGGTAATCGGTAATAAGGCGTAAACAATCAAGACAATTAATGTAGGGGCTAAGCCAATTCCGACTAGGGGAATCAAAAAGCCGAGTAAGGCAATGCTGGGAATGGTTTGAAAGATATTGGTTAGCGTAAGAATGGGAATTCTTAATTTAGAGGAGTGGTTAATAAGCAAGCCTAAACTGACACCAATCAAAACCGCGATAAGCATCGCAGAAAGTGATATGGAGATATGCTCAATTAATTTAGTATATAGCTCCGGTAAATGTGTTTTGATTACATCCCACGAATTATCCATAATTTGTTTTATTCAGTAATTGTTTTACAAAATCGGTGGCAGGTTGGCGGAACACCTCTTCTTTTGAGCCGACTTGCTCAAGGCTACCGTGATGCATAATGGCAACTCGGTCCGCTAAGCGAAAGGCTTCATTTATATCATGAGTAACAAAAATAATGGTTTTATTAATTTTTTTCTTTAACTCAATGATTTCATTTTGCAAGGAATCGCGAGTAATTGCATCCAGGGCGGCAAAAGGCTCATCCATAAATAGGTAATTAGGATCTGTTGCTAAAGCACGAGCAACACCAACTCGTTGTTGTTCGCCGCCTGATAGCTCATCAGGATAACGATTAAGGTAGTGCTCCGGATTCAAATTAACTAATTCTAATACTTGATGGACACGACTGATGCGTTTTCTCTTTTTAATACCCATTAAGCGCATGAGAATAGCTACATTTTGACCCACGGTCATATGTGGAAATAAGCCGGCATGTTGAAATACAAATCCTATTGAGCGTCGCAATTGAACTTGAGGATAATCATCGATTAATTGGCCATCAATTTCTATCCTACCGGAGCTAGGCGTTAGGGTATTATTTATTAGTTGCAGCAGGGTGGATTTGCCACTTCCTGAAGACCCTAAAAGTACAAATGTTTCTCCATTCGCAACTCTAAGGTTAACGTTTTTAACCGCGTAAGATACATTGCCATCAAATGATTTGTGCACATCATGTAGTGTGATCATCGCCAGTTAATAGTTCTTCCAAGAGATCTACATAATAATACCTATATAAATGAGTTGTAAATGATATGTAAATTTAATATGCAGAGTACCAAGCTTGGGTTTTCTTTAAATGATTATGGACTCTTAGATGTAAGAATAGGTGCTCTTTTGCCGCGTTTAGATGTTGATGCTCGATTAAAAAAGGCCCTGAGTGAATTTTTAGAACATTATCGTGAATTTTATCAAAGAATTAATATTATTGTGGATGCGATGGGAGCTGAAGACATTCTCATCGCGGACAAGCCCCGGGAGGTCGAGCAAGAAAGGATTTCTCCGTACCGCTCGTAAACGTTACGGATTTAAGATGTCTGGATATTCAGCCAGATTGCATTTGAGAGCTTATCTATGCCAAGTGCTGCCGTGTCGTACTGCTTTGCAACTACCATTGTAGCAAGCCTTATGAACAGATGTTTTGTGGCATGTATTGCCTACACAATTCACATGATTTCTGTTGCTGACCCACGCTGCAAAGCTGGTAGAGGTAAAACTGATGATTACTAAGCCTAATACAACTTTTTTCATATGGGACATGAACATAGAATTGCTCCTTGATTAAATTTTATATCCTCAAGAAGAGTATAGTTGAACGTCCATAATTTGCATATTTAATGCTCGATACGGGTTATTTTTGTCCTTTTGCCTATTCCGAATTATCCTGGCTTGACCATTAAAGACTGAAACCCAAGAAATAGGACAACTCAATTAAAAGAATAAAATGAAATTGATGACGCAGTCAGTGGATACCGTGGTTAAGCCACGGTAATCGGGAGTGGTGGTATTCTATGGTGAGCTCTCAGAGTTAAGCCCGCGTAATGCGAAGGGATTATTGGTCAAGCTAAATTGGCTAATTGAAGGCAGAGCTTGCTATTAAAACAAGCTCTCCTCCACAGGTGCCATTTGTCCTTGATCATTACTCGCATTATAAACCAGAGCCGGATCTTCCTCAGCAGGAATTTCCTTCTGACGGAAATACTCAATAATGCCATTAGGCTGATTGGGTCTAGCCAGTAGACCACTGCTGGGGTCAATGCGTACGGCAACTACTTCTTCAGGTTGCTTCATATCATGCTCAGGTTTACCTTTAAGCGCTACTTTCATGAAGTCAATCCACAAGGGTAGGGCAAGACTCGCTGCGTATTCATGTAATGATTTGGGATTATCGAAACCTATCCATGAGGTAACAACTAAATCACCATTAAATCCAGCAAACCAGGCATCTACTTGATCGTTGGTGGTACCGGTTTTACCGGCAATATCTTGGCGATTAAGTGCTCTTGCTGCTCTTGCTGTACCGTGTTGAATTACATCTTTTAGGGCAGAGGTCATGAGATAAGCAATATCTGCAGGAATTACTCTGGGCGCTAAGGCTGAATGATCCACACTGGTATCACACTGCGAACAGGCAACAGAAGGTTTTGCTTGCAACAGAACTTTACCGTCTTTATCGGTAATGTGATCGATAAGATAAGGCTCTACTTTGTAACCACCGTTGGCAAATACAGCATAGGCAGCAGTTAAGTCCATAGGGCTAATTGACAAACTTCCTAAGGCAAGAGACAAGCCTCTGGGTAATGTTTTCTTGTTAAAGCCAAAACGCGCGAGGAAGTCGATGGAGTAATTAATCCCAATATCATCCAGAATACGAATAGATACCAGGTTTTTCGACTGAACCAAGGCTTGTTTTAAGCGAGTTGGTCCATTGAATTTTAAATTAACATTATGTGGACGCCATAAGTTAGGCTGGCTTGGATCATCCACAACAATTGGCGCATCGTTAATCAGGGTTGCCAAGCTGTAACCATTATTTAATGCTGCTGCATAAACAAAGGGTTTGAAGCTAGAGCCAGGCTGTCTGCTTGATTGAGTGGCACGGTTAAATTTGCTTTTCTGGAAGTTAAATCCACCGACTAATACTTCGATTGCACCATTGTTAGGATTTAAGGCGACCATAGCTGATTCGGCTTCAGGTATTTGGGCTAATTCCCAGTGCTCTTTGGTTGAATGCACATAGACGATGTCGCCTACCCTAACCACGTGCATGGCCTTAGTTGGTGCTTTACCCATCCAGCCACTTTTCAGTGCGGGTCTTGCCCAAGATAAACCTGACCAAGGAATAATTACAGTATGCCCATTTTGTAGGGTTACCGTTGCTGCACGGTCATGAACTTCAGTAACTACAGCTGGAACCAAATGGTTCAGCGCAGGGTATTTTTCCAGGTTCTTTTGAATTGCACGTAAGGATTTGCTGTCTTGCTCACCAATCGTAGCAATCGGACCGCGATAACCATGACGGTGATCATAGGCAATTAGATTTTTCTCTACAACTTGGTTTGCGGTATTTTGTAGATTACCGTCAATGCTGGTGTACACCTTATAGCCTTTAGTGTAGGCATCGGGACCGAAGTTGTCATATAAAGATTGACGAATCATTTCAGCAACATAAGGTGCGCTTACTTTAATGTCGGTGCCATGATATTTGGCCGTGATTGGTTGGTTAATCGCCTCTTGGTATTGCTCTTCAGTGATATACTTTTCTTCCAGAAGACGTTCTAATACGTGGTCGCGACGTTTTTTAGCTGCGAGTGGATTGGCAATAGGATTTTGGGTTGATGGTGCCTGAGGAAGTCCCGCAAGCATTGCCAATTCTGCTAAATTAAGTTCTTTTAGAGTTTTGCCATAATAAACCATAGCAGCCGCTCCAACTCCATAAGCGCGGTTACCTAAATAAATACGATTTAGATAGAGCTCTAGGATTTTCTCTTTGCTGAGTTCGCGGTCTATTTTTATAGCCAACATGATTTCATTGAATTTACGTAAAAAAGTTTTTTTACGTGACAGGAAAAAGTTTCGTGCTACCTGCATGGTGATGGTACTACCACCTTGAGACTTGGTTCCAGTACGAACCATACGTACTGCGGCACGTCCCAACCCCATGATGTCAACGCCGGGATGTTCAAAAAAGCGTTGATCTTCTGTAGCAACCAAGGCATGGATTAGGGTTTGGGGTATTTCTTCATATGTTACAGGAATACGTTTTTTCTCGCCGTATTCTTGGATCAATAAACCTTCTTTACTGAAAATCTGTAACGGAACTTGGAGTTGGACTGTTTTTAATGAGTCTACATTAGGTAGTTGGCTTTCTAGGTAAAGGTACACGAAGCTACCTGCAACTAGTAAAAGGAAACACAGGCTCATTAGCGCCCATAGACCTTTACGCCAGAAATATGCCATTTTTTTCATAGAGTCATGTTGTTTAAAATGAAATTAGGGGCGTATTATACCGTGATTCCTCATAAGATTGCGAGTTTTGTACAAAAAAGAGCAGAATTTTGCAATTAGATTAGATTTATTTAGGAATGCAGCCCGTATTCGCATAGCGTAATACGGGTTTGGGAGCCTCAAAACCCCGTATGGGGAATTCGTTTAAAGGTCAAATGTTGCTGAAGTTTCCGGGTCCTCTGATGTTGAGTTGCTTTGAGGTCTTCCCATCGTTCTATTGAGATTATTAAGACCATACATTAGTTGTGGGTAGGGATATTGGCCGGTGAGGAATGGAGATAAAACGCCAGTAGGAGCGCGTCTCGTTTTTTCCTCTTTGAGGGTTTTCAATTCTTGCTGCATTTTTTCCATCGTGAGGTTTTGCTCAGCAATTTTGGCTTCGGCTTCTTTCAATGCCTCTTCGGTTTTGTTCAGTTGGGCTTCGGTCTCTTTTAAACCCTCTTCTGTTTTGCTAAGCTTTGCTTCTAGGATTTTACGTTCTTGAGCTTCAGCCTCTCTGGTTTTTTGCAGTTCATTAAGCGTGTTTTGCAACTCGAGCAACTTTTCTTCTTTCGTTTTTAGTTTTACTTCCAAATCCTGAAGCTCACTACTCAAAGCGCTATATTCTTCACCATATTGTTTTTTCATTCCCTCGATAATTGCTTTATGTTGGGCCGCCATCAGTGCATGTTGATGACTTTCGCAGATGTGTTCTGCAACAATCCTGATTTCACTCGTGGTGGATAGCTCTGTAAGATTAAATCGATCTAATAGCTCCACTTTAACGAGATCGCCAGAATTACATAAAGGGGAACTTTTTAGCATCCCAAAGATATTACCCATCCTTTTCGAGTCAATCATGCCATGTAGACCTAATTTAATTGGCGTTGGCTCATTGAGTCTTTTAATGCGCGCTTCGTAAATGTTTTCTTTCTGAGTGATTAATAGACCTTTAAAGTCTATAAGCAACATCGTGATTTTATTTTTATAGTCATCAAACTCGCTATGTGTTGACTCATCATCGGACTCTAAAAAAGGAGTTGTTCGTAGAGATAATTCTCTAAGTATTTTAATTTCATCTTTGATAAACGTAAGTAAATCAATGCGCTTAAAGTCTGCGTATTTTGTAGTACACTCTACATTTAATCTTGCGAATTCTTGGTCAGACTCGTCTAATTGCAACAGTTTCATTGCATAGTCGCGAGCAGCTTTCTTCACTGCAGTGGGTTCGGTTTCCTTAATACAAACATTGATTCCTTGGCTGTCGTGATAACGAACTAAAATCGTTGCCAGCGATGTAATTAAATCATTTAATGAATGTGCCATATAACTCTTCCTCCATAAAACAAATGTGAAATTCCATGACAGATTGGTTCTTCACTATATTAAATGTTTTCTTGGAGTGCAAGACGTTGAGAACGTAAAAAAAAATATTCAATTTGTTATAAAGTTACGTTAATATCGTGCCAAGATTTATGGAGTTTTTGTGATGCATAGGCTACTCAATGGAATACGAGGCCTGCATGACATGGTTCAACCTAAGCGCAATTCAATTATAGGACTGGATATAACCTCTACAGCGATAACTATGTTGGTGCTGTCCGAGGAGGATGGGGTCGTGTGCGTCGAAATTTACGGACGCGAACTCTTATCGCCTAATGCTTTGGAAGCCATAGATGCAGTCCCCAATACAATTAAAAAACTGATTCATCAGTTGCAACCTAATTGCAAGCAGGTCGCTCTGGCGCTTCCTGATGCGGCTGTTATTAGTAAAATAATTCAGCTTGATGCTTATTTAAATGAAAGTGAACTCGAGGAATTCGTTTATCTCGAAGCAGATAAATACATTCCTTATCCTCTAAGTGAAATCTATCTTGATTTCGCAATTATAGGACCCTCAAGGCACAATCCCTCTGTGGTTGATGTGCTTATTGTTGCCTCACGTGCTGAACAGGTAATAAACCAGGTTGCCTTGGTAAATAAGGCAGGTTTGCAAGTACAAAGTGTTGATGTTGCTTCTTATGCGGTCGCACGAGCAACTCGGCAATTGAGTCGTGATTTACCTGCCGGTACGCTCGATAAAACAATTGCGGTGATTCAACTGAATGCACAATGCATACACTTGTTTGTGTTACAGAATATGGAACTGATTTATTCCCGAGAAACACCATTGGCTTGTGCGCGATTGTCAACAGATCTAGTTGCTCTTAAAGAATATCTGGCACTTCAAATAAAGCATACGTTGCATCTTTTTTATTCAGTGAGTCAAGGAGTACAGGTAGTGCATTGTGTGTTAGCCGGAGGTTTGGCTAATACGCCTGGATTAATAGGAGTGATGCAGGAACATATAGGGATCACGCTAACCCGGGCAAATCCATTTTCTCACATGACTCTAAGAAACGGAGTGGATGGGAGTAAGCTTTATCAAGATGCACCTGAATTATTGGTTGCCTGCGGATTAGCATTAAGGAATAGAGGCTAACATTATGATCCAGATTAACTTATTACCTTGGCGTGAACATCAGCGTCAGCAAGAAAAGAAAGCGTTTATCAGACTATTAATTCTTTGCAGCCTACTTGCATTAATAACAACCGTCTCAATGAACGCTTACATAGTGAACTTAACAACGAATCAGCAAATTAGAAACGCAATGTTGCAACAGGAGCTTAGAGTTTGCGAAGGCAATATAAATGAATTGCAAATTTTACAAAAGACACGAGCTCGATTCTTATCGCAAATTTCTGCGGTACATCAGTTACTCTCTAGGCGGGTGCTGGTTGTACATTTATTTGATGAGCTAACTTGGGTTGTTCCTACTGGTGTTTATCTGCGTAAAGTAGAAGAAAAGGAGAATGTGATTTCTCTATTTGGCTATGCGAAGTCCAATCTCGATGTGTCTTGGGTCTTGCAAAATATGGAGCATAATGAGTGGATTCAACGTCCCATTCTCCAGGTTGTTAAACAAGTTGAAGACAAGCCAAAGTCATTAAGCAATCGTTTTAAATTAACCTTCATTCTTGGACGTCAGCACGCTGTTGGAACTGCATCATGAGTCGTATTTCTTTGCCTGAGTTAACTTTAGAAACAATGGGGCAGTGGCCAAAATCAGTAAAAACAGGCTTGCTGTTAGGCTTGAGTGCTTTAATTATCGTTTTGGGATATAGCTTGGTGCTTCATGACAATCTAGCGAGCTTCACTGATTTAAAAGCCCAAGAAGTTGAGTTGAAAGCAGAATTTGCAAGCAAGCAACGCCAGGTGGTTAATTTAGAGGCTTATCGCCACCAGCTCCTGAAGCTAAAAGAACAGTTTACTGCCTTGATTAAGTACTTACCTGCAGAAAATGAATTTTATGGTTTATTAGAGGAGATTTCGAAAATTGGGATGGCTTCTGGTCTTAAGTTTCTCTTATTTGCACCGCAAGCTGAAGAGGTGCATGGATTTTATACCCTATTACCAATAAAAATGTCTATTGAAGGGGATTATTTTCAATTAGCGTCATTTCTAAGTCGAATAGCAAGCATGGAGCGTATTGTTACCTTCCATGACTTTAGTATTAAAGGGAGGCTGTCACCGTGTAATCAACCCCTTTGTGAAGAGGTGTTGGTGATGAATGTTACAGCTAAAATATACCGCTACCGTACGCAATAAATGACACATAAATCGCAAATTCTACTCTGTATCTGTCCTTTATTATTGGCTGCTTGCTCCAATGATAATCGTGATTTAGCACGCTATATTCAGCAGGTGAAAGCGCAAAAGCATGGTGTAGTCCCAGCCAATCCGTCCTTCAAAAAAGAGCCGCTATTTAAATTTCCTAATGTGATGATGCAGCGCAGTCCATTTAAACCAACTGATAGGCAAAAGCCAGCCGTGCAATCCGGGACAAAGTACTTTGAGGAACATCCTGTGCATTCGCTAAAATTAGTTGGGGTTTTAATGCAGGGATCGCGACGCTTAGGGTTAATTGCAGGTCCTGATGCAGCGCTTACGCAAGTGCATGTTGGTGATTATCTGGGAAAAGAGGGGGGGCGTATTGTCGCAATTAGTATCGATGCAATCAGCTTGGAGAAATCCATCAAGAGTAGTTCTGGCGTCAGGGAGAAACATACAACTTCTTTGAAAGTGTATAGAGAAAAACAGGAGTAAGGGTGCAAAAGATTATCGTGTTCATCAGTTTAATAGTTGCAAGCTTTTCGGCAGTATTTGCGCAGCATGGTTTGCATCCGCCAAAGTTTACGGGCCGACCGGTGGTACTACCGCAACTGCAGGAAGATCAAAAGAAGCTGATTGCCGGCAAAACTATCTCACTTAATTTTCAAAACATTAGCGTGCGTGCTGTGCTGCAGATCATTGCTGAGTTCACTCATTTAAATATCGTGGTGAGTAAGCGAGTGCACGGGAATATTACGTTGAGCTTAAACGATGTTCCTTGGGAACAAGCCTTGGATATCATTTTAACAACGCAGAGTTTGGTGATGCGCAGAGCGAATAATGTGATCTTGGTTGATACTAAAGAACCACGAGTCAAACTTGCATCTTCACCGATTAACACGCCTCACCCCTTGGCGTTAGTCCGCTCTGAATTAATGCAAATTAATTATGCTAAAGCAGTTGATATTGCGGCCTTGATAAAGGACAGCCAAAATTCTGTACTTTCTGAACAAGGCAAAATTAGTGCTGATGTGCGCACTAACTCCATTTGGATTCAGGATCGCTTTGATAAAATTGCCGCGGTGCGAAGACTTGTGAAGCAATTGGATGTGCCGGTTAAACAGGTTTTAATTGAGGCACGTATCGTTGAAGTATCTAAGGATTTTTCTCGTGATTTAGGAATACGTTGGGGTGTTTCCAAGCCGGGGAGGTTGAGTGGTACTTTGGCTGGGGTGAATCAAATGGGGCAAGGTATTCCCCCTGCCGACATAAATCCTTATTCGCAACGATTAAATTTAGACTTGGTTGCTCTACCCATTGCGGGGATGAATCCGGCTTCTGTTGGCATGGCACTGGCTAAACTTAGCGACAACATCTTACTTGATTTGGAGCTTTCTGCTTTAGAAAGTGAGGGGCGTGCGGAATTAATTTCCAGTCCCAGATTGATTGCGACGAATCAGCAACCGGCCGTAATTAATTCAGGCCAAGAAATTCCTTATCAGGAAGCGATGGCTAGTGGTGCCACCTCAGTCTCTTTTAAAAAAGCAGTCTTGAGTTTAAAAGTGACGCCACAGATTACTCCAGACAGTAAAATTCTGATGGAATTAAAAATTAATCAAGATACTGCATCAACTCAACTATTTAATGGGGTTCCTGCTATACTTACAAAGGAAATTAAGACCAATGTGCTAGTAAGTAATGGCCAGACTGTTGTCCTTGGGGGGATTTATCAGCAGGACAAGAGCAAGACAATCACGAGAATACCTTTTTTAGGGCAGCTGCCTGTTGTCGGGAATTTATTTCGAAATACGCAAGTCTCATTGAAAAATGATGAGTTGCTTATTTTTATTACACCGAAAATAATAAATTCCTTGGTTAACACGCCCTCAGGAAAGTAAGATTTGGATGAGTAGGGGCGTCTGGTTTGTAAATTTAGGCGTAAAATCGATATAAAAAATAGTATTATTTGTTATATCCAACTCATATTAAATAATTTTATGGGTTTTTGTCCTGTATTTGTGTAGAATATTGAACGTAGTTTTGGGAGTAGTTGATAATTCTCCTACAAATAGCACAGTAAATGACTGCGGATAGTGGGATTTATTGTTATAATAACATGTTTAATTTATGACATCACAGTAGAAAGAGGTATGTAATAAAAAATGAGCATAGTTAAAGTACGAAATATTTTTCTGATTGGGCCTATGGGTGCTGGAAAGAGCACAATTGGTCGTGCTTTGGCAAAGGAGCTCAAATTAGAATTTTTTGATTCGGACGAGGTCATTGAAGAGCGCGCTGGCGCAGATATATCTTGGATCTTTGATATTGAAGGCGAGGAAGGATTTAGACGCCGTGAACAAAAAGTTATTGATGAGTTAACGCAAAAGACCAATATCGTTTTAGCCACAGGTGGTGGAGTTGTTATTACACCTGAAAATAGAAACGCACTTGCGGGACGAGGAACTGTTATTTACCTCAAAACATCATTACAGCAACAATTTGAGCGAACTAAGCGTGATACCAAACGTCCTTTGTTGCAGACGAATGACCTTGAAGGACGCTTGGAATCATTAAGAGATGAGCGTGAGCCATTCTATGATGAGTTAGCCGACGTAAGTTTTGAAACAGATAAATTAACCGTTAAAGCCGTAGCAAATAATATAATCAAATATATTTATGGCGAACTTTAAGGTTTATGAGCAGGTTGATGTTTCATTAACCGGGCATTGTTATTCTATTAGTATCTGTCGCGATGGTTTGGACTGCACTGATTGGTTACGGACCTTCGTGAAGTCCCCGCAAGCGCTTATTGTCACGAACCGCACGGTTGCCCCCCTTTATTTAAACTACATACAATCTGCATTGCGCGATGTTCAATGCGATGTAGTGGTTTTGGAAGATGGAGAAGAGCATAAAAATCAACACAGTTTGTTTGCCATTTATGATGCATTAATTCAAAATAAGCATCATCGTGATACTACCATTATCGCCCTAGGGGGGGGAGTTATTGGTGATATGGCTGGTTTTGCTGCCGCAACCTATCAACGTGGAGTTGGCTTTATTCAAATACCAACCACTTTATTAGCCCAGGTTGATGCTTCGGTTGGCGGAAAAACAGCAATTAATCATCCTCAAGGCAAAAATTTAATTGGCAGCTTTTATCAGCCGCAGGCGGTATTAATCGATACAGCCACCTTAGATACTTTACCTGAACGGGAGTTTCGCGCGGGTGTTGCTGAGATAATCAAATATGGTCTGTTGGCTGGCGGGGATTTTTTAGCCCAATTAAGTCAGGCCTTAAAACAGGGTTTAACGGCGGAGAGTCCCGAGTTACCAAAGCTTATTGCTGCATGTTGTCAGATTAAAGCCCGTTTTGTGGAAACGGATGAAAAAGAAAGAGGGGTGCGCGCTTTATTAAATCTTGGTCATACCTTTGCTCATGCCTTGGAGGCTTACACTCAGTATAAGCAATGGTTGCATGGCGAAGCAGTCGCTATAGGTTTGTATTGTGCTGCGGTGTTATCCCATAAAGTCGGTTTAACTAATGAGCAGCTAGTTAATTCTGTTGCACAGATGTTAAATGATGCGGGACTGCCTCATAAAATTCCAGCGACTGTTGATTTGCAAAAACTAAGAGAGCTGATGAGTTTAGATAAAAAAATAAAGAATAATTGTTTACGTTTTGTATTGATTAGAAATCCAGGAGATTGTTACCTGGAAGAGCAGGTAACAGAAGATAGTTTATATGATGCGCTGAGTGTTGCAGTTGAAGGAGAGTAAAAATGAGGGATGGATTGTTTCAGTCTGAGTTAGCAGCTGTGATACAACCTAGAACATTGTTAAAGCCAGACTCTTGGTTGTCAAAGATTGAGTTCATTAATCATTTGATTCTTTTTAACAATACGCTGATTACCGTATTGTCTGAAAAAGCAGGAGGCAAAACTTCATTTGCTTCTATACTGCAAGAGCATTTAGATCCGCAAATAAATCCACTATTAATCACCATAAAAGCTCCTTGCAATCGCGAAGACATCATCAGCAGTATTGCTGAGCAATTTCATTTGAAGCAAGATGAGCATACCGATATGTCTTCTTTGGTCGCGCAAATTAATGAGCGTAGAGCACATGTTTTGCTGTTGATTGACGATGCGCAACATTTGCCAGAAGTCTTTATTAAAGAAGTAATGCTTGCGATTAAAAACCAGGAAGATTTTAATTTCTTTCATCTGTGTTTACTCTCTGATTATTCGATTGTCGCTGCATTAAACGGTTTCTCAGCATCCTTTTTTAATGGTCTAGTGCATACGATTGAGTTGGGTGCTTTAACCGAAGCTGAGACACGAGCCTATGTACTGGAACGGGCAACTGCCTCTCGTTTGATTACCAAACCACTTTCAGAAGCTCAGCTGAAAAAAATTTATCAGCAGACCAAGGGAAATGTGGCTAAGATTAATTCAAGTTTAGAATCGTTCATTTTTAGCTTTGCTAATAAAAAAGAACTCTCCACTCTTGATAGAGTAAAGAAATTCGGTATACCGGTGGGGAGTGCTGTACTTTCGACGCTTTGTTGTTTATTTATTGCTAAGGCTTTTAATCAAGAGCCATCCACCCATCAAGTAACCGCCGCAGTGACTAAGCCCATAGTACAGCAAACGGTCTTAGCCAGTCACATTCCTGCATGGCAAGATTCAGCTACGCGAGAATTGATTGAGCATACTTTAGCCGTAAAACAAAATCTGGATTTGATTAGTAAACAAACTCAGGACACTACACTCGCTTTGGTAGAGCAATCACAAAGAGAGGCGGCTACGGTGGAGAAGAATAAGGCTCTAATCGCTCAAGCTTTGCAAGAAAAATTATATACGGTGCAACTGGTTGCCAGCACTGATAAAATTGATATGAAACGCTACATTAAAAGCAATAAATTACTCTATTCAACAGCAAAGTTAAATCATTACACCGAGCACAATGTGATTTGGTATGTACTTACAATAGGGGAATACAGCAATATGACTGATGCGCAGGAATCTATTAAGAAATTGCCTCCATCCTTGAAGCGGCTCAACCCTTGGGTACGACCTCTTGCTACCTTGGGGTAGGTTGAATTAATAAGCTAATAGTGAAGCTTTAAACTAAATCTCCCTCGATATCTACGTTCCGCGCACCAGCCCTTAACGCTTTTTATAAGGCGTATCCGGTCGCTGTTTGCTGGATGAGGGGCCACTACTCTCGTTAGCTTCAGGGGCATCAAAGAATCCCAGAAAAGGAGCCGGTCTTTTTATCGCTACAGAGGGGGCTTGTGCAGCCCCCCGAGTATTTTCTATTTCACCCTTCGTTCTTTTTGGCCTATTTGGAGGATTTTCAACATAGTCCTCATCTACATTCATTGGTTCTGATGCTTCGTATACTGCGGTACCGTTTAATTGCTGTACTAAATCCTGTTGCTGATTTTCATTCAATAATTGCTCAAGTCTCTTACCTGGCTCTAATTGCATCGAAAGATGAGCTTCTGTCAGCACACCTTGGGCAGCCAGTTTTTGCAATAAATTATATTTTTGATATCGCACAATAAATTTGAGGACAGATTTAGTAGTTCTTGCTGTTTTAACTTCTTCATTCAGATCTTCTGCGGTGATCAATTGGCGATCGATTAGTTTCTCTAGTGTGGAAAACTCTTTTTGCTCGGCAATTTTTAGTACGCTAATCGCTTTTTGTTCAAGCAATGATTTAATTAACTCATGTTCCTCTTTTAGAAGCAGTATAGCTAAAGCGGAGTGTCCTTTATAAAAACCACTTCCTGCTTTAGCAACGAATTGCTCGGGTTTTAGTAGTTGGTGTTTGAGTAAACTCAGGAGAAAATCTTTTTGATTATTAATGGCTAAAATGAGAATGGTGTTTTGTAGGTAATAATTCCCAGCATCTCTTTTATGGTTCAGGTCTTCTGGGCGAATTGCGTTTTCTGCCAATAAGGAATTAAGAATTTCCCATTGATTATCTATAGCAAGTTGTAGGGTAGTTAAGGAACCATTGCGAAAAAGTTGCCCAATTAAGGTTACTTGTCTCTGGGCATACAACATCCTTAAGGTGGAATTTCTAAAAGCAGATGACCAGTTTAAAAGCATCGATTCAGAAATTAGGCCTTTATCTGATAGTTTACCAATCAAGTCAAATTGCTGCCGTGCTGCTAATATGCTAATAGTTTCGTTTCTTCTTAAAGAACCATGGACATATGGAGCTTCCTGATGGAAACGAGCTTGGGTTAATACATCGTTCTGGAGTAGATAATCTAGCAGCTCATATTCGTTATTTTCTGCCAGCGTATAAGCATTAATTATTCCACACTTGCCTAATTGCTGCAAAATATCAAATTTCCGAGCCTTATATAATGAGCGTATAACATTTAAACTTACTTCAAATGAAAATTTTTCTTGAGGTTGAAGCTGATTGCGAATGATTTCTTCTATGAGTTCTACATTAGTTCCTGATAACAAATAACCAACATCAATACCAACATCCTGAAGACAGTGCACCAACTCGTTTTTATAGTTGGGATAATGGAGCCATAATTCGTTAAGCAGTCCGATTCCTTGGCGCTTTACACTGGGATTTTTTTGAACGTTTACGGGAGTAAACGGCATAGTGTTTCTAAGAAATAACGTAAAAAATTGTTGTGGTGTGCCATTTTTAATTTCTGAACCTTCTTCAGTCCAAATAAACGACTCAGAGTAGCATACGAGAGTACCAGGCCTATCTTCAAATTTTATTACGGGATACACGACCCCCCCTTTACAAAATAATTGGTAGAATTGTTTTACGGCCTCAACTTGGAGCGCAGTTTCATTAAGTGCTTTAGAAGTCAGTGTTAAACCATCTTCGTCACTTTGCATAATTGAGTGCAAATCCAGAGTGATTAAAGGGCTGTAACTGTCATTAAATGATTTAATGAGTTTTTCTGCTTCATTAATGAAACCAGCAGACCATTCTACCGACTCTTGTCCTTTGAATAAGGTTTGCTGGATATTCATATTCCTGAGAGCGAGCAGCATTTGCTCTGTTAAAAAGCGAATGGCACTCTGTGCGGTTAGATGGGCATCTAGATATTTTGTAAGGTCGGCTGAATATTTTTCTGTGCCGGGTATTTTAATATTATCATTTCTTTTAGGTACTCCATAACTATCTGCAACAAGATCATATAAGGCATTCACAAGATGTATTTCATTGCCGGGTTTTATTTTGAAGCGTTTCAATTGGATAAAATGTAATATTTCTTGTTGCAGCAGTTTTCTTTTTGTAGTCGCTATGGCTTGGTCAAGGCCGGTTGCTGCTTTTAAATCATCTGTAACATCAATAATATTGGTTAATGAGCCATCTCCACATACCACAATTCCTTCTTGAAAGTTGGCTAATACATTCTTCTTACTATCCAATGGAATTCGTTCATCCTGCAGTAAAATACATAACTCTTCTAAGGATTTTTTACCCTCCCCAAAAAGTAGAGCTGCACGAATACTAAAAAAATCCTCAGGACCAAACAAGCGGGTATAAAATAATCTCAGTGCGGAAATTCCCTGAGGTTCATCACTTCGAAGTCGAATTAGGGGAACATTATTGTCCCTACACCATTTTTTAATGTGGGCTAGTAGATATTCATATTGAGATTGAAATAGCTGGAAAGATATATTTGCTCTGAATGCCGTTAATTGAGCATGGGTATCGGGAGCATCTGAAGCCTCAAAATACACCGGAGCTTGTCCGTTATATATTGCTAATAATTGTTGTTGATTAACTGGCGCTATAGTGTAGTTGTTTTGTAGAAATCGAGTATCGAATGTAGGGTTAGGCATAGTGAACATTCTTGGATGTGATTGATTTAATTTTACACCAAAAGATCAAAAATAAAAACCTGTGCTTATATTTTGGTTTTCAGGGCTATATAGAGCAAAGGACAGAGCATCTAGGTGAGGCAATGAAGGAGCGCTGGCATAAGGCAGGGCTCCTTTACTGTGTTAGGATGGGACTTTTAGGCTTACTTCGATTTAATTTGCTCAATACGTTCATTTGCTGCTTGATATATTTCCTTAAAGCGGGTAAAAAAATCCTCCATATCTAAGGCTTTTAATGAATGTTCAGTAATGCCATGAGGAGTCGTCACACCGGCTCTTAATTCAGCAAAAGAATAGTTCGATTGTTTGGCTAAGACTGCAGCACCACTGACTACCTCAATAGCTATTTTTTCGGCTAATTCTTCAGGAATATTTTGACTCGCGGCCGCTTTTTGCAGCGCCTCCATGAACATAAATACATAAGCTGGTGCACTGCCAATGGCTGCAGTAAGGGGGTCTAAAAGCTGTTCTTTATCAACCCAGAATGCAGAGCCTACTGCGTTAAAAAGTGCCTCAGTTATTTGCTTATGAGTATCGGTGGCACATGCGTTGGCAAAAAGGGCAGAGGTTCCCTTGCCAAACTCCATGGGAGTATTGGTCATAACACGAATGATGCTTAAATCAGAGGCTCCAAGCCATTGGGCAATTTGTTCTAGTTCCGTTACTCCAGCCAATGAAATGATCAGTGGTTTTTTCTTCTGTACTTTTTTGGCAATTTCTTGACATACATCCTGCATAAATTGCGGTTTTACCGCCAAGATAAGTAGTTCAGCGGCATCGATCGCATCGTTATTGCTTGCTGCGGATACCACGTTTAATTCGTTCACCAAGCGGTTTAATTTATCTTGGCTACGATTACTGACGGTAATTGATTGAGCTGGCTGGCCACTTTTGATGAGTCCGCATAGCAACGCGCGGCCAAGATGGCCTGCGCCGATAAGGGAAATAGAGTGTTGTTTGTTCATGTTTCTCCCTAGGCGTATCGCTTAAATATTTTCTTCGCGCTTTCTACACCAGGCTGATCAAATGAATTGATGTTCCAGATTACTCCTTGCACAAAAATCTTATGCTCATACAAGGCGATAAGCGCTCCAAGTGTTTTAGGAGTGGAGTCTGCCAGAGAAATATGATTAACGGGAACTTCTCCATGCACATAGTTGTAAGGATTATCCTCTATTGCCACTCCTTCAGTAAGTACTTTACGATGGCCAAGACACATTTTGTTAATCGGCTCTTGATCAAAGGTTTTAACACTGATTAAATCAGCGGCAATTTTACGGGTTCCCTGACACAGTAATTGATAATAACTATGTTGAGCATGATTGCCGGGACCACCCCAAATAATAGGGCCAGTATCGTAACTCACTCGTTGCCCTTGCTTATTTACTGATTTGCCGTTGCTTTCCATATCCAACTGTTGCAGATAGGGAACCAGGTATTTTAAATCTTCAGAATAGGTCAACATTAATAAATTATTATTATTTAAAAAGTTGATATTCCAAATACCTAATAAAGCTAAAAGCACAGGTAGGTTTTGGGAAAATTCGGTGCTTCTGAAATGCTGATCCATACTGTTTGCGCCATCAAGCAAAGCAGAAAAATGCTCATAACCTATAGCAATGCAAGTAATTAAATTAATCGATGAGCACACCGAGTAACGGCCACCCACCCAATCCCAAATGGGAAGGACTTGCTTAAAACCCAGCTCGGAGGCTTTTTCTACATTGGCGGTGACGGCGATAAAATGTTTATCAATATGTTGTTCTTGCCCCATCCACGCTAAAGCTTTTTCCATGTTATACAAGGTTTCAGGGGTGGTGAATGATTTTGAGGAAACAATGAATAAAGTGGTTTCTGGATTTAATTTAGCGCTGACACGCGTAAAAGCATTCGGATCAACTTCCGCAACAAAGTGAAAATTTAATTGATTCGTGACGTAATCGCTAAGGGCATCAATGCAAAAGAAGGGACCCAGCATGGAGCCGCCAATTCCTAAATTAACCACATCAGTAATTGCTTTACCGGTATAACCTAACCATTTTCCTTCTCGAATCTGTGCGGAAATTGCCTTCATGGTGTGACGTACGTTTGTGACATCCACAACCACGTTATGACCATTAACATAAATGGCATCTTGCTCTTGAGCACGTAAGGCGGTATGTAAGGCAGGGCGGTTTTCTGTATTATTGATGCATTCGCCTTCAAGGAGAGCATTCATGTGCTCAGACAAGTTGCTTTCGTGCGCAAGTTCAAGTAATTGGTTTAATATTGATTCATTAATGGGCTGGCCACTGAAATCCAGAGAAAGGTGTTCACTTGAGACGTAGGCGTTTTCCAGCAAGGATGATTTAAGTAAGTTAGTGGTACATCCTTTAAGCTTTTTCCATGAGTTTAGTTCAGTTGGGCGATTCATTCTTTCTCTCTCGTTGTTATATGTTGCCGAAGGCTAAGGGTAACAGCCCCTAGTTTCCACCTAGGTTTCGATGTTAATCTATCCAGGTTAACTGCAAATGTCATAGATTTTACGGATTATTTTTAAACTATGCACTTTAAATTTGTTAGTTCAGAGGGTTTTTCCGATATTTTTTAGATAGGTGGTTGTAATCATGTATTCTTTGGATTGGGCACGGGTTTATGGTTTACCACAATCTACAGCGCATTTTAAATACGTACCTGAAGATTTTCAGGTTAATGAGTTCTTTGATACGCCCTTTAGTGGCCAGGGTGAACACATTCTTTTAAGAATAGAGAAAAGTGGTTTGAATACTGAAGAGGTAGTGAAATCGCTTGCTTCTTTAATTAATAAGCCCGTTAAAATGATTAGTTATGCCGGATTAAAAGATCGACACGCATTAACCACTCAATGGTTAAGCGTGCATGCCCCTGGCGAGGAAATCCCGGGAATTGAACAGCTTTCAGCACCAGGGTGGCGTGTTTTAGAATGCATTCGTCATCATAAAAAACTTAAGCCAGGATTTTTAACGGGCAACCAGTTTATTATACGCTTACGGGAGCTGACTGACGAAGTAGCCTTTTTACAGCGAGTAGAAGATATTAAAAAAACAGGTGTACCTAATTATTTTGGTGAACAACGCTTTGGCCATGATGCAGGTAATCTTAATCGGGCCGAAGAGATGTTGGTGCACGGGCGTAAAGTAAAAGACCGTTTTCGTAAAGGAATGTATTGTTCGGCCGCACGCTCCTGGATTTTCAATTTAATTTTGGCTCATCGCGTTCGAGAGCAAAATTGGAACATGCCATTGAGCGGGGATGTCATGCAGCTGAGTGGCTCCAAGAGTATTTTTGTGACGGATGAGGTACAAGAGGAATTAAGGCAACGCATCAGGGATAAGGATATTTCTCCGGCTAGCCCCTTACCTGGAAAGAGTAAGCGAAAGCCTCAAGGAGAGGCGGCAGCCTTCATCGATAGAATCTATGCCGATTGGCAGCCTTGGGTGGCGGGATTAGAACGCCTAGGTTTAGAAGAAGCTTGGCGGGCAAATATTTTGCATGTGGAGCAATTTGATTGTGTGGTCGAAAACCAGGTCGCGGAGTTGTCATTTATTTTACCAGCCGGCTCTTATGCAACAGCGGTGTTAAGAGAGCTGGTTTTATATTAGTGACGAGGTTACACCATCCGAAGGCAGCAGTAGGCACTAATAACTATAGGGAAATTATGGTTCATCCTTTTAAAATTAGCATACGCATTAGTATCATGACTTTATTTTTGTTTTTATTAGGTGCGATAGGTTTTACCATTATTGGTATTAATTATGTCGCCTTCAATAAGATTCTTAATAATAGTGCAAGGGATTTAATTGCAAAAACCTCTTTGCTCGTTAATGAGCGATTTAAAGTCTATTTAGAGCCCCTAAGCCATAACATAATGGAAATAAGAAATGCGATTGGTAATGATACTATCAGCTCCAATAATCCTAAAATATTTGAACGATTTCTTTTCGATATAATTCAAGATAACCCAGACATATTTATGATTCACTATGGGACAGCAAACGGACATTTCTTTAATATAAACAGAGATGAAAAAAACGGATTACAATTAATTCACACCACCAATTCGAAACCACCTTTTGTTAACATTGGCTATAAGTTAGATAAACAGGGAAAAATAATCAAAACAGAATTGATTACTATTCCCTATGATCCCAGAACGCGTCCTTGGTATCAAGAGGCCGTACATAATAAAAAACCAATATGGACTGACATATATAAATTTTATTTATTTGGCCAAAGACCTGGAATTGCTGTTGCGGCGCCGATCTATGATAGGAATAATAATCTAAAAGGAGTTGTTGCCATTGCTTTGGCCATTAATCACCTTCAAAACTTTATAAGAGAGCTGGAACTCACAAAAAACACGATGATTTTTGTAGTGAATAATAAATCAAATATCATTGCTTTTCGTGCTCCGCATAGTTCAGAAAATATTCTGGGAAAAAAATTAGAGCCGGACTTATTAAAAAAATTTAATATTCCATCAACCCTTGTTAGTACCCATTTTCATTCAAAAATAGAATCCTATATGTACGAAGATGAAAAATATTTTTTTTCATACCGCCCCATATTTAATAAATTAAAGATAGACCCTTGGCATGTTTTAATTATTACTCCGAAAAATGATGTAATAGCGCCACTAAAAAATTTAAGTAGAGGCTTTATCTTGTTAACTATTTTAATTTTATTGATTGGTGCAATCTTAGTTCGTATTATTTCTCAAAAAATATCCAATCCCATAATTCAATTAGCTGAAGAAGCACAACAAATTACGCTCTTTAATTTTAAAGAAAAACGTCCATTAAAAACTATGATCAAGGAAATTGGTTACTTGGATAAAGCATTATCAACCCTAGAGTCAAGTTTAACTTCTTTTCAACGATATGTTCCTCGTTCTGTAGTTAAAAAATTAGTACATACTGGAAAAATAGCTCAGGTTGGTGGTCAAAATGAAACGATTACACTTTTGTTTTCTGACATTAAGAGTTTTACAACTATTTCGGAATCAAAATCACCTCAAAAAATAATGACTTACTTATCTGATTATTTTCAGTTAATGACAGAAACTATAATTCAATACAAAGGCACACTGGATAAATACATAGGGGATGGAATTATGTCTCTATGGAATGCTCCGGAAAAAGATGTAGATCATGCATTTAATGCGTGTGAAACTGCTCGAGTGATGCTGGAGCGTCTTAAAATATTAAATCAAAAACATAGGAGTGAAGGGTTTCCTGAATTTAATGTTAGAATTGGTATTCATACAGGTGAAGCTATTGTGGGTAATGTGGGTTCCGAAGACAGACTGAGTTACACCGCATTGGGAGATACGGTTAATTTAGGAAGTCGTTTGGAATCAATCAATAAGCATTATAACACGCAAGTTATTGTTAGCCACGCGACATTCAGTCAAGTATCAGAGAAATTTCTTTTTCGCTTTTTGGATGAGGTTGCCGTGCGTGGCAAACAAGAAAGCATTGCTATTTATGAGCTAATCACTGCTCAAAATATTAAAAATATCGAACAACATAAACAAGAGTTTACAGAGGCATTTTCGCTCTATCAAAAGGGTTTATGGAAACAAAGTATAGAGGCTTTTATGACCCTTCACCCCGCTTATCCGGGCGATCAATTAGCCTCAATATATATTGCGCGTTGTAAAATTTTAGAGCAAGAATCACCTGTTAATTGGCGAGGAGTATGGCGTTGGGAAGGGGAGTAATCTACCCGTTATCCAAGTTTCTTTTAGCCGAGGCTGGGTGAGCAAATATTCTGCACGTTGAGCCATTTAATTGTGTAATTACAGACCCATTTGCTGAGGTGTCATTTATTTTATCAGCCGGCTTTTATGCTACCGCGGGATTAAGGGAGCTGGTTTTATATTAGTGAACGATGCGATGAACATCGTTCATTCGTATTTTAAGCTAAATATTTATAGATCATTTCCGCTGTATACGCTAGCTGCTCTTCTGTATGCAGGTAATTAATAAACAGTCTAATTCGCGCCATATCTCTTTCTACTGCAGGATAAATAATTGGATGTGTATAAATGCCTTGCTGACGCAAGTTTAGGCAGAGTTGCACGGTTTGTTGCTCATCACTGATGATAATAGGAATAATTGGGGTATTCTCACTAGTACCAGTATTGATTCCATGTTTTTTTAGATCAAGCAGTAGTTTTTGCGCATTTTTTTGTAATAGTTGAGGTCTATGTGGTTCCTTACTTAATAGTTGAATACTCGCCAGTGCGGCAGTGGTGTTTGCCGGTGATATTCCGGCGGAAAAGACAAAACCGGCACAACTGTAACGAATATAATCCATTAATTCTTTTTTACCGGAAATATACCCCCCGCAACTCGCAAAAGCCTTACTAAGAGTACCCATCCACAGTTCAATATCATTGGCCTGCAAGTTAAAATATTCACGAATGCCTGCACCATGTTCTCCAAGCACCCCAATGGAATGTGCTTCATCAATCATTAGATGCGCATTGTATTGGTTTTTTACTTTGATAAATTCAGGCACATTCGGAATATCCCCATCCATGCTATAAATGCCTTCGATTAATACTAGAGCTCGCCGGTAATGAGCACGCTCGGCAGCCATTAATTTAGCCAGAGTATTAAAATCGTTATGAGGGAACGGGATACGCTTTGCTTTAGAGAATATGGCACCTTGTAAGGAACTATTATGTATTAAGGCGTCATGGAAGATAGCATCCTCAAGGCCGAATAAATGGGTAATTACCGACACGTTTGTTGCGTGTCCTGCAGAAAATACGACGGTGTCTTCAGTACCAATCAACTCTGAAATGGCTTGCTCTAATTGCATATGAATGGGTTTTTGTCCGGAAATTAAGCGGCTAGCTGATACTGAGGTGCCGAAATTGTTAATCGCATCGCTTGTCATTTTGATGACACGCTCATCCCCAGAATAACCCAAATAATTGTATCCAGAAAAATTAATGAGATTTTTTTGTTCTAACTGAACACAATTATCAGAAATGCCGCTGACCGTATTAAAATACAATTGCTGCGCCAGCTCTTCTCCCAGTCTAGTGCGTGTTTGCTGTACTTTTTGGTATTCAGGTAAGTGCTTTAATTCCATCCATTGTTGTTGCTCTTCGGAAGAATAAGTTCTGGCTGGCAGCACTTGGTTTATTGATTTTCCTGGGATATTAGCTCCTTTCAGTTGTTTTTGGATGAGATCAATTAAAGAGCCTACGTCAGAAAGGACCAAGATGTCTTGAATTGGGAGCTCAATCTGCTCTGGTAATTCTAATTTCAAGCGGCTAATTAGTTCAGCAATGAGCAAGGAGTCAAAACCCAGTTCCGCAAAGGAGCTGTTTTCGGAAATGCATTCTGCTGGTGTATTGCGTAACAATTGGTGAATCGAGTTAATCGTGAGTGACGTGACATTCTGGATGCTCTCTTTTTCCAATGACTTAGAAGGAATGGCTTTGGATTCTTCTTGATTAAGTAGCGAATGGTGCTGATAAATAAATAAAGCAGCCAGCTCTTTATTGAGAAATAATTGTTTCATTTCTCGACGTCTGACTTTGCCACTAGTTGTTTTTTTCAGGGTTCTTGGTTCTAATAAAACAATTACATCAGGAGCTATGCGTTGATATTGAATTAAGTGAGCCTTTATTAGCTCGCAAATGTCCGCATAATTATTTTTATTTTTTACTTCAACTAATACAATTAATTGTTCTTGTTGCCCATTATCAACAGAAAAAACATTAATACAGCCTATACGGATATCGGCATGTACTTGTTCAATAATATGCTCAAGGTCTTGGGGATAGAAATTTTTCCCGCGAATAATAATTAAATCTTTTATTCTCCCCGTTACGTAGAGCTGATTATCTTTAATAAAACCTAAGTCTCCAGTTTTCAGATAAGCATTATCTTGACCATTAAGTTTTGCCTGAAAAATCTCATCGGTATCTTGATTCCAGTATCCTGGATTAACACTAAGGCTTGAAATCCATATTTCACCAATGAGTTGTTCTTTTAGAACTGCATTATTTTGTGGGTCTACAATAAGCACTTGATGTTGATGAATGCTGGAATCAATATCGCCGCTGCTTACGAGTTCCTGGCCATTTTCATCGAGTGTTTCCTTAATTTTAACTCGGCCTGCTTGTAGCTCATATTTATCAATAATCACAGACTTAAATAGGGGTTGGATATTTTTGGTGGTCACAAATAAAGTGGATTCCGCCAAACCATAACTTGGATAAAAACTTTCCATTTTAAATCCACATTCTTTAAAAGAATTATAAAACTGACGTAAGGTTGATATTCGTATTGGTTCTGCTGAATTAACCGCAATCCGCCAATGGCTCAAATCTAATTTTGCTTTTTCCAACTCAGTGATTTTGGATACACACAGGCTGTAAGCAAAATTGGGGGCAGCCGAAATGGTGCAACGATATTTTGACATACCTTGAAGCCAGCTTAATGGCTCGGTCAAAAAGTGAAAGGGGGAATCAATAATAGTATAAAGACCCGTATAAATAGGCGTTAAAATGCAGCCTATCAGCCCCATGTCATGATATTGAGGTAACCAACTATATAAAACATCAGTATCCTCCTGGATTTGCAGAACGTATTGGATCAATTGAATGTTATGTAACACACATTGATGCGTAACGATTACCCCTTTTGGTGTACCTGTTGAACCCGAAGTATATTGTAAAAATAAAGGGGCCTGGAGATCGTCAATAGGCGCTAAAGAAAAATTATCTACTGAATGAGTAAGGTTATCTGTAATTAGCCATGGCAGCGAAAAAAAACGCGACTCCCAAAGGGGAGTAAATTTTGATATTAAATTTTTGCCAAATTTATTCACTAAGGAACCAACAATTGGTTTTTTGCTCAATTGCTCAACTAGTTTTAGTTTATTGAGCTGATTATAGAGTTCTTTTGTGGTAAGGCATGCGATTGGATTTGCATTGTCGATAATGAGTTTTAACTTATGTGCTGCTTCTAAATTAACAGGAGGAATGACGGGTACAATAATCATACCGGCATAAGCACAGCCAAGAAACGCCGCAATAAACTCTAAGCCAGGAGGATAAACTAATAAAACAGTGTCTCCCGGATTACCGATAGTGCGTAGCAAAATTGCTATTTGCCTGGCTTGATAATCGAGTTCCCCGTAAGTAATTGATTGCTCCGACTTATTAGGATGCAAATAAGTGAAGATTTTTTTATGGGGTTGCTCCATAGCTTTTTTGTAAAATAAGCTAATTAAATCAGTACTCATAATTCTTTATCCTTACTTACTTTCGAGGGGCGTCGTACTAACATATCGAAATAAAAATTAAATAACGGAAATAAAGGGCTGTGAAACATTCTCAGCAAACGAATAGAAAATCCGGGGGTAATATGAAATTTGTTTTTCTTGATGCCCTGAACGATATAGGCGGCAACTGCATCTGCTGACCATGGTTTTACGATTCCGGTTATCTTTTTGGTTTCAGCGGGTTTGGTTTTTTCCTCGCATATTAATTGAGGGGTGTCAGTATCGGGTGGGTAGGCAATAGAAACATTAATACCGTATTTTTTAAACTCAGGCCTTAAGGCTTCAGCCAGACCACGAATAGCAAACTTTGATGGGCTATAGGCGCTATACCCCCAAATCCCTATCAACCCTGCCCCAGATGAAATTAAAACAATATGTCCCGCTTTTTGTTTTTTCATCTGTGGGAATACCGCTTTAATGGCATATAAGGAACCTAAATAATTTATCGAAATATTTCTTTCAAATAGTTCTGAACTGAGATTGTCAAAATAATCACAGTGGGCGATACCCGCTGAGGTGATTAACAAGTCTGGAACTCCCTGTTTCAAAATAGCATCTTCAATTGCAGACTGAATTTCTGACTCTTTAGAAACATCTGCGCTAAAAGTCAGTATGGAGAGCGGATTGGAGCAGTGAGCAATAATTTCTTGTTTCGCCACACTTAATTTATGTTCCTCTCGTGCAATAATACTGAGTGAATAACCTTGTTGCGCCAGTTTTATGGCGAGGGCTTTGCCAATACCACTCGAGCCGCCTGTGATAATCGCATGCTTGTTTATGCTCATAGTTTATGTCCCCCTAGGGATGTTCATTAACCTAAAAGCTGATTTAAATAGTCATTTGAGAACATCCCTTGTGGGTCGATTTGTTTACGAATTTCTTTAAACTTAGTTAAGCAAGGATATAAATTTTGAATTTCTTGATGGGATAGCCAATGCATTTTTCCCCAATGGGGCCTGCCTTCATTAGCTAGAAAAATCTTTTCAGCTTCTTTAAAAACAGATTCATAAATATCTTTGGTATAGGCATGAACAGCAATCCATACGGTTTTTCGCTGATAGTTAGGGCTTAGATAAATATCGTCTGCTGCAACACTACGGACTTCAATGGGAAAGGAAACATGAACATCATGGTGATTTAATAATTGGCGAATCTGTTGAATAGCTCTCATTGCATGCTCAATGGGGATCGAATATTCTATTTCTCGATGATTAACTAAGCGTGTGGTGGCGTAGCATTCGGTGCTCGGGGCCGTATTTTTTAAATTAGAATTTAGATTTTTAAGTATGGAATTAGCATGTTTTCGATAAAAATCGGGAAAATTACGTGATAATTCACACAATAACCACAAAGCGCCGTTTTCTAAGACATAATCGTTAAATATTTTTTTATATCTTTTAGCTTCAGTTTGTTCACCCACCACATTATGTTTTTTCTCAAAAACAAAATCGGTGTAAGGAAACCAGAAGAATTCATAATTACGATTATTTGAAAAGGAGGCAATTAAATTAACCAGGGCATTATCAAAATCAACGAGATTACGTTCTTGTTGCATGTAATATTTAGGTAATACTTTAATTTTTACCTTACTAATTATTCCTAAAGTTCCTAGCGAAACCTGGGCTGCTTTAAAAAGTTCGGGGTGTTGCAGGGGAGAGCATTCTACTATTTTGCCATCGGCGGTAATTAGTTGAATCCAGGTTATTTGCGTGGAGGCAATCCCAAAAGATAAACCGGTGCCATGTGAGCCTGTTGCAATTAAACCGGCAATAGTTTGTTGATTAATATCACCCAGGTTGTATAAAGATAAATTATTAGCAAATAACTGATTTTCCAGATCTGCAATCTTAGTTCCGCCTTTTACTGTAACGGTCATCTCATCATAATTAATCTCTTCTATACCCTGGTAGTTATCTAAGGAAATAATTGTATCATTGCTGCAAATTAAGGGAGTATAGGAATAACGAGACCCCATAGGTCTTAATTTTTTGCCTTCTTTGGAGCAATTTTTCAGGGCTTGGCAAATACTTTCTTCGGAGTCAGGAACGTATAGTTTATTGGGTAAGCATTCAAAAGTTTTTCCCCAATTTCTAATCGGATTCTGATGATTCATATTATCCTCTCAATTGTTCCTGTTGTTTTTGTACTAAGTGAACAAGCTCTAAAGCAAAACGATAACAATCGCCTGGCCAGCGCGCTGATAAATAATTTCCGTCTTGTACGGTAAATTGGCTGTATAAAAAGTTATTGGTGAATTGCATAGGAAATACGCGTGCCTTTCCTGTAAAAAATTGGTTTGTTTTTTTCAGTAGTTGTTGAATTTCATCTTGAGCAGTTATTGGATAAATCCGATAATAATCATTAAAAAAATGATGGGTTAGATACCAGCCGGATAACTCCATCCACCGGGTTACGGCAGTTGTCTTTCTATCAAAAAGAACCGATTTTTGTGTTTTAGGATCGATGCTTCGGGCCACTGTAAGTACTCCAGTACATAACGCTGCAATTACTTTATTTTGATCAAAACATTCAACTATTTTTTGATAGAGCACAGTAGACTCCAACATGGATTTTATTCCTTCTCCATGCCCGCCTGGAAAAACCATTCCCCAAATGGAGTTGGTGTCGATTTCCTGGTAAGAATGAGGATGCTGGAATTCTTTGGTGCAGGTCATTTCCTTATATTTTTGCAGCACGTTTTTTCGTGTCATTAAGAAGGGAGACAACAAACCAAGACCTTGACAGGTCATCCGCTCATCTGCATATGCAGGTTGCCCATTTGGAGTAGCAAAAGTTACTGGGATGTTGGCTTTTGATAAAAAATACCACGGTATTGCAGTTTCCGTAGGATCAAATCCTCGGAGAGGCAAATTAATGATGACCATTACTTCTCAAAAAAAGAGCTCATGAAATTAAGTATAGGCCAATCTATAGATATGTTCTTTTTTTTATCATGAAGGTCTGTATTTATTCTATCTTAGTGTTTGAAAATAAATAATATTATGCTTTTTTTGGCACTTTTATTTCTGTTAACTATACTCAATTTAAAGTTGTGGTGATAAAGGAGTATCGTTCCATGAGACAAAAGGGTTCTATTACAAAAGCTGTATTTCCAGTAGCGGGGTTTGGTACACGTTTTCTCCCTATCACTAAAACAATTCCAAAAGAAATGTTGCCGGTTATTGATACCCCATTAATTCAATATGCCGTGCAAGAAGCCATTGACGCAGGGATTAATGAACTTATCTTCGTGACCAGTCAAAATAAAGTCGATATTGAAGATTATTTTGATAAAAATACGGATTTGGAAAATAAATTGAGTCAGGATGGAAAGTCCCAATTACTTTCATTAATCCATCATATTTTGCCCCCAAACGTAACCAATGTTTACCTGCGACAAGTCGATTTATTAGGACTTGGACATGCAATTTTATGTGCCAAAAAATTAATTGGTAACGAACCCTTTGCCGTGATTCTACCTGATGATTTAATGGAAGAGCCAAATAGTTCCTGTTTAAGGAATATGATCTCATTGTATGAATCGAATGAGGATATTTCTTGTGTTTTAGCAACTAAAGAGGTTGACCCAAGCATGCGCCAACATTATGGAATTGTTGCTTTGCGCAGCAATGATCCCGATGAAACGCAGGTGGAGGCCTTGATTGAAAAACCTAAGGATAATGAAATTGATTCTAATTTGGCAATACTAGGCCGCTATATTTTGCCGCCAGAAATTTTTAGTGTATTGGAAAAAAATACCATAACTAAGAATAATGAATTGCAGCTTACCGACGCGATTCACGGCTTACTCTCAAAAGAAAATGTCCATATTTATCGCTTTAATGGCTCGCATTTTGATTGTGGTTCGAAGATAGGTTATATCAAAGCGAATGTGACTTATGCTTTGAAACGTGCTGAATTGGAACAACCATTCAAAGAGTTTATTAAACAAGTGGCTCAAGATTTAGATTAGTTGATTCCCCAGAGTTGCCGGGTTGCAAGCAACCGGCAACATCTATTATTACAAAACCACCGTTAGCTGAGCATCCGCGGCTTCTAATCTATCCAGCAACTCTCGAGTTCGAGTACTTACATATCCTGCTTTCGACAGCCCAAACACCGTATGCCCAGATAATGCCGTTGGATAATCATTTTTAACTTTCTCCACGGCCTTAGCAACACTCATCGTATATGAGTTAGTTATCAGCGCATGCAGTGCATTCACTTTCGTCTGTTTTAATGCCTTATTCGGATAAGGCCAGCAACTATGAATTTCTTTAAACAAACTATCAATTGCTTCATTAACTTCATTCAGTTGCTTAGGGCTTAAGGATGAGTCTTGAGCTGAGGAATTAGATGATTTGGATTCTTCAATAATCGGAGGAAACATTCCAATAGAACCTGAAGAAGATTTTCTTTGTGGTGGAAGAGGCTCTGCCACGGAAGCATCAACTGATGAGGAAGACTGCGCATTAGTGACCGGGTTTTCATGGTGTTCTTCTGACTCCATAGAATTTTCCAGCTCTACAGGAGAGGTATCCGTATTGACTGGCACAGGGGAAGGGATTTGCTCCACTTCAGCTGATTTTTTTGTACTGGTGCTTGGAGCAGTACTTATTGGAGTGCGCTCATTTTGTGTTGCTGCTGCAAGTTGAGCTAAGTTGCGTTCCACAATATTCGCAAAAGCCCCTGGATTAATACCATAACTGTTTAGTGGGGCTGTTGTTACCGTACCAATATAGGCTTGTAATGTCTTCCCAGGATTAGTTCCTATTGTAATCGGCGCCGCTTGCCAATGTTCTCCTACATCGCTTAGTCCATAGACGACATTGCTGCTGGAAGGGTTATAAATTGCGCAAGATTTCCCTTCCACGCTCAGCAAATAGTCAGCAACAGCAATAAGGTCTTTGGATGTGCGGGCGACGTTAGCAGGATTATTTGCGTTTTTTAATGCGCTATCAAAAGCGTTTTTATGAATATCCGCATTATAAATAATATTTAGTGTGGGGTATTCTTGAGCTACAGCCATTAGCGCACTAAAATGCATCTCAGGACTGCCTCCGTGATTGCTGAGTCCTGCTGCAGGCATCACGAGGTACTCACGCTGTTCAGAAACGGCTGCATTGCAGAGGTTACGATACATGCTGGTAAGAAATTTTAACTGTTCGCCTTTTTCTTTCAACGCTTTGCTGTGGTCCTTATTGAGATTTAGTTTAGGGCTAGAAAGGAGAAGAAGCGCCGGAGCATTTGAATGAATACTGGCGCTGGGGCGAGCACTAGTATGAGCTCTTCCATGGCTACTGGCATGAGTGGTTATGAGTAATTCAATCTCTTGCGCATGACAGATGGCAACAGCAAGGTTTTCCCAATCTATTTTGTTATTTTCTTCAGGTAACTTTTTTTGCAGGGTTAATTTTTCTGCGAGTGTTTTTTGATAGTGACCAGCAGGAAAGATACTGGTATCTACATAAATTTTAGCGCTGCTGAATAAGCGGTCCATGCGGTTTCCACTGAAGGTTAGAGTACTTTCCGGGGCATCCGGAACAAAATTACTGACTCTGACTTTGGAGTTACCGCTTGTCTTTATATCTTTTTTCGCAGTAAGCAAGACATGTTTATCATCATAAGCTTCAGGGCCGCCAAGAGCTGCGATAATTTGTTGTGAGGGTTTCAATGCAAAGGGAATTCTATAGGTGTGGCTGCCACCTACAGTTTTATGCGATTTTGAAAAGCTACCAATCTCCTCATTCTCATTAATCGTTTTAACTAAATCTTTTAAGCTTGTCATGAACCCATCTCCTTAGGTTGTGGGGTAGAGGTAGGGTGATATCCACTTCTACATTAGCGTCATCCTGAACGAAGTAAGGGTCTCTGAATAGCGCAAGACAGCATAGTTTATTATCACGCTGCATTCAGAAGAGCTTGCGTCGTAATTTCCTTAGGATCAGTGATTGAGCCCTTGGATGACGTGCTTATCAGCAAGATTTAGAATATCGTAAGGTATTAGGCGGTGCAATTACCTCTACTCGTGAAATTCTTTAAGCGCTTGAAGAAAATCACTACCATAATGAGCTAGCTTATGTTGCCCCACGCCAGATACGGCAAGTAGTTGCTCTGTGGTTTGTGGTTTCGCTTCAGCCATGGCTTGCAAGGTCGCGTCGCTGAAGATCATAAATGGTGGTTTATTTTCCTCATCAGCAAGTCTTCGCCTTAAGGTGCGTAATACTTCAAATAAAGGGCTGTTGCTGGATTGGAATGGCAGACGTTCTTTCTTTTTCTTTTTCGTGCCTTGCAGATCATTATTAGGAATGGTTAATGAAATTTTTTCCTGACCTTTGAGTAGGGGGATGGCTTTCTGGGTTAAGCGCAATACATTAAAATGGCCAATGTCCTGGAAACAATAATCTTTATGAATCAGTTGCCATGCCAATTGTTTCCAATAATGAGCAGATTTATCTTTGCCAATGCCAAAGGTGCTTACTTGCTCATGGCCAAATTGTTTGATTTTCTCTGTGCTGCTGCCTCGTAAGACTTCAATAGTATAAGTCAGCCCATAATTTTGACGCAGTCGGTACACACAGGATAAAAACTTTTGTGCATCTTCTGTTGCATCGGCAGTTATCGGTGGGCTATCGCAAACATCGCAGTATTTGCACTGATTATCCCAAGGTTCATCAAAATAGCGTAATAAGATTTGCCGGCGGCAATGCGACGCTTCAGCAAAAGCAAGCATGTGATTTAATTTGTTACTTTCCACCCGGCGCTGTTCTTCACCAGGAGTGTTCATGATCCAAGAGCGTAAGCGAGCGCTGTCTGCTGCATCGTATAAGAGTAAGGCTTTCGCTGGCAAGCCATCACGTCCTGCGCGCCCGGTTTCTTGATAATAGCCTTCGATGTTTTTCGGTAAATCATGGTGAATGACAAAGCGAACGTTGGGCTTATCAATACCCATACCAAAGGCAATCGTTGCCACCACGAGATCAATGCGATCATAGCGGAATAAGTTTTGTACCTCTTTGCGCTCTTTATGGGAGAGTCCTGCATGATAGGCACGGGCTTTGAATCCTAAGTCTTGTAGTTTTTCCGCCACGTTTTCTACGCTATTGCGCGTGCCACAATAGATGATGCCAGATTGTTGTTCTACCGATTCTAAAAACTGGCTTAATTGTTTTATAACACTGGTTTTGGGAACAACTTTATAGTGGATGTTTGGGCGGTTAAATGAGGCAATGTATTTTTTCGGGGCGTAATTTAATTTAACTACAATGTCTTGACGGGTTTGTTTATCCGCCGTGGCGGTTAAGGCAATCACCGGAATTTCTGGAAAATGGCTTTTTAATAAACCTAAAGCCGCGTATTCAGGACGAAAATCATGCCCCCATTGGGAAATACAATGCGCTTCATCAATGGCAAATAAGGAAATATGGCATTCTTGCAAGCGCTCAATGAAGGCAGAACTGATAATTCGTTCTGGGGCAATATAGAGTAAATCGAGTTCATTATTATGTAGTTGCGCTAAGACTTGCTTAGCTTCTTCACTGCTTAACGAAGAATTATAATAAGCTGCACGAATACCTTGTAATTTAAGAGCGGTGACCTGATCTTCCATTAAAGCAATAAGAGGGGATACTACAATACCAACACCAGAGCGAACCAGAGAAGGGATTTGATAACAGAGCGATTTTCCACCACCCGTCGGCATTAATACGAGTACGTCATGTCCTGCAATAACATCGTTAATAATATCTTCTTGTGGGGTTCTGAATGAGTCAAAACCAAAGTACTCTTTGAGCACGGCCAGTGCTTTTTTATTGACAGTCTTGGTTGGAGCTAATGTTTCCATATACTTATTCTTGTTGTTCACAGGCCTTTGAAGCCTGCAATCATATCATCATGGCTTGGAAATAAAAGCATTATCTTTGATGTAAAAGCGTAATAATTTTTCTGCCCATTCTTGGGCGTAGTGCACCCCGATTCGTGGTTTTTCAACGACAGTAAAGGGCTCTTGGTTCTCCTGGCTGGCAATATAAAAATTATCACTTGTCAGATCATGGGCATTGAGTCGCTTATCAATACGCATGGCTTTGGAGAGTAAGCCTGGCCCTTGAGTTCGTTCGTGTATATTTTGTATTGGTTCTAAAGCACGTAAGAGTACTCCGGAACCAATGCCTTCCGTCTCCGTGACTACATTGGTGCAATAATACATTCCATAAATAAGATAGATATAGGCATGTCCTGCAGCACCATAGAGTACTTTAGTTCTTGGGGTGAGGCCTTTAGACGAATGCGCGGCCAGATCATGTTGGCCTATATACGCTTCAACCTCGACAATTTTTCCTATGCGCTCTTCATGAATTAAGTATTTGCCTAAAAGTTCCTTGGCCACTGTGACTGTGTCACGTTCATAAAACGCACGTGGTAATTTGTTCATGTACCAACCTTTATAGAGATGTTGCTCATCAAAATGTTGCATTAAGCATATGCTATTCTTTAATGGTATTGATAATAAAAAAATTTTAAATGATTAGGGCTGGGTCATGATTTGTGTAATGCTAAGAGCATGATGCGGTGGGTAACTTCGAGTTCATAATCCTGACCTATGACTTCGTTCAGTCAATAATTAGGGTTATTGTAAGAAAGTTTTTGCAATATAGCTCTTTCCCCTCTTGAAAAAATTGGAAATAATAGAGGTTATCTATAAGTCTACACAGTGGAGTTCTTACGCTGTTTGTTACTACGCTGCAATTAGATATTTTTCAGTGCACTCGCTATTAGTGTTGTGGGGCAACTGCTTTTTTTTGTAAGATAAAAATGTACCTATAACAAAATTTCTAAGGATGGTTTATGGACTTTAATTTCACAGAGGAACATCTCGAAATCAAAGAGATGGCCGCGGACTTTGCTCGTGACAAATTGGCTCCTATGGCGGGACATTGGGATGAGCATGGCGAGTTTCCCATTGAAATTTTACGTGAAGCAGCCGCATTAGGAATGGCTGGTATGATGGCCCGGGAAGACATTGGCGGCTCTCAATTAACTCGACTTGACTGTGCATTATTATTTGAGCAGCTGGCAACTGGTTGCATTAGTACGAGTGCTTATCTTTCTATTCATAACATGGTTACTACCCTGGTCGATCGCTATGCGGGACAAGAGTTAAGGACTAAATGGGGTCCTAAATTAACCGCAATGGAAGTACTCTCCAGTTATTGTTTAACTGAGCCTGAATCAGGCTCCGATGCCGCCTCTTTAAAAACTAAAGCAATTAAAGATGGGGATCATTATGTGCTCAATGGGTCAAAATCATTTATTTCAGGTGGTTCGGTAAGTGATGTGTATTTATGTATGGTACGAACCGGTGATGAAAGTCATTATGGAATCACTTGTTTATTAATCGAAAAAGATACCCCAGGTTTAAGTTTTGGTAAATTAGAGAAAAAAATGGGATGGCATAGCCAGCCTACTTCAATGGTCTTTTTTGAAAATTGCCGCGTTCCAATAAGTAATCGCGTAGGTGATGAGGGGATGGGGTTTAAAATAGCCTTAAATGCCTTAAATGGCGGGCGTATTAACATTGCCTCTTGTTCTCTAGGGGGGGCTCTTACGTGTTTACGTTTATCTCAGCAATATATGCATGAGCGTAAACAATTTGGTAAAAAACTAAGTGACATGCAAGCCTTACGTTTTTATTTTGCTGATATGCTTACGGATTTTGAAGCGGCTCGCTTAATGGTTTATCGAGCAGCTGCTGCGATGGATAAAGATGATCCACATGCACCTATCTATTGTGCTATGGCAAAGCGCATGGCTACAGATAGTGCTTTTAATATTAGTGACAAAGCGATGCAATTACATGGTGGTTACGGTTATTTACGTGATTATCAAATCGAACGTATTTTTAGAGATTTAAGAGTTCATCAAATTCTTGAGGGAACTAACGAAATCATGCGCGAAATTATCGCGAAGGCGAGTTTGGACGACGGCTTTGTTTTGCGTTAATTAACAGGATTAAACAGGAGTAATACAATGAATGTAGTGGAACAAGAATTAGATAGTCAGGGAATTTTACTGTTAACATTAAACAGACCTGATAAGCTGAATGCATTAAGTACAGATGTACTGAATGAATTAGCGGAAATCTTTCATGCAGCCAAAGAAAATCCTCAAGTTAAAGCGCTAATGATTACCGGTAATGGCAAAGCCTTTTGTGCTGGTGCTGATATTAACCGTTTGGCAGAATGCACCGCACAAACAGGTTATGAATTTGCTTGTCACGGACAAGAGGTATTTCGTCTGTTAGAAACCATGGGCAAACCTTCTTTGGCCGCGGTTAATGGTTTTGCTTTTGGTGGCGGTTGTGAATTAGCGATTTCAGCAACTTTAAGAATTGCTTCAACCATGGCGCAATTTGGTCAACCGGAAGTAAAACTAGGCGTTATACCTGGTTATGGTGGCACGCAACGCTTGGCACGCTTAATTGGTAAAGGCCGTGCTTTAGATTTATGTTTGACAGGTCGTTTTATTAAAGCAGAAACGGCATTGAATTGGGGCTTGGTAAGCGAGGTTGTTGAGCCTGAGGCTTTAATCGAACACGGTAAAAAACTACTGCAAGGTATTTTAAGCATGGCGCCACTAGCCATTGCTGGAGTCATGGAAGTTATTGATCATGGTTATGATTTATCCCTGACTGATGCCTTACATTTAGAAGCGATTCATTTTGCTAAGAGCTGTGCCTCAGAGGATAAGCAAGAAGGCGTTTCTGCTTTTTTGAGTAAGAGACCTGCCCAATTTAAAGGAAGATAATAATGACTGAAGAAGTGCTTTTTACACAGGAAGGTCAGTTAGGGTTCATTACATTAAATCGCCCAGCTGCGTTGAACGCGCTTACCTTAACCATGATTCTTGCCATGCAACGGCAATTAAGTTTATGGAAAGAAGATGACAGTGTTCGTGCGGTGGTAGTTCAAGCAGCCTCTGGAAATGCTTTTTGTGCTGGAGGAGACATCCGTGCGCTTTATTTTTCTGGTCGCTTAAATGATTCAGAGCAAATGCAGTTTTTCTGGCACGAGTATCGTTTAAATCATTTTATTCATCATCTTGGCAAACCCTATATTTCTTTAATTGACGGTATGGTTATGGGAGGTGGGGTCGGTATTTCAATGCATGGGAGTCATCCAGTCGCTTGTGATCGGTTTGTGTTTGCAATGCCAGAAACCAGTATTGGCTTTTTCCCCGATATTGGTGCTAGTTATTTATTAACTCGTTGCCCTGGGCATTTAGGTACTTATTTGGGTTTAACCGGTAATCGGCTTGGTCCTCAGGATGCGTTGAAAGCAGGGTTGGTGAAGAAGGTAATTTCTTCAGAACATATTTCTGCGCTACTTAAGGCATTGCAGCACGCTGATTTATCAGCAGATGCGTCTAAAGCGGTTGACCAATGTTTGCATGAATACGCTGCATCCGCTTCTGATTCTGAGCCTAGCCAAATAAAACCAGCGATTAATGTATGTTTCGCCCATCCCAGTGTGGAAATGATTAAAGCCTCATTACAGGATCAAGAAGGGGTGTGGCCTGTTAGTATCGAGAATGCTTTATCACAAAAATCACCATTAAGCCTTAAGGTTACTTTAGAGCAATTGAACCGCGCTAAGGGCTTAACTCTGGCTGAATGTTTGCAAATGGATTACACCCTGGTGAGCCATTTTATGCACGGTAAGGATTTTTATGAAGGCGTACGTGCTTTATTGATTGATAAAGACAAGAACCCGCATTGGAATCCTGACAGTTTGGATATGGTAAGCGAGACTATGGTGGCAAATTACTTTGAACGCCGTCATACGGGTTTAGAGTGGGTGAGTTAATCTCGTTGTCTTCTGTAGGCTGGGCTGTAAAGCCCAGCATCCAAATCATTTTAACCAGTCACTAAGAATATCAACAATCTTTTGCGCTTGGTCCGCACTAGAAATATTAAACTTAGATTTTTGCCAATACTGATTATTGCGTTTTTGATAACGGCGAATTGAGTATTTCACTGGTCCAAAATCGTTTTTGCCATTATCCCAATCCTGATACTTAAATATAATAGTGGTCCAGGCTCCTTTGCTTAATACCTGTTTATCCAGTTCTTTAGTTACTTCTGTCCCGTTTTCGCTAAAGGCAATGGTAAGATCGTCAACTGTTTCCGTCATTCAAGTGTACCTTATGTTAATTAGTTGATGGATTGTAATTTGCCATTAACAAAAGTCAAGGTTACCGTTGGTTGATATTGGCCGGGTTGATAAATCCATACTTTAGGTTTTTCTGCCGTGGGCACCACTTCATTGATATAAGTATTATTGGTTAGTGAGGGACTTCCACAGGAATAATAAACCTTTTCTACTGGATCACCAATTTGAATGCTATTACCGCCGCATATAGAAATGGAGTTACTGTCTGAACTGTTTAGTTTAATGCTTCGTACTTTTTGATCGGCGATATCCACTTCCAGCTGAGCACCACCATTACCTGTGGGGACGTTCCATACACCATAAAATGCAGTATCAGCACCTTTGTTATTATAAATAAGCTGTTGTACGGGGATTTTTCTTAAAACTGGCTGGTTTGAATCTTGTTGGCTGATGGGTTGCCCACAGGCAGCAATAACCTGGTCTGGAGACATGCCAATATTAATGTAGGCATGATTCTCCGGGCAATAAAATTGGTCATCAGCAAAGAGACTAAAAGGTAAAATAGCTAATGCTAAACCAGTATAACGCGACAATTTCATGATTTCATCCTTGTAGCCCTTGTCTACAAATAAGTATAGTTTGTTTTAGAGTATTCTCCAGGGAAGGTTCGCATTAATGAATAAGGTAATAACTTTCAAAATCATAAGCATAATAAAAGGGGAGAAATCAAAACCCGAAATATCAGGAATAATTTTGCGTCCTAATTTCAGTAAGGGGTCGGTTAATGTACGTAAAAAAGACTCAATCGGGCCATTCCAGGCAGGATTAACAAAGCTCATAATCACGCGAATCAAGATAGCAAAGAAGAGCAGGTCACAGGGCTGAATAATTAAATCAGCAAGAACATAGATGATAAAATAGCCCATAGGCATTAGGGCGTGAAATGCGATCATACTTAGGATAAAAATCTTTAGTATTTCCACCAGCACGAGCACGATGATTGACGCTGTCTCGTATTTTTGTCCAGGCTTGGGAGTTAATTTTAGTAAGCGTTGTATTGGAATTACCAGGGGATCCGTGATGGTATGGACCAATTGGCTTAGTGGGTTAATTGCACTGACCCGGAAGTAGCGAAGCGCCATACGTAACCAAATACTGAAAATAAGTACTGAAAAAGCTAAAGAAACAACAAATAATCCTACAGCGGTTAAACCTGACATATTTACCCCAATCCTATTATTTTTGTTGGTATACACCTGCTAGTATATACCTAAATAGGGAAATGCAAAAACCGTAGCATTTATTAGCCTGGGGTAAGACAGGGCGGAATCTGATTTGTTGCTTAAAACCCCTATTACCCGGTGCTCATAGGGCCTACATTATTGATAAGTATTGGATTTTACTTGGCAAGTTTATTATTTCTTGGCTCGTTCACCAAAAATAGCTCGTCCAATACGAACAATAGTTGCTCCCGCCTTAATTGCCGGCACTAAATCATCACTCATTCCCATCGATAAAGTATCCATGTTTAAGCCCAGTTTCTGGTTTAGGGTTTTTAAGAGTTGGTTCATTTGCATATAAAGTTCATATTGCTTTTGTGGGGCCTGTTCTGGGGGCGGGATAGTCATTAAACCTTTAAGTTTGAGATGAGGTAATTGACTGACTGCCAAAGCCAATTCCGTTACTTCCTCAGGGTTAATACCCGATTTAGTTTCTTCAGGGATTAAGTTAACCTGCAAGCATAGGTTTAAAGGAGGTAAATTTGAGGGACGATTCTCGCTCAGTATTTGAGCTATTTTTAGCCTGTTCACACTATGTACCCAATTAAAAGCACGAGCAATATTTTTCGCTTTATTACTCTGAATTGGACCAATAAAGTGCCAGCATAGGGGTAAATCTTTTAGTGCATTAATTTTTTCTTGCGCTTCTTGAAAATAGTTTTCGCCAAAATCACGTACCCCAAGTTCATACAATTGAGCAATTGATTCCGCACTTTGTTGTTTACTGGCAGCCAGTAATAAGACTTCATGAGCATTACGCCCACTTTCTAATTCTGCCTGCCTGATAAGCTGTTGTATTTGATTTAGATTATGTTGAAGATTCATTTGCGTGTACGGTCTTTAAAATATTAACAATACCAAAAGATAGAGCGTTTGCCGAGTAGATCCTTCTATGGTAACCTGCTGCCCGTACCCAACGCTCGCAGCAATTTGGATGCATTACCCAATGGATATAATCGAATTATTGGCTTCTGCCGTTAACAACCAAGCATCAGATTTACATTTGTCCTCTGGTGTGGAACCTTGGATGCGTGTCGACGGCGAATTACGCAAAATGGACGCAGTGGTTATAGAACATTCCACCGTATCATCGATGATTGATGCACTTCTCAACATACAGCAAAAGGAGGCGCTGGCAACGCATTGGGAGCTCGATTTTGCTTTAGAGATTCGTACACTTGGTCGTTTCCGGGTTAATGTATTTCATCATCTGCGGGGGATTAGTGCGGTCTTTCGGCTTATTTCGGCCACTATTCCCAGTGTTCTGGATTTGCATTTACCTCCTGTTTTTACGGAGGTAACCGATTACCCCAATGGATTAGTATTAGTGACCGGACCCACAGGTTCTGGTAAAAGTACAACTTTAGCGGCGCTGATTGATTGCATTAACGCGTCACGCCATGGGCATATTCTTACTATCGAAGATCCGATTGAGTTTGTGCATTCCAGTAATCAATGTTTAGTGAGCCAACGGGAAGTACATCACAGTACCCATAATTTCCACACTGCACTTCGTTCTGCTTTGCGTGAGGATCCTGATGTCTTGCTGGTGGGCGAGCTACGCGATTTAGAAACAGCTCGCTTGGCTATGAGGGCGGCAGAAACGGGACATTTGGTATTAGCGACCTTACATACAAATTCGGCAGTTCATGCAGTTAATCGTCTTATCGAGCTATTTCCTGCGGAGGAAAAAATAATGGCTCGCTCTATTTTAGCGGAATCATTAAGGGCGGTCATTGCTCAAAGATTGCTAAGACGAAAAGAGGGAAGGGGGCGCATTGCTGCTCTAGAAATTATGATTTGTACTGGTGCGATACGTAATTTAATTCGGGAAGATAAAGTAGCGCAAATGGTTTCTTTCTTGCAAACAGGGAAGGCGGTTGGGATGCAGACTCTAGATCAGCATTTGTTAGAGTTGGTCAGGAGTGACCTTATAGCGAGGGATACAGCTCGTGATATTGCAGTGGATAAAACTCTGTTCGATTAATGAATTTTATTCCCCGAATTACCGCGGCTTGACCGCGGTATCCATATGGGTTCGAGGTGAGCAACAAACTTAGTACCGAGGCCAAGCGCGTTAATTCGAGTCTTTTATTAAATACCCAAATACTGAAAGGCTACTTCATTTAGTTTATCGCTCAATAATCAAGCTTTTTTCTGTAACTCAATCAGCTGAGGAATGCCAATTTCAGCCAAAGCAAGCATGCTGTTTAATTCATCGCGATTGAAGTTTTTATCTTCTGCTGTTCCTTGCACTTCAATAAAATGACCTGCTTCAGTCATGACCACGTTCATATCCGTTTCAGCAAGTACGTCTTCAGCATAATCTAAATCAAGAACTGGCTGGCCCCTGTAGATACCGACGGAAACGGCAGCAATATAATTAAAGGTAGGCATTCTACGGATTTTTTCCCGCTCAACCATCCAAGTAACAGCGTCTCTCATTGCGACACAGGCACCAGTAATAGCCGCAGTACGCGTTCCACCGTCAGCTTGGATCACATCACAATCCAGAGTAATGGTATTTTCACCTAAGAATTTTAAATCCACACAGGCTCTTAGAGAACGACCAATAAGGCGTTGGATTTCCATAGTGCGGCCACCTTGTTTTCCTTTGGCAGCTTCACGCTCTGTACGACTGTGAGTGGCACGAGGAAGCATGCCGTATTCCGCAGTTACCCAACCTTGGTTTTTACCTTTAATAAAACGAGGTACACCATCAATCACTGATGCAGTACAAAGAACCTTAGTTTCTCCAAACTCAACAAGCACTGAACCTTCTGCATGTTTTGTAAAGTTACGAGTTAATTTTATAGGACGAAGTTGATTGGCTTCACGATTACTGGGACGCATGGGGATAATCCTCGCAAAAAGGAATAATTATACTCCTTAACGCGTAGAGTTGCACCCATCATCTACTGATCTAGTTAAATCTACTTTTGGGATCTATAATTTTATCTACCGAAGTTTCTGGATATTTCACCCGTTTTGCCTGTGGAATATCCTGTGAAAATATTGATTTCCTTTTTAAGGGCGAATCATTTGCCGGATGAAGAGCGGTTACTAAATTTTTTAATTGAGTATTGATGCTATTTAAGGCCTCGATATACTGTGGTTCTTGGCGTTGTGCGAGAAGAAATTGCATTCCTTTGGTATAGCGCTTATTCCATTCTTCTAATCCTGAAGCGTGGGGTGCCAAATAAATTGAGCTGATGTATTCATTGGTGAAGTCTACTAAGCCTTGAGCAGCATTAATTAAATTCGGTGCTTGCGTGGATTCACAATTTTTTGCAAAGGTGGTTACTGTTTGATACAGGGAATTAATTCTGTGAGCATGCCTAAATAACATTACCATGTGTTCTTGTCCGTCAATGAAAGCCATTTCTTGAGGAGAGAGCAAAATCTCATCATTCACCTTCAGTTTTTCTTTTACTAAGGTATTAAAACGTGCCTTAGTTAGTGCATCCTGCGATTTAAAATTTTTAAGAGGGTAAGCTAGCGCGATACTGGCATCAGCTCCAAATTTTATTAACTCAGCAACAGCCTCCACATTTCTGTGACTGACAGCAAGTAAGAGCGGGGTATACCCATTATTAGTTCGAACATTAAGATTCGCATGATGTTGGGCAAGGCGAGTAACTACTTTAGTATATTGCTCATCTACCGCATAATGAAGCGGAGTCCAACCATTAAGTTGCTCCCTTACATCTAAACTAGCGTTATGTTTTGCCAGTACATCGACAACCTCATCATAGCCATGCATAGCTGCTGCCATAATGGGAGTAATGCCATCTTTGTCAGTAAATTCTACGTTTGCTCCTTGTTTTACAGTCTCTGCAACAATTTGTGCATCGCCTTGCTCCGAGGCTAGATAGCACAAGTTAATTTGTTCTGTACGTCGAGCGATGTTACGTGTTACTGGATGTTTGGCTCTGAGCTTGCCAAGTTCTTCCGTTAATTGGTTTAGGAACGGATCTTTTTTTACTGTAATCACGCTTGAAGCAAAAGCAATATAAGGGCTCTCATGCTCCTTTAAACTTTCAACAATATGTTTAGCCAATTTTTTTGTGTTTTCTTTGGGGAAGTATTCTGGTGGATATTCATTAATATCCATAAAACGCCATCCTCCTCCTCCCGTGGTGTAGGTTAGGGCAGTGGTGTGTGTAGGGCTGGACAAAAGAATGCCAACCTTTTTCCCCCGGAGTGGACAGTGATTTTCTATGGCCTGTGCTAAATCATTTAAATAGAGTGCAATTTCTTGTTGGTCATAGATTAAAGGCTGAGAGTAAACTTTATTAAGTCCACCTAAATGTTCTATTGCATCAGATGAGCCTAATCTAGAGGCCTCATCCATGTCCTCTTGGAGTACTGGAGTCCTTTTATGAAATAAGCTTTTTTGTTCATAAGGTGCTTGAAAAATATATAAGTGATCCATAAAGGCATGTATTTCAAGCAAATACTTATCTTCTTTAGTTAGCTTTTCCCCGCGTTTTGCTTTGACTTTTTCAATGGCTGGTTTTAAATATTGACCATAGGCTACAATTTTGAGAAGACGTTTATGAAACACAGACTCTTCATCTAAAAAAGAAGCTTCTAACCAGCGCAGAGAAGCCCCATGACAACAGCCCTGATCATCAATGGAGTAACCTAGGGATACGTAAGCGTTAACAAGAGCATCATGTGGATTCATTATTGGTTATTCAATGGGCAGTATGTATTGATAAGTATAGGGTTTGGTCTTGTCTTATTCAATCATCAATAGCACAAATTGATCTATTTTTATCTTAATACGGGCATGTTAGCTCTCTTTATTAGTTTATTCGATAATTAAGTCTGCCAGGAATGCATCAAAGGAATTCCCCATATGAGTAATTTGTTTACTGGTATCATTCCATAAACATACCTTGGCTTGCTCTTGTTCCCATTTTAAAAAATAAATTGAATGAGCGTCATGTTCCGCAAAAGGAAGCGTTTCTGGTCCTAATTGTTCGCCATATTTATTAATGGCGCACCAAATATTCAAGCTATTTTTTTTATCTTTCCCCACAATATAGAAGTGATTCAGCTGATGCGACTTAAGGTTTGCACCATTATAGTTTTTAAAGATTTCTTTTAGATTAAAAGGTAGAGGATGATCAAAATAATTTTCTAATTCAATTATCTGTGCTTTATTTGCGGGTACAGCTATCTGTTCGAGTTTTAATGCATTTAAGTTAAAAGATAATTCATTCATAGCAAGTGTTCTTCAAGTTTATTTGGTCGCTATTGTGCATAAAAATAAAAAACAATCAATTCTGCTGAAGAACAACAGAACTAGGCTGGACTGACACATTACCTCGTTCTTTTACGCTGATTTTGATCTGTTCTGTCCAATTTTCTGAAATTGCGGTATAGTCGCGCGACGTATTTTCAGTGGTATTTTTATGATTCAAAGTATGACTGCCTTTGCTCGGGCACAAAAACAGATGAATGCCGGGAGTCTTTGTTGGGAGATTCGCTCAGTAAACCATCGGTATTTAGATATTTCATTTCGTTTGCCGGAGCCATTTCGTTTTATTGAACCTCATTTACGTAATGCGCTGCGTGATAAAATAAGCCGTGGTAAATTAGAGTGTCAGCTGAAATATCAGGATGTGGGTTCTGAAAGTCAGTCTATGCTTGTAAATACAGCAATGGTGAATACGTTGGTGGATTTAAGCAATCAATTGTCTGCGTCTCATCACTTAGCAAATGATTTTGGGGTAAGCCGTATTCTTGCCTGGCCTGGGGTCGTGCAGGTCAGCGCTCCTGATGTTGAAGAATTAGGTCAGCAAGCAATTTCTTTGTTTGAAGATGCCATCGAACAGCTTAAACAAGTGCGGGCGACAGAAGGAAATGCATTACAGGCTCATGTGCATAGCCGTTTGCAGGAGTTAGGTAAAGAAGTAACGCGCTCACGAGAGTTAGTAGCCAATCAAGCGGAACAAATTAAAGATAAATTGTTTTCTCGTTTGCAGGCTGTACGGATTGAAGTACCGGAAAATCGAGTAGAGCAGGAAATCGCCTTAATTCTTACCCGTTTGGATGTCAGTGAAGAATTAGATCGCCTACAAACTCATATTAATGAAGTGAGTAGAACTATAAATTGCGATAAAATAGCAGGTAGACGCCTTGATTTCTTAATGCAAGAGTTGAATCGAGAGGCGAACACCTTAAGTTCGAAGTCAGACTCTGTGGAATTGACCCAGAGCGCTGTGGAAATGAAAGTACTAATTGAACAAATGCGTGAGCAAATTCAAAATATTGAGTGAGTCATATCGTGGGTAATTATTCAGGTAATTTATTTATTGTTGCCGCACCTTCTGGAGGAGGCAAAACGAGTTTAGTGAGAAATTTAATCGGGACTCTTGAGCACATCGAGGTTTCTATTTCTCATACTACTCGGGTCATGCGGCCAGGAGAGGCTCATGGAGTAGATTATTTTTTTGTGAATGAAGAGCAATTCACGAGCATGGTCCACGAGGGTGCTTTTATTGAGCATGCGCAAGTTTTTAGTCATTTATATGGCACTTCCAAGGCACAAATTCGTGAACGTTTGGAATGTGGCATTGATGTGGTTTTAGATATTGACTGGCAAGGCGCTGCGCAAATTAAGAAAGATTTCCCGGAGGCGGTAAGTATTTTTATTATTCCTCCATCAATCGAAGCCTTGAAGGAACGTTTAACTAGTCGAGGTCAAGATAATGACGAAATAATTCGCGACCGCATGAAAAAAGCCCAAGATGAACTCAGGCATTATGCAGAGTTTGATTATCTTATTGTTAATGATACTTTTGAACATGCAGCAGCTGATTTATGCACTATTGTGCTGGCTAATCGCCTGCGAATTGAGCGGCAGGTAAATAAACAAGCAAAATTACTTTCATTCCTGATGTCATCGCAGTAAAATAAGAAGTTTTGGTTACCGGAGAATGCAATTATGGCACGAGTTACAGTTGAAGATTGTTTAGAGCATGTAGCAAACCGTTTTGAATTAGTTATGGTGGCTACAAAACGTGCACGACAAATTGCCGTGCGCGGTGATCAACCCATGGTTGAGTGGGAAAATGATAAGCCAACAGTTGTTGCACTACGTGAAATTGCTGAGGGTTTAGTTACAGCAGCTATTCTGGACAAAGAATAGAATTTACTTACATGCTTACTATCTTGGCCAAAATGGTTTGATTTTCTGTGTTCCGAGGCCTATGTACAGTGATGTATGTTGGCGCTTCGGTACCCCTCAATCAAGTCATTTGACTTAAGCTAGCGAAATGTAAACAACCCGCAGAATCTTGTAGCTGTATTCGCACAGCAAAATGAGGGGCATTGTGCACCGGGTTGTGTTTTGAACAAAATAAAACCCTCCGTCATGGCGAGCACAGCAATAACTTCCAGTTGTTCGAAGCACTGAACCTTGGGTGTTTCGCTGTGCCTACAATGACGAAATAATTTACCTGACGTGAACGTTTACACTACGAGTTACTTGTTTTTAAGCAATTTAAATGGTCTATTGTGCAGGTGCACCATTTTTTATGGTTTGGGCTATTATTTTAGTATAGGGTTCAATTTTTTGCTTGGATGTGAGGGGCTGTTTCCGTTATCTTAGCCAAAATGAGGTATGACCATGTTGGATATCAGGGAGTGCTGCGTGAGCTATTTTAAAGAGCTTGATGAAGAGCTGAAATGCTATCTCGAGCAAGCTCAAATAGAAAAATGTTACCAAGCTTATTTGGTTGCTGAAAAGGCACACCATGGTCAAATGCGTCGTTCAGGGGAGCCTTATATTACTCATCCTGTTGCCGCTGCCTTGATTCTGGCCCGAATGCGGCTCGATTATCAAACCATTATGGCGACACTACTTCATGATGTCGTGGAAGATACCACGGTAAGCAAAGAAGATTTAACCCGCCAATTTGGTGAAGACATCACCGCCCTAGTCGATGGGGTAACCAAACTTACCAAAATCAAATTTGAATCCAAAGCCGAAGCCCAAGCGGAAAACTTCCGTAAAATGGTTTTGGCTATGGTCAAAGACATCCGTGTAATTATCGTAAAATTAGCGGATCGACTGCATAATATGCGTACCTTAGGTTCTATGCCTGCTGCAAAACGACGCCGTATTGCGATTGAAACCTTAGAAATTTATGCCCCCATTGCTAACCGCCTGGGTATGCACTCTATCTATGTTGGCCTAGAGGACCTGGGATTTCAAGCCCTGTATCCTATGCGTTATCGCGCCATTAAATCTGCCGTGGAAAAATCACGCGGTAATCGACGCGAATTAACTCAAACCATCGAACGTGATTTGCAGCAGGCTCTTGCGCAATTAAATATTCCTTACGAGCAGGTATTTGGCAGACAGAAGCACTTATACAGTATTTATCGTAAAATGCGGCAAAAAAAGGCCTCATTTACCGAAATTACTGATGTATTTGCATTCCGAGTTATTACCGAAGATATTGATTCCTGTTATCGTATTTTAGGTGCCTTGCATTGTACCTATAAACCAGTGCCACAGCGCTTTAAAGATTATATTGGCATTCCTAAGGCGAACGGTTATCAATCCTTACATACTACTTTATTTGGTCCCTTTGGGGTTCCACTTGAGGTACAAATTCGTACACGGGATATGGATAAAGTTGCCGATAATGGGGTTGCCGCGCATTGGATCTATAAATCCTCAGGATTGGAAGTAAATGAAGCGCAATTACGTGCCCGTGAATGGGTACAAAGTTTATTAGAAATGCAACGTAGTACCGGAAACTCCCTGGAATTCATTGAAAACGTTAAAATTGATTTATTCCCCGATGAGGTTTATGTATTTACTCCCAAAGGTCATATTATGGAGTTGCCCAAAGGAGCTACACCCGTTGATTTCGCGTATGCAGTACATTCGGGAGTGGGAAACAGTTGTGTGGCTGCCAAGGTAAATCGACGTTTAGTGCCTCTGAGTATCCCTTTATCGAACGGACAAACTGTAGAAATTGTTACTTCTTCCAGCGCTCAACCGAATCCGACATGGTTAAATTTTGTGGTTACTGGTAAGGCGCGTTCGAATATACGTCACTTCTTGAAAAGTCAGCAAAATGAGGAATCCATTGTTTTAGGAAAACGATTATTGGAACAATCATTAGCTGAGTTATCGAGCGATTATGCCAAAGTACCCCCAGAAACATTGCAAGCCCTATTAAGTGATTTACATTATAAAGCGATAGATGATTTGCTCTATGCCATTGGTATTGGTAACCAAATGGCTATGGTGATTGCAAAACGCTTAGTGGTCAGTCAAGACTTCCTTGAATTGGACAAAGCAAGCAAAGTGCGCCCCTTTGCCATTAAAGGCACCGAAGGAATGGTGGTCCATTTCGGTGAATGTTGCCAACCCATTCCTGGTGATAGCATCATAGGAGTCTTCCAGCAGGGAAGAGGAATCATTGTCCATAATAGCGATTGTGCTACCTTAAAAACATCACGCATGAACCCGGAGCAATTTGTTCCCTTACGTTGGGACGAACAAGTTGAAGGAGAATACTGGGTTGATATAACGGTTGATGTAGCCAATGAGCGTGGGGTTTTGGCTGCTTTAGCAACTGCTATTTCTGAAGCGGGCTCCAATATCGGTAATATTAACGTGGACCCTCGCGATGGACGCCATAATGCAGTAACCTTTTCAATCAGTGTCATTGACCGGACCCATCTGGCGCGAGTAATGCGTCGATTACGCGCTAATAAAGTGGTAATGCGACTGTACCGAAAAAAACAAGGGGATAATTAATGCAACCTGTACATACCCAATCAGCTCCGGAAGCTATTGGAACCTATTCACAAGCAATTCAATGCGGTAACACGGTATACCTCTCAGGACAAATACCACTAGACCCTAAAACCATGCAAATCTGTAGTGAAGACATTAGTGAACAAATCACCCAAGTTTTAGAAAATTTATCTGCAGTGTGTGACGCTGCGGGTGGTAGTTTGGCAAATATAGCCAAGCTCAATGTGTATTTAACTGATTTAAGTCATTTTCCCTTGATTAATGAAGCCATGGGGCGTTATTTTGTAGAGCCTTATCCTGCTCGAGCAGCAATTGGTGTTGCTGCGTTGCCGCGTGGGGCGCAGGTCGAGATGGATGGGGTTTTGGTATTACCTGCGTAGGCTGGGTTTAGTTAAATCTCCCACTACTTTTGCTATTGAGTTGAGGATGAATCGCTACTTCGAAAAGAGTAACACCTTTAACTTAAAGGTATGAGAGTGGGTAGAAACACCATAAATCAAGCCAAAATATGTTCAATTTTTCGAGTTTAAAATATGAGTATTCTTTCCCTTCATGACGTAAGTCTTAATATCGCTGGCAATCAACTATTAGATAAAGCCGATTGGCAAATACAGCCACAAGATAGGGTTGCCTTAGTCGGCCGTAATGGGGCAGGTAAATCAACGCTGCTTAAATTACTGCAAGGAGATATTGTTCCTGACAGTGGGCAACTCAATCAATTATCCGGCTTAAGAGTCGCAGGTCTAACCCAAGAAGTTCCGATTACCGGGGACGACTCCGTTTATCATTTTTTAGTGAAAAGCTTAGGCGAAGTAGGGGAGGTTCTTTCTCAATTCCACGAACTATCTCAGCAAGGGGACATGGAGAAATTAGCGCGTGTGCAACAGCGTATGGATAACCTACACGCTTGGGATAAATTGCCGCAGATCGAAACGATGGCTAGCCGTTTGGGTATTACTACTCAGGAGCGGATGAATAACCTATCTGGCGGAATGAAACGCCGTGTTCTGTTGGGAGCGGCACTGATTGCATCCCCTGATTTACTATTATTGGATGAGCCAACCAACCATTTAGATATTGAAGCGATTGAATGGCTCGAGGCCTATCTCAAAAGCTTTAAAGGCGCTGTGTTATTGGTTACCCACGATAGAGAGTTTCTAAGTCAGGTATCAAATCGTATTGTGGAAATTGACCGTGGAAAATTACATCAACATGATTGTGATTACGAAACTTATCTTGAGCGACGTGAGACAATTCGTCACAGCGAGCAAAAGCAGAATGAATTATTTGATAAAAAACTAGCTGATGAAGAAGTCTGGATTCGCACGGGTGTTAAAGCTCGACGTACACGAAATGAAGGACGAGTACGCGCTTTAAAAGCATTGCGTGAAGAATATAAAGCACGCCGTAATCAATTAGGGAAAGTTAAGACAATTTCTTTAGATGTTAATCGCTCAGGCTCTGTAGTGATTGAAGCAAACCAAGTGAATTACTCTTTAGGGGAAAAGAAGTTATTAGAAAATTTTTCCTTATTACTGACTCGCGGAGATAAGCTGGGTGTTATTGGTCCTAATGGTTGCGGTAAAACAACCCTGGTACGTTTATTGTTAGGGGAATTGCAGCCTGACTCAGGAGATATCAAACAGGGTACTTCCTTAAACGTGGCCTATTTTGATCAGCTACGTCGTCAACTGCAAGAAGATAAAACGGTAATGTATAACGTGGGCGAGGGAGCGGATTATATAACGATTAACGGTAAGCAAAAGCATGTTGCCAGTTATTTACGCGATTTTCTATTTTCTGCAGAGCGTTTTAATCAGCCGGTTTCCGTGTTATCAGGTGGAGAGCGTAATCGTTTATTGTTAGCAAAGCTATTCGCTAAACCAGTTAACTTTTTAGTGATGGACGAACCTACAAATGATTTAGATATTGAAACGCTAGAGCTTTTGGAAGAGATGTTGGCTGATTATCCGGGTACCTTAATATTAATTAGCCATGACAGAGCCTTCATTAATCAAGTGGTCACCAGTGTTTTAGTGTATGAAGAGGCCGGACAATTTAGTGAGTTTGTTGGGGGCTATGATGACTATAAAGCGCATAAGAAGCAACAGCAACAACAGCAGCGTGAGCGTGGTACTGCTGACAAAAATCCAGCCGTTAGACGCAGCCCATCAACAAATAAGCTAAGCTTTAATGAACAGCGAGAATTATCCCAGTTGCCCAAAAAAATTGAGCAATTGGAAAAGAAAATTTCTGAGCTGCAACTCCAGATGGCTGACCCTAAATTTTATCAGCAAGAGGCATCGGTGATTGCAAAAATAAATCAGAGTCTTGCTGACGATGAAGCTGTATTAATGGAGTATTATGCGCGTTGGGAAGCTTTAGAGGAACGATTATAAATAGTGGCTAATTGGTTTTTAGATTTATGTTTGAGGAACAAGTAACATGTTATTTACCCTGACCTTGGTTATCCTGTTGGGAGCTATTGCGGTATTCTTTTCACAGGAGTTCCTCGGAGTTATTAAGAGGATCTTTGCGGTTAAAGGGGTTAAATTATTTTTGCCTTTACTGGCGGCTTCTTGGTTTGTATTTAGTTTGGGCGATTGGGTTATCTTTGCGCTCACTTATTATCGCGAAACACTAGTAAAGATATTATCGTTTATCGTCTCCATAATACCCGCTCCGCAAATAGCCGAATACGTGGCTTTGGTGATTGTATTAACCCTTGTTTCAGTGCTTCCTGTCTACCTAATCGATTTATTCATGCGCAAGCGAAGTTATAAGTCGTACCACTACCCCCAGATAACCAGCTTGCTAATTTTCCTTGTAAGCACCTTCATTTTGCTGGGGCTCTAATCACCACTCGGTATGGGATTTGTAACTTCCACGACAAAAACCTTATGCGGGGTAATTACCCTAAACCACTGCAAAGTTAATGCATATGCTGCCGCTAATCATCCATCAGTCCTATTATAGGGCTGCCCTCCTTGCGCCCGCGGACTCGCCACGGGACATAGGGGTATAGGGTATTGGAAATATCGAGAAGGGTCAGTTAGTACTATACAGCGGTAATAACCGGCGTAGCAGCCCTGAAGTATCTACGGTAAAAGTAAATGGCGCTGTGGGCGAGGAAGTATTGCCTGCAGCATCCGTTGCGGTGAAGGTGAAGGAGTGTGTACTATTCGTTAGCGCTGTTATTGGTGTAAACGCCCAGGTCCCATCTGCAGCTGCAGATACTGTTCCGATAATGTTGCCATCATCAATAATGTTGATGGTACTACCCGCTTCTGCTGTTCCACTGAAGGTGGGTTGAGCATCATTAGTAGCTCCTCCGTTAGTTATTGGCCCTATATTAGGGGGGACATCACTTACTACACTAGAAATAACTGGGGTTGGAGGTGGTGTGGTATCTACGGTAAAGGTAAATGCCGGAGATGGCGCAGAAGTATTGCCTGCAGCATCAGTCGCAGTTGCAGTGATGGAGTGTTCCCCCTCACCGAATGGCACTGGTGTAATAAGCGACCAATCGCCAGCTGCATTCGTAGTAACAGTCCCTATAATGGTGAGCCCATCATACACCGTGATGAGCGCGTTAGCTTCAGCATTTCCATTGATGGTGGGTTGGTTATCATTAGTAAATCCTCCATTGTCTATTGGTCCAATATTTGGGGGGATATCACTTACTACACTAGAAATAACTGGGGCTAGGGGTGGTGTGGTATCTACGGTAAAGGTAAATGCCGGAGATGGCGCAGAAGTATTGCCTGCAGCATCCGTTGCGGTGAAGGTAAATGAATGTAAACCTTCAGTTAACGGGCTTGTGGGTGTAAACGTCCAAGCACCACTAATTGGATCCGCAGTCGCGGTTCCCACAACGGTAGTGCCATCATAAGCGGTGAGAGTAGCTCCAGGCTCTGCTGTTCCATTGAAGGTAGGTGTATTATCGTTGGTGGTTCCACCATCTGGGATTGTGCCACCAGGGGGGACATTACTGGTTGCATTGATAATGACGGGGGCATCTGGTACTTCCGTATCGATGGTCAAGGTGAAGGAGGTTGCCGGAGAAACATTGCCTGCAGCATCCATTGCGGTGAAGGTGAGGTTATGTAAACCATTAGTGAAGGCTGTTAATGGTGTAAACGTCCAGGCTCCCGCGCCATCCACAGTAACAGTTCCTAACAACGTAGTGCCCTCGTAGGCGCTGATGGTCGCTCCAATTTCCGCGGTTCCATTAAAGGTAGGGGTATTATCGTTGGTGATTCCACCATCTGGGATTGTGCCACCGGGGGGGACATTACTGGTTGCATTGGTAATGACGGGGGCATCAGGGGCTATCGTATCTACAGTAAAGGTAAATGGCGCTGTGGGCGAGGAAGTATTGCCTGCAGCATCCGTTGCGGTGAAGGTGAAGGAGTGTGTACTATTCGTTAGCGCTGTTATTGGTGTAAACGCCCAGGTTCCATCTGCAGCTGCAGATACTGTTCCGATAATGTTGCCATCATCAATAATGTTGATGGTACTACCCGCTTCTGCTGTTCCACTGAAGGTGGGTTGAGCATCATTAGTAGCTCCTCCATTAGTTATTGGCCCTATATTAGGAGGGACATCACTTACTACACTAGAAATAACTGGGGTTGGAGGTGGTGTGGTATCTACGGTAAAGGTAAATGCCGGAGATGGCGCAGAAGTATTGCCTGCAGCATCAGTCGCAGTTGCAGTGATGTTATGTATCCCTTCACCTAATATTGGTGGTGTAAACGACCAATTACCCACTGCATCCGCAGTAACAGTCCCTAAAGTTGTGGTGTCATCATACACCGTGATTAACGTGTTAGGTACTGCATTTCCATTGATGATGGGTTGGGCATCATTAGTAGCTCCTCCATTAGTTATTGGCCCTGTATTAGGAGGGACATCACTTACTACACTAGTAATCCCTGGTGCAGCTGGTGCTACTGTATCTACAGTAAAAGTAAATGTATTACTGACCGGAGAGGTATTACCTGCGGCATCAGTCGCAGTTGCAGTGATGGAGTGTTCCCCCTCACCGAATGGCACTGGTGTAACAAGCGACCAATCGCCAGCTGCATTCGTAGTAACAGTCCCTATAATGGTGAGCCCATCATACACCGTGATGAGCGCGTTAGCTTCAGCATTTCCATTGATGGTGGGTTGGTTATCATTAGTAAATCCTCCATTGTCTATTGGTCCAATATTTGGGGGGATATCACTTACTACACTAGAAATAACTGGGGCTAGGGGTGGTGTAGTATCTACGGTAAAGGTAAATGGGTCACTGGCCGGAGATGTATTGCCTGCAGCATCCGTTGCGGTGAAGGTAAATGAATGTAAACCCTCACTTAACGGGGTTGTGGGCGTAAACGTCCAAGCTCCACCTGGACCTGCAGTCGCGGTTCCTACAATGGTAGTACCATCATAAGCGGTGAGGGTAGTACCCGCTTCTGCCGTTCCATTGAAGGTAGGTGTATTATCGTCAGTAGTTCCACCATTAGGTATATTTCCTTGTGTAGGCCCGGTATTATCCGTCACATTAGTAATAACGGGTGCTGCAGGAGGTACCGTATCGATGCTAAAGGCGAAAGGAGCACTTTCTGGAGAAGTATTACCCAGGGCATCCGTTGCAGTGAAGCTGAAGGAATGCGATCCATTATTTAGCGTTGTGGGTGGAGTAAAGGTCCAAGCACCATTTCCCCCGACAGTAGTTGTTCCCATAAGGATGCTATTATCATAAGCCGAAATGACTGTGCCTGGCTCTGCGGTTCCATTGGCGGTAGGTTGTGGATCATTGGTAAAACCTCCAGGAGTTATCGGTCCCAAATTTGGCGGCATATTACTTGTTACATTGATAAGGACAGGAGTGTCAGGGGCTTGAGTATCTACCGTAAACGTAAAGGGCGTAGTTTCCGGAGAAGTGTTGACACCATCCGTTGTGGTGAAGGTGAATGAATGTAGACCATCAGTTAACGGCGTGATTGGGGTAAACGTCCAATTACCATTTGCATCAACTAGAACTGTTGAGATAGGGGTGCCATTATCAATAATGGTGACGGTATTGCCTGCCGTTGCAGTTCCAGTGAAGGTCGGTGTGGTATCTCTAGTAGCACCGCCCTCAGGGATTGGACCTATTGGTGGCACATCACTGATTACACTGGTAAGAACCGGGGGTGCCAGGTTTAGAGTTAGAAGGGCTGGGTTCGTGATTGCCTGGCCGATACTGTTAGTAAATACCGCTCTATATTGGTTGCCGTTATCAGTCATCGACAAAACAGGGGTAGTATAGGGGCTTGAATTTGCGCCAGGAATGTCACTCCAGGTAATGCCATCCGTACTTAATTGCCATTGTACGGTGGGTGTTGGGGTTCCTGAGGCTGCAGCAGAAAAGGATGCGGTATTGCCTACAGAAGCACTTTGGTTTACGGGTTGCTGAGTGACTATAGGTGCTGCTGTATAAACAAAGGCATTAGGTTTGTTTACACTTCCTGAGGACGTAGTGAGGATTATGGGGACTTCGCCTTGCATATTTGGAGGGCTAATCACGATCACTTGAGTGTCAGTTACCTGCACCAGAGTACCGGGAGTGCCTCCAAAAGTGACGCTTTGGGTGGTACCAAGATTGGTTCCAGTAATGGTGACGGTTGTACCTCCAGTAATGCTGCCCTGAGTTGGGCTTATAGAAGAAATTGTCGGTAAAGAATTTCCTAGATAGGTATATCCACTCGTGAGAAAAGATTTTTGCCCATCTGGGTTTTGCACTACGACATCAACAGCTCCTGACGAGTTTGACATTGGCGGTACGGTGACAAGAATAGTTGTTGATGAGAGTACTTGAATATTAGAGGCTAGTTGGCCGCCAAAAAATACTAATAATCCTTGAGCAAAATTAGAGCCGGTTATGGTTACGGTATTACCACCAGCAATAGAGCCGCTATTGGGGGATATACCGGAAATGGTAGGCGCTAGTAATTTGGTAATTTGCTCAGCAGCTACCAGTACTTGGTTCATTTTTACTGCAGGTGCGCGTACCCATTGAGCAATATCATTACTTACAAGTGCTCGTTGGGCTCGTTTAGTGTAGAGTTTAGGGCCATCACCAAACAAACTGAGGTTGATGCTTATGGTGTTATTATTGGGAGTAGCATTATGAGATACGAGATGCTGACCTACTACCGAAATTTCTGAGTTGAATCCCCAAGAAGGGACAAAGCTAAAACCTGCTTGATAGGTATCATAAATTTCGCGCACGCTTGCTTCACCTAATACTTTGAAGCGTTGGCCCAGAAGTTGATCTATTTTAAATCCTACGCCCATACCTGAGCGGTTTTTTACGGAGTTAGTGTTAATCGTATTGAATTGAGTACGGTAATGAACTTGATCGTAATATAAATTAGTTTTTATGAAGGTTGCTGGAGTTAAGGATAAATCAATGCCTGCATCCAAGCCCTGGCTTGTTGCTCCTGCTAAATGGCGGAAGTTAATACAGGTCAATCCGGCACCATAACCACCGCAGTTTGAGCCGGTTGACGTGAATATAACGGGATTTAAATTTTTATTACTGGCCTGTGCCCAATAGCCTCCAAAATTAAACTCTTGCACCCAATTAGAGTTTAATAGTTGTTGAAATCTTCCTCCATAGGCCATTTGATCCACTCGAGCGCTAATATCCCCTGAATCAAATTCGAAAGGCAAGCGTTGGCCTAAACGCTCCGCAGTCGCTTTGAATTGGCTAAATGGAGTAAGGCTATAGCCTAAGGTACCGTTGACGCGATATTGATTTGCACCATATTCACCTAAAGCGCCTAATGCGAATCGCTCGCCAAGAGGTAGTACATATTGGGCATTGAAAAAGGTGCCAGTGAGATCGCTATAGGTTAAACCCCAATCCAATGGTCCTTTTAAGCCTAATTGGCCATTTGTTAAGTTCAAGGCTCCCGTTTGGGTATAATTCAATAAAGGCGTAAAGCGGCCCGCTGATACAGGCGTATTATTTGCCACTGGTTTATTAATCTGATAGTACAGTGAAGACGAAGATGAGGAGGATCTTGTGGGAGCTACTGCGGCGCCAGCGATTGGTACTATTTGGCAGTATATGAGAGCAGCTGCAACACAACGACGAAAAAAATTATTTTTATTATATTCTTTCTCTATCACCTTACATTCCTTTAAAAGTCGAATAGCAGAGTGGGGTTATATTATCATGATAAATCCGATGTATCGACACTTTGCGTAACTCACTGATTTAACAAAAAAAAGACTTAATTTCCTTGGCCAACTCATCTTCTTCCGCATAAAAATATGCGGTAGGAATCGATAAAACGGTTGCAATTCTTTTTAAAGTGGAGAAATCGGGAGAATGTTTTCCTGTTTCATATTGATTGATGCGGGGGCTGGCTGAAAATTCGTCTATTCCTGCCGCAATGCCTAATTGTTTTTGGGAGATTCCCGTGGCAATACGAGCTTCTTTTAATCGCTTGGGTAAAGGTGAATCGGTCATTTTACGTACCTACTAATTCTATATAAAAAACTAAGAATCGCTTAGTATCCACTCTTCAATGAACCAAATATGATCATTTGGTTTTTTATGGATTCATGAAGTCTAAATAAAAAACGAAACTGGTGCTAACCAGTTAAATTTTATCAATTTTGTTTAGGGGTTCCTAATGAAATTAAGAATATTGTTAGTCAGTGTGTTTATTGGTCTTTTTAGTTCTTCTAATCTTCTTTATGCCTGGGGTAATTATCACCATCATCATAAACGCCGACATCACCACCATCACCGTGTTCAACCGCATTATTATCCAAGACCACAGGTGCACGTGCATCAACATTATAATCCCAATCGCTATCCTAGTTTGCATTGTCATAATAATATATGTGAGTAGATGTACTAATAATATTGTCCTAAAGACGTTACTGTGAGAAAAAGAATGAAAAAATTTATCGCCATTATTCCTGTTTTATTACTACTTGTTAGTTGTGCAACAGGCTATCATCCAATGTCACTATCGGGAGGATTTGAAGATTTCCGTTTAAGTGAGGATACGTATACGGTAAAGTTTTTAGGGAATGAATACTCCAGTCGCGATCAAGCTTATCAATATGCGTTAAGACGTTCTGCAGAAGTAACTAAGATGAACGGTTATCGCTATTTTAAAATTCTTGATTCGGCATCAACGGTAAATAAAAGAACGTATCAAACACCAGTAACGGAAACTACAACAACCGACTCGACTTCGGAGCATCATCGTCAGCGTCGCTATAATACAACCACCACAAGTAGGACAACTATTTCAGGTGGGGACTGGGTAACGGTAGAAATTCCAACTACCTTTATGAAAATTAAATTGTACCGTACCAATGTCGGTGGAGTAATGGATGCTGAGGCTGTTTTAAGTAACTTCAAAAAGTAATTTAAACTATAGCCCGTATACGCTGTGCTAATACGGGCTATAGTTTCTAGTTTTCTTTTTGAATTGATGTTTACTTAATCACACTCTCGAATTGCCAGGCTTGTTCCTGAGGAATTCTCTCATAAAATTACCGCCGCTTGACCAAGTTATCCATAAGTTCGAAGTAACTCTTAACTTTCAGACCAAAGATACTGCTGTAAATCCACACGTCCCCCAAGCATTACAATTCCTTCCATCTCCAGCAGTCCTTTCTGATACTCATAGGCTTCACTATGTGGCGGAAATGAGAGTTGTCCGCTTGATTTGATGACACGATGCCAGGGGAGCTGGTGTTTTTGCGTACTTGAATGCAAAAGCCAGCCCACCTGACGTGCAGCACGTGGACTTCCGGCAAGGGCGGCAATTAATCCATAAGTGGCTACGTTACCCTCGGGAATTGCTTTGATAAGTCGAATTACCTCTTGAGAAAATTCAGTTACTTCATCCTTATTCACCGTCACTAAGACTCCCGGCTAATGAGGGTTAATAGCTCGCGTAAGGCAATAAAAAATTGAGTATAGTCAACTTCTTGACTGCTGAATAGCATTTCGAGCAACTGATCCCAGCGCTTTTGTATAAAAACATGGTCTGACAACCAGAAATCAATTAATTCGTTGGTGTTAAGTCTCTGCTGATCTTCTTTTAAAACGGCAATAGTGATACGACGTTGTAAGTTGTCCAAGTCTTCGCGTAAGGAAACACGGGCCAGACTATTCCAATGTCCCTCACGAGAATCGGTGGCAATCTGATCACGAAACCAAACTAAATTAAATTTACTACCTACGGTAAAATACACTTCAGCCGTACGTTCTAAATCAAATTTATTTTGGGTAGCGACTTCGACGATATTCAATGCAGTATACATTGCTCGGGTGGCTGCAATCTTCTTCGCAGTCGCTTCTGCAATACCAATGCCTACAAATTGAGCCACCAGTTTATCTAAATAATCTTTAGTAATTCCCGCCATTAACGAGGGAATCATTGTTTCAAGCTTATTAATGGATTGTTTATAGTGCTCAATATTACTGGCCAGATCGCCATGCAGCCGTCCATGATGCAAGAACCAACGGGATGATAAATTCATTAATTGGCGCACATGATGCAGTAACTCGTATTGAGTTTGTACGGATACTTTATAGTTTAGTGAATCAATTAGCTCATGCAATTCCTGTAGACCATAGGCTTTGGCTGCTAAGGTATAGGCACGAGCAATATTAGCGATGGACATACCTGTTTCTCTTTGCAAGCGAAACATAAACGTAATGCCAACGGTATTTACGATCTGATTGCTTAATTGAGTCGCAATAATTTCGCGTCGTAAACGGTGTTTTTCCATCTGTTTTGCATACAGTTTAGTGAGCAGTGAAGGAAACCCTGTTTCCATCGTGGCGAGAAAATAAGGATCCTCAGGTAAATCGGATTTTAATAACTCCCCAGTGATGTAAATTTTGGTATAAGCCATAAGAATTGACAGCTCGGGACGGGTTAGTCCTTGACCGGAGGCTTTGCGCTCTAAGAGTTTCTTGTCATCAGGAAGAAATTCAACGGTTCTATCCAAATTTACTAATTTTTCCAGTTCTTTTATATAGGACTGGTACAGCCCACTATATAAGACGGTATTTGCGGCAGAAAAACCGAGAACCAGGGCTTGATTATAATTATCCTCCAGCACCAGTTGTGCAACTTCTTCTGTCATTTGCGCAAGTTCTTGATTGCGCTTTTCTTCTGTAAGATATCCTTGATTCACTTCCTTATTTAGCAAGATTTTTATATTCACTTCATGGTCGGAACAATTTACACCTGCTGAATTATCAATCGAGTCCGTATTAATATGGCCACCATTTAGTGCATACTCCACACGGCCCAGTTGCGTAAATCCAAGGTTTCCTCCTTCACCTACCACTTTACACCGTAATTCACTACCATTAATACGGCAAAATTCATTGGTTTTATCACCTACCTCCAAATTGGATTCAGTCGATGCCTTAACATAAGTACCAATACCGCCATTAAATAATAAATCAACAGGGGCTCTTAAGATGGCTTTAATCAATTCATTCGGTGGCAATGAGTTTTGGTGGATGTCCAGCGCTTGTTTTATTTCTGGTGAAAGCGGAATAGACTTGAGCCTACGTGAGTACACACCACCTCCAGTGGAAATGAGCTTGGGGTTATAATCTTCCCAGGAGGAGGTGGGCAGATGAAAGAGACGTACCCGTTCATCAAATGATTTACGTGCATCAGGATTAGGATCAAGGAATATATGGCGATGATCAAAGGCTGCCAGGAGGCGACTGTTTCTGGAATAGATGAGCCCATTACCAAACACATCACCACTCATATCCCCAACACCAACGATGGTGAATTCTTGCTCTGCGAAGTTAATATCTAATTCACGAAAATGTCGTTTCACAGACTCCCAGGCTCCACGCGCGGTAATTCCCATTTTTTTATGGTCATAACCTACAGATCCGCCAGAGGCGAAGGCATCGCCTAGCCAGAAATTGAATTCTTTAGAAATGCCATTAGCGATGTCGGAAAAGGTTGCGGTTCCCTTATCCGCAGCGACCACCAAATAAGGATCCGCTTCATCATAACAAACGGTATTGGCAGGTGATACGACCTTATCTGCAATAAGATTATCAGTGAGATCAAGAAGTCCATTGATAAATAATGTATAACAAGTAACCACTTCCTGCTTGATTTGCTCGCGGTCGGAAATACTGTCTAATCGTTTTAAAACAAAACCGCCTTTGGCGCCAGAAGGCACAATTACTGAGTTTTTAACCTTTTGCGCTTTCATTAGGCCAAGAACTTCGGTACGAAAATCTTCAGGACGCTCGGACCAGCGAATGCCCCCACGCGATACTTTGGCGCTGCGTAAATGGATGCCTTCAAAACGGGGGGAATATACATAAATTTCATACATGGGCTGACCAGGTGGTAAGTCTGGGATTTGGGCTGAATCCAATTTAAATGATAAATATTCTCTTACGTGTCCATTGCCAGTTTGGAAATAATTGGTGCGCAGGGTGGCTTTAATTAACGACCAGAAATAACGAATAATATAATCTTCGTCCAAACTGCTAATGTCATCGATCCTGGTTTGAATTTCATGCTCTAGCTGTTCCATGGATTTTTTAGTTGCCGCATTTTGCTGTGGATTAAATTTTAAGGAAAACAGTTGAATGAGCATTTTGGCTATTGAGGCATGGGTATCAATAATTTTTTCGAGGTATTGTTGGCTGAAGCGGAATCCTACTTGATGCATGTATTTAGCATAAGCGCGAATGATGTTCAGTTCACGCCAGGTCAAGCCAGCACCCAGGACTAATTTATTAAAGCCATCATCCTCACAAGCACCACAGGTTATTTGCAGTAAGGCATCACTAAAAATATCTTGTAGTTGTTCAATAGCCAGGGCACCACTATGAGTGGAGTTAACATTAAAATCACTAATCCAATATTGTTGTCCATTAAGAACAATCTTATAAGGACGCTCAGTATAGGTACGCAATCCCATGTTTTCCAGCATGGGCAGGATATCTGATAAAGGAATTGGACTGCCAAAACGATAAATTTTTACATGCAAGGGATATTCGGAAAGGGTCGACTCATAGAAGTTGATAATTATTGAACGCTGATCAGATAATTGCTCAAGCAGTAACAGATCGCTTACGGCCACTTCAACCGTGTGCTGTTCGCAATAACTCGTTGAGAGGGCTTTAACGAATTTTTGGGCTTCAATATGTTTCTCTAGTTGCTGATTTAACTGTTCTTTCCATGAATGGTCCATTTTAGATCCTAAGATGAAAAACGTTATTATTTAACTACAGTATAGGTGATGAAAAATTTCCGTCCATTTTTAATGCATTGCTGGTGTTTGATCGGGTTTGAATATGAGGGGATAAGAAAGCCCTAGACACTCCCTGGAACTAAACTTACAATGATGAATGCGTCGTTATTTTTAATAAACATCAGCAACTTAATTAATGATAAAAAAAACACTATTCTTAATCTCCATACTAATAGGATTATGGGGCTGTGGTAAGGGAGTCAAGCAGCAAGTCGTGGCGCCAAAGCAATTTCCCTCCAGTACAAAAGCTTATAAACCATTAGATAAGTTACCTTGTCTGGCCTGGTGGCAACAATTTCATGATGAGGAATTAAATCATTTGATTGAGCTTGGTTTGCGTTACAACATGGACATCCATATTGCTTTGGGCAATTTGCAACAAGCGCGCGGAGAATTACTGCAAGTCAAACTGAGTTGGATTCCTACCATTCAATTATTAGCGGGGTATTCAACAAACCCGGCACTCGGTGTTCCTGGGGGCTTTTATGGTATTTGGCCCTACTATGCACTGAATATGATGAAGCTGTATACGCAAGGAAAAGAGGCTCGTTATAACGTAGAATTTCATCGTGCAGCCGTTGATGGAGCTCGCTTGACAGTTATTGGACAAATAGCGTCTGCTTATTTTACCCTGATGTCTCAACAAGAACAAATCCGACTCCTAAGGCAGTTAAATAAGGATATTAAAACGCTCATTAATTTAAGTGAACACGATATCAAAATTGGCTTAGACAATGAAATTGCCTTAGCGCAACTGCAATCGGATGAGCGCTTGCTTGCCGCGCAAATTGAGCCTGCTTTGCATAACATGGTATATAGTGAAAATGCATTGCGTTTTTTAATTAATGAAAATCCAGGGCGAATAAGAAATAAAAACAATTTTGCCAAATTGGATTTCTCCCATTTTAAACCAGGTAGTTTGCCAGCCACCGTCCTTAACAACCGTCCAGATATGCACATGGCCATATACGCTTTAAAGGGGGCTCGTGCCAGTGAGTGGGTTGCCTGGAGTGATTTTTTCCCGGCATTACAATTAGATGATTTGGTAGGAAGAATACATCTTCCTGGTGGGATATCGGCTAATGTGACTGATGCTTATGCAGATTGGGATTTAATGCCAGGTTCTTTAGGTAAAGTGGCTCGAAGTAAAGGCCTACAGCAGGCCAAACTAGCAGAATTGTATAAAACAGCCAAGCGAATTTTGCGGGAAGTAGATACTGACTATTCCGCAAATAAACGCATGAATGAGCAATTTAATGCGTACATGCTCGCCGAAAGGGAATACCGTCGTAAATATAAATTACAACAGGGCTTGTTAAGTACCGGGTTAATTTCGTATAAAGAATTAATACAAAGCAAAATTTATTTAGATAACTTGGCACTTAGAACAAATCAGGCTAAGTTAGAGCTAGCCATGTCCTTAGTGGTTTTATACCAAGACTTAGCCGGAGGCTATGCCGTAAAGCCACAAGAAGGAAAATAAAATGTTGTGGGCTTGGTTGTTTACAATTAGTGACTCCGAATTACTGCGCTCAAGCTACGGTCATTCAAAAATACCATTATGTAAGAACAGTTTAAGTCAGTGGCATTAGTTGCAAGCAACCAGGCTACACCAGAAAAGTAAATTATTTGAGAGGGATATGATTAATTTCACCAAGCTTCGTAGCCAATTTAAACAACGCCTTACGCGGGCGAAGCGCTGGGTTACTTTGCCAAATACCATTATTTTTATTGGCATTTTCACCACCTTTGTTTACCTGTTTTCTTTTTTATTTCCCTTTACCGATAATGCTTTTGTGATGAATAATGTGCGCCCGGTTGCAGCCCTTACCAGTGGTTATATCACTGGCCTTTATGTACAAAATGGTGATGTGGTGCATAAAGGACAAAAGCTCTTTACCGTATTCAAAAGACCTTATGCTTATGCTCATGACCAATTTATTGCAGATTTAGCCAGTGGCGAAGCTAAATTGGCGGCGTTCAAAGCCACCTATGAACGCGACTTAAGGCTTAGTCGTAATGAAGAGCGTAATTACATTAGACTAAAACAAGACGATGAAAAATACCGAAAAGGATACCGTTTGCGGTCGGTTTCTTTAATCACGGTACAAAATTCTGAACAGGAAACGATGGCGGCAAAAAACCGCTGGGAAGCCTCTTTAAAACAGTTGGAAATTGATAAGTATCAAATTCAAGGCCAAGAAAGCGAGATTCAATCGCTGGGCGCACGCTTACGCAATGCCAAGGTAAATCTGAACCTCACCGATGTATATGCTCAAGGTAATGGGGTGGTGCAAAATTTATTTTTTACGGTAGGGACTCCCGTAAATGTTAATCAGCCCTTATTTTCTTTAGTTGATACCGAGAATATTTACATTCAAGCCAACTTTAATGAAACAGATTTAAGTGCAGTGCGTAAAGGCTCGAAGGTGGTGGTGTTTCCTCGAATGTATTTAGGAAGAAAAGTATTTCATGGGATTATTGAATCCGATTATTGGTCTGCTAATCGTCAATTAGTTGATCCGCGCACGCAATTGCAAAATGTTACTAATGAAAACCAGTGGATTTTATTACCGCAGCGTTTACCTGTAATTATCCGTGTTACTGATCCTGATCCTAAATACCCACTTCGTCTTGGCAGCAGTGCTTATGTTTACATCAGGGTTTAAACAATGGCTTGAGGAATATGATCCTTATGGGGCGCAAAGGGTCATTCTCCCTAAAGCGCTTTTTCTTGCTACCGTGGCGACCTACGTCTATTGGATATTTCAGCCATCTAATTTTCAAAGTTACATCATTCCTTTTTTGGTGATCGCTTTTTATGAGGCACCCGTACTGGATTCGTATGCCGAAAAAGAGCGTTTATTAGTTTTTATCACCATTGCACTCATATTAATTAGTGTGTCTTTTTATCTGGTTTATCCTTTTAAAGGGACGTTTTTCTTTTTCTCCATACTGGTTTTAGCCCTTACGTACTATTCAATACTCAAGTATTTTTATGCACTCAAGAACTTAACCATGCTGCTATTAGTTAATGGGACGGTGGTTTTAAGCACTGTACCTTTAGGAAGTATTCAAGTCGCGTATACTTTTGTCTCTTCAACTTTATTAGCCATGCTTACCGCTTTTATTTGCCTCAAAATTTATCCAACTAACTATTTGTGGATCTGGAATAAAGCGATGCAAAAATTCATTCATTGCCTGCAAGAGGGGATTGATTACGCCATTAGAAAGGAAAAGCACAGTTCGGCACAAGAGATACAACATTTAGGTATGGCGCGTAATTACCGTAAATTAATTCCCCTCAAATATCGAAGACAGGCTTATCGGATAGCGGTTAATTTGCGTAATATTCAGCATTGTTTGGACAGCCTTTATTATGAAGATAAGAATGTGGCTTTTTGGCATGATATTCAGGCAAATTTTGAATTACTTCGTTTGAATATGAATACCTATGCTCCTTGCGGAATGCCACGCATGACTACGGTTGCAGAAACGCAATTACAACAGTACATTTGCCGTTGTTTAAAGCAAATTTTTATTCACTGGGATAAATTATGTTATCTACAGCACAAATGAGAAGACGACTTGATTATGCTCGTTTTACTCATTTAGCCGGCATGTTCATGATTGCTATGTTCATCTATTTATTTTCGACGATCCCGCATAAGTTTTGGGTTTTACTTACTGTGTTAGTGGTGAGTGCAGGGATTGAACCCGGTTTAATTACGAGACGAGCCATACATCGTATTGGTGGAACCTTTATCGCGCTCGCGATTTTACTTCCCCTAATCTATTTAATGCAGTTGAATTACCGATTTATTTCCGTAGTCTTTATTTTGGCTTTGATTGGTTTATCGATTTCCACTTTAAATCCGCGGCGTTATGATATTAGCGTGTTGTTTACAACCATTATGATTTTTTTATTATTAGCAGAAACTTCGCAGAGCAGTTCGCCAGAAGGTCCCTTTGATATGGTAATTAACCGCGCCATTTGCACCTTAATCGGTGTGGCAATTATTTTAGTTGGCGATTATTTTTTATTTCAGGGTTACCATTATTCGCAAAAACTTTATTTATTTCACCAGCGACTGGTTTTTAATTTTTTTAGAGATAGCGTACAAGAAATTATCAAGACTAAACCCGAAGAGATCAATACGTTTATTTTTGTAGAAAAACTTCGAGCTGATGTCATTAGTAATTGCGCTCCCATTGCGATAAGCTCGGAAAATTTATCTCTGGAAAAAAAACTTAGTCCAACCACCAAAAAGAAAATAGATGCATTTCAAGATGCGCTTTGGGATATGCGTCGATTAATTTTTGCCTTAAGCATGTCCAAGTTTGTTTTGCATACCGAGGTTACTACCGAGAAGCACTTGCTAAGATTTCAAGAATTATTGGAGAAGGCCAGAGCTAATTTCATATAAACATTCCCTATCTTTACGAATGACCCGAAGTAATCGAATTACTCAGCCCTGCCCAAAGGGTAAATTTCAATCAGGATGTGGTCAAAAAACGCACAAATCATGAGCTATAATAATTCTTACAAGGTAATGTATTCCAATCCCAATGGAATATCGATTATTAGAGGTACGCCATGCCCAAACCAATAAGAGTCCCTGAATTATTAAGAAATGGTGATATGCAAGCTTTAACTACGTTGTCGGACTCAATTGGCAAAGTCTTTGAAATCAGCCGTAAAAAGCAGTTTGGGTTGGCTCACTCGAAGAACATCGCGATATACAATGAAAATGTATTGAATATTAAAACCAGTGTTGAGGATTTAATCCGCTTGCATAATGCACTTAAAACAAGCGGGGTAGAAAATGCACAAGAAATTCTTGCTCAAAAGGTCAAGGCAATCAATGAATCGATGCAAATTCTAGCAAGGACCACTAAAGATCCAGAAAAAAAGCAATTTTTGATCGGGCAAATGAATAATGTATTGAATGCGCTGAGTTATGCTCAAAGTGAAATGGTACGAGCGCCATTAAGAGAGACCTTTAAAGAAGTGCAGAAGCAAACGGAGACTGATTATAAACAAGGAAAAAATGGCTATTATGATGTTTATGTGAAGGAGAACTGGGGGAAGTATAGTGCTAACTATGGAACGCAATTGCAAGAGCATGTCGCAAAAGTACATCAAAGGGAGTTTGATGTGGCACTCGAGAACAAAGTGCAGGAAACTATAGCTGCAGGTGGTTTGCGATTAGAACGACAGTTTGAGGCGCAATATTTTGATAGTTTTACACGTGCGAAAGAATATGAGCTGAGAGTCCAAGGAAAAACATTTAAAACCTTAACCGAGGAAGAGGGAAGGGCAATCCAAGCAGAGTTTAATGCCAAGTTTAAAGATTGGGTGAAAAATGAAGTGCTCGCGCAAGGATTTAAGGAGAATTTTCAAGGAACTTCATCAAAAGTTTTAGAAAAAGAGTTTAAAGCTGATTTTGATAAAGGGTTTCACAAGGCATATCTTGATCACTGTAAAGCTAGGGTTAGACATTATGAAGATGAAATTAAAGTGAAACTCGATAATCCTCAAGACCCTAAGTTACAATTAGGACATATTAAAGAGGTGCTCAGAGAGATACAAAAAACTGCCACCGGCAAAAGTAAACAAGATGTAGTAGCAGCGGAAACCAGTGCGCTCCTTTTGGGGTTCTTTGATAAACTCGAAGGTCAAATAAAGACCTTAACTAAAGGAGGGATGACTACTGCAGAAGCAGGAGCTGCGGCTTTGGCCAATAATCAAATACCACAGGGTTTTGCTACGCTATTGAATAATTGTAAGAGCCCAAAAGCACAAGAGCTAATGACTCGCGAATTTCCTACCTTTTATCAGCAAATACAAGGGATTAATCGAGACATTCAAGCGGCACAAATGAAATGCGAAATGTCTGCTTTACAACGAATGCGCGGTGAAATTTCTGGTAAACAACAACTCGAGCAAGACGTGATGTTAAAAAATGAGTTAAGTGGTGGAGCAATAAAAGTCGAGCCTGGATTGGTAACAAGTTCTAAGATAGCCGAAACGGTTAAGATGAAATCTGAACTTCAGGCACGTAAAGAGTTAGCTGAAGATTCTCCTAACGAGGAATTGTATAGTTCTACTAATATTCGTCCAGTAAAATAATAAGTTACCCCCAATTGAGGATCGATATGTTTACCGAGATACAGTTAGGTTTATACGAAACGTCAAAAGATTTTATTTTTACTCGATTAACAAATTTAGTTAATCGCTCTCATGAGGGGGGAGAGGCTTCAGTTAAAGCCTTTTTTTTCCAATTGAAAGTCGCTCTGGAATACAATAAAACCTATACTGATTATATAGGACAAATATTTTATCCCTCTTATCCAGAGATAAAACTCTTTTTTTCTGGACTTAATGATTTATTACACGCCAACGCTCCTGAGCATGTATTTATTACCTCAATTAGTGATCCTCGTTTTTTTTCTGAAGAAAAAAATAATCCAGAATATAAGAAAAAATTATTAACCGAATTTAGCAAAAATTTAAGGCAGGATGTTCGCGATTGGTATACGGAAGAGTTTAAAAAAACGGAAATAAAAGATGCGGACATGGCTGATTTGCATTCGAGATATCATGCTGAGTTTATTAATTCTCTAGCAGGCAAAAGTAATAAAACCAGTTTTTCTTGATAGCATGATAACCCGTATTACGCAGCGCTAATACGGGTTACGCTTCGTGCTCTTAATTGGGGGAAAAACGTCTTACGTCGTAGGTTAGTAATTTAAAATAATCGTAGGACATATAAAAGTCACCCCGATCGCCATAATCACTTCCCCAAGAGTTGCGTAATGTTAATAATCCAGTGTGTTTCTTACCGTAACTATCAATGACAATGGCATTGTCATCATAACCGGTAACAATAAGGCCGTGTGCCGCTTTTATACTGAAGTTAGTGGAAATATCCGATCGGAGTAACCACGTATCATTCGTGCTTTTATAACTGCCCACAGCACCTACCGTACCGAGGTCAAGACGAGGTAGCATGACCGAAAAAACGGAGCGGTCGCCGGCACGAAGCGCTTCTTTCACTTCATTTAAAGTCCAGGTCGAGTTGAGCCTCCAATAGATATTTGACCAATTGACTACTTTACCGAAGATTAACTCATTCATGTTGCTGTATTGCTGCGGATCGATAAACGATTCGGGTGTTTCCTCCGAATAAGTGGGGTATTCAGTTAAGCCACCACAGCCGTGCTTTCTTTGGTTTTCTTTATTAATAATGCCATATTGGACAATTTGATTGATCACGTCTATCGGAAAATTGCCATTCCAGCCACTCAATACAAACCACCCATGCTGTTCCAGGTAATTGCCTAGTTGTAAAAGACAGAGTTGGCTAATGTAATCTCCCTGGCCCATGACCGCATCAAGTGCACCAGTCATAGCAAAGGTGATGCATGTTCCATGGCGGCCTTGGTCTAGTACCGGAACATTATTCATAGCCAATTGCACCATCGTAGGCGTTTCCGTATCTAACAACGAAGGAGCCTGAGGCTCGTCGGTGAGTTCTTTAACGCGTTTTTCCAACAGTTTTTGTGCCTCATCGGAGAGCTCGATTTTAAGTAATTGAATGACCTTGGGCTTCTTAGTTTTGAACGAGGAGTTAGTGGGTGCTTGTATTGAATGATTGATGGAGCCAACAACTTGGACATCTCCTGAAATGGCCGTCTTCACTATCAATAAAGTTAAAATAACCACGTGTACTAGCGGAGGTATGATCCTCGTTGCTTTCATAATATTTACACTTTGAAAAATTATTATGCGCATATTATTTTCTTTTATCAATTAATTTGCAAGCACCTTTACTGTGTAACTACGGTTAGAAATGAAAATTCAAGACTGTTTCTACAGCGTATCAAGCCCTATTACAGGCATCCTACAAAACGATGGATGAGTCATTATCAGGGAATAACCAGAAATTAGTGTTATTTTGCTCAAATTGGGGTTGCTTGGATGCTGTGGTTAAAGCTAATTCAATTGATGCTATTCGTGATTAGGTTGAGTGGGAAGATCAAAAAGTCGGAAATTTAATAATCAGAGGTAACTGGATAGTCGAATACAGCAGGCCTAGAAGAATAAGGTCTGCTTTTACGAACTGTGTGTCCGAAAATTTTCAACCTATTAGGCATATAGCTACCCGATTTGTCCGTTCACTTAGATTTTCACGAGATTGTGCCAGCTCCGCCGTTCTCACTTCATCAAGCTCATACATTGCCCCTAGATCAATTAGACAGGGTGGGATACCAGCCCACATGGACCGCACTCCAGGCATCCCTCCGCGTATGAACGCAAAATCAAAGCCTAGACCCGCAGATGATGATTTTAAAGGAAACCAGCATTGCCCTAAATTGTCATAATTAAGTCCTCGTGGTAGAGTTGTTTCACGAAAATCACGTCTTGTTTCAAATGATTTATCAGGTCTACAATATTCATGTGCCACATGTGCGGGAACCTCTCGCTGGGCTTTACCAATCTTCATCCTTGCCACATGGCTGGCGTTCGTATTACCTTCACGAAGCCAATTGTTCCATCCCCGAATATATTCTTCAATGCTTTTAATGAGTGGGGTCATATCAAAATGTTTGCTTTGAAAATTTTGTCCGCGTTGTTGATATGCCAATCCATGCTGTTCTATACGTTCAATACGTGCCAAAAGTAGTGTTTTTGTCTCATCGTCCATATGTGCTTCTAACATGCGGCGCATTTGGGTGTCTTTAGCCCAATAAGCATATTCATAGGCGGTGCAATAGAAGGTTCGTCCTGAATAATCAGTGAACAAACCGGGGGTTTGTAAAAGCATTTGGGTATTGTTCTGCATCGGAGTTAATGAGTTCTCGGCCTCAGTTTGCCTCCCTTTGGCAACATCGTGTAAGAATTGACGCATTTGAAAATCAGGAAGAGCATGACAAGCATCTTTGACCTCTTGAGGCAAGAGTTGAAATTGCTCATCATTGACCTGTGTAAGTAGCGTTTCAAGCTCGATATTCACGGTTGCGACAATTCCCTCGTTTTTATTGGAGATCTCAACTGGATGTTCTAAAAAATCAGTGCGAATTCGAGCAAAGTAGTTTTGATTTGCTGCCTCGAGTGTGACAACTTCCGCAAAATTCACACAAATCGACCCTTGATGCGTGACGAAATGTGCTCCTGTTGCCTCTCTGTCTAAAATCATAAAATCATCCATATGCGGATTGTCTTTAGTTGCGGTTATGGTACGGTAAGTTCGTTCAAATTGTTGTTGAACGAGCGTGATATCAGTTGGAGTGAAAGGACGTGATAGCTCAAACTGCGGAGCATGATGCGTATAAAAAGCACAAATGGTTTGCTCTATTTGATTCCCAAGGCTTAAGGCAGTAGCGATCGTTTGGGTTAAATCATGACTTAAAGCAGGGGAGGCATCTAAAATAGCACCAAAATTTTGAGTACTTATACCTTTGGCTTTGCAGTAAATATTTAGATTTGCCAAATAAAATTGGGTGATAATTGAAAGTTGCTCTGTTTTTTCCTCAACGGATGTTGTTGGAGGGAGGCTGTAAAAAGGAGACATCAGGGTTGGAATGGTTCCCCAGAGGTTAGGAGCGCAGGTCCCTAAAAGAGTCTGGATATACTCTTCTGGTGTTGCGGGATCTTCATCGTATCCCATTAGGGCATCGATATAGGCTTGATTTACAGTTTGTTTGATTACTTGATTATTTATCAGGTTAAAATAGCTGGTAAAATCAATCTCCATGCTAAAGGTTTTTTTACATTGTGCGGTTAAGACCTTCACTATTTCCTCAAAGGTAGGCGATGGGGATAAGTTATTCAATACGGCAGTGCTAAGGCTCGATTGAGGGGTACATGGAGTAATCGTGGTAGCCGGAAAGACTTGATACATTGCGTTATATAAAGCAGATAAAGGCCTGCCTGAATTATCATTTTGACGTACGACACTAAATACCGGGTTTATGACGCGGGATTCGCTGTCTTGTTCACGAGGGCGTAACTGGATGCTGTATAAATTAGAAGGTTTGGCCAAGAAGGTATTCAGAGCATGGCCATAACTGTAGCGCATGGCGCGAACGGCCTCAATATAAACATTTATTTGTGTCAGTCGTTCTTCTTTAGCAATTCGCAAGGGATTGTCGTGGGTGAGTAATCCAATATCGAACGTTAATGCATTCTGATACATGATGAGCTCATTCAATGCACCACCATCAAAAAATTTTCGCAATGCGGCAGTTGCCTGACAGGTATTGTCGGTACTAATTTCTTGCCCACCTACAATGGGGACCAAGAGGTGAATCTGGTTAGTTGTTGGGTTGATATGGATGTATCGAGGAGATGGTGGTTCTTTCAATGAGATAAGCATTAGGTTTGTATTTAAATCTTTAATAGCGCAATAGAAGGCGATTGTAAACCATAGTGTACTTAATATGAACTTTTTATGAGAGAAGATGGCTTGAATATGGTATTTCGTCATTGCTTAATTTATAGCAATGACGAAATTTACTATTATTTATGACACTACTGCTATCCACGTATAAATAATAATGTACACCACATAAATTATTGCGCTAACAGCCCCTATTCTTAAAGAAACTGAAGACCTCTTTTTTTCATCTTGATATTTAAGTTCCAGACTAATTGATACAAAAATAGAAATGATTATTACTAAAAAAGTTATCATTTGAATGGCATCTGCAAGGCCGTAGCTGGTGGTTGGCGGTAATCTTGGATCAATGATGTATTTGTTTCCAATGAAGGCAACGACTGAGCCGATGAATACGGTTGCGCGAGCAGCAAAGGGTAATGCGCTCATCGTATATAACAAATGTGCCAAAATTCCGGCCATAAAGAAACCAATAAAATAACTGATATACAATTTCCATCCATGACGCTTCACCTCAATAACAAAGCTAAGTCTTGCATAAGAGCTGGTCTCCATGGTGTCATTACCGAAGTTCGTGGCATAATGATTAATCGATTTTATTAGGCTCATACCGATAATATTCCAGCCTGGCATGGTAAATTCTGAATGAAGCTTTGACTCTTTGGTATCCGGTTCAAAAACAACCTTGTTTATATCTGAAAAATCTTCCATTTTGATGGTTAAAAACTGCCGGCCAAAGGGAAAATATTTACTCTCCCAGGGCTGATGCATTTTAGCGTAGTAGTGTGCAGATTTATAATACTCATTACCTACTTTACCTGTTGCTCCCGCTTTATAGGTGTAATCGCGAGCATTTATAATTTCAATAGTTTTGGTCGGATTATAATTTTTATCTGTAGTTCGCCACCAGGCATAATAACTAATGCTGAAGGTACCATTGGCTGGATCAACATCATAAATACTTACTGGATAAACACCAAAGGTAACTACATCAGGGCTTGCTGCCCATGCTGGAAACATAAACCATGAAATCATTACGATAAGAAAAGCTTTTTTCATCTCTGAAATCCTTTTGAGACTAACTCCATTTATGCTGAGCTGTTCGGTTAAAAACCCATAAATTAAATACTAACACATAACTCGGCTATGTCTAATTTAAGTACTCATGTATTCAAAGTCTGCTGACCTAAATCGGTAAACGTGTTGTCTATGCTTGAGTTCTTGGGTTTTTATATTAGACTTTGGTTATGCGTGCCGTTATTTTGGTCACCTTGAGTGGTGTTGGGATTTACTTAGCCCTTAATGATATTTGTAGCATTTTGCATTGGACATTGAGGAAATTAATAACGAACATGGAGTGTTTTTATGAAAACAATTAGCAAAGATGATCTGAGTAAAATAACTCCAGACCAAGCTATTGATTTACTTAAAAAGGGAAATGAGCGTTTTATAAATAACTTGCGTTATAATCGTAACCTCCTACAACAAGTGAATGAAACCGCTGAAGAGCAATTTCCTTTCGCCTCAATTTTAAGTTGTATTGACTCTCGAACTCCCGCCGAATTTATCTTCGACCAAGGTCTTGGTGATATTTTTAGTATTCGTATTGCGGGCAATATTGTGAATGACGATATTATTGGAAGCCTGGAATTTGCATGCAAAATTGCTGGTTCTAAATTGATTGTAGTCCTTGGTCATACCAATTGTGGCGCCATAAAAGGAGCTTGTGATGAAGCTCAGCTAGGTTATTTAACCCAGCTTTTAGATAAAATCACACCGGCCATTGAGCAAGAAAGCTCTTTTAAAGAAAATCGCAATGGAGCTAATTCCGCGTATGTCACCAAAGTGACCAAAATTAATGTGGATAACAGCATAAAAATAATCTTGGAGAAAAGCAGTATCCTCAGAGAACTGATCAGCAAAAAAAGCATTAAAATCGTCGGTGGCTTATATGATATCGCCTCAGGTGAAGTTACGTTTTTTGATGAGTAAAACAGCCTGAGCATCTAAGCTTGCCGCGGCTTGTTAAAGACCGAAGTCCTCTAAAATAGACGGCCATAAAATTGATGTTTCATGGGGCTAAAATAAACTCCATGCAATTAGGGGCTCAGTTTCTTGGATACCGCGGTCACGCCGCGGTAATTCGAGAGTGTTGATAAGTATGAGAGGGACTCTCAGAGATATTCCATGTTAATTCGTGCCTTAGTCCCTATGCCCTTTGGGTATAAAGCGCACTACAGAGAATAGCTTATCAATGTATTGCAGAAGGGCGGTGATTAAGATTTTGGAACAGAGCGTCCTTCTTCAAAGAAGGTAACTTGACCTGTTTTAATATCATGGATTCCTGCCACAATACCCACTTTGTTACTTTCTACTAAAGACTTGAGGATAGGGCTTTTTTCCTGGATCTCGTTTACCATATTTAATGCATTAGTTCTTGCAATTGCATCAACTAATTTTGGATCCGCGCAATTCTTGTTGTCCTCGGCTTTCATGCTCATTTCCACAGCAGGATGAATTTTATCGAGAACATCCGTTAAATGTCCGAGTTTTACTCCATTACATGCGCCAGCCACTGCACCGCAAGAAGTATGAGCTAATACGACAATTAAACGTGCTCCCGCTGCTTTAGTTGCAAATTCCATACTTCCTAAAATATCGTCATTGACTATATTTCCGGCTACACGTAGGGTAAATAAATCAGCCAAGCCTTGATCAAATAGAAATTCAGGAACACTACGAGAATCCATACAATTCAACACTACAGCAAAGGGATATTGACCATAAGACGATTGATAGGCTTGTTTTAAATAGTCTCTGGTGACGAGTTTATTATTTAAAAAACGTTGATTACCCTCTTTTAAACGGAGTAATGCTTGTTTAGGGGACATTTCTTGTTGCTTCGCCTGAGTCATCGTTTTCCCTAGAAGCGGGATTTCTACCTCAGTATTTGCAAAACTATTAATAGAATAGATAACACCACAGGTTAGTAAAATTGATTTTAATAAATGGTTCACCGAAAGCTCCTTCTTTCTTCGTTATTAGTTTCATCCCTATCCATGATAGCCGTATTTATATTCTTTACAATAGAATTATTGCCGGTTTAACACCGTAACGCGCCGCCTTTGTTATAAAAACTCAACGGGAGGGCATGCGCAGTACTACTACTTCGTCGGAAAATGGATGTGCTGAATTAAATTTAAAATGAGGGAGTGTAAGATAAAAAATGGTACCTAGGGTGGGACTCGAACCCACACGGTGTCACCACCACCGGATTTTGAATCCGGCGCGTCTACCAATTCCGCCACCCAGGCACTGCAGCGGCCATTATAACAAAGAAATAGATTCTCACAATGGGTTTTGGTATATAATTCTAAAAATATTAGCTAAATTAAGGGATAGGATGAAAAGCAATTATTTATTTGCGGGACTCGCACTTATCATGTGGAGCTCTATTGGGAGCGCGATGACTTGCCCAGATCCGGAAACCAGTTCCTTGCAGTGGGGGGAGCCGCCTGCTCCTTGGGTTGTAAATCCTTATTCACAGCATCCACCTCAAGGAGAGGCAGGGACTCGTTTTGTACGTGCGAATATTTTAGTGGCTCAATATGGACAGGGGGTTGTTTGCACTTATAGAAACTCTCTTGGCGATTATTCAATTTGGTTACAGGCGCTTACCAAGATTCCCGCACCGGTAGATTATAGTTGGATTAGAACGTTAGGTGGCTATGTCTGCACCCAAGCTGTGGATGAATGTAATTTTTTTGTCGCGGAATTTTAGAAGAGCGCATAAAAATAAACAATAAGGTTTATTTTTGCTCATATTTGCCATATAATGCTCCCAACTAAAATTTTTTTAGTGCAACTGTAAATTGCTCTAAAAGGTTATTTGGGAGTTTGGTTTATGCTGTCTACCCCTGATGAAGGGCAGTTGTTAATTCAACAGATTAATCAGTTAGCTGCAGCCACAGATGAGCAACTTGCTAATTCAGGGATGGAGCAATTTTTAACCGCGGCAAAAATTGATGTCCAGGGACCGCTTTTATATCCTTGTTCTGGCTCAGACGTCGTGCACCCAATATTACTTTTTCCCAAAGTAAATGAATTTATTTTAATTGATGAACATCCTTTATTTTCTACAACTGCAGAACTAAATTTCGCTGACTTATCGCAGTTAGGAAAAATCCCCAATTTGTCCCAAGGAATGGGCTTTTGGGGCTATGGTTATGATTACACTGATATATTAAAAACGTTTAATCGGTTGGACGTTTCTTTTAACTCGGATCGTTTTCAAAACCGAATAGGGGCTTTATTCTTAATACGCCTACGAACCTTGTGTGGTATGGAGTTGCTGCAAATTTCCAAACTGCAGAAAGGGGTCTATCAAATTAGGGGACTTTGTGGGGACGAGCTCAAAACAATTTATTACGTACAACATCAGCTTGGCCATGACTCAAATGCCTATCAATGGTTGCTGGCACAAAACGTACAATTTCAAACGTTGTTTATTAAAGCCTTTTCGGTTTCTATTAATGAGCAGGTGATTTCGCGTGATATCTTTCAACAAATTAAAGCACTTTATCCGGACAACCTATCGCAATTAGCGGTTGTGGCAGAGGCTGATGGTGTTTATGGATTTAATCGCACCTTGCCTCATTTACTTAATCCAGATCATGCCTATTTTAGTGAGCAAACTAATTTTGCTTATGGCTACTCAAATAAATTGGTGATCACCAATGGCTTGGGCCTTTATTGGGATTATCCAGAGCATTTACTTACAGTGCAACAACTTCAAAATGAATATATAGCGGAACAACAGGATGCGCAGCTTATTGAAAAACAACGAGCCGAAGCTGCGTTACAGCATTTTTTACAGTTAGATAAGTATAAAAAATTTGATTGGTTGATATTAGAAGATTTGCTGGGCCCTGGGGAGAATACCTTGAAGGTCAAACTTCTGGATAGTAAAACGCTTAGCTCTCAATTGACAGATAAAGCGATTACTGAGCTCTTGGCGGTTGCCAAGGAAAAGCATTTGTATGAATTGCAATTGACTTTAGGTCCCGCAAATACAAGCTTAAAATATCAAGAGTTAGTCACCCGTTTTATTAAACGACTCGATGCGCCAGAGGGGGAGGGAGTACGCTCTTTATTCATTAAGGCATCTTTTGATGAAGTTAATTTTAAAAGCTCCTTTGCGATCGCTGCTGCAGAAGCATTAAAAGTACATGGGAAAAATTTAGTGGAAATTAGTGTGCAGGTAAACGATCAAGCTGCCTTGGCTTTTATTGATACCTTTCAGTTTTTGCACCATACAGGGAAACTGACGCACAGTATCATTGAGCCAATTGTTGGTTGGCGAGAAGAGACACATCAAGCAGTCACTGCTTTTTCCCTCCAAAACTTCCATCAAGATTTGTTGTGGCCTGTTTCATTTTGAAAGGTAGATCTTGTCATTGCTAGTTGGTCTTGATATGCGGGCGAGACACGAAACCGCTTGATTTTTTTATTTATGTCAGCGAACTCTCCATGCCATTTGATGCGAAAAATCCTTAATTGCTTCCCTGACGCAACCTGGGTATTCGTTGCATCCGGTCAATACTATTTCCGGGTTTGTCCAGGCGAATAGGCTCGAATTACTTCCTCATTTTCTTCTGTTCCTTCTATTTTTTTTTGTTGATAAAAAGCATGGCGACTCGTGGTGGGAGAATAAGGAGAGCGCTGACGTAGCAAATGGGTAACTGAATTGAGCATTTCCATTTTTGGGCGAGCTTTGGGAGATTTGGGGGAGGGGGATTGTGTAGATAACCAACCATTCGATGAATTATAAAGTGGTTTAACACTGAGTTTACTTTTAATGGTCACTGCGCAATCAGAATAGGTTTCGTTATGAGCTTTGGCATAGTGTTGACTGTGAGTTTTTGCCGCCTTACGGGCAATCTCATCATTATAGGATTCAAGACATACAAAGAGTGGCGCTTTAGCAAAATACTTATGGCCTTTAAATGATTTTTGTAAACTGCCATCCATAAGAAATGCGGGGAATATTTCTTGTCCTCCAAAACCTAGATTGACATCCCCTCTGTAATGAATTTCTGTGATCTGGGGGTAAAGAGCGGCAATGTTGCTTTGGATCATGGCTAATTCATTGAGTATTGTTTCTTTAATTTCATTTTCGTTGGCAGATAAATTGCCTATTTTCTTGGTTGCAGAAAGGTTTTGTTTTTTCGTCAATGTTTTAAAGGAAACCAGTGCAGCAAAATTGTCATGATAACAACTGATAAACAATTGTTGGCTCGTACTGACGCCATAATAAATAAAAAAGTTAGACATAGTTAAAAAATTAATTTATCCAGTAAGTTAGGTCGAGAGTGTAATATAAATGGGGAGAGGTACCAATATCTACGTTACAATGTCGTCTTGTTACTCGCAACGGATATTTTTCTTTAACAGCGGCTAATTACGTCCATATATAACTATTTTTATCCCCTGGACGGTATATAATTGAAATTATACCTTCTAGGGTATATATTTATAATTATCCGATGTAAGGTATAAATTTAATCCGGAATCATATGCCTATTATCCATTCACCAGCAGAATTATCTCTGTTGATAAAAAATCAACGAAAAAAATTAAAATTAAGCCAAGCCGAAGTTGGGGATCTGGTGGGTTTGAAACAAAAAACTATTTCAGCCATCGAGAATGCACCCAAAAGTGTAAAATTAAGCACGGTATTCCGCATATTATCAGCTCTTGATTTGGAGATGAAAATATCGATGAAGAAAGAAGCAGAAAAAACAACTACCCAATGGGTGGAAGAATGGTAAAGAAAAAGACTCAAATTCTTCATCTACTGATGAATGGCTTTCACGTGGGTGAATTAGAGAAAACATCCCAAGGAGCGTTAGTATTTAGATATCATGAGGATTGGTTGAATCACTCAAGTGCTCGCCCCCTCTCTTTATCCTTACCACTTATGGAGAAGATTTATACTGGTGATGTGGTTTATAATTTTTTTGATAATCTTTTACCTGATAACCCTCAAATACGCGCAAGACTTCAAGCACGTTTTCAAACACCAACGAGCCAGCCCTTCGATTTGTTATCAAGCATAGGTCGAGATTGCGTAGGTGCAATCCAGCTTGTAGTGGGTGAGGTAGCCGAATTTGAGAAAACAATCAAATTTAAACCCTTAACAGAACAGCGAATCGCCGCTATATTACGTAATTACCAAATTAACCCTTTAGGCATGAGTAGAGAAGAGGATGATTTTCGTATTTCTATAGCTGGAGCCCAGGAAAAAACAGCTTTTTTATATCATGAACACCAATGGTGCGAACCACTTCAGGAAACGCCAACTACCCATATTTTCAAATTACCCATAGGCTCTATTGCTCATCAACAAATAGATTTACGAGAGAGTTGTGAAAATGAATGGCTATGCTCTTTAATTGCTAAACATTATGGTTTACCTGTAGCTGAGACTGAAATTCTACACTTTGAAGACATCAAGGTCTTATCCGTCACAAGATTTGATCGTCGTTTATCTTCTGATAACCAATGGATTATGCGCTTACCTCAAGAAGATATGTGCCAGGCATTAGGGGTATCTTATAACCTAAAATATCAGTCTGATGGTGGTCCTGGCATCAAAGATATTATGGAGTTACTCTTGGGATCTGCAAACTCGAATGAAGATAGGGATATGTTTTATCGTGCTCAGATCTTCTTTTGGTTGCTTGCTGGTATTGATGGTCATGCGAAAAATTTTAGCCTATTTATTGAGCCTGAAGGAAAATACAGATTAACTCCTTTATATGACATCATATCCGCATATCCATTGAAATTACAGAGCCAAAAAATCAAAATGGCTATGGCATTACAAGGTAAAAGTAAGCATTATCATTGGAATACAATACAACGCAGACATTTTTTAGATACAGCGAAAGCAGTAAGCTATTCTCAAGAGAAGGCAGAGTTTTTTCTTGACGAAATGTTGAAAAAGACCGATTTAGTTATCAATGAGGTCTCAAAATTACTACCAGCAGAATTTCCGGAGCATATTTCTGAACCTATATTTCAAGGTTTGACCAAAGCAAAAAAGAAATTAGTGCTTAGATAGGGCTTATCATTAATGTAGCCTGATTGCAGGCAGATTTCACTTAAGCATCGGCTAATTACGTTCATATAAAACTTATTTTTATCCCCTCCAAGGTATATAATTGAAATTATCCCTTCAAGGGTATAAAGGAAAATCTGGTTGTGGGATAGCCCGTATTAGAGCAAGTCGTAATACGGGAGGACAATGCGCTAGATTCTATCTTCGGTAATATCAATCATCATTTGTAATGATTTTTTCGCATTATCAATAACCCATTGCTGATCATTTACGGGCAAGCGGTTGCGGGTACCGGTAAATTCGTTGACCACATCACCGGCATTTACTTCATTGTAAGACATGGCCTTTCCTTGCCTGAGTAAATCGACTAAGGCAACCAAATGTGGTGGGTCATTACGTGACATAGTAGCACAGCCGCAGCCCATACCTTTTTCATCATCCACTTTTGGTGCTTCGGCTAAATTGACTACGTCAATCCCTAAACCTTTGCAATGTTGTTTTAGATTTTCCACCATGTGGTTTTCGGTACCAATAGCATAGCGTTTAGTCTTGGCGCGATCATTCACTACATAATCCCAAATAAAGGCAGTGGAACCTGCGTGCTGGGCTACGCGGATTACGGAGTTGCGGCACTCAGGATGTACAATCGTGGTGTAGGATTTACTGTGCCAATAGTCACACATTTCTGGTTGATAGTGGGTATGTACCGCACATTGGCTAGCAAACAGAATTAATTCGGAATCATCAAATTGTTTCAAGGTTTTGCTGTCTTGTTCGGCCAATGAGTACTGAGCTCCGGCTGTTCCCCCTGGCCAGTAGGCCAGGTTTTTGATACCAAGCCAATAGGCAACGTTTTCACCCATATGTTGATCGGGAATAAAGAGTATTTTTTTATTTTGCTTTTGTGCCCATTGGAATATTTTTTTCACGTTGGAACTAGTGCATACCGCGCCACCTTGAGCACCTGTCATGGCCTTAACACGTCCAGAGGTATTCATGTAACAAACCGGTAAAATATTTTCAGCGCCATAGCGTTCATTTAAATCAAGAAATGCGGGTTCAACCATAAAATCTTTGGCAAGCATTTCCATGGTGCAGCCTGATTTTGGGTTGGTAATGTAAACCTGTTGGTGTTGGTTGGCGAGAATGCTGATTGACTCCGCCATGAAATGCACAGCTGATTCAATAATTACTGATTTCTCTGGACGTTCAGCTGCCATTAAGGCGAGTTGATAGGAATCGCCGATAACCCCGCCAAATTGTTCTACCAAGCGTACAATATCACCGCCCATGTAATAGTGCGCAAGTAATAGTAATTTATCGCCAAAATGATCTTGGGCTTTTTTCATGTAAGGAGTCATCCACTCCAGTACCGTAGTTAGTTTACGGTCGGGGAGTGCCTGATACTCCTCAGCATAGGGAATAAATTCTTCCTGATACCAATCTATAGGGTAATCACTTTGGCAAATACTCATGTCATTGCTGATGCGCATTAACGTGGTTTCAGGAGTATAAACAGTTGAATTCTTAAACATCTTTATTTTGCCTCTAATCGACTTATTCTATTATTCCGCAATATCCATCAATCCCATTTTAGCAATGCTTTCTTGTGCCTGAGTTTTCTTGTCTGGATAATCTTCTCGGTAATGGCCGCCACGTGATTCTCGGCGTGATAAGGCTGCACGAACAATTAATTCGGCATTGAGAATAATGTTTCTTAGTTCAATAAAATCTCGGGTAATGCAATGCTTCCAGTAATATTCTTCGATTACTTTTTTACGATCCATTATTAATTGTAGTACATCTTGCAGGCCGGCTTCAGTGCGTACTATGCCTGCATAGGAAGTCATTTCGCCACGTAAACCGCGCCATTGAGCATTGATTTGGCTTGCACGTCGAGTATTAACCTCGCCAGGCGAACTCCAATTCGGGATGTGGGCAGCATATTTCCACGGAGAGGAGATATCTTTTAACGTGCAACGTGCGGCATTCGAGCCCATAACCAAGGCTTCTAATAAGGAATTACTGGCCAAGCGATTGGCTCCATGCAAACCGGTAAAGGCTACTTCACCAATAGCGTATAGCCGTTTTAAATCGGTTCGTCCATCAATGTCGGTAAGCACGCCGCCACATTGATAATGCGCGGCAGGCACTACAGGGATCATGTCCTGACTCATATCAATGCCAATAGACATAAGCGTGGTATAAATCTGGGGAAATCGTTTTTCCAGGAAGCTTTTCGGTTGATGTGTAATATCCAAATAAACATAACCGATTTGGCTGCGTTCAATTTCACTAAAGATAGCACGAGAGACTACATCACGTGTGGCCAGCTCCATTTGCTGTGGCGCATAGTCTTGCATAAAGCGCCCACCGGTTTCCGCATTTTTGAGAATGGCACCTTCGCCACGCACGGCTTCCGAAATTAAAAAGTTATTCAGTGAATGATGGTGTAAGAGGGTAGGATGAAATTGATAAAATTCCATATTCCCCACTCGAGCCCCAGCTCGATATGCCATGGCAACGCCATCACCGGTTGCAACCATGGGGTTTGTTGTGTAGCGATAGGTTTTACCAGCCCCTCCCGTAGCCAAGATCACGCTATTGGCTAAAAAGGTATGAATAAGGTTATTGTTACAATCAAGAATATAAGCGCCAAGTACTTCACCCTGAGTATCCGTCCGATGGGGATGGTACTGAGTAATTAAGTTCACTGCGACATGATGTTCAAAGAAGTGAATTTGCTCATGCTGACGTGCTAATAGATTCATCGTTTGGGTAATTGATAAACCCGTTTGATCACCGCAATTGAAAATACGTCGATGGGAGTGTCCGCCTTCTTGGGCAAGGTTAAACTCGCCATTTGCATCTTTTTTAAAATGCACTGAATATTGATTCAGTTGGTTAATTGTTTCTGGCCCTTGGCGAATAATAAACTCTACTGCTGGCGGGTAACATAAACCATCGCCAGCAATTAAGGTATCTGAAACATGAGACTCCAACGAGTCTTCTGCTGAAAACGCAGCGGCAATTCCTCCCTGAGCATAGCGGCTGTTGCATTCAATTGCTTCTGCTTTACTAATCAGCGCAATCTTTACGCGAGGTTGCATACTGAGTAATTGCAGGCAGTATTGTAAGCCCGCTAATCCTGTACCGATAACAAGAACATCGAATTCAAACGTTTGTCCTTGTTGCGATAAAGTTCCGGTCATGAAAACGCCTTAACAAGTTGTGCTGCTAAACCAATATAATTTTCAGGAGTGAGCTTCGTGAGTTGCTCTTTAGCTTGTGCTGGTATTGATAAGGTTTGGATAAATTGTTGCAAACTGTCCCCATCAATTCCCTGACCGCGCGTTAATGCTTTTAATTGCTCATAGGCATCTGGAACATTATAACGACGCATCATGGTTTGGATGGCTTCTGCCAAGACTTCCCAATTAGTTTTTAAATCATCCTGCAGGGCGCGTTTATTAATTTGCAGTTTATCATTACCTTTAACAACAGAAAGATAAGCAATTAAACTGTAAGAAAATGCCATACCAATATTACGCAGTACCGTAGAATCTGACAAATCACGCTGTAAGCGAGATTGGGTTAGCTTGTTCGCAAAGTGCATGAATAGCGCATTCGCTAAACCTAAATTACCTTCTGCATTTTCAAAATCAATTGGATTGACTTTATGAGGCATCGTTGAGGAGCCAACTTCTTCAGCTACCGTTTTTTGCTTAAAGTAGCCTAGAGAAATATAACTCCATATGTCTTGGGTGTAATCCAGGAGGATGTTATTAATGCGTATCATAATTTGTGATACTTCAGCTAAACCGTCGTGTGGCTCAATCTGTGTAGTATAGGGATTGAACGACAGGCCTAATGATGTGACAAAATTAGAGCAATGCTTGCGCCAATCTACTTCGGGATAGGCAACGATATGGGCATTATAGTTACCCACAGCACCATTGAATTTTCCTGGGATTAACACTTCAGCTAATTGTTGCTGAGGTCTTTTCAAACGGGCTACAAAATTCACCAATTCTTTACCCATGGTTGTTGGGGTGGCTGGTTGACCATGTGTTCTTGCCAACATAGGAATGTCCCCATGTTGCTTGCCCAACAGCGTAATGCCGCCCATGATCTCTGCTAAGGTGGGTTGGATTACTTGCGCTATAGCTTGCTTTACCATTAGGGCATAAGCCAGGTTGTTGATGTCTTCTGAAGTGCTGGCAAAATGAATAAACGCCGTTACGTTTTTCAAACGTTCGTTACTCAGGAATTTTTCTTTGAGGTAATATTCAACAGCCTTCACGTCATGGTTTGTTTGACGTTCAAAGTCTTTGACTTTTTGTGCTTCGGCTTCATCGAAATTAGCAAGGATTTGATTGAGGTAATCCTTAGTTTCTGGATTCAACTTGGGTACTTCAGGAATCAAATCATTGGCTGCTAAAGATTCAAACCAGCGAATTTCAACCATTAATCGATAATAGATTAAGGCAAACTCGCTAAAATAGGGACTCAAAGCCCGGGTTTTGTTAAGGTAGCGGCCGTCTATAGGGGAGATGGCGTTTAAAGGAGTTAGAGTCATAAGTAGCTTGCCCCTGATAAGAAAGCACATATGATATTAGATGCGAGGCAAGATGTGAATTCTAGAGGCTGAAATTATCTATATAAAATGTTTTTGTGTTTGAAAATTGCACATAAAGATTATTTATATATACTTAGATGATATTTTCTTTTTCCATGGCTGTTGAAATAGTCTTTTAAAGACCGAGATCTCGGGGAGAGTTTGCCATTTTTCTTACTTGTATGATTATAATGTCGCCAATTTAAACTTGGATTTATCTCATTGTTATGAAAACCATTATTGAATCTTATCAGGAAGGCTTATTTCATCGGAAGTATTGGCTGCAAAACATAATCTCAGGCTTGATTGTTGGTGTGGTGGCCTTACCTCTGGCTATGGCATTTGCAATTGCATCCGGCGCGAAACCAGAGCAAGGTTTGTATACTGCAATTGTTGCTGGCTTGATTGTTTCCATTATGGGCGGCAGTCGTTTACAGATTGCCGGACCTACCGGAGCTTTTATTGTGGTACTCTCAGGAATTACCGCAAAATATGGTATTTCTGGGTTACAGATTTCAACTTTGTTAGCGGGTTTTATCTTGCTATTATTTGGCCTGGCTCGCTTAGGGGGAATCATTAAATTTATACCCCATCCAGTCATCGTCGGTTTTACCGCAGGTATTGCTGTGGTTATTTGGGTAGGGCAGTGGCATTATTTTTTTGGTTTTCCTTCTGGAGGAAGTGGGCATTTTCATGAAAAATTGTGGCACCTGCTGCATTCCTTTTCACAATTGCATCTCATTACCACCGAGCTAGGATTTCTGGCGTTATTCCTGGTGGTTTTTTCTAATAAAATTCCAGGTTTAAAACGTATTCCGGGTCCTTTAATCGCTCTTTTAGTGGTTACTGTTTTGCAGTCCGTCTTCCAGTTTCAGGGGGTAGCAACTATTGGTTCCATGTTTGGTGGAATTCCTCAAGGCTTACCTCGTTTTGAAATACCCGAGATTACGGTTGATCGCGTAATCGAGCTGATTGGCCCCGCATTTACTATTGCCATGTTAGGCGCGATAGAATCCTTATTATCAGCTGTAGTTGCTGATGGTATGGCAGGCACAAAACATAATTCAAACCGTGAATTGATTGGGCAAGGAATCGCGAATATTTTTGCGCCCTTATTTGGTGGTTTTGCGGCAACGGGAGCAATTGCCCGTACGGCAACGAACATCCGTAATGGTGCGAATAGTCCCTTGGCAGGAATTATTCATGTCGTTACCTTAATTTTAATTGTACTCTTTTTAGCGCCTCTGGCGGTGAACATCCCCCTTACTGCACTCGCTGCTGTATTATTCGTAGTGGCATGGAATATGAGTGAAGTGAAGCATTTTATTAAAATAGTGCAGCGTGCACCTCGTGCTGATGTGGTTATTTTATTGGTGACTTTTACCCTTACCGTATTCGTGGATTTAGTCGTTGCGGTAAACATCGGGGTGATTATCGCGGTATTACACTTTATTCGACGCATGGCTTCCAGCGTGGAAGTGCAGCAAATGACGGATAATGACTTAGCCACTGAATTAGCACAGCGGAATATCGAAAATTTGCCTCAGGGGGTGTTGGTTTATGCAGTCGATGGGCCATTTTTCTTTGCCGCCGCAGAAGTATTCCAGCATTCTTTGGCGGTGACTCATACCGATCCTAAAGTCTTAATTATACGGCTGCGTTGGGTACCTTTTATGGACAGCACCGGCTTGCAGACTTTAGAGGAAATTATTAAAGATTTACATAAGCGCAAAGTACAAGTGATTGTAAGCGGCGCTAATTACCGAGTTGAAGGAAAATTACGCCGGGGTGGGATCCTTAACTTAATTGGCGAAACTAATTTTTATCGGGAATTTTCTGATGCGATTACTGCATGTAGTAAATTAGAGCATTAGGCATAAAGCTCTGAAACTGATGGCAATTCGCCTTTAGCTAATTGCCTGAAAGTTCTCATTCCAATAGCATCGTAATTTCAGTAGAATGTTTTTCACTTTATGGATATGGGGTAGTTTTATGGCAGTCAAAACACATATTATCGATTTAGCCCAGCTTGGTATGCGCGATTTAGAGCAGGTTGGTGGTAAAAATGCGTCTCTGGGTGAAATGATTAGCCATTTGTCCTCAGTGGACGTTGCGGTTCCGGGTGGTTTTGCAACTACAGCGGATTCATTTAAAGAATTCTTAGCTCAAGATGGCCTGGATAAGAAAATTTATGAAAAACTATCAACACTGAACACGGATGACGTACATCAATTAACTACTGTGGGTAGAGAAATTAGAGAAATGGTGATTAACACACCCTTTACCCCCGAGTTTGAAAAGGAAGTGCATACTGCTTATCAAAAGATGTCTCAAACGATTGGACATGATGATTTTAGCGTGGCCGTTCGTTCTTCAGCGACAGCAGAAGATTTGCCTGATGCCTCTTTTGCCGGGCAGCAAGAAACTTTTTTAAATGTTAAAGGCATTGGCGCTATTTTAGAATCCATTAAATTGGTTTTTGCCTCTTTATTCAATGATAGAGCGATAGCCTATCGTACCCACCACCAGTTTGAACACCATGATGTTGCTTTATCTGCAGGTATTCAGCAAATGGTACGCAGCGATTTAGCGGTGAGTGGTGTAATGTTCACCATGGATACCGAATCGGGTTTTGATCAAGTCGTATTCATCACCTCCTCTTATGGCTTAGGGGAAATGGTTGTGCAGGGTGCGGTCAACCCTGATGAGTTTTATGTTCACAAGCCCGGGCTACAAGCAGGTAAACCCGCAATTATTCGTAGAAATCTCGGCAGTAAAGCTTTGAAAATGGTTTACTGTGACGACCCAAGCCAAAATCGTCGCGTTAAAACCGTGGACGTTGATGCGGCAGAGCGCCGGTTATTTTCTTTGACGTCAGCGGAAATAGAAAGTTTGGCACGTCAGGCGATGACTATTGAGAAACATTACGGCCGTCCCATGGATATTGAATGGGCAAAAGACGGAACCAATGGCAAGCTCTATATTCTACAAGCACGCCCAGAAACGGTTAAAAGCCGTGATAATAAGCAAATTCTCGAACGCTATACACTGCAAAAGCAGGGTGAGGTATTAGCGGAAGGACGTAGTATCGGACAGCGTATTGGCCAAGGTAAGGCACGCATTATTCGTGATGTCAGCGAAATGGATCGTGTACAACCTGGTGATGTACTGGTTTCCGATATGACCGATCCCGATTGGGAACCGGTAATGAAACGTGCTTCGGCGATTGTGACAAATCGCGGGGGGAGAACCTGTCATGCCGCAATTATTGCGCGTGAGTTAGGTATACCTGCCGTCGTTGGTTGTGGTGATGCAACGAAAACGATTTGTGATGGCGATGAAGTCACGGTCAGTTGTGCTGAAGGGGATACCGGTTTTGTTTATGCAGGCATACTGCCGTTTGAACAAATACAGCTTGATGTGGAAACGATGCCTGAATTACCGATGAAGGTGATGTTAAACGTCGGTAATCCTGAACGTGCATTTACCTTCCAATCGATTCCCAATTCAGGGGTTGGTTTGGCGCGTTTAGAGTTCTTGATTTCCAATACCATTGGCATTCACCCACGTGCTTTGTTGGATTTTGACTGCCTGCAAGATGAAGAGCTGAAGCAATTTATTAGTGAAAAAACAGCAGCTTATGAGTCTCCGGTGGAATACTATATTGAGCGTTTAAAAGAGGGTATTGCAACAATCGCTTCGGCTTTTTATCCCAAACCCGTAATTGTTCGTTTGTCTGATTTTAAATCCAATGAATATGCGAATCTGACCGGTGGTTCTTTGTACGAGCCGCATGAAGAAAACCCCATGCTCGGTTTTAGAGGGGCATCACGTTATGTTTCTCCAGAGTTTGCGGATTGTTTTGCTTTAGAATGTAAAGCGGTACGCCGTGTTCGTGAGGAAATGGGTTTAACTAACGTGGAAGTGATGATTCCCTTTGTGCGTACAGTGTCTGAAGCCGCTAACGTTATTGAAGTATTAAAACAAAACGGCTTAGAGAGAGGCAAACATGGATTAAGAGTGATCATGATGTGTGAGCTGCCCTCCAATGCTTTGTTAGCTAAAGAGTTTTTAGCATATTTTGATGGCTTTTCAATCGGCTCTAATGATTTGACGCAGTTAACTTTAGGCTTGGATAGAGATTCAGGTTTGATTGCTGCCCAGTTTGATGAGCGTAATGATGCAGTGAAAGCCTTATTACATATGGCGATTTCAACGTGTAAAGCAGCTGGTAAGTATATTGGAATCTGCGGCCAGGGTCCTTCAGACCATCAGGATTTTGCGCAATGGCTGATGAATGAAGGGATTGAAAGTGTTTCATTAAATCCTGATTCTGTATTAGAAACTTGCTTGTTTTTAGCCAAGCATAAATAAATATTGGATAAGGGGCTTCCTGCTCACCTTCCTGTGACGACAACCAATCCTTTCGAATTACCGTAGCTTGACCGCGGTAATTCGGCATTTCTATGGGCGAGGGAGCAAGCATCTCGCTTGACGAACCCCACTCCAAGCTTCAACATAGACAACATCAATGAGTACCATGCCTATTTATCAGAGAGGTTTAGTTTAATGCAATATCGTAATTGGTGGCTACTTTTAGCCGGATTAAGTCCCATGGTGGCATGTGCATCTCCAGTAGCCGAAGAAGCCGACCCCATAACCTTTGTATTACTGGGTGTCACCACGATATTTTTCTTTGCCATTCTGGGACGTTATATCGCTAAACGTTTAAATCAGCCTAGTGTACTTGGTGAGCTGCTCATGGGGGTGTTGATTGGTAATCTGTTTTATTTTTATGGCTTTCAATTAATTATTTTATTACGCGAAGGGGCGGCTACTTTTGACATTGTCCACGAACTCTTAAAAGGTGTCCCTTTAAATACTGCAGTCAACCAGATCATTTCTGACCCGGAACATGCTCAACAAGTCATTACTGCCTTAGCTAGTCCTCGCGGTGCGGATTACCTTAAAATTGCCTATGTCGTGGATATTTTTTCACGCTATGGCGTCATTTTTCTTTTATTCATGGTGGGTTTGGAAAGCTCCATTCAAGAATTAAAGCATACGGGGCGTGACTCGATACTGGTGGCACTTATCGGGGTGATTGTGCCAATGATTCTGGGATTTGCCGTTGCCTATTTATTAATGCCGGAAGCTTCGCTCCAAGCCGATTTATTTATTGGTGCTACTTTAAGTGCTACCAGCATTGGGATTACTGCACGTGTTCTGGCCGAGATGAAAAAATTACGTACTCGTGAGGCTAGAACCATTCTTGGTGCGGCGATGCTGGATGACGTTTTGGGTTTAATCATTTTAGCCGTAGTGAGCTCCGTAGTAATTAGCGGGGCGGTTGATTTTATGGTGGTGTTACGTATTGTGATGGCGTCCATCATCTTTTTTATCAGCGCCTTACTTTTAGGACCGTTTATTCTACGTCGCTCAATTCATTTTTTCCGTTTCCTTGAAGCTTGGGAAGCTAAGTTATTTGTTTCATTTTTATTTATCATGCTGCTTTCTTGGTTTGCTTCATTTATTCAGCTGGCTACCATTATTGGTGCGTTTACGGCTGGCGTTATTTTGCATGATGATTATTTTAAATCACTGGAAACGAATCCTAAAGAAGAGGTTCATCGCACCATTTATCATTTATTATCACCACTGGAAACCATATTGGCGCCTGTATTTTTTATCTTGATCGGTATTCAGGTCAAATTAGAAAGCTTTTTCCATTGGAATGTAATGATGCTTGCTTTAGGCTTAATTGTTGCTGCCGTTATTGGAAAATTGGTGAGTGGCTTTGGGGCTAATGCCAAAGATGACCGCTTACTTATCGGTATTGGCATGTTGCCACGAGGTGAGGTGGGGTTAGTTTTTGCTTCGATTGGACGAACTTTAGGGGTAATTTCTGACGATTTGTTTTCAGCGATTGTTTTAATGGTTATGATCACCACTTTTATAGCTCCTCCATTATTAAAAGCGCGTTTTGTAATGCAGGAAAAAAAGGTACTGTAAATGAATAAACACTTATCACAGGTACATATTGATGTCACTGAGGCCTTGCAAGAAGATGTTGGTACTGGGGATGTTACAGCAGCCTTATTACCTGAGCATTTAATGGCTGAGGCTGAAATTATTTCACGAGAGCCCATGTTAATTTGCGGCCAGCCTTGGGTAAATGAGGTATTTAGCCAGATAGATAAGAGCATTAAGCTGGATTGGCAGGTTACTGAAGGCAGTTGGTTAGCGGAGCCGACTACTTTATGTCGTATTTCGGGACCGGCACGCAGCATGTTAACCGCGGAGCGTACAGCCCTGAATTTTTTACAAACACTGTCCGCCACTGCGACGCACACATACCGTTATGTGGAGCAACTAAAAGGTACTAAGACACGTTTATTAGATACGCGCAAGACCTTACCGGGTTTACGGGTAGCGCAAAAATATGCAGTGACTTGCGGTGGCGGCGTTAATCACCGTATGGGACTTTATGATGCCTTTTTGATTAAGGAGAATCATATCAAGGCATGTGGCTCCATAGCTAAAGCAATTGCCTTGGCAAGAGAGACACAAAATAATATTCTAGTAGAAACCGAGGTTGAAACTTTAGATGAGTTACGTGAGGCATTGGCTGCAAAACCGGACCGTATATTGCTCGATAATTTTAGTTTGGAACTGCTGGCTGAAGCTGTACGTATTAATCAATCGAATCATTGTACTCTAGAGGCCTCCGGCGGAATTACTCTTGAAAACATTGCCAAAATAGCAGCTTCAGGAGTAGATTTTATTTCTGTTGGAGCAATTACGAAATCCATCCAAGCAATTGATTTAAGCTTATTGATTAGGGAAATATTATGATGCCAAGTATCGTTTTTACTGGGGGCGGAACTGCAGGCCATGTAGCGCCTAATATTGCGTTGATTCAAGAGTTTCGTCATAAGGGATGGGATATTGCTTATGTGGGTTCTGCTGAGGGAATTGAAAATGAAATGATCAAGCCACTCGGTATTCCATTTTATTCAGTGAAAAGCGGTAAATTACGACGCTATTTGAGTTTTAAGAATTTATTGGACCCATTTAAAATCGTCTTAGGTATTTTTCAAGCCTTTTCTTTACTCGCTAAGCTAAAACCTGACGTGGTGTTTTCAAAAGGGGGCTTTGTTGCTTTTCCCGTCGTCGTAGGGGCTTGGTTAAACCGTATTCCCGTAGTTGCTCATGAATCGGATATGAGTCCTGGACTTGCAAATCGCTTATGTTTTCCTTTTGTAAATAAAATTTGTCTTACTTTTGATGCTGGTAAAAAGCATTTTAAAAGCCAGGAAAAAATAGAAGTAACGGGAACACCAATTCGTGAGCAATTATTTTCCGGAAATGCGGCGGCAGGATTGGCATTGTGTGGTTTTAATGAGGAAAAGCCTTGTCTGTTAGCGATTGGTGGCAGTTTAGGTGCAGGTTCCATCAATCGCAGTATTCGCGACGCTTTGCCCCAGTTAACTCAGAACTATCAAGTCATCCATCTTTGCGGTAAAAGGAAAATGGATGCTGCCTTGATGGATGTTGCGGGTTACAAACAATTTGAATACGCCAATGAGGAGTTAGCGGATTTATTTGCTGCTGCATCCGTAGTAGTTTCTCGTGCAGGTGCAAACTCTCTGTATGAATTGTTAGCCTTAGGCAAGCCTCATATTTTAATCCCATTATCGGCACAGGTGAGTCGTGGGGACCAAATTCAAAATGCCAAGTATTTTCAAGGATTGGGTATTAGTTCTGTCATTGATGACCGCTCCTTGAATGCAGAGGCTTTAGTAAACGCTCTGTGCGGGCTCGAAAAAAACAAGGATGAGATTTTTAATAAAATTAAAGCATTAAAAATCAAATCAGCTACGGAACAGATTGTGGTTATTATTGAGGAGCAAATACATGTTCAATCCCCAAGCGCTGTATGATTTTATTCGTCAGCAATGGCAGGAAGAGATTATTCCCAGTTTATGTGATTACATAAAAATCCCCAACAAGTCACCTCATTTTGATGTGAAATGGAAAGAGCATGGGTTGATGGATCAGGCAGTAGACCATATTGCTGATTGGTGTAAAGCCCATGCTCCCCAAGGTATGCAATTAGAAGTGATGCGTTTGGAAGGGCGTACCCCACTGCTTTTTATGGAAATTCCCGGGCAAGTTAATGAAACCGTATTAATGTACGGTCATCTAGATAAGCAACCCGAAATGTCAGGATGGCATGATGATTTACATCCGTGGAAGCCAGTAATTAAAGAGGGGCGTTTGTATGGTCGCGGAGCCGCTGATGATGGTTATTCCGCATATGCATCCTTAACCGCCATCCGTGCCTTAGAAGAGCAGGGCCTTCCATTCCCACGTTGCGTATTGATTATCGAAGCTTGTGAAGAAAGTGGCAGTTATGATTTGCCTTATTACATCGAATTATTGAAAGAACGTATTGGCCAGCCCAAATTAGTGATTTGCCTTGATTCCGGAGCGGGGAACTACGAGCAGTTATGGATGACTACCTCGCTACGTGGCAATGTCGTAGGCGAGTTGTCTGTTGAATTAATCAATGAAGGGGTTCACTCTGGCAGTGCCAGTGGAATTGTGGCCGATAGTTTTCGAGTTGCGCGCCAATTAATTAATCGTCTTGAGGATGAGTCAACGGGGGTGATTAAGTTGCCACAACTGCATTGTGATATTCCTGAGGAGCGCGTCAAGCAAGCACATCACTGCGCAGAAGCTTTAGGCAATCATGTTTATGATGAATTCCCTTGGCATGCAGGTGTTGAACCAGTTGTTCCCAATCGCCAGGAACTGATTTTAAATCGCACCTGGCGTCCGGCATTAACCGTCACTGGAGCAGATGGTTTTCCAGCCATTGCGAATGCAGGGAATGTGATGCGTCCATTGACCTCATTAAAATTATCAATGCGTCTACCCCCGTTAGTTAATCCCAAGATTGCAGCCGCAACAATTCATGAAACATTAACGCAAATGCCTCCTTACAATGCGAAGATTCATTTTTCCATAGATGATGGTTCTCAAGGCTGGAATGCACCTAAACTTTCTCCTTGGTTGGAAGCAGCAGCAGATGATGCCTCGCAAACTTACTACGGTAAACCTGCGGCGTACATGGGAGAGGGGGGGACTATTCCTTTCATGGGAATGCTGGGTGAAAAGTTCCCTGATGCTCAGTTTATGATTACCGGAGTATTAGGCCCCCATTCTAATGCCCATGGCCCAAATGAGTTTTTACATTTGGATATGGTGGAAAAGTTAACTGCTTGTGTGGCTTATGTTTTGTATAAGTCGATTGCATAAGAACTATAGCCCGTATTATAGGAGTTGCCGCGGCGTGACCGCGGTATCCATTAGCTAAATGTTTATACCAAGCTCTGGTAGTAGTTTACTTAGAAAAGCATAGCTTGCTTCATAGATACCCTCACAGCTTGATTCTCGTGGGCCAGCAATGTTAAGTATATGAATCTTATTCTCTTCAATTGAAAATGAGAGGTTAATAATAAGGTAAGGCTTTTTTTGAGACGCGACAGACTTAATAGTTAACAGGGTTCCATCTTTAATTTTTTCTGGTAATGGCAGGGTGGGGAGAATAATTAAAGTGCCATCAGAATCACGAATATTCAGTTTTGTTCGGGCATCATAATTTTCTTTGTCAGTACTAATATCGATTTGATGTTCGACTAATTGGCCATATTTATTAGGAATTATCCCAAGTTCATCTATCCTGCCCTTAGGACACCAGCCACCAAAAACCAAATGAGAATTATATGCCACATCTAAAGCTGCTCGATCAACTCCGGTTTGGCCTCCAGAAACAATTTTTTCAAGCATATTTAATTTCTTCGCTCAACGAAAATCAGTGCAGATAGCTTCTTTAGTTAAAAAGAAATAGAGCGGTAGAGATTAAAATAACAATCAATATAACTATGTGTTTATGATTAATCATAATGAATTTCCCAATAAGAATGATTCTTGAATTCTAGACTATTATACCTAATTTAGGATTTTCGACGAGAACTAATAACGGAGCGTCAATGACGCGGGAAGGAGGGTGGATAACTCTCGTTTTTAAATTTAGATGCTGCTCTGAATTCTTGATTAATGTCTCGGAAGTAAATATTTCAATTATTGGGGCGTTCTTTGTTGACACTCAGACGTTTATTCGATGCTCTTAATAGTTGCCTGTAATTTATTTATATCTTCTTTTAAGTGCAGTGATTCGCTTTCTAATTCCGTTACTCGGTTTTGAAGTTTATCCAATTTTTTTGAGTGCATCGTTTGAAAACGATAATTGTAGTGGCCGCGACTACTGCAGTGTAGCCTGCGGTCATTATTTCAAACTCAAACATCGTTTCACTCCAATCATTAATTATTGGTGACGAGTATACTCTTAATGTTGGGCACACACCACTTTGGTAATGTCAGGCATCCCAAAGGGCTGTCTTGTTTTGTGCTTATCCTATTCGTGGGATTTATAGTGCCTTCTAAAATTTAAAAGCAAGGAGTATGGATCTGGTCTGTTTGTAGTTACGAATTATTTTGGCTTATCTCTTGGTATTTTTTCTGCTGAAGCTCAAAAATTAAGATGTAACTGAATAGCTCCGTTAGGGGAGATGGTCACGAGGCGGTAATTCAATCTTTAGTTAATATTTGAGCGCAATCCTCAGAGTGGGTTGGTAATTTGAAACTAGGGAATTGCCTACTTTGCTCTACACTACTTAATTGATTAATCAATTAAAAGGCTCCAAAAAAGCCTAGACAGTCTATCTAATTATTGGGATACTGCAACCGACCCTGGAACGGGTCTTTTAGTCCAACAATTAGGAGAAATTTATGAAAGCACAAATCCTTGCTGCTGCATTTTCATTATTGGCAGTAAACCTCTCAGCGCATGCTACTAAAACGCAAAGCACTAATCTCGAAAAACAAACAGTTGTTCTTTCCCAAAAGATTGATCTCAATAAAGCGGATGTATCTTCGTTGATTGGTTCTTTCAAAGGGATAGGCAAGAAACGCGCTGAGGCTATTATTGCTTATCGTACCAGTCATAAAGGTTTTAAATCAATTGAAGAGCTCTCAGAAGTGAAAGGCATCGGTCAGCGTTTTGTGAGCGCCAATAAAGAAAAATTAAACGAAATATTTGTTATTAGTTAATTGTTCCGTATTGTTTCTGCCTACCTTTGTAGGCTGGGCTGTTAAGCCCAGCATGAGAATTTTCAAATTTAGGTTTGTTGGGCTTAACAGCCCAACCTACACTCTAATGAGTAAAATTTCTTGATCCCGATAAAATATAGCCAATATTAATCATGTGGTTAAAAATTAAACATTATTTGGTTTAAGTGTTTGATGCGGCAGCAAAAGCGAAAGATGAAAAATTGGTTGAACAAAAAATTTACTTTTTTATTTGCAATTGTTACGCCAGAACAGTCGATCTTTACGCAAAATTAGTATAAAGTAGCGCACAAAAAAAGAATGGGATAGTGCTGCTTATGTTCAGGAAATTAAGGGGCGTGTTCTCCAATGATTTATCGATTGACTTGGGAACCGCTAACACATTGATATATGTACGGGATAAAGGAATTGTCCTTAACGAACCCTCCGTTGTTGCATTGCGAAATGAGTCAGGTCAAAAACGCGTTGCAGCAGTAGGTCTAGAAGCAAAACGTATGCTTGGAAGAACTCCAGGTAACATCAATGCGATTAGACCCATGAAGGATGGGGTTATTGCTGACTTTTTCGTTACTGAAAAAATGCTACAGCATTTCATTCATAAAGTTCACGAAAATAAATTTTTGCGCCCCAGTCCACGCGTGCTGGTTTGTGTTCCTTGTGGTTCGACCCAAGTTGAGCGTCGAGCAATTCGTGAATCAGCTATGGGTGCAGGTGCTCGCGAAGTATTCTTGATTGAAGAACCAATGGCTGCTGCCTTAGGTTCAGGAATGCCAGTAGAAGATGCTAGTGGTTCGATGGTTGTTGACATTGGTGGTGGTACTACTGAAGTCGCAATTATTTCTTTAAGTGGTATCGTTTACCATCAATCAGTACGTATTGGTGGGGATAAGTTTGACGATGCAATCGTATCTTACGTGCGTCGTAATTACGGTACACTTATTGGTGAAACAACTGCTGAACGTATTAAGCATGAAATTGGTTCTGCATTCCCCAGTCGTGATCTGTTTGAAATTGAAGTACGTGGAAGAAATCTTGCAGAAGGTGTGCCCCGTAGTTTTGTTTTAACCAGTGCAGAAATCTTAGAAGCGCTACAAGAGCCTTTATCAGGAATCGTAGGTGCTGTAAGAGCTGCTTTAGAATTGGCTCCACCTGAATTAGCTGCTGATATTGCGGAGCGTGGTATGATTTTAACCGGCGGCGGAGCATTATTGAAAAATATTGATCTCTTGCTGATGGAAGAAACTGGTCTGCCCGTATTAATCGCAGAAGATCCGCTAACTTGCGTTGCTCGTGGTGGTGGTAAGGCTTTAGAAACCATGGACTTACGTGGCGGTGATTTCCTCTCAACAGAATAATAATCGAAACAGATTATTTAGCCGAGGCGGGCACAATCCGATAGGATTCGTGCTTGCTTTGCTTATTTCTGTTTTCCTCATGTTCTCCGACTACCACTATCGTTATTTAAATAGTGTTCGTAGCGGTTTTTCTTTAATTGTAGCTCCATTGCAATATGCCGTGGATTATCCTGTGCGGGTATTTGGCTGGATTCAGTCGTTAGTTAGCGCCAAAAAGGCGTTAATTGATGAAAACATGCGACTACGTTACCAACAAGCCATGTTAGAATCTGAGTTACAAAAATTATTAGCGACCCAAAAAGAAAATTTTCAACTTAAAGAATTATTACTGACTTCCTCACAAGCCGACATGCGTGCTATGGCGGGGCAGATTTTGGCTGTAGATACCAGCAATTCACGACAAATCGTTGTATTAAACAAAGGCGAGCGCGATGGTGTGTATGTTGGACAGCCAATATTAGACGCGAAAGGGGTGATGGGGCAGATCATTGACGTGGGTCCTTTAACCAGTACCGTATTATTGATTTCGGACTCTAAAAGTGCTGTACCTGTGCGAAATAATCGTACCGGAGAGCGAGCTATTCTGATTGGTACTAATGATATTGAAACTCTCTTTTTAATTAACTTGCCGAAAACCTCATCCATTCATCCTGGTGATGTATTAGTTACTTCAGGGTTGGATAGACGATATCCTGAAGGTTATCCTGTTGGGCGAGTAGAGGAAGTTAATAGTCTTCCTGGCGAGGATTTTGTGAAGGTGAAAGTAAGACCTGTAGCCCTGCTTAACCGCAATCGCTTGGTTTTATTAATCTGGCCTGATAAGCAGCAGAAGCAATTAACCGTGCAAATTAACGAGCGTCTAAATGCTAAGGAGACCATGTAATGAATCTTCGATTACGCTTAGCCGTCGGATTTATGATTACATTGATTTTATCAATCCTCCCTATGCCGGAATTAGTTACTGATTTTAGACCGCCGTGGGTTTTACTATTTGTGTTATATATTGAATATTTTCTCCCCGGAAATTTTAATCAGGCTACTCTATTGTTTGTAGGTTTGATGCTTGATGTGTTGCTGGCGACGGTTATCGGTGAACATTCCTTTGCTTTATTATTAGTAACCTGGATAGCTTCTAGTAAGTCCAGACGCTTTCAGTTTTTCTCCATGATGCAACAAATCTTTTTAATTGGCTTTTTCTGCCTGTTATATCAAGCAATCATCACCTTAATTACCGCGCTGCTTGGTTTCAAATACAGCCTATTCATGCCTGTAGCAAGTGCCTTTGTCGGTATGTTTTTATGGCCATGGATTCGTTTACTCGGCGAAGATACGCTCTTGCCGCGTTTTTCTTATCGTTAAAAAAGCCTGGTTGGTAGCTGACCCCCAATCCATACTCCTACGTTCCGAGGAGAGCCGCGAAACGTAAGCGATATATGAGGAAAAGACAACTACAATCAGGCTACACCTGAACGATGGTAAATTCACCCGGATTCAATCCATCAAGCTTCCAATCCCAAATTCGATGGCGTACCAACCTCAAGGTAGGAAACCCGACAGCAGCAGTCATGCGTCGTACCTGATGATTTTTTCCTTCACATAAAACAATTTCCAGCCAACAGGTCGGAATGTTTTTTCTAACACGGATAGGGGGATTACGCGGCCAAAGAAAGGGCTCTTCAATCACTCTTACCTCCGCAGGTAAAAAGCGAGTATCTTTAAGTACCAAGCCTTTTCTTAACGGGTGCAGCTGCTCGTCAGTCGGTATGCCTTCAATCTGCACCCAATAATATTTCTTCTTATTAAACTTAGGGTGTGTTAATCGGTGTTGTAAGGTCCCGTCATTAGTTAATAACAATAAACCCTCACTGTTTTTATCCAATCGGCCTGCGGCATAAACATTAGGTATATCAATGAACTCCGCCAAAGTATGATCATGTTCCTCACCGGTAAATTGGCAGACAACCCCATAAGGTTTGTTGAATAAAATAAGTTCTGGCATAAAATCGACTGGCCTAAATTCAAAAAGCCTCAATGGTAGAGGGATTGTCCCGCTTTGTGAAGCCAATCTCGGCATGATTTGTGTTTTTAGGGCAATTATTATACAATGGCGACCGGTTTTTATATTAACGTGAACTGAATCTATGCGATATTTTTTACTTGTTTCATTATTTTTCTCTCAATTTACCTATGCGATGAATCACATTGTGATGGTTGGTGATGAAAAGGTTGAGATTAAGCATACTGAGGGTAGAGGGAAAACCTTTATTCATGTGCATCACAATGAACAGACGGCACTGAAAGCAGCGCAAGCGGTAGTTAAGAAAGAAGGGGGAAGCCTTATTACCTTAGTGCATTCTGGTGGTCGCAACATTGTATTTAATCTGCGTAATACGCGTTATGAATTTGATCCCAATCGAATTTATACTGATAATGGCATTAAGAAAACTTTAACTGGTCTTAGCCAATACAGTCCAGAAGCACATCGAGAAGTAAAAAAATTAGCCGATAAAATAAAACAAATATTACCTAAAGGTAAGGTTGTTGCCGTACATAATAATGCATCGTACTCGCTTAAAGATTACCTGCCTGGCAATTCCCTACAACATGATGCACAGGCAATTCATATGTTGCCACGCAATTATTATCGAAACTTTTACTTAGTAACCAAGATTAGTGACTTTTTACGCTTAAAAAGCAAGGGTTATAATGGAATATTACAAAAATCTACCGCCACAGACGACGGCTCCTTGTCTATTTATTTGGCCAAAAATGACTACATAAATGTAGAGGCAGGCTATGACCAATTAATCGAACAGATTAAAATGTTGCAGCACGCGTAAACTTCAAACACTACTACCTGTCTTTTGCGAAAATTGATTGCATTTTTCGTACTATCCTCGCTTATTTCACGCAAATGGACTTGGGATTCCAAGTTCTCGCGTGCTATCATTATTACCTCTAAAAATTTACGGAGTTGTCAATGACGTACGATAAAATCAAAGTGCCTGCACAAGGTGAAGTGATTACGGTGAACGCGGATCATTCGCTTAATGTGCCCAATAATCCAATTATTCCTTTTATTGAAGGTGATGGTATTGGTGTAGACGTAACACCTCCTATGATTGAAGTTGTTGACGCAGCGGTAGAAAAAGCTTACGGCTCTGAAAGAAAAATTTCCTGGATGGAAGTTTATGCTGGCGAGAAAGCAACTAAAGTTTATGGTGCCGATCAATGGTTACCCGAAGAAACTTTAGAAGCATTAAAAAAATATGTTGTCTCTATTAAAGGTCCTTTAACTACTCCAGTGGGTGGTGGAATTCGTTCATTAAATGTCGCAATTCGTCAACAATTAGACCTGTTCACTTGCTTGCGTCCTATTCGTTATTTTACTGGGGTGCCAAGTCCTGTAAAAGAGCCGTGGAAAACCGACATGGTTATTTTCCGCGAAAACTCAGAAGATATTTATGCGGGTATTGAGTGGCAAGCAAATTCGCCAGAAGCGAAAAAAGTAATTGAATTCCTAACCAACGAAATGGGGGTTAAAAAAATTCGATTCACCGATCATTGCGGTATTGGTGTTAAGCCCGTTTCTCAAGAAGGAACTGCGCGCTTAATTAAAGCAGCAATTCAATATGCGATTGATAATGATCGTAAAGTAGTTACTTTTGTTCATAAAGGTAACATTATGAAGTTTACTGAGGGTGCCTTTAAAGATTGGGCTTACCAAATTGCTCGTGATGTGTTTGGTGCTAAAGAATATCAAGGTGGCCCATGGATGGAATTTACCAATCCTAAGACCGGAAGCCAAATTATTATCAATGATGTAATTGCGGATGCATTCTTACAACAAATTCTTTTAAGACCTGAAGAGTACAGCGTTATTGCAACCTTAAATTTGAATGGCGATTACATTTCTGATGCCTTAGCAGCTCAGGTTGGCGGTATTGGTATCGCTCCAGGTGCTAATTTAAGTGACCAAATCGCGGTATTCGAAGCCACTCATGGAACTGCACCAAAGTATGCTGGCCAAGATAAAGTGAATCCAGGTTCAATTATTCTTTCTGCTGAAATGATGTTACGTCATATGGGATGGAATGAAGCAGCTGATTTAATTATCAAGGGTACTGAAGGTGCGATTGAAGCAAAAACTGTGACTTATGATTTCCAACGCACAATGGAAGGGGCTACCCTAGTAAGTAGTTCTGGATTTGCGGATGCGATTATCCAGCATATGTAATTGCAGTTGTATCTGAGTCTGAGGAAAAAAGCGCTCATTTACGTATTCAGTTAATGAAATACTACCGCTTTCGAACTCCCGCGGTGTGACCGGGGAGCTCGAAGGCTTTAATAAGCCACCGAATGGCATCAAGGTAGTCTTTTATCAACTTTCTGGCCCGACGATTATGGGTTGAGGTTTAACCTATATTAGATGCAAACGAAGAGGGCAAAGGTTGTCCATTTTCATGGAAGCTATCTAACCAATATGTTTTTGATTATCCCAAAGGCCAATTTTTTCATTAAAATTAGCTGTTTTTACTGGCCAAATGCCTGTGGGGAGTCTATAAAAATAGTAAGAGGTTGTATGTTATGAGCGGGCAAAATATCGAGGAAATTGTAAGGCATAAGGTTGCTGAGCCAGAGGTACGCACAGAAAATAAACTGCCAAGAAAGTACAAAGTAGTGTTGCTCAACGATGATTATACGCCGATGGATTTTGTTGTTGATGTACTGAAACATTTTTTTCATCTAAACGAGGAAAGGGCTGTTCAGGTGATGTTACAGGTTCACATCCAAGGAAAGGGCGTGTGTGGTGTATTCACACGAGACATCGCAGAAACTAAAGTCGCTCTGGTAAATGAATATGCCAGAATGAATCAGCACCCATTGCTATCTAGCATGGAACCGGAATAATTTGTTGTGGGCTGAAGAGGAGCAACGACAATGTTAAACAAAGAACTTGAATTCACCTTGAACCTTGCATTCAAGGAAGCAAAAGAAAAGCGTCATGAATTTATGACCGTTGAGCACTTATTGTTGTCATTGCTTGATAATCCTGCTGCTGGAAATGTGTTACAGGCTTGTGATGCTAACATAGATGCGTTACGACGTGACTTAGTTGAATTTATTGACGAAACCACTCCCAGAATTCCCGACGATGAATTAGATCGTGAAACTCAACCTACATTAGGGTTCCAGCGCGTATTGCAACGTGCAGTATTCCATGTACAGTCAGCAGGTAAAACCGAGGTAACGGGCGCAAACGTCCTCGCTGCTATTTTTAGTGAACAAGAAAGTCAAGCTGTATATTTCTTGCGTCGTGAAAATATTACACGTCTTGATGTGATTAACTACATTTCTCATGGTGTATCTAAGTATCAAAACAATGATATGCACGAGAATATGAATTCATCAATGGATGAAGATATGGGCGCTGCAGAAGGTAATGAGTCTCCTCTAGAGAGCTATTGCACGAACCTTAACAAACGTGCAAAACAAGGTAAGATTGACCCCCTCATTGGGCGTCATGAAGAAGTTCAACGTACCATTCAAGTACTTTGCCGTCGTAGGAAAAACAACCCATTGTTGGTTGGCGAGGCCGGTGTCGGTAAAACGGCTATTGCTGAAGGTCTGGCGCGTCGCATTGTTGACGGGGAAATACCTGATGCCATCCGTGATTGCATTGTGTACTCACTTGATTTGGGTGCTTTACTCGCAGGTACCAAGTACCGCGGGGACTTTGAGAAACGCTTGAAAGCGGTGCTCAAACAATTAGGCCAACAAGAGGGTGCCGTTTTATTCATCGACGAAATTCACACAATTATTGGAGCAGGGGCTGCTTCAGGTGGCGTGATGGATGCGTCTAACCTAATCAAGCCTTTATTGGCAAATGGCGAATTAAAATGCATTGGTTCAACAACCTATCAAGAATACCGTGGTATTTTTGAAAAAGACCGTGCTTTAGCGCGTCGTTTCCAAAAGATTGATATTCCTGAGCCTTCAATTGATGAGACTTTTGAAATTTTAAAAGGCTTAAAAGGCCGCCTAGAAGAGCATCATGGGGTCAAATTCACTATTCCTGCGCTTAAGGCAGCTGCGGAATTATCGGCTAAATACATTAACGACCGTTTCTTGCCAGATAAAGCGATTGACGTAGTTGATGAGGCAGGGGCTTATCAAAACTTACTTACTGCAAGTAAACGTAAGAAAATTATTAGCGTCACTGAAATTGAGAGTGTGGTTGCGAAAATTGCACGGATCCCAATTAAGAAAGTGTCTGCGCGTGATAAAGATACCTTGCGTAATTTAGAGCGTGATTTAAAACTCTTGGTTTATGGGCAAGATCAGGCAATTGTTGCTCTATCTTCTGCAATTAAGCTTGGACGTTCAGGCCTTAGAGAGCCTCAAAAACCAGTAGGATGCTTCTTATTTGCGGGTCCAACTGGTGTAGGTAAAACTGAGGTTACACGCCAATTAGCGAATGTTCTAGGTATTGAGTTGCTACGTTTTGATATGTCTGAATATATGGAGAAACATACTGTTTCACGTTTAATCGGAGCTCCTCCAGGATATGTTGGTTACGACCAAGGTGGCTTGCTGACTGAAGCAGTAACTAAGAATCCTCATTCAGTCTTACTGCTTGATGAAATAGAGAAAGCACATCCAGATGTCTTTAATTTGTTGCTGCAAATCATGGACCATGGAACCTTAACTGATACCAATGGCCGTCAAGCCGATTTTAGACACGTTATTCTAGTAATGACATCTAATGCCGGTGCCAGTGAGTTGGTTCGTAATTCAATCGGATTCTCCACTCAGGACAATAGCAACGATGGGTTGGAAGTAATTAAGAAACAATTTAGTCCTGAGTTTAGAAACAGACTGGATGCTATTATTAATTTCGCTCCACTAGATGCTGTGACTATAGGCTTGGTTGTTGACAAGTTTATTATGGAATTAGATGAGCAATTAAGTCATAAAGGTGTTACTTTTGATGTAGACAAAGCAGCACGTGAATGGCTGATTGAGCATGGATATGACAAGGTAATGGGGGCAAGACCTATGGCTCGGTTGATTCAGGAAAATGTGAAGAAACCACTCGCCGATGAGCTTTTGTTTGGTAAGTTAATACATGGTGGCCATGTGACATTAAAAGTTAAAGATGGCAAATTACATTTCGATAGCCATGATCATAGAGAGGGCGTTGTTTAAATGGCATTGACTGTAACTGTAATTGCTAAAGATGAAGAACGAAATATTAGGAGATGCCTGGAATCAGTACAGTTTGCTGATGAAATAATAGTTCTGGATTCGGGAAGCACGGACAACACCGTTGCCATTGCGAAAGAATATACAGAACATGTTTATTCAACAGACTGGCCTGGTTACGGGGCCCAAAAGCAGAGGGCTTTAGCTAAGGCCACTGGGGATTGGGTCTTAAATCTTGATGCCGATGAGGCAGTAAGTGAGAAGTTGAAGCAGGAAATAATGCAGGCAATGGTCTTGGATGAAGCTGATGCATACCGTGTCGCAATTCAAATGTATTTCTATAACCAACCCTTAAAATACTCTTCCAGTCCTAAACGTCATGCACGCTTATATAAGCGTCAAGGAGCACATTTTAGTACGGACATTGTCCACGAAAAAATTGTTCTTCCTGAAGGGGCGCGAATTGCAAAACTTAAAAATTGCATTATGCATCATTCATTCAAAGATGTGAGTCACGTACTTTACAAAATGAATAAATATTCTTCTTATAGTGCAAAAACCTACATAGTAAAACAAAGAAAAGCAAGTTTCACCAAAACCCTGGCGAGTACTTCATGGATGTTTTTTAGGTGCTACGTATTACAACGGGGTTTTTTGGATGGTAGAATTGGTTTTTTGTTTTCGGTGTTCAATGCTCAAGGTACTTTTTATCGAGGGATCAAGCAGCTATACCAGGATAGCAACATCGAGCAATTACCCAACCTGACCACAGCTAATGAGGACTTAGTGTGAAACAACTCTGTTCGGAAGAAAAAAGCGTATTAATAGCACCTTTTTTTATTGTTTTATTTGTCTTTTTTGTGCCTATTAGTTCCAGTTTAAAATCCATTATGGCGGGGATAGCGCTAGCTGCACTGCTTTTAACACCATTCTATAGAAAGCAAGTAGTGAGCGCTTACAATAGTTTATGGGGCTGGGCTGGTATTGCCTTGTTTGCTTACGTGCTTCTTGGTTGTTTATGGTCTGAGGCGCCGTATCATTTAAGGTTTACGGTAGTAGATAAGTATTCTAAGGCACTTTATCTACCCATACTGGCGGTGGGATTTATTCATCCTAAAACCAGACGTTGGGCTTTTAATGCTTATTTTGCCTCCATGTTAATTACTTGTGTTCTTTCTTTCTTAAAGCAGAAAGGCATGATTGCTCTCAATAATCCAGTCGATACGGGTGAGGTGTTCCACAATCATATCGTTACCGGATTTATGGTTGCTCTGGCGGTTTATTTTGCAGCGATCATCTCTTTAGAGCCTCAAGTCCATAAGTGGCAGCGCATATACTGTTGGTTGATGATTGCTGTGGGAAGTTACCAAATATTTTTCCTAAATACGGGAAGAACAGGTTATTTCATTTATGCTTTTCTGATGCTTTTCTTAATTGTACAAAAGTTCTCATTAAAGAAAGCGGCTTTAGGGGTGACCTTACTTGTTGCATCAATTGGACTGGTTTATTTAGCAAGCCCATTAATGCAGTTACGTACAGGTATTCTTATTAGTGATATTAAGTTTTTGAAAAAGCATGAAGAAAATACTTCTTTAGGTTATCGAATGCAGTTTCATAAATATGCCCGCTCTTTGTTTGAAGAACACCCTGTTTTCGGCATCGGTAGTGGATATTTTAAATATAGTTTCCATCGTGATAAACCCGTTCCAGGTTGGGAAGAAAAGCTTAATGAGCCGCACAGCCAGTATTGGCTTGCCTTAGTTGAAGGTGGTGTTGTTGGGCTAATGTTCTACCTGACGTTTATAGGCTCTTTAATTATTTTGGCATTTAAGCAAAGTAAAACAATGCGGCTTATGATGCTTGGTCCACTGATTGCGGTATGCTTTGGCTCCTTTTCAGATAGTATTTTCTGCTATTCCCCAGTAGGTAGCATCCTGGTTATAGTTTGCGCTATGGGATTTGCTGAGCTCTTAGAGAAGAGAGCGACTGCTAGAGCCGCGGTAAAAGAAAAGTTATACCCATCCTCTCATACTGCTGAATTAGCGGTTTAAATCATTCTGTAGCCCGTATTAGCGCAGTCTAATACGGGAGCATCAATCCTTTCTCTGAATTACATATCAATTACTTAGTGAATATAACCCCACGGGGTATTGAGTTTATTAAAGTTAAATAAAAAATCTCGTCATTGCGAACAACATGAAGCAACCTGGTATTGAGTTTTAACGTAGCAGCGTGCTGGGTTGCTTCGCCAAGGCTTGCAATGACGCAATTTAAATGACCGCGGTGTAATATGGGTCGAACTAGGGAGGTAGTATAGAAAAATTAAAATTCATCAAGTGAAACTGGCCACAAGTGATGGAAGTGATGCACCGGCCCATGTCCTTGCCCAATACGGTCATCTTTAGCCGCTTTAATTGCCTCAAAAAGGTAATTTTTAGCGATTGCACAGGCCTTTTGCATAGGAATATTTTGTGCCAAGCAAGAAGTAATAGCCGCTGAAAGAGTACAACCAGTGCCATGAGTATTTTTAGAATTAATTCGTGCGCTTTCAAACCAATGATATTCACCCGTGTTACTCATTAATAAATCATTCGACGTGGATGAAGTTAAATGGCCGCCTTTAAGTAAAACATGCTGAGGTCCCAATGCTAACAACTTTTCCCCTACGAGAAACATTTCTTCTGCAGATTGCGCATCAATACCCGTAAACGTATGCGCTTCAGGGAGATTGGGCGTTATCAGTGTAGCCAAGGGCATAAGCTCTGAAATAAGTGTATTAACCGCCTCAGGTAATAAAAGCGGATCACCACTTTTTGCAATAGTAACCGGATCGACAACGATAGGAATACCCTGAGCATGCTGCTTAAGAAATCCAGCAACTAATCTGATAATATCGCTATTAAATAACATACCAATTTTAATCGCATCGGGTTTAATGTCATCAAAAATGGCATAAAGCTGTTCTTCAATGGCCTGTAAGGGTATTTCATAGCAGCTTCTCACCCCACAAGTATTCTGCACTGGTAATGCCGTGAGTACGGTCATTCCATAGCAGCCCAAGGCTGAAAAGGTTTTTAAATCTGCTTGAATGCCTGCGCCACCAGAACCATCGAATCCAGCTATAGATAATGCTTTGTACTGCATGTTAGCATCCTTTAACCACTTGATTAAAAAAATCCCAATCGGGCTGATATAAGTTATCAATAAATAATTGTCTAAATGAGCCGGGGGCTTGTATTTGCTGATGTGTTTGCTGACCACATAAACTAAAGTATGCAGAAGCGTGGATTACTGCTTGATACATATTAGGATTCGAGGCAACAAAAGCACTAAGAACCGCGGTCATGGTGCATCCCATGCCGGTTATTCGGGGCATCAACTCAGAGCCAAAGCGAAGTATTTGTTCTTGGTTACCCTCAGTAATGAAATCTTCAGGGCCACTAATAACGACTATTTTATGATGCTTTTGCGCGATGGCGCGTGCACTACTCATGGCTTTATGCACCGGATCCGACGATTCAACACCTTTGGTGGTCCCATTTTCACCTGCTAATGAAATAATCTCACTCGCATTTCCCCGAATTACTTGCGCTAATGGGAGTATTTCCATTGCAGCAGCAGTCCGGAGCTTGCTCGCTCCGGCACCTACTGGGTCGAGAATGATGGGTTTATTCAAATAGTTGGCAATTTTAGCCGCAAAAAGCGCGCGTGCGATAAACGCATCGTTCAACGTACCAATGTTGATATAAAGCGCATGGCTTAGGCTAACGAGCTCTTCAATTTCTTCGCGTGACTCAGACATTAATGGTGCTGCACCTAAGGCTAAAAGCGCATTGGCCATAAAGTCCATGGTGACATAATTTGTCAAACATAGAACCAATGGCTGTACTTGCCTTAACTGGCTAAGGGTGGATTGGATCTCAGTGATCATGGGTGTACATCTCCCAGAAGGTACTTATGCTACCATGCGGCTATTCTGTCTGTAGGTGTTTGTAGAGAACATTCCTCAGAAACAGAGCCATCATTACATACAACCAGGCCATTTGGGGTGGTAAGTGAGTTGACCACACCACCTTTCCATAAGCAACAACCACGAATCAATTGTAAGTCCATTACCGCATGTGGGGTACAAAAGCAGGTAGAGTAAAAGCCATTATTACATACCATTCGTCCAGCAGATGAGTCACAGTAGCTAATGCCACCCATCCCGCCACAACAGGCACTTGGATTTTGTTTAGCAAATACAGGGGTAACAAGTAAGCTTAATGCGCCTACGAGAACGAATCGTTTAAATGATAGCATCTTGATTTCTCTGCTGATTTATTAATCCTAGAATAGCATAGAGTTTAGAGCAAGTGTAGCCTAGTTGAGCCAGGAAAATTATCCCTTTAAATGGGCAAATTTAGTGTATTTTGAGCAATGGTTGCTTTTTGTAAAAATGAAATTAACATGGAGGTATCACTAAAAAACTCCCGAACCACATCATGTCCAATAAATTGCCTAATTCTATGGGGTCCCAAGATTTGTGGAACACTACTTGGGAGTTAGTTAAAGACTATTTTATTAATTCCGATGAAAAGTTGCGTGCTTGGCTTTATTTATTAGGTATTGCCTTATGCACCATTTTTCTTGTTGGGTTAACGGCAGCTATGGCTTGGTTGTCTTCAACATTTTGGCAGGCGCTCACCGCAAAGGCACTTCTTCCTTTCCTTTTTTCTATAGGTGAGTTTGCCTTAATGGTAAGTGCTTATGTTGGTGTTCACATTTTAAAAGATTATTTTATGGGTAGGCTATCTATTATCTGGCGTACTTGGCTAACAGAACGAATCATTAATAAGTTTTTTACTAGTGAAAACAATTATTTGGATTTAAAACGTTTTCCCTCAAAAGTCGATAATATTGCTCAACGTATTCAAGAAGATGTAAAAATTTTCGTGAAGTTAACTATTGAACTAGTAGGCGATTTTTTAAAGTCAGTGCTGAGCCTCGCAACATTTGCAGGTACTTTATGGATTGTTGGTGGTTCTTTATCTGTTGCTGTTTTCGGGGTAACTCTTGTGATCCCAGGTTATTTATTCTGGACTGCTTTAGGGGCGGCTATGGCCGCTACACTGATTGCAAATTCGATTGCAAAATCAATGGCGGAAACCAATCACAACGCTGAAAAAGCCGAAGCAGACTTACGTCAAAATATAGCGGAGGTTCATAAGGAGGCTGAGAATGTTGCTGAAGAGCACGCTGAGCAGTATTACAAAATATCAATAAAAAACAAAATTAATGAAATTAATCTGCGAGCCAACCAAAAACTGAGTATTGGCTTAAAACTGGATGCATTTCAACATTTCTATTCACAATTAGCAGAGCTTTTACCTACGTTAATCGCGGCCCCCTTGTATTTTGCAGGACTTATAGAAATCGGCCAATTGATACAGGTTGGCATGGCTTTTACAGAGGTCAATTCATCTCTGAGTTGGTTTGTATGGGCTTATGATGAATTGGCAAAATATAAAACGAGTATTAAACGAATTACTGAATTACAAACTACCCTGGAAAAAGATGGATTAAATGCTCATCCTAAATTAATTATTAGAAATGAACGTGATAAAGATACGATTAATGTGAAACACTTAAATATTCTGCATCCTCAGGCTACCAGTACAAGCCACATCATGTGTAATCTTAATTTAAAGTTAAAACCTGAAGAAGACGTCTTAATCAAAGGAGACTCTGGTTTAGGTAAGAGCACCTTTTTTAAAACCATTTCGGGTACTTGGAGTTATGGAAATGGGGTGATATTACTGCCTTCTGGAAAACGATTGTGTTTTTTACCGCAAACACCAACGTTAACTCATGATACCCTAAAAGCTGTTTTAGCCTATCCAGATCCGGCAGAGACTTACCCAGCGGAGCAATATGGTATGGCTTTACAGAAAGTAGGGGGAATGCAGGACTTTATTTCTAGATTAGATGAAAAGAATGCATGGGCTGATGAATTATCAGGGGGACAGAAACAACGAATTGCTTTTGCTCGTGCCTTACTTAAAAAACCGGACTGGGTCTTTTTAGATGAGGCGACCTCTGCTCTAGATGAAAAGAGTGAAGAACACGTATATCGTATGCTAAAGGAGGAAACCGGCGCAACTTTAGTGAGTATTGCACATCGAAGTACGGTAGAGAAATATCATTCGCGCATTGTGTTGTTTCGTGCGAAGAGTAATCGGGAAATTGAGGTGAGTGAGGAGAAGGGGAGAAGGGTTGGGCTCTTTGAGCGTTAACTCCCGCGCTTTGCTGGGCTTTACAGCTAGCCTACGATATTGGAGAGAGCATTTGTACGTAAGTCGGATAATTGGTAAACAAATAGCTGGTAGCCAGTCCTGCCAATAAACCAAAAAAGTGAGATTCCCAAGATACCCCTTTCTTTCCTGGAAAAATACCAAAGAAAATACCGGCAAAGTAATAAACACTGAGGAGACCTAAAATAATCGTGGTTACCGTACCTGTCTGATATAGGTTAAGAACTAAAAAGCTCCAGTAGCCAGTTATCACGCCACTGGCTCCCACATGCACGCCCGGTTTAGCAAAACACCATACACAAATCCCAGTGAGGAGGGTAATGATTAGGGTGACGGCAAGGTAATAATACAGGCCATTAATTAAAATAAAATTACTTAATACAACTAAAGGGATGCAGTTAAAAAATAGATGATTGAAATTTAAATGCAATAGGGGTGAAAAAAGTATTCCAGGTAAGCCTTTGAGTTGTCTTGGTATAATTCCTAGGGATAGTAATAAACGGCGATCTAGCCGCGTAATAAAAAAGATAATCCATAGAGTAATGACAATAGTAACCAATATGGAACTATTCATTTTCGTTTGGCTAATAATTAAATTAAGACTGTCAATTAACTCATCAAGCATGGTCTTGCTCTAATCCTTTAATGTCTTTTATTTCACATGCAAGCTTGCCTTGAGCTAAACGCACCTCAATGGTATCGCCAATCTGCGTTTGCTCCGCTGAAAAAAGTACCTTATCTTTTAAGGTAGCAATTGCATAGCCTCTATCCAGTGTAGCTAAGGGACTCACTGCGTGCAAGGTGGACATTAGAGTCTGCATTTGAAATTTGAACTGACTCAGTTTGTTTTGCATCTGTTGTGTTAGTTGCTGGGTTTTCTGTTGCAATTGATTTTGTGCATGCTGAATTTGCGTTTTGGGGTTATGGGTATTTAACTGATGTGTACACAAATGCAACTGATGGGTTTTCTGTTTGATGATTTGGTTCATGCTGGAAATCAATTGTCGTTCCAAATAGTCGGTAGTTTGCCAATAGCTGGAAATGGCTTTTTGTGGTGAAGAAATCTTATCCATTAAATGGCGTAGCTTAATTTGGTTTTTTTGTAGCTGCCTATGGATCGCTTCTTGTAAACGTAACATCGAATGATTTAATGCTCTTAACAGTTCAAGAGAATCTGGGGTCACCGCAGTTGCTGCTGCAGTAGGGGTTTCAGCGCGGTAATCGGCAACAAAATCAGCAATAGTGAAATCGGTTTCGTGTCCTACTCCGGATACGAGGGGAATGCTACTTTGGGCAATTTGTCGGGCTAATTGCTCATCATTAAATGACCATAAATCTTCAATGCTTCCACCCCCGCGTGCAAGGATGAGTACCTCACAGCGCTTTTCCTTATTAGCGTGCTGAAGCGCTTTAATTAGTTGCTGTGCAGCTCCTGCCCCTTGAACTTCACTAGGATAAATAAATACCTTAGCTAAAGGATAACGTCGCGCTAGAGTCGATAAAATATCACGAATTGCAGCTCCAGTTGTTGAGGTAATTACCCCAATAGTTTTCGGCATGCGAGGCAGGGCTTTTTTCCTCTCTGGATGAAAAAGCCCTTCGTTTGCGAGTTTATTTTTTAACTCTTCAAAGCGTTGATACAATGCCCCAAGACCTGCTTCAGTGATTTGCTCAACGATTAATTGATAATCTCCACGTGCCTCATAAAGGCTTAAGCGGCCACTGGCAACCAGATGTTGGCCATCGCATAGTTTCGAGGCGGAAGCGCCAAAGTGGCGATTCTTAAAAAACACACAACGGATTTGGGCTCCACTGTCTTTTAGGGTAAAGTAAAAGTGTCCTGATGCAGGTTTACTTAAGTTAGAAATTTCTCCTTCTACATGAACAATTCCTAGCTCATTTTCAAGGTAACTTTTAACCTGCCTGTTGAGTTGACTGACAGTAAGTACTGAAACCTGTGTTTCCATAAGCAATTGTTCACAATCTAAAAAAGGAACGCATATCTTAGCAAACTATTATGGGCATCCCAAACAGAATTACGGATCCATTGAGGAAGAAATAGTGCTAACGATCCTCTGTAGATGCGGGTTAATGCCGTACAAATATTGGCAATCGCCACCATATACGTTATCATCAATGAATTCGATAAAACCTGAATAAAAATAAAAATGAACAGTAGCAAAACTAATTTCTTCAAAGCATCTTTGTGCTTGTTTGCTGCATTTTCTGTAGCAAGCTGTGTGGATTTGTCGGGAGCTAAATATCATCCGGCTAAGAAAAAGCATCTGGTGCAAACTGATGCTACGGGAAAAAAAGTAGCGCATACTAAAAACGCTCAACTTTATCGTGGTGAAGTTCATACCATGCTTGGCGGCTTAGGGGTTTTCAGTACCGGTATGCAAGAGTTAAGCGACTCTGTTGAGGCGACTTATCACATTCCGGCTCCAAGCGGCATGTGGTATAACGCAGGCGCTGTATCTCGTACTCTTATTAGTAATCACTATAAATCTAAAAATCCTAAACCGATCGTTCTTGTTGGACATTCTTTAGGGGCTAATGAACAAATCAAGGTAGCACGTAATTTAAATAAAGCAGGTGTTTCTGTTGATTTGCTTGTTACGGTTGATGCGGTGTCTCAAACTGTTGTACCACCTAATGTGAAGCATGCAATGAACTTTTACAAAACGGGCTATGTACCCATGTTTAGTGGTTTAAAACTTCGAGCTGTTGATCCTGCCAAAACACAAATTGACAATATTGATGTTACAAAAATCAAAGGGGTCAATGTGAATCATTTCACCATTGATAAACACCCTGTGGTACAAGCAATGATAATGGAAGAAGTTAAAAAGGTAACAAGTAATGCAAATAGAGCAAAAGCCTAAGGATATTTGTCAGCCGCGAGTCTGTGTCATTGGTGCAGGCCCTAGTGGGCTTGCTGCAATTAAAAACTTGCAAGAGCAAGGAGTTTCTCAGATCACTGTTTTTGAAAAAAATAATCAAATCGGTGGTAACTGGGTGTATGATGAAGTTAACGATCATTCCAGTGTGTATGAAACAACGCATATTATTAGTTCCAAGCGTTGGTCCCAATTTGAAGATTTCCCAATGCCAGACTCCTATCCTGACTATCCTTCGCATAGACAGGTTTTGGCTTATTTTCAGAATTATGCACGTCATTTTGATTTAGAAAAATACATTCGTTTTAATACCTCTGTAGTCAAAGTGGAGCAAAACAGCCAAAAACAGTGGCAAGTAACTTATCAAGATGTGCACGGCACTCATGAAGAGACCTTTGATTATCTGTTAGTTGCTAACGGACATCATTGGGATCCGTTTATGCCCGAATATCCTGGTCATTTTGCGGGTGATCTCATTCATTCTCATCAATACAAGAAAGCTTCCGTTTTTTCCGGTAAGCGTGTTTTGGTTATTGGGGGAGGGAATTCTGCTTGTGATGTTGCTGTAGAAATATCACGTGTATCCCCTGAAACCCATATTAGTATGCGCCGTGGTTATAATATTTTTCCAAAATTTGTGTTTGGTAAGCCCACGGATGATGCAGTTGCGAAAACTCGATGGATGCCTGCAGGCATGCGCCAAAAACTGTTTAAATTGGTTATTCGAGTATTACAGGGACGCTATGCCAAGTATAAGCTGTTGAACCCTGACTGCGGACCGTTAGAAATTCATCCCACGATCAATTCTGAATTATTGTATTTTATTCGTCATGGAAAAGTACGTACGCAACCAGGCATTACTCATTTTGAAGACAAAAAGGTACATTTTACTAATGGCCAGCAGCTTGAGTTTGATACGGTAATTTTTGCTACCGGCTATAAAATAAGTTTTCCTTTCTTTGATAAGGAATTAATTGATTTTAGTAGCTCAACCAAAGTGCCCTTGTATCGAAAAATGATGCATGCAGATTTGGATAATCTTTATTTTATTGGTTTATGCCAACCCCAAGGTTGCATCTGGCCATTAGCCGATCATCAATCAAAGATTGTTGCGCGTATCATTATGGGTACATTGAAACGACCTGAACAATTACATCAGAAAATTGACCAGGAAATGAACAAGCCTCATTACCGATTTAAGTCACATATGCGTCACGCCCTCGAGGTAGATTACCATATGTTTCGCCGTGAATTGTTGGAAATGTTAGGTTGAATTTAATCGCACGTAATCGTGCGTTTATGTCTTCCCTCGACCCGCGGTTGTGCCGCGGGATTCAGCTAATGCAGTCTCATTAATATTCACTTAAGTATTTTCTTGTACAATCCCTACATCTTATTCATTACAAATAAGGAATAATAGGATGTCAGCAAATGGGGAACTTATTTTAGGAATGCTTCGAGAAAATCATAAACGAATGTATCAGGCAGTTTCTATACATCAATTTGGCCCTACCTTGTTGCATGCTGTTGCAGATTTTCCTGAAATTTTAGCTCAAAATTTAGAATTGATAGCGGATAAAAGTCTAGTCTCGGTCAAAACCAAAGATCAATCGGGTAATAGCGTATTACACAAAGCCGCTGGAAACCCGCAGTCATTAAAAATGGTTCTGGACTTATATCCTCCGGATGAGTTACTGACTGCTTTACGTGAAACTAACCATCAGGGTGAAACGGTTTTGCATTTAGCGGCAAGAAATGAGCAATCATTGCAACTTCTTTTTCTTTATTTTTCTGCAGACGAGCTGTGCACGACGGCAAGAGCAAAGGATAGATCGGGTAATACGGCCTTACATCGCGCGACCATCAACGCACGGGCCTTAAGTAAGCTATTGTCTCTTTACCCTAATGTGAAACAACAACACAAAGCCTTGCAAGAAAAAAATAACAATGGTGATACGGTGTTCCATAGGGCGGTTCCTGATGCTGATTCCTTAGTTCATCTTTTGGCTTTAATTCCTAAGGAAGAGCAAAAAGCGGTTCTTAACATAAAGAACAAGGATGGAGTCACGATTCTATTACTCGCTTTAAAATATCCTGAAGCACTACACGCTATTTTTAACTGGCTCTTGCCCGAAAATCAGACCTATGCCGTAACTGAAGGGGGACAACAGAGGTATGATCTCTTGCATTGGGCTACGAACCCTCAAGCCCTCCAAATTATCTTATCATTTTTTAGCGAAGAGCAATGTTTGCACTTTATTACAAAAATCGATGTACATGGCAAGTCTCTTTTAGCAAGAGCGATGGACAATAAAGCAAGATTATTAGCGATATTACACCGTTTTCCAGAGACTAACAATTGGCAGTTAGGTACTCATCAGAGACATTTGACTCCCTATTTAAATAATGAGCAAACCTTACAACAGCTGTTGACTTTACACCTGCGAATTAAGCAACTAAAAGAGGCAGCTCCAGCGCAGGATATTGTTGAGTTAGCGAATAGTTTAAGCGAATTAGTTGAACGCTTTGTCGTTGCCAACATCCATTCACAACCTAATGATATAGGGCAAATACGAACCCAATTTAAAGAGAAAATTGAAAAAGCTTATAAGGAGCTACAAAGCGAAAAAGAATTCCTCATCGCTATTGTTGCTAATTTGGTAATTGCTGCTACAGGTATTGGTCTTTTGGTCATTGCCGCAAAATTCATTCTTACGGGCAGTAGCTTTTTTATGGAAACCCAACGTCAACAACAGGCAAGTCTTATTCATGCTTCATTTCAAGAGCTAAGTACGAGTCCTGCATTTCAATCCTGAGCAGCTTGTAATCGAAGCATGCTTCCTTTAATGGTTCACTATACGAGCGATGGTCCTTGGATTTTGAGTGAATGAAAAACCTGCTTTGACCCAACCCAAATTTATGCGGTCACTCAGAAAACAGGGTTGACCGTATTTGGACAAAAGAAACAGAACACCGCTCCATCTACGAGTACAAGTTCAACGTGCGGCATACTACCGATGTAGTCTTCGTAGGATTAGATAGTGCTTAAATAATACGAACGAAACCAAAAGATTTCGTTCGTACATAACAGTATTAAGAGACTCTACGCGCTTCTTGGCGCTTGATTAAAGCAGCCATTAACTTTTCAACATTAGTCGCATGAGGATTTTCTTGATTTAGCATGGCTTGTGTACGCTCTTCACAATACCCTTTTACTTCTTTATCGGGGAATATATAAAATTTCTTTTGGGCTACTTCGTGCATAATATGCTGCGCTATATCCATTGCTGGGCGTGAATGCGCTAATAAGGATTGTAAGGCGCCATGTAAGCTAGATTCGCCATTTGCAGGATTGGATAATAATCCAGTATCCGTGAATGATGGAAATATTACCGAGACATCAACTGGTTTATCTAAACGATGCAAATCAAAATATAAAGATTCTGATAAAGCCAAAACTGCATGTTTGGACATGGAGTAGGGGGCTGTTTGTGAGCCTGCACATAAAGCGTATAAGCTTGCCATGTTAATAATGTGTGAGCGAAAATCTTGTTGGAATAAAAAAGGTGTGAAGGCCTGAATGACATGCATCATTCCATGCAAGTTAACATTCATCACTTGTTTGACCTGCTCGGCATTTAAATCCCATACAGGAGCTAATTGGCCAATAATGCCTGCATTATTATAGAGCCAATCGATACGACCTAATTTGTGTTGTGTTTGTTGAGCTAGAGCTTTTACTTCGTCCGCTTGAGTCACATCGCACGCAATGGGAAGAATTTTTCCTGAGAATTGAGTCTGGAGATGTTTTGCTTCCTGATGGAGCTTAGTGCTGTCTTTATCCACCATAACCACTGTATGGTCTTGTTCTAAGTGAATTTGGGTTAATGCTAAGCCTATACCATTGGCTGCACCGGTAATTACAGCTACTTTCATAAAACACCTTGTTTAGGTAAAACTCGATTTTGCTATACTTTAGCTATAGAGTGCAAATAATAAGGAGCTATTTTGAAAAACATTAATGAAATACCTGAACCTAATGAGGTTCCTGATTCTCCTGATGAATATCCATCAAATCCTGAACCTATTGAGCCAGAGGATCCAAATCTTCCTGAGCCGGAACCGGTAAAAAGGCCGGAACCATCAGTGGATTAAAAAGGACGGAGAGTTAAATAAGTTTATTAGAGCGCCTATGGTGGGCCTTGTGCCCCCTTGAGTTACTTTAAATTTTGCTGCCCTAATTTTTAGGACTACCACGTGTATGCGTAGTAATTTTATCTATTTTCTTGGTTATTATTTGAACTCACCAAAGGAATAAACTGTATGAATACTCAAATAAACCGTCATAAAAAATAAGAACGTCATCAATAAAATCTTGAGGGCGAATTTTATTTTTTCTGGATTTTTATTGGTTAAAAGAAAGGTATAAGCACCTAAAAAACCACAAGAAGAGCCTAAAAGTGTTCCACCAATTACATCGATAAACCAGTGAACTTGCAGTATTATGCGTGATATTGCCTGGAGAAAAATCCATATGCAGGCGACAGTGATTACCGAACCGTTGGATTTCATTTGATTACAAAACACTAGGCTAAGAAATATCGTATAGGTGGCGCATAAGGTTACATGTCTACTTGGAAATGCATAGCCTTCTGATGCGCCGGCAGATAAAGCTCCTGGGCGTGGAAAGGCAATGGTATTTTTGAAAAAATAAGCAAGAAATGCAGCAATTACCATAATTCCTATTAAATGCATTGCTAAATTCATTTCCTTTTTCAATAACAAAATCAGGCCTGCACCTACGAACGCCGGGACGATAATAAACTTATTTCCGAATAAAGAGATTAGTGTCGCGAAAAAATGGGAATATGAGTTTTTTATTTTTTGGCTCCACGTATAAATGTCCTGATTAATTGACAAAAAAGAAGCCTCTTGATAAATAGCAAGGATAAGGCAGCCGAATAAAAAGAAACAGAATGCCCCTAGAAATAAATATATACCCGGACTTTTTCCGCTCATCAATTTCCTCGCGCTTATATTCACTATGATTTCATTTTATTATAGATAAACGTGTCTCTTTGCGTGGGCATTTTATAGGAGGACGATATTATGAGATTAATTTGCTGCTGGATTAATTGCTAAAACTTTACTATATGTATAAATTATACCCACAAGGAGTGTTTTATGAAAAAACACAAAAAAGAGCATCCTGAAGTCACTGATATTAAAAATATTTGTGATATAACACCGAATGCTCCCCACACTGAAGAGGTGTGTAAGGAAGTAAAAAAACAATCAAATTCTAAACCAAAAACAAAACCAAATTCCAAACTTAAAGAGCATTAAGTTATTTTCTGGGCAAGCTTTTATCGGGCCATTACTTACCCGCAATCAAATGCTGCAAAGCTGAACCAATGTCTTTTGCGCGCATGAGACTTTCTCCAATCAGAAAGGTATTAATCTCATTAGTTTGCATTAAAGCAACGTCCTCGGGGCTATTAATACCACTTTCAGTAATAATGATTCTATCCGGAGGAATGAGGTCCTTTAAGCGAATACTTAATTGAATGTCGGTTTTAAAGGTATGCAGGCTACGGTTATTTATGCCCATGAGTGGTGTAGGCAAATACAAGGCACGCTCTAACTCTTCTTTAGTATGGCTTTCCACGAGTACGGCCATATTTAATTCTTGGGCTAATCGACAATAATCAGCAAGCTGTGTGTCATCGAGTAGGGCCACAATTAATAAAATACAATCAGCGCCGAGAGATTGGCTTTCATAAATTTGGTATTCATCGAGGATAAAATCTTTGCGTAATACCGGCAAGTCACAATGTGATTTGGCTAGGGCTAAATAATCCGGATGGCCTTGGAAGAATTCAATATCGGTAAGTACGGACAAACAACGAGCGCCATGTTGGGCGTAAGTTTCAGCGATTTGTGCTACATCAAAGTCTTCTCTGATCAAACCTTTACTCGGGGACGCGCGTTTTATTTCGGCAATAATAGCTGGTGTTGTATTGTCTTTTAAGGCAGCAATAAAATCACGGCGCGTCCATTGGGATTGTTCTAGGGAGCTTAGGGGATGTAGTTTTTTAGCCTGAGCGACTTCATTTAATTTATGTTGGGCAATGCGTTGTAAAACACTATTCATGATGCGATTCTTTATTTAAAGTTTGAGTTAATTGGCAAAGTTGGTGGAAACATTGAGCGGCTTTACCACTATCTAAAGCTTCCTTCGCTAGTTCTAGGGCTTGGGCAAATGATAGCTCTTCTTTGGCGCAGTAAATTGCTGCGGCAGAGTTTAGCAGGACCATATCTCGGGCTGCACCTTTACCCCCGGAGAACACAGATTGGATAATGGTTAAACTTTGGTTTGGTGAATCAACAATAATTTCATCCAATGAATGGTGATGAATGTCATAGTCAGCAGGAATAATCGACCATTCCTGGAATGAGCCTTGATAATATTCAATAACCTTGGTAGGTGCGGCAATACTAATTTCATCCAAACCATCTTGCGAGCTAATCACCAAGGCACGTTCACTACCCAGGTTCGCTAAAACAGTTGCTAAAGGTTTCTGCCAGGTTGTTGAAAACACCCCGACAACTTGTTTTTTTACGCGAGCGGGATTGATTAATGGCCCTAGTAGATTAAATAAGGTACGGATACCTAATTGTTGGCGTGCGGTACGCGCGTGTTGCATGGCTGGGTGGTAACTGGGAGCAAATAAAAATGCCAGATTACATTCCTGCATGCAGGCTTGCATATGTTGGTCTGAAAGGTTGAGCACAAAACCTGCCTGCTCAAGCAAATCAGCACTGCCACTGCGACTGGAAACAGAGCGATTACCATGCTTGGCTACGGGGATGCCTGCGGCAGCAACCACAAAACTGCAAGCGGTGGATACATTAAAGGTATTTTTACCATCACCTCCAGTGCCCACAATATCAATTAAATTAGTTCCTAGTTCAATCGTATGAGCTAATTCCTGCATTACTTTTGCAGCGGTAGTAAGCTCATTCGCTGTTTCTCCCTTAGTGCGCATTAATGCTAAAAAGGTAGCGATTTGCAGGTCATTATATTGGCCAGACATGCAGGCATGAATCACATCATGCATTTGCTCTGCATTTAATTCCTGCTTTGCGATTAACTGTTCAAATAGAAGATTGGGTTTCATAGCTTAAGAAATTCTCTAGTAATTGCTGACCATATTGACTCAAAATTGCTTCAGGATGAAATTGTAGCCCAAAAACAGGATATTGACGATGCGAAATTGCCATAATTGTATTATCTACCCAGGCATCTATAGAAAAGCAATCGGGCAAGCTCGATATGTCGACCGCAAGAGAGTGGTAGCGGGTTGCTTGAAACCCTACAGGGATATTATGAAATAAGCCGCGTTGATGATGCTGAATCAGTGATGTTTTACCATGCATGATTTCCGGTGCAGAGATAATTTGCCCACCAAATACTTGAGCAATGCATTGATGTCCTAGGCATACCCCTAAAATGGGAATTTCTTGATGGAACTCGTGAATGGCTTCCAGAGAAATACCTGCTTCATCGGGACCATTAGGGCCGGGAGAAATAACCAGATATTCTGGGTTTAACTCACGTATTTGCTGGATGCTGATTTGATCATGCGTTGAAACATGTACGTCCTGGTTTAAGCATTGAAAATACTGCACTAGGTTATAGGTAAATGAATCATAATTATCGATAATAAGTAGCATGATGAGGGCCTACAAAGTAAAGTCTTCACCCAAATATACTGCTCTAACCTGTTGATTGGCTAGGATGGTTTCTGGTGTCCCTTCGCATAATATTTTCCCTTGACTGACGATGTAAGCCCGTTCACAAATATCTAGGGTTTCGCGGACATTATGATCGGTAATTAAAACGCCAATGCCTTTATTGCATAAATGCTGAATAATTTTTTTAATATCAATTACGGAAATCGGATCAACCCCTGCAAAAGGTTCATCCAGAAGGATAAATGAGGGCTCAATTGCCAGGGCTCGGGCAATTTCTACACGTCGACGCTCTCCTCCAGATAAGGCCATACCCATGCTGTTACTAATATGCGTAATATGAAATTCTTGCAGTAACAGATCGAGTTTTTCTTCGCGGGCTTGCTCATTTAAATCAGGTCGAAGCTCTAAAATAGCCATAATATTTTCAGCGACCGTAAGTTTACGAAACACGGAAGCTTCTTGAGGCAAATAGCTAATTCCCATACGCGCACGTTGGTGCATGGCATTGGACGTAATGTCTTGATTGTCGATGATTATTTGTCCTTCATCACAAGATTGTAAGCCCACGATCATATAAAAGCAGGTGGTTTTACCCGCGCCATTAGGGCCTAATAAGCCGACACATTCACCTTTTTTAATGTGGATGCTTACCCCATTGACCACTGTTCGCGATTTAAAGGATTTTTTTAGGTTTCGCGCTTCTAATAAATTCATAGAGATTTCTTTTCAGGATGATAAATTATAGTTATTCTTTGTTTTTTATCGCCATGAGACAAAACGTGCTGTTTGATGGTGTCATAGCGAATTTTTGCTGCTGAAAACGAATCCTTTCCTTGCTCTACCCGGGCATTGCCAATGAGCTCAATAATGTGAGTTAAGGGGTAGTAGCGGATGATATCGGCATAGGCATGCATGGGTGGCTTTTTAGGATCAGTGGTGGTCCAATAATGAGCTTGCTTGCCATCGCTGCCTTTGGCGATAGCTAAAACCAATTGGTTTTTCTCATTGCCCTTAGTAATTGCTTTCGCTGCGTGTAAATTGGTTGTGCCCTGGATTAATTCCACATTACCAATATAAACGCCTTTATGATTTTGCTGATTCAAATCCGCTGAATCGGCTTGCACGTGCATGACTTGTTCTCTATCGGTGGGCAGTGCATAGCAGGGGCATGCCAAAATACATACAGCACTGTACAGAATACTTTTAACCATTTGCTGGAGCATAGCTTCCTCGTGCTTGATGAAGTAATTCTACTCTTTTTTCATCCAAGTAGGCATTCATGCCTTTGGATTGAATAATATTACCGGGTTGCTCATAGGTTACAAGCAGATCGGTGGATGCTTTTTTCTCATTAGGATAATAAGTAACCTCTTCAGTTTTTAAGGTACTTCCTTGAGCATTATCTCCTTGAGTTTGATGGACAATCACATCACCCATGAACACGATGCGCTGACCACCATCAAAAGATTTGGCATGCTTGGAGCGGATATCCCAAGGCTGTTGTTGCTCCTGGCTTACCACAATATGCGGTTTTTGAAAAAAATACACATCACCTTTTTGAATGTGTCGCATCTTTGGCGTAGCTAAAAGTGTTGTGAGTGTACCTTTTTCATCAAATTGGCGCACTTTCACTCGCGAAATGGTCGTATCAACGGAATTAGCCAAAGTTTCACTGTCCAAGCGCATGATGCCGGAAGAATGGCTGTAATACCAGCCTGAGCCTGCTAGGGCAATAAGCGTTAGAAAAAGCCAAATACCTTGTTTTGCTGCATTCATTATTTTAGATAACCCTTTATCGCCAAATCCATTTTATTTTGCGCATTGAGAATCAGGTCGCATAGTTCACGAACAGCACCACGACCTCCAGGAAGTTCAGTTTGCCAAACAGCAATTTCTTTAACTGCAGGCACGGCATTTGCTACAGTGACCCCTAAGCCTACTTTTTGTATTAGGGGTATATCTGGAAGATCATCGCCAATATAAGCGAATTGTTCGTCTTCAAGATTTAATGTTTTTTTCAATTGGTCATAGGTATCTTGTTTATTTAACTGATCTTTATAGTAATGCTTGATGCCTAGTTGTTGCATTCGGTGATCAACTACCGCATTGCGGGAACCAGTAATGACTGCCACCTCAATGCCTACGGTCATCAATAACTTTAAACCTACACCATCGTGGATGTGGAAGGTTTTAAGTTCATTGAAATGATTATCAATGTATAGGAGGCCGTCAGTGAGCACGCCATCCATATCGCAAATAAGGCATTTAATTTGTTGTGCTTTTTCGATTAATTTATTCATTAAAAAACACCTGCTTTTAACAAATCATGAAGGTGAACTACTGCGATAGGGCGGTTATGCTCATCGGCAACAATTAATGAGGTAATACTGTGTTTTTGCATTATCGCTAATGCTTCTGCAGCAAGAATTCCCGACCGAATAGTACGTGCGTTGTGGGTCATTACGTCTTTAAGCGGAGTCGTGTTGATATCACATTGTCGGGTTAAGGTACGGCGAATGTCACCATCGGTGTAAACCCCAACCAGATAACCTTTGGAATCGGTAACGCAGGTCATCCCCAGTTTTTTATTGGTGACTTCAATTAATGCTTCGCTGATCGTTGCATTTTCACTAATTATTGGTAATTCATTACCTTGATGTGCAACCTCATCAATGCGCAGTAACAGGCGCTTGCCTAAAGAACCTCCGGGATGAGATAAAGCAAAATCTTCTTCGCTAAATCCACGGGCTTGTAATAGGGAAATAGCTAAGGCATCGCCCATAACTAAAGCAACCGTAGTACTGGTAGTTGGTGCAAGACCTAAGGGACAAGCTTCTTGTTTGATGCTCACATCTAAATTGACATCTGCAGCACGTGCCAGCGTTGATTCGCTATTACCTGTTAAGGTAATTAAGGGTATTTCCATACGCTTTAATAAGGGAAGCAGGGTTACGAGCTCAGTGGTATTGCCTGAGTTAGAAATGGCAATGACTGCATCTTGGCGGGTAATCATTCCTAGGTCGCCATGACTTGCTTCACCAGGGTGCATAAAAAAGGAAGGGCTGCCGGTGCTTGCTAAGGTTGCGGCAATTTTATTGGCAATATGTCCTGACTTACCCATTCCTGTAACAACAATTCGCCCTTGACAGGCAAGCAGTAATTCACAGGCTTTGGCAAAGCGCTCATCAATACGTTGGGTGAGTTCAAAGACAGCTTGTGCCTCAGTCTCGATGACAGCAAGTCCAAGTGTGCAAAAATTCATAGGCTACTATTTGTTTCCTTTTTGTTTAGTTTTCATTCTAACATAATGGCTCGTTGTTGCAAAACCGTCACATTTTTAGAGACTGTCTTGGCAGCGAAACTCGATACAAAGGGCGCCCACTCCTGCTCAATGTGTCCTTTATTTGCTCATTATGATTTCATTTGATTAAGTGCTTAATTTTTTTTAAATTTAAGAGACTCATTTTTCCAGGAACCAGTATATACTTGTACTTTTGGCCATAACCGGAACTTGAAAGCATGCCTGAAAATTGGGTTGAAATTAATAATCTGATCTTTACTCGAGAGAGTCGTCGCATCTTCAATGGCATTAACATGACCGTGAAACGAGGCAAAATTACGGCTATTATGGGTCCGAGTGGTTCTGGAAAAACAACCTTATTGCAATTAATCGGGGCACAGCTGGCGCCTCATAGCGGTACTATTCGGGTGAATGGTCAAGACATCCATCAATTGCCTCGCAAAGCACTATATGATGCGCGTCGTGATATGGGCTTACTTTTTCAAAGTTCCGCTTTATTTACCCATCTTAACGTATTTGAAAATGTTGCCTTTCCATTAAGAGAGCATACGCAGCTTAATGAGTCTATGGTGCGCGACATTGTATTGATGAAACTGCAAGCTGTCGGTTTACGCGGGGCTGCAGAATTAATGCCGGCACAATTATCTGGTGGAATGGCGCGACGAGTTGCTTTAGCGCGTACTATCGCTTTGGATCCCGAGCTGATGATGTACGATGAGCCATTTACCGGTCAAGATCCAATTTCGCTCGGTGTTTTAGTGCGTTTAATTAAGCGGTTAAATGAATTATTAAATACGACAACCATCATCGTCTCTCATGATGTTGAAGAGACCTGCTCTATTGCAGATTATATTTATCTGATCGCTGGTGGAAAAATAATAGGGGAGGGGACTCCTGAAGAATTAGTCCGCTCGTCAGAACCTCAGGTCAGACAATTTATGCATGGGGAAGCTGATGGTGTGGTGCCATTTCATTATCCAGCTCGTCCTTATACAGAGGAACTATTAGATGCTTGATTTAATTATGCGTTTGGGAAATCGTGGCACTCGCGCTTTGCAAACTCTGGGTAGCTCTGGTTTGTTTTTGTTTTTGATGTTATTTCGTAAGCCCAATATCAGCAAATTAGGGCCTTTACTGCGCTATCAAATACATTTCGTTGGTGTCTTATCCTGTTTGATTATTGTTGTTTCCGCTTTGTTTATTGGTATGGTGGTAGGATTACAAGGTTATAATACCCTGCAAAAATTTGGTGCAGCAACGCAATTAGGACAGTTGTTGGCATTAAGTATTGCCAGAGAGCTGGGGCCTGTAATTAGTGCCTTATTATTTGCAGGTCGTGCAGGTTCAGCATTGACTGCAGAAATTGGCTTGATGAAGGCGACCGAACAATTGTCCAGTATGGATATGATGGGGGTCGACCCCTTAGGACGAGTTATTTATCCTCGCTTTATGGCAGGCTTTATTACCTTGCCCGTGTTGGCATTAATTTTCTCCGCGGTAGCTATTTTTGGTGGCTATTTTATTGGGGTACATTGGTTAGGTGTAGATTCTGGAAGCTTTTGGTCCAATATGCAGGCAGCAGTAAATTTTCGTATTGATGTACTCAGTGGTATCATTAAGAGTTTGGTGTTTGCTTTTGTTGTAACGTGGATTGCGGTATTTCAGGGGTTTGAGTGTGTGCCTACAGCAGAAGGTATTAGCCAGGCGACAACCAAAACGGTTGTTTATGCCTCGCTGGCTGTTTTAGGTCTGGATTTTTTGTTGACTGCAATGATGATTGGAGATTGGTAAATGAGTAAGCAACGTTATGTAGATGTGAGTGTTGGCCTATTTATGTTGCTTGGTTTGTTGGCCCTGCTGGTCATGGCAATGAAGGTCAGTAATATTTCTGATTTTATGTCTCATAAGGGTTACAATGTAACGGCCGATTTTACTGATATAGGTGGCTTAAAGGTGCGCGCACCCGTTACGGTTGCCGGGGTTAAAATTGGTGAAGTAACTCATATTGAATTACAACCAGGCGAATTGAATGCCAAGGTTACTATGCATTTACAGAGCGATAAAAAAATACCCTATGAAGATTCTTCAGCACGAATTTTAACGCAAGGCTTGCTTGGTTCCAATTATATTAGTATCGTTCCCGGTTTTGACGATGATGCTAATCGCGAGCATCCTTATTTGCGTAATGGGGATGTCATTGCTAAGACTCAAGAAGCGGTGATTCTTGAAAATCTAATTGGTCAGCTGTTATTTAATATTAATAAAAAGTAATTACAATAAAATTAAGGTACGGACATGAGAATATTAAAAAATATTTTGTTTGTTATTGGTGTGATTTTATCTCCTGTAATCATGGCTCAAAATTCACCAGTGCCCATGTTGGAACAAACTGCTAATCAAATTATTGCGACCTTAAAAGAAAATAAAACCAACTTAAAAAGTAATCCCGGCATTATTTATACTGCGGTAGAAAAGCATTTATTACCGATTGTTGATGTTGCGGGTATGTCTCGTTCCGTATTAGGAAGACAGGCATGGATGAAAGCCTCTGCTTCTCAACGAGAGCAATTCTCTAAAGAGTTTACCCGTTTGGTTATTCGTACCTATTCCAGTCCTTTGGCTCAATACTCTGATGAATCAGTGCAGTTTTTGCCCCTTAGAGCTGCAGCGAACTCACGTTTTCTTCGGGTTAACAGTGTAATTGTGCGCAGTGAAGGACAAAATATTCCTTTAACGTATAGCCTAGTGGATAAAAACGGCCAATGGAAAATTTATGACATTAGCGTTGAAGGTGTCAGTTTATTGCAAAGCTTTAGATCACAATTTGCTCAAGTACTGCAAAACTCCAGTATGGATGAAGTGATCAAGCAAATGCAGCATAAGCAATTAAAAAGGGCTTCTTAAGTGAAAACAGTTCATTTTAAGCCTCTTGAACTTAGTTTCAAATCAGTAGTTGAGGTACGAGCTCAACTTAATAAGACTTTGATGGATAATGTAAGTACTCACTTAGTTCTCGATCTAAGCGAGGTAACTCATTGCGATAGCGCCGGGATGGCGTTGCTTATCGAAGCCAGAAAGTTATGCAAAAAAAATAATAAGACTTTCGAGATTATCGGTATGTCTGCAGAGACTGAGTCTCTAGCGGACTTTTGTGGTGTGAAAGATATTTTGGAAGTCGTTTAGGGTAAGACATTACTAAGAAGTCGTGTCCTCCCCGCGCAGTCGGAATCTATCTTTCTGGGTGGAGTCAAATCAGGCAGAAAGGGCTAGTGTTCCCGGGGTATGTTATTTTTTAGAATATATAAACAATGCCGTCATTGCGAACGAAGTGAAGCAAACCAGGGTTCCGTGCTTTGAATTGTTTCGTCACTACGTTCCTCGCAAGGACGGAATTTACATACACTGTGAGTGCCTATGAAATAGCTCTGCCCATGCGCGGAAGGGCTGTCAAATGCACTGGGAATGTCCCTAAAATTTTTCATTTGGTTATTTTATCACGTTACTCTAGATTAAGCTGAGCCTATAGGCAGATTTAATCGGTAGAAAACTGTATTTATTCTAATTTGTGAGCTAATTTTAATGGTAAGTAATGAAGAAATAGAACAAAAACTTAGATCTACTAACGAGGTTTTTCTCGTTAAAGTGGACGGGGACGGTTATCAATATAAGGTAACGGTAGTCAGTGATGTATTTTTAAATAAGTCAAAAGTTGCTCGGCAGCAATGGGTATACGCACAACTAAAAGAATTAATTACCACTGGCAAACTTCATGCGATTAGCATGGAGACGTGGACACAAGAAGAATGGGGGAGAGAACATGGATAAATTATTAATTAACGGCGGTAAGGCATTACATGGTGAAGTAGTTATTTCCGGTGCAAAAAACGCGGCTTTACCAATTATGGCAGCCAGCTTACTTGCCAGTGACCATGTTACGATTTCGAATGTTCCTCATCTTAAAGACATCACGACCATGATGGAATTATTAGGACAATTAGGCGCTCATTTGATTGTTGATGAAAAAATGAATGTTCAGGTTGATTCCGGTCAGGTGAATGAATTTGTTGCTCCTTACGATTTAGTTAAAACCATGCGTGCCTCTATTTTAGTATTAGGCCCCATGTTAGCGCGTTTCGGTAAGGCTGATGTGTCTTTGCCTGGTGGATGTGCGATTGGGACACGCCCAGTTGATTTACATTTAAAAGCATTAAAATCTATGGGTGCAGACATTAGCGTTAAGAATGGTTACATCAATGCTCGTTGTAAGCGTGGTCGTTTACAAGGTAAGCGCATCATGTTTGATACAGTGACTGTAACCGGTACGGAAAACATTCTTATGGCTGCTGCTCTTGCTGAAGGTACAACCGTCATTAAAAATGCTGCTCGTGAGCCAGAAGTAGTTGATTTAGCCAATTTTCTAATTCAAATGGGTGCTAAGATTTCGGGAGCTGGAACTTCAATTATTGAAATTGAAGGGGTTGAGGCACTGTCAGGGGGTACTTACTCGGTAATGGCTGATCGTATTGAGGCCGGTACTTATTTGGCTGCTGCTGCTTTGACTCGTGGACATGTGACTGTAAAACGTGTACGTCCTGATACCTTATTATCACAACTATGCAAATTTGAAGAAGCAGGCGCTGAATTAACCATTGGCGAAGATTGGGTTAGCCTCAATATGAACAATTTGCGTCCTCAAGCGGTGAATATTTCTACAGCACCTTATCCTGCTTTTGCAACAGACATGCAAGCTCAGTTTATGGCCATGAACTCTGTAGCTGAAGGTTCTTCAACAATTGTGGAAACCATTTTTGAAAACCGCTTTATGCATGTTCAAGAATTACAACGTATGGGCGCACAAATCCAGTTAAATGGTAATACTGCGATTATTAACGGGGTTGAAAAATTAACGGGTGCTCCTGTAATGGCAACGGATCTCCGCGCATCAGCCAGTTTGATTTTAGCTGGTTTGGTTGCTGAAGGAGAAACTACCGTAGAACGTATCTATCATGTTGATAGAGGTTATGAGCGTATCGAAGAAAAGCTCTCTCTATTAGGTGCGGATATTAAGCGAGTTTCTGATCGGTGATTAGCCAAAAGGAATTAACCTCACACCTGCAACAGTTATTAAGCTGTGACCGTTTTAATGATTATACGCCTAATGGCCTGCAGGTAGAGGGTAAAGAACAGATTAAACGCATCTGTACTGCCGTAACTGCTTCTGATGAGGTGATCTCACAAGCAATTGATTGGAAGGCAGATGCTTTATTAGTACATCATGGTTATTTTTGGCGTGGCGAGTCATCGGTTATTACGGGTATGAAACGCCAACGACTGCAAAAATTATTAAACCATGAGATTAATCTCCTCGCTTATCATTTACCTCTTGATTGCCATCTTGATTTAGGTAACAACGCCTGCCTTGCAAAACTATTTGAAGTTAATTCGATACAAATGCATCGCGTTGGTGGGACTGATAACTTGCTATGGTCTGGTGAATTAGCCACAGTGATGACGAATAAAGAGCTTAACCAATTTTTAGCCGGCAAATTAGGGCGACAGCCTCTAATGATTGAGGGCCATAACCGCAAGGTCAGCCGCATCGCTTGGTGTAGTGGGGGAGCTCAAGATTATATTACAGAGGCCCATCGTTTAGGTGTGGATGCTTATCTAAGTGGAGAAGTATCAGAGCGTACCTATTATGAGGCGCAAGAGTTAGGAATTAATTACTATGCCTGCGGACATCATGCTACAGAACGTTATGGTATCCAGGCTTTAGGTGAGTATTTAAGTTCTTACTTTGATTTGGAATATGTGTTTTTTGATAGCGCGAATCCGGTTTGATTGCTCCTACACACAGCCAATTATATTGTCGCTATGGATTTCTCAGTCAAAGCTGCGTAGTTTGGGGACGAATGCTGCAAAAAGTAATGCTGTTTGAGACAATGCGTCCATAGCCATGATGGCCATGAATTTACCCTTTAACACCTTTTCTCATTCTCCACTTGTACCACTTAGCCGCATAAGCTAACATGTGTTCATAATCGCTAATGGGCTGTTTTAATGAGCAATTTCCGGTACCTAATACTTTCAGTTTTTTTATTTTGTTCCTTCGTGTCGCATGCAGATGCAGAAGCAAAAAATAAAGCCTTTCGTAGTTTCTGGCATCCGACATATCAAGGTGAGCGTTTAGATTATTGCACGATTGATGGTAAAGAGTGCGGTAGAGCTGTGGCTAATCGCTATTGTAAAATGATGGGTTATGAGTCTGCCAATCAAAGCGTTATTGCTTATAATATTGGCTTAACTAATTTTATATCCAGCAAAGCGCAATGTAAGGGCTGGCGTTGTAATGGCTTTATGACCATCGGTTGTGTCACGCATATGTCACATAAACCTCCTAAATCCTACCATTATCGTGAGAAGCGTTATGTTGTGCCGCGTTTTGATCATTATCGTGTAGATTGGTGCTACGATAAAAACAAAGAATGTGGTTCACGTGCCGCTCATTCTTTTTGTCGACGAATGGGATATATGCAGGCGAAACATTTTGCGAAAGAAATACAAGTTGGTGCAACGAAGACTATAGGTAGTCAAGAACTGTGCTTTGGTAATCAATGTGAAGCGTTTAAGTTGATTGTTTGTTATCGGTGATTATCCATTAATAATGTACCCATTGCTTGTAACGTGTAAGATGGGCTGTCAAACCTCAAGCGAAGCAAAGGTTGCTTCAAATGCCACCGATTTGTTTGGGTAATAGTCTTAAATATGCCCTCCGAATTCCCGCGGTTTGACCGCGGGATCCAGTATTCAAGCCAGGTGATTCGACGAGGGTTAGATTTTCTTAGTTTTACAGACCAGCCACGTTCTTAAATTTCTAGTGGCAGTATAATTATTTCTTTTCTTCTTCAAATTTTGATTCGTCAGCAGCTTTAGTTTCTGCGGGTTTAACCACTTCACTTACATCAGATTGTGCGCGCTGTTCTTTATAATCGTGGATAATCTGGGTAACGCTGGTTTTAATATCCCCGAATAATTTACTTGTCATTGATGCCAGCTCTTTGAGATCAGGCATTTTTGATTTTGGCTCGCTCATCGCTTGTCTCTCCACTTTTGATAATATCACTATAGTTAATATGATTTAAGTATATACTAATAAATACAAATTTGCTGATGAATCAATAATTGCAGCAAAAGGAATCGAGGAACAAATAAAAGGTGCTGATGCAGCCCGTACTAGCCGAAGTGGTAATACGGGACGTTGAGGTAGGGATGGTTTGCCTTAGGCCCAAGGATGCATAAATCTCATGGCGGGTTTAAGCAATTTATTTGCTAGAGAGGTTTTGGGTGGAATGGTTAATTTGAATACCTTATAGCTTGCCAGTTTATCAATAAGGTAATCATCACTAGTAGCTAACTTATCAACAAGTTTTAAGTCTAAAGCATCCGTAGCTAACCAATGTTCCCCGGTAGCAATTTCATCCATATCCAGTTGCCCACGGTTAGCGGCAACATACTTTCTAAATGCAGCATGTATTTTTTCCAAATCTTCTTGGAATTTCTTGCGGCCTTTGTCAGTATTTTCCCCAAACATAGTTATTGTACGCTTATATTCTCCAGCAGTTAACAACTCTACATCAACATCATGATTTTTAAGCCATCGATGGAAATTAGGTATCTGGGCCACAACCCCAATAGAACCAATAATTGCAAAAGGTGCAGCGATGATGTGATTGGCAACACAGGCCATTAAATAACCGCCACTTGCCGCAATCTTATCAATACTCACGGTAAGTGGAATCTTTCTATCGCGAATACGTTGCAATTGAGAAGCTGCCAAACCATAGCTATTAACTACTCCTCCAGGGCTATCCAAACGGATTAAAACTTCATCTTCCGGCGTAGCAACGGAGAGAACCGCAGTAATCTCCTCGCGAAGCTGCTCTACTTGTGATGCCTTTATATCCCCTTGAAAGTCAATTACATAAAGTGAGGGGCGTTTGGCTTCTTTTTTCTTTTTGCCTTTCTTCTTAGGTAATTTCTTACCAAAAATTTCCTTGCTCATTAGTGAATGCACATGTTCATAATGCTCATTTAACGAGGTGATTTCTAATTTAGCTTTAGGTTTTCTGCTCATTGAGAAAAAGCCGGCAAAAACCACCAAAAAGGCAACAACCACAGTGATGGATTTTAAAAGGAATAAACCATATTGACTCAAGAATTCCATTACAGTCCTTTCAAATAAATAAAGCCAGATTATGGCGTTCAATGGCCATATGTGCAAGTGCAAACAGCTTGGATCCTAAAAAAAGCAGCGGAATTGCAAGCACACTGATATTTAGTGATTTTTCTAATTTTCTCCGGAGCCATTTGGACTAGGCTACATGGAGGATCCCCGTTGTGAATTGTCAACAGACAATGGTTTTAGTACCATGCATACTTTCTAATAATGACTAAGATGTTCATGCTTGATGTAATTAATCTCTGCTTTGATTATCAAGAGCAACCCTTACTTAATAAGGTTGCTTTTCATTTGCCTGCAGGAGGCTTACTCCATCTTCAAGGGGCGAATGGTGCGGGAAAGACCACCTTACTTAAAGTAATCGCTGGTTTATATCGTCCTGCAGAGGGAGAAATACGTTTTGCTCAAAAAAATATTCATCTGGATTTGGCAGAATATCAACGGCAAATATGTTTTGTCGGACATAAAACTGGGATAAATCCCAGTTTAACCTTAAGAGAAAACTGTTTATTTGATCTGCACTATCAAAAACAACCGATCGAAGAGCTAGTTTCTCTTTTCAAGTTGCAAGCTCATTTAGATTATCCCTGCGCGCTCTTATCAGCAGGGCAGCGCAGACAGGTCGGCTTATTACGTTTGTGGATGACTAAGGCCAAATTGTGGCTGCTCGATGAACCTTTAGTTGCCTTAGATGACAGCGCTTTAGAACTTATTATGACCAAGGTGGAAGAGCACCGAAAAGAGGGGGGGGCTATTCTCCTGACTTCTCATCAAAAATTACCGCTTAACCCAATAGCTTACCAGGAGCATCGATTATGAGCTCCGCTCTTTCTTTATTCACAAATCAATGTAAACGCGAATTACTAATTCAAGTAAGACAAATCCGCTATTTGGTTAACTCTTGCCTTTTTCTCTTGATTTTCTTGTTTATGTTTCCGTTAACTCTAAAACCGGAGGTGGAATTATTAAGAACCATTGCTCCAGGGTTGGTGTGGATGGCCATACTCTTATCCATGCTATTGTCGGCGGAACGTTTATTTCAGCAAGACTATGAGCAGGGAGTGATTGAGCAATGGTTGGTTTCAGGGCACTCAATACCTTTAATGGTTGGTGCTAAGGTAATCGCTCACTGGCTGTTTCTTTTACCACCCTTATTAATTTTATGTCCTTTAGTCGCACTCTTGTTTTCTCTCAGCGCTTGGGAAACCGGGATTTTGGCCCTGACTATACTGTGCGGTACACCGGCTTTATTATTTTTATGTGCCTTGGTTGCGGCTTTTGGCGCTGGGAGCAATCAGCGGGGCGTACTGATGGCATTAATACTTTTGCCGTTAACCTTGCCTTTACTTATTTTTGGTAGTGGGACTGTGCATGTTGCCATGCAATCTTTACCGGTAAATGGTTATTTAGCGTTACTATTGGCGATGTCGGTGATTGCTGTAGGCTTCCTGCCTTATGCCATTACTGGAGTGATCCGAATCAGTCATGCAGAGTGATTCAATATTGCCTAGTATGCGAAAGCTCAGTTACATGATAAAATCCGTCTTTTTTTGATTTCCTTTATTCCTATGTGGAAAATATTATATCAATTGGCTTCGCCGAAATCATTCTATGAATATACCGGACGCTTGCTTCCCTGGCTTTCTTTTTGTGCGGTCTTTACCTTAATCGTAGGAATAGTTTGGGGACTGGCCTTTACTCCTCCCGATTACCAACAAGGTGATGCCTTTCGCATTATTTACGTTCATGTGCCTAGTGCTTTTTTATCTATGGCGCTTTACGGATGGATGGGGTTTCTTGCTGTTTTACTCTTGGTTTGGCGAATTAAAATCGCCGGCTTGCTGATTAATCAAGTAGCTCAGTTTGGGGCATGCATGGCCTTTCTTGCTTTGGTTACTGGCAGCATTTGGGGCAAACCAATGTGGGGTGCTTGGTGGGTTTGGGATGCGCGACTGACCTCGGAATTAATTCTCTTACTACTCTATGCTGCGATTTTAGCCACCCATCAAGCAGTAAAAAATAAAGAAGATGGTGATCGCATCATTGCCATTTTGACTTTAGTCGGTTTGATTGATTTGCCTATTATTCATTATTCAGTCTATTGGTGGAACACACTTCATCAAGGTTCTACCTTATCCGTGTTTGCGAAACCTAAGATTGATGGCAGTATGTTGTATCCGCTTCTGTTGAGTATTATCGGATTTTTCTTATATGCATTGTGGATTATTTTGGAAAAAGCACGTCAAGAGCTGTTGCTTAGGGAAAAAAGACAGGCTTGGGTTAAGGTTAAATTTGAAGGGGAAGTTAAGTGAGTCAGTTTTTTGAATGGTTAACGATGGGTGGTTATTCCATCTATGTTTGGCCTGCTTATAGTTTAGTTTCTGTCGTCTTAGTGATGAACCTTTTAGGGATGAAATGGAAAAAGAAACAAACTCGTCAAAAATTACAACAATGGTTTAAACGCTAATTATGAATCCAGCTCGTAAACGTAAGCTTTTGATTTTATTGTCTGCTTTGATTGCCTTATCTCTAGCTGCAGGGTTGGTTCTCTATGCTTTAAGACAAAATATCAGTTTATTTTATACCCCGACCCAAATTGCGGAGGGCCAAGCACCAGCAAAACAAGCAATTCGCGTGGGGGGAATGGTTGAAAAAGGCTCATTGGTGCGAGCAAAAGAAGGTTTAAAGGTAGAGTTTAAGGTCTCGGATTTGCGCAAAACCGTGACTGTAGTCCATACCGGTATTTTGCCTGATTTATTTCGTGAAGGGCAGGGGGTTGTTGTAGAAGGTCAGTTGATTGATAACCAACATGTGCTGGCAACCCGCGTATTGGCAAAACATGATGAAAAGTATATGCCCCCGGAAGTAAAAGCGGCATTAGCACCCAAGGAGAATTCATGATTGCTGAGCTAGGACTTTTTTCTCTTATTCTGGCATTAATGGCCTCTTTGGCTTTAGCCGTAATCCCCTTACTTGGTCTATACTTAAAGCGGCCTGAATGGATGGATGCAGCAAAATCCTATGTTGCTGCCCAGTTTTTATTTATTGCGCTCACCTATATTCTGCTTACAATTTGTTTTTTAAAAGACGACTTCTCTGTTATTTATGTGATGAGTAATTCCAGTGTTGCCTTACCCTGGTTTTATAAGTTATGCGCTGTATGGGGTGGGCATGAGGGCTCAATGCTGCTTTGGGTTGCGATTCTCAGTTTCTGGTCCGTGATGGTCGCCTGTTTTAGCTCCGGTTTAGATAAAGAAATGCGTACGCGCGTACTGGTTGTTTTAGGTTGGTTAAGCATTGGTTTTATCCTCTTTCTATTAACGACCTCAAATCCTTTTTTACGCCAGTTCCAAGTATTAAATACTCAAGGGCGTGATTTGAATCCTTTATTACAAGACCCAGGATTTTTATTTCATCCTCCCATGTTATACATGGGCTATGTTGGCTTTTCGGTCGCTTTTGCTTTTGCTATTGCCGCTTTATGGGCTGGAAAAGTGGAAAGTAGCTGGTCTAAATGGACCAGACCTTGGACTTTAGCCGCCTGGTGTTGTTTGACGGCTGGAATTACCTTGGGGAGTTGGTGGGCGTACCGTGAGCTGGGTTGGGGCGGCTGGTGGTTCTGGGATCCTGTTGAAAACGCCTCCTTTATGCCTTGGTTGGTCGGGACTGCTTTACTGCATTCTTTGGCAGTAACCGAACAGCGCCAGCAATTTAAAGCTTGGACTATGCTTTTAGCAATTGCTGCTTTTTCTTTAAGTCTCATCGGTACTTTTTTAGTGCGTTCAGGAGTGCTTACCTCCGTGCATGCATTTGCAGTGGATCCTCAACGAGGTTTATTCATTTTAGGTTTTTTATTGTTGGTTATTGGAGGCTCTTTGTTACTCTTCTTATTTCGAGCACAAACACTGCATGCAACAAATAATCCTAGCCCTCTATCTCGTGAAAGCGCCTTACTCTTAAATAATGTGTTTTTAGTAGTCATTATGCTCACCGTGCTCATGGGGACTGTCTACCCATTATTGGTTGAAGGTGTGGGCTTAGGTAAATTATCGGTAGGGGCCCCTTATTTTAATGCCGTGTTTGTTCCTTTAATGATTCCTATGTTGTTACTGATGGGCTTAGGCATTCATTTAAAATGGCAAGCAGATAGCTGGGTAGGTGTGTTCAAGAAATTATGGAGTGTAGCGGTACTGAGTATCCTGTTGCCTTGTGCTTTATTGTTACTGTCACATCATGAGTTTGATGCGTCAGCCTTTCTGGGATTGGTTTTAGCAACCTGGATTGTGTTAAGTACCTCGAAGGCGGTGATGAAGCGTATTAAAGAGCGTGGTATTACTCAGGTGGGTCAAGCTTATTGGGGTATGGTGTTGGCACATTTCGGCGTTGCGGCTTCGGTGATTGGCATCGCCGTGTCCACTGCTTATGGCGTACAAGATGATGTACAAATGCAACCAGGGAAGACAATTGATTTGGTGGGTTACTCGATTGAGTTTGTAAGCCAGAAACCTTTAGATGGCCCTAACTATAAGGGAACCCAGGCGCAATTTAAAATCAGTCATCAGGGCAAAAATAAAGTGATTTACCCGGAAAAAAGACTTTATACTATTGGCCAAATGGCAATGACGGAGTCAGCCATTGATGTCACTCCATTCCGAGATATTTATGTTGCCTTAGGGGAGCCTTTAAATGGTGATTCCTGGTCAGTTCGACTTTATTATAAGCCCTTTGTGCGCTGGATTTGGGCCGGTGGTTTTATGATTTTAGTGGGAGGTTTTTTCGCTTTGACTGATCGACGTTATTATCAAAAAAGACACACAGCAGGAGCCTTAACATGAGAAAAATAGGATGGAAAATAATTCCTATAGTGCTTTTTGTTTTATTGAGTATTTTTCTTTGGCGTGGACTTTCTTTAAATCCCCGTAATTTGCCTTCAGTGCAAGTAGGCAAATTAGTACCTGATTTTACTTTGCCGGAACTGCATCATCCGGAGTCTTCTTTCAGCACTCAGAATATTCGGAATCAAGTTGTTTTATTAAATGTATGGGCTAGCTGGTGTGCGGCCTGTACTGATGAGCAAGTCTTTATGTTGCAATTAGCTCGTGAAGGGGTGGCTATTTATGGATTAAATTACAAAGACAAGCCTGAAGACGCGCTGCAATGGTTAAGCCAATGGGGAAATCCTTATAAGTTGGTGATGCAAGATCGTGAAGGACGTGCTGCAATCGACTTAGGGGTTTATGGTGCGCCAGAAACTTTTGTCATTGATAAAAAAGGGGTGATTCGTTACCGCCATGCAGGGGTTATGAATCAAGAGCTGTGGCAAAAAGAAGTTTTACCTTTAATGAAACAATTGGAGCAAATGGCATGAAGCGCTTGCAATGGATTTTGTTCTGGGTGGCTTTAGTTCCGGCTTGTGTTTGGGCAAATGCTATGTACCCTTTAGATTCAGCCAAAAAAGAAGCTCAGTTTAATCATTTGTTAAAAGATTTACGATGCTTGGTATGCCAAAACCAGGATTTAGCGGACTCCAATGCGGAGTTGGCCAAGGATTTACGAGGGCAAGTCTATCAATTAGTGAAGGAAGGCAAGAGCGACAGTGAAATTACTGATTATCTTACTGCGCGCTATGGAGACTTTATTCTGTTTAAACCGCCCGTTAAAGCAATAACTTATTTATTGTGGTTTGGTCCGGCTTTATTTTTAATTTTAGGTTTTTTGATTTTTTGGCGAACTTGTTTTGCTAAGAAAGAAATCTTAGTGAGTCCTTAATATGAATGAATGGTGGTTAATAGCACTACTCGCTACACTAACTCTGTTAGCAAGTTTGGTAATTATTTATCCTTTAAGGCGTCATTGGCTTGCTCGCTTATTGTTGGTCCCAATTATTTTTATCCTGGCATTTTCTGGATATTTCAATTGGGGTGGTTTTGCCAAATGGCAGGACTATTTGCAATTCCAAGAAAAACAGCAGAAAGCAGATGCCATGCTGAAATCGATTAAAAGCCCTCAGGAGTTAATCACTAAGCTACGTGCCAAGTTGGATGATACGCCTAAGAGCGCAAAAGGTTGGTATCTTTTAGGTCGGTTGTACACGGGCCAGGAAGAAAAACAAAATGCAGTAGATGCTTTTGCCAAGGCGTATCAGTTTGATCCTAAGGATGAACAATATGCGGTTAATTATGCACACAGTTTATGGGTATTAAATAACCGGCAGTTTACTGAACAAGTTACGAGTATTTTTGTTAATTTATTAAAAAATAACCCGAATCAACCCGATGCCTTAGCCATGATGGCGATGAATGCTTATGTAAGTCATGCTTATGAAGATGCTATTGCTTATTGGCAGCGTTTACTTCAGTTAGCTCCTCAGCAGTCTGAAGAGGCTCAGGCGATCCGTAAGGCGATTGCTAAGGCTGAAGAACAACTTAAGCCTAAAGATATTGGGGTTGAGTAAGTTTGATGTAAGTGTTTTTCTAATCTCCCTGAATTACCACGGTCATGCTCTGAAGGTCTCCTCAAGTGTGATTAAGGCTGGAGCTGCCCACGGTAATTCGAGCGTGTTATTAACTACTTCATCGGAGTATCAAACCAAGAATAAACATACCCCATTTTTTGTGTGTCCATATCCGGCTCTACAAACTCAGGGTAAGCTCGAGTTACGTGCGCATGAATTTTTCTTGTGTAGCTACGTAGCATACAATGACCATCCAGCGCAAAGATTTTTTCTGCGGTAAATGAACGTACTTCATCGTTGTATCTATAGAGTAGGGTTGAGCTTTTTTTTCTTTCCTGTCTAAAAATATCGCTATTAAGGAAATGAGATACTTCATGAACCAAGGTACTGGCTATTTCCTCTGCAGTGCGATCTGAGCTTAAATAGATATGTTTATCTTCGTAGATAATGCCTGATAATTTACTTTCAATAATTTTTACGGCTTCTTCTGAAGGAGGATAATCTGAGGGCAGTGTAATGTTTTCTTCATTGAGTAAGTCTTCCTGCATCTCCTGATAATGCTTGGGCACCATATTAAAAAAAGAATTGACGGTAATTCTTTGAGAATCAAGAACTTCTAAAACTCGTGTTGCGACGATGGATCGATTCTCTCGGATTATTTCGATTGCTTCCTTAAGTTTGACATCAAAATCAATTTTTTTCGTAGAGGTTTTATCCATAAAAATTTTAAAGAACATTCCTTTCTCCCTCTTGGTTTCTTATAGTCATTTAGTTCAAGAGCATTAATTAAGGCTAGCTAAGCTTTACGAGATAGTCCACTTTTGTGAACTTGTTTTGCTAATTTAAAGCTACAATTTCATAAGAAATCTGCTAGTCTTTAAGATAGACATCAGTATTTTAAGGAGAAAATGATGTATAAGAGGGTATTGTTTGCGACTGACTTTGATGAGGTTGGCGTATTGGCTGCCCATAAGGCAAAAAAAATTGCTGATGAAAATGGGGCTGATTTGATTTTAGTTCATGTTGTTGAACCTATTCCCGCATACGCCTATCCTGGTTTTGCAGGCTTTGCAGAAGTGGAATTGTCTATTCGTGAACAAGCAGAAAAAGAATTAAATGATTTAGGCGATCAATTAGGGGTTGATGAGCAGCATCGCTTTATCGAATTTGGTTCTACAAAGAATGAAATACTCAGAGTGGCTAAAGAACGTAATATTGATTTAATTGTTACCGGCAGTCATGGCAAGCATGGCCTTTCTTTATTGCTGGGCTCTACGGCTAACTCCATTTTGCATAATGCGCAATGTGATGTCTTAATTGTCCGTTCTCATATAGCGGACACCAAATAAGAAATAATAGTTATTTACTTTGGATGAAGAAGTCGCTGATGCTCATATTCGGAGCATCAGCGGCTTTTTCGTTTTATTTGAGTTCAAATCGTCAAGAAACAGGAATAGTCATTGTTCTGCGATGGTTTCTTTTTCTTAGCATTTCTCAATAAGCAAGAAAAGAAGTATACTATGACGTTTTAGTTTAACGATTGAATGATTCAATGAAATTGTTGCGTGGTATTCACCATTTTTCTATTTTTGATAAGGGCGTGGTTGCATCCATTGGCAATTTTGATGGGGTTCATTTAGGGCATCAACATTTAATTAAAACTTTGAAAGCTAAGGCACATGCCTTGAATCTTCCCTTAGTTTTAATTTTATTTGAACCCCAACCGCGCGAATATTTTCAAAAGGAACATGCCCCAGCAAGGCTTTCTGGTTTAAGAGAGAAGTTGGATGTGTTGCGTCGTTGTCAGGTTGACTATGTTTATTGTATTAAGTTTGATGATGCGTTTGCACAAACTACGGCAACTGAATTTGCCCGTAATTATTTATTTTCTACATTAAACATCAAACATCTTCTCGTGGGCGAAGATTTTCGCTTTGGAAAAAACAGAGAAGGGGATGTGAGTTTACTGCAGCAGCTAAGTTCAGAATATGCCTGTGATGTAGTGGTTTATTCTGATTTTTGTATCAATGAAGACCGAATTAGCTCGACAAAAATTAGAACCGCATTAGCTGCAGGAGAGCTGGATACTGCAGCCAAGTATTTAGGTAGAACCTACAGTATTTGTGGGCGGGTAGTTCATGGCGCAAAACGTGGGCGGCAGTGGGGAATTCCTACTGCAAATATTGGTCTTCGACGTTTGTCTGTTCCTTTGCAAGGGGTTTATGCAGTCGAAGCCCGCCTTGCATCGCAGCAAGTAGTATATGGGGTTGCTAATATTGGACGGCGACCTACAGTAGATGGCACCAAGTGTGTTTTGGAGGTCCATTTATTTGATTTTGAACAGTCAATTTATGGAGAATTAGTGCAGGTGTTTTTCTTGCGCAAGCTACGTGATGAAGTTAAATTCACTTCGGTGGATGCTTTGATCGAGCAAATACGTGATGATATTGAGGTGGCGAAAACATTCGTCAATAACCTAACGATTTCGTAAAGTGGTGGTCAGTTATGGCAGAATATAAAGATACATTAAACCTTCCTAATACTTCATTTCCAATGAAGGCAAGCTTGGCGACACGAGAGCCAGAAGCTTTGGCTCAGTGGCAAGAAAAGAAAATTTACGAGCAAATTCGTAAAGCCCGTGCCGGCAGTAAAAAATTTATTTTGCATGATGGCCCTCCTTATGCGAATGGTCACTTGCACTGCGGCCATGCTTTAAATAAGATCCTAAAAGACATTATTATCAAGTCTAAATCCTTTAGTGGCTATGATGCACCTTTTGTTCCTGGTTGGGACTGCCATGGTTTGCCTATTGAATTAAACGTCGAGAAAAAAATAGGTCGTGCTGGTGATAAGGTTTCTGCGCGTGAGTTCCGTGCAAAATGTCGCGAATATGCGGGTAGCCAAATTGATATTCAACGTGAAGAGTTTGAGCGCTTAGGTGTTTTAGGTGACTGGTATAATCCTTATGTCACGATGGATTTTCGTTATGAAGCCAATATTGTGCGCGCGTTAGGTTTAATGATTAAAAACGGGCACTTGCAGCAAGGTTTTAAACCGGTGCATTGGTGTATTGATTGTGGTTCAGCTCTCGCAGAAGCAGAAGTGGATTACGAAGAAAAAACCTCCATTTCTATTGATGTGGCGTTTACTGCGGTTGATCCAGCCGAGTTCATCAGTCACTTTAATATCAAAGCTGATGTTAAGAAATTGAGCGTTCCTATTTGGACAACGACTCCTTGGACCTTGCCTGCGAACGAAGCGGTATGTTTACATCCTGAAATTGAATACTCTTTAGTTGATGCGGGAAGTTTTTATTTAGTACTGGCTACAGACCTTGTTGAATCCGCGATGGAGCGTTACGGAATTACGGGATACAGCATTAAAAGTTCAGTACTAGGGAAGGCTTTCGAACATTTAAAATTACAACATCCTTTTTATAGTCGTGTTGTTCCCGTGGTGCTAGGTGACCATGTAACGACTGATTCCGGTACCGGAGCAGTACATACAGCACCAGCTCATGGTCCTGACGACTATTTAATTGGTAAAACTTATAATTTACCTTTAATTAATCCTGTTAAGGCGAATGGATGTTTTGCTGAAGATGTCGGTTTATTTGCCGGACAACATGTATTAAAGGTTAATGAGCGAGTTGTTGAAGTATTAACTGAGAATGGGGTTTTATTATCTAAAGGAACTATTCGTCACAGCTACCCACATTGCTGGCGCCATAAATCCCCCATGATCTTTTTAGCCACGCCACAATGGTTTATCTCCATGGATAAAAACCAGTTAAGACCTGCGATCGTAAAAGAAATTGATACGGTTAACTGGGTTCCAGATTGGGGGAAAGCACGTATCGGCAACATGGTTGAAAATAGGCCTGATTGGTGTATATCAAGACAAAGGGCTTGGGGTACACCTATGCCACTATTTGTGCACAGTACTACTCGCGAATTACATCCTAAAACTTTGGAATTCATTGAGCAGGTTGCGCTACGCATTGAGCACTCAGGTATTGATGCTTGGTTTGAAATGGATAAGGCAGAATTGCTCGGTGATGATGCCCCATTTTACGATAAAATTAATGACACCATGGACGTTTGGTTGGATTCTGGTGTAACCCATTATTGTGTGTTACAGCAAAATAAAGAATTGGCTTTCCCTGCTGATATTTATTTTGAAGGTTCTGATCAGCATCGTGGTTGGTTCAACTCCTCATTGACTACGTCTGTGGCGATGTATGGTGTGGCTCCTTATAAAACCGTATTAACCCATGGTTATACAGTAGATGCTGAAGGGAGAAAGCTATCTAAGTCTAAAGGAAATTATGTTGCTTTAGATCAGATGGTTAATCAGCATGGTGCGGATATTTTACGTTTATGGGTTGCTTCTACCGATTACCGTCATGAAGTAAGTATTTCTGATGAAATTATTAAACGTAATGCCGATGCTTATCGTCGAATTCGTAATACAGCCCGCTTTATATTAGCGAACTTATTTGATTTTGATCCTAAGGCAGATAGCGTTGATGCTAAGGAGCTGTTGGAATTAGATAAGTGGGCGATTAAGCGTTGTCAGCTATTACAAGAAGAAATTATTGCAGCCTATGAAAGTTATCAATTCCACGTGATTTATCAGAAGATTCATAATTTCTGCGCGGTGGACATGGGTAGTTTCTATTTGGATTTAATCAAAGACCGTCAATATACTTGTGCAAAACAAAGCAAGGCACGACGTTCTTGCCAAACGGCGATGTACCACATCATCAGAGCTTTTACTTTATGGTTAGCTCCCATACTGTCATTTACTGCCGAAGAGATTGCCAAGTTTATTCCTGGCTATAGCAATGAGACCATTTTCACCGAGCTTTGGTATGATGCATGGCCTGCAGTTGAGGGTGTGGATATGGCGCAGTGGGAAGAGTTGCACGTGATTCGCGATGAAGTCAATAAAGCTTTAGAAGAAACACGCCAAAAAGGAGAGATTGGTTCTGCCTTAGCTGCTGAGGTTTCTTTATACGCGGAGGATGCTACCTTGCCTAAATTAACTCGTTTAGGTGAAGAGTTGCGTTTCTTACTTATTACTTCTGGGGCAACAGTACAGCCTATGAGTGCAGCTCCTGTGGGCTTAGCGACTACTGAATATGGTGTATCTATTTTAGTAGCGCCAAGCGCTCATGAGAAATGTGCACGTTGCTGGCATCGTAGACCCGATGTAGGGCAGGATGCAAGTCATCCAGAACTGTGTTTGCGTTGTGTTGGCAATATTAGTGGTCAAGACGAAAAGAGGCAATTTATATGAAGAAATGGCATTGGTTTGCGCTAAGTATTTTAATTATAGTTTGTGACCAGGCAAGTAAATACTGGGCTGGAGCTTCTTTAACTGCTTATAAACCAGTGCCCGTTTTACCTATGCTCAATTTCACTCTGGCATACAATACAGGGGCTGCCTTTAGCTTTTTAAATGGAGCAGGAGGTTGGCACCGTTGGTTTTTTGCCTGTTTTAGTTTAATCATGAGTGTGGTTCTTGTGGTGTGGTTAATTAGAGCCCCCAGTAAAGATCGCCTTTTATGTGCCGGCATTAGTCTTATTTTAGGGGGTGCGGTAGGTAATTTAATTGACCGTGCTTTTTATGGTTATGTGATTGATTTTATCGATGTCTATTATCAACATCACCATTTTGCAACCTTTAATATTGCTGACAGTGCGATTTGTGTTGGTGCGGCATTTTTTGTGTTGGATGTGCTTATAAATCGGAAATAATTGAGGTCTAGGGGTTGGTGCTTCGCACCAACCCGCTCTAAGAGTGTGAGCAGCTTATTTCCCTGTTCATCGTCGTTTCACAAGCCCATCCGAAATAAGCTTATCGTGAGGCTGAAAAAGCATATTCATTCGCAATTTTGGATTATCTGACCTCATTCAATGATGTAAAGAGAGCTGTATTAATCAAGACGGATAAATTCTGATTTATTATACTTATAAATACCTTGCTGCTCGGTGTATCCCGCGCTAAAGCCCACGGGAATTCGAAGAAGGGAAATGGGCTCTAATCAGGCCATTCTCTGGGGAGAAATTATACCAAAACACTCGCTGCCAGTGCGGCTAATTGCTTTTTATCGGGATTATTAATACCGACGGCTGCCACCGCAGGTAAATTTAGAAAATGTTCTGCTTCTTCCCACTCAATTTCGGCGGGGAATAGTTTTAACCCAGGTAAGCATTTATTCAACATAGTACAGAATGCTAAATCGGCAGGGAAGGGCCGGACATGTACATAGCCTACGCTCATCGCGGCCATCGCTTCTGATAAGGTGGCAATTCCAGGGAGGTAGTTCATGGAGTACACTGTTGCGGTTTGGGCGATTGAGGGCAAAAATCCAGGGCTGGTGGCAAAATGAGCTCCAGCATGATAGCAATATTCTAATTGTTGTACATCGGTCACTCCAGCCGCCCCAATTTTAATTGATGGGAATTTGGCTATTGTTTGTTGCAAGAGCAGGGTATCTGTGGAATTAATTTCAACCAGTGAAAAACCTGCATGAGCAATTTGTTCTAGGCGCTCAAATAAAGAATTATCAACATCCAGAGAGATGATTATGGATTGATTGCCCAATAAAGTATCTAAAATCATAGCTAATTTACCTGTTGATGATGAGCGATTCTTTTATAATAAACGGAGTCGCTTGGGCTGTAAAGCTTGAGATATTCTCTAGTTTACGTAGGAGTAACGGACTTATCCGTGGGGAAGAGCAAATGAAAACCTGAGGGTGAGCAAGAGTATCTTGATTAAACTCAAGCCTACTCTAGGTCCTGTGGTTTGGATCCAGGATATCCATCTTTGAACAGTGAGTCCCGCGGAGCACCGCGGGGGTATGGCAAAGATAACCATTGCAAACACCAGGTTATGTTAAGAGTAGCCGTGAGTTTTAAACGGGGATGGATTAAACGGTTTCATTTCTGGTTCCTGCTCTGGGTTATTTACAGGCTTCGGAGTTGGTGGTTTAGGGCCAACTTTTGCATGTGGCCCATCCAAAGGAGGTGACATTTTCACATCTTGTTGCTTATCCAAAGGACCTTTTTCTGTACTTACTCCAGGCTTAGCTTGAAGTGCTCCAAATCGAGACATATGCTGTAATAATGATTGCATGGTGGTCTCAGGTAATGGGGCCAGAGAAGGAATTTTACCTAGACTTAAGAGCTTGATTAATCGGCTAAAATAATCTTTTGCCTGCCCTTTCTCTTTAGGGTTAAGGTCTTTATTTTTATCGATCTCGTTAGATATGTCCTTAGGAGAGCGTCTCAAGCTCAAAAAAGGGATTAAGGTCTGAGTAATCTTAATTACTGCCTGTGGAGCTGGTGTTGGCATTGATGCTGGCTGAGCTTTACCTGAAAGTGTAGGGCTAGGTTTCGGTGCAGTATCTTGTTCTAATCCAGGATTTTGTTGTATAAATGAAGCTCTTACGGATTGTAAAAGATTCTTTTTATTCTCAAGATTCATTTTTTCATCACGCTTTTCTTGAGTTTTTGCCGCTACATCATCCATGCGTTTATCAAGGTCATGGAACTCTTTTTCCATTTTCAGCGTTTTAGTTACTGCTTTGTTGACGGTTGATATTTCGTGTTCAGACTTATGAAAATGGGCAGCTGCTAATTCAAGTTGCTCTTGAGCTTGCTCAAGTTCTTCAGGAGTCATTTCATCAATATTTGCTTCTTTATCGATAAGATAATGAGTACCATTTCTCTCCGCGATTTTTGAATTTATGTCTGCAAAATAATAATTATCATCATGTTTAATAATTTGCTTGTCTTTGCCGACTATAAAGCTCGCATCTTTGGCAGAGGGTACTTCGGTACCGTTTGCATCATAAAAAGCTTTTTGTTTTTCACGGCTAGAGCGTATGTCGATTAACTGGGCTATATCAAGGTTTAATGCATTTTGTTGATCCAAGAGTGCATATGCTTCCTCTTCACTTCCTGGTTCGCCACTGGCTAATAGATCCGAAATAGTGTCTGTTAAACTATGAAGTTTTGTCTCCATCTCAGCCATTTGTGCATCGAGCTCTTCATTGGATAGTTGTTCGTATGTTTCGATTTGCTCATGAAAGGCAGCCATTTTGTCCATGAATAAGTCATGTTTGTTATCAAGGCGTACTTTTTGTTTATGTAGGTTTTCGAACTCTTCAGTTAATTTAGATTCTTCTGCAGATGCCAATTGATGCTGTTCTTCACATTTTTTAATCTCAGCATTGTAGCTATTTAACGTGTGTCGTAGCAGCTCAGCATTCGCTTTGGATGGTTCTTTGGATGCTTTATTTTCTTTGGCATCAGGCTTACTTTGGTTAATGGCTTTCGTATTTAGTTCTTCAATTAGTTCTCTAAGATGGCTTGCTGCATGCCCTTTTTTTTCAATGAACCAAAGTAATAGATGTGCTCTGAGACGGTGGTTTAGTTTTTCTTGTTCGCGAAGCTCAAACATGTGTTGTTCTTCAATGGCATCATCAATTGCCGCCTGAACCTTAATTTCAGTTTTTAGCGTTTCTCCAGCGGATGATGTTAAGAATGCTTTTACTTGAGTAGCATTATGCAGACCAAAGCGACTTAAATTAATTGGGGAGTTAGGTTCCAGATCTTTATCAGATGGCTTAGCAAAATAGAGAGGTTGAGACTTCATTGCCTCGTCTAACCAGTGGTCTGCCTCAAGGTTATTTGCCAGGGGATAAGTGCGATTGGTAGATTGGTGTATACTCATAATTATATGTTCCTAATTGCCCCATTTCTGTTAATTATACACAACATTGCCTAATAAAGCACCAGTTTTTTGGCGTCGATCATAGACATTAAATATTTTTACTACGATTTAACTATTTTTTATAGGATTAATTGCTTTTTTAAGGAAATAAAACAGGTAGCCCTAGACAAACCTGTAAAATGGGAACCGATATCAGCTCCTCCTTATTAGGACCTACAAATAACTCGGGGATGGATTTTCTCTTTCTTCAAGGGACTGATCTAGAGAGGGTGTGGAAGAAAATAAATCGTAATGAGCCGGCTCAATGCAGGGCAGCTGTGGTGGGTTTTCTGGTTGTTCCAGCAGTGCTTTTAACAGACAATGATGACTGTCTTGGCGGTGAGGTACAAGTTCATAACGGCTGGGCTTGTCTAGAAAATAGCGCTCATCGGTTGGCGAGGTATTTAAGGGACCATTCGCATCCTCAAAGCCCCAGTGATATAACTGTCGACGTTGGATTTCTACATATGAAAGCAGCCGTTGTTTTCCTGCACTTATTGCATTGTCCATCCCATTAAATAAGACAGTTAAACCATCGGCGCTACGAGCAAATAATACCCCTATGGAAGGATCCCATACTGCTCCAAAGGTATGAATAATCATTCCCAGAGCATAAGCCAGGATACGAGTTACAGGATTTATTAGGGTAATGCCAAGACGTATGCTCAAGGAGCATAGATCGATTAGCGGGAGGATTAACAGATTTTTAAGAAGTTGTACGATAGGTAAAAATAGAGCACGTGCGGCATTAATACCTATATTAATGGCGAGGTTATCGGAAAAGTGTCCAAAGGGATAGTTAAAACCATAAAGTGGTGAAAAGCTAAAACTTGCAAGAAGATTAGATCTAGGGGCTCGATTAGCAAAAGCCAGAAATACCTTGCCCATAGGTTCAATGTGTCCGAGGATAGCTAAAACTTTAGTAAGCAGATTGGTTATCCCGTGAAACGGTACATGAATTACAAGAGCGCCTATTCCAATTAATACTAAGGTAAATAGTGATAAGCTTAAATCAGCAACCGCAGCAAAGAATTGCTTGCTAAGCTTATGGAACAAGGGAACATTCTTTTTCCATCCATGAATGAATCCATCATGTAATCCGTAATAAAATCCTTCGAGAAAGGGAGTAATAAACAGTTTGCCAAGCGTAAGGACGCTTTTGCAAATCCACTTACATGTGCCTAAAAACCAATCATCGCCGGGATGCATGATGGTATCATACATTGCTGCCCCACCTTTACCTCCTAAGGCAGCGTAGTTGCTGTAGGGAAAATCTCCCATTTCTTTTCCTAGAGCAGGGATTATTTTAGTTAAGCCATAGCCCAAACTGAGCGCCAATGCGGCAATAATAGCAATTTGAGCAGGGTCTTCTTTAAGCACTTGAAATGCTTCAATAAAAAATTTGTCCATATTCCCGCCCACGACCGTACTTTGCCAGTATAAGGCGGATATGGATACTGCCTGTGAGTAGGTGCCGTGATTGAGCAAATGCGCTAGTTTTTGGGTGGGTTCTATAGCGCTAATCAAACCGCTTAAATGCAGTTTTATTAAAATATCTTCTAATAGTTTTGGTGCAAGAACGGCTCCGCCACCGAAAGTATAGGCAGCCATTGCTAATGAGCCAATTAAGGGGTTGCGTTCACTGGCATCAATAAAAATCCCTCCTATGTGACGAACAAGGTTAAGGACGCGATGCAGTGGATTATCATAAGAGGGAGGGGTAGGAGGATGATTGACTTGGACAATGACATAGGGATTATTACGGATCTGTTTTGTAATGAACTCTTCCAAAGTTTGGCCACTAGTTAGCAGACCTTTATTTCTTAATACTCGAGCCAATGAGTTTTTTTTGGGGCTCCGGGGTTTGAATTGAATAATGGGTTCGGATGATGATTTCTGTCGATGTGAAGCGTGTATGTGATTTATAAAATCTTCTTTTAGATCATGAATAATAAATCGATGCATACGTTTATAAAAATTGGAAAAGAAATCGGGAATTTTCGTTATGAAGGTTTTAAATTGTAAGCTTGCGCGTTCTGGAAGATAGAGATGGCGTTTACAAACCTGAGCCAAAGTATAAAGGTCTTGGCCTGTGGGTAAGGGATAGAAATTTTCTCCATGATGAAAATAACGTAATTGAGCTATTTTATTTTCTTGACGCACCAGAATGCGTTGCTCTTTGGCAATAAGGACGCAGTGCGCATGGTCTTGCGTAGCCAGTATTTTTTTTGCTTGTTTTACATTATCAGCTTGAATGGGGTCATAAGGGCTTTGCATTAAATCAGCAACCAGCTGATTGATACTGGGATATGCTTTTTGATCTAAGCCCTGAAGTTTGTAATAGGGCGTGATTTGTATTAGAGAAATACCTTGTCGCGGTTGTTCCTCTTCAATTTTATGTTCAGGTTTGTTTTCTGAAGCCAAATGCGTGATCCAATCATGGCCATCGCGCCACATTTTATAAAAAAATGAATGGATCTTTTCCAACCGGTTGGCCGCGACATCATTTAAACTGGGGGCTGGAGGAATTCCATAATAATGACAAATAACTCTTAAGGTATCATCTAAATCACGTTTATTGTGTCCAATGTGTACTTCACTGTCCCATATGAAACACGGACGGTCTGTATTGGCTTTTTTGACTTTACTAAAATCCATTTGATCTTGGCGTGAAACAGAGTGCACCTGACTAAACGCGTAATTTTGTGCTATTTTATAGGCGTCAAATAGAAAATCACCGAGTGAGCCTTCAGAGATTAGGGGGTTATTTGCCAGCATGCGGTTTTTATCACGGTGCTGCTTAATAATACTAATGGCTTTCCGCCTTAATCTTTCTTGCTGTTCGTAATCATCGGAGCGTATGCGACGCTCTTCTTTTAATAAAGGCTGTAGAGTATCAATGCAGTCATTGGCTATTTGTAGTTTTTGCTCTTGGGGCAAGGAAAGAGGGGGAGTATAACTTCTCGAACGGATACTATAGCCTTGAACCTTATTAATTAGATCCGCAATTAATGAAGAAGGACGTTTTCCCGGAAGCAATTTAATAAGTTCTGCTTCATGCGTAAATAACATGAGTTGCACAGTTTTTTGATCATGATTTGCGATAAGACGTATCTGATCATTATTGGGAAGGAGGTACTCCATTTTATAATGGCCTATGAGCACGGCTCCTGCTTCATCGCTAAATAAATTTCCAGCGACCGTGGGAAGTGCTTGATGACTAAAGGGGGTTATCATCAGCGGAACGATAATCTGAGTGTGTCCTTCAGTTGTGAGAAAATCGGCCATAGGCTTGGTTCATTGTGCAGATATCGTTCAGCATACTTGGTTTTTGTCTGAAATAGCAAGTGGGGGGCAATTGATGTCTGGAAATTTGCTTAGCGCACTGATAAAATGTTTTAAAAGTATACAGGAATAAATTTAATGACTAGTTATTGTGGTTACATCGCCTTAGTTGGCAGACCGAACGTGGGAAAATCCACGTTGCTTAATTGTATTTTAGAACAAAAAGTAAGTATTACTTCCAAAAAACCGCAGACAACACGACACAGTATTTTGGGGATTCGGACGGAAGCGGATTACCAATTTGTTTATGTTGATACCCCGGGTATTCATCAGCAGGGAAATAAAAAAGCAATGAACCGCTTGATGAATAAAACTGCAATTAGCGTGTTACGTGATGTTGATGTGATTGCTTTTTTGGTTGATGGCACGCATTGGCAAGAGGAAGATGAGTATGTACTGAAGTTAGTTAAACAAGCCAATATACCTTGTATTTTAGTCGTTAATAAAGTGGATAAAATTGACGATAAAGCACAATTATTGCCTTGGATGGAAGAAATGAGTCAGCGCCATGACTTTGCAGCAATTATTCCTATTTCAGCGCGCACGGGGGTGCAGGTTACGGAATTGCAGAATAAGTTGCAGACTTATTTGCCAGAAGGTCCTCATTTATTCCCGGATGATCAATTGACTGATCGCCCTACAAAGTTTCTTTGCTCCGAATTATTACGCGAAAAAATCTTCCGTTTTTGTGGGCAAGAATTACCTTATGCAGTTACTGTGGATATTGAATCGTTTAAAGATGAAGGTAATTTAGTACGTATTCATGCATTAATTTTGGTTGAAAAAGATAATCATAAACGGATGATTATTGGTGACAGAGGCCAGAAATTAAAAGAAATGGCAACCGAAGCACGTATTGATATGGAACGCTTATTAGGCAAAAAAGTGTTCTTACAATGCTGGTGTAAGGTTAAATCTGGCTGGGCAGATGATGAGCGTATGTTAAAACAATTGGGCTATGACTAGAACAATCGAAGCATGGGTCGTCCATAAACAATGGAGCGGTGATACCAGCGCCAGAGTCACTTTTTTAACTCGTGATTCGGGGTTGGTTCATTGTCTTTGTAAAGGGGGGCGTACTCCCAAAAAACAGGCCTTGTTGCAAGCCTTTACTCCTTTGTGGTTGACCCTTGATGAGCGTTATGAACGTTTGTACATGAAAACGGTCGAAAGTATTTCTCCGTCTTTATCCCTTGAAGGCCACGCCCTATTTTCAGCATTGTATGTGAATGAAATTCTCTATTATGTCCTAAAACCTCAGGCTCCTGACCCTGCATTATTTGATGCCTATTTATATACCTTGAATGGTTTGACTTTGGCTAAGGAGCGTTTGGTGCTGGAAATATTACTCCGGCGTTTTGAATGGGCTTTATTGAAATCATGTGGTTATTCTTTTTCATTAACCTATGAGGCTCGATCGGGAGAATCAATTCAGATGGATAAACATTATCAGTTTATTGCAGGAGAAGGTTTTATTTTGAGTACCCGCGGGATACCTGGTGCTCATATCTTCGCCTTAGCTCAAGATAATTTGGCAGAGCCAGGATGTTTGCACTCGGCAAAAGTGATTATGCGTAAGGCGGTTGATCATTTGCTCGGGGGAAGGGAGATTAAGGCTCGAGCCTTGTATGTTGTTTAATCCAGGAAACGAAGAACGTAGCCGTATTACGCTGCGCTAATACGGCTACTGGGAAGGGTGTTATCCTAAATTATTTCACTTCTTCCTCATCGTCCTCTTCTTCTTCATCACCATCATCAGACTCATCCTCATCACCTTCATCGCCAAGGTACTCATCGTAAATGATCTGATTGGCCTCAAAGCCCAATACTTTAAAGTAATCATAGGACATATAAAAATCACCCTTGTCTCCAAGCTGCTCCCCCCAGGAATTACGCAAGGTGAATAAACCTGTATGCACACGGCCTAGATCATCAACCGCGGTGGCATTATCATCATAACCGGTAATGATCATCGAATGGCCAGCCATGAAGGGGTATTGATAGAGTTCACGTTCAATGGTTGTTGATAATACCCAAGTATCATTGACCTCATGATGTTTACCTACCGCACCTGCAAGACCTAAATCGATCGCAGGCAAGAAGCTCACCATGGTGACGCGTTGCTCTCTATTAATTGCTTGCTTAATTTCACCGATTAACTCTTGAGTATCTACCTCATTGGTGAGCATTACTTTATAAGCATCAAGAATTGGTGCTGAATAGATTTTATTATCGATTAAGTCTTCACTGATTTTGTGGTAGCTGTCAAAACTAATGGCTGATCTTGGTGTTTCGTCTTCATTGCCTGGATATTCATTAAGACCACCACAGCCTACTGTACGTTGAGTTTCTTTAGAAACAAAACCATGGTCCTCAAGTCTGCTTAAAATACTGCGATTTAACGAGCCAGACCAACCACTCGCAGTATAAGAATACTTATAATTTCCCAACTGGAGTAAACACAGTTGGCTGATGTAATCCCCTTTACCTAAGATGGCATCAATGGCTGCAGTATTAGCAAAGGTAACACAGGTTCCAAAGTAGCCTTGATCCAGAACTGGAACTCCATTCATACCTAATTGTTTTTGCGCGGGCATAATGGATGGGATAAAGCTTTTTTGATGAGTTGCCTCAACTTTCTGTTGCATTGCTTCCAGGGCTTTGCTTGATAACTTAAACTGCATTAGTTTAAGCATTTTGGGCTTTGCAAATTGAGCTTTTCCGGCGGATTTTAAAGCATAGTCTATAGTACCTGCAGGCTCTATTTCAGTAGCAAATGCATTACCAACTAATGCGAGACTTAACATAAGAATTTTATTTAACTGCATGGAGTAACTCCTTTATCTACTGAATCTATTAATCAAGGTATGCGCGTACAATTTGTTGCGCTTCGATTACTAGGACACGGAAATAGTCGTAAGACATATAAAAATCACCTTGATCTCCGGTCTCACTACCCCAAGAGCCGCGTAATGTCAGTAGCCCTTTATGTTTTTCACCCGTTTCATCCACGGAAATTGCGTCATTATCATATCCAGTAATAATTACACTGTGGTAATACAAGGGCACGAAGTTATAAAGCTCTCGTTTCATTTGGGTATTAAGAATCCAAGTGTCATTTTTTTCATGATAAGTACCCATTGCTCCTAACGTGTTTTCCCCGTTGAAGAATGCTAAAAAACCTAGGGTGACGCGTTGTTCTTGATTAATCGCTTTCTTGACTTCCACGAGTGTTTTTTCAGTATTGGCTCGTTCACCTACTGATTTATGCATACTTAATAGTGGAAACCACATAATCGATTCTGCAACCGTATTGCGACTAAGACGATTGTAGCTTTCGTAGTTTATAAAAGGGATAGAGTCTTCACAGCCCGCACTTCTCTGATGCACCTTCATGATGTATCCATAATTTTCAAGGCGGCTTAATGTATTATGCAATGTGAAACCAAAGCCTTTATTTGTGGGATCCATATAATTACCTAATTGGATAAGACAAAGTTGGCTTACAAAATCGCCTCGACTTAAGAGGGCATCAATCGCTGCGGTGCTTGCGTATGCCGAGTCAACGTAGGTATTGCCTTGATTCAAAACAGGAACATTATTCATACCTAACTGCTTTGCTGCAGCCAAGCCATCGTTTGTACTCAGCAAATTGGTGTGCTGTAGAGATTTCAGACGTGCTTGCATTAAGGTATGTGTTTTCTTGGTTACTGGATATTGAAGAGCCTTTTGGACAACGGGAGCCGTGGCAAAGGCATTACAGCTGAACAATATACTCAAAAAAAGAGCTTTGTTTAATCTCATAATTATTCCATTTTTGATGAAAAATGAGCAGCATGGTAACAAGTTTACTAAGCTTATGCAAAGCTCAGCTTGAGTTTAGGTAGGCAGGAACATTATACTCTTGGTTTTACTTAGTGTGGTGCAAAATGAGTAAGTTGATTTTATTAGGCGTAAATATTGATCACGTCGCTACAGTACGACAAGCACGTGGTACCCGTTACCCGGATCCTGTACAAGCTGCCATGGATGCTGAAGAAGCTGGGGCTGATGGAATTACCTTACACATGCGTGAAGATTTACGCCATATCCAAGCACGTGATGTGCGTTTAATTAAAGAAGTATTACAAACGCGCATGAATCTGGAATTAGCAGTGACTGAGGCTATGCTGGAATTTGCAGAAGAAATTTCTCCAGAGCACACCTGTTTAGTACCAGAAAAGCGAGAAGAAATAACAACGGAAGGTGGGTTGGATATTTTAACCCACCAAAAAACAGTTGAGCATGCGGTGCGACGTTTGGAGGCGATGGGCAGCGAAGTTTCTTTATTTATCGACCCCGATCTGGATCAAATCAAAGCTGCCGCGGATGTGGGTGCTCCGGTTATTGAATTGCATACTGGTTGCTATGCCGATGCAACTCATATTGAGCAGCAGCAATACGAGTTAGAACGTATTAAACGAGCAGCTGAATATGCTGCCAGCTTAAATTTGATTGTTAATGCGGGTCATGGATTACATTATCATAATGTACAAGCGATTGCTGCAATCAAAGAGTTACATGAGCTTAACATTGGCCATGCCATTATTGCTCGCGCTTTATTCTGTGGAATGAAAGAGGCGGTAAGACACATGCGCCAACTCATGTTAGAGGCCAGACTTTATATTAATGAGTGACGTGATTTAAATAGAGCTGCGAACGCAGGAAGCCCCCGGGTTCTATGCTTAGAGAACCTGGGGGAGATATAATGTTAAAGCTTGCAATAGGTAGTAGAGGCTATGGGTTCTGCCTCGACACTTAATATGAATGTTTGCATTTGCGCAAATTTCGTTGTGTAAATTTTGGCTCTTTGTTGTTTATTGAGACAATCTTTTTTCTCCTTATTATTTAACTGCAGCATCATTTGTACATATTCATCACAAACGCTTTCTGTGTCTTCATCAAAGCGTTGGCTTATGGAGCCTTGCACCACAAGGTCAACCAACTCGCTAAGGAAAAGATTTTTTTCTCTTTCAGCTTTTTCGCTTATCGTATCTAAAGATGCTTTAAGTATTTGTAAAAAAAGATTTATACCCTCAATAGGATCAATGCCACCTCGCGATACGGCTTCAAGAATCACTAATGCTTTTTCTCGACATAGTTGTTCGATGACATCATCAAGATCATTCACAAAGGGAGGTAGTTCCGTGGTGGAGTTGAGGCTATTCATAAAATGGGTACCACTTAGCAAACACGCCTTCGGATTTTGTGGATCGGTGCTTAAAACAGTTTCATCAATCAAGGCGGGAAGGATGCTGTCATGGCAAGCTTCGCTAAGTAATTGCTGTGTTTCCGAGCTGCGCCCACGACCATATTGCAGAGAAGTATGGCCTAATATGGGATGCAGATTTTTTTGATAATAAGCAATCATCGTATAAAAAAATAAATCCACACGCATGTTCGCATGTTCCAAAATATTCTTTTTGGCAAGTAAAAGAAGTTCGGCATGAGACAGGGCGTTTGGATTTAATTGCTCATTGCTTAATGAAAGAGCCTGAGAGGCTGTATAATTTTGTTGATAACTAAACTTTTGACGTGCTCGTTGAGGGAATAATTTTTTGGCTTGAGCTTTTAATTTTTGGACGCTGCATTCTTGAGGGGAAAAAAATTGTAAATTAGCTGATTTTTTGGATTTGGATGGACTGAACTGAACGGATGGAGCGGGCTTGCCTGCCACTTCCCTGGACGATGTAGTAGTTCCTTTAGTTTTAGGCATATGACGTCTCCTAGTATTCGGTCATGGTTAGGTAGTTAATGGTTCATAGTGTGCAGATTCTCCTAGAGTTGAGAGATAATGAACTTTTAGAGTATCGGATAATGTTAGGAAAAACAATGTGCAATCTTATTAATTTTTAGGTGCGATTCGAGTTTTTTCTGATTAAATAAAGTTTTTTTGCCCGTTTATTTGGTAATTTGTTATAATTATGATCTTTGGGTGAAATAACCCTAACTTTGAGGAGATAAGCAGAGTATGTATAGCAAAGATAATGGTTTCTTCCGTCCTCCGGTATTAGCAAGTTTTTCTATTGAGAACACTACTGCGAAGCCCCTGTTTGATCAAGATCTTCCCTCCACTGTATATCAGCCCTTCTTAGAGCAATTATTCAACTGGTTGGCTCTAGATTTTCCAGAAAATCAATTTATCTTAACTGGCAGTGCAGCAAAACAATTACAGGATCCTACTCTACCGAACCCCAATGATCTTGATTTTCTTATGGGAAATGAAGATTTAATTCAAGGTCTATCACAGATAAGAGCAGTATTAAAAAAGATGGCAGTGGAATTTACCTTCGACGATGCTTCTGGGACTTTAGTTGTAGTTCATGATGCTTATGCGATAAAGATTCAAGTAATTGATACTTATAATAGCCACCATTGCTATCCTCCTAGAGAGAAGTTAAAGGATTTGTGTACCAATGGGTCGATTCGCATGCTTTCTGCGGCGGTTATTCCAGTAGTAGAAACTTCTAATGAGCCCATAATTGGCTGGGATGGAAATTTAATAGAAGTTAATGAAATTGACCTTTCTGATAATGATGATCTTGACTTGGATGGAAATGAAGAAATAATTAATGAAATGGTATTTCCTCATTTTTCAAAATAATTGAGGGGAAAGAGTAACCCCCGATTTTACGTTGTCATTGCCAACGAAGTGAAGCAACCAGGGTTTGGTGTTTCGAAATTGAGGGTTGCTTCGCCACTATGTTTCTTGAAATGGTAGTATTTACATGCAGCCGCAAAGGGATTGATTTCAATTAATCTATCGTAATAAGGGCTAAACTCTTGCCAAATTTAAAGCAAAAAAATCCCGGCAAGTGCCGGGACCAAGTAGAGGAGACCGATTTTAGTCGCGGCCTGAAAATGCGCTTAATATGTTGAGCAGGCTCACGAACAAATTGTATATAGATACAAAAAGACCTACCGTTGCAGCAATATAATTTGTCTCACCATCGTGAATTATAGCACTGGTTTGAAGCAGAATTAGTCCAGAAGAGATCAGGACAAACGCTGCGGAAATAGCTAGTTGTAACGCAGGAATCTGAACAAATATTCCAGCGATCATTGCTAACAATGCCACCATCATACCAACAAAAAGGAATCCACCTAGGAAGCTGAAATCTTTTCTCGTGGTTAATGCATAACCGGAAAGAGCAAAGAAAATCACACCTGTACCCCCTAATGCGGTAGCAACGAGCTGAGGTCCATTACTAAAATTATGCATGTAAAAGTTTAATATTGGGCCTAAGGTATAACCCAAGAAGCCGGTAAAAGCAAAAACACTCACCAGACCCCAAACGCTATTTTGTAATGCATGGGTTAAAAACATTAAACCGTAAACACCAACGATCATTACCAGCACGTTCACTGGGCGTGCGCCACTTGCCATAGATAAATAGGCTGTAAAGGCACTGAATAAAAATGTTAAACTCAGCAAAAGGTAGGTATTGCGTAGTACCTTATTGCCGGACAGTACTGACTCCCTACGGTTAATCAGGGTAACATCATTTCGGTTCATCGTTTAGAACTCCTCTTTCGTTTATATTTATTCTAGCATATCTGGAGATAAGTTTCCTATATTTCAAGTAGTATGAGGTAATTTTGTCAAGAAATATTTGAACTTTTTGAATCCCAAACTCTTTGAGGATCTATACTAGTCTATAGTATGATGAAAAACTCTTAATGCAGTAAATGAGGCGTATAATGGCTCGAGTGGCGCTAGCCCAAATGATTTCTTCAGCAAATGTAATGGAAAATTTGCAGCAAGTTGAAACCTTGATGATACAAGCACGTGAACAAGAAGCAGATTTAGTTTTATTACCCGAGAATTTGGCCTTCATGGGATACAAAGACATAGACAAGCTGCAGGTGGGTGAGCTCTATGGTCAAGGGCCGATACAAGAGAAAATAAGCGAGTTGGCAAAACGTTTAGGATTGTGGGTTATTGCGGGAACAATCCCCATCAAAGCAAACAGTTCAAAGGTTCGAGCAAGTAGTTTAGTCTATGATAATCAAGGACGTTGTGTAACCCGGTATGATAAAATTCATTTATTTGATGTAAACGTTTCCGAACAAGAGAGTTATCAAGAATCGTCCACTATAGAAAGGGGGGATGAGCTTGTCGTTGTGGATACCCCTATAGGCAAGGTTGGATTAACTGTTTGTTATGATTTACGTTTTCCGGAACTGTATCGAGAATTAGCGATCCAAGGTGCGCAGCTGTTCACCGTTCCTTCAGCATTTACAGCAATAACGGGTCAGGCTCATTGGGAGGTGTTATTGCGGGCAAGGGCGATTGAAAATCTTTGCTACGTATTGGCTGCAAATCAAGGCGGACAACATGAAAATGGGCGCTCTACTTATGGCCACAGCATGATCATTGATCCCTGGGGTAGGGTATTGGCTCAGCAAGAAGAGGGTGTTGGGATAGTCACTGCAGAGATTGATTTACAGGGTTTGCACCATTTGCGAAAAACCTTTCCAACGGTGGACCATCACGTATTAAATTTAAAAGGTATTTAAATGACAGAAGCATTAATTACAGCAAAAGAAATTCTACTGGCTCCAGCGGCTCTTGATGAAGGCGGTATTGAAAAACTCTTTAAGTCAATGATGAGCTATCATATCGATGATGCTGATTTATATTTTCAAAGTTGCAGTTACGAATCGTGGTACTTAGAAGATTCTGTAGTAAAAAGCGGTAGTTTTTCTTTGGATAAGGGCGTAGGCATTCGTGCAATAAGTGGCGATAAAACTGGTTTTGCCTATTGCGATGATATCCTTTTACCCTCAATGTTGCGTGCTGCTGATGCCGCCCGTTCTATAGCTCTAGCTGGAACGAAGGTTTTACAACCAGTTCATATCAATGCGGTTGCGCAATCGCGCTATCAAGGCTTAAATCCCATTGAAGGTATGAGTAAGCAAGAAAAGATCGCGTTACTTGAAGCCATTGATAAAGAAGCACGTAGTATTGATTCACGAGTGGTACAGGTTAATGCCTCCTTAAGCGGTTGTTATGAAGTGGTTATGGTTGCGGACATGCATGGTAAGATGGTTGCTGATGTACGTCCCTTAGTTAGTGTGAACGTAAGCGTTATTGTTGAGGATAAAAATGGGCGTCGTGAATCAGCGCGTTCTGGGGGGGGAGGAAGGGTTGCTTATTCTTATTTCACTGAAAAAGATAATGCTTTAAGTTACGCACGTGAAGCAGTGCGTGAAGCGTTAGTTAATCTTGATGCTAAGCCTGCGCCAGCAGGAACTATGCCCGTTGTTTTAGGGCCAGGGTGGCCAGGAGTACTCCTGCATGAGGCTGTAGGGCATGGTTTGGAAGGTGATTTTAACCGTAAAGGTTTATCTGCGTTTTCAAGGCTTATCGGCCAACAAGTAGCCGCTCCTGGTGTCACTGTAGTTGATGATGGTACCTTAAAAGACCGACGCGGCTCTTTGACCATCGACGATGAAGGAACTCCTTCGCAATGTACTACCTTGATCGAGGATGGGGTATTGGTAAATTACATGCAAGATAAATTAAATGCCAAGCTTATGGGCATGCAATCTACAGGTAACTGCCGCCGTGAATCTTATGCTCATGTACCTATGCCTAGGATGACCAATACATACATGTTGGCGGGTCAACACGACCCAGAAGAAATTATTCGCTCAGTCAAACGAGGTTTATATGCAGTGAACTTTGGCGGTGGGCAGGTCGATATTACTTCGGGGCAATTTGTTTTCTCTGCGAGTGAAGCCTATCTCATCGAAGACGGTAAGATTACCGCCCCGGTTAAAGGAGCTACCTTAATTGGTAATGGTCCGGATGTCATGAAAAAAGTCAGTATGATTGGTAATGATTTATCTTTGGATCGTGGAATTGGGGTTTGCGGTAAAGACGGCCAGTCTGTTCCTGTTGGGGTAGGACAACCTACGCTGAAAATCGATGCATTAACTGTGGGTGGAACTAGCTGAGAGGTATCTGAGAAGTCGAAATACGGGGAAGCACTTTCCCGTATTATCCAGTGCTGATACGGGTACATCTTAGCCTAAAATTTGGATTTGAGTCATTACCTCCAGGCAATTTAAGAAATTTCTTACGCTGTAAGGAGTATTATTCATCAATATTATTTCCAGCTAATTCGTTATAATGATCGTGTTTGGCGCAGCTGCAATAGCGACAGGATGTCGCACTTGATAAGGACAATTAGCAGGGATTATTCCAGCTGTCGCACAAACACGATGAAGCTTGTCATGGATAGACAGCTCCATCAATTCCTTAAAGAGCGCGAAGCCGTTACATTACTTAAATTTATCATGGTTTCTAGAGCTGCAAAATTATTGGTCTCATGCCTTTGCAAAGCACAATTAGGGCGAAGGGAGTATTTATATTCCAAGTAATGTCTAGCAAAGTCAGCTTCATGTAGACGAGATTGAAAATATTCAATGGCATCTTTATCATTATTAGATACCGATGCGTCAAGCCAATCAAATCCGGCTTGATAATCAATGTTTAATTGGGGAAAGATTACTTGTATGTCTTCGTCCATCTCGTTTTTTAATGCCTCAAAATCACAAAAACAAACAAGAGCTATTTCGAGTTGAGCACTCGTATAACGTTGTTCACCTTTTTTGTTTGCCTTTATTCTTTTAGCAATGATCACAATTTCTTCCATGTATTCGTTGAAGGTTAATACACGCTTGGGTGGCTTATCACCTTGAAAGAATGCATGTTTGAGTCTCATTTTATACGCCTTAGGTTTTTAAAAGTTCTTATTGTATAATTGAGCAGCATTTAGGTCAATATTTAATTTTCCTCTTAAGGTTTACATAAGCTTTCCATAATATAATGCCAATTTTAAAAGCATATAATGTGGAATATAAGCACTATGGCTAAAGGTAAGCAGCTCAAGCGCGAGAAAGTTGAGATCATTCGCGATGAAAATGACCAGTATATAGTCCAAGCGGAAAAACATCGTGGTTTAGTCTGTAGTGGCGGAGGTGCTAAAGGTATTGCTTATATGGGAATGCTCAAAGCGCTGCAGGAACGCGGCTATCTGGAGCAATTAACCCATGTGAGCGGGGCTTCTGCTGGTGCCATGACGGCAAGTCTTATTGCGGTGGGCATGAATCCAGAAGATATGACTAAATTAGTGAATGAGTTGGATATCAAAAAACTTCTTGATGTTCAGGGCGTAGGTTTTAGGGCTAAAGGTGATAGCTTTCGAAACTTCCTTGAGGTGATTTATATGATGCAAATTAAGCAGCATCTACAAGATTTGCCTAAGCCAATTCCTGTCCACTTAGAAAAAAATTACCTGCAAGTGTCCTCTAAAGTAAGTTTATATGAACAAGCTTTAGGCGAAGAGGGTTTAGAGATTAATAATGTTGATGATGTAATTAAAATAGCGAAATCAATTGAACTCATTAACAACATGAATGTCGCTATGGCTACGGTGCCCCAAACAATTATAGGACATAACGGCGAAGAATTAGAAAATCCACGACTCACCTTAGGCGATCTAGGTCTGCTACGTGAGCTATTACCTACTACGGAACAATACCGGATTAAAAATTTATCGGTAGCCGTAACAAACCAAACAAAAAAAGAATTGGAGCGTTACAGCGAAAACAGTACTCCTCAACAATCGATTGCCCAAGTTGTTCAATGGTCAGGAGCACATCCGGTCCTTTTTATTCCAGGAAAGAATGCTAAGGGCGAGTTTGTTGCTGATGGTGGAATCTTGGATAATATGCCGGAAATTGAGGGCTTGAACCGAGAGGAAGTCTTATGCGTTAAAGCCGTGGCTGCAGGAGCTTATGAAGTTCGGGTTCAAAAAGCGGAACAACATCTTCCAGAAATAGTCTCCGCATTTAAACAAGCTTTAGATTCAGTTATTACTTATGCTGTTGGCGGGCAATGGCTAAAAGCTACCGCTGCATTATTAAATCGTGAAAAAGTATTTCATCATATTGATAATATGATTTATATCAATACGGGTGAGGTGACTACGACCACAACAGCACCAACTGAAGAACAACGCAGACAGGCTCTTGCTAATGGATATGAACAAACTTTAGCGCAGCTTGATAAACACCGAAAAACGTTTAGCCATCCTTTACTAGCACTGATTTACGTGGGGATCGACCGATTAGATCAAACAATGCTTGATACGCTGGAGGATAAAGATAATCCAAAGTTATTCCATTCTTCGGCTTATGCAAAAATTATTACCCGGCAGCAAGAAAAAATGGTGAGTGAAATTAATCTTGGCCAATTCGATCATATCATGAAGCACACCAATCTAATCGACGATTTGTTAAAGGATGATAATAATTTACTCGAAATTAATGAAGAGCAAAAAGTACAAGTGCTGGCTTTATGTTATAAACAAGTGAACCATCTTACAGAGGGTAAATTCCTTGAGCACCTGGCTAAAGTTGCAGCGAAAGAGCGTACTGTGGCCCAGCCTGGTTGGGGAGTTTACATATTAAGTTTCCTTTTGAAACCGATAGAGTGGGTTCTTTCCCTATTTAAATCGTCATCTCATACAGCGGATGAAAATAAAACTTCAGAGTCATCACATCCGGTAGCTCGTTATAAGCAGGCTTTACTGGAGCCGAACTTCGATATTGATGATGAAGAAGAGAGCATAAGAATGGTATGTAACTAATTATTATGGCTATTGATGTTGAAGAGGTATTTGCGGCATTTCCTAATGAAGCCTATTGGAAGTTATTGATTGATTATGAGTATTGGCTTAACAATGATGCCTCCATTTTTGATAAGCAAGATTCACCTGGGTATTTGAAACGAATCTCTAAGGCATTTTTATATTTATTAGAAACAATGGACGAAGGATTAACATGTAATTTTGTCCTTCGATTGCATGACATGGCTTATAATGAGCAAAGAAAATGCTATTTAGGTTTTAAGCCACATGTTGCTTCTAGTTTAAGTGACGAATCGGTCACGCATGATGGATTAATCGAGTTAATTAATAAAATAAATAACGGCATGCCTAAGGGACTAAGCTTAACTTACTCCAAAGAACTGGATAATTATTATGAACGTTATCCGATTGATCTGCAGCAAGTTAATGCGGAAGAGATCTTGGCTAATTTGATGACCGATGTTTGGCCGCATTTATTCATCGAGCGTAACTCCTTAATCTCTGAAGTAGAATGGGAAGTTGAGAATTTAATTACACAATACAACGAATCGATTCAGCAGGCTAATATGCCTAAAGAACGGTTAAAATGCATTGCTACTCTGATTCGTGACTTACATCAATATCATCCTTTTGGTGATGGTAACGGACGAACCTTTATTTTCCTATTGCTCAATAAGTTGTTAATCACGAATGGTTTTTCAGCAACGGCGGTAGAAAGTCCGCAACGATTTTCAGGATACAGTATCTCAGAGCTGATTATCGAGATTGAACGAGGGCAAGGTAATTTTAGAGAACTTTGCACTGAAACCTATGAAAAACAGATTTCTTTACAAGAATACATTCGCCAAAAAATTAATCCGCAACCCTATATGGGGAATTTAAGAATTTTTAAGGAATCCATGCTAGAAGAGTGTGAAGCGGCCCCAGCACGACACAGAGCATCATTCATTTAGAGGGGTACGAGGAAAAAGTGCCACATCCTTGTGGATTGCCTCGATCCATGAAGCGATATACTCCCTGCACGACATCCTTTGTCTTTCCTCGTGATTAGAGCATAGGACATATAGCTTAAAATGTCAGGACGGCGCAGGCTTAATTTGCTGTAAGATATTTCTCAATTACATGAACATCACTTTGATGTTATTCTAAAATATATTAAAAGTTACGTATTGTAGGATAGGAGATGTTCATGAATGCTAATGCGAATAAAAAAGGCTTTGTAATTACCATACGAGCTCGCTTATTCATTGGATTTATGGCACTGGGTTTACCTTTATTGTTCTTGATTATCTTTTTAATTCCTAAAGTACATACCATCATTGCTTTAAATGACAAAATTGGCAAAGAAAGTTTGCCGCAAATTCTAGACAGTCAAATTCTGCAAACCCAAGATACGCTTGAGGAATGGGTAATGACTGGCGAAGTGAAAGACAAGGAACATTTTCAGCATCTATGGGATGAAATCAATAGCGCGAGAAACCTATGGGATACAACCATACATTCCCTAGATAAACCGCGATTACGCAAACAATGGGATAGGTTACAAGAATTATATGTGGCTCTTTACAATGCTCAAACTACGATAATCAATTCACCCAGAGATGTTAACAACAAAGATAACGTAGAAAATAGTAAAGCGAGTACCCAGGCATTTATCAGAGAAATGATTGCTATTCTTGATGGGGTTTATTCATCGGAACAAGGGAAAAGGGTTGGTGGTATATTTAATATATTATCAAGTGGGGTTGAGAATAGTGCTAATTTAATTAGTGTCGATTTAATGGCCTTAGAGAATTTTGCTTATGCATTACTAATTTTTACGATTTTATTAACCCTTATTGTTCCTTACATGACCCAAAGAGCCATATCAGTTCCTGTAGAAAAAGCCATTAACATTGCCGAACAAATTGCTGCAGGAGAGCGTAATGTTGAAATCGAAATTCGTTCCAAAGATCAGTTAGGCAAATTGCTTTCATCACTTAAAGCCATGCAAGAAGCAATTAGAAAAAATGAAAAAAGCCTTCGTATAAAAGAAGAAGAGTCTCGGGAGTTATTTGAAAAACTGGTTAGTTCTTCAAAAAAATTTAGAGAGCATAGCAGTAAGGTGGCTGCAGGGGATTTAAGAGAGCGTCTGAAAATTGATGGACAAGATGTCTTACAAGATTTAGGTAATGATTTAAATTTAATGACGGATGGCTTAGCCACCATTACTAAGAAAATTACTAATGCCAGTAATGATATTGTGGCTATGGTTGAAACCGTTTTTGTCTCCGCAAATGAACAATCAGAAGGCATTATTTCCCAAGCATCGGCTATTAATGAAATTAGCGCGTCTTTGGAGGAAATTGATCAAAGCTCGAAGCAAACAATGGCTAAGGCGCAGAGTTTAAGAGAGGTCGCAAAAAATACGTATGAGCAAGGAAAATTAGGGACTGAATCGGTAGAGCAGAGCATTGCGGGAATAAAGGCTTCAGAGGAAAAAATGAAGCTTATTGCGCAAACGATTCTTGATTTAAGTACTCATACCCAGCAAATAGGGGATATTACTTCGGTAGTGAATACTTTAGCTCAGCAATCCAAAATGTTGGCTTTGAATGCTTCCATTGAAGCATCAAAAGCTGGTGAGGCTGGAAGGGGATTTGCTGCAGTAGCGACAGAGGTTCGCAATCTTGCTGAACAGTCAGAACAATCAACCGTGCAAGTACAAAAAATTCTTGAAGATATTCGTCGTACTACAGAAAAAGCAGTTACTGTGACTGTAGAAGGGGAAAAAACCTTGGACTCCGGGCTAAAACTCATCGAGAAAGCAGGTCAGGTTATTCAAGCTCTGAGTAAAATGATTAATGATGCTTCGATTTCAAGCCAGCATATTGAGGCATCCATTCGCCAAGAAGCGGTGGGTATTGAGCAAATCGTTGAAGGGATGAGTGAGATTAATCGGACCACCTCAACTTTTTCAAGCAGCATTAAAGAGCTGATGACGTTTATTAATAATTTGGATGCGATAGCTAAGCATTTGAAAGAAGATATAAATCTTTATAAAGTGTAGGGATAAGAGCGGTGAGAGAGCTGTATTTGCTATACTTAAATTAATAAATACTCAAGGATGAGAACGATGAAAGTCCAACCTGAAGATCAAATTGGGCCTAATAATACTGGGAAAATGATTTTGCGTGGATGTTTTATGAACGTTTCGCAAGAATGGATGGAGAATACTTCCGGCCAAGTGGGTGGCGTGCTGTCGCGATATCTTAATAACCGTCATGGAGAAGCCACTGGAATTACACTAAAGTATGGAGAACATGTACCCCATGGACGTGAAGAAGGGCCTCATCCATTAGATATAGGATTTATGGCAACCGCTATTTTCAGATTGAGTGCATTAGAAAAAAGAGGTGATGCACTGCAAAATGCAACTGTTGTCGATATTAAGGGACAAGTATCGAAGCAGGTGGAGATATTAGAAGAAGTGATTCATGATTATACGCAGAAATGTGCTAATGAAGGGATAAGGCCTATGTTTACAGGACTACCCGATGTTATTATTGGTAATGTGTTAGACCGTACGGCCGTGACCCACGCGCAAAGCACTGCTTGGGAAGATAGAGGTGGTCTTGATTTATTTGCAGGGCTTACGATCCATGAAGATGCTGCGAATCAGTATGTCCCGCCATCACCAAAATAACATTTTGTTACAGTCTCCATCAGACTTAACTAAATCTTTGCAATAAATTAGTGGCAGAGCACTACTAAGTGACCTAAGCTAGAAGCATAGACGGTACACATTGATCAGCCAATATTCACGACATCAGGGGCCAGATTGAGAGTGTGGTGTGCATGCTTAGTAGTTTTAAGAAGCCTAAAATACTCCAGAGGTGTCCACTTTTGTGACCCAAGACTGCTTTCAATCTTACTGTTATATATTCAAACTAAGGGCGTAGTTCTTACGCCCTTTTCATTGTGTTAACTTAATAAGCCAAAAAAATGCCAAAAAGGAATCGAAGCAATTACGATTCCTAGTTTTAAGAATGAAAACCAGGCATTTAATTTAAGCAAAGGATTCAGATGAAAATTATTATTAGGTTTTAACAATTCTTCAAAACACAGAAAATAACTGGATTGATAAGGGAAAATCCAGGCTTCCGTAGCAACCAAAATGACAAAAGCCACTACCCAGTTACTAATGGAACTGTGATTGGCAATTGGCATAATGAGGGTAAATAGAATGGCTGGCGCGATCATTGTACCCAGCAGCAAACCAGTTAACCAACTGATGACATACACAACAATGATGAAGTAGAGATAATTCATCGTTGCGAGATAGTTTAACCATTGAAAATGGCCAATAACCCAGTTTTCCAGGCCTGTAGTTTGTAAGGCATGCATGATGCCAATAATGGCACCAAAATAAAATAAAAAGTTCCAGTTAATTTTAGAGGCTAACTCTTTTGTATTTAATGCCCCACTGCAGAACAGCAAGATGAAAATGCTCAAGCATGTCCACGAAGTAGAGGTATTTTTCCACGTGGCAATAGCCGAACCGGCAACAAAAATTCCCAGGCATAGTAAGGCAATCCGCTCCTCAAATGATAATTTTCCTAAGGCATTAAACTCGTTTTTTAATTTAAGATGATCTATTTCTAATGGGGCTGTTGGTTGGAAAACTCGAGATTGCATCAAAAAGAATAAAGCAACCAATAAAATTCCAGGAAAGGAGGCTGCCCATAACCAGCCCAACCAATTTCCTTGCCATTGATTTTGTTCGGACAACAAACCAAACACAATAAAGTTACTTGATTTGCCGGTAAGGAAAATAGTGGATAATAAAATACAGCCATTAAAGGCGGCATTTGCCAGGGCATTTGCCGTATCACTGCGAGGATCAATGGTGCTGCTTTCTAAAATATCATCGAGTAAAGGAGCCATTAGGGCGACTCGTGAACTTTGTACACTCATTATCGGGGTGATAAGAGCGCCAAAGAGAAATAAGAATTTTTGCAGAAAGGACTGTCGGGAAGGTAGGTGAATTAATAAGATTAGTGATAAACGATAGAACAAACGGGATTTAGTAATGATGGCGCCCACGGCAAATACACTGGTGGCAAGAAAGAAACTGTTGGAACTGTACCCTGAAAGAGTAATATTTTCTGGAGCGATATGGAGAAAGAGGGTGGCTAAAATGAGGATTAATGCGGGAATATATTCAGGAACTAATCTTAAGATCCACATCAGCAATGCGGCAATTAAGGTAACGGCAAAGCTCGCCTTCGTAAAGTTTAGCGCCATACTTTGATGTATATACAAAGTCAGTATGACGCCACATAGTGCGAAGATGATTAAAGCCTTCCATGGTATTGTTATTACTCTTCCAAGCAATGCCTTCTTTAGCTCAAAAGTCATGTATTATTTTTAGTCATTAATTTATCAAGTAAGCTGTGAATTTCAAAAATACGCTCTTCTGGAGTCGTACTATCCAAGGTAAAACGTAAACGTTGTGGACCTTCCATTTGATAACGTTTGGCATGCACTTGAATCAGGCTGATTAAAACTCCTGGGTCAATCAAGGGCTTTTCATTAAAGTCTATTTTGCCCTGTTGGGCGCCGGCGCTAATTTTTAGAACACCCATTTGTTGTGCTTTTAATTTTAAATCGGTGATTAACAGTAAATGCTTTACCGGAGGGGGTAATAAACCAAAGCGGTCAATTAACTCAATTTGCAGCTCATGTAGTTGTTGCTTGTCTTTGGCATTAGAAATGCGCTTGTACATAATGAGTCGATTATGAATATCGCCAATATAATCCTCAGGGATAATTGCACTAATACGTAAGTCAATTTCGGGGCCTTGATACATTGGAGCCGACAGCTCGGGTATTTTTCCCGCTTTCAAGTCACTTACTGCTTTATCGAGCATTTCCATGAATAAGCTAAAGCCAATGGCATGCATATTACCGCTTTGTTCTGCACCTAATAGTTCGCCTGCCCCGCGAATTTCCAAATCATGGGTTGCTAGGGTAAAGCCGGCTCCTAAGTCTTCTAAGGACACAATAGCCTCTAAGCGCTTTACCGCATCCGAAGTTAACGATTTTTCATTTGGGGTTAATAAATAAGCATAAGCCTGGTGATGTGAACGTCCAACACGGCCACGTAATTGGTGCAATTGTGCCAGACCAAATTTATCAGCGCGGTCAATAAGGATGGTATTGGCTGTAGGAATGTCGATTCCCGTTTCGATAATGGTGGTACATACCAGTACATTAAAGCGATGATGGTAAAACTCTGACATCACGCGTTCTAATTCGCGCTCACGCATTTGACCGTGTGCGCTACGAACTTTGGCTTCAGGGACTAAGGTCTGGATGTCCTCGCTAACACGCTCAATAGTTTCCACATTGTTGTGCAAAAAGAAAACCTGTCCACCTCTTAATATTTCACGCAAAATTGCTTCACGGATGGTGGCATCTTTCTTTTCTTGCCAGAAGGTTTTAATGGCTAAACGTTTGGCAGGGGGAGTGGTCATCAGAGAGATATCACGAATTCCTGCCATAGCCATATTCAGTGTTCTGGGAATAGGGGTGGCAGTCATGGATAGAATATCAACATGAGTACGCAATGCTTTGATGTGTTCTTTTTGCTTCACTCCAAAGCGGTGCTCTTCATCAATAATCAATAGGCCTAGGTTTTTAAAGGCAATAGAGCTTTGAAATAGCTTATGCGTACCGATAACAATATCGACTTTCCCTGATTTTAAGGAGGCTTGCACCGCTTCTGTTTCTTTGGCTGAGCGAAAACGCGACAGCAGTTCAATATTTACGGCAAAATCGGCAAAACGATCTCTAAAAGATTCAAAATGTTGTCCGGCAAGCAGGGTCGTTGGCACCAGTACACAAACTTGTTTGTTATTTTGTACGGCAATAAACGCAGCACGCATCGCGACTTCAGTTTTACCAAAACCTACATCACCGCAAATCAAGCGGTCCATCGGTTTAGTCGAAGACATGTCATTCATGATCTGGTCTATAGCCTGTAGCTGATCTACTGTTTCGGTAAAGGGGAAGGCACTGGCAAAACGGGTATATTCGTTTTGATTGAGCTCATATTGATGCCCAGGTTGTGCTTCACGTTTTGCGTAGAGATCAAGCAGTTCGATGGCTACATCATGAATTTTTTCCGCAGCCTTTTTCCGCTCTTTTTGCCATTGGTCCGAACCTAATTTATGCAAGGGAGCATGTTCGCTGTCTACTCCAGTATAACGGCTAATTAAATGCAAGGAGGTAACCGGAACATAAATTTTATCTTCACCGGCATAAGTTAAAACTAAAAACTCACTGGCGGTACCATTCGTCTCGATGTGCTGTAAGCCTTGGTATCGTCCAACACCAAATTGTAAATGAACAACGGGAGCGCCTAAACGTAATTCCGCCATATCTCGGATAATTAAATCCGGATCCACAGTCTTTTGCGCACTACGTCGTTGGGGAGTACTTTGCTCACCAAACAACTGTGATTCTACAATTAAAACCGTATTACTCTGGATTAATTCACAACCACTGACTAAGGCACCGGTAGTGATATTAATTGGTGCGCTATCCTTGATAAAATCATGCCAATTGCTTTGTGTTTTAGGAAGGATGCCGCTGGGCTTAAGCAGATCTAATAATACTTCACGGCGTCCAGCACTTTCTACGACAATCAGATAGCGCCGAGAGGTATCGGCGCAGTATTCACGTAAACGAGTTAATGGCTCTTGGGTTTTTCTATCAATAGGTAATTCAGGCGCTGGAGTAATATCAAAATTAGTTACGGCACCTTTTTTACTACTTGGGGTATGGAATAAACGCAGTTGTTGGTATTTATTAGCTTGGGTTAATAGCTCCGCTGGATTAAGAAAACAGGCTGTTGGCTCAAGAATAGGGCGGCTAATGTCATAACGACGTTGCTCATAACGTCCGGTTAATTCCTGCCAAAATTGCTCGGCATTATCTTGAATGTTTTCAATTAAACAGACTTTAGCATCTTGTGGCAAATAATCAAAAAAGCTGACCGTTTTCTCAAAAAATAGCGGTAAGTAGTACTCGATGCCCGCCGGAAATTGCCCATGGCTGATGGCTTCATAGATAGGGCAATGGCTGGGGTTTCCTGGGAATAGTTCACGAAATGCGCGGCGAAATAGTGTTTGGCTCTGCTCATTGAGTGGAAACTCGCGTGCAGGCAAGACGTTTATATAAGGAATTTTTTCTATAGTACGTTGGGTTTCGGTATCAAATTCCCTTAAGCTGTCGATTTCATCATCAAAGAGTTCGATACGGAAAGGGCGGGTCGAGCCCATGGGATACACATCGATAATGGAGCCACGTAAGGCAAACTCACCATGCTCTAATACTTTGTTAACGCAATGATAACCTGATTGTTGCAGCTGGTTTCTGAAGGCTTCCAGATCCAGTTTTTGCCCTTTCTTCAGCATTAGGGCGTACTGATTTAAAAACTCCGGTGGGCAGAGCCGATGCATTAAGGTATTTGCAGAGGTAATAATAATGGCATTGCTGGCTTGCTGAATACGGCTTAAGGTGTAGAGTCGCTCTGAAATAATGTCTTGATGTGGAGAAAATTGGTCGTAGGGTAAGGTTTCCCAGTCCGGGAAAAATAAGAGTTCTTGTTCTGATTCTTTGGGATTTAAAAAGAACTCTAACTCAGACTGCAATTGATTTGCGCTGAGATTATCCTGGGTAATGAGTAATTTGATGCCCGGTGTTTTTTGGCAATATTCGGCTAAAGCAAGAGCTAAGCTGCTGCCATGGAGTTGTCCCCATATTTGTTTAGTCTGTGTGCTTTGGTAGAGTAGTGTATCCATATCTATGTAATCTTAAAAAAATATCAAAGTTCGTAGCCGTATTAGAGGACGTCGTAATACGGGGATTTATGCCACAACCACCCGTATCATGACACGGGCTACGGTATTGTTATTTAACAGTAACCTTGCTGCGTGCAAGCAGCAAGGTTATGCCTATGAGAGCTTAGGATATCCGCCATATGTTTCAGGTGATTTCTGATAGTCATAACCATCAAGTTGAGGATAAAGTGGCTGATAACCCGACTGGGGAGATGGTTGGTAAATCGGATGATGACTAGGTGGTGGTTGCTGCGTTTGCCCAACACTTTGCTCATGCGCAGGAGGTATCGCATTGAGAAGCGTTTGATATGAGTTTTGCGGCCTTACGGGTGGTTCTCTTCTGTGACGATGAGTTGAGTCGTAATCTTCTTGTGCGCTAGACGATGAAGAGAAGCAACAGGATTTAAGTAAGCTGAAGAATCCACCAACTATATCCATAGCAATCCCAAGTGTATGCAGACCAACAAAGGTTAAAGCCGCTACAGCACCTGCTTGATATAGAACATTGGAGCCAACATAGGCTGCAATCGATACCCCAAAAAGAGAGAAATTAGCAACGGTTGCTAAAGCGCCAGGCCAGAGAAGCACTCCAGCAGCAACCAAAAGACCAATGGTCATCGCTGTTTTTGCGAATTGGAAATAGTTATATAGTGTCATCACAGTGTTTTACTCCAATGTTGTAAAATCGGGGTGGATTGTAGCAAATAAATTAGGAAGTTAGAATATAAACTGTTCAATTTGTTGAGGCATTTATTCTAACTCACAAACCAATTCTTAAGCTTCCTGGCTTATTTCATCCGTTTCAATTAATTCTATTTCTTCTAAATCGATGTCTACCGATTCAATTTTTTGAAAACGAGAGCTAATCTTTTTTGCAGAAGTATTCACTTCGCTCACATCTTGGTGGGCCAGATTAATATGTTTGGATAATTTATCCATTCTCTTTTCAAAACGTTGGAAATCATCTGCTAAGGCGTGTAAATGCTTTTGAATGATATGAATCTGTTTACGAGTAGCATCGTCTTTAAGCACCGCTTTTGCGGTGGTTAATACAGCCATTAACGTACTGGGAGATACCATCCATACTTTTAAACGCTGTGATAAGGCAATTAAATCGGGATAGTTTGCATGAATTTCTGCGAAAATTGATTCGGCAGGAATAAACATCATAGCGCCATCACTGGTTTCAGTGGGGATGATGTATTTTTCCGCAATGTCTTTAATGTGCTTTTGGATATCTTGGCGAAACTGCTGTTGCAAGCTTTTGCGTTCAATAGAACTTATTTCACTATTAATAAGCCGTTGATAAGTTTCTAAGGGGAATTTTGCATCAATAACCACATTTCCTGAGGGATCTGGCAAAAATAAAATACAGTCGGCACGTTTTTGATTGCTCAGAGTGTACTGCATTTGATAGTGGGTTGGCGGAATCATATTGGCAATTAGGCTAGACAGTTGCACTTCACCAAAAGCACCGCGAGCTTTTTTATCAACTAATACATCTTGTAAACTGACGACATGATTAGAGAGTTCAGTAATTTTCTTTTGCGCCTCATCAATAATAGTCAGTCTTTTTACTACATCAATAAACGTTGAGGAAGTTTTTTCAAAACCCTCGGTCAATTTATGATTTACCTGTTGTGTCAGGCTATGTAGATGATTGCGAATTTCCTCGGTAAGTATTTGTAGATGAGAGGTGAGGGAACTGGCGTGTTGTTTGAAGCTATGACTAATTTGTTCACGTACGTCAGTCATTTGTTTGTGTACGGTATCATGAATTAATTGTTGGGTAAGCAACTGCCCCTGACCGATTTTTTCATTAAGATCAAGATGCACTTGGTGTAGTTGGTTAGTAAAGGTTTCAACTAGCTTTTCATTGAGTTGCGCACTTAATTTTTTGTGTTGGCTTTGTCGGATCAAGAACCAAATAAAGAAGAAAAACTGTAGGGCAATTGCCAACGCAATGCCCTCAAGAAGGGTGAGTGACGATAAAAATTGCATGCATTAATCCATGAGTTTGCTAAGTTTTATTGGTTCATCGTATTGATAAACGGTTTTTAACTGACCGTAATCAGTAAGATGTAGGTAACCAACGGATAGCGTATCCTCTGTTAAATGCTTGGAATTGTCAAAGCTAAATTTAATGGTTTGTTTGCCCGGTTCTAACCACTGCGCACTTTGAGATGTTTCGACGGGGAGCAGTTGTCCTTGACTGTTCTGTTGAAACAACACGGTTTGCAGTGCATAGCGGCTGCCAGTAGCTACATCCACGGTTGCCATAAAAGTTAAGGGATTAGAAGATGTTTTTTTCAGCGTGACCAAACTTGCTGAGGGAATGGAGTATGAAAATGCGCTGCGTGCAGTGCGTCGAACATGACCATCTTCTTGCTCACTGAATACTTCTGCTTCTACATACCAATTATCGCCATGTGTATTTAGTTCAGACACTAACTTCGCTTTAGCTTGAAACTCATTACGCTTTATTCGAGTCAGCTTTAAAGGAATAAATTCATCATTAGTACCTATTAATGACACATTAACCGCATCTACAGAATAGTCAGTATTATAATCTTTTAAGGAAATTGTCGCTGAAAACTCATCGCCATATTGGTATTGCAAAGAACTTGGCTCAACCTTTAAATAGAGTAATGAAAATTTATCAAACACATTAATCAGGTAGGAATTAGCATCATTGGCGGAAGTTGTTTGGCTTTTAAGAATAAAAGTACCAAAGCCTAATTCCGGCTTTAATTGCGTCATGGTTTGATGTTCTGCTGCAAGAAATGATTCCTCTAAATCTTCATCTTGAGAGTACAGAGCCGAAGCGTCTTTCAAACTGAGAGCGTGTTTCTGTGGTGTTTGTAGTACTAAAGTGGGCACCGATTTTTTTTGTAGTGGGGTAATGCGTACTACTGCACCGGGGGCACGCGTCGAGATAGGCACTCCCTGGCGGAGCTGCTCTTGAGTGATGATTTGATTATAGCTGTAACTTTTTTGTTCATTACTGACTTGATGCATCAATGGAGTCTGAGCTACCGTCCAACTAGCGCGTAAGGTTTCATGAGATAACTTAGTGCACTCATTGCATTGATAAGCTTTTGTAGGATGCTGCGGTAATGTATATGCATGCGCTTGGTTTAAGCACAATGCAGACATTAAAAAAAGATGGGTTGTTTTCATTGCACAGCTCCTGTTGTAGCTAAGGCACTTATAAGAATGTTATCCAGTCCAAAGCAGGCATGTCGGCTTTGGTTATGACTTAAAGTCCAATTATTTTCCAGACGATCTTTATCGTAGAACCAGACTTTTCCTGCTGCCTCCTGAGAGCTGCAATTTAAAAACCCATCGGAACATTTATCAAGATATAATTTGGTAATTTTTAATCCACTGTTAAGTAAGTAACCGTTGCAATAACTGGCAGCAGATAAAGGGGATGCAATCACATCCGTACCAATGATTGGGTTAAATGCTATCGGTAATGAAGGGCGGCCTGGGGTACCAAAGAGTAACTCTTGGTTGTAGATACGCATATCCCCGACGCGTTGTTGTTTGATGGCATCACCATGGAAGCCTAGAATCCAGGATAGACTGGAGCTTATAACATGACCGCTTAATACTAAATCAGCAAGTGGAGTGCCTGTGCTGGATGGCGCTAATGCCACTACTTTGCCAATGTGTTTTTTTAACGCCATGTATCGGCTGCTGTAGGTCGGGTTTGATAAAATCCAGCGCAAGACGTTTCCCCCATTGGAGTGGGTATAGACGGTGATTTTACTAATGTTTTTTTCGTGTATGAATTTTAATAATTGATCCACAGTGCATTCGCCTGCTGCTTCATCCCACATGTAATTGCTGTAATTACAATGAATGACGACGTAATTTTCAGGGTTTGCTAATCCTTGGGCAACCCCGTCAATAAAATCCACTTTCCAATACTCTCCATAAGCATCTTCTCGATGATCCCCTGTACCATGTACAAATGCTATGCCGGAATTCTCATCGGCTTGGATTAATGTGGAAAATACCGCTAATAAAAAAGCAATTAAAACACGTCTAAAGTCCATTTTTATCATGCCTCAATATTCGATTGAACCTGTATCTATAGCATAAATTTTAGTGATAAACTAATGTTTTAATTCCCGATTTAGCCATTTTTATAATGACGTATAAAACATTGCCATTACGCACATTAGCGATGCGATTTAGCGTCATTTGAGTGGGGAATGTTTTCCTTATTAAATTAACGGATAGTTTATGAGTAACGAAATAGCAGCGCAAATTAACGAACTAAAAGAGAAGATTCGACAATATGATTATCATTATTATGTGCTCGATGAACCTTTGGTCCCTGACATAGAATACGACCGCTGCTTCCGTGCTTTACACGATTTAGAAACGCAAAATCCGCAATTGCTTACCCCAGACTCACCCACACAGCGTGTTGGTGGGGCTCCTGCTGATGCGTTTATGCCGGTGTCGCATCGACAAGCAATGTTGTCTCTTTCTAACGTGTTCACCAATGAGGAATTGCAAGCTTTTGTAAAGCGAGTTACGGATAAACTGGATGAGCCTAATCAGCAGTTGGTATTTGTTTGTGAACCTAAACTGGATGGTTTGGCCGTTAATCTTACCTATGAATATGGCGTTTTGGTTTCTGCGGCGACTCGTGGAGATGGGACGACTGGGGAAAATATTACTGCCAATATTAAAACAATCGCGTCCGTACCATTAAGGCTACGAACTGATAATCCCCCACCTTTTATTGAGATTCGTGGTGAGGTGTACATGCCCAAGGCAGGCTTTGCACAATACAATAAAAAAGCGCAAATACAGGGAGAAAAGGTGTTTGCCAATCCTCGTAATGCCGCTGCGGGAAGCTTACGCCAATTAAATCCGTCTATTACTGCACAACGTCCACTAGCTATTTATTGTTATGGCATTGGTGCTTGTGAGGGCTATAAACTTCCTGAAACGCATTGGCAGCAATTAGAATTGTTAAAGGAGTTTGGTTTTCGCGTTTCGTTGGAAACCCAACGGGTAAATGGAATGGCTGGTTGTTTGGATTATTACCATAGCATCCTGGCGAAACGGGATCAGTTGCCGTTTGAAATTGATGGGGTAGTTTACAAGATTGACAGCATCCGTTTACAACAACAATTAGGTTTTATTTCACGAGCACCTCGTTTTGCTTGCGCCCATAAATTTCCAGCGTCTGAAGAAATAACCGTATTGCTTGCCGTAGATTTTCAGGTTGGGCGTACAGGCGCTTTAACTCCAGTAGCACGTTTAGAGCCAGTGAGTGTCGCGGGGGTTACCGTGAGTAATGCGACCTTACATAATATGGATGAGATTGCCCGAAAAGACATTCGCATTGGCGATACGGTAATTATTCGTCGTGCTGGAGATGTGATTCCTGAAGTTGTTTCGGTAGTCATGGAGCGGCGCCCTGAGCAGACACGAATGATTCATTTACCGGAAAACTGCCCAGTTTGTGGTTCTGATGTGGTGCGTGAAGAAGGGGAGGCTGTAGCCCGTTGTGTCGGCGGTTTATTCTGTAAAGCACAATTAAAACGAATGATGTGGCATTTTGCGTCGCGTAAGGCAATGTACATTGAGGGTTTAGGTTCTGTATTGATCGAGCAATTGGTGGATGAAGGCTTCATTCGTCATTTATCGGATCTTTATGAGCTTGATGCGGCTACTTTAGAAAACCTGCCGCGTATGGGTGCTAAATCGGCACACAATTTATTACACGCTTTAGAGGAGAGTAAAAAAACGACTTTTAATCGCTTTTTATACGCTTTAGGTATCCGCGAGATTGGGGAGGCCAGTGCTCGTGTGTTAGCTGAGCATTTTGGTGATATTCCTTCAATTGCAGCAGCTACTGAAGAAGAGTTAATGAGTCTAAATGATATTGGTCCTGTAGGGGCGTCCTATGTGGTGCATTTCTTTGCTCAAGAGCATAATTTGCAAATCATTAAGCGCTTATTGGAGTTAGGGATCCATTGGCCAATGGTCGAGAAAAAACAAATTAATCAGGAGCATCCATTTTTTGGTAAAACGGTGGTTTTGACCGGGACTTTAAGTAGTATGGGGCGCGAAGAGGCGAAGGCTAAATTATTGGCTTTGGGGGCGAAGGTTAGCGGTAGTGTGTCTGCGAAGACGAATTATGTGGTTGCCGGGACTGAAGCTGGGTCAAAGTTGGATAAGGCGACTAGTCTGGGTGTTGCGGTTTTGGATGAGGAGCAGTTTTTGGGCTTGCTTGCTGGGTTATAAAGCATATTGTAATGAGCTGTCGGTTGGGCCCAGGGGCTATAGGCTTATGGGGCTAACCCTAAAGAATAAGGATGTACCATGATACTAAGAACAGGATTGTTGCTGATATTGATGCTAAGCAGCCTCAATTTAACTTATGCTGGCTCTTGGGTTCTTAATAATCCTTATCCGCAAAGCCAAGCCAACGAACATATTTTTTATACTTCTTTTGGGGAGCAACCCAAAACTTTAGACCCAGCATTAGCTTACTCGTCAAACGAATACTTGTTTATCTCACAAATTTATGAACCCTTGCTCGAATATGATTACCTCCTCAGACCCTATAAATTAGTACCCTCTACAGCTGCTCTGTTTCCACAAATCAGATATTTGGATGCTCAAGGTAAGCCCTTGCCTGAAAAAGGCGACATAGTACCCGCTTATACCGTATATACCTTGCGGATTAAGAAAGGCATTTATTACCAGCCTCATCCCGCCTTGGCCCGGGCTCAAGATGGTCATTATTTATATCACCATTTAACTCCTGATTATTTAGATGAATATGATATTAACCAGTTGTCCGATTTTGCACATACTGGAACTCGTGAGCTGATTGCAGATGATTACATTTACCAAATTAAACGTTTGGCTAATCCTGCAGTAAGTTCGCCTATTTACGGATTAATGAGTGTGTATATTCTTGGTTTTAAGGAATATGCAAAAACACTTCCCGGACTCAACGCGTATACTGATTTACGAAATTACCCTTTAGCGGGGCTCAAAAAACTGGATGATTATACTTTTGAAATCACATTAAAAGGCCAATACATGCAGTTTCTATTTTGGTTGGCCATGCCTTTTTTTGCGCCGATGCCTTGGGAGGCTAATGTATTTTATTCCCAACCCGGAATGAGCGATAAAAACATTTCTTTAGGCTGGTATCCTCTAGGGACGGGGCCTTTTATGCTGACCATCAATAATCCCAATCGCAGCATGATCTTAGAGAAAAACCCTAATTTTCATCCGCAGTTTTTCCCAACTATTGGTTCAGAAGAAGATAAAAAAGCGGGGTTCTTGCGCCATGCAGGAGAGCGATTGCCCTTAATCGATAAAATTATATTTACTTTAGAAAAAGAAAGCATTCCACGTTGGAATAAGTTTTTACAGGGCTATTATGATGATTCCGCTATCAGTTCTGACAGTTTTGATCAGGCAATTCATATTAATAAGCACGGCAATGCCACTTTAACTCCTGAAATGCATCGGAAAGGAGTGTATTTAACCCAAAGCCAAGAACCCAGTGTCCATTATCTAGGATTTAATATGTTAGATAATGTGGTTGGTGGGACAAGCGAACGCGCGCGTAAATTAAGGCAAGCAATTTCTATTGTGGTCAATGAGGATGAGCGTATTGCTATTTTTTATAATGGGCGCGGAAATGCTGCCCAAGGTCCTATTCCACCAGGTATTTTTGGTTACCGAGAAGGACAGGTTGGTATGAATCCTTATGTCTTTGAGTGGAAAGATGGCGAGGCGGTACGACGCTCAATAAGTGATGCGCAAAAATTAATGGCTGATGCGGGCTATCCTGGAGGGATTGATCCGAAAACTGGCAAGGCGCTCATTCTTCATTACGATACAATGACCACCGGAGGGCCCGGAGATAAGGCGATACTGGATTGGGTGCGTAAACAATTTGCCAGGATTGGTATTGATTTGAATGTTCGAGCCACTTTATATAATCGGTTCCAGGAAAAAATGCGAACGGGTAATGCTCAAATATTTAGCTGGGGCTGGTCTGCGGACTATCCTGACCCGGAAAATTTCCTATTTCTGCTCTATGGGGCTAATGGGAAGGCAAAGTATGGAGGGGAAAATGCAGCGAATTACCATAATCCTGAATTTGATCGTTTGTTTGATTTGATGAAAAATCGTCAAAACGATGCAACAAGACAAGAGATTATTGATCGAATGGTGGAAATTGTTCGTCATGATGCCCCCTGGTCTTGGGGATATAACACAGAGAATTTTATTCTGGCTCATAATTGGGTTTCGCCGACGAAGTACAACACTATGGGTTTAAGTAGTTTGAAATATGTAGCGGTTGATGTGCCGGAACGTAATCGATTGCGACTTGAGTGGAATCAACCTATTTTTTGGCCTTTAGGTTTATTACTGATTTTAGTTCTTGCATTGGTTATTCCTCTATTTATTGCCTATGTCAAAAAAGAAAAACAGCCTGCTAAAAGGATTAATTTGTCATGATGAAATATTTAATACGTCGATTTTTTTATGCAATCCCCATCCTTTTTGGCATTAATGTGCTTACCTTTATTTTATTTTTTATGGTCAATACTCCTGATGATATTGCGCGAATGCATTTGGGACAAAAGCATGTGCAACAACAAGTTATTGATGATTGGAAAACAGCCCATGGTTATGATTTACCCTTGTTTTTTAATGAGCAGAAAACCGGATTAGAAAAGCTTGAGGCAACTTTATTTTTCCAAAAATCAATGCGTTTATTTACCTTCGATTTTGGGATGTCGGATGCCGGTCGTGATATTAGCCAGGACATTACTTTTAGAATGTGGCCTAGTTTAGCTATTGCCATACCGGTTTTATTTTTGGATGTGCTGAGCAACATTGTATTGGCCATGGCAATGGCGTTTTTTCGGGGTACTTATCTTGATTTAACTGGGGTGATTATTTGCATCATTTTAATGTCTATTTCCAGCTTATTTTACATTATAGGTGGCCAATATCTGTTTGGAAAATTACTGCGTCTGGTGCCTATTTCGGGCTACGATGGGGGAGTAGAAGCATTTAAATTTATTATTCTTCCAGTGGTCGTAGCAGTATTAGGGAGCTTAGGAGCAGGTGGCCGTTGGTATCGAACTTTATTTTTGGAAGAAATGAATAAGGATTATGTGAAAACGGCGCGCGCTAAAGGCTTAAACGAGCGCAAAATTATGTTTAAGCACGTGCTTAAAAATGCCATGTTGCCGATCCTTACTGGGATTGTGGTGATTATTCCTTCACTCTTTATGGGCAGCTTAATTTTAGAGTCCTTTTTTGGAATTCCCGGTTTAGGTAGTTACATTATTGATGCGATCCAACAGCAGGATTTTGCAATTGTACGCGCTATGGTGTTTCTAGGGTCCATTATGTATATCGTCGGTTTGGTACTAACCGATTTTTCTTATATGTTGGTTGACCCGCGGGTTAAGTTATCGTAATTATTTTAACCTAAGAGCTTTCTGCCGAATTACCGCGCTTGACCGCGGTATCCACTAAGTGCGGTGAGGGGCGGGATTTTAGGGATAGCGTGGTCAATCCATAGTAATTGGGTCTTTTGTGTTCATTAGGACGAGCGGATAGGGCGCGTTGTGGCACGTTGAAGAAGTCTGTGATGATAATAGAGAATAAAAAATGACATTTGAATTTTTGTGGACCGATAAATGTTTTCTTATCCTTCTGGCATTGGGAACGCTTACTATTTTATTGAGTTTACGCAAACAACACATCCGACGTTCATTTTCGATGATCCTGCATCGTCCCATTGCCGTCAGTGCAGGGATTATTCTTTTAGCCTTTCTCACTATAGGCGTATTAGACTCAATTCATTTCCAGTCAAATAATCAGTCCGAATCCTCCCTATCTGTACTGGATAAAATCTTATCGCCAATTGATGAAATTAATGAAAAAACCTACTCAGCCCCTTTAGCTTTATACCAATTTGTTACCGATACCACCTTGGTTAATGGCGTTGTCACCCAATTTTTCCCACGTTTAAATTATCCAGCCAAATGGATAAGCACAGAGGCTGAAAGAAACCAGGTAATTAAAAGCAAGGCTTGGTATTCATTACAATGGAGCTTGGGCATTGGCCTGGTTTTTTCCGGGGGGCTCATCCTGTCGCGTTACTTTCGCGCAATCCCTCCATGGCGTTTTAGCGCCACAAATTTTAGTGTGGTAATCACTTTAATCTTACTTAGTTTTTTTATCGTCTATGGTTATCAGCTATCTCGTGTTTTCCACGTTTTAGGAACTGGACAAATTGGCCAGGATATTTTTTATTTTACCATTAAAAGTATTCGCACGGGTTTAATCATTGGTTTATTAACCACACTCTTTATGCTGCCCTTGGCTTTATTCTTAGGGGTGGTTGCTGGATATTTCGGTGGTCTTGCAGACGATATTATTCAATATGTTTACACCACTTTAAGCTCTATTCCCGGAGTGTTGTTAATTACTGCATCCGTGTTATCACTACAAACCTACATTGCCAACCATCCCGAACAATTTCCAACCTTGGCTCGCAGTGCAGATGCTCGCTTGCTCGCATTATGCCTCATCTTAGGGGTAACCAGTTGGACTAGTTTATGCCGCCTTTTACGGGCAGAAGCCTTGAAATTACGTGAGGTGGATTATGTTTTAGCGGCGCGTGCTTTAGGTTCTAATTGGTTTACTATTTTACGCAAACATTTATTGCCGAATGTGATGCACATTGTGGTAATTACCCTGGTCCTGGATTTTAGTTTCTTAGTTATGGCAGAAGCGTTGCTGTCCTATGTTGGGGTTGGTGTGTCCCCTATGACCATTAGCTGGGGGAATATGATAAACAGTGCCCGCTTGGAGTTAGCGCGGGATCCGGTAGTGTGGTGGCCGATGCTTGCAGCCTTTATATTTATGTTTTTGTTGGTTCTGGCAATTAACTTATTTGCAGATGCTGTGAGAGACGCTTTTGATCCCCGGCAATAATTACGTTAAAATCGACCCAGATTAAAACCGGCGATTGAGTTTATTCTTCTATGCAACAACGTTTTGTTCACCTGCGCGTTCACACGGAATTTTCACTAGTTGATGGTCTGGTGCGAATTAAGCCATTAATGAAGGCATTGCCCTCCCGGGGGATGTGCGCCGTTGCGGTTACCGATCATTGCAATTTATTTGCTGCGGTAAAATTATACAAATATGCATTAGATTCAGGAATTAAACCGATTCTCGGTAGTGACCTTCCTTGTCATGATCCTTTGCAACCAGAGCGAATTTCCTCTTTAGTGCTTTTATGTCTTAATGCGCAAGGTTATAAAAATTTAACCTGCCTAGTTTCTAAAGCATACCAAGAAGGACAACATCAGGGGCAGCCACGCGTTCAGAATCAGTGGATTGAAGAATATTCTGCAGGCTTGATTGCCTTATCTGGTGGCAAGTCTGGCGATATAGGTCAAGCTTTATTGGCTGATGATTTAGAATTAGCCAGGAATCGTGCGCTACATTGGCACAATCTTTTTCCTAATCGCTTTTATTTAGAAATTCAACGTACCGGCAGACCGGACGAAATACAATACAATGAGCAATTAATTGCTTTAGCAGATGAATTGCAATTGCCCTTAGTAGCAACCAATGATGTACGCTTTATTGATGCGGAAGACTTCGATGCCCATGAAGCACGCGTGTGTATTCATGATGGTTATACCTTAGCGGATCCCCGTCGTAGTAAACAATATAGTGCTCAGCAGTACCTGCGTTCAGCAGAAGAAATGGAGACTTTATTTGCCGATTTGCCTTCCGCTATTCAAAATACCGTAGAAATTAGCAAGCGATGTACAGTAAAACTGGATTTAGGCAACAATTACCTACCCAACTTCCCCATCCCAGAAGGGTCTACGGTTGAGAATTATTTATCGCATCTATCCCAAGTCGGCTTGGAAGAGCGTTTAGTACAACTATTTAAAAACAAATCCGCCGAAGAGTTAGCAGCAGCACGTGGTGAATACGACGCCCGCTTGCAAGTTGAGCTCGATGTAATTAACAACATGGGATTCCCTGGATACTTCCTCATCGTGGCCGACTTTATCCAATGGGCCAAGCTCAATGGTGTTCCTGTAGGGCCGGGAAGGGGATCGGGTGCGGGTTCTTTAGTGGCTTATGCACTAAAAATTACCGACCTTGATCCTTTAGAATACGAATTACTTTTTGAGCGTTTTTTGAACCCCGAGCGGGTTTCCATGCCTGACTTTGATATTGACTTCTGTATGGAAGGCCGTGATCGGGTCATTGACTACGTGGCTGAAAAATACGGTCGCCAAAGTGTGTCGCAGATTATTACGTTTGGTACCATGGCCGCAAAAGCGGTGGTACGCGATGTGGGGCGCGTTCTAGGTCATCCCTATGGCTTTGTGGACAAGCTTGCCAAACTCATTCCCTTTGAAATAGGAATCACCCTAAGTAAGGCAATGGAGCAAGAACCCGAGCTAGAGCGTCGTTACCAAGAGGAAGAAGAAGTTAAGGAGTTAATTGATTTAGCGCTTAAACTGGAAGGGATCACCCGTAACGCAGGAAAGCATGCGGGAGGGGTGGTTATTGCCCCATCGTTGCTTACCGATTTCACCGCCATTTATTGTGAAGAAGGCTCCACGCAAATTGTGAGCCAGTTCGATAAGGATGATGTTGAAGCTGCGGGCTTGGTAAAGTTCGACTTTTTGGGTTTAAGAACGCTCACCATTATTGATTGGGCTTTAGCTACCGTAAATAAGCAAAACCAAAAAAATGGCCTGCCAACAATTGATATCAGCCAAATTCCTACGGATGACGCAGCCACTTTTGATTTGCTCAAAGCCTGTAAAACAACCGCCGTATTCCAGCTTGAATCCCGCGGGATGAAAGAGTTGATTGGACGATTACAGCCTGACTGTTTTGAAGACATCATCGCATTGGTAGCCTTATTCCGACCCGGCCCGTTGCAATCGGGAATGGTGGATGACTTTATTGACCGTAAGCATGGACGTGCGGCGGTTGATTATCCGCATCCTGATTTGGAACCTATTTTAAAACCAACCTATGGGGTTATTTTGTATCAAGAGCAGGTGATGCAGATTGCCCAGGTTCTTGCGAATTATACCTTAGGTGCGGCGGATATGTTACGTCGTGCGATGGGTAAAAAGAAACCCGAAGAGATGGCCAAACAGCGGGAAATTTTTACTGAGGGAGCGACCGCCCGCGGGGTGGATGAAAAAGTTGCCACCTACATCTTCGATTTAATGGAGAAATTTGCAGGCTATGGCTTTAACAAATCGCACTCGGCTGCCTATGCTTTAGTCGCATACCAAACGGCTTGGCTTAAAGCCCATTACCCGGCAGCCTTTATGGCCGCAGTGATGTCTTCGGATATGGATAATACCGATAAAGTAGTTACTTTTATCGATGAATGCGCACATATGAAATTAACCGTGCTACCCCCATTAGTAAATCAATCGATGTATCACTTTACGGTAACTAATGACACCACCATCGTTTATGGCCTTGGTGCTATCAAAGGGGTCGGGGAAAATGCGATTGATTGCATTACCCAGGAGCGTGAAGCTCAAGGAGCCTATACTGACTTATATAGTTTTTGCCAAAGATTAGATTTACGCAAAGTGAATCGTCGGGTGCTTGAGGCTTTGATTAAAAGTGGTGCTTTTGACGTGTGGAAGGTTGAGCGTGCGGTACTGACTGCCTCCTTGGAAAAGGCACTCAAAGTCGCTGAGAAAGAGCATCAAAATCAATCCAGCGGTCAATTCGATTTATTTACTCTCCTTGAAGATGAGGCCAGTAACCAACAATACATAGAGTGCAAACCATGGTCCGAAGCACAGCGCCTTGATGGTGAGCGAGAAGTTTTAGGTTTTTATCTAACAGGTCATCCTGCTGATCAATACCGCCGTGAGTTTGTGGACTTTATCGTGCCCATCAGTCAATTAAATCCTTCGAGCCATAAAAAAGCCGTGATTTGTGCTCAAGTCTCCGCTATTCGTAAGATTATTACCAAACGCGGTAAAAAATTGGTGATCATTGGCATGGATGATTCGACCTCGAGGATGGATGTGGTTGTCTTTGGCGAGGTATTTGAGTCATTTACTTCCCCCTTGGCAAGTGGGGACATGCTCGTAGTGGAAGGTGAGGTGGCTCACGATGATTTTAGTGGGGGCGTTAAAATGACGGCTACTTTCCTGTATAATATCTCATCAGCACGCTCAAGATTTGCCCGTTGCTTGGAATTACGTTTAAAATCAGAGCATCAGAGTATGTTGTCCTCAATTCAAACCATACTAAAAAGCCATGCTGGTGGCTGTGCCGTGCAATTTGCCTACACTAATGAGCATGCAAAGGCTCAATTAAACGTAGCAAAACAGTGGTATGTTGAACCCAGTGATGAATTATTAGGACTTTTAACTAACCTGCTTGGTGAAGAACGTGCGGTTATGAAATATTAAAAAGATTTATTTTGGAGTTTATAATGTCTAAAGATGTATTGAATCCGAGTTTGGTAACTAAATACGGTATGTTTGGTTCAACTAAGATCCGCTTTAACGCTTTGTTAAGTCCTATTCAAGCTCGGTCTTATAAGGATTCAGATTTTTTAATTTATGCCGGTCGACCAGTAATGGATCTTCTGGCAAGTCCATCTTTTTTGCTTGATGCGGTAATTTCGGCATTTAATTGCGTTAATTCATTGATTGCTACAGGCCAGCTTTGGTCGAGTAGTATTTCTCGCAAAGGGACACATGACAGTCGGTTGTCAGAAGCGAAGGATAGTTGGGAACACACAAAGCAACATTTTTGCAATTGTGTATCAGCACTCTTTGCGGCGATTCTTAATCCCTTATTGAGTCTTGTAGGTCTAGTTACTCGACCTGTAGGCAGCCTCGTTAATGCCGTAGCAGACCTTTGTTATGATCGTGGCAACTATGGGTCTAAGTGGTAATTGCTAGCTTGTAACTGAATTTGCGAGTCATCTAATCCTATTTTTATCTCTAGTCTCGTGGTTTGTCCGCGAGATTGGGGATTTAGCTAAACGAGTAGATGGGAGCATGACAATTACCAGCAGGATTTCTTTACGTGATAAGCAAGTTAGTCAAACTACACTATCTCTAGATGTCGATTAATTCGGTCCTCTTCTAGTCCCAGTTTAAAATTATTCCTCACCTTAGTGGCCGCAAAAAAAATTCCTGTAGATGCGCCAAGTAGTGAGGCGTAAGTTGGAATTGCTTCATCCATAGTTGCGCTTATGTGGTTAAATTGTTGGTCGCGTGAAAAATGCAAATATTTTTCATCTGTTGCAACATATTGATCATCAGGGTCAATGACATGATGATTTTTTTGTGCATAATTATTCCATTTCTCTTTAAAAACATATGTTGAGCTCCAGCCTAAGACTGCACCAGCAAGCGCATAGAGTGAGACCGTTAATGCTGCTTTAGGAAGGTAGCGTGCTGTAAAAAGCAAATCACCAATTAAATCTCGGGAGCTATTATTAAGGGTATTTTTTGTTTCTGGAGAGGGCATATCGACTCAAAAATGAGAAAGAGTATTCCTATAATGTACTGAAATCAATTTTTGGTCAATGTGTTTCTATTAAGCGATATTCGATGTTTATATAGCCACGGAGTTGAGATCTCCGCGGCAGTTCTTAATTAATATTAATCTAATAATAATTTGTCTAATTTGGCAGCGCAAATAAAATCATTATGACTTAAACCATCCAAGGCATGGGTCGTAAAACTCACATGACAATAGTTATAACCAACTTCTAAATCAGGATGATGGTTTTCAACATTTGCTATCCAAGCAAGCGCATTGACAAAAGCCATAGTTTCGTAAAAATCTTTAAAGGATAACTCACGTCGAATAATGCGGTTATCAGCACTGACTTGCCATTGCTTATTTAATTGAGGCAGTAAATTCTTAACTTGCTCTTCAGTGAGCGCAGCCCCAATTCCTTCACATGATTCACAATGTTTGCTACTTAAATCACTAGTCATTTTTGTTCCTTTTAACGATAGTAACTGTTTAGTGCTTCAAGAAAACGAGCATTTTGTTCTTGAGTACCAATCGTTACGCGGATGTAATTATTCATATTATAGGGATGAAGCGGTCGAACAATAATACCTCTGTCTAAAAGATAATTATAGAGGGACATCCCATCTTCCTTACAGTTAAAGGTAAAGAAATTGCAGGCAGAGGGTAGGTATTCCAGGTCTAAGTCTTCAAAACCTGCACGCATCTGTTTCATTCCCTCCGCATTAGTTTTTAAACTCAATTGCAGGAAGTCGTGATCATCTAAGGCGGCGTGTGCGGCAGTTAATGCTGCTTGGTTGACGGTAAATGGGAGCTGTACTCGTTGCATGATGTCGATAATCGAGGGATGGGCCAGTGCATACCCTAAGCGCAATCCAGCTAAGCCATAGATTTTAGAAAAAGTACGCGTAATGATGAGGTTAGGGTGTTTAGCTAACCAGTCGATGTTGTCTTTATTATAATGTGAGGCGGCAAACTCATAATAAGCTTCGTCAATGACTAATAACGTAGTTTCAGGAATGCTATTAAGCAGATGCTGTATTTCGTGTTGATTAATCAGCACTCCAGTTGGATTATTGGGATTAGCTAAAAAAATAATGCCAGTTTTAGGCGTACATGCTTCAATAATGGCCGTGATATCGACGCGCCAATCCTTATGTATCGCAACAGAATGAACAGGGATGTTTAATGTTTGTGCCTGAATCGCATAAGTACTGAACGCATAATCATGCACGAGGATGTGTTTGTCATGATGTAATACGAATGAGTTTAATAAAATGGTATAGATGTAATCAGAACCGTTACTCACGAAAATCTGATTGGTGTTTACTTGATGTTTTTGGGCTAATTTAGGGATTAATGGGTGATTTGCAGGGGAGGGATACATGGCCAGTAGGTGGGGTGACATCTCTCGGAAGGCTGCTAAAGCCTTAGGGCTGCATCCTAAAGGGTTTTCGTTGCTGGCTAACTTAATAATATTACTAATCCCTTTTTCACGAGCCAGTTCCTCAATAGATTTCCCGGGTTTGTAAGGCACCAATGAGCGTATTCCTGGATGAGGTACTTCTTGATAATTAACTGCCATAAACATTCCTTGCTTAGTACGTGAGTTTATATTACCTAAGGCAATCCTTTCTGTCACGGTGCAAATGGTTTAATTCGGAGGGGCGGGGACTTATTTTTGTGATTGATTACATTTATAAATTAGCCTTACGAAGAGAAAGCTCATTGTAAGTGTTATCAAGAGAAAATAATTACACAATAAAATTAGGGGTAATGGATGTTGGTTGTGGGTTAGGCTTATCTACCTTAATATCCTGTTTAAACAAGCCAAACTCATGGATATAGTGGGTAATATTACCCATACCCGTCAATTAGAATTTTGTGGGAGTCACTCATTGTGACATGGGCAAGAAAGTTATTTTTACAATCCAGACATACTGCGCAATAGCGTTGTTCTATCCTTTCGGGCAATCAATAACACACTTATGAAAAAAAATTGCATTGTGCGTGATAAAGATTAAGCCAATATTATGTAGAGGCACTATCTACTTGAGTTTTGATAATTAGGGCGTTATTCTGCGCAGGCTAACCAACCTTAGGAATTATGGACAATGAATCAGCAAGAGGGATTTTCCCTTATCGAAGTGCTGGCATCGCTTTTGCTCGTGACAATGATCGCTTTATTTTTATTGCAACAGCAATGGCAAAGCAAGCAATTACTCAGACAATTAATCTGGCGGGAACAAAGCGCTTGGTTTTTGGATGCAATTGATGAAGCCTTATTAGCTCAGCTGCAACAGCTTCCTGTTCCTCCTCCAGGCTATCAGTTACAGATTGAACATACCCCTCATGGGACGGTATTGCGTATGCATCATGTCGCCAAGCCGAATGTTCTTATCCGACATCATTTGAAGTTAACAGGTTCTTCATGAAGAAGCAGACTGGAATTAGCTTATCCGAAGTATTAATCGGATTGTTTCTTGCTAGTTTGCTCATGACGACGCTAATGCAATTTTACAGTCAAAGTAAACAGGGTTATAGTGAAATGGAACGCCTTCTTGCCTCTCATTTTGATCTACGCTGGGTGAGTGATTTATTGAGTGACAGTATTCGTCGTGCAGGTTTTACTCCCTGTTTGGGTATTGATCAGTTACACCTTAAAAAGCAGGGAAAGCCGGTTCCTGGCTTGTACATCGAAAATGGACCACGATATTTATTACAAATCAATCGCATGCATGAGCAGTTTGCTGAGGTGAGAAACATACTCAATATCCGGCAGATTCTTGTGCCGCATGCTACTTCATTTAATAAAAAACGCCCCTTAATTATTGCAGACTGTGAGCAGGCAGAAATACACCAACGTTTCACGATGAGCCCACATGCTAAGGGAGTAGTAATTACTTTAGATAAGCCTTTGCAGTTTCAGTATACGGGTACTGTTTCTGTTGGTGAATATTGGGAAGAGCGTTGGTTTATTAAGAAAAATGCCCAAGGAAAACCTGCTTTATTTTATCAACTGGGTCAGTCAGAAGAGCTTACCTCATTCATTCAGTCCTTGCATAGCCGTCGCCAACGCAGGCATGGAACTGTTGTGACGCACCTAACCCTGGGGCTTGTAGAGGGGAGTAAACAGGATATTATCGTTAGGGTGCGGGGCTCATGAAACGACAAGAACAGGGATTTATTTTTCTAATCGTCTTACTGATTACGGCCGTTATCAGTTTGTTGGTAGTCAGCTCCATGCAGCATCTGTTGCTCTATTTCAAAGCAAGCAATCACCAGGAGGCTTTGCACCAACGTTTTTATCAGTTAGAGGCATTAGCTCTCCAATTGGCGCAACAAAAATCTTCTGTCTCGAGTTGCATACGTCATCAAGATGCAGCCAATCGTGCATTGGATATCTTGTTGCAGCACCAAGGTTGTTCTTTTAAGGATGGGGAGCTAAGTTACCAGTATTTTATCGAGGACTTAGGTTTTTTTCCTTGTTTGGTGGTTTATGAGCAAGGGCAAAAACATGCAAGCCATCATCAACGCATTTCGGTGTTATCGTTGGAGGAGGGGGTACCTGTTTCTTTTTTGCAAATTCGTTATCTTAGTGCAAGCACAATGGCTAATTGTACGGGTAAGGAGCGTTTAATTCGCTTAGGAATTAGTAGTTGGCGTTATTTAGGAGCTGTCTAGGTAGTTCCATTAATAAAATAAATGAAATCAATTGGTTGATGGGTTATACTATTGACCTTTTAAAAGCTATAGCTCATAATTTGATTTAAAAATAACCAATTTTTAGTTGCATTATCTTCCATAACGTGTAAAAATTGTCCTCTATGAAAAAGAAAATACTATATACATCATTATTCGTCGCCATTGCTGCACTAGGTACAACATCCTGGTGGTTCTGGCATTCCAAGCAACTTAAACAACCTGTAGAACCGCAAAAAACAGCCTCTCTATTCAGGCCGGTTACTTTTAACCACCTCCCTGGATGGACGTCTGCTGATTTGAAGCGCTCATTAGCAACATTTCAAGTTTCTTGCCGTGCTTTTGTGAAACAAAAGCCGGAGCAAGTGGTTGGAACCGATCATATTGAGCTACAAGTCAAAGATTGGCAACCTGCCTGTGTTGCTGCTTTGAACATTGATTCTATTACTGATAAATCAGCCAAGTCATTTTTTGAAGAATGGTTTCAGCCGGTGGAGTTTTTTGATCCCGAGACTGGACCTGGTTTGTTTACCGGTTATTATGTTCCAACCATTAAGGGTAGTTATACTAAATCTAAGGAATTTAGTGTGCCTTTATATGAAACACCTGACGATTTAGTTACTTCTGATTTAGGCATGTTTTCCGGAGATCTGAAGAATCGCCGTATCGTGGGTCGTTTGGTAAAAAAACAACTCGTACCTTATTATACGCGTGCGCAAATCAATAGAGGGGCTTTGAAGGATAAAGCTAAAGTATTGGTTTGGATTAATAGTCCCATCGATCGACTCTTTTTAGAAATTCAGGGTTCAGGGCTTATTGAACTTGAGGATGGCGAACGTCTTTCCGTGGGCTATGATGCACAAAATGGACAGCCGTATACTGCTATTGCTGGGGTTTTAATCAGAAAAGGGATTATGACTCGAGATAATGCCTCCATGCAAGCGATTAAGCGCTATTTGACCAAGCATCCTAAACAATTGCATCCTGTGATTAACCAAAATAAATCCTTTGTATTTTTCCGTAAAATGAATCAAGGAGTTGCTTTGGGGGCGCAAGGTGTATGGTTAACTCCAGGCTATTCTCTTGCTGTAGATAAGCAATGGATTCCTCTAGGAACACCATTGTGGTTGAATACTACACGTCCAAATAGCCTTAAACCAGATGAAAACAAACCGATGCAACGATTAATGATCGCCCAAGATACGGGTGGTGCAATTCGTGGTAAGATTCGTGGGGATGTATTTTGGGGTGACGGGGATCGTGCGACGTCGATTGCTGGTCATATGAAGAATACCGGGCATTATTGGTTGTTGTTACCTAAGCATGCTATCTCTCGAGTAACTCAGGTTTCTTCGTCTAAGTAATCCCTTCTGGTAGAAAATCCATTCGGCATATCCTGGTTGCAAGCAACTCGGATATGCCGGTGTATTATCACACTCTTGCAATTAAAGTGCTCCTTTATTCATCACCGCTTCTTTCGGAACTTGCTCAGTAAGATTTGATGATTCTGCACTCGCATTTAATGGTTGCACCGTATCGTTTCTCAATGCATCGGCAAGACTAATAAACTTGTAACCATTCTTTTTATACATATCAAGAATATCTTCCAGGCAGTAGCTGTTTAATAGATTCGCATGGATAAGCAATATTTGTTTTCTAGGCTGTCCATTACTGTTTCTACGTTCTGCTGCCAGAGTTTGTTTCCAAATATAAGCTAAGTAACGTTTCTTAAATTGATTAATACTTTGTGCTCTCTTGCGATAAGGAATTCTATAAAACTGCGCATTGAATTCATAATCTTTACTGTCAATCGTAACTGGAGCAATAATGTATTGATGCGCTGCTAAATAATTCACTACCTGTTGTTTTTTCTCGCCATTTCCCTCTGCAAGATAAGGGTAGCGGAAATATTTGGGTTCTGTCATTACGGGAGCTAATTTAACATCGGCGCGTTCAATATCCGCGATGTATTTGTTGGCACTCATGCTGTTTAGGCTGTCATGGGTGTAAGTATGATTACCTAAGGCGAAGCCTTGATTGCGGAACGTTTCTAATAGATCCCATTCATTCTTAGCTACAGCACCACCAATCACAAAACCAGTAGCAGGTACTTGATTATCCACAAGTGCTTTTACTATAGCCATAAATCGGTCTTGGGTTCGTTTTAGGCTGGCTGGAGTACTTGTGCCGGAACCAACAAAGGGTAAATCATCAATAGTAATGGCAATTTCGCGCTCATCAGCCGCGAAGCATGGGAGGGTACAAAATAATAAAGCGATAGCGGTCCATCGACGTAACATGACATCCCCCGTTTGTTATTATTCTTATTAGAGTATTAAAACTATAGTAGATAATTTTAAAAAAAACAGGGGATGTTCTAAGTCATTTCATCAGGTTATTAGCTGTTTGTTCGAGAGATGCCATGCGTTTCCTGATTTTCATCCCGTTCTTCTTTTTGAGATCTGAGCGCTGAGGACCCTACATTAGGGAGCGAAATTACTGGAGCAAAATGAGCGACCTCTTTAGGCTCTTCGACCTGCTGTGTAGAGACTGGTGTAGGGTTCACTCGGGGAGCATCAGCTGGATTAGGGTATTTGCGTAGTACGGTTTGGACATAGACCGCATCTTCGTCAATATATAACTCAGGTTTAATGTCTCCTTCAAACTCCATACGATAGCGATCATCGAGCATGGTGTTGCGATTAGCGTAGGTATAAACTCCACCCGCAGCCAAAGTAAGGGCAGCTACGGCAGCAAAAGCGGCAGGAACAGCCATAGCAATGATTGGGGAGGCAAAAAGTACGGGCGGGACTAGCGTACTGAAAACACTTAGACCCACAAAACCGGCTAATGCGCCCAAACCAATCAAGGGTACTCGTTGAAAACCAAAGAGGTTACGGTCTCCATTGGCTAACCAGGCAGCAAGCTCATGTGGTGTTTGACACATTAAGTCAATTCCGTCTTTTTGATAGCTATTTATCCCTAGCCGAGAGGTTAAATTATGTATATAACGTTGATTTTGGTGTTCAATGGCCATTTTTCTTGCATATATTTCAGCACCAACCGCAATTAAAGGCATTGCAATCATCATGGCGGGTAATACAAATGTAGCTAGAGGAACAAAAAAAGCGGTAACCGTTGCCACTAAGGTAAAGAGCACCGAGGCAAGAACTACGGGTCCAAATGTTGCTGCCACACCCCAGGCGATGCCTTGAGCTATTTTATTATTTGTACGCAGCATACTGGTTTGTTGTGGTTGATGGCCTAATAAAAAGTAAGGCAAATTAGCCTTCGTTGCAAAAAGATCGTTCACTACACCATACAAAATCCCACTTAAATAGGTTGAGGCACCGGTAAATAGTCCTGCAGAAATGGCGGTCAGCCAAAAGGGAGCGCCTCCAACAAGCGTGGTGGCTACAAAAAAGGCAATAATTACGGCAGAAATTCCTATACCTGCGTAACCTGCACGTAGTAGTTGGTTTAAGTCGTCATCTTCAGGAGCTTGCTGGCCACGCATCGTGGGATTACGATAAAGAATGCGGTAGACCCCATGTTTTTTAAAATGAGCCAGGGTTGATTTTCCATCTTCTCTTTGTTCAAGTAAGGCAATTAATTTATTTACATTTTCTCGAGCATCACTTAAAAAGTGTCTGTGCTCTAAGAGAGCTTGGAAGTCAGAAATGAGTTTATAAACATCTTTATCTTTTTCTTGATCTAATGCTTGTTTCGCATCCTCAAGAATGGCATGGAGCAAATATATTTGCTGCTCCTCGGTCATTTTTTGTGTATCGGATGAGAGTAGACATTGTACCTGATCTTCGGTTACCGCCATGCTGAACTCCTAGAAAATAACAATAGAGGGGGCTATTATATTAAAAAATCATTTTGTGGTCAATATTTGATCTCTCTGTTGTTTTGTTTGCATCTGGAAAATCATCTAATTGAGCTAGCTCGAGAAATATTTTTAAAAAGGATGGTCTCGGTAAAGGGTTAAATAAGCCTTTAATCCATATTACTGGTGAGATGATCGCAAACGTCATGTAGAATAAAATGACACATCTATCATGCATGATTTAGAATGCTTACGAAAAAAAATGCAGCGAATAACAGTTTATTTGATTAAGTAGATGACAGTAGATTAAGATTAGAAGTGCTTGATAAAATAGTTTAACAATAGTGAATATCAATAGATACTCGCAGTTCGCGAACAGCAAACACCTAAAGGCTTATTGAGAATCTTGAAAAAGTTTATCAGCCCCTATTAAAGGAGTAATTCGAAATCACACCTCATCCATTACGGGAGTTTCTGCTTCAATGATAAACTTTGCTTTTCTATCTTTCCAAGATAGGTTGAACCCTAAATCCAGATAATGAGAGAGCTTATGGGGCGTTCTTAAATTAAATTCTAATCATTATCCCACAGCTCTAACCGTCATAATAGGGGTTTCATTGCATGTAACAAACCATTTAAACTTTTATATTGAGCGGTGATGACTCGTTTTACTTCCGCTAATTGCGGATTAATCTCGGTTAAAATAGTGCTCATTGCTGAGCCAGGTCCAAGATCAATAATCAGATCATACTGATACGCGCTGATTAGTTCACCGACGCTATGCCATTGTAATGAGGTATATAATTCTTGGTCGAGCACCTGCTTTTCTTCTTCACTATTATATATTTTGATTAACTCTAATGGACTGATAATGGGATAAAGTAAACTGGATTGAGGCAGATTTTCATTGATAAATGCTAACAAAAGCCCCTTTTTATCTGCATAATAGGGCGTATGTGAAGGTAGGTGCACTTCAAGAAAGTTAGCTCGAGCAACGCGGTCTTGCAATTCTGCAAGTAATTGGTGGAGCCCCGTTATTTTGCCACCTAGAACTACGTGCTGCTGGGAGTTAACAATAGCGACATAACAGTGATGCCGTATGCAGGCAGCCTTTATTTCCTCCACGTCAAAATTACCGCGAATAGAGAGTAAATCATAAGCTTGATCCAGCAGTGTTATCATTAGTTTAGTGCGATAGCTGTAGAGTTTAATGCTGTCTTCTAATGAGGCCTCAGTGCTTGCAAGAAACGCGCTGACTTCCCCCATGCTGTAACCGGCTAATTCAATTTGATGTTGGTTAAAAAGTGGTTTTAGCATACTAAAAAGTGTTAGCTGATAAACCCCAATAATAAGTTGCGTCCAATGGGGATCAGTAAGAGGAGGACTGGGCTGCAAAAAATCTATATTAGTTAAAGATGAGAACTCGCTTAAGTGGTGCAATGCCTGGTTATTTCCTTGAAAGAAAGCAAATAAGTTGTTTTCTCGATAACCTTGTCCAGCAAAAACGCATAAAATTCTCATGGTGACTCCCCAAATACATGGCGTAAAAAATATATAAGTCCCAACATGTCTGCAACCCCTCCAGGGCTAATGTTGCATTGGGAAAATAATAAATGCAGGCGAGCAGCTTCTTGTATGGAGCGTCTACGATTATCTAAGGAAATCCCTTGTTGTATGTGATAACGAGCAAACTGCAAGCCTTCTGGGCCGGTACGATAGAGAATGTTAATGTCATCCATAGCCAATAAGAGCTGTTGATAGGCAAGTAAACCAAAAAACTCTTTATCATGTTGAATCTCTGCTAAAGCAAAATAGGTATCAAAAACCAGTTTATAGCCATCTATTGCCATTTGTTTCGCATCTGCAACTGCGTATTTTTGTTTCACCAGACTTCCATGAGTATTGGGATTTTGGTGATGTTTTTGTAAATAAGGGGCCCATTCCTCTTTAATGGCTAAATGCAAATCTTGCGGATAAAATTTCTTATAGCGCAGGCTTAACTTACAAATACTGCTACACATGATACCCAAGGCAAAAATTGCTCCGCGATGGGTATTCACTCCAGAGGTTATTTTCTGCATAGTTTGTTCAGCTTGTAGGCCCAACTTAACTAATTCTGCTTGGGGTGCATTAAGGGCGGCTTGGTGTCCGACATGAATGAAATAATGGCGTAAACCAAAGAGACTGCGAAAAAATAAAGCGCCGTTCATGTCCTGATGGGCCCCGGTATCCACAAAACTCACCAAGCCTGGTTTGGGGTATAGGGCAATTTCGTCATAAAGCGCACGCACTGCTATTTTGCCATAGTAACGGGCCATTTTATTAAGATTAGAAGCCGAGGGAGGGGTATGTTGCATAAAGTTCCTCTCTCGCTAACAAAAATACGTTATTAATGGATTTAAATAAAATAGAGTCGCTGTTTTGCAGTAGTTCGTGCAGCGAACAATCACCCCAGTGAGGAAAGCGTACTTCACCATCAATCTGTTGTACCTTACTTTTAAGGAGTAATTCTTGATAAAGTCCTCTTAAATCAGAAAGGGATTGTGCCGCGTAGATAATCAGCACATCTAAATCAGAGTCAGGTTGTACATAGGATTCTTGGGTTAGATACTGCCAGCAATAAGAACCATAAACTTTAATATCGGCAGTAGCCTCCAGTTGCACTGAAGGAAATATGTCCGTGAACTTGGGGAGTTCTTGGTTTTGAATTATTGCAGATAGGGCGACTTGATAGCCCGCACGGATTTTTTGCTGTTGCAGATTCACATAGGGAATTGCAAGGTGTATTTTTCCTGATGGAAGCTCCTGAGGTTGTCTGGGGGATATAAAAGGATAGCCGCAATGCAACCAGTATTTAAATAAACGCTGCTGCTCCTCTGAATGCTGACTTGCCGCTACTGTACTGGGGTTCAGGTAACATAGGGTATGTCGCGCATAATTCATAGGTTTTCAATCTTATTGATTAGGTCAAAGGCCATTGAGCGGCCACCATATTTTTTGCCAAGTTCTGCACGATTGTCTTTAGTAAGATTTTCTTCTTCTAACGTCAATAATAATTTTTGGGGTAGGTCATTTAAATGCAGCACTTCGTGCAAGCCGCCTAGCTTTTTAAAATTTTCTACGCCAGGAGCAAATACTGCTGATGTTTTGCTGATTTCGCGCAGCAACTCAACATCCAATTTAGTGACTTTAGCCATGCCCTCCAACCACATAACGGCTAACTCCGTATTCTGTAATGCATAAATACGGTCCGCCATCATACCAAAAGCGATAAAACTGCCTCCAATGGCTTGATTGTAGACTAAAGAAATGAGTTTATTGCCATTTTGACGCGCCAAATGCAAACAGCTTAATAGATGGGAGAAATAACCATACATACCCAGCCATTCATCGCGAACCGATAACTTTTGACCAATGACGTTAGTAAGCAGAATAATGGGCTCCTGATTTTTATTTTTTATCAGCAGCAATAGTTGTTTGGCCATTTCCATGGCCTCATCAACTCCAAAATCGGTATTTTCAATGGTGCCAAGTAGATTAAATTGTTTCCCTTTTATTGTGCCGCTGCCAAAAATGATGCGTTGATTGATTTGGGTTTCTGCCGTATCAAAACAGTGCTTGATTAGTTGTTGCGCGGTAATTTGGTCACTGGACATGATTTTTCCCTTTATTGGCCAACACTAAAAACTGTGAGTCCGTACAATTAAAAACATCGTGTTCATAAAGTTCAGGGTGATACTTTTTCAGCCACTCTCCCTCTTCAGTGCAGTTAGTGCCCGCGAGGATTCGCTGCTGTAATAATTCATGCTGAGCAAGAACTGTGTCTAAGTTAAGCTTGGGGCACGAATGGCGCAAGACATTGCTTATGGCTTCACGGATATCGGCCATTTTATTGGTCGTATAAACCTGTGCCGCTTGCTGTAAAAAGCGGGTTCTGCCGCCATAAACGCGCCAAATTAACGCACGATCACTGCTGTCAAATACCTCTGCTCCTTTTACCGCCTGAATAACCTCGGCACCAGAAACGCCGATGCGTGCTCCTTGATTCACAATCAGATAATCTAAGGTACCGCTGATGATTCCCATGCCTCCATAGGCTCCATTGCTACCACAAATTACCCCAATAGTTTTAATGCCTGCAGAACGGGCATCTAAGATAGAACGAATAATTTCTGAAATTTCGATTTCGCCGACATTGGCCTCTTGTAAGCGTACACCACCACTGTCAATTAAGAAGACCAAAGCCTCCAGCTTCTTTTTAAGGGCATATTTAATTAAGCCATTAATCTTTGCGCCATGAACTTCACCTACCGCGCCGCCAATGAAATCTTTTTGTTGAGCTGCTATGGCTATGGTCGACCCGTCAATTTGTGCGGTCCCAATAATAACTCCATCATCAGTTTCTACCTGCATTTTTAATTGAGGCAGTGTAGGGCTTGGTGTGTCTTCATCAAGAAGAAATTCGGTAAAACTTTGGGCATCCACCAAAGAGTATATGCGGCTGCGTGCATTGGCCTCGATGTAGTTTTCTTTGGAGGTATAGCCTGATTGATAAGTTTCAATTGCCTGTCGTAGGCGCAGAGATACCACCGGAGGAGTCGCACCGGCATCATTTAGGATAATATTGAGGCCTGCGAAGGGGTATTCTTCAATATAACGCTCAATGACCGCATCCCAGGTTGTTTTAAAACCAGAAACGGTGGTATTAACCCGAATAGTTGTTTGTTTGGAATTAGTATTCGTTTTAATGAGTACTTCTAAATTGCCGGAGCCGGCAACCCCAACTTTAACAACAGGGGTTGCGGGTAATTTTTTTTCCAGATTAAATGTATATTGATACGTATCCATAAGTTTCCTACCAATTCCTGAATTTATTGGGAGGACAATAAAGTCCCTGCGATATGTCTACCAAATCATGGATGCTCTTGGCAGCAAGCAAGTCACGGTCCGCGTCTTTTAAGCTGATTTTTAAATCTTCGGGACGTTGGATGACTCCTCGATTGCGTAGCTCATCAACCAGGGATTTATCTCGTTTTAACCCCATGGGGGTGTAGCCGGCAACGCCGCGAATTGCCTGTTCGCGCTCTTCTAAATTGTTACATAATAATAAGTTGGCAATTCCTTCTTCGGTAACGACATGGGAAATATCATCCCCATAAATCATGACTGGGGGTAAGTCGGCTTGCATCTCTTGTTGCAATTCCCAGGCATCAAGCTTTTCGACGAAAGTAGGTTTTCCTGCATTTTGGAAGGTTTCAACCATCTGAATTACCAGCTTACGGCCACGAGGCATTGCTTGCGGATTATGGCTATTTTTTTCCTGTCCTGCTTTAAGCCAAGCATAAGAGGAATGACGTCGTCCAAGAGAGTCACAGCCCATATTCGGTGCTCCTCCAAAACCGGCGATACGTCCTTTGGTTGCCGTAGAGCTATTTGCTTGAGGATCCATTTGTAGTGTGGCGCCAATAAAGACATCACACGCATAGTGCCCGGCGAGTTGGCCAAAAAGACGATTGGAACGTAAAGAGCCATCACGGCCGGTAAAAAAAACTTGCGGGCGGGCACGTACGTACTCATTCATGCCTACCTCACCCCCCACACAAAAAATAGACTCAACAAAGCCGGCTTCTATTGCAGGTATTAACGTCGGTAAGGGGTTAACCATCCAATGTTTGCAAATGGTTCCTTTCAACCCTAAGGATTGCGCGTACGTGGGGAGAATTAATTCAATGGCGCAGGTATTAAACCCCACGCCATGATTTAAACGATTGACCTGATAAGGTGCATAAATGCCCTTAATAACCATCATAGCCATGAGTATTTTTACTTCATCAATTAAGGCAGGATCGCGGGTAAATAAGGGTTCAATATAGGCAGGATTAGGCGCCTGAACTACCGCATCAATCCAGCCACCCGGAATATCAATTCGGGGAAGAGAATCGACTACTTCGTTGACCTGAGCGATGACTAAACCATTTTTAAAGGCAGTTGCCTCAACGATACTAGGGGTTTCCTCGGTATTTGCTCCCGTATAGAGATTACCTTGATGGTCGGCCTTTTCTGCGGTAATTAGGGCTATATTTGGGGTTAAATCCATGGCATAACGTGCATAAAGCTCGTTGTAGGTATGGATATTACCAATTTCTATTTGATTTCGTTGAATCATAATAGCCAGGCGTGTTGCCTGAGGGCCGGCAAAAGAAAAATCGATTTTCGCGGCAATTTTACGCTCAAATAGATCTAAGTGCTCGGCAAGCGTTACAGCCGATTGGATCATATGTAGGCCATATACTTTTTTAGGGTTCATGGCGCAGAGGCTGCGGGCAAGAAAGTCGGCTTGTTTTTGGTTATCACCTTCGAGACACACTTTGTCGTAAGGTTTAATCGCAGCTTCCAATAAGGTTATGATGTCTTTTTCTAAGACGATTTTTCCATTTAAAAAAGGTTTAATATTTGTAAGCCGCAGCTCGTAATCTTGGCGATCTTTAATCCAATCCATAGTGGTCTCAGCGAAGAGTAAAATCCCTTAATGAAATAAATGTAGCACAATTATATTTTATCAGCACTATGCCATCGCGAATTGTCTACGTCGCAGTAGTCTACTGCCAGCCACTGCAGTGCAGGATATGGGTACACAGGGGGTTCTATCGAAAGATGAAGCTGATTCAAAGTAGGGCTTATGGTTTTAGAAATTTTTGAAAATTTCAGAGTGCGTGTTAAGGTGCTCTGTCGGTGATTATAGCTGCCCCCTTAAATGGGAAAGAGCCAGGTGTTCTGCGAGTGATTAAAGTGCCCACTTACATGAGATAGAGCCGTTTTATTGTGGATTTACTAAACGTTGGAAGAGTCACCGGAGGAATTTAACTTTGATGGTGGCCAGAGACGGAATCGAACCGCCGACACGAGGATTTTCAATCCTCTGCTCTACCGACTGAGCTATCTGGCCCCAACGGGATGCATTAAACCGTTTTATGGCCTTAGAGTCAAGCATTGATTTCATTTTTTTTGAAAAAATCTGAGGCCACTCAACAGTTTGGATTATTATGTTTCAAAATGGGCTAATTTGGTGTATATCCAGCAGGTTTGTCTGAACCCTCACCGAAGAAATATTTTTGCATTTCTTCTTTTAAAAATTCTCTTGATTTGGGCTCAAGCAAATTTAAGCGATATTCATTGATTAACATGGTTTGATGAGATAGCCACATATTCCAGGCCTCTTGCGATACTTCATTAAAAATTCGCTCTCCCAGGGCTCCCGGGAAAGGGGCTTTTAACATACCTTCTGCATCACGCTTTAATTTACAACAATGTACGACTCTAGTCATAATTTACCTCTTATAACGGTTATGATTCTCTGTAAAATGTCGGAGAGTAGGATAATAGGCCACAGGATTAGGACCTATTAGAAAGGGTGTAGTTTACTGTGGATTAACTAATTTTGTAACCTTTTTAGTCGGAGCGGGTTTTTACTTGCCCCAATAAAATATGTTGGGATAATATTTGCTCTTGTTCATCGGTTAAACCATTAAATGTTACTGCGGTACGGTAATGGTGTTCACTTTGATATTGGCTATAAACCACGGTGGCCTCTAAAATAATGGGGATCATTTTGGGCTTGGTATAGATAACCATCTTTAAATTGGTTTTTTCTTTAATTAGTTCGGTGGTTTTAAATGCCATGCCGCCAAGGCTAATGTTTACTTTACGCATTTGAATGGTATTGGTCATCAGCATTTGTCGAGACAAATAATCTATTTTGGTATTCAATAAATTAAGATAGTGCGCTAAAGCAGGATCTTTTAAAGCAATAGCTTGAGTTAATTCAGCCAATTCGTAGTCAATATTTTGGAAGTAATGGGATGCTTCTAAATAGCGCTGTCCGTTTTTACCCAATAATTCGTCGACAACGGCTCTATCTGAGCACATTTCACCGGGTTCCATAATTCGGTAGTTAAAGTATATATAATCCTCGATACGGAAGTGTTGTCGTCGTTCATGTATTGGCATAATAACTCCATTTATTCAATATACTTTAATACTCTCTGTATTAGATGAGTTGGTCTTTAAAAGATCAGCTTACTTATAATATAGACAATTTTTAAAGCATTGCTAAATATAAATTGGAAAAGAGGTATAATATAACTTGTTGGCCTGAACTGTAAGACTTACTTGCTTTTTCTTTGTTTAACTTATTGAGTTTATTAAAATAAGCGCTCCTCCTTGAGCACTTTCTTTTGGCACTAGCAAACTGCGGCTAGGGAGCTTTGAGCGGAAGGATTAGTGGATTCAATCTCTTCCGCGGCTACTTCCGCCATCAATGAATCTCCTTTAAAGACAATACTGGTGCCATGTAAGGTCCTTCTATTGAAAAATCTATTTTCTTTTCTTACTTGATAAGAGCTGGGTTGTTGTTTTTTAGCGGCGGCAAAAAATCGCAGAGTTGCTTGGGCCTTTGCTTTATGCTCAATTTTTTTCTCTTCTGCATCTGCACCTATTTCTGGAGTAGCATTAGAGATTGGATTGGGATTAAAAACTACACTGCCGGAATTTTCCTCTTCCTCTCCGTCTTCTTCAGTACTTTCGGGGATACTCTTAATCACGACGCTACTGGATAGTGATTCCTCATCGCTTTCGGCTTTCTTGGTTTTGTTAATCACGATGCTACTGGAGAGTGATTCCTCATCGCCTTCTGATTTCTTGGTTTTCTTAATAACGATACTACTCGAAGGCGATTCATCTCCCAATGATTCCTCAGACAACTCTGAAGGCGATGTAAGGAGGGGACTACTGACCAATGCTTCTGGGGACTGCTTATTTGTGACAGATTCTACCTCATCGATACCTTCAGTAAGGATTGTCGCAAATGCTGTTTTTATTTCCTTCATATTCGCTTGTAAGAAATCGATGACGTGTTGAGATTGCTTTGCTCCCAAATGTTGCAGATGTGTTTTAGATAAGGATATAAATGGAATAAAATGGGATTGGAATTCAGCTCCTGAAAAATTTAAATCAATTTTTATTTGCGATACATCAGTTACCTGAGGTACACGGAAGTAGCCGAAGGATACGTAATGAATCAATTTCTGAGTGAAGCTAGCATGTGGCCAGTCTTGCTCTAAAAGCATTTTTTCAATGGATTTTGAAATATTTGCAAAATAAGTTTTCGAGCATTGTTCATAGCATTTAATGGCTAGCTTTTCTGCAAGTCGATTCAGACGACATTCCTGAGGGTCACGAAGATTTAATTGAATAAAGATGGGATTGGCTTGTTTTAATAATTCTTCATTACTTAACCTATTATTTAGTAGTGCCTGAATTTCATTATATTCTTTTTCAAGTCCTACCGAGGTTGAAGGCAGCATACTTTCTACGTCGTCATAAAAATTAATCGGTTGCTTGCCGACGGTTTTTAATAATTTCTGCATTTGACTGATGGACAGTCTTTTACCTTCTTCTGGACGAGTCAGTTCGCGAATGAGCAAAACATAGTTCTTTACCTGATTGTTACCGTCTTTAAAATAAGACTCTATATCGCAGTCATGACTCCAATAATCATCGGGCAGCTCATCCAGTTTCGTCAATAGTAAGAATTCTTTAAGAGCCATACCTACTTGGTATGACATAAATTGTTCCATATCAAAGCGGGTTTTATAGGCCTTAGCAATATAGGAATCCTGGTCTTCATTAAGACAGTCAGAATATTCTTGTGGTGCATATTGAGGGGAGGAACGTAAATTGGATGCGAGTTGAGACTTTCCGCTCACAAAAGTTTTTCTATCCGCAACAAGTAAGCGATTATTATGAGCCAGGAAGTTACTTAATTTTATATCCGGATGGTAAACATCCGCTTCTTTTAACTTGATACAAAAGTTATTAATTCGTTCAAAATAATGTTTGGCTCTGCTTAAAATGAAAGCGGTGTTTTTGTCTTTTAATCTTTTTGCCACACTTCGGAGATCACCTTCTTTGGCAAATTGACTTAATACCAATGGTTTATAGCAGACATCCCCATCTGAATCTTTGAACTCAATCATCGAAAATGCTACATCATCAGCAAAATAATCAGTCACCTCATAAGACTGTAATTTTTGTTCAATACCTAATTGAGGGCGGTCTTCGATACGCAGGACAAACCGTTTGGATTCTTCTTTTTTAGATTCTTCTGCGGCAAATTGCTCTTCAAGCACCTTAATGTCTAAGGTGAAGTTAAAATTATTTACCTGGTGACCACCCAAAACATTGGTTTGATAATTTGCGCTTTCATCCTTATTATGACCTTTAATTGCAGAGAGTTTCGCTTTGGCTCGTGCTAAATCACGGAAGTGTCTTTCCTTCGTTTCTCTATGTCTAGGTTGATTTTCTATTAAAGAGTCGATGCGGCAACATAGCGCAAGGTATAAGGTTTTGTCTTTTGCATCAAGAACTGTTTTTTCCAGCAGTTCATCTCGTTGTTGCATGAGCTGATGGAGATTATCATAAGAAGCATCTTTTTCTAAGGAAGGATAGGACCTTAGTCTGCTTTTTATGGCTTTTGCAAATTGGGAGCTTTTTAATAAAAATGAGCCATCGGGATCAATACCGTAAGTTGTTAAAAGTGATTCCCACGTTCCAGTGCGGTCGGGATGACCATTGCGCCAATTAAATAAGTTCTGATTTAAAGGAACTTTGTTTAATTGATATTGGATTCGTTGTAACTGAAAGATACGTTGAAGATGGTCATCTTGAGGAATCGCGTTAAATTGCTCAATAAAAGCTTTTAGCTGTCCTCGACCAAATTGAGGATAAGGAGGAAGCTTTGCAAATACCTGGCTTATACGATAGTTCAATTCGAGAAATTGCGTTCGGCAACGCTCAAAAGGCACATTTTGCTTTAATAATTGATTGAGTTTTTCTGTTAATTTTTGTGCACTTTCTTCTCTAAGCGTTATAGGCCGTTGCTCTGTACTGTTAGCTACTACATCAGCAAATTGGGTTGTTTGTAACAGGGGTTCTGCCAGCGGATTAATCTCAAAAGACATTAACAGCGCTTGCCAGCTTCCTGCTTCTTCTGAGCTGGCATTTATCCAACGAGTTAATTCTGCATCACCTCGAGCATGTTTCACTAAAAAATTAATTTTTTGAAAATAAAAACAGCGTTCTAGATAATTTTCCCTAGGGGTCTCATTAAACTTTTCTATAAGTTTTTGAATTTCGGGGTTATTGGCTTGATCAAATAGATTGTTTAACTGAGTCATTGCTGCTCCGGACAAAAAGCGATAATGGTATAAAAAGGTCCTAGTTGAACCTTAAAAATAAATCTGATTAAATTTAACACAGACGGATGTACTATTCAAGAGCACAGTGATTATTTTTGAATTTTAAATGGGAGAGCAGGCCTGATTAAATCTGGTTTCAGAACGAGATAATTACTACCACCACTACCTGGTTTTGTGCTTTAATAACACTCATTCGTTATTCCCATTTGAAAAGGTTTGTCATGACTTTTGTCGTAACTGAAAGCTGCATTCGTTGTAAGTACACCGATTGTGTTGAAGTCTGTCCTGTGGACTGTTTTTATGAAGGGCCTAATTTTTTAGTAATCCATCCTGATGAATGCATTGATTGTGCTCTATGCGAGCCAGAATGTCCGGTGAACGCTATTGTTTCTGAGGATGATTTAACGGATGAACAACAGCAGTTTAAAGAATTGAATGCTAGATTGGCACAAAAATGGCCGAACATTACTGCGAAAAAAGATGCGCCCGAGGATGCAAAAGATTGGGACGCGGTAACTGATAAACTGCGCTATTTACAAGAAGAGTAGTAGAAATCACTTCTCTTAGCGAATCATGCCGGCACAGCCTCAGCGAAAAAGGCCGGCTTTCAACAGCCATCCCTGGATTTATGGCCAGAGCCCCTCAGTCTGATTTGGCCGAAGCTATTGCTCAGGCGATTGAAGATAAATCAATTTTAGTTGCCGAAGCAGGTACAGGAACTGGAAAAACCTTCGCCTACTTATTGCCCTGCTTGCTTAGTGGCAAGAAAGCACTCATTTCTACCGCAACTAAAACCTTACAAGATCAGCTTTATCAAAAAGATTTACCCACCTTGGTTCGTGCTTTAGGTCTTTCTACGCGTATCCAAAATTTAAAGGGCAGGGCAAATTATATTTGTCAGCACCGTGTTGAATTGCATGCCGAAGAGGGCCAGTTTCAAAGTCCGCAATGCGCTCATGAAGTGGCCCATGTGCGTAGTAAATTATCGCAAATGAAATTGGGTGATCGCTCGGAGTTACCGGAGTTAAGCGAAGATTCTCCCGTATGGCCGTATGTCACGTCAACGGTCGATAATTGTTTAGGGGCGGAATGTCCTAATTATGAAGACTGTTTTTTGGTGAAAGCACGTAAACGAGCCTTAACAGCCGATGTGGTCGTTGTTAATCATCATTTGTTTTTTGCCGATTCGCGTTTGAAAGATGAGGGGTTTGGGGAGCTATTACCTGGTGTTGATGTGGTCATTTTTGATGAGGCCCATCAATTGGCAGAAATTGCCACTCATTTTAATGGTGATCGCATTGGTACACGTCAATTTCGTGATTTAGTTGATGATGTAATTCGCGAATGGCCGGCGATTGATTTAGCGAACCAACCCTTAAAAGCACTAAGTTTCAAAGCAGATAAACTAATGGATGAATTAGTAACGTATGTTTCTACTTTTGATGAACGTAGCAGTTGGGAAGAGCTGAAACGTAATAAAACATTTATGGGGATTTGGGATAGCTGGCTGAGCTTACAAAATGAACTATTAGAATGTTTTGATGTAGAGGCGATTGCGGAAAAGCCCGGGTTAATTCGTTGTAAGGAGCGCTTAGAAGAGTTTGGTTCTGTATTGCAACTGTTTACCCAGACCCAAAATGATAAAATTCGTTGGTTAGAACGTTTTAAGCATACGTTAGTATTTCATGCAACGCCTTATACTGTTGCTGAACCTTTTAGTCAGTTACTAAAAAGACAATCGTGCACTTATGTTTTTACCTCGGCTACTTTAACCATGGCGGATTCTTTTGACTGTTTTTGTAATCCCCTGGGACTTGATGAGGCAAAAACCTTACTGTTACCCAGTCCTTTTGATTATCAGGAGCAAGCGTTACTTTATTTGCCGCGAGGCTTACCCGACCCTAAAAATCAAAATTATTATGATTTGCTGCTTAAACGAGTGATACCCATTATTGAGGAATTAGGGGGACGCTGTTTCTTCTTATTTACCAGCCATAAAGCGCTAAAACAAGTTGCTCAAATGATGGACGGTATTTTAAACTATCCGATATTAATTCAAGGAACGGAAGCAAAACCTATTTTGCTCGAACGTTTTCGCCAATTAGGCAATGCTGTTTTATTAGGTACGGCAACCTTTTGGGAAGGCGTTGATGTTAAGGGGGAGGCGCTTTCTTGTGTTATCATTGATAAATTACCTTTTTCCAGCCCAGTTGACCCAGTTACCCGGGGGCGAATGGCCTATTTAAAAGAAAAAGGGCTGTCTGGGTTTGATGAGTTATCCTTACCCAATGCGGTAATTGCATTAAAGCAAGGGGTAGGGCGTTTAATTCGCGATAATACGGATAAAGGCATTCTAGTAATTGCTGATCCACGCCTGACCGGTAGAGAGTATGGGCGACGTATTCTAGCCAGTTTGCCTAAACTTCCCAAAACACGTGATGAAGAAAAAGTTTTAAAATTTATTAGAGAGTTGGCATTGGATTATGAAACTGTTAGCGATTGATACATCAACAGAGCAAGCAAGTGTCGCGATATCATTTGGTGATGAGCTGCTGCATCAAGAGCAGGGGGCTCAACGAACCCAGGCGCAATTTTTGCTGCCTATGATTGATGAGCTATTGGCAAAAGCAAATACATCAATGACGCAGCTTGATGGGATTATTTTTGGCTGCGGACCTGGTAGTTTTACGGGCTTACGTATTGCTTGCAGTATTGCTAAAGGTTTGGCCTATGCGAATGATTTAGGCTTAATTCCGGTGAGCAGTCTGGCTACTATTGCTTGGGGTGCACGCCAACAGGCAGGGCATGCAGATTCCGCTGTATTGGCAGTATTAGATGCGCGCATGCATGAAATGTATTGGGCTTATTACCCGCCATCAGAGTATGTTGCAGAAGAACGTGTAAATCCAGTTGCTGATATTGCATTACCTTCTGAGCAAGCCGTGGTGCTGGCTGGGGCTGGTATTGATGAGTATTGGGCTGATTTTCCTGATGCGTTAAAGGCTCAAGTGAGTAATCGGTTAACCGTATACCCAAATGCTGCAGCGATGATTGAATTGGTTCTGGCTAAGAACCTACCCGCTATTGGTGTTGCTGATGCCCAGCCAGTATACGTTCGCAATCAAGTAACCTACGATAAGAACTCTTAAGTGAGTGAAGGAGATCTCGGTGGATAAAAAATTATTGGAAATTTTGGTTTGTCCTTTATGTAAGGGAAAACTTATTCATAAAAAAAATGAATTAATTTGTAAATTTGACCGTTTAGCATTCCCGATTCATGGTGATATTCCCGTCATGTTAGAGCATGAGGCGCGAGTGATTCCCTTAGAGGAAAAAGATAAGTTATAAATCCATTCGTGAGATTCTGGAGCTAACTAGAACACTAGATCCCGCTGGCAAGCAGCGGGGTCTAGGAGAAGGTGTGAAGAGCCCGGTGCAAGCAACCCGATTGTCATTATTTATTTATCAATAAGCTACACGTATTGTCTAATTGTTCATGCCATTTGGAGGCTTTATCTAGCCACGATTTATTGGGGGCAAGTTGTTCTGCTGCGGTAATTGCTGCGTGTGGTAATGGCGTAATGACTGCAGCGAAAAAGCTAATATGACTTCTGCTACTCAATAGACTTGTTTCTTGAGGGAGGTTTGCTAATTTTTTACCCAGTAGCGTTATCTTATTTCCTGCTTCTACTCCTTGTTCATAGGCTTGAATGCCATATGAGTATACATTATAGGCTCCTCCAGCCATGAGCCCCAGAATAAGCAGTGAGGGGGCCAAGGAGAATATAAGACTTAATAAAAGAACAGCTCCAGTAAATAACGCTGTGTTACAGGTACTATCTACGGTGGCAAGTAATTGTTGATTGCAGGCGGAAACTTGTTCAATAAATTTGACAATTTCGGGTTTTTTATTAATAAAACTAATGTTGCTAGAAATTTCTTGATTGTGACTTTGCGTGTTATTTATTGCCTGAAGATGAGTAAGCATCTTATCAATAATATAAATTAAATCAGCAATGTTGCCTTTGCGCATGTAGGTCATGGCAATGTTATAAAAAAGGTTTGATACGTTGGGCTCGGTGTTGATGAATTCACGGGCATAGGCAGCAACTTCTTCTGGGAAGTTTTTAGGTAATTCCCCCAGTGCTAAGCGCTTTTGTTTCCAAAACGCCATTCCTTGATTGTATGTGGGGAGTCCGCTGTCAAAAGTAGTATTTCGCATAGCAACAGATTTTAATAAACTCACGTACATGTAAAATTTACCAAAATCATCGGTGTCTTGATTGTCAATTTGTTGGCACAATAAATCTAACTTTTTTGATGGCATGATACTCTCTCAGGGGATATGGGATGAACTACCCGTATTAGGCGATGCGAATACGGGTTGCGTAGAGCTATAAACTCACTTCTTGACGTCGTTTGCGCCAGTAAAGTAAGACGGCAGGTAAGATCATTATAAAAATACCTATGGAGAAAACTAAACGGAAATGAGACGCGCTACCAAAATTCATGAACTCAACAGGGGGTATAAAACCCACAATTAAGGTCATAATACAGCCACATAGGCCTAAGATGCAGGTCAGATAATAACCAGGGTTACCCCCGGGTATGGCAAAGGGTCTTTGTACATGAGCAAATTTTGCTTTGAGCTTCCAGGCAGCAATAAACATCAATACATACATCATAATGTACAATTCAGTACTTAAGTCAGTGAACAACCAATAAATTGCATTCACACTGGGGAATAACAGAAAGCCACTGCATAATAGCGTTACCAATACGGCCTGGGCGATTAAAATACGTGAGGCAACGCCATGCTTATTTAATTTACAAAAGGACTTAGGTAAGAAATTATGGTTTGCGGCCATGAGCAAGCCCTTGGCAGGGGAGATAATCCAATTGATCATACTACCCAAACTACCTAAGAGTAAAAGAACAATCAAAATAGGCATGAGCCAAGTCAAATGATAAGCATGGAAGAAATTACTAAAGGCTTGCATTACGCCATCAACAAGACTGATTTTCTCTTTCGGTAATACGAAGGCAATCGCTAGTGAACCTAAAATCATCGTGGATAAGATTAGGATGCCTGAAAAGAAGAGCGCGCGCGGGAAGTTCTTTTGTGGATCTTTCACGTTACGCACGTGCACCGCAGCAAGCTCCATACCTAAAAACGAAGTCATAATGGCCGTAAGGGAAACCCAGGATTGGCTGTCTTTCCATTGGGGTAATAAATGCGGCAGACTGAAATCAATCGCAATAGGATTCCCTTTAATAACCCAGATAATAGCCAGCACAATAATAAAACCCATAGGGATAATCATGCCTAAAATGGCACAAATTCCAGCGAAATGGGCAGAAGCACGCAGTCCGGATAGCCCAATAAAGGTTAAAGACCAGAATATAGTGAGAATTACGGCAATCAAATAATATTTATTTTGCGCTAGTTCTGGATTGACTAAATAAGCTAAAGCACCAGCAATAAATGAAAGAATGGTGGGATACCAAACTAAGGTATTTATCCACTGTAGCCAGATCGTAAAAAAGGCCACATTTTCACCATAGGCATGATTTACCCAACTGTAAATACCACCTTCTTCTTCAGACCAAGTGGAGGCTAATTCGGCGGCAACCATGGCAACGGGAATCAAAAAAACAATGGCTGAAAAGATAAAAAAGAAAATTAACGACGAGCCGAACAATGCCGTACCGGGTAAATTTCTAATGCTATCAATAGCACCGGTTATCAAAAGGACTAAAGCAAGTACCGAAATTTTTTCTGAAGACCAGTTGTTCATTAATTCGTTCGAGTTGTCAAAAGGGAAAGCATTATATACTTAAGATACTTTAAAATGCTATGTATGATATTAATTTCCTCTGATTTTAGAAACAAGTCCTTAGCTCAATTAGTTCGCAATACGGATTAATTAAATTAAAAGTAAAAAATCATAAAAATTATGGACTTAGGGGTGAAATGCAGGGTATTGTTGATATTCAAAATTAAGAATCCGTTGAATAGAATAGTACAGGACGCATTAATGAATATAAGGAAGTGTTTATTTTTACTGAATTCTTCGCTGGCATTTTTTTCTTTGGAATCCCAAGCATTTGCTGCCAAAGAACCATGTGGAGAAGTACTTGATCAAATTATATTGAAATACAAGCACATTAGTAGCCAGGACCAACCAGAGCTAGGTAACTTATGGTGGGATGGTTTTTCGCAAAAAAGTGGATTGCCGGTACACGCAGTGAAACCTATGGTTAGTGGTGCTTATCTGGTGGTTATTGATTCTGAAAAATTAAAGTACTTATCTTCTGCCAAAAACGTTTTAGTAGACCAATATTTTAATACGGCTTTACGTAAAGTATTAAAACAAGCTGATGTCCTATACGCGGATCGAGATATGCGTTATTGCTTAATTAAACCTCCAGTCCATGATGCGAGCACGGGCGCATCGTCCACAACGCTGCTGGCATCCATTTCTCATGCTTCTCAATGGGATGAGTTTAAGTATCCAGGAGTTATGTTAGAGTCGGCACCTGGTTTGTTAAATGGAGCTTGGTCGTTAACCTTGGGTTATGCGGCTCCTCCCGTTGCCATTTCTAATTTTGAAGCAATTAATTACAATCCTGACTTAGCCCCTAATATTTTGCCAGGTTGGAATTTTTCTAATAACAGTACTGATGTCAGCCAGCTGGGTGACGAGCATGGTACGCATACTGCCGGTACCATTGCTGCAACCGGCGCTGTCTCAGGGATTGTGGGAATGGGGCCTTTCCTGAAAATCCTACCTATTGTGTCCAATTCACTCTCAGATTTAGAGCAAGGACTCTATTGGGCTATGGGCAGGGACATTCCTGGGGTGCCTCATAACAATTACCCCGCCAAGGTTGCAACCATGAGTTTTAATTACCCAGCACACATTGGCTGCCAACCCTCTTTGCAAGAGGCTCTGGATGCGTTTATCCAAAAAGATGGGATTATTACGGTCAGTGCTGGAAATGACAATGTATCGGCATCAAACAATCCACCACGCTCATGCAATAATGTCATGGTGGTGGCAGCAACCCAAATTAATGGTTATCGTGCTAATTATTCAAATTATGGGCCACGGGTTACTATTGCTGCCCCTGGAGGAGAGCAGGTTGATGGACATCCTTGCGATGCCAATGGTATTTTATCTACAGTTTCTGCGGGAAGAGGATGCCAAAACAGTGGTTTTTCCTTTTATGAGGGAACCAGTATGGCAACACCTCATGTCGCGGGAATTGCGGGATTAATGTATGCTTTAAATCCTTACTTGAGCGCACAGGAAGTAAAAAGCATTCTATTGGAAAGTGTCGACCCTTTTGCTCCGACCCCAGATCCTCAACGTTCTTGCCTTGGTGAAAAGTCTTGTGGTGTTGGGATTATAAATGCCTACAAGGCGGTGAAACTGGTCACTTCAGGACACACAGTTGTTGCAGCGCCCTCATCGACTGATTTACGGTTGAAAAATTCTTTTGATCCCTTTAATCGCTGTCCTCGTAATTTCTATGTACCTACAGCGCGCTCAATTCCTTCGCCACTGGCAACTGCATGGGAGATTAACCAGGCGACTCGCGCATGTCAGCCTCTTTCTGCCTATGACAATCCTGTATTACAAGTTAATGGCTCACGCCTTATTGTCACTTATGGTCGTACGGTATTAACTTTGGCCACGCCTGGTGTAACTTGCAGTATTAACGACGTAAATGGGTTCATATGCTAATTTGGTCTGTAAGTGGTCTATGAGGCCACCAACAATTTGTTAGTGAGGTAGAGGAACTAAATGAAAAAGAATTTCTTGGTAGCAGCAATGCTTATTATATCTAAAGCCAGTATTGCGGCCTCTTTTTATGCTAAATTGGGTGCTGATTACTTATGGAGTCGTAGTGATAATTACTCCATTCAACGGACCGATCCAATTGCGGATTCTATGGCACCAGAACTAAGTGCTGGCGCTTTGGATAACAGTAACGGAGCGGGGAATATTGCATTAGGGGTGAGGCATTTGCTTAATCCAAATTGGCGGTTAAGCTTGGAGGCCTCTTATGTGCAATTATCCGGATATTCTAAAAATTTTAATCCCTTTATGGCAGGGCCCTATGAAAGCGATGATCTGATAAATAATTTTCATTCCTCTATGAATGGTAATGTGGTAGCAGCGATTGTGAATATGGATTACCTCGTTAAACCTGATTATTCAATTTACCTTGCTCCGGGGTTGGGTATTACCCACCTGAGTGCACATTCTCAATTAAATTATCAAGCTTATGATTACGAAGACAAGCTAGTGATGAAAGCACACAAGGCTCAAACTAATTTTAGTCCTCAGGTTGCTGTCGGCCTCAAATATGCCATGACACAGCATCTGACGCTTGACCTGGGATTAAGTTATATTTGGCTTGGAACAGTACGTTTTGGCGAGTTATCACGAGATCATGATGAGGAATCTAAAACGGAGGTCATTGCAAGGAATACTTATTTATTCGGGCCTAAGTTAAATTTTATTTATTATTTTAGCTAAGTTTTATTGGGCTAAGCCTAATGGCCAAGCCTAATGGCCAAGCCCAGATAGAGGGAGAGCTTTGGATTCCACGAACAAAAAGCGCAACCTCACTATGGATGTCTCATTAGGCTTTAGCAATACCACCATTTATCTATTTATTCTTATAACCATCCCGACAAGACGGTGATTTAGGAACAGCTTGATTTTTTTCCCATTCATCCGGAGTATAGAGATGCATGCTTAAAGCATGTAACCCTAGGTCAAATTCATTTGCGAGTAAATGATTAACTAAACGATGTCGGGCTACACGACTTAAATCAATAAATTTAGAAGAGACGGCCGTTATTTTAAAATGAGTTTCCGCACCTTGAGGAACATGATGGTTCGATGACTCATCATCAATATTTAAATAAACAGGGCTAAGCTCCTGATTTAACATTTTTTCTATACGTATTTTTCGTGACATACTAAATCCTACAATTTCCTGGAACATAGCGGTTGTTATTTTTTTCAGTTACAGCACAAACCCAAGTAATGGTTGTCGTAGGTGGCGTACCCGCACTGAGGAGTTCACCTTTCGATTTTGGACTCATCGTAATTGCAACATTTTGCGCGAGTGGGGTGTAATTAATGGTGATTACTCCAGTGTTTTTGGCAATACTGATACTTTTTACAATCGCCGTAGCAGGGGGGCTGGTCCATCCCATACTTAAATCAGTACTTCCGGTCAGGGCATTTTCAGAAACCGTAGTTTGTGCTGTAGTCGCTAGGCTCAAACCTTCGGTGACTCGGGCTTTAATTAGATAATCTTGATAGGCAGGTATAGCAAGGGAAGCAAGAACACCAATAATTGCTATAACGATCATTAATTCAATTAATGTTAAGCCTTTCTGTTTCATGTGTTGCTCCTAATGTAATCGTATGTGAGATGAGGCAGCAGGGGATAATTCCTGCTGCGCAAGTAAGCTTTTTTAAAGTTTCTTAGCCACTAACTGATTTTTTAAACGAACATAATCAGGTAAGCCATTAACGTACTCAGGATAGGCCTCACCTTGAATCAATGGGGCTAAATAACGTCGGCATGCCTCGGTAATGCCCATGCCATCTTCAGAAATATATTCTGCAGGCATGGCTTTTTCCTGATTGGCTACGTCTGCTAAAGGTACATGATTGATAGACCATTTATACGGTTCATCTTGTTCACGCACGATAATCGGCATGATCGCATTCTGACCTTTAACCGCATATTCAACTGCAGCCTTGCCTAAAGCATAAGCTTGTTCTACGTCAACTTTGGAAGCAATATGGCGTGCTGCACGTTGGAGGTAGTCTGCTACCGCCCAATGGTATTTATGGCCTAGTTCCGTTTTAACCAATTGAGCAATAACTGGAGCAACACCACCGAGTTGTGCATGACCAAAGGCATCACGTAAGCCGGCATCACTCAAAAATTTACCTTCACTATTACGAATTCCTTCAGAAACAACCACCACGCAATAACCATGCTCTTTAACACAGTCATCCACTTTTTTAAGAAACTTAGTGGGCTCAAAAGTGACTTCAGGTAATAGAATAATATGGGGTGGTTCGCTGGCATTTGCGCTGGCCAAGCCACCTGCTGCTGCGATCCAACCCGCATGACGTCCCATTACTTCAAGAATAAATACTTTCGTAGAAGAGGCGGCCATAGAGGCTACATCAAATCCTGCTTCTTTTGTTGAAATCGCCACGTATTTAGCAACAGAACCAAAACCCGGACAGGCATCCGTAAAGGGTAAGTCATTATCTACTGTTTTGGGAATTCCAATACAGGTAATTGGATAACCCATTTTCTCGCCTAATTGCGATACTTTATGTGCGGTATCTTGGGAGTCTCCACCACCATTATAGAAAAAATAACCGATGTTATGGGCCTTAAAAACTTCGATTAGACGTGCGTATTCATCCCCATCATTCTTCAATTTATAACGGCAGGAACCAAAAGCACCCGAAGGTGTTTGCATTAGTTTGGCAATATCGGCATCGGTTTCTAATGACGTATCGATTAACTCTTCATTGAGTGCGCCAATAATGCCATTTTTAGCAGCATATACTTTGCCGATCTGCTCAGGGTATAACTTAGCGGTTTGAATTACAGCACAAGCTGAGGCATTAATTACTGCAGTTACACCGCCTGATTGTGCATAGATAGCATTTTTTATTGTCATTTTTTCTCCTGCTTTATGAGTCTGGTCGTCTGATGCTAGCCTGTGTTTAAAAGTGCGTAATCCTAAGGTTAATATTTGCTGGGCTGAAAGCCCAGCTTAAGTATCATGTGACTTTTTAAAAGACTGAATTACCCGAGGTAATTCAACGTCGGGTGTGCTAATTAAAAAAATCAGCCCATTGTGGCTTGGCTATTAAAAATGTCAACAAAACTAAGTATTTTTTTCAGGGAGATTTTCATACTCACTAATTACCGCATCAATACTTTGAATTAATTCGGCAAAAGGAATAGCAAGCTCTTCAATAGAAGCTGGGCGAGCGGCCATTTTTTCTACCAGGATTACCTTCGCTTGTAAAGTTGGTACTCCCGAAAAGCAACATGCGCCGTGAAGTTTATGCGCCGCAGCACCAAGCTGTTTGATGTCTTTTTTATGCATGAGCTCAAGAAACTCTTCACGATTTTTATGTAACTCTTCAACAAATTGGCTTAAAAACTCTTCAGCAAGCTCTTGGTTTCCAGAAACTTTTTGTACGCAGAGTTGCCAATCAATAGCAGCATGTTTGGCTCGATCAACGATACGTAGAATATGCATCAATAATTGTTTTTCATCAATGGGCTTTTGCAAGCAAAGGTTGATACCCGATTTCTTTAACTCGGCATTATTGACATCACTGCTATTCGCACTAATTAGAACTACCGGAGTGTGTCGGTTGAGTTGGGAACGTTGACGAATGATACGTGCAGCGTCTAAACCATTTAGCTTAGGCATTTGCAAATCAAGCAGGATAATATCGTATTTTTTTTCATTGCAGGAAGAAACGGCCATCTCTCCATCATCTACTGCATCGATGTTGGCATGAGTTCCTAATAAGGAATCCAGTAGCATTTTATTTACGGGGTTATCTTCTGCGATTAACAAGTCTGGATGCAGAAAACGTAATTGTTCACGCAAGCCATCTAACTCATGATTCCCTTGTTTTTTTTGCGGGCTTTCATTAATGAGTAACTCAATTACATCTTGTAGTTTTTGGATGCTAATGGGTTTAAATAAAAAGCCATGTGCACCTAAGGCCGCATAATCATGAATGTGCCATTTAGAAATAAGTACATACGGGAAATGATTATGGGCGGCAATAATCTTTTCCATTTGCCGTTCACAGCCTTGATTTACGTTCAAGAAGGCCATTTTACAGTCCATGTTATCATCTAAAGCTTGCGGCAACTGGCTAAATGAACTCACGGAAATACATTCTATTCCCCAATAACCTAAGCCATTGCATAATGCTTCCAAATGGAGTGGATTATCATCGAAGCACAACACTTTAAAATGAGCAAAGCGGTGAGTTTGATTCTTTTCTATTTCATAAGCGGCTAATTTTTCTACTTTGATATGGGCGGTAAAGGCAGAGCCTTTATTTAGTTCACTGGTCATGCTTAAGCGACCACCCATTTCTTCACACAGTTTTTTACAAATTACCAGGCCTAAGCCAGAGCCCCCATAACGACGGGTAATGCTCGTATCTGCCTGATTAAATGCGGTGAATAGTTTACTTTGATCTTCAGGTGAAATCCCTAATCCAGTATCACTGATTGTAATGCACAGGGTGTAATCTTTTTCTGTTTCCTGTTCGATGTGTGTTCGTATAAGCACATAGCCATGATCCGTAAACTTCACCGCGTTGGTTACTAGATTGCTGATAAATTGTTTAATACGGAATGGGTCACCTAAGACTGTTTTAGGTACGTTAATGTCGGTAATGGGAATTAAATCAATCCCTTTTTTATGTGCAGCAGGGGCGGCTAAGGTAAGTACCTCATCAATACAATGGCGGATATTTAAGGGAATGCAATCCAGACGCAATTTTCCAGCATCAATTTTTGAGAAGTCGAGAATGTCATTAATAATGCCTAATAAATCTTGGGCAGACGCTTTAATAGTTTTGACATAATCCATTTGGAGCGGATCCAGTTTACTTTCAAGTAACACATTAGTAAAACCAATCACCCCATTCATTGGCGTACGAATCTCATGGCTCATATTGGCAATAAATTCAGATTTTTGCCGGCTTTTTTCTTCAGTTTTTTTCTTTTCTAAAGACAGTTCAATGTTCTTTTCTTCTAACAACTCCAGGCTTTGTTGTAAGTCTTCAGTAGCAACCTCAATATGTTGATTAAGATCTTTAATAGTCTCGAGGTATTTTTTTTGTAAATTGGCACAGCCTTTTTCAATAATGCCTAACTCACCTTTGCTGGTGGTTTTGATCTCGGTTTCAAATTCGTTACGCAGAATTTGTTTCATGCTACGACGCAAACGCGAGATGGGTAAGTAAATGCGTTTAGAAAGAAAATAATGGCTGGTTAATCCCATTAGTAAGCCAAATAAAGTAATAAAAATAGTAACAATCAACATTTGATAACGTTTGATTAACATGGAGCGTGTATCGATATCAATAGAAAGCCAGCCCAGAATATCATCGGCTTGGAATGCGGAGACATTTGCGAGTTTGCTACTAAAAGTCGTATTGGAGTACAGATTAAATTTAGGAATAGTGACTGGGGCGATGAAATTAATCGTGAAGGGGTTTATTTGTTTGCTTTCAATATAATCCCCAGTAAAGTCCGGAGGAGTAAAGGGTTGATGCAAAGAATGCTTGCCACCACGATAAGCCAGCAATTGTCCCTCGCTATTATAAAAGGCCAGTGCTTTAACCTCTGGGTTAATGGTTGAGGCATTAATTAAACCTTGTAGTGTACGGTCATCTCGGCGAAGCATGGCATACTGAGCTGCGGGTACTAGTTGACGAATATACGCTTCCCCAAGTCGTGACATATGTTGTTTTAGGTCATTACCAAAGAGGCCATTATAAAAAACTGCGAAGAGCAAGGCGACAAGAAAGGCGGGGATAAGGGTGGTAATTCTTAGTTGATATTTAATACCAATACTTTTCAAGGATGACTCCTGGGGGTAAATAATCGGACTTTTGGGTTCGGTGTATCACAACTTATTTGCAGCATTTAAGTCTCTATGTAAGGCGCTTCACCCAGACTACAAAGTCAGTTATTATATACTCAAAATGCTATTTTTAAAGTATTTGGTATGGCTTGATTATTAGTAGCTCCCAATATTACGTCATCCCGAACGACGTGTTTGAGCCATTTTCGATTATTTACCTAATAACAACAGAAGAGATTATGACTGTTAGAACTCGATTTGCACCAAGTCCAACCGGATTTTTACATGTAGGTGGTGTGCGCACTGCTTTATTTTCATGGCTTTATGCAAAGCGTCATAAAGGCGAATTTATTTTAAGAATTGAAGACACCGATAGAGAGCGCTCTACTCAAGAGTCCGTGCAAGCTATTTTAGATGGCATGAATTGGTTAGGATTGGATTGGGACGAAGGCCCTTTTTATCAAACCGATCGTTATGAACGTTATAATCAAATAGCACAGCAATTTCTGGATGAAGGTAAAGCTTATCGTTGCGAATGCAGTAAGGAGCGTTTGGAAACATTGCGCGAAGCCCAATTGGCTGCCAAGGAAAAGCCTCGATATGATGGTCATTGCCGTGATAAAGATTTACCGCAAACAGATAAGCCTTTCGTAATTCGCTTTAAAAACCCGCAAGAGGGTACGGTTTCATTCACCGATGAGGTGTATGGTGAAATTCATGTAGACAATAAAGAGTTGGATGATTTAATTCTAGTACGTTCTGATGGACATCCTACCTACAACTTTGCTGTAGTTATTGATGATTTAGATATGAACATTACCCACGTGATTCGTGGTGATGATCATGTAAATAATACACCAAGACAAATTAATTTATTTCATGCATTAAAAGCTCCTGTACCGGTATTCGCTCATTTACCTATGATCTTAGGTGATGATGGTAAACGTTTATCTAAACGCCATGGCGCCGTAAGTGTGTTGCAATTTAAAGAACTGGGCGTTTTATCCCATGCTTTATTAAATTATTTAGTTCGTCTTGGCTGGTCGCATGGTGATCAGGAAATTTTTAGCCTGGATGAAATGATTGCCTGTTTTGATCTTAAAAATGTGAGTAGGGGCGTTTCTAGTTTCAACTACGATAAGTTATATTGGCTAAACCAACATTATCAAAAAAATGACGACCCTCAAGAGGTTGCTAAAGCGTTGAGCTGGCATTTTGAACAAGCCGGCGTGGATTTATCTAAAGGTCCTGATTTAAAAGAATTGGTCGCGATTCAAGCTGAACGCTGTAAAAGCTTAGCGGAAATGGCTGAAATCAGTATGTATTTCTTTACAGATTCAATTGAATATAATGAAGATGCAGTGAAAAAGCATTTACGCCCAGTAGTTTTAGAGCCACTAATGGCACTCTATAAACGGTTTGAGGCGGTTACTGACTGGCAAAAAGACCCCTTGCAAGAATGCATTAATGATATTTGTGCACAATTTGATATTAACATGGGTAAAATAGCCCAGCCTTTACGGGTTGCAGTTACTGGTTCAAGTATGTCACCTTCTATTGATATGACACTGGTTTTATTAGGCAAATCTCGGGTGTTAAGTCGCTTACAAGGTGCTTTAGAACAATTAAAGATTCGTGCCGCGTCGAGCAATTAATTTACTAGCCTCGCATGGATCTAATCGTCGTCATTGCGCTTGCAATGGCGACATTTTTTTATCTGTTACGCACTCAATGAAACATACACTAACTCAAGGAACGATGAATGTTGAACATTAAATCATGTGCATTGGGAATCAGCTTAACCGCAGTTGTTCTTTCACCTTTTACCTATGCTGAATCCAGTTCAGCGCCTAAAGCCACGGATTTTTTACAAAAGGCGGTTGATGATTACTATAAAAAATACAGTAAAAAGGAACAATTTACTGCGGTTCAGGCTTCGATATTAGTCCCTCAACATCAAGGAATGAATCAATACGAGGTTAAAACAGCATTTATCGGGACTTTTGCTTTGCCGCCCCTTGCCAAAACGGTTAATGCAGACAGCTTATTTGATATTGGTAGTATTACTAAGTCTTTCACCGCATTAATGCTGTTGCAATTGCAATCGGAAGGTACATTGTCATTAGATGATCATTTAGGTAAATGGTTACCCCAATATCCTAACTGGCGTGATGTGTCATTACGACAATTATTAAATATGACCAGTGGGATTCCTAATTATTCAGCAGACGATGAGTTCAACAAAAAAATGGAAGCTAATCTAGCCAGGATTTGGACTGATGATGAGTTATTAAGTTATGCTCATCCAGAAAAACCATTACCTACGCATAGAAAAAATCTTTTTGAATACTGTAATACTAATTATATCCTTGCAGGAATGGTCATTGAAAAAGTGACTGGGGATTCTTTTGCAAACCAATTAAAGCTGCGCATTGTCAATGCCAAAAATGGCTTAAATCATACCTATTATCCTGCGGGCCCGGAGGGGAAGGCAACCCAAAAGGCTATTTCTTCACAGAAGGTACATGGTTATTATTTTGATGAAGCTACGCACAAGCTTCTCGATACGTTTGACAATGATCTTTCGTGGGCAGGAGCTGCGGGGGCGATTGTGGCCAATACCCAAGATGTGGTGCAATGGGTGCAATTATTGTATCAAGGCAAGTTAATTGATGCGTCTCATAGAGCACAGGCACTTACAGAACTGGAATCTGTAGTGTCAACGAGCACAGGGCTTCCAATACCAACGGTATCTGCCGAGGAGCCTCGAGGGTTTGGCTTAGGCATTGGCTCCTATTACGATAAAGAACTTCAACAAAAATTCTGGGTTTATAAAGGCAGTACTTTAGGGTTTAGAGCGATGTATTTCTGGCAACCTTGTAATAATGTAACCACTGTAGTTGCATTAAACAGTAAAGGGGGAGAAGGTAATCCAGATTCAAAATTAGGTGATGAGATTCTGAATGCAAACCTTAAGTTATATAAGCTGATCATCAAGTCGCATCCTGAATTAAAATGTATGCTTTAATGGGTAGCCCGTATTAGCGCAGAGTAATACGGGCTATAAGTGGGTATGCTCAGATGGTTAAATTCTTAATCTAAACTATGCTAAGATTCCCGTCGTCTTTTTTGCCAGTGAGAAATTATGCCTAATGACCTCATTACCATTGATATAAATGAAGACCAATTTTTTATTGCCATTGCTAAAACTGAGGTGCATTCATTTATTCTTTTTGGCGTTTATAATCAGTTCACGGTAAAAAAATTATTAAGTCGAGTAGGAAAGGCATTTTACCATAATCAACTAGATGACTCTTGCCTCGAAGAGTCGACTCGATTGTTGCAGCTTTGCACCGTCGGTGTTCCTGCTCGATTGATGGATGAACGAGTGGTTAGACGGAGCTGTGCATCCAAGGGAATTAATTATCAAGCTTATGATATTCGTTACGAACAATATTTAGAATATTTAGAGATGCTAGGCAAGTTAAGTACGGAAGATAATTTTTTTAGCTGTTATCAGCCATACCATAAGTCAGATGAGCAAATTAAACTTAAGCTGGATGTGGTTACACCTACGCAGGGCTCGGATGCGAGGGTAGATAAAATAAAGGATAGCGTGACTAATTTAAACCTTGGAAATACCTGTCGTCATAGCGCAATTGAATTAGTAGAAGCGGTGCAAATGCAGCCAATTTCTGCTTCAGTCTCCACAAATTTCTTTCAAAATCTACCCTATCAAACAGAGTTAATGTATGGGCACCCAAGCATTACCATTCCCTTTTATGTACTTCCTGTCCCTCCCTCCGCTTACATTGGATTGGGGGATGAAAAAGAGCAAATTCTTAGGGATCTTTATGCAGGGATGGAACGTCTGCCGCTCATTGCGCCTCACGAACAAATAACAATGGATAAATTTAGCCGACTTAAAGAGTTATATAATGATATTGCTGGACCGCAAAAAGATCTGAGCCTTGATCAGTTGCTCCAAAATATTCAGGAGTGGAAGAGTAAAAATCGTGTCGTGTTAGATTCCTTAAGAGAAAAATTTTGGGTTTTGGATTCCTTTTTTAAGAGGACACCCGCTACTATGTTGTTAGTCAATAACTTAGAGTCTAGGTTAGAAAAACTGATAGGTTCTTCGTTGTCAATGAGATGTTAACTTAAATCAAAGGAGTGAAAATGAAGTTCTATTATTGCAAATCGGCTTGTTCTTTGGCAGTGCGAATTATTTTAAATGAATTAGATTTTAGTTATCAGGATGTGGAAGTTGATTTAAAAGCTAAAAAAACAAAAAATGATGAAGATTTTTGGGCGATTAACCCCAAAGGAGCAGTACCGGCAATTATGCTTGATAATGGTCAAGTGCTCACTGAAAACCAAGTTATTTTACAATACTTGGCAGATACAGCCAAAGAGCAAAAAGTTTTAGCACCTATAGGGGATTTGAAGCGATATCATACTTTAGAGTGGCTAAATTACGTGGCTACTGAATTGCACAAATCCATTGGTATGTTTTTTAATCCAGCGTTGACTGAAGAAATGAAAAAAGACATTTACATGCCAATGATTCAGGCTAAGTTAAAATTTGTGAATGAGCATTTAGGCAAAAGCACCTATTTAATGGGTGAACAGTTCACCCTTCCTGACGCTTATTTATTTGTTATTTTAAGATGGGCTTATTATTTTAAAATGGATCTATCAGCGGTACCACACATAGAAAAATTTATGCAGCATTTAAAAACTCGCCCTTCAGTAGCAAAAGCATTACAACAAGAACAAGTGTAATCGTTCTCTGCTAGGCCCTGCGCTTGTCCTGTTCTTTCGCAGATCATTGCTCTGTAGTTCTGCGCTTTATTTCTACGTCCCGCCTAACACGCGGGAGCCATAAACTCTGTATCAGAACCCTGGATTTCGCGGTGCTGGTACAGGACTCCTTGTTTCATAGAAATGCTGGTTATAGATAAGAAGTTTGACTGCAAGCAGGTATTCCATTGCTAATGGCGTTTTAATACACGAGCAAACGGCAGTTTAAATCTTTACCCGAGCATGGGTTTTGTGCAATAATGTTCTTTTTTGAACAATTCGAGGGTTCCATATGCTGAAGGAAAATGCATTTACAGCTGAGTTGGATTTGAAGTTTTTTGAACATGCAAATTTTGAATCACAGACTGGGATTCCTCCATCCGCTCAAGCGTCAATTATCGCACGTAATGTATTGCGTGTATTAATGATGGGGTGGACCGACTCTTGGAAAGAATTATTAACCCCAGTAGTTTTTCATGCCGTTTTTATTGAGCGTAATCCTGCGTTTTTAAAAGAAATGCGCAGGGCCTTCCAAGAAGGTTTCTTCGAGCTCTTTAATCAATTAAAAGACCAGCAATTTAATGAAAACCAAGCAGAGCAAATACAATTCTATTTAAGCAATTGTTTGGCATTGTTGCCTTATAGTGATTTAACTCCTTATGAGTCGATAAGCATTCCGCAATGCATTGCTGATAAATGGAGTCTGGTGGAATACGTAGTAAAACCAATTGAATTAACCACTGGGAAAGAGCGTGATTCGGATCGGGTTTTTGCCTATGGTCTCGAACCGTTAATCAATCGGCATGCGGAGCCCCATTTAATCTTTATGGGTACTACTTATCCTGCGGGACAAGGGTTTTTAACCCAGATTAATTCCGATGCTCGAGGTTTTGAATCAGTTGGAACTTCTTTATATAAAACAGGCAGAGAACGTATTCATGAGTGGTTGGCATTGCAGCATAACCCTGTCCATGTGTGTGGAACAAGTCTTGGGGGCTCGTTAAGCTTATTGTTAGCGATTGATCGTGGTGATTATCAGTTAGCACGTGTCGATGCCTTAAATCCTGCTGGATTACACGAGTTACAGCCTACAAGTAAGACAGATCATTGGGATTCATTGTTGCCTAAGCCTCGCGTTGTAGTGCAGAAACAGGGAAATGATCCGGTTTCATATTTTGGTTTTTGGAAAGATGATTGGGAAATAGTAGAGGTGATACCTCCTAAAAATAAACAAGGTCCAAACTCAGTTACTGATCATGCATTAAATTATGCAGGCATTAAGGGGACCCGATTTAGCTATATTAGTGCCAATGAAGATAATGCCAAACGCAGCTCACGCAATTTTTGGATTTTTTCCGTTGCTCGCAGTGCTTTTTATTATACTATTATGGTTCCTTATACCTATGTAATTCGTCCAGCAGCTTATTTTTTAGCGAGAAACTGGCCTTTGTTGTTCTTAGCTCCCATTGTGGCCTTAGCGTCCTATGCTACCTTTCTTGGCGGTGTGCTAGCCCTGGGATTGGGCGTTGCTGCAACGGGGCTTGCTTTGTTGGGTGCTGCTATTTTTGAGCGTATTTTTCAAAGTACTCCACAACCGCATTACGCCAAAATGCATGATCCTACTCTTCCTAGAAATGAAGAGTTAGACGTTTATAATCAAGAAAATGCCCTTGATGTTAAGCTAACTTATCGTGATGTAAATACTTATTATAAAATGATGCGTATGGCGAAGGGCAAAGAGTTTTTACCTGAACATGACCGGCCTTCAAAATACGTGAGCAATAGGACGAAACGAGAATTACTTGCTGCAAGTGAGGATCCTCTAAATGCTGATGTTGAGGTGACTTTACGTATACCCAAAGCCAAAATAATACAAATGCATCATGCTTTTTGCTTATTTGGTAAAGCCAATGGTGAGGAAGCGCGTCTTGCTGAAGTATTGAATGCCAGCTATAAAGAGTATGTGAGTGGAAAAATGTCGAAATAAGCGAATTTACCGTGGCCAACCACGGTAAAACAGTATTATTTGAGTCATGGGCGCTATGTTGAGGTATTTTTCAATGAAACACAATTCTGCTGCACCGCCTCGCCTACAAAATCAATAAAATGCCGTACAGCGGGTACTAAACCACGTTTAGAGGGATAAATGAGGTAGAAGCTTGCAGTAGACAAAGACCACTCCGGAAGGACTCGAATTAAGCTTCCCTCCTGAATTTCCTGATTACAGTATTCTAAGGGCAGTAAGGTAATACCTAAACCGGCTAAAACGGCATGCTTTAAGATCGTCCATTCATTACTTTCAAGGCGGGGAGTTAATGGAATACTGACCTTTTGCCCGTTCATATGGGTCAGTTGCAATTGATTGACCCCATCCATTTTGGTTTTACCTAGCCAAGAAAATTGCGTTAATTCACTGGGGAATTTTAGAGGGGCATGACCTTGCAAGTAATTTGGGTTTGCGACTAAGCAATGAGTGCTTTCACCTAGTTTTCGCACGATTAAATTAGAATCTTCTAACTCATTGACCTGAAATCTTAAGGCCATATCAAAGCCTTCTTCAATTAAATCTACCTTACGATCACTGGCATAGAGGTTGACCCGCACTTCGGGATAACGGCACATAAATTCTATAATAATCGTATTGAAATGCGATTGAGCAACTAAAGTAGGGCAGGTGACATGAATACGTCCTTTAGGTTTAGATTGAGCTTGAATTGCTACTTCTTGAGCAAACCCTGCTTGATTTACCATCGCCTTACTGTATTCATAAACCAATTGACCTATATCCGTTAAACTGAGTTTACGCGTGGAGCGATTAAGTAGGCGCACCCCTAAATAATTTTCTAATTCCGAAATACGTCGACTTAATTTGGATTTTGTCATTTCTAAGCCAAGGCTTGCTTGAGTAAAACTGCCTTCATCCACAACACAGCAGAAGAAATACAAATCATTTAAATCAGGTAAAAGGGCTAACGATCGCATAGGGTCTTTCAAAAAACATCAATTGTTGTTAATTATAGGACAATGTTTCATATAATAGCTATCTTATCTTTCATTGTTTTAATTATATGCTTAATACAGAGGCAAATAATTAATTTGGAGATAAAAAATGAACTTGCTTGCTCTTGATAGCAGTATTTTGGAGAATAATTCCATTTCTCGTCAACTCATGAGACAGTTTCTTGATTATTGGCAGCAAGAAAACCCACAGGCAGAAATAGTTTATCGTGATTTAAATGCCCAATCGATTAACCATTTATCGAGTAGCTTATTAGGTGCTAAACAAAAAGACCCGGGGGAATTGTCCCCGTTATTAAGAGAGGATTTGGAGCTTTCAGAGCAGCTGGTTACTGAGTTTATTAATGCAGATGAGCTTGTTATTGCAGCTCCTATGTATAATTTTACCCTACCTTCTCAATTGAAAGCATGGATTGATCGGGTTTTAGTTGCTGGACGTACATTTAAATACACTGAACAAGGGGTTGTAGGACTGGCTAGCGGGAAAAAGGTTACGGTGATATCTACACGTGGCAATCATTATTCAAGTGATGCGCTAATGAAATCTAAAGACTTTCAAGAAGAGTATTTAAAGCTTATTTTTGATTTTGTTGGTATTAAGGATATTACGATTATTCGGGCAGAAGGTTTGCATATTAATGAGTCACTTAGAGTTAAAGCGATAAATTTAGCAGAGCAAGATATTAAAGCTCGTTTTCAGATCATTCACTAAAAATGCCGCGAAAATCCTGTTATCAAGATAACCTAGTTAATTTAATTAACTAGGTGGTCAGAAGTATAAAATTTAAAAGAGCAGGATTATGTGAGGGCGGTTAACCATAATTAAACTATTCGATGAAAATGGCTATTTCATTAGTGAGCTAATTAATCCCCCCACTTCACAGACCCCTGTAGCAAACAACCCTACGGCAAAACCTGCCGAGTAAGAGTCTGTTATTCCTCCTCCCACACTACTTTTCACAAGGGGGCGAGACATAGGTGTCAATCCATCTGCTATACCACCTAAAAAATCTAATGATTTAACAATATTATCAAAGGTGCTACTCTCCTCTGAGTTTTTAGTTTTTGTACTTTCATACAAGGTGGTATATTCCGAGGCAGCTCCTAATACCTCTCTACCAAGGGAGGTGCTATTTAACGCATCTTTATGGTTAAGGAGATCTTGGGCGAAATCTTCTCTGGAATAATTATCAGTCCAAGAAGTAATCTCTGCTTGGGGTAGAGAAAACGGAACATGGGTTGCTCCATTATTTTGACAGCGTATTAATGAATTTAACAAAATCATAAAATAGAGATCTGCCATTTTTTGGTTAGATTCTGCATTTAAATCAATCTGCTTTTGAATTTCCTCTGCACTATGGCCAGACGAAAGAAGTTGCATTGCTTGCTGTTCTTCTGGGGACCACTGTTTCGCGTTTAGCATTTCTGCAGTCACTTCAGCATAAATGCTTTTAAATTGAGAGCCCCTTAAGGCTTCCAGGCTGTCTTTTATAGCTCGAGAATTAAAAGGCATATTATATTTTCCCAATGAATACCCTATTTTAATATAGCAGAAATTGTTCACTTGATGACATTTTTAGACCTTAATTAGTCTTTAAAGGGGCTGTATCGTTAGTATTTTCCCTTTTTCCAGGTAAGCCTTTAGCCTGGTGTCCCATTGTTCATGTAATGCACAAAGCGTGGCATTAACACTAGAGTTGGGATAAAATTTTTGTAAATTGGTAATGCTTAATGAGTCAATTAAGCTCTTGTACTTATCTATATTCTCACTAGACTCTATCTCTTGCATCCAGCACATACCCCACTCTCCAAGGATATCCAGAGCAACATCACGTTCTTCTGCTGAATGAGCAATGATGGCCACTAATCTTTCTACTAGGGGAGAGGCATGTAATCGGTGGGTGGGCAAATTATACTTAATAAGCGCCCAAAAGTAGGGGCTGGTTTACGCGTGTATCCCAGATTGGTTTCAAACCAGGTAAGAGTGGATGTATGTATCTCCTGGAACTTTTCTTGCGCCAGAACGATTAAAGCTTCTAGTGCTTTGTTGCGCACCGAGTGATCCTCATGGTCGTTAAGCTCATTATCTCTTAACAGAGGTGTACAGATCTATTAGGCTACGTCAGTTAATAGCGGAACTTAATTTAGTACTTTTAGTAATTCCCATTGTTAATTATAAATTTTTGCGTCACAGCTCAAGTTCTGTAACGCAAGGCCAAGAATCATAAATTATGTTTGTTGATATAGATTTTACCCCAAGCCAATCCTAGTAAAGCCGCAGTAAAGGAACCAACCAATACCCCCAGTTTAGCCGCATTCAGCAAATGTTCATCATCAAAAGCCAACATCGCAATGAAAATAGACATCGTAAACCCGATACCTGCGAGAAGACCTACCAACGTGATGCCCATCCACGTCACTCCAGGTGGTAATTTACACCATCCCATCCGCACGGAAGCCCAGCTTATACCTACGACCCCAAGAGGTTTTCCTATCACCAAGGCTATTGCAACACCAATAATAATTTTTAGTGCATTATCACTAGAGTAGGCACCACTACTCATGCTCACACCCGCATTTGCCAGTGCAAATAACGGCATTACTCCATAAGCAACCCATGGATGTAACGCTCTTTGTACTCGAACAACCGGCGGCAACAATTCCCTCTGGGCTATATGAAGATTCCGAAGCGAACGCGTCATTTTATGTCCATCTTCTATTTTTATATCTTGATTCGTAAGTTCATTAGTAATACGTGACACTATATCTAAAGGACGCTCAGACATACGTACCGACACGGCAGGTGTCATAAGGCCCAGCACAACACCTGCTAATGTGGGATGAGCACCTGTTATCAACATTCCAATCCAGGTAATGGCCCCTGGAATAATATAACCAAATGCTGAACCTATACCGATGCGTTGAAAACCCTGCACCAATAGGATACCCAACCCGGCAATCAGGAAGCCTGAATAATTAAGACCTTCGGAATAGAACAGCGCAATAATAAGCACAGCAACAATGTCGTCAATGATCGCCAGGCTCAGTAAGAATATTCGAATAGATCTAGGGATAGAGCGGCCCAGCAATGCAAGCACACCGACTGCAAATGCAATATCCGTTGCTGTAGGTACCGCCCATCCATTTTGCAGAATCGGTTGAGAATTGAACCTCAAAAAAATCAATGCGGGTACAACAACACCACCCAATGCAGCAATCATCGGCAGCATCGCTTGTCTAATATTACTTAATGCCCCTTCATGGATTTCACGACGAATCTCCATCCCAACCACGAGAAAGAAAAAGGTCATCAGAACATCGTTAATCCAAAAGTGTAGAGGCCAAGAAAATCCAAATGTTCCTAACCCAATAGAAAGTGGTGCGTGCCACACATTTTTATAGCTCATTGCCCAAGGAGAGTTAGCCCATATCAATGCTATAGCTGCTGCCAGGAGAAGGACAATACCACTAACAGCTTCGATATGTAGAAAGCGCTCGATCGAAGCAAAAGTTCGTTCTGCTAAAATTTGAGAGCGAGGCAAATCACGACATTCAGGGACACGGCGTTTAGTCATAAATTCTCACAATCCTTGATAAATTGAAGTATTGGTAAAAAATTTAATTTATTAAAAACATTTGATAAAGTTCGAAATAAATCGTTCATATGTATGTTATCAAACATTCTACACTCATCATAATGTTCATTTAAATACAAGATGTTATTAGGGATGAGCGTTCCATGCCAATAAAACCTACCTCTGTTAGAGGAGGGGCCCTTTTATTCCACTAGGTCTAATAAAAGATAATCCATCTTTTTGTTATGAGTATGAGCAATACTTTTTCTGAGTCTCGGCTGAGCAAAACCCCAGCCTCAAAAAGCTAGGGTTGAAAAACATGTTCTTTTTCTTCATGAGCTTCCTCAATGAGGGATTTCAATCTTTTGAGGTGAAAAGAATCTGGTTTTCCTAAGAATTTTTTGTGTCCCCATATTTCTGCGATTTGCTGAGGGGAGAACTGCTCCTGTTTCCCATCGAGGTAAAGATCAACATCAAAGCTGAACCTTGGTCGCTGATTTTTAAAGAGAAGCTTTCTGCGCTTAGCGGATCTTTCCTCTGCTTCGTGAACTGAAGTTAATTGAGTCACCTCATCAAGGATGGCTTTTCTTCCCAATGGCTGCTGTTGGTTATAATCAGGAGTAGGTCGGAAAAAATAATTGCGCTTTTGATGCCACTGCCTGAGTTCTAAATCATAGTGGCCTTCTATGGAGCTTCCCACAGCTACAGTGTGATTAGCTCTTGACTTAACTACTTTCTCGCTAGGCTGTCCTTTTTCTCCACGAGAAAATAATACTACTATCTTGTCAGCGCTAGCTCCTTGTTGCAGTTCCTTTAAAGCTCTTTGGCAAATTTGACTCGCTAAGCTCTTACAATCCTTGGAATATTGTTCAGTGCTTCGAGTATCCTCTCGGTCTAAATCACCCACCGAAATCGGGAAGGCTCTTTTCTTCTTCGCCTTATGCACGGCTTTATATAATCCCGGTGTTCTTTCTTCAACCTCTTCTTGCATCGTATCAAAATCTATCGCATATTCTCCCGCGGATATCTGTATTTTTGCTCGATGACTCTCAACAATTCGCTTTACTTCCTCTTGAAACCATTTCTGCCTGACATTTCTTAGCTGATTGATTATCATTGGATGAGATGGCTCTTCTGTAATGACTAACTCTTTTAAGTGTTTTGCTTTGGCCCCAAACCGGGTCATTTCGGTGGATGTTTCCTCTTGAATAGTCTGCACTTCACTCTCAACATCCGGGATGTCAACAGCGCGAGAGGGTTCATTATACGCCGCTATACCCGACTGATTTTCACGCGCCTCGGACATCATGGTGTGATTTGAATCATCTTCCATAGTAAATGCGGTGATTTGACCCTGATAACTCCTAATTAAGGAGGCTAAAATCTCTTCTATTCGCTCAGGATGAGGACCATCAGAAACAGGGAGGGGCAATAATGTACTAGAAATTGCAGCTTGAGAACTCCTAATTAACGAATTTAAACGTTCATCTATTGCAGTACGCATGGAGCTACTAGAAGAAGTGGATATTGTTGAATATACCAAAGGAAATGAATTGCTTTCTTCTGCTTGAGTATTTCTCAGCTTAAATGTGCCAGTGGTATTATCGTGCTCGTCTTTATCTAAATAAGAAGGCAAAGAGGTAGTACTAATTGTACTGCTAATAATTGGCACGACGTCTTCTCCCCTTTGGGATATTTTTCCATCTAACCATTGCTGAACTTTTAAACTAAATGCGTCACCTTGAGTTGGAGACTGCTGATATGACTGATACGATTCAACTGCAATCCACTCACCGCAAACGAAAACATATCTTCTTAATCCCAGATTAAGGAAATCGGGCGTTCCTTTATTTAATTGTTCCAAATAAAATTCAATGGTCGCATCATTCATCTCTTTAGGAAACTCAACGACTACTTCGCTATTATAAGGAATTGGATGTCCGCCATTAGATGTTACTAATCGAGTTTGGTAATTAGCATATTCTGTGCGGTAAATATATGTTTTTATGCCCATGGAAACCTCTAAAATTAAAATAATGACTCTGACGAGAAATAACGCAAATATAAGCCCTGATTCTTTACTCTAGTTGTGCTGCCCCAACGGCGTCGAATGAATAAGTGGGGGGGAGCATGAGTTCAGAAGGGGGCTCTATAAGCCCCTTTATTGGCTAAATCAATATTAATTCCCACTTAATCTAGGAGTGACACTTTGCTGTGCTTCAGCTACGGGAACAAAGCTTCGGAAAAATGAAAATAAACGATTCAAGCTTGGTTTTAAATCAACTTCAACAATATCTGTTGCGCTTGAGTCAAGATAGCTTGCATCCTTGACGGCATCAAATTCCAGGCCAGATAGTTTACGAATAGTTATATCTTTAGAGTATTTTTGGATTCCTTGATTAATAAGGCTCTTTTCAGCATTTTTAAATAAATCACATGAAGAGTATAATGGGATAGTGGTAGTATCTGCGTAATCTATTAGGTCATCAGCGGTTAGGATCGTTTGATCAGACAATGCTCCGGATTCAACCTCTACTGTATATACAACGGGTACAGCAAATATCCTAATTCCTCTTTCAATAAAGTCAGGTGTGGTGTTATGTCCTTTAATCAACAGAGACATTACTGCTAATGCGTCATCTTTGTTATCACATGCAATTAATGGATTATTTTTTGATGCATTAAAAGTTGTTTGTAAATCATCTGATGAAATATTTTTTTGACTGACAGGCTTTTTTCCAGAGTCGGGTTGCATATTTACAGTTACCAATGGTTGATATTTAGTTGATATTACATAGAGCTTCATAATTACCTCGGGTTAGATGTGAAATTAGATTGATATTGTAACATGATGATTTTATTTTCTACGTTTAGGTCTAATTATGAAACAAAATAAGGAGAAGGATTCACCCATTTATTGGGTGATTTTGTTTTCCATTATTGCTATTTGATTAAATTTTGTTCTATTTTTTGAATAAATTTCTAATTAGGAAATATCTATTTTCCAAATAGTAATTTATTATTAAATCTTTAATGGTGCTCCGGATATTTAAGGAATAATAAATTATCCTATTGTTTTTTATAGTTTAAATTTGAGATTTTAAAGTCTCTAAGTAAGGCTTAGATAAAAGGGGGTTTAGTGAGATACAAAGACAATATTATATGTTTCATTTCGTTACCAGATAAGCGATACATTACGGTGGTGATGCTTTATTTTCTCTCCATTCATATACTTTTTGCTCATCAATAACATCGGTGGTTTCATTAAAGCCAATGCGATTTTTCAGGGGCTCTATGGCGGTTGCCGCGATATTAATACAATTAGGTTTCGCATATTTCTGCATATGACCGGCAATATCAATAACTCGGTCACTTACATGCTCCAGAGGAGTATCGTCATCGACATACACAAAACCGGCATTGATACCGCAACGAATTAAAAAGTCTTGCTTTATTTTCTTTTCATTTTTATTAAAGCTTTTTAAGCGATCAAGCAGGCAAACAGCAGCACCGACAGCGTTGTCTACGGTACGAAAACAACTCATAATTCCATCTGGAGTTTTGGCATATTTAACTACACCGTGTTCTTTCAGGCATGAATCTACAAATGCGTTATAACGATCAAAATCATAGGCGGCAAGATGTTTGTCTTCATGTCGCTTCATCCCCGTCGAGTCAACCACATCAATGGCTAGAAAGGCTAATTGTTGGCCCATATTGTCGAGTTTACTTTTCAGTTCGGCAAATTCTTTAAGAAGCTGCTTTCTATCACTGGACTTTGTTGTGCTTAGTGCTGCAAATTTACTGTCCATTTCAGACATTTTTTCTTTGGATACCACGTGGCTCATTTGATTGCGCCACTCATAATAGGCTTTCCTTTCTTTTTGCTTACTGATGATATTCATGCATTTTTCTCTGAATGACTCACAGAAATTAGCTAACAACAGTAAGAGCGCAGCGAATATCAAAAGGCTAAAATCAATGCCATGAAATTTATAAGGGATGATTAGTTTTATTTGTGAAAGAAGTGGCTTGCTGACCTGTTGTACCCAATTCGTTACTTTCATTAAGGTAGTGTACTGATCAGGATTATCGATAAAGTGGGAACCAAAACTCACGATTAATAACAGGACGAAAAATAGAAGGGTTACTCTTACTACTTTCACTATATATGCCAAGGAAGCGAACAACATCTTAATCATTTTTTGACCTATAGTAGATACTTGTTGACTTAGGGATTCACCCAAGCATTGGTTTAATAATAGGCAAAAACTGAGCGATATGCGAATAAATTGGTTACTAAATTAAGATATTCCTCTATTTCTACGTTCCGTGACTTGTTTGCGGAATCCAGAGATCTTGCTCTCTGCAAAGAGCTCCCAGATCACGCGGACAAACAGCATGACCTAGGCATAGTAGGAGTCGGTTTACAGTGGCATTATTGAGCCTATGGTCAACCTACAGAGGCGGTATTAAAAACGATAAGCTAAACGTGCAGAAATGGAATAAAGGAATGGATAATAAGCATCAGCAGGGCTTAGTTGAGATTCACCGAAACCCGCAGTGTAATTGGCGACCACTTCACCCATTATACGGTCGGTAAAATTATAATTGACACCAACGCCAAAAGTAGGGGAAGCGCGCCAGTCATCAATAATTAAATCCTCACGATAGAGGGCAGCGATTCCTGCACTAGAAAACACTCTAAACTCAGTGCGAGGGATCTGCAGCATGATTTTACCTAGGACACTGATGCTGTCTGTTTTAGTAGTCAAGCTCAATTTTCCATCGTGCTCATAACTGAATAAGCTATAAGAGGTGAAATATACTGTTGAATTAGGATAACGCATGTAATTTGCTTCAACAGCAAAATAAGGGGTAAATTCATACCCAAGCAACGCTCCCCAGGTTGCCCCACCTTCTTGCACATCTACAGGAGTGGACATTAGCAGAGCTGTTTTCTGGTTTTTATTTGTAGGGATCAATGCATGCCAAGTGGTGGAGCCATAACCGGCAATAGCACCTACATAAAAAGGATGTTTTACTTGGTTATTTATATTGGCGTAGCAGCCAGTAGCTGAAAAAAACAAAACCGAAAACAGAGGTAATACGGATTTTTTATTAATCACAATGCAGTACTCTTTTACTAAATCAGATCTAAATCAAGTGAAAAGTTGGGCCATTGGCCCAACTCAGTTCAAAGCAATTGTTAGCAGGATTTGCCAGTAGAACTACAAATTCTTCCGCGAGAATCAGCTCCACCTAAGCGATAGCAATTCCAGTTATCCATACAATCTTGTACTGACGTGTATTTTTGATATTCACAGGCTTTTTGTAATGTACCAAATACGCTGATTAATCGGGCATACAGCATTCTCATATCTTGACACATTCCTGCAGGTAAGCCTGATGCTTGACAATAACAGATTGCAGCCGTTTTAAATGAAGGACAAAAACCGGGATTGTCTGTAGGAACTGCATTGGTGCAGGCAAAGGCAGAAATACTTAAGAAACACATCAGCACAGCAAAAATTTTTCGTATCATTTTTGAGACCTTAGTTTTAGGGGAAAAAAGAATTGCAATAATGTACCAGAAAAATGGAAAAGCTGCAAAAGAGATAGGCTTAAAAAGTACATTTTAGGATACATACCTCATCTGTGACCTTGATTATGCTGTACTTTTTAATTACAGCATAATCGAGAGCACGGGCTTTTTATACTATGTGATAACTCGTTCGCATTGTTTGTCCTACCTTGTTTTCTACTACTAAGGCATCCATAATCTTAATCGCCTCTATAGTAATTTGTTTACGGAATTCCGGGGTTAGGTTTGCTGAAACTACGAGATAATGCATATATTGTTCATGATCATAAAAAAAGCATGCTTCAAAAACATAATCAATGACTAATAGATCTTCTTGATAGTTTTTTATGGGGTGAGTTTTTAATCCAAAAAGCTCAGGGTTCTCCTCCAGATGCTCAATATTTCCAATAAAGTCATTTCGAACATTAACGTTCATGATGAAATGAGTATTGCGTTTAAAGAACATTAATCGTGCAATAGAATGTTGTAAGATCTTATGGTAAATCGGGGAAATCTTTAATAATTTGGCTGCAACAGGCATTAATAATTTGATTAATGCCGCTCTGATTTTTTTACCTTTGAATCTCAATGTATGAGTAGCTCCAAGCTTAATGAGGTTGGAACAATGCTGATGGTTACTTGTCTCAATTGTGGCTGAACATATTTGTTTGGCCAATGTGCTTACTGAAGCATGCTCATTCAAGTCTATTTTAATGGGCTCAATACGTAGAAAAGCACCCAGCGAATGGTCATAAATAGGATTGTCTCGCGTTGATTTAACAATATTCATCACGGTGTATGGCGCATCGTCGGGCGCACTGTTGCAGCAATTACGCAAGGCAAGAGCCAATATGGCGCACAGTCCATTATTTAGGCTGATGTGATTTTTTTTACAGAACAGTTTTAATTTACTCAAGGTATGGATGGGGATCTTTTCATAAGTTGAATAACCATAGTTTGCTGCACTCATGTTGTCCACAACGTATTGTTTGGGGAATGAAAAGAATGAAGCATCGTGTAAATACTGCTCCCAGAAGTTAATGTTTTCATCTAGTGAGCTAGTAATTACATGTTGGTCAATATAAACATATTTCTTAAAAGTAAAATCGGTTTCAATGCTATCTATTGATGGTGGATTTGTGTGGTAGAGCAGATAATACTTAGATAAATCAGCAAAGAGAATGGTAATTGATGCATCATCTGAGGTGATATGCGGCATGCTAATTTGCAGTTCACTAAAACCATCCTTTAGATGAAATAGTTTAATGATAAGAGATGGATAATCCGGCGGCCAATGGTGAGAACTACTCAATTGTTCCATGGACATGAGGAGGGTTGCTTCGGCCTCTTTTTTTGATAAAGAGCTTAAGTCTTCAATAATAAGCGGTAGGGCCACATTTTTTTGTATTTGCTGTTTGGGGCTAAGTTTTAATACGCGATAGGTTAACACTTCATGTTTCTTCAAAACTGCTTGGAAGGCATATTCCAAGGCTTCTCGATTGAGTTGTCCTTCGAATTGTTTTCTGGCAACGATGTTTAATTTTTTGGCTCGGGGCTCAAAAGTGTCCGCCATCCATAACACAAACTGGAATTCGGTTAGTGGGATTTGCCTATCTCCATGATAGTGCTCTTCATGATGAGTATGTATTTCCGATTGTTTCGCATTTTTAATCGTAGGGATTAACTTTGCAATGGATGCGGCTTTATAAAAGTCCTTCAATGTAATACTTTTATGAAGTTGATGATTAATTTTTGATACTAACCGTGCTGCTGATAAGGAGTGTCCTCCTAGCTCAAAGAAATTGTCATTTAAGCCAATTAATTTAACTCCCAACTCCTCTGCCCACATTTTTACCAATTGCTTTTCCATCGGTGTTGTCGGTTCTACATAATGTTGACTAGCCTCTATATGGGGTATTGGTAAAGCAGCTTTATCAAGCTTACCATTTGCGGTAAGTGGCAAGGCGTCAACGCGTACGAAGGCTGCGGGAATCATATATTCTGGAACATGATTTTGCAGGAACTGCCGTATTTGGTTGGTGCTGGGTGACAAATGAGGCTCGTTATCTTTTATAATATAATAAGCAATGAGCCGTAATTCATGCTGCTCATTTTTCTGCGCCACTACGGCAACATTTTTAATCATGGAGTGTGTTTTTAAACAGCTTTCAATTTCTCCTGGCTCCACACGAAAACCACGGATTTTAACTTGATCATCTTGACGGCCAAAATATTCCAGAACGCCATCATCGCGTCGGCGACATACGTCGCCAGTTTTGTAGAAACGTTTGATTTCCTGATTATTGAGCGATAAGGTAATAAATTTTTGTTGAGTTAATTTGGGCTGATTAAGATAGCCCCGAGCCAGGCACAGACCACTAATTAATAACTCACCGTGTTCTCCATCAGAAACGGGGGCTCCATGTTCATCGACAATAATGCAGTCTATTTTGGGACCTGTTGTACCAATAGGCACATTGACTTCAAAGTCAGAGAAACTGTGCGCACCCACTTTGTATACGGAAATTGCAACGGTCGTTTCTGTCGGACCATACTCATTGAATAAAACCTGATGGGGATAGAGTGCAAGCCAGGCTTTGCATTCTGCGGCAGTTAAATTTTCACCACCTAAGATAATTGATTTTAAATGGGGCAGCTCAACATAGTCATTTTGAGTTTCATTTTGTAGCGTTTTAAAATAACTAGGCGTTGTTTTGATGATGTCGATTTCTGCCTGTACCAGGTATTTAAGATAGTGATTGATATTTTTTTTGACCTCATCTTGGCAAATCACAACGGTTAACCCAAGCAGCAATGGCGCTAATGAGGCGGATATTGCCATATCAAAAATCGCACTGGAAGAAAAATCCACCCGTTGTTGAGGTTGGCATCCGGTATATTCCGCAAGCCAGTGACAATAGTTAATTACTGACGCATGCTCGATTAATACTCCTTTAGGTAGTCCAGTGGAGCCTGAAGTATAAATAATATAAGCTAATTGTTGAGAGGAGAGTAGGACATCTACATTGTCAGTAGGGTAGTGACCGAGCTGTTTGTCTTCTTTATCGAGAAGAATCAAATCACCTTGGTATTGAATAAATTTATCGCTAAAGGGTGATTTGCTAATTAAAATAGGTGCCTTACTGTCTTGCAGCAAAAACAACAAACGTTCTTCAGGTTGATGTGCGTCCAAAGGGAGGTATGCGCCACCCGCTTTTAAAATGGCAATAATGGCGACAAGAAAATCAAATGAGCGTGGCAGACACAGTGCAATGGGTGTATCGGCCGTTACCCCTTTTTCCTGTAAATAACGCGCAAGCTGATTTGCCCTGTTATTTAATTCAGCATAGGTTAGTGTTTTCTTTCCATGTAGGGCTGCAATATATTCTGGAAAATTGCGAGCTTGTTCCTCAAATAAACCCGGTATTGTATTTTGGATGCCCATGTTTTTGTACCTACATTGTTATTGTTATAGTCTCGGTAATAAACGATTAAGCCACTGTGGCAAATACCAATTCCATGATTTAAACATCGCCATTGTTGCAGGGACCAAGAAGCTTCTTATTAAAAAAGCATCCATAAAAATAGCAACAGCAATACCTAAACCAAAGGCTTTAACCATCAGTACATCAGCGACCAAAAATGAGCCGCAAATCACGATGACAATAAGAGCTGCACTGGTAATGATGCGGCTACTTTTTTCAATTCCAAAAATAATACTTTTGTTATTATCCCCAGTTAATTGATGTGCTTCTTTAATTCGCGATAACAGGAAAACTTCATAGTCCATTGAAAATCCGAATAGAGCACAAAAAATAATGACTAATAAGCTAACGTCGAGCATGCCCTGAGGTTCAAAATTTAATAGACTTGCGAGGTATCCATCTTGGAATACAAACACTAAAGCACCATAAGAAGCAGATAGGCTGAGTAGGTTCATTAAAATAGCTTTTAAGGGTAAGAAAACCGATCTCAGTAGAACCAAGAGAATCAGATAGGAAAATATCATTATCCATAAAATTGCATGAGGTAGAACCCGATAAATGGTGTTTAATACATCAATATTACTTACAGCCGTTCCAGTTAATCGTATGGTTAAACCTGAAACTGGATCTAAATCACGTAACTCAGCAATTAGTTTTTGGGTTTCCGGAGCGTTGAGCGGGTATTTGCTCACGATATTAAGCACGGTTAAATGCTTTAATGTGGTATTCGTCAATAGCTGTTTCACATGCGAATCAGAGAGGCTACGTTTGTCATGATATAGGGCGTAGTATTGACTTTTAGTCAAATCCGAATCACTGCTGATGATACCTGAAACCTTTTTAATACGGGAATTGTCTTTTAATTTGTCCACCAGATTATAAATTTTAGACAAGTTATTTTTTGACAAAATCGAAGTCTGGGAAGTTATCACTAATTGGATAGGGTTTAACTCTTCAATATTAAATTTTTCCGCATAGGTATCATAAAAACTACGTTTCGCAGAGTTTTCCGGAAATATACGGTAATCGGAAATACCGAATTTTACGGATAAGAATGGGTATCCCAATACGAGTAATAAAGTGAGTATCGTAAAGAAAAAGATGTAAGGGCGCTTCACAACACGCTCTGCTATCCAGCGCCAATAACTGAATTCTTCGCTTTTTCTGCGGAAAAAGCGGATTGGCAACAGATTAATCTTTGTTTTTAGTACGGCAAGAATTGCAGGTAACAAAATGGTTGATATAAGAACGGCATAAAATACCGCCATAAGGCCGCCTACAGCAACCGAAATCAAGATGTTAATTGGGAATAAAAAGAGGGCGCTTAAACTCACAAATACGGCTAAGCCACTAAAGACAATAGCTTTTCCTGCACTGGCTTGAGTTACGGCCAAGGCTTCCCCACTAGGTAATCCACTTTTTAATTCATCACGAAAACGACTGATAAAAAATAAGGAATAATCCAAACATAAGCAAAGACCCAATAGGAGGGCGATGTTGATGGTAAATACGGAGAGCGCGTAGTAATGTCCAAGAAAATAAAGGCTGGTTAAAATAATCAGGGCGCATCCCCCACCTAAAATAATAGGCAGAAATGCGGCTACAATCGAACCAAAGACAAAAAGCAAGGTAATAATTGCAACCGGGGTGGCAATAAAATCTGCTTTATAAAGGTCGATTTGCGTTTGATGGGTTACCTGTTCGACAAATTCGGGTTCTCCCCCAATCTGCATCGTCATATTGGCTGGTTTTTTGATAGCAGCCTTAAATTCTTTTAATTGCGCATCATTAATTGTTTTTTTACTTTTAAGGATTACTACTGCATAAGCCGTATGCTTGTCCTTAGAAACTTGTTGTTTTTTATAAGGCAGGAGAATTTCATGCTTGATAGAGTAGTTATCCAGGTCGGACAATGATTTTTTAATCTTGGAGATGAATTCCTCATCAGTGGCCTTCAGTTTGGAACTGTGGTACATGATAATAAATTTATTATTATTATCGTAACCAAATTCTTTGTTCAAGAAGGTTTGCGTACGGGTACTGTCAGAATACAAGTCGACAAAACCAGTTGTTTTAAAGGGATCCATAATCTTAGGTAGGAAGGGGATGCAACCTAAAATAAGCACTATCCAGAGGATAATAACGGGCCAACGAAATCGATTAATAAATTTTCCTACTTGGTAAAAAACCATATATTCTTCTCATTATTTAGCAGAAATTAAAGTAACTATGCAGTAAACTACAGTGCAATATGCTTAATTTATTGCGAAGTTACAAAAAAAAACCTCACAAAAAAACGATGACTCTTTAATCATATTAGTATAAATTAAGCATTATTGTTTTGTTTTAGCCATTGAAAAGGTATTTGTGCATCACTACGAGGATTTGATAACCATTTTTCACGCTTGTTTCGGCGCGGATTATAACACCAGATTGGTGAAAGGTGGTAATGAGCCTATTTATTTACCAGCTGATGAACAACGCGATTACCACGCTATTTTCTTTGCCCACGGTTTTTTTAGCAGCGCACTACATGAATGCTCACATTGGCTCATTGCCGGGGAAGAGCGAAGAAAGTTGATTGACTTTGGTTATTGGTATGCTCCTGATGGACGCACAGCGGAACAACAAGCTTTATTCCAACACGTGGAGGTAAAACCGCAAGCCATCGAATGGATACTTTCGAAAGCTGCAGGGCATAAGTTCCGTGTAAGTATTGATAATTTAGATGGGGAACCCACAGATACTGAAGCATTTAAACAAGCAGTGTATGAACAAGTAAAACATTATTGCACGCATGGCCTCTCCGAGCGTGCCAAACGATTTCGCGATGGAATCAGCGCCTTTTATAGTCAAAACGCAGCCTTATGCGCGAATGATTTTTCCCTGGAAGAGTTGTAATAGAGCGCAGTGTTGAGTTTTCCTTGCAAACAAAATAAGCCAGGTTTCTGTGCTCTAGGTTACCGCTTTACTCTATTCTGGGTATTTTTAATACATTAATGATGCAGCACAACACCAATAGTCCAATCTATATTCTGTGCGGAAGGTACATAATTCACCGTTTGTGTTGGTGAAAATCCATAACCATGGACCATTAAGGCATAATAAAATGCAGGTAATAAGCAGTAAGAATCAAGATAATCATTATCCGGATAAGTAGAGCTCAAGCTATCCCACGGTTGATGGCACGCTAAATCATTAGCTTGCTGAAGGAAGTCTTGAGTGGTTAATTGCCCACCAGGAAACTGGAAGGGTTTACTTTCAGCAAGATTCGCAATTCCCCCAATAGCATACCAAGAGCGAGTAGGCTGATTATTCAAAAGTGGTTGAATGATTTGGTTCGCCTTGTGTACCCCATTGATCAGTGATTCAATTTCTTGTGCACACTCAGGCGCGTTCCCCGCACCTAAGCCGCCACTCGGAAGAGGGTAGCTATCAGAAAAACAGGATGAAGAATCCAGTAATTGGTGAGCCATTTCATTTTGACCTAAACCAAGAAAACTATGCACGAATAAGGTAATATGTTGCCCATACAGATTTAACTCAATAAACGTTCCTTTTTGCTGGGTTGCTTCACTAGGGACAGGGAAGGCAATTTGAGTCGATGCACCGCCAATATCCAATACTCCGACAGATTCAGTAGAGGCAGATTGTAAGGTTTTGAGGTGATAATTCACGGATAACCAATCATAGAGTGCTTCGTCATCTCCGGTAATTGTTTTGGCACCCATTAATTGCCAATTGCCATTTTGATTAAACCAGTTCCTTATGTTTTGATAATAAACTCTCTGTTTTGCTTGAGGGACTAGACGCATCCCGGCAGTGGCATAAAAATAGACGGGCATTTGCTGCGTAGGAGCACCAGCGAAAAGAATGGTCATGTAGGAATCAATGGTGTTTTGATTGGTTTCAATCGTTGCAAGCCCTGGGGATATTTTTTTTGCCCAGACTTCAGTAATGTTGGTTGGGGTATTTGTTTTATCTTTATCATAGGTGAAAACATGCAGTCTGGAGCCAGTACTACCTGCATCAATTACGGCGATACATTGGTGATCTTTACAAGGATTTTTTTCGGCAGAAACAGTTGTTGATATGATGAAGAAGCAAGAGATAAAGATGAAAAATCGCAGCATAGTCTCAACCTGTAAGATTCAGTGCGCAAATAATACACTATGTATTTTTTGTTTTCAATATGATATCCTAACAAAAAATGCTAAATTATTAAAAAAATTAAATAATGCAGCCTGCTTTCTTGTAAGCAATGGCGCTTCCTTAAGTATTCTCGTTTACAATAGGCATTATACGCTAATTTGAACTTAAGTAGGTACTCTTAGTTGCGGCTCATAACTTAGAAGGCTTCCCGGCGCTCAAAACCGGATTACTCTGCTTATACTGGATTACATCATGATGACAAAAGAACAGCTTGGCGCAACGTACGCAGTTTTATCCGGTTTTTTATATGGATTTATTGGTTATTTCGGATTAAGTGCCATGAATGGCTCAATGTCATCAAGTACCATGTTGTTTTGGCGATTTTTTATTTCCAGCATTGCTATTGTTATTGTACTTTTTCCACAACTTAAAAAAAGCACCGATACTGCTAAAAACATGGTAAACGCGTTTTTAACCGGCGCTATTTACTATGGTTTTTCAACATTACTTTACTTTTTAGCCTGCCAATACGTGAGTTCTGGGGTAGCGATGGTAATCTTTTTTACCTATCCGGTATTAATTATGCTCATTAATTTTTTAGTCTATAAGCGAGGAATTCCTAAGATTTACTATCTGGCCATTCTAATTATTTTGATTGGTATGAGTCTTTTAGTTGACTTGAATGCCTTATCATTTAATTTGTCCGGTATTTTGCTTGGGGTTGTCTCTGCGTTTTTTTACGCTTGTTACATTATTTCCAGTAAACGAAATACTTTGTCTCCGAATATGTCTACCCTGATGGTCTGTCTGGGCTGTATGGTTACTGCGTTCCTTGCTTCTCTTTTTAATCATACACTTGCTTTACCCTCCTCAACGACTGTCTGGCTTCACTTATTAGGTATTGCCATTATTGCAACGGTGATTCCAATTTTATTAATGCTGTACAGCTTACGTTATATCAGCTCCGAGAAAGCTTCTATTTTGTCCGTTTTAGAACCCGTATTTGTGGTGATTTTTGGGGTGATACTGCTGGGTGAAAAATTGCACCTTATGAGTGCTTTAGGCGTTATTCTTATTTTGGCTGGGGCCTTGATTACGTTGTTTAGCCATAAAATCAGTCTTGAACTTGGACGATTCAATTGGGGACGAAGAGAAGTTATTGAAGAGTAAGCTTAGCTATTTGTTCAGTGTAACCTGGGTGCTCGCAACCAGATTACACTGATTTGATAGGCTCTGGGACATATCAAAAGTTTTACAGCCATGGGGTATCTTAATACCAGTTACCTGTATAACTATTAGTACCAGAACAATCACTAGGTGCGCATGTTCCATTACATGGATTGCCGCAACAGTTACTTAAAGCAACGGAAGCAATCACCATAGCTAAAACCAATATTATTTTTTTCATGACCTATCCTTGTTATGACATCTTATACCTTAACTATACTCTAGGATTACTCATTTAACCAATTAAAATTCAATGCTCTGCGATTTGTAGCCACTGCAATTTCCATAAATCAAAAAGGAACAATTGATTGGCTTTGGAGGCTAAATAAGGACTAGTATTAATCATGCGATGATTGGCAAGTTCTCGTAGTAATTCGGAGGTTACTCCTGCAATATCCCACTCACAACCATTAATATAAAACTGATTGATCCGTCCCGAATCTTCTTCCACATAGGCAAAACGGCAAGAGGCATCCCGTACCAGTGTTAATCCTGCTTGTAATTCCTCAATAAAGCTTGGCAAATCACCTAGTTCATCATCCTCCAAGGGCATAGGCAACTGCTGCTCGGCATTCTGATCCAAGCGGGTAGCAAAACAGCCAAACCACGATTTCATGATCTTGTCATCGCTGATTAATTTCTGTAAGAGTTTTTGGGCACTCTGCCAGGCTGGTTGGGTAATTTCTGAAGTGTTTTTTAAATCTGACCAATCGGGATCTTGGTATAAATCGGTGAATGCACCTTTTTCAGATACAAAGTCACCAATGCTGTCCCATACTTCTTGGCCTTGGTAGCTACGGTATCCAAAAGAATAGGTCATACATGCTTCCGAGCGGGAAATACCATAATGCCCCACATGAGGGGGCAGATAAAGCATGTCACCTTCTTCAAGGATTATCTGTTCTTCTACAGCAAAACGCTCCATGATACGTAGCTCAAGATCTTTAATATAATTGTCTTGATTACATTCTTTAGTCGTTAAGGACCACTCTCTACGTCCTTGAGCCTGATATAAAAAGACATCATAGTTATCATAATGCGGTCCAACGCTGCCATTGAGTGCTGCAAAGCTAATCATGATGTCGTCGATGCGCCACTGAGGAAGAAAGTCAAAATGATCCAGCAGGGTATACACCTCGGGGATTAATCGGTCTACCCCTTGAACTAATAAAGTCCAGTGAGTTTGGGGCATGGAGCTAAAATCTTGCTCGGTAAAGGGGCCGCGCTTGAGACGCCAGGCAGGATTCTGTTCTGGTGTTTCCCAGACCATGCGGCTTTCAACATCGTCCTCTAAGGCAAGTCCTGCTAATTCATCCGGAGATAAGGGATTAACAAAATTAGGCAAAGCATTACGAATAACTAAAGGTTTTTTTTGCCAATATTCGCTAAGAAAGGTTTTTAAAGAAATATCCTGAAAATTGATCATGGGTGCTCCATTTGGCCTTAATGCAGTCGTTCTGCATTAAGGTTAGGTTGTTCTAATTGGAATGCAGAATCCGTTCTAATTCTCCGCGTGCTTGCCGGGCAAAGTTAATCAAATCCCTTTCCTGTTCAAAAAACTCAAATGACTGAATTAAGGTTGCATCATCATGCTTTTTGAATGCTTTCGTTTTGCGCTCAATATCCTCATGCTTATACCCTAAAAACTTCATGACCTCTTTAGTCATGGTGAGCGATGATTCAAAAACTTCCCTGATGAAATAATCAACGTTTAACTTATGTAATTCATAGGCATGTTGACGGTTACGTGCCCTGGCGTAGATTTTGAGATGTGGAAAGTGCTCTTTAGCTAATTGTATAATTCGAAGATTGGCATCGACATTCCCCACAGTGACAATCAAGAGTTTAGCGTTCTCTGCGCCAGCACTTTTTAGCAAATCAAGTCGGGTGGCATCGCCAAAATAACCTATGTAGCCAAATTTTCTTAACAGTTCTACCTGTTCCGCATTATTTTCCAATACGGTGATTTTTACTTTCTCTCCATTGAGAAGACGACCGATAATCTGACCAAAACGTCCATAACCAGCAAGAATAATGTCGTTACTTTCATTAATCGAATCGTATTCTTTTTCGGGTAGTATACTCATGTAACGGGGCAAAATAACTCGATTATACAGCAGCATTAAAAAAGGCGTAGCGAGCATGGAGAGCGCGACGACTAAGGTGAAAAAATCGATAATGTTAGCATTAATAACGCGAGTTGATCCTGAGTATTGGAAGAGTACAAAAGCAAATTCACTGCCTTGGGATAGAGCAAAGGCTAAGCCAAAGCTTTGAAAATTAGTTAAATCAAAGTACCGTCCTAAAAGATTGAGGGTGGTGGCTTTCACCAGAACCAAGGCTAATACCGCACCAAGAATAAGCCAGGCATGTTCCGAAAAGAGCGAAAAATCCATGCCCATTCCCACGGAGATAAAAAACAGCCCAAGTAATAAGCCTTTAAACGGTTGGATGTCGGCTTCAATGGCATGCTTATATTGAGAGTTGGCTAAAACTACCCCGGAAATAAACGCACCTAAAGCAGGGGATACGCCTATTGATTCCATAAGTAAGGTGATGCCAACAACCAAGGCTAGGGAAAAAGCGGTAAATACCTCACGCAAGTTTGTTTTCGCAATAATAAAAAATAAATACCTGGATAAATAATGCCCCACCAAAATAATGGAACCAATAACTCCTGCAACCAGGAGGGCGTGCAGCCATTTAGGCAGATGAGTCAGAAAGGTGACTTCCTGATCGTTAAGTTGGATATGTCCACTCAATTGCAGCAAAGGGATAATAATTAAAATAGGAATTACCGCAATGTCCTGAAATAAAAGAATGGCGAAAGATGCTTCGCCCTCTGCTGTTTTAAGCAGATTTTTTTCTTGTAACATTTGTAAAACTAAGGCGGTAGAAGAAAGCGAAAGAGCCATACTGACTGCAAGAGTTGGGCGCCAGTTATAACCCAGCATAAGGCCAATTGCAAATAAAGCACCCGTGGTAATTATCACTTGTAGGCTGCCCAAGCCGACAATGAGCTTTCTTAATTTCCATAACATGGAGGGTTCTAGTTCAAGGCCAATTAAGAACAGCATCATAATGACGCCAAACTCGGCAAAATGCATGATTTGTTGCGAATTACCAATGAGTTTTAAACCGAAAGGGCCAATCAGTATACCGACAATAAGATAACCTAATACCGAGCCTAATTTAAAGCGGCTGGCAATAGGCACCATGATGCTGGCGGCAGCAAGAAAGATAAAGACATTTAGTAAAAAAGTTCCATTCATAGTATTAAACCTGGGATTTATTTAGCGTGACAATTTTTATATTTTTTACCGCTACCACAAGGGCAGGGGCCATTTCTACTTAGTGGTTGTTTCTTGCTCTTGGCGGGCTTTTCTTTATTAACTCCATTGACATAAAACCAGGAACCATCCTCTCTATGGAATTCACTTAACTCATGAATTACTTTTGCTTGTCCATGGTCCATGAAGCGCGCACAAAACTCAACAAAGCCGGTATCTGAGTCAGTGGGTTTAGCACTTAGAACTTCTAATCCCAGCCAGGTAACACTTTTTGCCCACTGTTCGGCTTCGATGGGGTTGAAACCTATTAACATTTGACCTTTCATGGTGTTTTTAATGTAGTCAATGTTGGCTAGGCTATAAGCGGTATATCTTGAGCGCATCAATTGCTCAGGTGTTGGTGCCAGCTGTTTTTTTTCTAGATATAAGCCGCAACACTGCTCGTAGGTTTTTTGGGTTCCACAAGGGCAATGTGTCATAAGTGCTCCCCAAGCAAATAAATGAACCTAAAGATTATATGCGATATGGACGTAAATTTTTAGACTTATTCTTTTATTAGCCGATTTTATCAGAAAAAACTGGCAGAAAAAAAATAATCAGTGCACAATTTCGCAAAAAATGCAGGTTAAATTTCCATTTAAGCCAATCGTAGCTGTATTAGCCCAGCGTAATCCGGGGGCGGTACATAAATCAGGCTTCAATCTCAGAGTACACAACCTACATCCAATCATACAATCAGAGGTCATCGAAAATGAATTCTTATTTACTGACACAGGACTTAGAACAAATCAATCAACAAGAAAGTGTTGACCAGTTGGAGGGCGGAAAAGTATTATTTTTCCCTAAGCATGTCTTTTCTGACATTCATCCAAATTTGATGTCCGAAAACATACTCGATGGTACTCGAAAAAATATCAGCTACGATTCCCAGAAAAAAAGTTTAAATGCCTATAAAAAAGAGATAAACGGTCTTGATGAACAACTGACGCAAATGATGCAAGGATATGCTGATTTTTCCTATCAATTAATCCAGGCAGCCTTACCCTCATACATTCCTCATTTACGTTGGGGACGTACCAGTTTTAGGCCGGCGCAAATCAACGGGCGTGTTAGCTCAAAACGCAAAGACGACACTCGTTTGCATGTGGATTCATTTTCAGCAAGCCCCGTACATGGATTACGAATTTTACGCGTCTTTTGTAATGTAAATCCTCATGACGAGCCGCGTGTTTGGAATCTCGGGGAGCCATTTCCTCAAGTTCTTGCACGTTTTGCGCCTCAAATCAATGCGTACAGTAAGTTAAAAGCGAATCTACTGAAATGGACGAAAACAACCAAAACATTACGTTCTGCTTATGATCATTACATGTTGCATTTACACGATACCATGAAACTTGATGATGCTTATCAAGCGCAAGTGAATAAAATCCGTGTAGATTTTCCTGCGCAAAGTACGTGGATTGTTTTTACGGACCATGTATCGCACGCTGCATTGAGTGGGCAACATTTGCTAGAACAAACGTTTTATCTTCCAGTTGATAAAATGGCAAATCCTGAATGCTCTCCATTAGTACAATGGCAAAAACTCAGGCCGGAAGTGGCTGTTTTTTAGGACAAATTCTCTTTACGAGGGGACGAATTGCACGTTATGATGGACTAGCATTTATTTTAACGAAGGACCGTCGTACTCATGCTAGGAGTTAAGTCACCTGAAAAAAATAAGAAAAAAAGGGTGATTCCCCCGAGTTGGAAGAGACACTTCCCCTCAGAAAGCTCATTAGGATTGCTTATCCTAGCGCTTGTGTTGCTGGTTGTCCTGTTGTGGTATTTTTTCGCTAATAGACAGCATGTTAATCCAGTCAGGCCGATCCCCATCGTTTCGGGTGTTGCAACAACGCGCGATGTACCAATTTATATTTCTGCCTTAGGTACTGTCACTCCAGTTTATACGGTTACTGTTCAGTCGCAAATTAATGGCCTTTTGATGAAGGTTTTATTTAAAGAAGGGGACTTGGTTAAAAAAGGACAATTAATTGCGCAAATCGACCAGCGTCCTTATGAGGCCTTATTAACGCAATACCAAGGGGATTTAAAACGAGACACGGCCTTATTAGAAAATGCACGTATCGATCTGAAACGTTACCAGACGCTGTGGAAAGAAGATTCTATTTCGCAACAAACTTTAGCAACCCAACAAGCCTTGGTCAAACAATATGAAGGTAATGTTGAAACCGATTTAGGTTTAATTCAAAGCACTAAAATCAATTTGATTTATTGTAATATCACAGCACCAATTGATGGACGAGCAGGTTTACGGCTTATTGACCCAGGTAACTTTGTACAAACTTCAACTACGAGTGGCATTGTTGTCATTACCACTCATGATCCTGCCACCGTTATTTTTCCCATTGCTGAAGATTTTATACCGCAGGTAGCACCCCAAGCATTTAAGGGAGAGAGTTTGGAGGTGAAAGCATACAATCGTCAGCAGAATCAGTTATTGGCAACTGGAAAATTAATTGCTTTAAATAACCAGATTGATCCGGCTACCGGAACAGTAAAACTAAGAGCTGTATTTGATAATAAAGAAAGTAAGTTATTCCCCAATCAGTTTGTGAATGTGCGAATCCTGGTAAATACCTTAACTCAGGCGACGCTGGTTCCGACCTCGGCCATACAACACACGACCACCCAAAACTTTGTTTATTTAGTGAACCCAAATCATACCGTAACTATAACCCCAGTGGTGACGGGACCTGCTAGTGGCGATGACACAGTAATTTCACAGGGGGTAGTACCGGGACAGCATGTTGTTATTGAAGGGGCTGATAAGTTAATGAATGGTTCCAAAATTATCGTACAGGAACATTATCCATCCCAAAAAACTAAACTACATAGCGTCTCATGAGTATTTCTGGCCCATTTATAGCAAGAGCAATTGCTACCTCATTATTGATGTTCGCGATTTTCTTAAGTGGGGTTCTTGCCTATCAATTATTGCCAGTTTCTGCGTTACCGGAAGTAGACTACCCCACCATCCAGGTTTCCACCTTTTATCCAGGTGCAAGCCCTGAAGTCATGAGCTCCACAGTGACTGCTCCCCTTGAGAGGCAATTTGGGCAGATGCCTGGTCTGGATCAAATGACTTCAAACAGCTCAACCGGCTCATCGATTATTACCTTACAATTTAATCTTGATATCGGTTTGGATGTTGCTGAGCAAGAAGTGCAACAGTCCATTAATGCGGCCAGCAGCTACCTACCCAAAGACTTACCTAATCCACCGGTCTACAGTAAAGTTAACCCAGCTGATACGCCTATTATTACCTTGGCACTGACGTCAAAAACATTACCCTTAACTCAGGTAGAGGACTATGCCGAAACTCGTTTAGTGCCGAAAATGTCCCAGTTATCTGGAGTTGGTTTAGTGAGTATTGGCGGGGGAAATCGCCCAGCGGTTCGTATCCAGGCGAACCCTAATGCTTTATCGGCTTATGGATTAACGATGGAAGATGTACGCACTTTGGTTACCGCTTCCAACGTGAATGCGGCTAAAGGAAATTTTGATGGTCCACGTCTGGCTTATACGATTAACTCAAATGACCAGCTGCTATCGGCTGCTGTTTATAAGCCATTAATTCTTTCCTATCAAAATCAATCGCCAGTACGTTTATCGGATGTTGCTCATATTATTGATGGCGCAGAAAATACCATGCAAGCCGCTTGGGTGGATAAGGAGCCTGCCATCATCCTTAATATTCAACGACAGCCAGGTGCTAATGTTATTGAGGTTGCTGAGCGAGTTAAAAATTTATTAGTGCAAATGAACGCCGCTATTCCAGCAGGAATTAATGTGGAAATTATTACCGATCGCACTTTAAGTATTCGTGCCTCGGTAGAAAATGTGCAACTGGAATTATTGTTATCTGTGGCTTTGGTGGTCATGGTTATTTTCCTTTTCTTGCGTAAATTACCCGCCACCATTATTCCAAGTATCTCGGTTCCTTTAGCGTTAGTAGGTACTTTAGGTTTGATGTACTTGCTGGGTTTTAGTTTAAATAACTTGACGTTGATGGGACTAACCATTGCGGCAGGTTTTGTCGTTGATGATGCTATTGTGATGATTGAAAACATCATGCGTTATATTGAATTGGGTGAGAACCCAGTTGAGGCATCACATAAAGGAGCGGCACAAATAGGGTTTACCATTGTTTCCTTATCTATTTCCTTAATTGCGGTATTAATTCCGCTGTTATTTATGGGCGATGTAGTAGGGCGTTTATTTCGTGAATTTGCTTTAACTTTAACGATAACTATTGCTATTTCTGCTTTTGTTTCTTTAACATTAACTCCGATGCTTTGCTCGCGGATCTTAAAGGCTCAAAGTGACTCAGAGGTTAAGCCATTTGAATTGTATTTAGAGCATCAGCTAAATCGATTGATTGATGTTTATAAACGTTCTCTGAGCTGGGTTCTCTCTTCGCAACCCTTTATTTTATTCATTTTTTTCGTCACCGTAATTATTACCGCTATTTTATTGTATTTGATCCCTAAAGGTTTTTTCCCTATTCAAGATACCGGCATTATACAAGGGATTTCTGTAGCTGCTGATTCAATTTCTTTTCCGGCGATGGCTCAGCGCCAGCAGGCCTTAGCCGATGTAGTACTCGAGGATCCTGCAGTTGAAAGTCTCACCTCATTTATCGGTATTGATGGCACCAACGTGACCTTAAATAGTGGACGTATTCTTATTAATTTAAAACCTTTAAACGAACGTCCTAGTGTTAATCAGATTATTAATCGTTTGCAAAACAAAATACATCATGTGACCGGGGCAACTTTGTACATGCAACCCGTGCAGGATTTAACGATTGATACGCTCGCAAGCCGCACTCAATTTCAATACAGTGTAAGTGGACCGGACAGTGCTGAGGTGGTGAGATGGGCCACAATACTCGAAAATCAAATGCGCGAAATCCCCATCCTCAAGGATGTGAATAGTGATCAGCAAAATAAGGGGTTGGTTACCTCCATCAATATAGATCGTGATACGGCATCCCGCTTAGGGATTACGATGCAAATGATCGATGACACTTTATATGATTCATTTGGGCAGCGGCAAATATCGATTATGTTTACTCAGCGAAATCAGTACCGGGTTATTTTGGAAGTTTTACCTTTTTTGCGCCAAGCTGCAGTGGCTTTTGAAAACATATACATTAATTCATCAGTGAGTAAGGCCTCAGCTGCAGCAACGGCAGCAGCATCTACACCTATTACCATCCCGAATACGCGCACTGTAAGTAATCCTATTGGTCTTGGCTCAAACACCATTACAACAACCAGTGGCTCTGTTCCGTTGAAAGCGATTGCCAGTATCACGCAAACTCTAGGCCCTTTGGTCATTGCACATAAAGATCAATTTCCTTCAGCCACTTTGTCATTTAATCTCGCAGAACGCGCTTCTTTAGGTGATGCTGTACGTGCGGTTAATGACATGCAAGCAAAGTTGAATGTCCCTCTGAATGTCGATGTAGGCTTCCAAGGCACAGCTAAAAGCTTCCAAAACTCATTGGCTAACGAGGGATGGTTGGTGGTTGCAGCGATTATTGTAGTTTACATCATCCTTGGTGTGCTGTATGAAAGTTACATTCATCCTTTAACCATTTTGTCCACCTTACCTTCTGCCTCAATGGGGGCATTATTGGCGCTTTATTTAACCGATAACGAATTAAGTATTATTGCCTTGATTGCGATTATTTTGCTCATTGGTCTGGTGTTAAAAAACGCGATCATGATGATCGATTTTGCTTTGGAACAAGAACGTATTTATAAGAAGACCCCGTTTGAGGCAATTTATGAAGCGGCTTTGCTACGTTTCCGCCCCATTCTAATGACTACCATGGCTTCCATGCTAGGTGCAATTCCTTTAGCGCTTAGTCATGGGATTGGTGGGGAGTTACGTCGTCCTTTGGGGATTGCAATTATTGGCGGCTTGATTGTCAGTCAGTTGGTAACTTTGTACACTACCCCGGTGATTTACCTTGCTTTTGATCGTATTTCACGGAAAGTGATGGGCTATCAGTCGAGTCCTATACGTCTATTAGGTCATTCTAAACACAGTGAGGGTTCTCCTGAATGATGTATCGATGCCAGGCTTACATTTATCTCTGGATGACCTTAAAAAGAGGGGAGATGTAATGAATATCTCTTCCTTGTTTATTAGTAAGCCGATTGCAACGATCCTGTTAGCTGTGGGCTTAAGTTTTGCCGGTATTCTGGCATTTAATTTATTGCCAGTTGCTCCATTGCCACAAATTGATTTCCCTACTATTAGTGTGCAAGCCTCACTACCTGGTGGCAGCCCCGAAGTAATGGCTACTTCGGTTGCTTCTCCTTTGGAACGGCAAATTGGACGTATTGCTGGAATTACTCAGCTTACCTCCACCAGTACTCTCGGATTATCGAGTATTATCGTCCAATTTGATTTGTCACGTGATATTGATGGTGCTGCACGGGATGTGCAGGCAGCTATTAATGCTTCTTTAAGTCAATTGCCGACTAATCTAACCAATAACCCAACCTACCGCAAAGTTAATCCCGCGGATGCGCCGATTATGATCCTTGCCTTGACGTCAGATAAGTATCGAACGGGGCAATTATATGATATGGCCTCGACCATTTTGCAACAGCGAATTCTTCGTACGGAAGGGATTGGTCAAGTTAACGTAGGGGGAGGCTCTTTGCCGGCAGTGAGGGTAGAAGTTGATCCCTTAAGCCTGAATAAATATGGAATCGGTTTTAGTCAATTGGCGACCACCATCGCAGAGGCCAATGTAAGCCAGGCAAGAGGAAGTATTGCTCATGAAGATGGCACGGTATCCATCGTTAAAAGTAATGATCAAATGTTTAAAGCGGCTGAATATGCCCCATTGATTATTTCCTATCAAGATAATAATCCCGTGCGGCTTTCTGATGTGGCTCATGTGAGTGATTCGGTTGCTGATGTGCATAATGCAGGGATCGCGAATGGTAAGCCCGCGGTGCTTTTGGTTTTATTTAAACAACCTGGCGCCAATGTAATTAAAACCGTCGATTATGTAAAAAAAATAGTGCCGCAACTGAAAGCCTCTATACCCCAGGATATTGATTTAAATATTCTGATGGATAGAACGACCACCATTCGTACCTCGTTACATGATGTTGAATTAACTTTATTTATAGCCATGTTGTTGGTCATTTTTGTGACCTATTTATTCCTGGGTAGTTTTCGCGCCATGCTCATCCCCGGGGTCGCTGTTCCCTTATTCTTATTGGGAACTTTTGCGGTCATGAAGTTATGCAATTACAGTCTGGATAATTTATCGCTCATGGCACTAACCATTTCCACAGGCTTTGTGGTCGATGATGCGGTCGTGGTTTTAGAGAATATTACTCGGCATATTGCTATGGGCAAAAAACCACTACAAGCTGCTTTTGATGGATCTAAGGAAATTGGTTTCACCGTAATTTCCATGAGTATTTCGCTAATAGCCGTGTTTATTCCCATTCTATTCATGACCGGTATTGTAGGGCGTCTGTTTCGAGAGTTTGTAGTAACTCTCTCTGTTGCTATTCTTATATCCCTTCTGGTCTCGCTTACGCTAACGCCGATGATGTGTTCACGTTTATTACGCTCCGAAGAAGAGGTTGAGCCTAATCGTTTTATGCGTTTTATTGAGGCGGTCAAGTCTCGTTATGGTCGTGGTTTGCGTTGGGTACTTATTCATCCCACCATGATGTTGTTGTTAACCTTTGCTGCTATTTTATTAACTGTTTATTTATATGTGATTGTTCCGAAGGGTTTTTTTCCTCAACAACGAACGGATCGCATAGCGGGCTCCTTGCAGGCGGATCAAAATATTTCTTTTCAGGCGATGAAGAAAAAAATGATCCAGTGCGTTTCCCTTATTAAGGAAGATCCGGCGGTGGCGAATGTTGCCGCATTTATTGGGACTGGGCCTGGGAATAATACCGGCAACACCGGTACGGTATTTATTCTGTTAAAAGTTCCCAAACATCAAAATATTCCCACAGAAGAAGTGCTGGCACGTTTGCGGAAAAAATTAACAGTGATTACCGGAGCAAGATTGTACATGCAATCCTCTCAGGATTTAACTATTGGCGGTCGTGCGAGTGCCGCGCAATTTCAATATACCGTGTCCTCAGATAGTTTGGCTGATCTGGCGGTTTGGACTCCGCAGATTATGGAGCAATTGTCCAAGATTCCTGGTATTTCCGATTTAAATAATGATCAGTTGAATCATGGTTTGCAAACGTTTATTAAGGTGGAGCATGATACGGCATCTCGCTTTGGTCTCACCCCAGAAATCATTGATCAGGAGCTTTATCATGCCTTTGGACAAAGCCAGATTTCGGTGATGTACACACCAATGAACCAATATTTTGTGGTGATGAACGTGGCACAAAAATATTGGCAGTATCCGGCAATCTTAGATCAGCTCTATATTAAATCTCCGGCGGGAAACGAGGTTCCCTTATCTGCATTTGCCAGTTTTAACCCAGGCTCAACCTTATTGTCAGTGAATCACCAAAGCCAGACACCAGCCGCTACGTTTTCTTTTAATTTAGCTCCGGGTACTTCACTTGGCGATGCCGTCAATACGATTACCTCCATGATGAACAAGATGGAGTTACCGCCCACAATGATTGGCTCGTTCCAAGGAACAGCCCAGGCATTTCAGCAATCTTTTGCGAATGAAAAGTATTTAATCTTCGCAGCCTTATTGGCAGTATATATTGTCTTAGGCATGCTGTATGAGAGTTTAATTCATCCTATTACCATCTTGTCTACCTTGCCTTCAGCAGGGGTTGGTGCTTTGCTGGCTTTAATGCTGTGTAGTACGGATCTCAGTATTATTGCATTGATAGGTATCATTCTTTTGATTGGTATTGTGAAGAAAAATGCCATTATGATGATCGACTTCGCCCTGGAGGCTGAGCGAAATGAGAATAAAACTCCACGCGAGGCGATTTATGAGGCAGCTTTATTGCGTTTCCGTCCAATTATGATGACTACCATGGCTGCGTTACTTGGTGCCTTACCTTTAGTCATCGGTTTTGGAGTGGGTTCAGAATTACGACGTCCATTAGGTATTGCAATTGTTGGTGGTTTAATACTAAGTCAATTATTAACCCTCTATACAACCCCCGTAATTTATTTAGCATTGGATACTGCAAGCATCCGCCTTCGTCGCTGGATTGCACAATTTAAATCTACTCGAGGTGCTTATGGTCACTCAGCCTAATCGATTAGTAAAAGGGTCGGTAGTGACTCTGATGGTAACTTTGCTTACATCGTGTATGGTAGGGCCTAATTATGTGCGGCCCAAAGTCGTTGGTCCTTCCCAGTTTAAAGAGGCCAAGGGTAAAATGATTGCAGGCCCTGTGCGGAAAAACTGGAAGCCTATCGAACCCCAGGATGAGATGGAGCGTGGCGAGTGGTGGAAACTATTTAACGACCCGGTACTTAATAATTTGGAAGAGCAGCTTAATCACTATAACCAAAATATTGTGAATGCTGAGGCGAATTATCGCCAATCCTTAGAAATTGTTAATGAAGCCCGTGCCAGTCTTTTTCCATCGATAACCGGTGCTTTTAATATTTTTAGGCAACGCCAGGGTGGGGGCTCCACTGCATTCATTAGCTCATCAGGAGGAACAACTTCTGTAGGTACTGCAGCAACAGGTAGTGGAAGTACGGCAACTACTATTACTAACTACACTGGAATTCTCAATGCAACTTGGGAACCCGATATTTGGGGATTAGTGCGCCGTACTATCGAAGCAGATCGTTCTGTGGCAGAGTCTAATGCCGCATTAATTGGTGTAACGCGATTGTCGGCCCAAGGTTCTTTAGCCCAATATTATTTCGAATTGCGTACCTTAGATAAGAACCAACGTTTCTTAGACGATACGGTTAAGTCCTATAAAGGCATTTTGCGATTTACGAAGAATCAATATCGCTCAGGAGTAGTCTCACAAGCCGATGTGGTACAGGCAGAAAGCCAATTGGAAAGTGCTCAGGCTGCTGCATTGAATAATGGTATTTTACGCGGGCAGTATGAACATGCTATTGCTGTATTAATTGGTCGTCCCCCGGCATTTTTATCTTTACAACACATGCCTTTAACCACCAAAGCACCGGCCATTCCTCTAACGGTTCCCTCGGTATGGTTGGAGCGTCGGCCTGACATTGCACAAGCTGAGCGTTTAATTCAGCAAACAAGCGCCCTAATTGGTGTGGCAGTAGCTGCTTATTTCCCAAGCGTAACTTTAACGGGAACAGGGAGTGCTTCAGCAAACAGTTTCCACCGCCTAATCCATAAACCCAATCTTGGCTGGTCGCTAGGATTACAAGTGGCAGAAACCATTTTTGATGGTGGCTTACGCTCAGCTACTGTAAGGGCTGCGAAACAAGCGTATCTCGCTCAGGTAGCATCTTATCGGCAAGTGGTATTAACAGCATTCCAGGATGTAGAAGATAATCTGATTGCTTTGCGTATTTTAAGGGAGCAAAGTGTGTTCCAAGATAAGGCTGCAGCTCATGCACGTTTGGCACTTAAATTGGTGGTGAATCAGTATAAAGCAGGGACCGTACCTTATTCGAATGTATTAACCGCACAAGTGACCTCGTTTTCTGCACAGCAAGCCGCTAATAATGTGGATGGTTTGCAAATGAGTGCTGCTGTGGGTTTGATTAAATCTTTAGGTGGTGGTTGGGTGGTTAAACCAGTTAAAATAAAAGTGCAGAATATTTGTGTTGTGAACTGTGGGCAGAAGACAACTTGAAAGTAGGTTGGGCCTATGGCCAACCTACAAGATATCCATAGAATTCTAATGTAACTGGACTGGCTCCTGTAACTCTTCAATCACCGCAGCCAATTTCTCACTTACTGGAACCCCGGTTTTCTTCAGGGTTTCAACCAAATGTTCTTTAGCTTTTGTTGGATCCGTCAAATTGAAACAAATAACCTGAGCAATCTCTGCAAGGAAACAATCCGAGCTTAAGCTTTTTGCTTTTAGAATTAATTCTTCAGCCTGTTGAATATCTTCTCTCAATGCCGCAACCAATGCCAGCCCGCCCCAACCATCAGCTAATTCAGCAACCTGATGGGTTGCAATTTGATAGGTATTGAATGCGTCATCCAATTGATCTTGCAGCAATGCACACCAACCTAAGGCAATACGGCAATCGTAAAACTCAGGATAAATTTCTATAGCTTTTTGCAAACTATAATCTGCTCGTTCAAAATCACCTTGATTCAGATGGGCACTGCCTAAGGCAAACCAAAGGCGGCAATCGTCTGGGTTTATTTGCAATAGTTTTTCAATATCTTCTACCGTTGTTTCTTGAGTTGTTAAACCCAACATAGAATGTACGAGTTTTGCATCATAATTATCTGGATTGAGCTCAAGTGTTTGGTTCGCGGCCTCAATCGCTTGTTCATTCTCATCGCGGTCAAAGTGTAATAGTGCAAGAAGACCTAAAGCCTCTGCATCATCGGCATCATGAGTTAATACTTCTTTTGCTAAATCTAAAGCCAGGTCTAACTCACCTTGTCCATGATGTATACGTGCCATCAAGCGTTTCGCTTCAGGGTAATGCTCTCCCTCCATAACCGGTGATAGCACCTGAGCCGCATTTTCCAAGTCGGCATTAATAAAATGGGTAAAGCCAAGGTTATAACGAAGGGCTGGGGTATCTTCATAGGTTAAAGCTTCAATAAAACTCTCTTGAGCCTGAGTAAATAGCCCTCTGTTTAAATGGAGTAATCCTTGATGGCCAAGGCAGGCAATACGGTCAATGTCATTTGCTTGATTAAGATAGCTTTGAGCTGCATCTAAATCATCGAGCTCTATGTACAGATCGCTGATTTTTACTAATAGAGTAAGATTATTTTTATCTTGTTCTAAATAAGAAAGATGGCGGTTTAATTGCTCTTGGACTTGTTGATTACTCATATATTAGGGTTCCTTGTCATGAGAGGTTGTAAAAACTGAGGAACTATAAGCCTAACTTATAAAAAAGGCAAACCTCCACCAATGGGCAGTTATACGGCACGTACATTCTTTAGCCTCAAAATATGCTATATCTTAATTAAGAAATAATTAATAAATTCGTAACCTTATGGGCTAATTATTCGGAGCTCAACGGATTTGACAGTTAATTATTTCCCACATTATGATGATGTATAAATACTACTCAGGGAGGGTGTTTTTATGCTTGGGATGGTTGCATGGGAAGATGTTTGGAATGTAATTAATTTTGCCAAAGATAAAAATGATGATTGGTTTTTACAAGGTCCTGCCCGAAGATTTATTGAAACGTATAATGCTCGGCCTGGTTTTTTTTCCTCATATAAAAATGGCTATGAATTTTCTGGTGGCCTGTTAACAAATATTGTTTATCCTGCAGCATTGACTGCTTTTTCTGGATTTTCTGTAGCCTGCGTTATTTTTGGTGCCGTTCTAGGGGTAGGTGCCTCACTTGCGGCAACAGGGGCTGCACTATGCGGTAGTTATGAGTTTTGCGATGAGTCAATTGATAATGCGGCGACGGCATTTCATATTGCAGGTTTAGGGCTAACTGCTTTTGCAATTAGTAGTCTTTTACTGGCCTTTAGTTTATTTCATACCCCGCTTTCTTTTCTTACTCGCTCTGGTAGTACTCTGCTTGCACTAGTAACTGCTTACAATTCCAAGGCTGACTGCAAGCCAGAAGCAGGGAGTGCTCAAGAAGTACAGGTGGGGATCAGTTAAGAGTTAATGGGGCGATACTTTTCTAATTGACACATTATTTTGCCAAAACGTATAATGATTATTTTTTAGTCATGGTGCTGAGGAACGGTATGCTAGGGTTATATGGCGAACGTGAAATAAACGAGATATTTTCAAGTGATGCAAAAAGCATGGAAGATATTGCGAGTAAAGCATTGGAAATGTACAGTGCGCGCCCGGGGTTTTTTACGCCCTATAAAAATGCCAGTGTTGCTATCGGGGAGCTAATCTCCCCAGTGGTTTATCCTCTAGCAGGAGGTACGACGGCTGTGTTTTCAGTGCTTGCGGCAGCTATTGCCGCAACCTTTGGTATTGGTTGTTTATTAGTCGCTACGGGCGCATCTTTATTTGATGACCCGACTCTTGCTAACGAAGCATTTGACTTGGTTAGCGGCACCTTACAATTTATTGGGAATGCATTAGTATTAGCGATTGTTGCCGCTGCTGCGGGCATTCTCAGTATTCCTCATAGTATCACATCCTTGATTACGCGTTCTGTAGCGACTGTTGCGCATCATACTACTGGCTATACTGACGATTATGAATATCCCGAGGAAGATGGAGACTGTAGCTGTTTGTCCTACTAAAAACGCGAATACCCAGTTTTCATTTAAAGTGAGTCTGGAGGGTGTAGGACCGAATCTGACACATCGCACGTAAAACTCGATCTTTGGTCGGGGTTTACGCGCAATTTGCTAAAATTTAATTATTTAAAGGATAAAAAATAACATAAGTGATTTGGACTTTTTTATTCTTAGGCATATCAATATCATTGACATTATAGTAAAGAATTCCTTCCCCAGTATTGGATAATTTACCTACGGCAAGTTTTACATCTTTCCCTTTCATTTCACTAAAGCTTTTGGTCTCCATTTGTTGCTCATCAAAGTCAGTAAAACTCCATTGCACTCCTTTCCATGGGCCTGTCGGTGCATCTTTGTTTGAATTATTAATTATGGAGTATTTTGTTGCGTTACCAAATGGGGTGATGACCGTTTTTTGTCCGATAATCAGGCCATTAATGGGGGATTTTTGTTCTGTTTTAATTTTGAAGGAACCATCCTTTTCTTGTTGAAATGAAACATCAACGGTACCAGTTTGTTTTATTCCCATATGATTTATATTATCTTGAAATATTTTATATTCATTTTCAGTGATGCCCATATTGCTGTGATAGGGTAAAATTTCACCTGGCTTGCGATCTTTTATATAGGATTGAAACCATTCTTGATGCTCAGCTATTCCTTTTTGTAATTTTTGTACAATTTTATTTGTTTCTGCAGATGCGGCTAATTCCATGACTTTAGCTTTTATTTGTTTGTTCGGAGGAAAATAAGAGTTCCATGAATCAGCCATAATATTGCTGGATAATAATAAAAATCCCGCGATTATTAACATTTTATTTGATAATTTCATAATAATATCCTCTAAAAATTAAATCTTGATTAACTGATTAACTGATTAACACTCAAAACCCTGTTTTGCAAAATAAAATCCTTCCCAATAATGTCTCCTTACCTCTGTTAGTTCTTAATTTAACTTAATATGGGACGGCACTAAATTTGAAAACTCCCCACCAGGGCCTGAACAACCAAATCCCAGCCATCAATTAAAACAAATAACAATATCTTAATGGGTAATGAAATACTCATGGGGGGCATCATCATCATGCCCACAGTCATGAGAATTCCTGAAACAATGAGATCAACCAGTAAGAAGGGCAAAAAAATCATAAATCCAATTTGAAAGGCGGTTTGTAATTCACTTAAGATAAAAGCAGGAATCAATTGATAGAATTTAATTTCTTCTGCAGAAGAGGGTAAAGGTTCTTTAGCTAATTGCAAAATGACCTTGAGATCCTTTTCTCGAGTTTGCCCAAGCATGAATTTTTTTAAGGGTTTGACGGCATTATCAAGTGCAGTATCTGTGGTAATTTGATGCGCCTCATAGGGTTGGTACGCCTCAGTATAAATAGCTTTAGCTACGGGCATCATGGTAAATAAGGTTAGAAAAAGCGATAAGCTGATAATCACCGTATTCGGTGGTGTCTGCTGCAATCCTAAGGCATTACGCAGCATGGAAAGCACGACCACAATACGGGTAAATGAAGACAGCATAATTAAAATGCTAGGTGCTAAACTTAAAACCGTCAGTAGGGCGAAAGCTTGCAATGCGGGAGAAATATTATCTTGATCTAAATGAATTGGGCCTATATTCGTTCCCGCTGCAGCAAGTACCGTTAACGGGAAAAACAAGATAAAGCAAAAAATAATACGCAGAAACATCATGATGCAGGTTTGACCTCTTGAACTGGATGAATGGCTAAGGCGTTTTGATTGTCGGCAATTAAAAATCGTTGCCCTTGGTAGTCAAGAACATAGACTTGCATTTTATGGTGCACAGAAATTTTCTCAATGATTTGACCGTGAGTTGTTTTTTTTACTAATCCTTTTGAGCGCTTCGCCAGGAAGAAGAGCACTATGAGAAGGATTAGTAAAACCACTAAATAAGGAATCCAATGGATGTTATTGATGGGGTCTTGTTTAAATGTCAGAGTATTTTGGGTATGAAGTGCTGGAGATATTAGTAAGCACCATAACAGTGTTAAATATCGCCCTCTACGTGCCGCGGCGTGCCCGCGGCATTCAGTATGGGAGCTACGTTTGTGAATACCGCGGATCAACCGCGCTACGTAAACAGCGAGCAGAGCTACTTTTTTCGCAGTTCTCAAGCCCGACTTTATTCTGTTTCTCATGCATTAATTTCCGTGATTTGTACCGCAAAATGGTCCTCATGGCTCATTAACTCACCACGAGCAATGACACGGTCATTTAATAGAATTTCCACAGGTTCATCAGTTTTTTGCTCCAGTCGTAATTCATGACCTGATTTCAGATCTTTTAATTCAGCAATACTTAAATTTAAGGTACCAATACGTACAGTGCATTGCACTTCAATATCACCCACCAAACCCAGATAGTTTTGATTAAGAAATTGGCCTTCAGTTTGGGGAGCATGTTCTTTTAAGCTCACTTTTTTTACGGTAATACTCATGATTTCCTCTTTAAAACAATTGATTTATGGGATGCAGATTGACCTAATTCAGCTTCAGCGAATAGTTCTTTTCCGCGGATTACTCTTAATGGTTCAGTTATAGAATGCTTGGTACTCAGTACGTCTCCGATTTGTAGTCCAGCAAGACTTTTGATCGATAAATTACTGGAACTAAGTTCCAGAGATAAATGAATTTTTTGTGCGGCTAATGCCTCTTCAACTGAGCTTAATGGGTTGGTTTTTCTTGGTGATGCAGGCAGCTGTTGATAAACCCAATCCGGATTCACAATCAGGGTGAAATTATTGTGTTCGCACGAGAGGGTAAGCAGCACACTGGTGGAACCCGCATAAAACCAGTCTGGATTGTCTCCCTGATAGGGAAGCAGCATGCTTTCTTCGTGTTGGAAAAACTGATTGAGTAGCTTTAGGAAAAGTTCTTGGCTCGCCGCATGAAAAGCAGCTTGTTCACTCGCAAATACTGCCCGAGCTACCACACTTAAATAATCACCCTCAATGCAGCCCAGTTCATCCTGATGCCCCTGAAGCATAAAGGCTTGTTTTACCCGGTAGTTTTTAGGAGTCATGGCCAGCTGCAAGTCAAGAGGAGTACGGCAATACTCCTCATTCCATGCATCCAGCTCTTGTTTAAAATGTTGGTTTAATTGCTGCAGTTCTACCGCATTAATTAATCGATAGGGCTTCATAATTTAGTTTCCAACTCTTCTAATAATTGTTTGTCTATATCCATAATCTGTGAGCAGGCTTGGAACATTCTTTGTAACACGACGATATTGGCAAACTCCATGGTGGGATCCACGTTAGAATTTTCTAACCAACCAGATTTTATCGCATCTAAACCTTTGGTATTTGCATGTCCATAATGAATGCCATGAGGAGTTTTTGCGCGAAAAAAATTGTCTTGCGTTTGAATTAAATTGTTTTCCATATCATCAAAAGAGGCCATGCCTACGTAGATGCCTTTAATGATTTGGTCATTATTATAGTGGTAGGAGATTAGGCCTTCTTCATCAATAGTCAGCTTATATTGCGTGCCCTGAGGATAACCGTCGTTTTTGTGGATTTCGATCGTAGAGGTTGCCGTTTGTTCTTTAGCAATATCACCTAGTGCTACGCGTTCATCTTGACCGCCGAGTGCGTCTCCAAAGTAAACGCTGACCGGCTGTCCATCCAGCAAGAATTGTATTGAATTATTTTTATCACTTAGGAGTTTTGTGGTTGGGTCAAATGTTATGGCTTGCCATGAATAATCAATTGTTACATTTTTTTCATCACAGCTAATATCCACTATGTTCCAGTTTAATGGCTCGTGCTTTGTATTGACTGGGGTGGGGGTTATAGAATCCCACTGCAATTCAAATTTTATGGTATGAGGATGACCTTGGGCATCGTAAATGTTTTTAAGCTCAAAAATAATATTCTCATATTGTGGTGTTGGGTCACCGGGCTTTGGTATATTGGGCTCTGGTGCCTTTGGTCCCGGACTTGAATTATCAGACGTTTCATGAGGTATAAGTGTGCCGTGAACAAAAACGTTACGGCTGGCCTTGCCAGCAGATATTTTAGGACCTTTCTCATAAATAGGAACTAGGTTTCCGGCATGGTCATAGCCTTGCACCTGGCCACCTGTTTTGTGATCGGTTAAAACACCATTTTTAAATTCGAAATGTCCATCACGGGTATAAACTAATTCATTATTTTTTAGTTTAACCACAAAAAAGCCATTGCCCACAATTGCTAAATCAGAACCAGAACCGCTTTCCTGATGATTGCCCGCCTTAAAATTAATCGAGCTACCTTGAACACGCACCCCATGACCGTTTCCTTCTTCCCCATGTCCATTACCTAAAGAGGAATAAAATGCATCGCTACGTTTAAAACCATGGGTTTGCATATTGGCTATATTATTCGAGGTATTTTGCAATCCGTAACTTGCCGCAAGCATTCCTGAAAGACTACTGTAATAAGCACTTGTCATTTTTGCTCCTCCAATTTAGCTTCAACTTCAAGAACTTGATCTAATGGGGATGTGATACTTTTGCCCTCTATTAAAATTCTAATTTCCGTCGCGCCACTTTGCTGCAAATACACGGCTTTAACCGTACCATAGGCATCATTTTCGGCAATTTTCACATTTTTACCCAAAAGATTAATGCCTCGATTTTCCTCGGCTATTTTTAATAAGCGTTGGACCCCATCATTAGTTCCAACCGCTTGCTGCAAGGAAGAAAATTGCGCCATCTGCGCCATGAATTCACGGTTATCTATAGGTTTTAACGGGTCTTGATAGGTGAGCTCTTGCATGAATAACTTCATATACTCATCTTGGCCCATGTTTGCAGCCGTAACTGGTTCAGTCATTGTTTACTCCATTAATAATTAAACGGCTTAAAACCAAGCCTTTTTTCTTTAAATAATTGTGAATGAGCTGCACCAGCTCATTCTGTTCTTGTTTATCTAAGGTGTGTAGATTTAGGGTGAGCTCTGCCTGTTCTCCCTGAATAAACAAGTGATTGTTTTTAAACTGTAGAGTGGTCGTCATGCTATTGGATACGTTATTCACTTCTTTGCTTGCTGATGTATCCTGAGTGTATTGATTCGTATGTATTGGCATAGGGACGGGTGATTGCTCCAAGGCTTGTTCCAGCGCGGTCAGCAAGGGCATCAATTTATTTTCGGATTGATGCGAAGCAGTGGCATTCTCCATTGCTGCGATTGGGGTACTTAGTAAGGCAAAATATTGGGTTTCCTGAACTTGGGTAGAGCTAGAAACCACCGGCTCGCTTTGCTTAGGGGAAACTTCATCTGTTTTTGATGATTGCAATGGTTTTGCATCAAAGTGTAACTCCGAATGTTGTAGTTGAGTTTGATGCTGCCAGTAATACTCATCCCCAGTACTTTGCTTGGCTGGGTTATTTAACCAATGTTCAAAGTCAGCAGGTGCCTGCTGGTTAGCTTGTTGTTTGGACTGCTTATAGCTTTGTGGTAGCGATTCGATAATTTTCATTATATTCCTATTAAGTTTTCCTTAACTCCGTTGAATAACCCACTCATCCAATGCATTATTTTCTGCTTTCTTCTGTTGCTCCTGGAGCTCAGCCTGCTCACGTTCTAAATACTTCTCTAACATCCTTAATTCGGTTTTAATGCGCTGCATTTTTTCTTGCACGGCGTGTTCGGTGTCTTGATGCTGTTTAAGCGTCATATTCAACTCTTCCTTTTGTTCCTGTTGTTGCGTTATAAAATTGAGCCGGTTAATTTCAAAATCAGGATTAATAATTAATGAAGTAACTCCCGCTTGCTGTATTTGCTCATCCAGTGCCTCCATTTCTTGGCGCACCTGTTGTAATTGGTCTTGTATCTCATGTAATTGCAAATTAAGCGCATTAAGTTGCCAGTTTAATTTAGTCATCAGCGCGGAAAGGGATTTATTCATCATAAAATCTCTTTAAAGCGCAGCATGAGCTCATTAAAGGATAAAGAGTGTTTCTCATTTTGAATGAGTAGGTCATTGATCGCCGGCATGCGCTGAACGGCAGCATCTAAGAGGGCATTATTCCCGGGTTTGTAAGCCCCCAATTCAATCAAATCTTTATTTTGTTCATAAATACTTAGTGTGGCGAAAATCTGGTTCATGAGTTGCTGCTCTTCGGTACTCACCAAATGCTTCGCCAAGCGAGAGACACTTTGCAAAATTGCAATCGCCGGATAGTGACCGCGCTGTGCCAACTCACGAGTAAGTACAATATGCCCATCAAGAAGCGCGCGCATGTGGTCGGCTAAGGGCTCATTAAAATCATCCCCCTCAACCAAAACCGTATATACCGCACTAATACTTCCTTGCTCCTTAAAATTTCCCGTACGTTCGACAATGCCAGGAAGTAGAGCAAAAACACTGGGAGTATAGCCACGAGCAGTAGGGGGTTCTCCTAAACTTAATCCGATTTCTCGTTGTGCCATGGCAAAACGGGTTATCGAATCCATAAATAACATGACGTGTTTGCCTTGTTGGCAAAAGTATTCAGCAATTGCGGTGGCGGTATAGACTGCCTGACGACGCCTTAACGCAGACTCATCGCTACACGAAACTACCAGCACTGATTTTTTTAAGGTGTTTTCATCCAAATGATTGCAGATAAAGTCGTTGACCTCGCGACCGCGCTCACCAATCAACGCAATGACATTAATGTCCGTTTGCAGGTTTTGCACCATGTTGCCAACTAGGGTACTTTTTCCCACACCACTACCAGCAAAAATACCAATTCGTTGCCCTTTACCTAAGGGCAGTAATCCATCTATAGCCTGGATTCCGGTGCTTAAACGTTCGCTAATTGGCAAACGATTAAATGGATTAATTTTTTTATTTTGAGTAAACACACGTTGTTTATTAGGTAAGCACAAACGTTCATCGATTGGCTTTGCAAAGGCATCAACCACATGACCTAATAAGGAGTCACCCACAGCAATACTAAGAGACTTTCCCGTTGCCCGTACTTTATAACCCATGCGCACTGGGGCAGAATCATAGGGCATAAGATAGACTTTACCCTGCTCAAAACCGATGACCTCAGCGTGCATAACCGGTTGATGATGCTGATCCAAAATATCGCAAACTTCACCAATGAACGTTTGTGGTGGTCCATTAGCAACGAGCTTTAAACCAATGAACTGTTCAATTTCTCCTAAGCGTTCAACAGCTAAGAGCTCATCAATCCATGGATGCATGAGTGCCTCGCTGCTTTAGCTGCAGTAAAACTTCTTTGAGCTTATCGATTTGCTTTTCGATGCTGGCATCAAAAACCCCATGACTTGTTTTAAGGAGATAACCTCCCAAGGCCAGCGATTCATCCGTTTTTATTTTTAAGCCATTTAAATGCCCCGCACTTAATTGCATGGCGCCATTTTGTAAAGCAGCAATGTCTTGAGGATGTAAGCTAAGCTCAACGGATTGTTTGTCATTTAATTGCGTAAGAATATGGTTGATTTGCTGGCTTAATGCCTCTTGATTATTGCTGTTTTCCACAAAAAATTGTTTACTGATTAGCACTACAATATCGGCAATTTCATTCGCCAAATCCAGGCGATTTTGCGCTACTGCTTGGGGGAGCGAGGCTAGCATTTGTGCTAATTGCTGTTGGCTTTGGCCATGTTCTTGTTCAAACCGCGCTCGTTCTTCAGTTGTTCCGGCTAAATAGCCTTGCTCATAGGCTTCCTGGCGAATTCGTTCCCATTGTGACTCATCTACACTGGGAGTCTCGGCAGTAACTTCCTTGATGATTTCAGGAGCTTCGTGGTATAAATAAATTTCTTCTTCGCTGACTAAGACATTTTTATAGAGTGTCGCCATGAGGCACCTCCAGTTGTTCACTAAAGCTTAATCGCCTTTGCCATTGTTGGAAGAGGTATAATTTTGCCGCCGATTTCAGTTGCTGCACTTGGGTTGTTAATTCCTCTTGGATTTTTTGTTTTTGCATGCAAGTCTCTAAAAAACTGTGCTGCCAGTGGAATTGTCCTTGCTCCAGAATAATGGCAATATAAAGTGGGTCTTCCTGGCTTAGGTGTTGACAAAATTCGGGTAAGCTAGATTCCTTGGGGACTAGCTGCGGGCAGGGGAGGTGGCGAAATTTATTTGCCTCTTTAAGCAGTACATGTCCTTCCACGTTTGCAAATTGCTCACGCTGTATTGGCGTTAACTGGTTAAGCACCCAGCGTTGATCCGCGGGTTTTAATTTCGCTAAATGAAGCACGATTCTTTTTAATTCATTATTCATGATGATTTAGCCATTGGGTTAACTCAATTAACAGTTGTTGGCGTTTTCTTTGCCGATTGCGTTTTAAGAGCAATACAGCGGAACTGCCAAAGACAGTCAGAACGATAAAACCAACAAGGGCCTGCCATTTGCGTTCCTCATTCCATTGCTCCAAGACCAGTTCGTTAAGCGGCTTGGTAGTAATTTCATGAGGATTGGGTGTGACTGCGATTTTTACTGCTTTAGGTGGATTAATTAAGGCTTCAACACTGATAATATCCCCTCGCTTTTCATCAAAGCCTACCGTACTTTTTATGAGGCGCTGGACTTGAGCAATCGTTTTAGCATCAGTTTGTTGCGGTAAAACCACACTGACTGAAAGGCGTTCAATGGTACCATTGGCCCGTTTAAATAATTCTTTTTCACGGCCAAATTCATAGGTTTTTTCCAAGGTTAAATCCTGCTTACCTTTCTGTTCTCCTTTTTTATCAACCATGGAATGCTTGGTTTGTTTTTCATGGGTAATTTGTCCTTTACTTTGGGGCTTCACTAATTCACGTTGCAGTTCATCGTAATTGATGGCCACATTGATTTTCACCACGACTTGATCCTTGGCAAAGATTTTTTGCAACAATTGCATGACCTTGTCATTTAGATAATGCTCTATGGTTTTTTGGTTGGTGAAATGATTGGAGGAGGGATCTTCTTCGGTTAACGATAAGGTATTTCCATTTTGATCCACGACCACCACATTAGCTAAATTTAAATGCGCCACACTTGCCGCAACCAGTTGTTGGATGCTGTGCACTTGTTTCACTGTTAAAGCCTGTTTTAAATGTAGGGTCACTGAGGCTTTAGGTTGATTACTCTCGCGGTCAAATAAATGGCTTTCTGGAATCAATAAATGTACTCGTGCCTGGCGTATTTCATCTATACTGGAAATAGTGCGTTCCAGTTCTCCTTGTAAGGCGCGTTGGTAATTAATTTTTTGCGAAAAATCAGTCATACCAAAATCATTTTTATCAAACAGTTCAAAGCCTACATTGCCAGTCAATTGCATGCCTGAACCCATAATTTTTAAGCGGGTTTTCGCCACGATCTCTTTATCAATTAAAATATCGCGGCCCCCATTGCGTAGCTGGTAGGAAATATTGTCCTGATCCAATTGACTTAAAACTTTGTTCGCGTCTTGCTCATCCAAATGATTAAATAAAATAGCGTAGGAAGGGGACAAGACCCACCAGCTGAGCATAATGGTCATAATGACAATACCGGCGATGCAGGCAATTAAACTGAGTTTCCGTTTTGCTTCCAAATTGCTGAACCAGAGGCTGGCTGTTTGTAAATAATTCACTTTAAATTTGCTCTCTTAATAAATCTTGATAGGCACTCATCAAACGGTTACGGATTTGCTCTAAATACTGAAACGACAATTTAGCCTGCTCCAAGGTAATCATGGTTTGATGCAAGTTTTCTGCATGGCCGCTGGCCAGTTCATTTAAGGCTTTATCAGCATTATTTAATTGAGTATTGGTATCGCCTATCTTGTCGCTTATCCAGGCAGAAAAAGACTCTTGTGGAGCGGCTGTGATTGACTCTATTTCTGGGCTTTGCGGATAAGGCTTTAAAAAAATATTATCTAGCGCATCAATTCTCATCGTTCATCTCCTATGCTTAACGCCTGTAAGTACAAGCTGTGTGCGCTATTGATCATTTTGACATTGGCTTCATAAGCTCGCGAGGCGCGTATAAGCGTGGTCATTTCATCAATGGTGCTTATTCCGGGATAAGTGATATAGCCTTGTTTGTCGGCAGCAGGATGCCCTGGTTGATACACTTTATTTGGAGGTAAATTTTGTGGAACCACCTCTACTGAGTTGATACCCATTTCCTGGGGATTTTCTACTAATTCAGCGAAGGTCTTGGCAGAGGTAATTACCTGACTTGCTTGAAACAGTGAGCCATCTGCATTTTTTAATGAGTGTTGGTTGGCAATGTTATTGGCCACCACGTCAACACGTAATTTTTCAGCATTCATTCCTTGGCCGGAAATGGCATAAATTTGCGCGTAATTCATTATTGATTTCCTTGTAATGCGAGCTTCATAATGGCTAGCTTTTGATTTAAGCCTTTAACCAGAGCGCGGTAATGGGTCATGTTCTGTACATTTAACGCTATTTGTTCATCAATGCTGGATTGGTGATCACAATTCTGGTAGTAAGGTGCAATCTCCGATAAGTCATTCGTGTTGGGACTTAAATGGTTTTCCTGTAATTGCTGTTCAAAATTAACTTCCATGCTGTGGTAATTTTCTGTATTGATATTGGCAATATTATGGGCAATAGCTGTCTGGCGCATTAATGCGGCATCTAAGGCCAGACTAACTAATTGTATGGTGTTATCTGTACTCATCATTTTTCCTTATTGAATCACCAATTCTGCGTGCAATGCCCCGGCGCGTTTTAAGCTTTCCAAAATGGCAATGATGTCACGCGTGGAGGTTTGGACTTTAGTTAAAGCGCTAATCAGATCAGCTACCGTGGCGCCTTGTTTTAATTTCACGGTGTTAGCCATACGTTCATTCACATTAATATTCGTATTAGGCACAACAGCAGTACGTACTTGTCTTCCCATATTTTGAATTAAGGAGGGCTGGGAAACTTGGTAATCGGTAGAAATAGCAATCTGTAAATTGCCATGAGAAATGGTAACTGCATCGATTCGGACATCAGCTCCAGCCACTACTACTCCAGTACGCTCATTCACTACGACCGTAGGTAAGTTATCTGGAGTAATCACTATGTTTTCAAGCTGGCTGACAAAACGAATAAAATGTTTGCGAGCAGACTGAGGGGGGTGAATTTCAATATCTTGTGCGGAGCGTGCGCGTGCAGTGTTGCCACCAAATTGACCATTAATTGCTGATTCAATACTGTCCGCAGTGGTGAAATCTGGATGATTTAGAATCAAATGCACCTCCCCTGATTTTTCGATTAAATCGTTATAGATGGTTTTTTCGATAATGGCTCCACCCGGTATTAAGCCTGTAGTAGGGTGATTTTTTTGGATGACGTTGCCGTAAAGATCGTACTTAAACCCTCCAATCGAAATAGGTCCTTGAGCTAGGGCATAGACCTGATTGTCTGCTCCTTTTAATGGTGTTACCAGCAAGGTTCCACCTAATAAGCTTTTGGCATCACCGAGTGACGCGACATTGATGTCAATTTTATCTCCTTGATGAGCAAAAGAGGGGAGATTGGCGGTGATAATTACGGTTGCGGTATTGCGACTATTGATCTCATTTGGACTTAGAGTGACTCCAAATGTTTGTAGTAAGTTCGAAATTGCCTGAGTGGTATCCTTGTTTCGTCGAGAATCCCCTGAGCCTGCCAAGCCAATAACCAGGCCATAACCCGTAATCGGGTTTTCCTGCAAACCTGACAAACGAGCAATCGATTTGAGACGCACCGCTGCATAACTTGGTTGCCCCAATAGTAGGGTGAATAAAGCGACCAGGAGTAACAGTTTCTTGCTTAGACTCATCATACGACTCCTATAAACGATAGGATCTTATAAATGTAATTACGATCTTGGGAGTTAGATACTGAACCTGCTCCGGTATAAACGATCTGGGCCTGGGCTAAGCGTGTTGATAAAACAGTATTTTGTGGGCTAATGTCTTCAGGTCGCACCACCCCGCGTAACAAGATTTTTTGATTTTCCCCATTAATGGTAATTCGTTGCGCCCCTTCAACCAAATAGGTCTGGTTGGGAAATACTTCCTTAATGCGTACGGTAAGAGCGGCTTTTATTTTACCATTACGTCCTGTTTTGGCTGCGGCCTTTCCTTCGCCTTCTAAACCAAAATCTACTTTGTGGTTGTTACGGTTATAACCGGCTTCTAATGCGGCTTTAATTTTTTTATGTGAAGATAGATCGGCACTGGTTTGGGCATTCGATGTTTCCATCACAATGACGGTGAGGATATCACCGGGTAAGGTCGCTTTACGGTCGGCGATTAAAGGCCGGTAAACCTCCTCATCAAAAAGATTAATTGCCCATAATGTTTGGCTAAGTGCTAACGCTCCTATGAAGAGTAGTTTTTTAAATAGAGAACTCATGGAGTAACCTCCGCTGAATTTTTTCCAGTGACTACTGCAAAAAAGTACTTATTGGTACGTGGATTTTTCATACGTATGGATTGTCCCTGAGTGCCATTACTTTGCGCGATGGCCTCAATAGTGATGGCAATTCCCTGCTGTTGTACGAGGACTTTTGCCTTTTGTCCTTGCAGTATTTCAGGTTGGTTACCAAACAAGTCTTGCGTTAAAATTTGTTGTTTATTAATCGACTTATTAAGCCAGGCAGTTGTTGGAAATTGCATTAATGGGGCACTGTTAAGCCCGGCTATATTCCGTTTTTTTAAGATCACATCCGATGGGCGAAGCAGAGTATGATGCTTAATTCGGTGCTTTGCGACTAATACGGACTGATAGGCTTTAACCGCAAACCAGATTGGAATAGCGCGATTTTGATAACGCAGACGAACACAAACACGTCTAGCCACAGGATAACCTTTAGGGAGTTGGATTTTAAAATTGGCTAAGGCAATACCGCTGTCTTTCACTACCGTTTTGCTACTTAGTTCGACTTGACTATAAGCTTGCTTTTTTAACTGTTTAGCTAAGGCGGTTTGTGCTGTAGAGAGCAAATCGTTCGCTTTGGTGTGTGTGGTTTCGCGAATCGTGGCGCTGTTTTTACCTTTCCATTGATAGGAAAAATTACCCACCTTATGTTGCAACCAAGTAAGGACTTGTTGCTGATTGATTTTGGTTCCTGACATGGGTTTGCTATCCAACATGATTTTTCCCCACTGATGTTTATCCGGAGTAATAAGCAGCAGATCACCTAGCTTTTTAGCTTCAGGAGTAATGGGCGTGCGAAAGCGCAGCACTGTTTCTGCCTGAATCGGAAATACGCTCAGTAACAGTAATAAATTAACCACGAATTTCATTCGTTATTTTTTCCAATTCATCCGCAATTTGTACCGCTTTTGCATTCAGCTGATAAACCCTCTGTGCCATAGTGAGCTGCATCAGCGAACTGACCATGTCGACATTAGAACCTTCAGTTTGATATTGGGCTAAAGCACCTAAACCACTACTGTTTGGGTTATCGATGAGTGGTTCACTGGTATGATCCGTTACGGTATAAAGCCCTGAGCCAATAGGATTTAAGCTTTCAGGATTGGTAAATTTAGCCAACTGGATAGTACCTATTAGCTGAACTTCGGATTCACCTGTTAAGAGAACTTCCACCTCCCCATTGTTTTTGATCGTTAATTTAGCGACGTCATCGGGAATTTGAATATTATCTGCAAGTCTTAATCCATCTTGAGTGCTCAGGTAGTGCTCCTCATCGAGGCGTAGGCTGGAGTTGCGGGTATAGGCAATATTACCATCGGAATTAATAACTTGATAAAACCCCTCGCCATCGATAGCAACATCTTTATCTTTGGTAGAGACCTTTAAGGGACCTTGGGAAAAATCTTTACCTGTTTTGTAGACGGCAGTTCCTAAACCTAATTTAGCACTAGCTTGGTTATTGAACAGGGGCTCCTCACCATTAATATTTTGGTAGAGTACATCCTCAAAGGTTACCGTACTGGCTTTATAATTAGGGGTGTTCAAATTGGCCAAGTCATTAGCAATACGATCAATATGATATTCTTCAGCTTTAAGTCCGCTAGCGGCTATGGCGAGTGTGTTAGACATTTCCTTCTCCTAACTGATTAATGGCAGTTGCTAATAAATTATCCGCGGTGCGCATGACCCGTTGACTTGCTTCAAAATGACGCGAGGTTTTCACCATATCCATCATTTCATCCATAGATTTCACATTGGATTGTTCCATAAATCCTTGGTGTAGGCGGGTATTGGCGCCTGCAGGAACGGGAGATTCATCACTTTGATACAGGCCATTACCAGTGTAACGGAGCAAATTAGGTTGATTAAATTGCACGACACTTAATTGATCTATTTGATGATGGTCAATAAATAATCGGCCTTGGGTGTCAATAGTGAATGCATGATTATCTACTTTGATGGCCCCACCCTTACCCATGACTGTTTCACCCGTGGCTGTAGTGAGTTCCCCGAGGCTATTTACTTGAAAATCACCACGACGCGTGTAAAAAACACCTTGCTCTCCTTGCACTTGGAAGTAGCCATCGCCACTAATAGCAATGTCTTTGGGATTTTGTGTTTGGTTCAGTACGCCCTGTGTTTTTATCTGTCCCTGATCAATCTGTAGGGTTGCCTGATTGATATTCGCTTGCAGGTGGTCAGTAAACGCTGCGGCTTCTGCCAATTGCCGCTTAAATCCTGGGGTATTCATGTTGCTAATATTTTGGCTGATCGATTGCAATTTTAATTGATCAAAATCCATAGCCAATTGTGTGGCGGTAATCGCATCCAACATAATTTTTCCTTATTTTACTATCCCAAAAGATTCCACCTGAATCGTGACTGGAATTTCACTCATTGCCAGCACGGTTAAATGGGGAATCACTCGCTGAGTTAATTGTTTTATATGGCGTCGCAGTAGGGAGGAGCACAACAGAATGGGACGTTTGCGTTCTCCTAACATGGTTTCCACCTGACCTGCTAATGCACTGATTAAGTTTTCCGTAATTTTGGGTTCTAGAGCCAAATGATTTTTGCCGCTAATACTTTGGTTGAGTTGTTGTTCTAAGGAGGGTTCTAAGGTCAGAACGTATAAGCTATTTTGATTGCCCAATAGTTTTTGACAAATGGGCATCGCCAAGCCTGCTCTGACCAGTTCCGTAAGTTGAGTGGGATCTGGGAGTTGTTTGGCGTGTTCTAATAATAATTCTACTATTTGCTGTAGGGGGCGAATAGAAACCTTTTCTTGTAAGAGCGTTTGTAATATCCGCTGCACATGGCTTAAAGGTAGTTGAGCAGGAATTAATTCCTCACTTAGGGTTTTAATGCCGGGCTGTAATAATAGTTTTTCGGTTTCTTCCCGAGTTAGTAACTGATCAATATGTTCGTAGATAATTTCATTAAGATGAGTGGTTAATACCGCCAGTGGTTCACATACGGTATAGCCTGCTTCTGTGGCTTCTTGTTTTTTCTCAAGCTCAATCCAGCATGCAGGTAAGCCATAGCTTGGATCGCGCACTTCAAATCCGGCGCTTAGTGCTGTACTCGGTTTTTTATTGCGGGTGGAAAAAATGGCCAGTACTTTATCTAAATACAGAGGATTCACTCCAGAATGATTTCCCTGAATGGCAATGTGGTAAAGAGGATAACTGAGCTTTTTATCCGCTTTTAGTTTTACATCGGGCAGCACAAATCCTAAATCAAAAGCGATGCGCTCTCGAATTTGTTGAATGATTTTTAGGATCTGTTCCTCATAAGGTAATAACGTTTGATACAGCTCTTTGTTCAGACTAATTTCAATGGGATGAATGCGAATTTTATCGTATAAATTTTCTTCAGCTTCTTCGATGAGCACTTCTTCCTTTTTAGATTTGATTGCCAAAAAGGTAATGAATACAAATAAGGCTAAAATAAATAAAACTGGAATTAGGGGAATGCCTTTCAGAAATAAAAGACAGGTCAGACTCAAACAAACCAGCACTAAGCTTTTAGGGTAGGCGCCAATTTGTTTGGCAACCTCAGAGCCTAAATGGGCATCAGTTGCCGCCCGAGTTACGATAATTCCGGTCGCGGTGGAAATAATTAAAGCCGGAATTTGTGTCACTAAACCATCGCCCACCGTGAGTAGGGTGTAGGTTTGAATGGATTCGGAAAGGCTAAACCCTTTTTGTAATAAACCAATAGCAAAACCACCAATGATATCGACCAAAATAATTAAAATACCGGCAATGGCATCGCCTTTCACAAACTTGCTAGCCCCATCCATTGCGCCATAAAAATTAGCTTCTTTTTCGATTTGTGAGCGTCTAAGTTTGGCTTCATCTTGAGAAATGCTGCCCATATTTAAATCGGCATCAATACTCATTTGCTTCCCTGGCATACTGTCCAGAGTGAAACGAGCAGCCACTTCAGCCACCCGTTGTGCCCCATTGGTCACTACAATGAATTGCACGATGATCAAGATTAAAAAAACAACCAGCCCCATCACGTAATTACCACGAATGACATAATGTCCCATGGCATCAATGACTTTCCCTGCATGGGCATCTGACAAAATAAGGCGGGTAGCAGAAATATTCAGAGCGAGACGAAATAAGGTTGAAATGAGTAGTAGAGCGGGAAATGTAGAAAAACTTAAAGGCTTGTCCGTGTAGAAGGTTAGTAAAAGAATAGTTAAAGCCCAACTAAAATTTACAATTAGTAATAAATCTAATAATGCAGCAGGAATTGGCACAAACAGGATAAAGAGAATGCTTGTAGCAAAAGCAATCATGAGCATTTCACTGCTGTTATTAAAGAAATTCTTTTTCATTGTGCATCCTGCTTACGCGCATAAATTTCGCGAAATATTGCCGCGGCAAAAGGATAAAGCTCTTTATGAATCCATTGATTTAAATCCACCGAATGGTAGAGCATGCGCGCAAATGCTTTGTGTTCAACTATGGGAACACCATGTTTTCTTGCCAGCTCTTTGACTTGCACCACCATTTGATCTTGCGCTTTGCAAACCACTTTTGGGGCGGGCATGCTGCTGCGATCATATTTTAAGGCGATGGCTAAGTGGGTTGGGTTAGTAATGATTACATCTGCCGTTTTCACTTGTTTTAAGGAGGAGGTTTTTTGCCTTAATTGTTGTTGCAACTGTTTGATTTTGGATTTTATTTTGGGATCACCTTCCCGTTGTTTGTATTCATCTTTAATCTCTTGTTTGCTCATACGTTGATCCTTCGCATAGTTCCAACGCGTATAAAATTTATCCAGGATGGCGAGTATGGAGAGCAGGAGTAATAACTGAAAAATAAGGGTTAAAAGAAAGTGCATGATGATGCCAGGTTGTTTGCTAATCGGCGTTAAGGCTAATTGCAATAAATTGGGTATTCGATGTCTTAAGGCCAAGAATAAAAAAATAAACGTTACGCTTAACTTCAGGGTACTTTTTACTGTTTCAAAACAGCTTTTTATTGAAAATAGCTTCTTAAAACCATGCACCACATTAATGCGTTTGAAGTCAGGTATTAATGGTGTAGTTGACCACACCACGCCAGTTTGTGCCAGGTTGGTAAGGATGGTAGCTAAGCTGCCTGCTAAAGCAAAAGGCAGCCATAAACTGATAAATTGACCGAAAATAAATTGCTGTAAGTGATTGATATTATCAATGCTAAATTGTAGATGTGCTGCCAGTTGCAATAAATGCCGAAACATATTTTGTAGTTCATGTAATTGCTTTGGCCATAGGGCACTTAATATGCCTAACATAACGAATAAGGCAGCGCAGGTTGTTAACTCAATACTTTTGCTTACTTGACCTTTTTCTTTCGCTTTTTGTAATTTATGGGGCGTCGCTTTTTCAGTTTTCTCACTCATGACATAAGCTCCTGCCAGGATTGAAAACATTGCGCAAATACGGTGTTGGTTATGGGAGCGATATAGTTCATCATCATAAATAAGAGGAATAAGCCTAACATTATTTTTATAGGCAAGGTCAGAAAGTAGGTGCTAACCTGCGGCATATTACGGGTAATTAATGCGCCACAAAGCTCAACAGCAAGTAACGCAAGAATAATGGGGCTGGCAATTATAAACGCCATACTAAACATAAAACCAAACTGTTTCGTAACGGGGATAAATCCTGCAAACAGGCTGAGGGTTCCCGGAGGAATAATCGCAAAAGAAAAAGTTAATCCTTTAAATAGCCATTGATGACCATCCAGACTAAAAAAGAACAAAACTGCCAGCATGGATAATAAATGGCTGGTTAAGGCTTCTTGATAATGTTCACTGGGATTAAAAATAGCTGCGGCATTAAAGCCAGTTTGATTATCGATTAATTGACCCGCGATTTGAAAGAGCGCAAATGCTGCATAAAGGCTGGTGGCTAGTATTAATCCATTCGCAAATTCAGCAAGCCCCCCGAGAAGAATGGCGTTGTTGCTTAAAATAGAGGGAGCAGAAGGAACATAATTGGCTAAAAGCATGCTTAGGGTAAAAATAAAAAGTAAGCGTGCATGAATAGGCAAATAACGGATTGCTTGAATTGGGGTAAAGAGTAATACAGTGCCCAAACGGATGCTGATAAAAAATAGGTTATTTAGCCAGGGGAGAGATAGAGTCATGATTTGATGGCCCCTGGAATATTAAGAAACAAGGTTTGTGCAAACTCAACTAAGGAGTGCAACATCCATCCGCCACAAAGCATTAACATGAGCACTACCGCTAAAACTTTAGGGACAAAACTTAGGGTTGAATCTTGAATTTGGGTGACAACTTGAAGGATAGAAACCAGCAAACCACTAATGAGCGCGACTAGGACTATTGGGGATGCAATGAGCAATGCATGCCAAAGTAATTGTTTACTTAAATAGATCGCTAAATCGTTAGACATCTTCCGTTTCCATTATTGCTAACTTGCTGTACTCCACTTGCATCAATAAGATACAAGCCTACATTTTTTCCATAAGTGTTATCTTCGAACACCGACGCGGATTAAATCAAACTTGATGGATGAAAACAAGCCTAGACAGGCAAAAAATTGTATCTAAGTGGGATAAGTCCATTGGGATTTTGTAAGACATTAAGAGAATTTATAATTTTTTGCTCAAATTGAGCGATGTTGCCGTCATTGCGTTTGGGGAGTTGATGACGACAAATTGATTTTGGTGAGGTTACATCTTGAGGATTACTACTATTTTGGGGCTAGTTTTGCTTTTTTTCTTTTTGCCGTGTTTTTTTCCCAAAATGGAGGTTCGGGCTCCCGCATGTATTTAAATCCTAAATTATCGTCTTTCTTAATCGCCTTTGCAGTATTCCCTGTGAGGGCTGTTAGGTTTTAAATGTTGTGACGTTTGGAGTTGTGTGAAAGAAACCTTGAAATGTTCGATCTGGACTAGAGGCTAGTTGAGTAACTGGCTGCTGCTGCATTAATGATTCGAGTGATGGTATTGCATCGAGGTTGCACTTTTGGGAACGAGAAGTAGGCTGTAAGCGGCTTGAATCGATTTTGGGGGCGTTATTTTTAGAGCAGATTGTTAAAATAAATAGATTAATTAAAAAAATCAAAAATTTTCTTGACAGGATAGGGGGAGGTCATTACAATGCGAGCCTTATTAGGGGTTATAGCTCAGCTGGGAGAGCGCTTGCATGGCATGCAAGAGGTCGGCGGTTCGATCCCGCCTAGCTCCACCATCAACATCTTAGTATGTTGATGGGGCAAAACGTTCAGGGTCCCCATCGTCTAGTGGCCTAGGACATCGCCCTTTCACGGCGAGAACAGGGGTTCGAACCCCCTTGGGGACGCCATTATAGCGTTTTGTTTGTGGTAAATAGTTGTAAAATGTAGTAGAATAAAAAATCTAGGTCCCCATCGTCTAGCGGCCTAGGACATCGCCCTTTCACGGCGAGAACAGGGGTTCGAACCCCCTTGGGGACGCCATTTTCTTGGTAATTTTCTTGTATTATTTCAAATTTATCCAATAAATCTATCCCTTTTTTCAATTCAATCTCTATAATGATTTCATTTCGCTTTGGATGAAGAAAGCTTAAAGATATAGTTTATATTTTCCGCGTCTGATTTACTGTCATTAAGAAAGTCCGGGTCGGCTTGATCGCATTTTGCCATTTAATCCAGTCCTGTTTTATCCCTCTTGTGTCGCTGAGCCCTACAAAAATCGCGGTAACTCGAGCTTTATCTAAATTTGAGGAGAGATCCCAGATACGAGACAGTGTTGCGTGGTGGGGCAGAGGCATAATAGTAATACGAGAATATTAAGAACACATCGGGCAGGACGTCCTACCCGACATAAGCTATAATCGCTCAAAAATTGTACGTGTATTAAACCCAAAAAGACGTTCATGCATGCGATAAGCGTATTCATCCGTCATGTTCGCAAGGTAATCACAGACCACTCGATAAGCTTCCATTTCATCCTTAGCTTGTTTAAATAATAAACGATTTTTATTATCTAACAGGCTTCCTGGATTTGAGCTGATCGCATCAAACAAACGTAGCACTACCGTTTGTCCCCCATATTCAAAAGTGCGCGCCTCTTGAGAGTCAATTACATTATCATAAATACAGTGCATTAAATGCTTTAATAATGCAGCTGCTTCAGGTATTAAGGCCAGATTATATTTTAATAGATTATTCTCGAAGCCTTCATGAGTTACGATAATTTGGGTGGAGGTAATAAAATAATTTACCATTTCCCCGATGGTCTGTTTTCTTAAATACGGATCATGGGAGAATAGAGAATTAATCAGTCGGTCCTGATGATTTGCAAGGGTGGTATGATTCAATAATCCTCTAAACTCAGGGGTATCCAAATGTGAAGGGTTTATTAGACGCAGATGAATCGCATCTTCCAGATCATGAACCCCATAAGCAATATCATCGGCGGTATCCATAATGGAGCAGTCAAAACTGTGATAAGCGGCTTTGCCTACTTTAGTTCCATTAGGTTCTACAGCCAGTGACTGGAATAATTCACTGTCAGTTGCTGAAAAGGGAGCTAATAACCAATCGACTTCAGGCTGTTCGCAATCAAAATAAGCTTTAGGGGGTAACCAATCATTTACCTTGATGGTTTTATGAATCGATTCATGAACAGGCGGTTGTTGTGGAGCAATCACTTTAGAGCGCTGTACGGGGTATTTTAAAACACCCAGCAATGCACGGCGGGTTAAATCCAAGCCAAAAGAACCATAGCTGCTTTCTACTTTGGTTAATAGCCGCAGCGTTTGTCCATTTCCTTCAAAGCCCCCGTAATTACGCATCATATAATTCAATGCGACCTCCCCGCCATGTCCAAAGGGAGGATGACCAATGTCATGCAGTAAACAAATAACAGAAATTAAATCGTCGTTAGGCAGAAGCCCGCTTACTACTGCGTATTGTTCTTGGTTAATTCGTAGGTTACGCACAATACTGCGGCCAATCGAATCGACTTCCAACGAATGAGTAAGGCGAGTGCGATGGAAATCTCCTTCATCAGTTCCTAAAATTTGGGTCTTTCTTTGTAATCTTCGAAAAGCAGGACAATGAATAACTCGAGTTCTATCTCGTTCATAGGGATCTCGATGATCGTTGCTTCCACGTTGGTTTGTTTGTCCTGAGCGTCGATGCGTCCACATAAATCTTGCCGTAAAAATGATAAAACAGTAACTGTAAGCCATACTATTAGATGAAACAAGGGTTTGCTCATATTTCACTTATTTAAAAATAAGCAACAACACCGCAAAATATGAATGAAGATTTTTTTCTAAAGTTTTTCCGGGTTTGGAAGATAACAATTAATAAGAAAGCTGATAACCAGGGGAATAATAATGAATAATAATATTAAATTCGCCATCGTCGGGGTAAGTGTTTTAAGTATGTCTGCGTGTACTCTATTAGACAATCCAACCAGTGAGAATTTGTATTATCCTGCGTACACTAGTTATGACAACAGCCAGCTTTATATGCAAAGTAATTATGGGAATTCCAACTCCAACTACAAATACAATTATTCCATCCAGCCTCAACGTGATGTAATTGTGCCTGATTCCTATCATGTGGGTGATATGCGCTCTCCAGTTTCATTCCATGCACGCGATGAGGAATGGGTACGGGGCCAAAGCCCTCAGGCATATACTATTGAATTAGCTAATGGAGAGAAAGCCTCGAAAGTAGCGCAAGTACTTTATAAAGCACCTAAGCAAAATCGTATGGCTCAGGTAAAATATCAACGTAATGGTAAAGAATATTACAGTGGCGTATATGGCTCTTATAAGGATGCGGCGGATGCACAAAAAGCCTTGAGTACGTTACCCGCAGAGCTTCGTAACGGGGCTACAGTAAAAAGCTGGAGTAGTGTGCAGCAATAATAACCGCTACTATAGAATCCGGATTGCACATTCATTCGGGATTTTCTTATGTGGCGTATTATTATGCGTGCTCTTATGTTGTTTGGTTGTTATGTTTGTTCATTTAATGTGTTTGCTTGGTGGGATTCTGGGCATCGTTTGGTTGCTTTAATTGCTTATAACAATCTGGATTCTGAATCCCAAATAAAATTTAATGAATTAACGGAAACGTTGCGAAGAGACTATCCAAAAGCCAATCTTGCTACATGGCCAGATGCAATACGCAAACAATCAATAGAGGCTTATACGCACTGGCATTATATAGACACCCCATACAGCAGCGATGGTTCAGTGACGGAAGTTTCTGTGGATACCGATAATGCCGTATGGGCACTAGCGCAAATAAATCGGGTATTATCAAATAAAGATGTACCTCCTAGTGAGCGTGCGCGATTTACTTCTTTTCTGATGCATATTACGGGTGATTTACATCAGCCTTTACATGCTATTTCACGCTCAAATAAAGAATTACCTCGCGGAGATGAAGGAGGTAATTTATTCTGGGTAAAAGATCCTAATCACCCAGAATCATTAATAACCTTACATGCATTATGGGATAGCAATTTTGGTTTATTTAAAAATCTTTCTGAGGAAAAGCTTCAGGCTATTGCTCAAGAAATTACTCGCGCCTATCCGCGGGATTATTTTTCTAATCAAGAATTAAATGCCTCTCCTAAAGTCTGGGCGCAGGAGAGTTATAATTTAGCTAAAAATTGGGTTTATTCCACAACAGAAAAAGAAGAGCCAAGTTTAGAATATCAAAAAAAATCTCAAGAGCTAATTAAACAGCGAATTGCTTTAGCGGGTTATCGGTTGGCTTTGTTGCTTAATGCTTCATAGAGGAAATGAATTTTCTGCACTCCGAGTTCCTTCAAATTATTGATTAAACACTCTTTAATTTTTAAATAAAATAAAAATTAGCGTGGCTTGCCCACGCTAATTCGCGTTAAATTTGTTAAAGCTCAAATTAGTGTGGGGAAAGGGGAGCCCTCAAAATCAAGCCGCACTCACTAAAATCATCACGCGAGCTACCCCTGCGGTAGGCGTTTTTTCCGCATTAAATTGTTTAATAGTTAGCGAATATCGTTCATTAATTTTGGTTAACCACGTCACAAACAAATTAAAGGGTACTGTCTCAAAAGTCAGCTGAATATCCCCGGAGCCGGTCTGTTGCAACTGGTAAGGAAACTTTTGTAAAGCATGTTCTTTAAGCTGGGTCGCTAAAATAGTAAGCAACTGACTGTTATCCAAACTCTCTTTGCTCTTGGGGCGTAGGTTTTGCTCCTTAACTTTGTTCATCCAATCCAGGGTTGTTATTTTCTCAACTAATTGGGTGGACTTTTGGCTGACCTGACGACTCAATGGGGAATACAAAAATATGTAATAACAATAAAGAATAAGACAAACTGCGGCACCAATTACCATCCATCGTTCTCGCTCATTAAGCGAACTTAAATAGGCTCTCATGATAACTCCAGGGTTGCAACAACTTGTTGTTCATGAGTTGATGCTTGCGTCTGTTTGACATTTAGCTGTGATTGCTTCAATTTGTTTTCTAGTTTTTCCAATTGAGCAAAGTCAGGGCTGATTAGGGTAACGGATAGGGTTTTATTCTGATAACGAAATTGTTCCAAGGTAAATTGTTCACTGTTCATGACCTTGGAAAATTGGTTGAGTAAAAACCAAAAACGAGTTTGCCCCTCGTTATTATTGTTTTTTAGTAACTGCATAATACGAAATTTAGGACTGATGACCTGTTTGGCATCAGGAAAAAAGCCATGATAAATTTCGGCAATTTGTTGATCAACTTGTGCTGTTTGTTTATTCACAAAATAAAGGTTAATCGCATTAACCAGAATCAATGAGATCAACCAAAAACAAAATAAAGCACCTGCCAGTTGATAGCCTTTCTTAATCCAACCTGACTTGCTGCCATGCTGCATTTCGCCCTGGCAAAGATTCATTAATTTGGCGTTTAACGTTCTTTTAGCAATCCACTCATAAGAGGTTTCTGTTTTTTTGACCGCATCTAACTCCACATTAATGAGGCTGTCGGTAAACACTAGGGGGAAATGAAGTGGATGTTTTTTTATATAACTATCTGCTAAATCGCCAGAAAGCTCTCCCTTAAAATCATCTGCGTTAACGAGCAAATCACGCTCAATAATACAGAGTTCTCCGGGTTCTAAAGCAAACCAATCTAAAGTGATGGCAGTAAATTCAATATTTTTTTCCGTCAGCAAGCTCATAATATAATGCATGCGATGCTTGCTTATTGCAGTAATCAGATAGTGGTTGTTTTGATATCTTGCTTTATCAAATGCAAAATGCAGTTCATCAAGAGATTGGGCTAATTTATCTTCTAGCGCGTAAGGTATAGCGATACGTGCTTTTCGATCTGGAAGCCAAGGTAGTTGAACAGTTAAAAGACTGGCATTAGCACAGCTTTCAATTACGATGGTGTCGCAGTCTTCCTGCAAGGTTTGGATTTCTGTAAAACTGCGTTGCGCAGGTGGGGTATTGGTGACCCCATCTGCATCCAGTTTTAAGCAAAGACATCCCTCGTCCTTAAGATGCTTAGTGAATAAGAATAAGGTATCCACTATACATAAGCCCTATGCTTTTTTGCGTTCATTGCTACCCATTGTTGTCTTAATTGTTGTGATAATAAATAAACTACCAGCGCATATTGAGGACTGGAGTTATAGCGCGTAATAACAAAGAAGTTTGGATAAGCAATCCAGTATTCATTGCCTTGAGCTGTAACTAACTCCATCAGTGCTGCCCGTCCAGGATGATTATGTGCGGCGGTCACTGGTTTTATACCATTTGCGGTTAACTGTGAATAGTGATAATTCGCAGTTCTGGGGTTCATTTGCATGTTTTTGTAACGTGTTCCTACCAGTTTTGCATGCTGTGCAACACCGGCATTCGTTTGCCAGCCGTGGGCTTTGAAATAATTAGCGATACTTGCAATGGCATCATCATTATTATTCACTAAATCGCGTCGGCCTTTATTTTTGAAGTCAACTGCAAAGTTTCGGTAGCTACTTGGCATAAATTGGGGTTGACCAATAGCACCAGCATAAGAACCCTTATATTGCGTTGCAGGAAGATTATGTTCACGGCAAAGCAGTAAGTACTCTTTTAACTCATGCCTGAAGTATCGGCTACGTTTTGGATAATCAAAGGCTAAAGTAGCCAGTGCATCGAGTACTCTATGGTCTCCCTGACGCTCACCATATAAAGTTTCGACACCTAAAATAGCCACGATCATTTCTGCTGGCACACCATATTTCTGTTGTGCTTTTTCTAAGGTCGTTCTATTCGCAGCCCAATAATCCACACCGCCTTTTACGCGAGCAGGGGTTAAGAAAATATTGCGGTAAACATCCCAATTTTTCTTTTCGTAAGGTCTTTCCATGGATTCTATAATTTGCGGTTGCAACTTGACTTGATTCATCGTGGCGGTCAGTTGTCTGGCATTGAAATGATGTTTTTTAACCATTTCTTGAATAAATTGCTGTACATCTTTACGTTTGGTGAAGGCAGTGTCTATTGCATACGACGCAAAGGAAAAAAGAGCGAGTATTAACGCGGTAAAACCCAGTCTGATTATTCGTTGCATTGTAAGTCTCATCTATGTTGAAGCGGAAGAAAAAAATTCTATTAAAAAAGTCGAATATTAGCAAATTTTTGTAATGACTTTAAGCTAGCGCGTATTTAAGCTAAAATGCGCTATTTGCAAAAAAGGTTGGCTGAATTGAGTGATTTAAAGCGGATTCGCAATTTTTCCATTATTGCCCATATTGACCATGGAAAATCGACGTTAGCAGATCGATTTATTCAAGTATGTGGTGGCTTAACTGAGCGTGAAATGAGTGCTCAAGTACTTGATTCTATGGATATTGAGCGCGAGCGCGGTATTACAATTAAGGCTCAGTGTGTTTCATTAAATTATAAAGCTCAAGATGGTAAGACTTACCTTTTGAACTTTATTGATACTCCAGGACACGTAGATTTTAGCTATGAAGTATCCCGTTCATTAGCTGCTTGTGAGGGTGCACTCCTTGTAGTCGACGCCGCTCAAGGTGTTGAGGCACAGACGGTTGCGGTGTGTTATACCGCGATTGATCAGGCTTTAACGGTATTGCCCGTATTAAATAAGATTGACCTACCTCAGGCTGAACCTGAGCGAGTGATCGCTGAAATTGAAGATATTATTGGTGTTGAAGCCCATGATGCCATACGCGCTAGCGCGAAAAGTGGCTTGGGGGTTGAAGATGTGTTGGAAGCTTTAGTTGCTAGCATTCCTCCTCCAGAAGGTAATATCGATGAGCCATTGCAGGCATTGATCATTGATTCCTGGTTTGATAGTTATCTCGGGGTGGTTTCCTTAGTACGTATCGTGAACGGCTCTATTCGTAAAGGCGATAAGATGCGTGTGATGTCAACTGGACGTTCTTATGAAGTGGACCAAGTCGGTATCTTTACTCCTAAACGTACTAAATTAGATGCTTTAAACGCCGGTGAAGTAGGTTATGTGGTTGCTGGTATTAAGGAAATTCAAGGAGCTCCGGTTGGGGATACCTTAACCTTGGAAAAAAATCAGGCTTCTGGTGTTTTACCTGGATTCCAGCGGGTTAAACCCCAGGTCTACGCTGGATTATTCCCCATTAGCGCGGATGATTTTGAGGCCTTCCGTGAAGCTTTAGCTAAATTAAGTCTGAACGATGCTTCTTTATTTTATGAGCCTGAATCTTCAGAAGCTTTAGGTTTTGGTTTCCGTTGTGGTTTCTTAGGCATGCTGCATATGGAAATTATTCAAGAGCGTTTAGAGCGCGAATATAATCTTGATTTAATTTCAACGGCACCGACTGTGGTTTATCAAATTATTACCCAAAAAGGGGAGACCTTATTAATTGATAACCCCTCTCATTTACCCCCATTACCACAGATTAAAGAAATGTTTGAGCCTATTGTGCGAGCTAATATTTTAGTTCCTCAAGATTATTTAGGGCCCATCATTAGTTTATGTATTGAGCGTCGTGGAGTGCAAGTCAACATGACCTATAGTGGTCGTCAGGTTTCTGTTACTTATGATATACCGATGAGTGAGGTGGTCTCTGACTTTTTTGACCGTTTGAAATCAGTCAGTCGTGGTTATGCTTCTTTGGATTATAACTTCTTACGCTTCCAGGAAGCTGATTTGGTAAAAATGGATATCTTAATCAATAGTGAACGGGTTGATGCGCTTTCAGTTATTGTCCATCGTTCTTCATCACACAGCCGTGGAAAAATAATTGCTGAAAAAATGAAGGATTTGATTCCCAGACAAATGTTTGACGTAGCCATTCAGGCTGCTTTAGGAAGCCATATTATTGCGCGCCAAACCGTTAAAGCCTTACGTAAAAACGTAACGGCAAAATGTTATGGTGGTGACGTATCACGTAAGCGTAAATTGCTCGAAAAGCAAAAGGCAGGTAAAAAACGCATGAAGCAGGTTGGTCATGTCGAGATACCTCAAGAAGCATTTATGGCGGTATTCCAATCAGATAAAAAGTAATGGTCGTGGAAAATTAAGGAATTTTTGCAATGACTTGTAGGTTGGGCTCTTAGGGTTAGTGGTGCTTACTTAAGCCCCCATTTCGCCTCTACAGCTTTGTTCCGTGAACAAATGGCGTGACGTAGATATAGTGGGGCTTGCTTAAGACAGCCGTTAGGTCTATGGACTCAACTTACAATTTATAGGATGTTATTTATGAATTTTGCTCTAATATTAGTTATATTATCATTGATCAGCGGGCTCATTTACCTATTAGATATTATCTTTTGGGCTAAAAAACGTACTCCTGAGCAAAAGCCAAATAAAATTATTGAATACGCACGTTCGTTCTTCCCTGTATTTTTTGTGGTATTGATCTTACGTTCTTTTCTTATCGAACCGTTTCGTATTCCTTCAGGCTCATTAGAACCAACATTATTAGTAGGGGATTTTGTTGCTGTAAATAAATTTGCCTACGGTTTTAAATTACCTGTTATTGAGAAGAAGGTAGTGTCGGTTGCTGATCCGAAAACAGGTGAGGTAGCTGTATTTCGTTGGCCGCCCGATCCTTCTTATGATTACATTAAGCGAGTGATTGGTGTGCCTGGCGATCGTATTAGTTATCATGACAAGATATTGACTATTAACGGTAAAGAAGCAAAGCAGACCTTTGTTGAATATGCTATTGATGAAAGCTCCGGGAAGCCGGTATCAAAATATACTGAAGATTTAAATGGTGTGGTACATAATATTTTTGTTCGTACTGATGTTCCAGCAGTAGATTTTGACATCGTGGTTCCTGAAGGAAGTTATTTTATGATGGGCGACAACCGAGACGACAGCGCAGACAGTCGTTTCTGGGGTTTTGTTCCAAGCTCTTATTTCAGAGGGAAAGCCTTTTTAGTATGGATGAGCTGGGACAGTAAAACGGGTACAGTTCGTTGGTCTAATCTAGGCAAAATGATTCATTAAGAGGTATAGCGGGTAGTGAAAATTAATTTAGAAAGATTATGCAGACGTTTAAATTACCAATTCAGTAACCAAGCGTATCTGAAGCAGGCTTTGACGCATTGCAGCGTTGGTAGTGATAACTATGAACGTTTTGAGTTTTTAGGCGATTCTATTTTAAGCTTTGTAATTGCTAATGAGTTATTCCATCGCTTTCCACAACAAAGCGAAGGGCAGCTCAGTCGTTTGCGTTCTTTTTTAGTTCGTGGTGATATGTTGGTTGAAATTGCCCGTGAACTTGATTTAGGTGATTATCTTTATTTAGGCCAAGGCGAATTAAAAAGCGGTGGGTTTCGCCGCGCCTCTATTCTGTCTGATGCTTTAGAAGCTGTTTTTGCAGCTATCTTTTTTGATGGTGGTGTGGAGGCTGCGAAAGAGGTGATTTTAAAGCTATATAAATCTCGGCTTGAGGATCCTAATTTAAACGATTGTTTAAAAGATTCTAAGACCCAACTTCAAGAATACCTGCAAGCGGAAAAACTACCCCTTCCTGAATATGCTTTGACTAAAGTTGAAGGGGAAGAGCATGATCAGATATTCTATGTAAATTGTATCGTTGATGCCGCAAAGCAAATAACTCACGGTCAAGGCCCAAATCGTCGAAAGGCAGAGCAAATCGCAGCAAAATTGATGCTGGAGCAATTGAAGTCCAGAGCTAAAAAGTCGTAGTCAGACCATGAGTCCAATAATGCTGTTTCAAGCATTATTGGACTCATGGCGAACCAATGATTGCGGCTTGCCATTGTACTCACAACCAGATTTTAACGCCAAGAGACAAATTTTCTTCCTTAAAAACCAGAGGCAAGGCGTACTTAATTTGTACTTCCGGGGAAGGATTGCTGCGTAAGGTGAAATATTAAATTGACCTAGGAGACTAGGAGCAGCAAGACATTATTGGGGTTTAATATTCTCTTAAGATTACTTTTATATAATTCAGCTAACTTACGTAATCCAAACAAGAGAAAAACATGCCAACTGGAGTTAAAAAAGAACTAATTGAAATGGCAATGAACTTATTGCAGATAAAAAGCAATATGAATGATCTGACCCAAGAAACACTAACTCGTAATTATCGTCGTCTTGCACTTGAATTTCATCCTGATAAGGCAGCAGCAGAGCATAAGGATACGGCCGAGCAAGCTATGAAGGAAATTAATACAGCAAATGATCTCCTCAAGGGATTTTTAAGTGGTGAAATAGTAATCAGTGTTGATGAAGCTCATCCTAATGCTAATGCTAATGCTACCAGAGAAACCAGCCCTTCTCCTAAAGCATCAGCTCCTGATAAACCTAAGATGGGGCTTGTGGAAGCTTCCGTATTTGTTGGTGTTGGCGTAGCAGCGGTGGCCAGTTCTCCCGCTCTTGCAGCAGTAATATATCTTACAGCAGTATCGATTTCTGCTGCCCCCGCTGTTTTAATCATGTTACATATACGTTCCCATCTTTTATTTAAACGCCCATATGAGTTTGGCGACTTATTTCTTAACGATGCGTGTGAAAAGGTTAAAGAATATCAGTTTGGCGATTTAGTTCTTAAACGGGCGGGAAGAGCTATTACTGGGAATCCTGAATATAAAGTTGGCGATATTTTGAGCGCAGGGATTGGAATGTTTAGTCGCTGCAAAGCCGCTGAAGCAACTCCTAAACTTGATGCTGAAAAGGGGCAAGAGGTAAATAATGGTGTAGAGCCTAATGCACGTCCATAGTCAGAGTTTTATAAAATGAAATGAGTCTGGACAAACACTTAGAAATCTTGATGCTCACAGGGCATCGTCAACGTATTCTGACGCTAAATAAAGCTCAGTGTAGAACAAGTAAAATTGACGATGCCTATATAAACTTAAGCGAATGCCATTCGCTGCACGCACCCAGCCCCATTATTATAAATACCGCTCGCGAATATGCGTTAAATAATGTTGTGGATTAAGTTCTTCGCCGGTGGCTTGGCGTAATAATTCTTGATAAGGCAATAACCTGGCTTTTTGATGGATATTCTCTCTTAACCACAGTAATAGCGCTTTAAATTCACCTTGGGCAATCTGTTGTTTAATATCAGGAATTGCTCTTTTTACTGAAGAAAATAACTGTGACGCTATTAATGCACCTACAGTATAAGCAGGGAAGTAACCAAAAACTCCGGAAGGCCAGTGCACATCCTGCATAACCCCATTTTTATCATTGCCTTTAGTCGATAACCCTAAATATTTTTGCATATAGGAATCCCATACCTCAGGCAAATCCTCAATCCTAATTTCACCAGCAAATAACAGCTGTTCTATTTCATAGCGTAGAATGATATGTAAAGGGTAAGTTACTTCATCGGCATCCACACGAATAAAATCAGGTTTTACCTGGGTATAATGATAAAACAGATTTTCTTCAGTAATATTTTGGGTCTCGCCAAAATAATCTTTCGTCAAAGGCACTAAAAAATGCATAAACTCTAAGCTGCGGCCAATTTGCATTTCCATCAATAAGGATTGGCTTTCATGGACCGCCATCCCTAAGGAGTGTCCAACCGGTTGAGTTAACCATTCTTTTAACAATCCCTGCTCATACAATGCATGCCCGGTTTCATGAGTAATTGCCATAAGTGAAGAGAGGAATTCATCTTCTTTATAACGTGTGGTGATGCGAATATCAGTAGAGATTCCACCACAGAAGGGGTGATGGCTCACATCCAATCGGCCATGATTAAAGTCAAAGCCTAAGCGAGACATAATTTCCATACCTAACTTTTTTTGCGTATCGAATGCAAAATTACCTTGAATAGGTTTTATATTACGAGAAAGTTGCTTTTCGATAATTTGCGGAATCAAAGTTGGCAATTCTTGTCTCAAAGAGTTAAATATAGGTGTAATGGTGGCGCAATCTAAACCAGGCGAGTATTCATCAATTAATACATCTATAGGTGCTTTATTAAATAGTTGTGATTTAATTTCGGCGATGGTTTTTACCTTATCGAATAGTTTTTTTAAATAGGGTTGGAAGGTTTTCCAATCATTCTTCGCGCGCAGTTCCCGCCATGCCTGAGAGCAAGTTAATGACTCATTCGTAACCTCTTCAACGAGCAACGAGGGAATGCAAGTTGCCAGTTTGTATTGCTTTTCAATCCAATAGACATTCCTGTGTTGCCAGGGGCTGAGTTCCAAGTCCTTGCATTGTTTAAGCCATTCACCAACGATTTTGTCCGTTAACCAATCATGCTGTATTGCACTTAATGTTGCTAATGCTTCTGCGCGTGCGGGGCCACCGCCAACGGGCATCATCGCTGCTTCATCCCACGAAGCAATCGCTGCAAGATTTTCAAAATCGTAGTATCTTTTTAAATGGTGCTCTAATTTTTGGTAAGCATTCATTGCTTGTTCCTTTTTAGGCTATAAATCTTCCAAAGTTCCACTGATTTCCAACCATTCCTCTTCAACTTGTGCTAATGAAGAATGTGCCTGTTCCCGTTTTTGCACTAATTGATTTAGCATATTCTGTTGTGTGCTGTCTTCATAAAGACTAGCATCACCAAGTTGAATATCCAATTTTTCTAGTTCGCCATGGTATTGTTCAATCATTTGCTCTAATTTTTTTAAACGATTTTGTAATACCTTCTTTTCTTTATAATCACATGCAGGACTTGAAGTGGTATTAGCATTTTCTTTTACTGCATCTTTAGTTTGCAACCAAGTATAGTAGTCATCTAAGTCTCCATTAAAAGGTTGTACTTTTCTTTGATAAACTAAATAGAAATCATCTACCGTGGTTTTCAGCATGTGTCGATCATGGGAAATGAGAATTAATGCTCCCTCATAACTTTGCAGTGCCAACTCGATGGCTGAGCGCATTCCCAAATCCAAATGGTTGGTTGGTTCGTCAAGTAATAATAAATTAGGTTTAAGCCAAACCAATTTTGCTAGTGCCAAACGTGCTTTTTCGCCACCAGAAAAATGATGAATAGCCTGCACTGCCATATCACCTATGAAGTTAAAGCCACCTAAGAAATCGCGGATACTTTGTTCACGTGCTTCTGGAGATAAGGCCTGGATCGTTTCCACAGGACTTAATTTACAGTCCAATTGCTCCAACTGATGTTGGGCATAATAGCCGATCTGTAAATGGGCAGAGCGATGAACCGTCCCATTTAAAACGGGTAAAGAACCCGTTAGCGTCTTAATTAAAGTGGATTTACCTTCACCATTGGGGCCTAATAAGGCAATTCGATCTCCTGGACTAAGAGAGAGATTAATTTTCTTAAGTATTGGATCTTGCCCTGCATAACCTGCATCCACTTGATTGCATTGGATTAAGGGATTACCCGCGCGAGGGCAGGGGAAAAAATCAAAAGAAAAGGGTGAGTCTGCCTGAGCGGCGGCAATCACTTCCATGCGCTCAATAGCTTTGAGACGCCCCTGCGCTTGCTTCGCTTTGGTTGCTTTTGCTTTGAAGCGGGTGACAAAACTCATCATATGATTAATTTTGGTCTGCTGCTTCTCATACATGGCTTGTTGTAAGGCTAATTGTTGGGCATGGGTTTTTTCAAAGCAACTGTAGTCACCGCCATAAAGAGTCAGGCTTTGTTTTTCAATATGCAGAATATGAGTCACAAAGGCATCCAGAAACTCTCTATCGTGAGAAATCAGGATAATTGTACTGGGGCATTGTTTTAAAAAGCGCTCCAGCCAAAAAATAGCTTCCATGTCCAAATGGTTGGTTGGTTCATCCAGCAATAGCAAATCAGCGGGTTTCATGAGACAACGAGCCAGGCTTAGACGCATCCGCCATCCGCCGGAAAAGCTATTCACTGAGGCATTTTGTTCTTCGCTGCTAAAGCCTAAGCCCGACATAATTGTTGCTGCTTGTGCGGGTTTACTATAGCCCGCAGAGTGGCTTAATTCTTCGTGGCAGGAAACAACCTCTTCATGATTGTCTTCTTTTTCCGCCTTTTCCAGACGGTGTAATAATTGAAGGTATTCTTCGTCGCCACTAACTACAAAATCCAGTGCTTTTTCGTCACTGTCAGGTAATTGCTGCGATAAATGGCTAATTCGCAGATGCGGATTAATTAAATATTCTCCAGTATCTGCAATAAGTTTACCTAAGAAAAAATCAAATAAGGTGGATTTACCACAGCCATTATGGCCGATAAGACCTATTTTTTGTTTTTCATAAAGAGTGACGCTGGCTTGGTCGAGTAATACTTTATTACCACGTGATAGGGTGATTTGGCGTAGGGTGAGCATTTTTAATCATAAGCAACAAAAGAAGAGAATTCTATCATAGATATAAGAATATAGAGCCTAATAAAATAAAAAGTGGAGTGTAAAGATATGCCGCGATAGTACCAGGGCCCGCATGCTGCAGCTGCACCACTGGGCTTAGAATAAAAAGCGAAAGTATGTGTTTTATATTTGTACGTTATAATTAATATTAGAGCATACGGGTTATGGTTATCCTTTCGCTTACTTGCACTTAGCGCTTTTATGGAGATTCTTATGCAAGGGAAACATCCGTTGAAGAATGGCATGGAAGTTGATGCAAATTCCCCAGAAGAACCAGCCGCTTCTGGCTCAAGTACTGGTGCTACCGCTGCCGCAGCAGCGGGTGCCGGTGATGGTTATGCCCCCAAAAGGGCTCCAACGCAGCTACAAATACAACAAGGTAATAAACCCACAAGAAGCAGTAGTATGTATATTGATCCTGCGACCGGTACTGTAGTGCCAATGACCGCTGAACTGCGTCAGTACTTAGATAACGGGGGGCCTAACATTTGGAAATGGGTGGATGGATTTAAAATTGCGGTATTCTCTCAAGAAGCTTCACGACATTTTTCTAGACGCTACTGGGAGGTCGGAATACGTTATCAATCCTATGATGGGAGCACCCGAGAAGATTTAGAGCAAAGCGCTAGGGATACCTTAGCATCACATGTAGGATGTTATAAGAATGTAACTTCATATGCTGATGCATTACCTAAACTATTTGAAAATAGGGAAATTCCTCATGTCATCGCTGTTGTCGAAGGTCGAAGAGATAACTTGCCTGCCCAATTTGCTTTAACGAGCTATCAACGTCCAGCGAGCGCTGCCAGTGCCAGCGCTTCCTCTGCCTCTGCTGCGGCGGGAGCTTCTCCTGCTGCAGCGTCCGCGGCTCCATCTGTTGCCACAGATGTAGCTACTTATAAAATAGGTACGTTCTACATACAAGGAACGAATCGTGTAGGTAGTATCGATCACAAACAAAATATGCATTTTTATGTAAGAGAAGACATGATAAAGGCCGTAACACTGGTAGAAGCGGAAATAAATTCTAATTTTACGGTAGGAGAAATTCAGTTTGAAACTGAACGCGGGAAATACAGTGTTTATGTTCCGCATATACCTAATGCGATCGCAAAAAACTCTACTACTGCGCATGGTTTATTAGAGGCTCATGCAGAAAAGTCGGGTAGGATCGTAGTGGGATATATAGGTGATACTAACTATAAGAGCATGATGCAGGAACACTCTAGTCCATCGACGGGAGGCCTACAAGGAACGGTTTCTTTAGTACCCGCTTCTTCGGGTGCCAGTAAATTTTCATTTTTCATGCAAGCGGTTACTTTCGGGCCTGACGAAGATTATTCTTTTCGTATGCAGCAACCAACCACACTCAACCATGTAGAACTTCAGTTGGGAGCTAACGATAAGACAGCAACGGACCATCCTTCCATTCAAACCATTATTATATTAGATAGTTATATTAAAAATAGGGACTATTCTAAAGTCGCGGCTCAACCTTATCCTGTTAAGAATTTACACGTTAAAATGCTCGTTTCCTCTGAGCTAACTGCCGCCGCCGCCGCGGTTGTCCCCAACGTGCAGGCTGTTGCTTACGCTGCTGCTCCTCCTCCTCCTCCTCATGCGAATAATAATGCTCTTCTTAAACCAGTCCAGTATCCACAACCTCAGCCTCCATTGGGCGCTGCTTCTGCGGCTGCTATTGCCTCCGATGCTCAGACTGTAATTTTAGCTAATGCTGGCGCGGGCAATTGTTCTGATGATGATGCTGATGCTCCCGATGCGGATAGCTCTGCTTCATTTAAACGGGTCCCGCATCAACAACCGTATGTCCCATTTGGTGCCGCAGCTATTGCCTCTGATGCGCACGCCGTAGTTTTCGCTAATACTGACACGGTCAATTGCTCTGATGATGACGCGGCTGCTGACCCCAATGAGGATACTAATTCCCTTGCTTCTGCCTATGGCTCTGATGAGGAAATAGCAGCTCCTCCTCAACCACTCCAGCATCAACAACCGTATCTACAGTTTGGCGCAGCCGCGGGCGCGGCAAATCCTAATGCAATGCAAAATTCGATAGACGCTACTCGAAGGTTTAAAGCAAATCTTCAGGCTCAATGCAATGAGCGACAGAAAGTACAAAATACAAGGGATACTCATGATGATGAAAACACGAGCATGTATAATAGTCCGTAATGGGTCCCTATATTCAACTCATTGTAAGCAATGGAGGACTATGTATTGGGAACTGCATTAAGGGTTAATATTGGCTCATGAGGGATTTGCAGTTTCATCATCTGCAATAGAGTTGAATACTTATCAACAGGATTATTGGCTTTACGAATTTCTTCATCAATAGCGTGAGCTAAGGTATTAAATAGTTTTTGGTGTTTTTTAGGTTCTTGTAACAGGACAATGCTCCAACTTCCCAACGCATGCAAGGCAGTGTCACGTATATCTCCTTCTATATTGCTATTGCATGCAATAGATAACAAGTCTTTAGCTTTGATTGCACTTTGAGTGTCATTTAATTGTTCTAAGAGATTGCCTAGGAAGGTGGGAGGCAAAGAGCGATTACCTAATGTTGCCTTGTTACGTATCCAGTTGATTGCTTCCTCGCAAAGAGATTGATGGTCTTTAGGTTGTAAATAGCTCAGCATGGAGGGGAAATATTTTGAGTCCTCATCGAGGACTAGCAAACGTTGCCACCACTTTGGAAACTCGGGTGTATTTTTTGACTCATCTAAGGACTTCATAGCCCATGTCATGATTTCTTGCGTGAGGTTTTCATTTTGCGGTTGGCGAATGAATACTTTTAATGTTTTTTCTGCCGCACGAGCTATTCCCTCGTATCTGTGATCCATATTTTCTTGCACTATAGGGCTCAGCAGCCCAGCGTGCTGTAGAGTTACTTTATGGGCCTGTTCTTCAATAATGTTCAGGCATTGAATTGTCATATTACTGTCAATATTAATGTTTTCTAGTATGTCTGGAATAAGCGAATTAAATTGCTCTGAATTGAGAACTCTTGCTAGCGCCTTAAATGCTTTTAGTGTGCTAAGACGTATCGAATTGTTTGGATGTTTTAGTTTTTCTTGTATAAGCGTAATAAGTTGAGTGACTTGTTCGGGCTTGAGCTGAGCAGCTAATGCTTTAAGGGTTTGTCCTGCGGTTTCACGTATATTAGAGCTTGGATGTACTAGGTTTTCCAATAAAATGGGGAAAAAAAAGCTAACCTGTTTTGGGGTAAACCAAGAAGCTAATGCATTTAATGTATTTAGATTAAATAGGCGCATGCTCTGAGGCTGGTTTAGATCGTTTAACGTTTCGTCAATCAATGAACGAATGTTTTCTGGTTTGCTTTTGCTTATTAATGTTTTCAGAGCATCTATAGTAACAAGGTGCATTTCCCCTTGAACGTATTTTAGATTTTCTTTTACTTTTAGAATTAATGAGGATGGCTTAATTAGGCTCTAAATGGTTTTTTATTGTTCTTTTTTGGTGTTTTGATGATAAACTATCAATTGCATAATTTTTTGGTATAACCCATGTCCCAATATTCGTTTATTCTTCCTAAAAATCTACAAGCCTTTATCCGGAGCGTCTCCTCAGATCAACAGCAAGCAGTCTTGATAACTAAGCGCCTCGAAGCGGTGATAACAGAAGGTGAGAAGAGTATTAAAAAGAAAGCTCAGGGCAGCCAAATTTTTTATACCTTTAATATCGATATTGGAAAGCATGCTCATCGCGCTATTTTTGAGCAGGTGTCTTTTAATGGCAGCTCTTTTTTTCTACTTCGGAGTATTGCTTGGATGCACAATTATGAGCCAGCATTACGCTGGGGGGCTTTAAATCAGGTTACGGAAGAAAGCTTGAATAACCTTTATGAAGAATATGAAGGCTATCAGACCATAGAGCGCTCCTCTGAATTGACGGAGCCGAAAGATGAGGCCATAGAGGATAAGGGAGCCATTTATTATCGGGGACGCTCGCTTGTTCCTACGTCGTTACAAGCGAAGATTTTACGCCCCACACCATCTTCTCCATTATCTATGCCTCTTATTTTAGTGGGCCCTCCTGGCTCGGGAAAAACATTAATTGGTATGAGTTTATTACAAGAGCGAGCTATGGCTCATTGCAATAATGAGGATCCAAATGTCTTGGAGCTATGTTATGTTGCGGAAAGCCGCGCTCTGGTAGACCAACATAAAGAGAATTGGATGGATTTTTCAGGGCGGTACCTTACTAAACAAGCCAATGAGATCATCAAAGTTCATTTCCATACGGTTGAAGAGTACGCACAACAGTACGCTAAGTCTCTGAACTATGAGTTTCTTGCTGGAAGTGCAGCCCAGAAGCTTTTGGAAAAGCACTTAGGTAAGGATATAAAAGAACATCAAGAGCTTTATCATAATGCATGGCGGATTTACCTTGATTCTCAGAATGGCATGACCCCATATAACGAGTCATTATATAAAGAAACTGGTGCGAGTAATTCATTTTATTCTCTCGAAGAGCGAGCACAGCGCTATGCTAAATACGTTGGCCTAATGAATGAACTGGAACAGAAGAAGTTATTTTTCTTCGGAGTATCTCCGATGCAAGCAGGGGACTCTGGACATAAAGACAAATTTCACTTGACCATCATTGATGAAGCGCAAAGAATAAATCCTGCATTACTTCAGGGCTTTATGCAAGCAACGGAAAATCGTAATGTACTGGTGATTGGCGATCCGTATCAAAAGGGAGGCAGCCCTTTTTCTTCCTTAGACGCCTTACGGGCCTTAACACATCATTGTTTTAAGCTCGAGCTCTCATATTCTCAACTGCCTTCTTCTTTAAGAGTCCAGGCTGATGTGGCGGAGGTTCTTGATAATGTGGTATTGCTCTACACTCATTTGCTTGGAGGCAAGGTAGATGCCATTTCGTACTCTTCTTTGCGGCACGAAAATCATTCCGCCCAAGATACGACAGCTAGGGTACATGTTCATTTACTCCAAAATCCTTTACCTGCCATCTCGCAAAAACAAATTACCGCATTGGGTGCTAATGCTCATGCTGCAGCCTTGGTATTAAACCCCACAGACAAAGAGCGGGCAGGTGCATTGATCAACAGCTCTAATGTTTTTACCGCAAAAGAGGTATTGGGTTTGGAGTTTAGCCAAATTCTTCTCTATCTTTCTGAGAATACTTTAAAGCAATTTATTGATATTTCTATATTAATGGATGAACAGGGAATTAAGCCTGGGCAAGCGTTATCGGCGTTAAATAATAAGCCCGCAGAAAAAGGGAGTAATAAAGGACAGATGCAGGAACTATTATCTGATTTGCTGGTTGCTTTATCTAGAACGCAAGGAGCACTTTATGTGGTATGTGAATCTCCTGAGAAGGCCCATAAGCTTAAACCGTTTTTGAAATGGTTTAAGACTTGTTTAGGTGGTGAGCGGGCTGACGTCCAGATTGAGGTAGTACATAATTCGGATGAAGATTGGTTGCATGCCATTAATAATTTTATCCAGGCGAATGCTCTGATACCGGCAAAGGAAAATCTGCAAACGAAATTTAAGCTCACTGAAGCACAGGCTAATGCATATGTTGCCTTGTGCCAGCAAAACAAGATGATGAGCACTCCGGAGGAGCTGGATCATTGGCTAAATCCCATTCCATCACCAGATGATTCGCGAGCAGAGGAGCCAGAGACAGTACTTTTGGAGTCATCAAATATTGATGTTACGCAGTGGGAAGACCTGCATGTTCGTTTGTTGCATGAAGGCGCGAATGCCATCGAGTTTTTCTTAATGCATGAACAGGCCTCGGAGCTTCTTTTTAAGCGAGCAATGATTACTACCCCTTGTTTGTGGATTAATCTCACCTTAAATCATTTTGATGTGTTGTCTCCCGTGTTTGCTCAGCCAAATCACCACTATGAAATGCTTTTGAAGGAAGGATTTCAATATGCTAAAGCGACTAATAATCATTTATTGCTTCTTTGTTTAGCACTTGTCGCTCCTAGGCATGCCTTCGCAGTGGAGGCAAAACAGTACCTTGGTGATGAGTTAATGCAGGGTAGCTCGCAGTTTCAGGCTCAGCTTGTTAGGTTGTTTTTGAAAAGTAATTATTTAAATTCCTTTACTAAAGATGATTTTTTCAATACCAAAACTACTGGTAGTCCTCAGCTAGCTCATGTATTGCTCAGTGAGCAGACAGATGATTTATGCACAAAATATCCGAATTTAAAACTTGCTGTTGTCTCTGCCATAAATGCAGGGAATGGTGGCTTTGTGAGTGCACCGGGCATATATCAAGGACATAATTTAATCACCTGCTTGTTGGACTCAAAGTTTGATCACAAGTTTTTTGAGGATAAAAAAACGCGAGAACTTATTTTAAAAAAGTGGGGGCAGTTGTTTGGGAAAGCTTGTCCTGGAGCCCTGCATCGCTTGTGCCAGCAAGAAAAGGGGGTTGAACTGCTCAATAAATATGGAGTTCAAAATAATGAAAGTTACTTTAATACTTTTTTTTCTCCCATCGAAAATGACTTGAGCCAAGGGGCAAGTCCTTTTCATTTTTTGTGCGAACGTGATTCTGGTGTGGCATTTCTTAATAAGAATCGGGCGGGCTTTGCAAAAGCGCTGAACAAAGCAAATGTTCTGTTTACTCCCGTAACCGATGAGGGGACTGAGAAGGGGGTAACACCTTTCCATAGATTATGTTCTAGCCAAGAGGGCATAGTCTTACTTAAATCATTTGGGTCTTTGTTGACGGCCCAATTAAAAAGCAATCCGGGTCTATTGTTTATTCCCGTAGGTGAGGGAACGAGCCAAGGGGCAACAGTTTTTTCGCAATTGTGTGGCCGCATAGAAGGTAGAGTTTTACTCAAGGAACATTGGTCTGATTTTGCTTCTTATTTACGACGTAACCCTGAGGTGTTGTTTGCTCCAGTAACAGGTGTCGGTACGCTTAAAGAAGATACCGCTTTTTATTTGTTATTTTGTAGAGTAGAGGGCAAATCCTTATCCAAGGAACATTGGCTTGATTTCCTTCCCTATTTAAGCAAGCATCCTGAGTTATTGTTTGTTCCACTAATCAGTGATTCCCCCGCTAAAAGAGATACGCCTTTTTTTCAATTATGTGATAACACTCAAGGCAGACTCTTACTTAAGAGGTATTGGGCTAATTTTGCTTCTTATATACGCAATCATCCTGAGTTGTTGTTTACTCGGGTTAATGAGAACTCAATGACATCTTTTGCTCAATTATGTTGCAGCACAGATGGTAGGGCCTTGCTTAATGAATATTGGTCTGATTTTGCTTCTCACTTAAGAAGCCATCCTGAGTTGTTATTTACTCCAGTAACAGGTGAGCACAGCTATAAAGGAGAGACGGCTTTTTTGCGATTATGTAGCGCAGATGGAATCGCATACCTTAGTGAACATTGGTCTGATTTTGCTTCTTACTTAAGAAGCCATCCTGGCATGTTGTTTGTTCCCATAACGAGTGAGGGTTCGAGCCAAGGAGTTACCCCTTTTTTTCAATTATGTTATAGCACAGCGGGCAAAGCGTTACTCAAAGAACATTGGTCTGATTTTGCTCCCCACTTAAGGAGTCATCCTGATTTATTGTTTGCTCCACTAACAGGGAGCGGCGTGTTAAAAGGGTATACACCCTTTTATCAATTATGTCGTGAAGCCGAAGGCATTGTATTACTTAAAGAACATTGGTCTGATTTTGTTTCTCACTTAAAAGATCGCCCTGATTTGTTATTTGTCCCTGTTACAGGTAACGGTCCGTATAAAGGAGAGACGGCTTTTTCTCGTTTATGTGTTAGTAGAAACGGCATTACACTACTTAATGAGCATTGGTCTGATTTTGCTTCCCACTTAAGAAATCATCCTGAGTTGTTATTTGCTCCAGTGACCGGTGAGGGACCGTTTAAAGGAGAAACTCCTTTTTGTCTGTTATGTGGTAGCGTCGAAGGCATAGTGTTCCTCAAGGAACATTGGTCTTATTTTGCATCTCATTTACGTAATGATCCAGGCTTGTTGTTTGCTTTAGTAACCGGTAATGGCTCAGGTAAAGGAACGATGCCTTTTAGTGGCTTATCCCGTTGCGAAGAGGGTAAGAGACTAGTCGATTTGTTTTTTAATGAGCTCGATGAGTCGAAGAAAACGATGTTGCTTGGGTTTATTAATGTATTACTAAACAATGAATACATTGCAGAAGAGGATAAAGTTGAGTTGAGGGAACTGCAGCAACGCACGACACAACAATCCAATGGATTGCGCTTTTTCCCCCGTGCGCAGCGTGGTAACGATGAATCTGATAGTGTTGAGAAAAAGCCCTCTGATATCGGGCCTCGATAGCCTTTGCGAAGCAACCAGAAAGATGCTACGGGAAAACCCATACTGGATTGCTTACTGTGTTCGCAATGGCGACAGTTTTATTTATTTTAATAAGTTAGGGTGTTGAGCAATTGACCTCATTTACACACAATTATTCTTCAGTGGATACCGGGTCGATTGTTTTATTTCTCGCTGAACGATAACGCTCCTGCTTTTCAATATCGATATAACGATCCGTAGTGGCACTGGAGCTATGGCCGGCATCGTCACGCACGTGCTCTCGAGGACGGATTTTTACATCCTCAGAAATCCCGGTATGCCTTAACCAGTGCACTGTTGCTGCAGCGAGGTTATCTGCTTCTTCGCGCTGACCTTTCATACGCAGCTCTTCTCCAGCCAAATCAAAACAATGTTGAATGATACGACGGATGGGGGCGGTATCACTCATTGGGCCATTACCTCTGATTTTAGGTATCAGCGGCGAGTTATCCGCAGCGGAGGGTAGTGGGGATAAGCCAAGAAAACTTCGCCAGCGTATTAAGCTATCAAGCATGGCGTCACTGACGGCAACTTGACGTTCTTTATTCCCTTTTCCTACCGTGGTAAACCACCAATGCCCATTACTGTCTTTGGCGAAGTCATTCATGCTGGGAATCCAACGCTCATTTGCTGCCAGCTCCGAAATACGTAAGTACATCCCAAAGAGCATGCTTAACATAAAGCGGGTACGCTCATGTTTTTCAGGCGATTCTTCAGCTAAGGTTTCTGCGGCGTTCAGTACGGCGCTCCATTGATCAATGCTTAGTCTACGAATAGGCGCATTTTGCTGACGTTTACGAATGAACTTACTTTTTTGACGAATCAGCGCTACTGGATTTGAGACTAAATATTCTTCTGCGATTAAAAAATTAAATAAGGTACTTAATATAGCAAATATCTCTTGAGTGGCCCCTTGAGATAGACTGAAGTGTTCTATTTCAGGTTTCTGGCCATTTTTTATTGCTGCTTTGCTTAGTGTAACCACAAAAGGGCGCCATTCTTCATTAGGAATTCTTAGTCCTGCTTTTTCAATAAAGCGCGGGACCTTTTTTAAGCTTATCCAGTTTTTCGGTGGATTTTGGCAAAAGCGAATATATTGTTCAACATCATCACGTTTTAACTCAGTAAGGGGGGTACCTTTAATATGCCATGACCATTGCAACAAACGTTCCGCTTCGCGGCGATAACTATTAAATGTTCCTTGGCTACCGGTATAGCTTTTTAAAAAATTTAAGGTGTAATGAAAATCATTTTGAAATTGTGGATCGGGTAATACCGCATTTTCATGGTTCTTATGTAAATGGTTTAAATTATCAAAAAGAGGAAGTAACTTGGATTTCATAGGGTTCTAAATGAAATAAATAATGAAGCAATGCTATCTGAAAACTATTAAGATGTAACTCTCTATTCATGTTTGAAGTGTAATTCTCGGTAAGTAGAGTAGGTACTTATGTGAATTAAAAGACAACTGAGAATTAATTTATACAATATGGTCTCAGTAAATATAGGCAACTTAAAATATTTAAAAAAATATGAAATTAGCTATTGACCTTAAGCGTTTAGGTTAGTACCATGTGCGCACTGTCCTCGGGACGGGTAAGTCGGGGTATAGCGCAGTCTGGTAGCGCGCCTGCTTTGGGAGCAGGATGTCGGGAGTTCGAATCTCTCTACCCCGACCAAATTAAGCGCCCGTAGCTCATCTGGATAGAGCATCGGCCTTCTAAGCCGAGGGTAGCAGGTTCGAATCCTGCCGGGCGTGCCAGCCCATAGTATGAACTGATGGCATTTTATACTAAGTTATGGTGAGCGTAGCTCAGTTGGTAGAGCCCCGGGTTGTGATCCCGGTTGTCGTGGGTTCGAGTCCCATCGTTCACCCCATGTGATGAAAACTAAGGTTTTTCGCTAAAGATTCATCTGAGTCTTTACAAGACCGAATTACTGATTGATAATCCAACCTGATTGCGAAAGTGGCGGAATTGGTAGACGCACTGGATTTAGGTTCCAGCGGGGTGACCCGTGAGAGTTCGAGTCTCTCCTTTCGCACCATTTCATTATAAAAAAATCCAAGAGGTGAATTGATGCAAGTTTCTGTTGAGACCCTAAACGGTTTGGAGCGCAAGGTAACTATTTCTGTGCCTACATCGAAAGTTGAGGAAGAAGTAAGTTTGCGGCTCAAAGATCTGGCTCATAAAGTTAAAGTTGATGGTTTCCGTCCTGGCAAAGTTCCTATGCACATCGTTACTAGCCGTTACTCAGATAGCGTTCGCCAAGAAGTCGCTAGAGAAATGGTTCAATCAACCCTATTCGAAGCATTACAACAAAACGAATTAGTTCCTGCTGGCTACCCATACATCGAGCCTGAAGAAATAGAAAAAGGTAAGGATTTTAAATACACGGCTACATTTGAAGTAATGCCCGTGTTTGAAGTTGCTGAATTAAATCAAGCGACTGTTGAATTAGCTCGTTCAGAAGTTACTGACAAAGATCTCGAAGAGATGTTAGATAAACTACGTGAGCAAAACAAAGAATGGCATGATGTTTCCCGTGCTGTTAAAAAAGGCGATAAAGTTGTTATCGACTTCGAAGGTTTCTTAGATGACAAATTATTCGATGGCGGCAGTGCAGAAGGCCACGAATTAGTTATCGGTTCTGGCGCAATGATTCCTGGTTTCGAAGACGGAATTACGGGCGGTAAGAAAGATAAACCTTTCGACATCAAAGTTACATTCCCAGAAGATTATGGTCACAACGAATTAGCGGGCAAAGAAGCCGTATTCAAAATTACTGTTCGTAATATTATGGAAGGCAAATTACCTGAACTTGATGATGCTTTTGCTGAAAAGTTTAACATTAAGGAAGGGGGCGTTGATGCGCTGAAGAAAGACATCAAAGACAACATGACTCGTGAATTAGAGCGTCGTGTTAGCATGATGAACAGAGAGAAATTATTTGATAAACTAATGGAAGTTAATGCTATTGATTTACCCCTAGCGTTAATTGACAAAGAAATCGAACACTTGAAACATGACATGTACCATCGTCTGTTTGGCCATGAGCATCATGAAAATGAAAAGATTCCTGATTTCCCAAGAGAATTGTTTGAAGAACAAGCTAAACGCCGTGTTCATCTTGGTTTACTATTCTCTGAATATGTTAAGAAACATCAGATCGTTGCCGACAAAGATAAAGTGAATGCAATGATTGAGAAATTTGCTGGTGCTTACGAAAATCCTGATGAATTACGTGCTTGGTACCAAAGCAGCAAAGAAAATCTTGCTGAAATTGAAGCATTAGTCATGGAAGAAGTAGTTGCTGATAAGATAGCAGCTGATGCTAAGATTAAGCATAAATCTATGGACTATGATTCAGTGATGAATCCTAAAAAGGCTGAGAATACAAAAGGAGAGTAATTATATGTCAGGATATTCAGATAACATAATTCGCAATGCCAGTGGATTGGTGCCAATGGTTATTGAACAGACTTCACGTGGTGAACGTTCTTATGACATTTACTCACGATTATTGAAAGAGCGTATTATCTTTCTATTGGGTGAAGTTGAAGATCATATGGCTAATTTAGTGGTTGCTCAATTGCTGTTCCTTGAGTCTGAAAACCCTGAAAAAGACATTTCTCTCTACATTAATTCTCCGGGTGGTGTGGTAACGGCTGGTTTAGCAATTTACGACACCATGCAGTTTATTAAGCCTGATGTCAGCACCTTATGTATCGGTCAAGCTGCAAGTGCTGCAGCTTTACTGCTTTGTGCTGGTGCTGATGGCAAGAGATTCTGTCTACCAAATTCACGTGTAATGATTCACCAACCTTTAGGTGGATATCGAGGCCAGGCCACTGATATCGAGATTCATGCTCGTGAAACCTTAGCTGTAAGAGAGCGTTTAAATAACATTATGGCGCAGCACACTAAAAAAACTCCTGATCAAATTATGCGTGATACAGAACGTGATAATTTTATGAGTGCTACGCAAGCAGCTGAATATGGTCTTATCGATAAAGTACTTTACGATAGAGAAATAACAAATAATTCAGCAGAGCAGTTGTAATTCTCACTTGTTGCCCCCATATGCAGGTAGATCTCTTGATTTTAACGGTTTAAATCAAGCTTTAACCAGAGATTGATCTGCCATTGCGGGGCTCCAAATAAATTAGCTCTTAATTTGTAGTGGCATATCTTTTTCTGATTGACTAATATTTTACATGTGTTACCTATTTCCCGGTAATGGCTGTAAGAAGGGGTTGGAATATGAGTAAATCCAGTAATGGAAGTGGTGATAAGGTTCTATATTGTTCTTTTTGTGGTAAAAGCCAGCATGAAGTGAAAAAATTAATTGCTGGTCCTTCTGTATTTGTGTGTGATGAATGCGTTGAATTATGCAACGATATTATTCGCGAAGAAACACATGAGGCTCATGAAGAAGCAGATGTGCGTTTACCTTCACCAAAAGAGATTTCAAAATTCCTTGATGAATATGTCATCGGTCAGCCACATGCCAAAAAAGTGTTGTCTGTTGCCGTGTATAATCATTACAAGCGCTTGCAGCATAAAAGCGAAGATGGCGTTGAACTTGGAAAAAGTAATATCTTATTAATTGGCCCAACAGGTAGTGGTAAAACTCTTTTAGCGCAAACCTTGGCTCGAATTTTAAATGTTCCCTTTGCTATGGCTGATGCAACAACGCTAACTGAAGCAGGATATGTCGGTGAAGACGTTGAAAATATTATTCAAAAGTTATTGCAGAAGTGCGATTACGATGTTGATAAAGCACAGCAGGGCATTGTTTACATTGATGAAATTGATAAAATTTCTCGTAAATCAGATAATCCATCAATCACTCGAGATGTTTCTGGTGAAGGCGTGCAACAAGCCTTACTAAAACTGATCGAAGGTACGATTGCTTCTGTTCCACCTCAAGGTGGCCGTAAACACCCGCAACAGGAGTTCTTGCAAGTAGACACTTCAAATATCCTGTTTATTTGTGGTGGCGCCTTTGCCGGCCTGGAGAGAGTAATCCGAGAGCGTAGCGATAAATCAGGTATCGGTTTTTCTGCACAATTAAAAAACAAAAAAGATTCTGGTGTTGAAGTATCAAAAGTATTGAACCAATTAGAATCTGATGACTTGATTAAGTATGGATTGATTCCTGAGTTTGTAGGTAGATTACCAGTAATAACTACACTACAAGAACTGGACCAAGCTGCACTTATTGATATTCTTACGAATCCTAAGAATGCACTTACTAAACAATTCCAGTCGCTTTTCAAAATGGAAGAAGTTGAACTAGAATTTAGAGATGAGGCTTTGGTTGCGATTGCGAAAAAAGCTCTGGAAAGAAAAATGGGTGCTCGCGGTTTACGTGCAATACTTGAAAATATTCTTTTAGACACCATGTATGAATTACCTTCTCTTGAAGGAGTAAATAAAATTGTAATTGACGAGGGTGCCGTAAACAATTCGTCGAAGCCTATACTTATTTATGAACATGATGAGATGAAGAGTGCAGCAGGTGGTAAAGAATAGCTAATTAATTTGCGACTATTCTCTATGTTAGTCTCTGCGCCTTTATCCAGTTTACTGGTTCAGAGACTTAAAAAATGTTGAATAGTCGTATATGTCTTTTTATTCAGTCAATTAAGTCTTTTAAGCAAGTAGCTGATAGGGCGCTTGAATCTAATTTAGTACAGTTGTTATATTAATTTCCCCATTCTTATTAAGTGCTTTGTTCATTTCCTCAAATACCGTTATACTCAGTTAAAGAGCAGTAAAAATTTGTTTTAAAATTATAACTATAGCTTTTGTTTGAATAAGGGTTCGTTATGTCTATTGAAAATAAAGTGACGCCTAATGAGACTGAAAATTTGTCTATGATTCCAGTGCTGCCTCTGCGGGATGTGGTGGTTTATCCTCATATGGTTATTCCCCTTTTTGTTGGCCGAGGAAAATCAATTAAAGCCCTTGAAGCAGCTATGGTTGATAGCAAGAAAATTTTTTTAGTCGCGCAGAAAAAATCATCTAACGATGATCCGTCTCCAGAAGATATTTACCATGTTGGTACTTTATCCAGTGTTTTACAGTTGCTTAAGTTACCTGATGGTACTGTTAAAGTTCTGGTAGAAGGGGAGCAACGTGCACAAGTTACAGGATATAGCCAGGAAAAAGGATACCTGGAAGCTTCTCTGGAAGTAGTGGATGAAGTAAATGTTGCCGTTCAGGAGCCTGAAGTTGGCATATTAATGCGTTCTTTAATGTCGCAATTTGAACAGTACATTAAATTGAACAAAAAAATTCCTCCAGAAGTATTATCACCCTTAGCAGGGATAGAGGAGCCAGGTCGCCTGGCAGATACAATCGCCGCACATTTAACTTTAAAAGTTGATGATAAACAAGAATTATTAGAAACCTTGGATGTTGGTACCCGTCTTGAACGTTTAATGTCAGCTATTGAAACTGAAATTGATCTATTACATGTTGAAAAACGTGTACGTGGCCGTGTAAAGCGCCAAATGGAAAAAAGTCAGCGCGAGTATTACCTGAATGAACAAATGAAAGCCATTCAAAAAGAATTGGGTGAGCTTGGCGAAGAAGGTAATGAGCTTGAGCAGCTGGAAAAATCTATTGATAAAGCGGGCATGCCTAAAGAAGCAAAAGAAAAGGCAATGGCGGAACTTCATAAATTAAAAATGATGTCACCCATGTCTGCTGAAGCAACAGTCATTCGTAATTATCTTGACTGGATGCTGATGGTTCCATGGAAAAAGAAAAGCAAAATTCAATTTGATTTACTTAAAGCAGAAAAATTATTGGATAAAGAACATCACGGTCTCGAACGTGTGAAAGAACGCATCATCGAATATCTGGCAGTTCAACAACGAGTAAAACGCCTCAAAGGACCTATTTTATGTTTAGTTGGACCTCCAGGGGTAGGTAAAACTTCTTTAGGACAATCGATTGCCAATGCAACAGGCCGTACATTTATTCGTATTGCTTTAGGTGGTGTACGTGATGAAGCAGAAATTCGTGGTCATCGCAGAACCTACATTGGCTCCATGCCTGGAAAAATAATTCAAAAATTATGCAAGGCCGGAGTAAAAAATCCCTTAATCATGCTTGATGAGGTGGATAAGATGGCTATGGACTTCCGTGGTGATCCAGCTTCTGCATTACTTGAAGTATTAGATCCAGAGCAAAACCATACATTTAGCGATCATTATCTTGAAGTGGATTATGATTTAAGTGATGTTATGTTTATTGCAACGGCAAACTCATTAGAAATTCCTGCACCTTTATTAGATAGAATGGAAGTCATTCGTCTAGCAGGTTATACCGAAGATGAGAAAGTTAGCATTTCAGAACAGTATTTAGTACCCAAGCAAATTAGTCTTAATGGTTTAAGTAACGATGAGATTCATATCAGTGAGGGTGCCATTCGCGAAATCATTCGTCACTATACACGTGAGGCGGGTGTTCGTAATCTGGAACGAGATATTGCGAGTGTTTGTCGTAAGGTTGTCAAAGAGATTTTATCAAACAAGAAAAAAACGAAGCGATTAACTGTTACTGTAAGTAATATTGAAAAATATTTAGGTGTTAAGAAGTACAGATATGGTCTTGCTGAAGAGTTTGATCAAATTGGCCAGGTAACTGGTTTAGCTTGGACAAGCGTAGGAGGGGAGTTGCTGACTATTGAATCTTCCATGATGCCAGGTAAAGGTAAGGTGATCCATACCGGTCAATTGGGCGAAGTAATGCAAGAATCGATACATGCAGCGATGACCGTTGTACGTAGCCGGGCTAAAAAGCTACAGCTTCCTGATGATTTCTTTGAAAAGAATGACTTCCATGTGCATGTTCCCGAAGGAGCAACACCGAAGGATGGTCCAAGTGCTGGTATTGGTATGTGTACCGTATTGGTCTCTGTAGTGACACAAATTCCTGTTAAGGCAGATGTTGCGATGACAGGAGAAATTACCTTACGTGGACAAGTATTACCGATTGGTGGACTAAAAGAGAAGTTATTAGCTGCTCATCGAGGTGGAATTAAGCACGTTATTATCCCTGAAGAGAATGTAAAAGATTTGGAAGAGATACCCGATAATGTGTTGCGTAAGCTAACAATTCACCCTGTAAAGACCATTGAACAGGTGTTAGAACTGGCTCTACAACGCAGTCCTTGGCTAGATAGTCCAGATAATATACAGAATGCCGTTTTGGCGGGTAAAAAATCAAAAAAAATTAAAAATAATGATTTACATACCCATTAATTAACGGTATATTTCGTTTCGTGGCCCGCTACTGGCGGGCGTTGCAAGGATGTAACTACTTGACTGGTTAATTTGACTAAGTTTAAGTTAGATTAGCTTGGAGTATGGAAGATTAACTGTATAGGGGAAGCAATGAATAAGAGCGAATTAGTTGATGCTTTAGCAAGTGGTTCTGGTTTAACTAAGGCAGATGCAAGCAGAGTGCTTGAAACTTTTACTAGCACTATTACTGATGCCTTAAAGAGTGGCGATCAGGTTGTAATACCTGGATTTGGTTCATTCTCTACTGGTAACCGTTCTGCTCGTACTGGCAGAAACCCACAAACTGGGAAGATCATTGAGATCAAAGCGTCAAGAGTAGCTAAATTTAAAGCAGGCAAAAACCTGAAAGAAGCGGTTCAAGAAGCTTAAAGATTTGGGGTGCTTAGCTCAGCTGGGAGAGCATCGCCCTTACAAGGCGAGGGTCGTAGGTTCGATCCCTACAGCACCCACCATAATTGGAGCGGTAGTTCAGTTGGTTAGAATACCGGCCTGTCACGCCGGGGGTCGCGGGTTCGAGCCCCGTCCGCTCCGCCAATTATTAAAACGCGCTCAACGGCGCGTTTTTTATTATAAGTGAGAGCACCAAGTTTTATGCAGTGCATAAGTTGGTGAGTAGTAAAGCGAAATTGATGACGATTTCGGGTGCTTAGCTCAGCTGGGAGAGCATCGCCCTTACAAGGCGAGGGTCGTAGGTTCGATCCCTACAGCACCCACCATATTGGAGCGGTAGTTCAGTTGGTTAGAATACCGGCCTGTCACGCCGGGGGTCGCGGGTTCGAGCCCCGTCCGCTCCGCCAACATCCTAAAAAATGCCTTCAAATCTGAAGGCATTATTCAAAAAAATAAAATAATGTGGTTTGTTGCTTCCAATCACGTTTTCATTATCCTCTGTTAATTCATCACGTTACCCTTATGCAGCCGTATTAGACAGAATTAGCGACATATTTTATCTGTATTAAGCGGTGTGCATTAGGGCTCTATTTGTGCATCAGAGGTTTTAGAGGTTCCAAAATTTTTTGATTTTAATTTGCACTGATTGTGCGCTGCATGATTTACTGTAAAAAGCATTTACATTGATTTTCATTGCTTTTTAAATAAGGATTATCAGGTACCATTATTTGTAAAATTTAGCATTTTTTGTTTAGATTTTTATCCGATTAGGTTACAATCCCACTTCATTAAAACTTTGTTATACTAAATGGATCTCGGGAAATGTTGCAGAAGTTAAATGAGCGCATACAAGGTGTTGTTGCTTGGCTAGTTGTCGTTTTAATCGGCCTTACGTTTACTCTTTTTGGAGTTGATTACTATTTTCAATCGCATCAAACCTCAAATGCGAAAGTGCTTGTTAATGGCGAATCCTTAACTTATCAAGCCTTTGAAACAAATTACAGGCGTGCACGCGGAATGCAAGATGCGGCACATATGACTGCTGAAGATGAGAAAAAACTACAAAGCCAAGTCCTGGATCAAATGGTGGCTAATGAAGTTATGGTCCAAGCAGCGCGTAAAAATGGTTTTGACGTAAGTGCGAATCAAGCTAATGCTGCCATATTGAGTATTCCTCAATTTCAAGAGGACGGTCATTTCTCTGCTGAAAAATATCAACAGGCTCTCAGCGCGGCTTTATTTACTCAATCCAGTTTTCAAAATGAAGTAAGCCAAGGTATGTTGTTGAACCAACAGCGATTCGCTTTCATCGGTACTTCATTTGCACTCCCTGATGAAGTTGAGCGTTTCATTCGCTTATACATGCAAAATAGAGATTATGATTACCTCGTTGTTCCTGCCCCACATTTCAAAAAGCAAATAAATGTTTCTGCAGGTGCAGTTGCTGAATACTACAAGCAACATCAAAAAGAGTTTATGGCTCCTGAGCAAGTAAGCCTGGAATACGTAACCTTGTCTATGAATGATGTAAAGAAGCAAGTAAAAATATCAAAAGACGATGTAAGTCGTTTTTATAATGAAAATCAAAGCAACTATTTAACCCCAGCACAGTGGCATGTTGCTCACATTTTGTTTGCAATTCCTGAAGGTGTTTCTAAAGATGAGCTGGACCAAATTCAGAAAAAGGCTGATGATGCCTATGCAGTATTGCAAAAAGATCCTGGCCAATTCGATAAGCTCGTTGCTTCCGAGTCTGATGATAAGCTTTCTATAGCTGATAAAGGGGAGCTTCCTTGGGTTACTGCTGGACAAAATGATTACGATAAAATTTTATCTAATTTAACAAAGGCAGGGGAGATATCTGCTCCAGCACAAACCAAACACGGTTTGGAAATTTTTAAACTAATTGCTTACAAACCTGTAACAACTAAACCTTTATCCGAAGTTGAGACAACGATTAAAGAGCAATTGATGACGGAAATGGCTCAAGCTAAGTATGCACAAGCTTTAGAGCAACTGTCTGACTTAAGTTATCAATCGCCGGATTCTTTGAAACCAGTTTCTGAGACAATGAAATTAAAAATTGAAACGACTCAGCCTTTCTCTCGTGCTGGTGGCAAAGATAATTTAACTAAGAATCCACAAGTAATTAATGCAGCATTTAGTCATGATGTATTAGAGCTGAGTAATAACAGCGAGCCTATTCAATTAGATAATGACTCGGTTATTGTTGCGCGCGTTAGTGAACATACTCCTGAAAAGGAGCAAACATTAGAAGAAGTTGAGAAACAAATTCATGCCACATTAACCAAGCAAGGTGCTGAAGCCAAGGCTAAAACACTTGGAATGAGCATACAAAACCCAGTTGATGGCAAAAACCATGAAGAGATTCTTAGTGCCAATAAACTATCTTGGACTACGGTAGAACAAGCCGCTCGAGATAGTGATAAAGCAGACCCTCTGATCAATGAATTGGCATTTAACTTATTACGACCAGAAAGCCGCGATGGTGCTGTATTGCCTAATGGTGATTATGTTGTTGTAAGACTAAAGCATATTAATGATGGAAAATTAAGTACTTTAGATAAAGAACAACAGGAAAGCCTCATTCAACAGATCGAAGCTAGTTATGGCATGATGGATTATGATTTATATGCAAAAAGTTTAATTAATCAAGCCCAAATTGAAAGGCATTAGTACGAGTTCTATTTAATTTTGACTGGTATTTAACAAGAAAAAGGGGCTGAATTTGGCCCCAGTCAAAAGCAAGGAGTGCTGAATAAGGGATGCAATAAATGCACACAAAAGCCCTAAGTTAAATGGGATTAGTGCTACTTAATTTTAGGAGTAGCTATGACAAACCTACGTAAGTTTACTGATCAGAAATTGATGTTGTTTTATGGTGATGTCTTACAGCATTATAAAGATTATCTAAGCCAGAAACACGTTCCAAAGGACGTAACATCAATTTACAATGATATGTTTCTTGCAGTACAAAATTCTCTTGAATCACCGTCTGGTAGTCTTTACCGTTTAGATGCGGCTGAAAAAGCCAAAGTTTACAAGTCTTTTAATGCTATTTTTTACGCATTACCTATTTATAAAAATCTTTCTGAATTAGAGAAAGAAAACTTTAAACCTGAACTTCCCCAGTTTGACGTTAAAATTAAATTTATATACAAAGAGTATAATCGCTACAACGGACATCGTGATTCCTTGTTATTTGATTGGATGATGCTAAGTGCGATTACTCATGATTGTCACGGTCATCACTTTCCTCATGGTGGATATCCTCATGGTGGATACCCGGCTCACCATGGTCATGGCGGAAATTGTTTTGATACCGATTCTGAGACACTGGCTGCATTGGCATTACTGCTTATGGCGGCTGTTGCTGCGGTATTAGCCAGCATTGCTGTATATTATATGCTTAATCATTTCCTAGAAGGTGCAGAGCGTTTTTACTATAACGAAGGCTGGTTAAAGGCTGCCTTGGTAATGGCTAATTCTATTGCCTTTGGTACGGGTTCTACTATTCTGACTTTGGCATTGGCTACGGCCCCTTTGACAAGTTTAGCAATTATGGCTGGTTTTAGTCCTGCTGCCGTGATTTTAACAGGTGCTGTTTTGCTAAGTACTGTTGGTGCTGGTATCGGGGCATTTGTAATGAACCTTTTATATAATCCTTTGCAGATAGACAAATCTGCTATGGATCCGAAGGATCCCCTCCGTTTTAGGTTAACAGCTAATGAAGAGCATGCTCTCGCAGACAATGGCATTGATCCTTCTATGGTGAAAATCGCAATAGTGGCGCTTCGCGCAGAAATTGCTAAACATTTAAATAGCAAAGATGCGGAAGTCCCATCATTCTTTTCGCGTAAAGATAAAAGTATGGCTAAGGTTAATGACTGTTTACAACAGGTGAGAAATCTACGTAGCGGTGCTCTAACAAGTCTTACTGTGGGTGACTTGTTTTTTGATTGCCAGTTGAAGACTCCTTATTATTTACCACCCCAAGCATATGTGTATGTTCCGGTCGCAGAACAACGTTTTGTCTCGCCACCGCCACAAGATTATTATACGGAACAGCAGCAAAATCCTATGATGCAGCAAGGTTTTTTTGGTGCGGGTCAGAATCCGTATGGAGGAGCTATGGGACAGCATCAAGCTCAGTTCCCACAACCAACTGCACCCTCGGCAGAAAATTTCCCCCCTCCATATGAAAGTGTCCATACCACTCAATGGGGCTTCTCGCAGCAATAAGTAGTTGAGGCATACGTTAAGAGTAGGCTGGGCGCTACAACCCAGCCTACATGTTCAATGTACTTAGCTAAACTTTTCTAATTTACACACATCATATGCCGGTGTTTCATAAGGATGCGCCTTTTTTAAAGCGGTGATCACTTCATGGATGCACTCTGGAGCGCAAACCATTTCAACTTTATATTCGGAAACTTTTTCGACTTTATTTGTCTCACCAATAAAGGGTGCACTTCCGTGTAAAGGCATAAACTGGCCTTCGCCTAATACTTCCCATGCGCAATGGGAATAATTGCCAATGGTGCCGGCTCCCGCATTAAAAACAGCTTCTTTAACATTATTTAAATGAGAGGCAGGGACATAGAAACAAAGTTTATACATGAGCAAGATCTTCCTATAGGTGAAAATAAGCACTGTGGGATCATATGTAACTGATGGTGCTGACTTAAGTTATTTTATGTTAATACTACAGAATACCACAGCATGAGCTGAGATAGTTTTAATAATGCTTACCCTTCTTGAATAAGCCACAGCTACCTACGAAAGCTCTGATAATGCGTACCTCTCTCGAATAACCAAAGCAACTGATGAGAACTCTTATAATGATCATCTTGCTCTAATAATCATAGAAGAGTCCTCATGAGCATCACCTTCAAATGCTTGAGCGCGTTAATCGAACCCTGGTCTAAATATGAGGCGCCTTTAGGAAACGCCATGCTACTTTAGTGTAAAGGTGGTGTTCCATCAAATAGTTCTATAGATGTCTCATCTTTCAAATCATGCATTTCCTTTCGCAAGACCATGGTCGGGCTAAACAAGGTTTCAGCTTTCTTAGAGCTGAACACTACTGCAAATTGATAAATAATTTCATCAATTAGTCGTTTAAAGACGCTGCTCTGATTTGATTGAATCGTCTGTTTAATTTCTTTGCGATAGCTATTTTTAAATACATTTAACTTTTCAAATGGAGATTGCTCTTCATTAGTACAGCTGAGGGTATTTTGTAGTGTTTGAACCGCGTCATAACTTTTAGCCGCTGCAATTAAAGCAGTGCTAGCATTACCCAATTCGCCATTTAATACTTGGGCAACGATAATCGCCACATTCTGAGGCTCTACTATAAGGACATCTTCATCCATTTCGACGAGGTGAATATAGCACTCATTTTGTTTTTTCATCTCGTCTAAAATTTGTTTGCTTAAATAGTCGATGCAATCATCACAGCGAGCATTAAGACTTTCAACCATGGATAAGTACTTTTTTTCATGTTTGTTTTCTTTATTTGTATAATATTTAAAGTAATTTATAACTTTATCTTCATGGCCCTCATTGAGCCATGATACACATTGGTTCAATGTAGATGTCGATATGTTTTGTATTTTTTGCGCAAAATTTTTAAGTTCACTTTGTTCTTGATTTTTTTTGATGCAATTAATAATTTGCCCTTCAGCAATATGGCGTAAGGCCAGACGAGGGGATGTTTTTTGGGAATAAATACCACTTTCTTGTAAGTTCTCAATTAGCTTATCAACATTGCTGTCTTCCCAGCTAATCCCTGAACTTAATGGAGTATTCCCACGCGCATCGGCATGATGTATCAGTACAATTTGCTCGGGGTTATGCGACATTGCCATTTGCTCCATCACACTTAGACCCCCTCCACGTGTAACAACAATATTGCTACGTGTCATTAAGGCAGAAATTTCTTTATCACTTTGATTGTCCAAACGAACAATTCGATCTTTATATTCTGGATGAGCATTAATTAGTTCATCTATTTTGTCACTAATACCTTTATTTTTACCCCCAAATACGAATACACGCTCGACTCCACATTTGAGTAGTGGCTCAATATACTTTACCGTATCTGCGCTTGCCTGGCTTCCTAGCATAATTGAGGCGATTTTTTCTTCAGCAGCAATTGTATAAGGTCGCTCTTCTTTTTGCAGGTTTAGTGTTACTTCCTGATTGAATTTGTCGCTGTTGTCGTAGGTGCTGTCTTTAAAGGCAAAGCGAACCATGGGATTCTTGCTCGCTGGTATATTATAGATTTTATTGAAATGATTACCTTGCGGGAAGAAATGTTGAATTACATCATCGACCATGTTCACGCCATATAATCTCATTTGTCGTTGTTGAGCTGGAGTTAATGCAGCAAGAACATTAAAAAAGTGTACGGCTCCTAAAGTGGGAAGATCGGTAAGGTATTGATTTATCACAATATGTTTTTCTTCAGAACGAGTGGCATTATAGTCCTTAACTACATCACATAATGCAGGGAGAGCCATGGCTTGGGTACTAATGACTTCAGTGTAGGGTGAGCCTATCGCTTCCGCCTCTTGTAATTTCTGCATGAAATAATTGTACACAATTTTATAATTGAAGGTATCGCTCATACCTTGAAGGGCAATTAATTTTTTCAATGTATTGGTTTTTTCATTGCGCTGTAATATGTTCCATACGGCAGCACTCTCGTAACCTTCAGGATATACATCAAGGAGCATATCAATATAACAGCGCGAACCATTGCTTTGTTCTTTTTTACTTAAGTTTTTTATTTCTTCATCTAACGTATTGGTATTAGGCAATAATGGAAAAGGGGTTAATTCAATTATTTTCTGAATGGGCTTTCCTACTCCATAAGCATGCATAATATGGGCGCCGGTATGAATTGATGCTGTAGGAGGTTTATGCTCAGCTAATACTGGCGTGTATTGCGGAAGATCGAGCGTGTCTGATAAATATGCCTGTTTCAGTGACTGTTCAATACCTAGGATTGCTGATATATGGCCGCCGCCGCCACTGCATCCAATCATTAGTGGTTTTTTAGTTTGTTGGTTTTTATGTTCCTTGCTCAACTTGATATCATCGTAGGGTTTACTATGTTTACTCATCGGCATACCTCTGGATTTAAAAACGGGCAAATTAAACTTAATTTAACCATACTGTATCATTTATTTATTAAGGTTTTATTAGGCTAAGATCTATGTGCGTCATTAAAATGCAACTTTAACAATCAATCCACATAAAGCCCCCATCATAATAGCCCGCAATAGATAAGTACAATTATTCCTAGGTTATATTTGCTATGAGCGATTTTATCGAACTTAATTTGTTCACGATGTAATCTATTTTTTAAAGGCCGCACGCAGGCTAGTGTTTTTTAGAGTGTACTAAGAAGGGCTAGATGAAGAAAATCCCTCAACATAATCCTATAGACTATTCAATAAGTTACTGGCAAAATATTGGGTGAAATTGAACCAAAAAGGAATATCGATGATAAGGAAATCGTTGTATTGGCAGGATGCTATTACTAACCCTGTTTATATTTTTATTGGGATCGTGTCTTTTTTAGGAAGTATGCCCGCATATACAGTGACCTGTCCTAGCCCATATGTGGTTGTGAATTCAAGTTGTGAGATAACTGTAGGAACCACAGTTAATCTTACAACTGCCAATGGGATAGGCATGAACTCATCCGGTTCTTTAGGGCGAATTCTTGCCAATAGCGTTGTTGTCAATCTTGGCGCGGCGACGACTACGGCCCTACTCGCACAATCGGGTAGTCGCATCGATTTTCAATCCAGCAGAATAATCTCCACCGCTACTACCAGTGGGACTTCAGTGGGACAGATTGGTGTGCGCTCAATGGGTGGTAGTTTGATTAATGTTTTGGATTCGTTCATTACCATGGGCCCCGCAAACGGCACTACCGCTGCGAGTAACATGACTGGGGTTAAGGCTGAAAGTGCCGGGAAGGTTTTTTTAAGCAAGACTGCGGTTAGTATGCTTGGAGGTACAACAGGTGCTAATAACGTAGGGGCTTTGGCCACAGGAACTGGCAGTGAAATCGATATTGAAGGGGGAACGATTTCTACCACAGCGCGCACCTCTTATGGAGTCTTGGCCCAAAGTGGGGGAATCGTTACTCTTAATGGAACATATGTTGCAACGACAGGGGTTGGCTCGGCAACAATAGCTGGAAGCCACGCACTTTATGCAACAGGTGCCGCTAGTCAAGTTACTGGAAACAGTGTTAATTTAAATGTGACAGGAAATTATGCTAATGCAGTCCGTGTGGATGCCGGCGGCAGTATTTCTCTACAGAATAGTACCCTTAGTTCTGCGGGTACCTCATCTGCTGATAGTGATCCGTCATCTACAATACGTGTTCTTTCTGCTGGGCAAGCCGATATTATAGGGAGCTCAATAACTGCAACAGGCCAACGCGGCAGCGGATTTTCGGTGCAAGATACAGGATCTTTTTTACGTCTGGAAAATTCTTCTGTTTCTGTGTCGGGAACTCGTGCCAAAGCGGGATTTATTTTTGATGGTGCGTCTGCCTCAATCATAGGTAGTAGCTTATTGTCTTCAAATACTGATTCCTTAGTAGTACAAGGAGCGGGTTCTTCTGCTGAAATTATCGATAGTACTATCGAAAGTACTGCGGTTCTGGGTTTTGGATTAAGAGCAACTGCAGGAGCAGCTGCAACAATGACTCGCGGCTCGGCCATTACCACTGGGCGTGACAGTCCGGCCTTATACGCAGCTAATGGTTCTATTTTGGCAACTAATGTGACAGTTAGAACTTCAGGAAAGGATAATTCCATTGCTGTTTTGGCCGATCTGGCCGGTACAATTAACCTAATCGGAGGCTCCGTTGTAACCACTGGTAATGCAGAGAGAAGCTCTTCATTTCCCCATGCTTTAACAGGACGTAATCCAGGTGGTGTACTTACCTCCGTTGGCACTACAGTTCTCACTACAGGGTACATCGCTATGGGTGCAGTTGCCGATGACGGTGGGACCGTTGTGTTGTCAGGCACTACTATCGAAACCCGCGGTGAACGAAGCATTGGGCTTTTTTCAGTAACCGAACAAGTAGGTTCAGAATTTCCAGCGAATTTGTATGGAAACAATATCGTTGTCTCCACCTATGGTCTTAATGCGCATGCTGCAGACGCTCAAGCACGTAATGATGTACCGGTTGAAAAAGCCACTATTGTTCTAAACGATAGTTATGTTTTCACTCATGGGGTTGGCGCAGTTGGGTTACGTTCAGTTCTTTCTGACTATGGAACAAGACCAATACAGGGCCGCGGTGAGTCCGCAGTAGTGGTTAATAAAACGATTGTATCTACAGAAGCGATTGGTGCACATGGTGCCCTCTCAAGAGATCAACCAACCTCAGTAACTATGAATGACAGTTTAGTTCTTGCGCTCGGTCAGCAGGCGCATGGCTCAGTGGCTGAAGCTGGTGGACGTATTATTGGTTTAAATTCTATTGTGCAGGCAAGAGGGACTTCAAGTTCTGCTCTTTTTCTTTTAGGTACAGTGGAGGCTATTTCTACGGGAATATTTACCAACAGTAAACTTAAAAATGTTAATGGTGCAACTATAGGTATTGCTGGATATGGCAATGCTACACTGACTAATTCCTTTGCTAGTGGTAGTGGCGAATGGTTGCGCGTTGGGACTGCCGCTGATTTTTTCCCTCTTGCATCAAACGAGCCATTACAGTACGGCCCCCCTGATCCAGATAATCCAGATGTGCCACCACCATCCTTTATGCTTTCTAGACCCGCTCCTTCTTTAGCACCACTGGTTGTGCCGGGGTTTGCTAATGTTCTATTATCGGGTTCGCAAGTGATAGGCTCTGCATTTACCGCCTCAGGTAGTATTTCGAATTTGACCATGCTAAATGATAGTCTCTGGCTGATGACCGGTAATTCAAATGTGACTAATTTAGATAATAATCAAAGTTTGATTGCTTATACTGCACCAACGGGTAATCCTCTTTTATTATCCACTTATAAGACACTAACTACAGAAAACTATATAGGAAATAATGGTTTTATTCTTTTAAATACTTATCTTGGTTCCGATCCTTCACCTTCAGATCTTTTGATCATTAATGGCGGGGCAGAAGCAGGTTCAACCGGCTTATATATTCGAAATACTACGGGCCCAGGTGCATTTACTTTAGGTAACGGGATTTTAGTGGTCGAGGCAATCAATGGGGCTAGCACAGAACCAGGCTCTTTCCATTTGGCGGCACCCGTGGTAGCTGGTCCTTTTGAATATACTTTACAGCGTTCTAGTCTTGACACGACAAGTGAGGATAATTGGTACTTACGCAACTTATGTCCTCCTGATAATCCTAATTGTTCACCTGAATCACCAGGCCCCAGACCCGATCCAGCAAGGTACCGCCCTGAAATCGGCCTTTATCCAACACTGCCTGCGATGACCATGCTCTATGGTCAAGCAATTCTCGATACGTTGCATCAACGAGTGGGCCAGGGGAAATGGCCTGAAGATCCGGTAACTCCTAAAGATGTTGCCAAACGTATTTGGGGAAGGGTTGTGGGACTTCATGGAGATCGTGATCGTATCAATAGTAGACGGTTTTTTAGAAGTTCCGATTATGATTATAAATTTGGCTTCATGCAAATTGGCGGTGACCTGATTAAGCATAAAAATGAAAAAGGCCGGCGTGATCACGCGGGATTATATGGTGTTGTTGGTCGAGGCACGGGAGATGTTCAGCGTCCAGGGCGTTATTTAGGTCATAATGAATTTAATGGACTAAGTCTTGGTGGATACTGGACTATTTACTCTCCCAAAGAAGCATATATTGATATGGTGCTGCAATCCACCTGGTATTCAAGTGTAAAATCTAAATCAGCCTATATTGGTTCGCTTGATACTCGAGGTTGGGGTGGTGCTGCATCTATAGAAGCAGGATATCCTTTTAGCTATAAACATAACTGGATTGCTGAGCCACAAATTCAGGCTGTATACCAAAATGTAAATCTTCATTCTGCTCATGATATAGGGACGACGATTATACGCTTTACTCAGACAGATTCAGTTGCCGGCCGCTTAGGGGTACGTTTTGCTCATAAAAAAGTATTTGATGAAAAACCAAAAATCAAAACTTTAACCACTTGGTTTAGACCAAACATTTGGTATCAATTCAAAGGCAATCCTAATGCAGAGTTTTCCTTTGCGCATGGTTTTCTTCCTTTTCAATCTCAATTGGAGGGGGCAACTTTGGAGCTTAATTTAGGAACTACGTTAGATTTACCCAAGAATGTTTCTATTTATGCCAATGGAAGTTATGGAGTTGGATTGAATCTACATGCCACTACGTACGATGGACGTGTTGGTTGTAAAGTAAGGGTGTAATCGCTGTTCTATTCAACAGTCGTAGCTTTGATGAAGCCCTAAGGTATAATTAAGGTTACGATGGATACGGGTAGTTTCTGTTGTTTCACAAGGTTTAAATTTATTAGGGGAGATTTTATAAAAAGGAAGGTGGTTGGCGGAGAGACAGGGATTCGAACCCTGGGAAGGTTGCCCTTCAACGGTTTTCAAGACCGCCGCATTCGACCGCTCTGCCATCTCTCCGATAGGCGAGAATACTATCGCAACCTAAAAAGATTTGCAAATACTTTTTTGATTTCATTGCAAATTAAATCCGCATAGAATATTCGCAAATTAGATAGTCCTAGGTATAATGGTCCAAATTTTTTTGTTACTGTTTGTGGACGCGACAGATATAATTCAATAGGTGTAGTTTATGAAACGAATTCAAGTGTTATTCCTGGTTGGTCTTCTGGTTTCTTTATCCTCCTGTAAGACCTGGTGGAATAAGGATGATGAGGATAAAAATCCGTTTAAAGGCATGAGTGCTGAACAGCTTCATAAGGACTCGCAAAAGGCTTTGCGTAAGAAAGAATACGTGAGCGCGATTAAACGCCTGGAGGCAATGGAAACCATGTATCCATTTAGTGATTATACTGAAAATTCACAAATGGATTTGATCTATGCTTATTATCAAAATGAAGATTATCCTTCTGCAGCAGCGACTGCAGAGCGCTTTATTCATCTTTATCCACGTGCAAGACATGTTGATTATGCATACTACATGCGTGGATTGGCAAACTTCCAACAAACTCGAGGAGTCTTTGCTAAAATACTACCTATGGATGAATCTTGGCGTGACCCAGGAACTCAGACGCAAGCATACTCTGATTTTGCAGTCTTTATTCAAAAATTCCCCGAAAGCAAATATCGTGCGAATGCGCTACAACGTATGATCTATTTACGTAATATGTTTGCGCAAAAAGAATTAAACATTTCTAAGTTTTATTTCAAACGTAAAATGTATGTTGCTGCTATCGAACGGGCGAGTTATTTAGTTAAGAACTACCCTCAAGCACCAAGTGCACAACAAGCATTAGTAGTGATGTATGAATCTAATGTTGCGTTGGGATTAAATAGTGCGGCTGAAGAAGCTAAAAAAGTTTATCAAGCGACTTACCACACGGCAAATATGCAAAAAATATCGTACTGAGAAAAATATAGCCTGGTTGCTTGCAACCAGGTTTTCCTTTCAGTATATATTCCAATAACTTAATAAGATCATTGTTTTACCCTTGCTTAGTTCCAGGATTTTTAGTATCCAGCTCATTCATTGTTCCTTCTATATCTATTACTGCAATATGAGGCTAATATTTTCGCTTAAATCTTGTTGCCGACTAAACGTTTCATAATCTTATTGTCTTTTTAAACACCAGATTGTCTTACAAATAAAATCAGATTATAATGCGGCTCTTTTATTTTTCGCACTAGATTCAATACTAGAAATCAAGGTTTGTCATGAGTTTTCCTAAATTTTATGTAACTTACGGCGTTATGGACACGGATGCTGGAGCCAGTCCCTTGGGCCATTCGTTGTTACTGTTTTCAAAACAAAATCAGAAAGATAGTCCTGTTGAGGTTGTTGATAGCATTGGTTTTTATAGTCAGCCAAGCACAACAAAAGATCCAATTATTAAATCATTAAAAAGCTTCTTAGGCTTTAATATTGATTTACAAGATGGACATGGCGTCTTACAGCAAGAATTACAACGCTATTTAAATGGTAAAGGCCTTCGTGGCATTAGTTTTCTTGTGAATGAAACACAATTTACACTCCTTCAAAACAACTACAAAGAACGTATGCGGGAAGAACAAGAGGCAATAGCGGAGTTAAATGCTGAACTAAGTGCCAAAGGTTCGCCAGCTAATGGCTACACAAGATATTTGGCGGAAAAAGAAAGAGCTCAAGCAGAGCAAAGAAGTCCGAGACTACACCCTTTTCATGTCACCATGAAAACAACGCTAAAGGGTTTTAACAGCAGCGCATCTTATACATGCAAGAATAGAGCTTTAGATTTCCTTTCTGATGCAGGGATTATCGATGTTGCTCTTAGAAAAGAACTTGAAGGGGGTCATGCTCAACAAGCCTTTCCTCGTTTTCATGACCTAGCTCTTCCACCAATCCCGTTAGTTACAACGGGAGAGCCCGAGGAACATCACTCAAGCAAAGGACAAATATTTCATAATCCAACATGGGCAAAAAACAGACTTTTTTGGGCAACAACACCTGAAGAGCCCGGTAAAACGGGAACCCAGGATTATCGTAAGCTGAGAGCAACTTTAGACAAAATTGCTAAAACAACATCTGAGCTATATCAAATGATTGATAGGCCAGAAAGACTCAATGAAAATGAGCTGCATCAGCTCAAATTTCAATTAAAACAAGTACAAAAGCTTTCCTGTCTTTTTATCAAGCCCCAATTAAATCATGGAGCCACATTACAAGAGCATGTACTTAAAGCAGAAAAAGTATTACATGCCGCAAACTTAACCTTAGAGCATCACCACATTAATGCTTCATTTCTATTGAGTGTTTATGCAAGTCTTAAGGCACCACACAGTATAGTTGGACTCTTAACGATGCTTTTATCGGCGGCAATATTTTTCGTAGCTCCTACCGCAGGTTTAGCTCTTGGAGCGCTAAGCGGAATAGCAACTGGGCTATCACTTTATGGTTTCTACAAAGACAAAAATCAAGGTGTCAACGATTCAGAGACCGATGAAGTTTTCGACTTGTCGGATTTAATGTTGAACAATAACTCTGTATTTTAATATGTTTTGAAGTTTTTTTTCATGGCCCTTCTATGTTATCCGATGGGCTGAGGGTAGATACAAAATTTTCCATTATTTTTTGCGTGAGGAAGTCCTGGTTGCTGGCAACCAGGATATATGTATTTAGATTGCTGCTTCCAGAGCTGGAGTTTTTACTGCGAATGCAGCTAAAAGATCATTGGCTAATTCGCGTAATTCGCCAGCTAACAAGGTAAGGGCTGCATCCCTTTGTTGTAACTCTTCGTCCAGCGCTTTAATTTCATTGAAATCGTCAACCAAATAATCAAGGCTCTTCAATTTCTTAAAGGTGAAATCATGGGTTAAAGTAAATTGAATACGTTCTTTCCAAATTAATGAAATTTCAGAGGTAACCATGCCTTGCTCAAGCAAAGTCAAAATTTCATCTGCAGGTAATTCATAGCCTTTGCAATGAATTCGTTTCTTTTCATTATCCAAGGAGAAGAGCACACAATCAGACGCTAATTGGAAATTTGCAGGAAGACTTGCTGGGGATTGTATCCATTCTGCAAAACGTACAGCCAGATTTTCCGTATGTGTGATTGGGTCAATGCTAATACCAGGAACGGATTTACGCAGTAACGAGGTGAGCTGGGACGCTTGGTTATTGCTGGAAGCATTAATAATAATTCGCTTACTTGCCGTATCCAGAATAGCTAATAATCTTTTTTGGATGCAAAATGATTTAGGAAGTAACTCAAACTCAATATCTTCTGCCATTTGCGCTTTTTCGGCACGTTTAATCATACGGCCATGTTGGTTTTCAAGTGCTTGTACACGTTCAGCAAGCATTTTATTAACTACGCCCCGAGGTAGTAAGCGCTCTTCTTTGCCCATACAAATAAGAGAGGTACCTGCAACTTCCTGAACTAATTCATCAGAAAAAACTGGACTCCAACCATAAATAAACCGTGCGTGCGGGGGGCAGGGTTTGAGAATATTTTCAACTAAAGACGCTTCTAAAACGCTCGCGTCATCCAGCTCAAATTGATAAATAAGTGCGTTATTAAACCACATGAACAACTCCTGATTTACATAATATAATAAGTGCCAATTGCCATGGTCCTATTATACGGAAGTTTATAAAATTCGATATTTAAATTGGCAGAATAATTACGAATTAAAAACGCAAATAACTTTTCTTGCCAGAAAAAGGCTAATGATTTTCTGCTTTTTGAAGCTAAAATATTAGGAATTTCAACCATATAAGTTGCCCGGTCTTTATTAAACTTGAATGGCAAAATATTTTTATCCGATGCTCGTTCGATAGCGCGAGGAATGGAAACTGTGTCCATAAAACCATAATGTAAGGTTAAGTTATAGACCCGTTCATCAAGACAGGTTACTTCATAACGCTGGCTGTAATGTACATAAGGAATATTATCCACGACGTAATTTACAATGAGCACATGTTCAGGAACAGAGCGACTGAGTTTTAAAAAATGTAAAAAACTGCCACCGCTTTTATCATAGACATCAGTAATGAAAACCGCAGTCAAATCAGTAAGTTGATTTAAGTTTTTATACTGAAGTTGCTTTAAAATTTTAGAAATATCTTCTTTATTCATATAGAAATTGCAACGTAGATATTCCAATCCATATTTCCAGGTATACATAATGGTGGCTAAAATGAAAGCAAAGGTAACGGGTACCCAGCCCCCAGTTAAGAATTTATGAGCATTTGACCCAAGGAAGGCAAAATCGACCAGGAGGAATGAGCCAAAGATTACAAATGTTTTAGTTTTTGACCATTGCCAGAGGTAAATTGCGGTATAGGCGACCATAAAATCAACCATCAGCATATAAGCATTTACAGCTATTCCATAGGCATGCGCCATTTTATCTGAGGTTTGGAAGGTATAAGAAAGGGCGATTGTACCTACGAATAAGATAAAGTTGATCTGTGGAACATAAATTTGCCCGGAATATTCTTTTGAAGTTTGTACTATAGGTATCCGTGGACATAGGCCTAACAAAACGGCTTGTTTGGTTAAAGAAAATGTTGCTGAAATTACCGCTTGTGAGGCAATGATGGTTGCAATAGTTGCCAGGATAATTAATGGTAAATAAAACCAACTTGGTGCAATCATATAAAATGGATTGCTAATGGCTTCAGGGTGTAAGAGTAAGTTAGCACCTTGGCCAAAATAGTTTAATACTAGGCAGGGGAGGACCAGGAAAAACCAACTGGTGCGAATGGGATTTTTTCCAAAATGACCAATGTCTGCGTAAAGGGCTTCACCACCAGTCACAACAAGAAAAATACCACCTAATAATAAATAACCTTTAAAACCGGTGTCACGCAGCATCGTGATGGCATAGTAAGGATTGATTGCTTTTAGTACTACGGGTGCCGATATGATCTGAATAACACCGAGTATTGCGATGGTCAAAAACCAGATCAAGGTTAATGGGCCAAATAAATAACCAATACTGGCGGTGCCTATTGATTGAATCATAAAGAGAAAAATCAAGATCACTATGGCTGTAGGAAGAATATAGGGTGTAAATGAGTGAGATAAAGTACTTAATCCTTCAACGGCGCTTATGACGGAGATGGCTGGGGTGAGCATCCCATCTCCTATGAGTAGTCCTGCGCCAAACATTGCGAGGATATAAAATAGCGGGATGTATTTGGCATCTTTGTGTTTTAGCAAGGCCAACAGAGCAAGGATACCGCCTTCCCCCTCGTTATCGGCGCGAAAAATCATAATTAAGTACTTAAATGAAATAATAATAATTAAGCACCAGAAAATCAGCGATAAAACCCCTAAAATATTCCCTTCAGTTACGCTGAGATTTTCTAAAGTAACTTTTAATGCATATAAGGGACTGGTCCCTATATCCCCGAATACAACGCCTAAAGCAGCTAATGTAAGTCCATAGGAGAATTTATTTGTTTTTTCCATAGAAACAACGCACCTTGTTAAAAGAGACAATCCTCATGTTTATTACCAATATGCATTCACTGCTAATACATAAGCCATGAAATGAGAGGTATTTTTCCCGGAAACCGGAAACCACACACCACCAATCACCCCTACATTAGAATTAAAATTATACTCTAGTGCTGGGGCGAGCCCATACTCAACATATTGTTGGGAGCCAATCGCTGCCAAGTCATTGTTTACAATATCTAAAATACCATTAAAGCGGCTTGCTTGTCCCTCAGAATAATAGCCTTCCATCACCGCAACCCAGTTTTGTGTCAGGGTATACTCAAAAGCCAGATCCACGTTATCTTCAGCACCAGGATTGATTCGACCTCGCGTATTGGCTGTTCCGCCAAAGCTATTTATTCCCGTAACATTTATTGAGGATGAATAAAGGCGAGAAACCATGAAACGTGTACGTAAATAATGTGAATCATATATTTCTTTCAAGTATTGAAAGTTTGCTGCAATGAGCGTTCTGTAGCTGCCTAATCCGGTGGCATCAGTTCCTAAAAATGCGGGATTTAGCCGATCATATGTTCCCGTAGGAAAAGTTTCCTGAACAAAAAAACGAATGTCAGGGAGCCATTTTGATTTTTTTTGCTCTACTAATTGTAGTCCTACCCCTAAAGAGCTATCTGTGACTCGGTTATAGTGTACTCCGCGCGTACTGTTAAACGCATAGGGTACTGATATTTGTACATCAAGCCAGTCAGTAAACCCATGAGTCAGGAGGGGGTTTAAAAGGACGCTGTTAAATAGAGGTGTTCGACGAAATTTTCCGGAACCGTTGTAGATACCATCGGTTTCTACATCAATACCGTATAGTTCAAAATTGGTATGGCCACGTGGCACAGTATGACCTGCTGGCGCCAAGATTGGACCTGTAAACCAAGGAGCGGCGTAGGTGAATTCGCTAAGGCTAGCACAAAGAAAAAGCGCGAATATTTTTACATAATTTGACATAAGCATCCCTATTATTTTTTTTATTTAGCGAATTGCGATAGCCTGATGAAAAGACTACACCTTACCTTAGAAAAAACCGTTTAGCGAGGAGCGCTATTAGGCGTTTTTCAGTAGTAAGTTAGCCTGGGAGTACTTGTTTCGAAGTATATCTATTGCAGGTCTACGGTTCTTTGTGTAGATTAGCCGATTTTTGTCCGTTGGGAAATAGATAATGAATGCAAAAGTCATTTTGCTTGCTGCAAAGCAAAGCACTGTATTACGTGGCCATCCTTGGGTTTTCCCTAAAGCAATCGCGCGTACCTCTGGGAAGCTTGTGACGGGTAATTTAGTCGATATTTACAATACGGATGAAGAGTTAATTGGTGTGGGTGCTTATAATGAACACTCCTTATATCGCGTCCGTGTTTTAGCCTTAACCAATGAGAAAATTGACCGAAGTAGTTTCTATACCATAATCACTCATCGTCTAAAGCAAGCCCATTTAGTAAGACAATGCTTAAACTTACCTAATGAGCAAACAACCGCGTATCGTTTTTTTAACAGTGAGGCAGATGGCTTATCTGGATTAACTATTGATCGTTTTAATCAGATTTGTGTGGTTGCGAGTTCGGCTTATTGGGTTGAAGCAAATAAGGATGTGATTAGCAAGGCATTACAAGAGCTGTTTCCCAATGATCAAATTATTTGGATGCCGCAAGCGAAACCTTTAGGGCAGGATGGTTGGAAGCAAGTAAATCCGCAAGTGGTTGAGCAAAGTGCTCAAGTGCTTGAAGCGGGTGTGATGTATCAGGTTGAATTCGCTAATGCGCAAAAAACCGGTTTGTTTATTGATCAACGTGAAAATCATCAACGCATGGCCCAATTAGCCAAAGGGAAAAAGTTATTGGATTTATATAGTTACACTGGGGGTTTTGCCTTACATGCTGCTAAAGCTGGAGCAACCAAAGTAACTGCGGTTGACAGCTCTGCTCAAGCAATTGCACAGGGGATTAATAATGCTGCGCTAAATGATTTGACTGATATTGAGTTTATTGAAGCTGATGCACGAGATTATCTGATGAAAGCTGGTGAGTATGACATTGTTGTATTGGATCCACCCAAGTTGGTTCCCTCTCAGCAGCATATTCAACGTGCAAAAAACTATTATCGATTTTTACATCGCGAAGTGTTTAAGCACATGAACTCAGGCTCTTTATTAATGACCTGCAATTGTTCTTCAGCACTTTCATCACAAGAGTTTTGCTCTTTAGTTAGTGCTCAAGCAGGCGCGGTTGGTAAACAGGCGCGTGTTTTAGGCGTGTATGGTCCAGCAAGTTGTCATCCTACTTTAGCGTCTTTTCCCGAAGGAAATTATTTAACGGCTGTGTTATTAGCTGTCGTCTAAGAAATGTCGTAGCCCCTTATTAGACGAAGTCATAATAGGGGCTATGATTCCCTTCATCTAACCTCCAGCAATGACGGAATATAGACTAGGTGGATGCTTTAAATTTTAAATTCTGAGGTCGTCATTGCTTAAGAAACGTTCATACATCGACACATGATTTTAGGTATGAACCGTTCTATCTCGATTTTTTAAACATTCTAAAACATCATAAAAACTCAATTCACTGGCTTTTAACAGAACCAACAAATGGAAGATTAAGTCTGCGCTTTCATTAATAAACTCTTCATTATCCCGATTCACGGCGGCGATTACGGTTTCTACTGCTTCTTCACCAACTTTTTGTGCGCAACGACTGATTCCGGAGTCTAACAATTTGGCGGTATAGCTATGTTCCTCTTGCGTGTCCGCGCGCTCATTAATAATGTCAATTAATTCACCCATAAAGCTTAGTGCACTGTTGCAGTCAGGTTGATAGCAGCTGTTAAAGCCTAAATGGCAGGCAGGACCTTTTGGCAAGACTAAGATTAACAGACTATCACTGTCACAATCCGTACTAATTTGTTGGACTGACATCGTGTTACCTGAGGTTTCACCTTTACGCCATAAGCGTTTGCGACTACGACTGTAGAGTGTAAGTTGGCCTGTGGTTATGGTCGCAATTAATGATTCTTCACTCATGTAACCGAGCATCAATACCGTACCTGTTTCCGCATTTTGGATAATGGCGGGTAATAAACCATTCATTTTTTGCCAATCTAAGGCGCTAATTTCTAATTGATTCATAATCGTACCTCAATATTTTTTTGCTTTAGTGCGGATTTAACTTCATTAATGGTTTGTATTTTGTCATGGAAAATACTGGCAGCTAAAGCACCACTCACTCCTGATTGCATAAATACCTCCGTGAAATGTTCGAGAGCTCCGGCACCTCCAGAGGCAATAAGAGGGACTTGGCATAGAGCGCGCATTTCCCGCAATTGCTCTATATCATACCCAGTACGTACTCCATCGGATTGCATACAATTCAATACAATTTCTCCTGCGCCGCGCTCTTGAACTTCGCTTATCCATTCGCGGGTTTTACGTTTCGAGTTTAAGGTTTTGCTCTCATCACCGGTATATTGGTACACATAATAATCATCCTTAATCCATTGGCTATCAATACCAATCACGACGCATTGAGTGCCAAACTGGCGACTTAATTCGTTAATTAAATCCGGATCTTCTAGCGCAGGGCTGTTAATTGATACTTTATCTGCTCCTGCATTTAAAATTGATTTTGCCTGATTGCTCGACCGAATTCCACCGGCAACTGTAAATGGAATATTAATTGTGGCGGCAACCTGGTTAACCCAGACAGGGCAAACAGTCCGTTGCTCTGCGCTGGCGGTGATGTCGTAAAATACGAGTTCATCAGCCCCTGCTTCAGAATAGTAGGCGGCCAAGTCTAAGATATTGCCAATAATGCGGTGATTGCGAAATTTTACCCCCTTAACCACTTGGTTATCTCGCACATCAAGGCAGGGAATGATTCTTTTGGTTAACATAATTCATACTCCTTGAGGCTTTGGGCTAAATCAAGAGTCCCCTGATACAGGGATAATCCTAAGATTGCTCCGGCAACACCTAATTGATTCAATGTGGTGAGATCCTCTTGATTACGAATTCCTCCGGAGGCTTGCCAGGCGATATTCGGAAAACGTTCTACCGCTTCTTGATAGAGTGGAAAACTTGGTCCTTGCATCATGCCGTCACATGCAATGTCAGTGCATAGGATTTGTTGGATGCCTAGTTGTTGATAATAAGCTACTACATCCCACAAATTGTCATTGGATGCTTCTTTCCAGCCATGGGTTGCAGGAATAGGGAGCCCATTGCCAATGCGGACATCTAAAGCCAAAATAATATTTTCAGAACCAATTTCAGCACAAATTTCGGTAGTCAGCTGGCGGTCTGTCAGGGCAATACTGCCAATTACTAAATTTCTAATACCCGCAGCCGAACAGGTTCTTGCTTGTTCTAAAGAACGAATCCCTCCACCTGCTTGTACTTTAATTCCTGTATTTTGCATGGAGCAAATTAAAGGAAGTTGTTGCATATTGCCAGTTTGCGCCCCATCTAAATCGACAATGTGTAAGCGTTTTGCTCCTAATTGAGCAAAATAGGCTGCACGTTCAATTGGCGATACCTCAAATGAGATAACCTGATCAAATTGTCCTTGTTTGAGGCGTACACAGCGCCCATTGTGTAAATCGATTGCTGGAATAAGAATCATACAGCCTCCAGTTCTAAAAAGTTTTTTAACAAGAGCATTCCTGTTTGTGCCGATTTTTCGGGGTGGAATTGCATGCCCCAAACGTTATCTTTGTTTACAATGGCAGTAAATTGCTCACTGTATTCACAGCGAGCAAGAGCATACTCTTGAGTTGTTAGTGCGTAGCTGTGAACAAAATAAACGTAATCGTGCTCACTTAAACCACGTTGCAAAGGTGAGTCTTGACACCATTGCAGTTGATTCCATCCCATATGGGGTACAGGAAAGTCATTTTCTGGTCTTAAACGCTTTATTCTACCGGGAATTAGCCCTAAACAATCAACCTCAGATTCTTCACTGAAATCCAATAGTAATTGCATGCCCAGACAAATTCCCAGCAGAGGCTGGGTTAATGATTTAAGTACCTCCACCAAGCCATGATTTTGTAAAGAACTCATACCATAGTCGGCAGTGCCAACCCCTGGAAGAATGACATGGCTGGCATTACGGATTTGTTGAGCATCGTGGGTTAATACGTAATCAAACCCCAATCTGCTTAAAGAATTTCCTAGAGAGGTCAGGTTATTACCACTGACATCAATTACCGCAATCATAAAACCCCCTTGGTGGATGGCATCGCATTATTTGTTTTCGTGCACGCTTGCCGCAATGCTCTTCCCAATGATTTAAAGCAGGCTTCAACCATGTGGTGGTGATTGGTGCCACTAACTTGCAGGTGTATGGTGGCTCCAAGGGCGCAAGCCAGAGACTGGAAAAAGTGAGGCACCATTTCTGTCGCTATTCCTCCCACAAACTCGCGGGTAAATTCGGCTTTAAAATCACAGAAACCGCGCCCACTAATATCGATGGCAATGGAGGCCAGGGATTCGTCCATCGGCAGGGTGAAACCGTAGCGATTAATACCCCATTTGTCACCTAAGGCTTGTTTTAATGCCTCTCCCAAAGCAATCGCGGTATCTTCGATTAAGTGGTGATCATCCACTTCGACATCGCCCATCGCCTCTATGGTCAGATTAAATCCACCGTGTTTGGCAATTTGTTCCAGCATGTGATCAAAAAAAGGTAGTGAGGTTGCAATGCTGCCTTTTTGATCTTCATCTAAAATAACCGTTAAGCAGATTTCCGTTTCTTTGGTTTTTCTTTGTATCGTTGCGCCACGGCTCTGAGTTAATATTGCTTGCGTAATTTGCTCCCAGCCATGTTCTTTAGAAACCGGTAAAAATTTAATACCCAAATTATCAGCCAACTCGCGGTCTGTATCACGGTCCCCGATAACCCAGGATGAGGGCAGGCTAATCGCCGTTTCTTTCATAAAGTGGTCGAGCAAGCCGGTTTTCGGTTTACGACAGAGGCAATTGTCTTCAGGCATGTGCGGGCAAACAAAAATACTGTCAAAAAAGACTCCCTGAGATGAAAACAAATCCAAGGTAAATTCGTGGCAAATACTAAAGTCTTCTTCGGGAAAAGATTCTGTACCAATTCCATTTTGATTGCTGACCATAATGAAACGAAATCCTGCTTCTTTTAATTGCAGCAAGGCTGGGATTACTCCTGCGGTTAATTTAATTTTATCTAGGGAATCCACTTGGTAATCAAATGGTTCTTCAATTAAGGTACCGTCACGGTCGATAAATAATATTTTTTGCATGCTACAACCCCGAAAGTCTATTTTTAAATGAAGATAAAGCAGTCATTACGAGCAAATTTTGCTGCTCATCACCCACGGTAATTCGTAGGTGATTATGTAAAACTGAATGGGCGGCAAAGCCTCTAATGGTGATGCCTTGTTGACTTAGCCAATGAACTAATTCTTTGGCATAAGCGGTTTGCACTAGAATGAAATTGGTTTCTGATGGGTAAACTTTTTCAATCAGCGGATTGGCCGCTAAATCCGTACTGAGTTTCAATCGTGTCTTTTTAATGCGTTCGATTGCTGTAGTAAACCAGGCATCATTGCTAAGTGCTTGCTGTGCTAGACGCATCACCACGCTGGATAGCGGGTAGGGTGCCATAATTTTGTTTAAAGCCTGAATGACTTGCGCTTGCGCAATGACGATCCCCAAGCGCAAAGCGGCTAAACCATATGCTTTAGATAAGGTGCGCAATACAATTAAATTCTCAAATTGTGAAACCAAAGAGCTTGCGCTTTGACGGTTAGCAAACTCGATGTAGGCTTCATCCACTACAATAACCGAGCGATTGGTGTATTCCTGGCACAGACTGGCAATAAGCTCTAAATCAATGGCGTTCGCTGTTGGATTGTTAGGGCTGCATAACATAATCATTTTGCAGTTTTCTTGCCAACAGCGATTGACCTGCGCCAGGTCCAAGGCAAAATTATTTGCTGGATCTAGGGGGCATTGAATTATTTGTGCTTGCTGTAATTGCACGTAAAATTCATACATAGAAAAAGTGGGGGGAAATTGCATGAAGGCATCTTGCCCAGCTTTTAAAAATAAGCGCACCAGGAGATCAATGCCATCATCAGAACCTCGAGTTAATACCAATTGATTGGGTTCTATTTGATAACGCTGTGCTAGCTGCTCTTGCAGTTGTATTTTATATTCCGCTTCGGGATAAAAATTCAAATCAATAGAATCTGCATTGATTGCTGACCATGGCAATTCATTCGCGTGCAGCCTATTTTTTATTTGCTCGGACCCGGCGAGGTAGGTCGGGATTTCCAATAGTTCAGGTCGTATTAAATTAAGTATGGACATTTAAACCCCCAGAGAATTAAGTCTGATTTCTACAGCATTCGCATGTGCGCTTAATCCTTCAATTTGTGCTAGCGTCATTGCTGCCGGTCCTAAATTTTTAATGCCTTCCTGGTCAATTGTTTGTACGCTAAAACGAGTTAAAAAATCTGCAGTGCTAAGACCATTATGATTGCGCGCAAAACCATTGGTAGGTAATACGTGATTGGAGCCCGTCACATAATCACCTAAAGTTTCTGCTGCCCAGGAACCTAAGAACACCGTACCTGCGGCATTGATTTGTGTGACCCAGGTGTCTGCATCCTGGCGGTTAATAATTAAATGTTCAGGTGCATAACTATTAATAATCTGCAATTGCTCCTCGCGCTGATTGCATAAAATGATGAAGCTATTCGTTAATGATTCTTTAATAATTTTTGAGCGTGTTAACGTATTGAGCTGTACTTCTAATTGTTGATTCACCTGTTGGGCTAGAAGTTCATTCTCACAAATTAAGATGACTTGTGAATCCACACCATGTTCTGCCTGGGCTAATAGATCCGCTGCAATAAAGGCAGGGTTTGCTTCATTATCCGCAATAACCATTACCTCTGAAGGTCCGGCAGGCATGTCAATTGCAGCGCCAGCAGGATCAGAGGCAACTAAAGTCTTTGCTTCAGTAACATAACTGTTTCCAGGGCCAAAGAGCTTATCAACTTTGATAACTGTTTCGGTGCCATAAGCCATGGCGGCAATCGCTTGAGCTCCACCTAAGGTATAGATGGTATCAATGCCGCATAAACGCGCTGCGACTAATAAGTGCTCATTAATACTGCCGTTTACATCCGGAGGAGTGCAAAATACCTTAACTGGGCATCCTGCGACCAAGGCGGGTATGGCTTGCATCAGCAAAGATGAAATCAAGGGTGTTTGATTTCCTCCAGGAACATATAAACCAACACGTTGAATAGGGCGATAAACCGTTTGGATGTTTACGCCATTTGTCGTGCTCATGCTCTTGCTCTCTGGCAAAAGAGATTGGTGGTAGCGCGTAATGGTTTCAATGGCAGTATTTATTGCGGTTAAAGCAGTGTGTTTTATCCGAGCATTTTGAATTTGCTCGTTGGATACTTGCAGTTTCTTTAATGCAATCCCATCAAATTTTTGGGTTAATTCCATCAGTGCTTTATCGCCAAAGGTTTGCACCTGTTTAATGATGTCTGAAACCCCCTTTTTCGCTGCAGTGGTTGGGAGGGGACGAGCCAAAATTAATTTTTTCTCTACCTCAGAAAGCGATTGCCAATTTTTAATTGCTAACATCATTGCTACTCCAACATCTTTTCTATTGGTAAAACCAGAATGGAACTGGCACCTAGTTCTTGAATGGTTTCCAGGGTGTTCCAAAATACCCGTTCACTGGAAACAACATGCACTGCGACCTTATCCTGATTACCGGGTAAGGGGAGGATCGTGGGGGATTCTGCTCCGGGTAGTTTTTCGGCGATGCGTTCTAATGCAGATTTAGGTGCATGAAAGACAATGTATTTGCGTTCTTGGGCTTGTTGTACGGATTGAATGCGACGGGCCAGCATGTCAAATAAATCTTGAAATTGTGATGAGCAATCGAGCTCGCTTTGGATTAAGACTGCCTGACTTTGGAGTAAGGTGTCTACCTCATAAAGTTTATTGTCTTCAAGAGTTTGTCCACTGGATACCAAATCACAAATGACATCGGCCATGCCCATACGCGGAGCTACTTCAATGGAGCCGGATAAAACCAGAATTTCGGCACAAATTTTTCGTTCTTGTAAATATTGAGTCAGAAGGTTTGGGTAACTAGTGGCAATTCGTTTGCCATCTAAGCAGCCTGGACCTTGATAATCAAAGGCTTCGGGAACTGCAAGCGATAAGCGGCAGGTGCAACTTCCGAGTTTAGCATTTGTTTTAAATGATTTTCCAGGATTAGACAGTGAGGATTCAAACAAGACATTTTCCCCAACAATGCCACCGTCGCAAAGGCCATCAAACACCAGAGTAGGAATGTCGTCATCACGGACGAATAACAAATCAATAGGAAAATTATCTACATGGGTAAGTAAGGCGTTGGGCTTGATCCGAAACTTTAAGCCACAACGTTGTAACAGGTTTAGCGATTCTTCCGATAAGCGCCCCTTTTTTTGTAATGCTAAACGTAAACGATTTTTCACAGCAACTCCGATCGATTTGCGATTAATTCATAACCGCCTGTACCAAAACTTAAACAGCGTGCAACCCGAGTAATGGTTGTAACACTGACCCCTGTTTGTTCATGGATTGTGCGATAAGGAATACCTTGTCGCAGAAGGGGAACGACCTGCCAACGATCCCCCATAGCCTCTAACTCAGCAGGTGTACAGAGGTCGGTAAAAAATTGCAGGGCCTCCTCTTTATTCTCCAGCAAGCTGATTGCATGCATTAAATCAGAAAGAGCAGAATGTTTTAGCGTCGTATGTGTTTTCATGATAATGTATTAACGTAGTGTAACATTGTTGCGATGTTAGAGGAGAATTGATGAGCTGTCAATAGGAACATAAAAAGGGATCGGGTGATGATTTTTTTATCAGGTGTAGCCTAGTTGCGTGCAACCGAGTTTATCTTAGAGCGATGTTTGGTACGAGAAAGAAACTGAATGAAAACCTGATTGCACGCAACCAGGTTATACTAATTTAACACCCATAAACTTGTTGATACTCTTCTAATTTCTTCACTTGCTCCAACTCATTGTTTGTTTTTAAATAATCAATCAAATCAAATAAATTAATAATTGAGTAGACATTAATACCCTGAGCTTTAATTTCAGAAAGGGTGGACTCATTGGTTAGTCCCCGTTCGCAACGATCGAGAGCAATAATTACTCCAGTGAGACTCCCTCCATGCTCTTTTATTAGGGTTTGTGCTTCACGAAAAGCGGTTCCTGCAGTGATCACATCATCAACAATAAGGGTATTCCCTGTTAAAGGCGCGCCAATTAATTGACCTCCTTCTCCATGATCCTTAACTTCTTTGCGATTAAAGGTCACTGTTGTTTCTGTACCTAATTCAGCCAAGGCCACCGCAGTTGCAGTTGCTAGAGGCAAGCCTTTATAAGCAGGGCCAAACAAATGTTCGAATTCCGCTTTATGCTCTAATAATGTTTGTGCATAAAATTGGCCAAGCTGGCGAAGTGCACTGCCTTGATAAAATAATCCCGCATTAAAAAAGTACGGACTCTTTCTACCCGACTTCAAAGTAAACTCGCCAAATTTTAAAACTTGGCAATCAAGCGCTAATTTTATAAAAGATGATTTCGTATGATTCATAGTGGTTTTCCAATGGCACAAAAAGAGGTTAATTATATTGAATTTAATAAAAAAATCTTAACAATACCCAAAAAACTGTTATGCTAATCTTGCTGTACGAAATTCCGAGTACAGAGTAAATGTTTATTATAACGCAGTTCTCTTTAGTGAGTTAACTTTTTACCACTTGGGCTTGCGTGACAATAAGCATAAATAAGTAAAAAGTTTAAAGACAAAGGGGATACTAATGTCACAGAGAGAGACAGGCCATGTAAAATGGTTTAATGAAAAAAAGGGATTTGGATTTATTATTAATCAGCAGGGTGATGACATTTTTGTACATTATAAAGATATACAAGGTGTGGGTTTCAAAACTTTGCACGAAAATGATCCTGTAACCTTTGTTCTTGATAAAGGGCCTAAAGGCTTAAAAGCTCAAGACGTTGCATTAGTTACGCAAGCAGAGTAAGTAAAAACCGATTACATTATTTAACTATCGCCGAGCATTTTTTTCAGCATAGGCGAAGGTTCGGATTTAATGTTGGGTTATTTATCCTAAATTAGGGTCGTCCTTTCGCTTTTGCCTTTTTATCTATAGCTATATTAAACGCTACTGTCGAATCGGCTGAGCGTTGAGTTCTATTCTTACTTGGTTAATAAATATTACTTTTTCATCCTCAGGTTTCTATCAAGGAATCTATCACTCTTCCCGTTCTTGGTACTTATGCTATTCATTAGATCCTTAAGCTCCACCTCCTATTAATTTTAACATAGCGTGAGCCGGGTTTTTGAATACATTTCAAAATTTATGTCATGGTACTGAGGTGATTGCAGCACGGAAAAACATTTACTTTCCACTAATACATGATTATTCTTGCCGCTTTTGCTTGTAGAACAGAGAGATACCTTATGGGTGTAGGTGTTATTTACCTTTTTAAAGAACGACGCTTTTTGCCTTTTTTCTTTACTCAGTTTTTGGGTGCCTTTAATGATAATGCATTCAAATTAGCAATGCTTACCATGATTAGTTATCATCTAACAAACACTCAGGCGCAATCCGAATATTATCAAGCTTTAGCCGGGGCTTTATTCATATTGCCATTCTTTTTACTGTCCGCAACGTCAGGACAAGTCGCCGATAAATACGATAAAACTAAAGTTATTCGTATCGTTAAAATTTTTGAAATATTTTTAATGATTATTGGTAGCTTTTCGCTTTATTACGGCAATATTTTTTGGATGATGTTTACTTTAACTGGGATGGGCACTCATTCAACATTTTTTGGACCGATAAAATATGCTATTTTGCCGGATCATCTCCCCAAAAAAGATTTGCTCGGAGCAACAGGATTAGTTGATGCAAGTACCTTTATTGCAATTCTCTTAGGAACCACTTTAGGAAGTTTAGCTATAGGAATCAAAGGTTCTACGCCTTATCTCGCTATTTTTATGACTATTTTAGTTGCGCTCTTGGGCCTATTGTCTTCTTTGTTTATCCCCAGTGCTCCGGCAACTTCATCAAATTTAAAAATTGATATTCAGTTTTGGCGTGCCACATATCGTTTAATAAAACAGGCGACCGAGCATTTTGGTATTTTAGTCGCCACGTTAATCCTCTCTTGGTTTTGGCTTTTGGGAACGGTTTTATTAACCAAACTACCTGATTATACCAATTATGTGCTGGGGGCTAATAATACAGTTTTTGCGCTATTTCTCGCTCTATTTTCTCTTGGAATCGCTGCAGGTTCTGTGACTGTTAACCTAATTTTTCGCGGCCGAATCGCATTGACTATAGTTCCTTGGGGAATGTTTGCTTTTACTTGTTTTACTGCGGATCTTTATTGGGCTTCCTCACAGATTCAAGAACATGAATCTTTATTAACATTCATGTCTTTTTTCACCAATAAAACGCATTGGCGTATTGCCCTTGATTTATTCCTACTGGCCTTTAGTGCGGGTTTATTCGTAGTGCCACTATATACTTATTTACAAGTTGCCAGCGCGCCAGAAAATAGGGCACGTGTGATTGCTGCCAATAATATTTATAACGCACTATTTATGGTTTTAGGCTCATTAATGGTTATGTTATTTTTGCATTTTAGTGCCGCAATTCCCCTAATGTTTTTGGTTTTAAGTGGCTTAAACGCAATGGCTGCCTGGCTGGCATGGCGTTTTTTAAAACGTGTCCCTATAGCAGGTTTAGTGTAGCCCAGGTGCTTGCAATCAGGGCTAATAATTATTTATTCACACTCAACCAATCCCGATGTGGAAGAAAATCACTATAAAGCTTAGCTTCTGGACTACCTGCTTCGGGTTGCCAGTTATATGTCCAGGAAACATCGGGTGGCAGCGACATCAAAATCGATTCAGTTCGACCTCCGGATTGCAAGCCGAACAAAGTTCCACGGTCATAAACTAAATTGAATTCTACATAACGTCCACGACGATAATTTTGGAAGGTTTTTTCTTGAAGTCCAAAAGGATGTTCTTTTCGACGAGAAACAATAGGGGCATATGCTTTGATGTAGTGATCCCCAATACTTTGCATTAAGGCAAAACTATGATCAAAGTTGACCTCATTGTAATCATCAAAAAATAAACCACCGATACCGCGTGCTTCATTACGGTGTTTAATAAAAAAATACTCATCACACCATTTTTTAAAACGAGGATAAATGTCTTCACCAAAAGGTAAGCAAGCATTTAATGCTGTTTGATGCCAATGTTGGCAATCTTCTTCAAACCCATAATAAGGCGTTAAATCAAATCCACCGCCAAACCACCAAACTGGGGAAGCTCCTTCTTTTTCGGCAATAAAAAAGCGAACATTCGCATGAGATGTTGGAATGTAAGGATTATCCGGATGAATTACCAGAGAGACACCAAGGGCGCTAAATTTTCTTCCGGCTAACTCAGGACGATGGGCACTCGCTGAAGGTGGAAGCTGTTCTCCAGAAACATGAGAAAAATTAACACCAGCTTTCGCAAAGAGCTTACCATGAGTCAATACACGGGTGATACCGCCGCCACCAGCAGGGCGTTTCCATGCATCTTCAACAAATCGAGACTGGCCATCCAAATCTTCAATAACAGTACAAATATTGTTTTGTAATTGCAAAAGATAAGCTTTTACTTGCTCTATAGCATCTACAGGAAGTTCATAAGTAATTGACATGGCGAGTACTCAAATTTATATTAGATCGATTATTGCTGATGTTGCATGTAATCATCGAGGATCGTTGGTTAGCTGCAATGGGTTATTTTCTCATTTATTTAGAATTGGCACAATGTTTGTGCTGAGGGATGTAAAGTTACAAGGGAGTATGTATGTCACGAAATCTTGACTCTTATTTTGGCATTCACGCCAAAGCCTTAATTGGACGAGATCAGAGATCCTCTTTGTTAGCCAATAACCTGGCCAATGCCAATACACCAAATTTCAAAGCACAGGACGTTGATTTTAATAGTTTTCTCGCCGAACAAATGGCCGCAAGCGCACAGCAAATGGCCGTTACTTCAGCGAATCATATTACTAAGAACGGTGATCTTGCGGCTAATACGAAGTTTCGTGTCACGGCGCAGACGGCTTTAGATGGAAATACGGTTGATAAAGATTTGGAAACCATGGAATTTGCTCGTAACTCTCTGAATTATCAGGCAAGTTTGACTTTTCTTAATAATAAAATTAAAACTATGATGCTTGCATTGAAAGGAGAGTAGGGATGTCTATCGGTTCGATTTTTGATATAGCAGGTTCAGCCCTCACTGCTGAAACTGCTCGTTTAACTAGCAGTACCTCAAACTTAAGTAATGCCAATATAGAGACAGGTGAGGTCGATGATGTTTATCGCGTGCAATATCCTGTATTCAAAGCAATACAAGAAGGTGCAAATCAATGGATTGGGGATCAGGTAAAAGCTGGTGTGCAGCTCAAAGGAAACTATGTCAGCAACGCAGACCCAATTAAACACTATCAACCAGATAATCCTATAGCAGATAAGAATGGGTATGTATATACACCTAATGTGAATTACGCTGAAGAAATGGCCAACGTTATTTCTGCTGCGAAGTCTTATCAAATGAATCTTCAATTAGTTAGTCAAGCAAAACAATTAATGCAACGTACTTTGCAATTAGGTGAGTAAGGGGAAAGGGAATGACAACAAATTCAATAAATGGAGTAAACGGTGCGGCTCAGATGTCGGCTAGTCAAATGGCTCCCCAAAATTTGGGACAGCAGGATTTTTTGCGGTTAATGGTCGCTCAAATTCAAAACCAAGATCCCATGCAGCCGCAGGTAAATGGTGAATTTTTGTCACAACTCGCGCAATTTAGCACAAACGATGGCGTTAATAAAATGCAGGAGTCCATGCAGCAAATGGCAAACTCCTTGCAATCAAATCAAGCCTTACAAGCTTCCGCATTAGTAGGACGCAAAGTTTTAGTCAATAGCGATAGCCTTAAATTGGATAAAGAAGGTGATGTAAAAACGGCTATTGATATTCCACCAGGAGTAAGCGACATCAATGCATTTATTTATGGCGCATCGGGCGAGCTGATAAAAACAATTCCTATAGGTCAGCAAGTCCCAGGGTTCTATCAATTCGCTTGGGATGGCATCAGTCAGGATGGAAGCCGCCTACCAGAGGGGCAATACAAAGTAGCAGTACATGCTAAATATATGGGTAAAGAGGTTGCATTTAGGACGATGACCTCTGCGAATGTAGATAGCGTAAGCCTTGGCCAAAATGGAGATGGTTTAAAACTAAATGTAGCTGGGGTCGGAGCAGTTTCATTAGACCAGGTAAAACAAATAACGGTATAGGACGGAGACAAAAATGATTTTTGATACTGGTATAAGCGGACTGAACGCGGCAGCAAGCCATCTTGATGTAATCGGTAATAACATTGCGAACTCTTCAACCGTTGGTTTTAAAGGGTCACGTGCTAATTTTGGTGATATTTATTCTTTTGGTGGCTATAACTCCGGAGGAAGTACTAGCGTTGGTGGTGGGGTGATGCTGACTCAAGTTCAGCAAATGTTTAAGAATGGAACCATTACTAATACTAACAATACCTTGGACCTTGCTATTAGCGGCAATGGTTTTTTTATTTTGGATAACCAAGGCAGTACTGCATATACACGAGCAGGCCAGTTTGGTCTTGATAATCAGAATTACATTACTAACTCAAGTGGCCAATTTCTTACTGGCTATTTGGCTGATGCTTCAGGAAATATCACTGGAACTACGGGTAAAATCCAAGTGAATCAGGCAAATCTGGCTCCACAGGCAAGTAGTACAGTAACTACAGGACTGAATTTGAACTCTGGCAGTACACCGCCTGCAGCGGATTGGGCTGGTGGGGCTGCACCGGTAAGTGATACTTACAATAATACAACCTCAATGACGATTTACGACAGCTTAGGTAATTCGCATGTATTGAGCATGTATTTTATTAAAGCGGATGGCGCAGCTGCAGCTGGAAGCCCTGATGCTGCTTCACCTCCAGGAACTGAAAACCAATGGTACGTAGCGTTTCAGATTGATAATCAGGATGTTCCGGCAATTACGACACCCGGTAATAGCGCCAATCTCTATGCGGCTAACTTTAATTCCGATGGTTCGTTTTCATTGGTGCAAGATACCACTGGAACTCCATTAGCAAGTAATTTGATTCCTTTATCAATGACACTAACTAATGGTGCTAATCCACTGAATTTAAATGTTGATTTATCAAATTGTACTCAGTTTGGCAGCCCATTTGCGGTGCAGTCAGCAAACTCGAATGGATACACCACAGGTAATTTAGCGGGATTAAATGTTTCGGCTGATGGTACGGTCTCTGGAAGTTATTCAAATGGTCAAACTTTAGCTATGGGGCAAATCCAATTAGCTAACTTCGCTGATCCTGAAGGCTTACAAAACATAGGTAATGTGTGTTGGTCTGCCACCGCCGCTTCAGGGCAGCCATTAATTGGAGTTGGAACAACCGGTAATTTTGGTAATATTCGTTCTGGTAGTTTAGAGCAGTCGAATGTTGATTTAACTGGAGAGCTGGTTAGTTTGATTGGTGCCCAACGTGATTTCCAAGCGAATGCTCAAACCATTCGTGCTGGTGATGCGATCACACAAACGATTATCAATATGCGTTAAGGGGCTAATTAATGGATCCTATTTTGTATAATGCTGCCAATGGTGGGCGTAGTAATTTCGCCCGCCAGGAAGTGATTGCAAACAATTTGGCAAATGTTGGCACTACCGGTTTTAGAGCTGATATGTACCAAGCACAAACACTCTATGTGCAAGGCGCCAAGGGCAGCAATAATTACGGTCAATCTTTTACTGTCCAAAATCCTTCTGCTGCTGATTTTACTCCAGGACCTATTGTGGTAACAGGGCGTAACCTGGATGTAGCGGTTAATGGCAAAGGTTGGTTAGCGGTGCGCGGCAGTGATGGAAAAGAAGCTTATACCAAAGCAGGAAGCCTCAATATTGATGCCAATGGTTTCTTAGTTACTGCATCGGGTAGACAAGTCATTGGGAATGGTGGGCCGATTTCAATCCCTCCTGCGACCAATATTGATATTGGCACTGATGGCACGATAACGATTGTACCCACAGGAAATGGCCCACAATCTGCGACCACTGTCGATAGAATTAAAATGGCTTCATTAGATCCTGCGAATATTGCCAAAGGTCCAGATGGTTTATTCCAATTAAAAAACGGAGGGGTTGCTCCTACGGACAATACGCTTAAGTTGACCAGTGGTGCGCTTGAAGGTTCTAACGTGCAGGCGGTAGAACAGATGGTTGCAATGATTAATGCTGGACGAGATTTTGAAACTCAAATGAATTTGTTATCAACTATGGGTGAAAATGCCCAAAAGCTAACCCAAATATTAGGCGATTAATAAGTTTTTAATTTGAGTTGTGGATTATTTTTGAATAAATGTAGGAGATTTACATGCAACCAGCATTATGGGTGAGCAAATCGGGCTTGGAAGCTCAAGAAAAAACTATCGGTACAATTGCCAATAACTTGGCTAACGTAAACACTACTGGTTTTAAACGTGACAGGCCGCAATTTGAAGATTTACTCTATCAAACTTCGAGCCAGGCCGGAGCCCAATCATCAGAAAACTCTATCGTTCCAACCGGTATTAATACTGGAACTGGAGTTCATTTGGTTTCTACCCAAAAAATGTTTCAACAAGGAAGCATTCAGAATACCAATAACGCCTATGATATTGCGATTCAGGGACAAGGTTTCTTTACTATTTTGATGCCAGACGGTACTCAGGCTTATACTCGTAATGGTGCGTTTACCATTGATAGCACAGGGCAAATTGTTGATAGTCACGGTTATTTGTTACAGCCCGCAATTACCTTACCAGCACAGACATTGGGTGTGACAATTAGTCAGGACGGAGTAGTTAGCGCTACTGTAGCTGGATCTACAACACCAACTAACCTCGGTACTATTCAGCTGACTAATTTTATGAATCCAGCAGGACTTCAGCCATTAGGTCAAAACTTATTTGTTGAAACCCCCTCAAGTGGAAACCCCATACTTGATAATCCTGGAAATAATGGTTTAGGTACTTTATTGCAGAATAATTTGGAAGCTTCAAACGTGAACGTTGTTGAAGAGCTGGTCAATATGATTCAGGCTCAACGTAGCTATGAAATTACTGCGAAAGGAATGCAAACCGTAGATAACATGTTGCAATACTTAAATCAGACTGTTTAGAAGATTAGAACGATGAAATTACTTAACTTTTTAACAGTTGGTTGTATGACACTTTTTTTAGGCGGATGTGAGGCTTTAAATCCGCCGGTTGCTGGAAAAAGCCCTGATTACGCACCTACTTATCCTGCATCGCCTGATCCCAAACAGTTGAGAAGACAAACAGGAGCTATATATGATCCTGAAACCGCCTTACCACTTTTTGAGACCAATCGGGCCCGGCATGAAGGGGACATTTTGACAGTCCTTTTAATTGAAAATACGAATGCGACTAAGAATGCGACTCTTCAGCAAATGAAAAATGACACCAATAAGGTAACTAATAAACTATTCCTGGGGCGTCCGATTTCTCTTGGCGGCGGTTACAGCATGGACTTCGATTTAAATAATCAACGCCAGTTTAATGGTTCAGCACAAGCGGTGCAAAATAATAAGTTAGCTGGTAATGTTTCAGTAACTGTAGCCAAAGTTTTAGCGAATGGTAATTTGGTGGTTCAAGGCGAAAAGTGGGTCAAAATCAACCAGGGCGAGGAGTATGTTCGCTTGTCAGGTATCGTACGACCACAAGATATTAAAGGCGATAATACGATTACTTCCGATCGGGTTGCCAATGCACGCATTGCTTATGGTGGGACAGGACAGGTTAATAATACGAATGCTCAAGGGTGGCTGGCTCGAATTATGTGGGGACCCTTATTCCCAACCTAATGGTGTTATTTTGGGTTGGGCTTTGGGGCGCAACCTGATAAAGCTTCTTTGCTTGTGTGGCATTAGAATTTGGATATTAATAATGAAAGGAACAGTAATGCGGCGAGTGCTGATGGTTACATGCCTGTTCGCGATGAACCTGTTGTTTAATCAGGTTTATGCAGAACGAATCAAAGATTTGGCAACGCTGGCTGGGGTGCGTACTAACCAATTGATCGGTTATGGTTTGGTCGTTGGTTTAAATGGTACGGGTGATAAAAATGGCACCCGTTATACCGAAGACAGCTTTGCAAACATGCTGACGCAATTGGGTGTAAATATTAGAGCAGGTACCAAACTTAATTCGAAAAACATGGCGGCGGTTATGGTAACAGCCAGTTTGTCCTCTTTTATGAAAAAAGGACAAACTCTGGATGTTAATATTTCCTCAATAGGGGATTCCAAAAGCTTGTTAGGTGGTACTTTATTGATGACTCCTTTAAAGGGGGCTGATGGTCGTATTTACGCAATTTCTCAGGGAAATGTCATCGTTTCAGGTATTAGTGCCTCAGGTAGTGATGGTTCCAGTGTCACGGTTAACGTACCAAGTGGAGGGCGTATTCCTAATGGCGCGACAATTGAAGCTGATATTCCCAACCCATTTTATTTTACTAAAAACCTTACCTATAACTTACATAGTCCGGACTTTTCTACGGCTAAAAGTATGTCGGATGCAATTAATCAGCAACTAGGCCCAGGAACAGCTAAAGCCTTAGATGCAACTTCTGTTGTCGTGACTTCACCTGTTAAAATGTCGCAGCGAGTTGATTATGTTTCCGTTATCGAAAATATCGAATTTAAGCCTGCTGAGCCAATGGCTAAAATTATTATTAATTCGCGTACCGGTACAGTGGTTATTTCATCAAATGTTATTGTTAAATCCGCGGCAGTATCTCATGGCAATCTCGTGTTAAGTGTTACGGAAACCCCAGTAATTAGTCAGCCGAATGCATTTGCTGGTGGTCGAACTGTGGTAAGACAACAATCTCAGGTAAATATTGCGCAGAAAAATAATCATGCATTTGTGTTACCCAGAGGTACAACACTTAAAGATATTGTCAGAGGCATTAATGCGGTGGGGGCGACACCGGCAGATGTTATTGCTATTCTTGAAGCCTTACAGCAGGCAGGTGCATTGAATGCAACCTTAATCGTGATATAAGATAGGGGAGCGTTTTAAATTTCACCATACCCCGAATTACCGCGGCTTGCCCGCGGTATCCATAAAGTTCGGAGTGAGGGGCGAGGTTTCCTATTAATACCGCGGCGAGCCGCAGTAAGGGCGCGCTTGGACTAAGGATAATGAGGCATATCCGTTCGCGCAGAGAGAGCACACAATCAAAAATGCACCAAAAAAAGTATTTGTTCTTTTTTTGAGCTAGAATTTAGGTTAATTGAAAAGGATAGTTGATATGTTAAATGGCATTGCAACCAGTGATTTCTCAGCCTTGGCTGATTTAAAAGCGAAAGCAGCTACTGATGCCAAAGGAGCGGCACCGGAAGTGGCCAAACAATTTGAAGGTATTTTCCTGCAATCCATGCTAAAAAGCATGCGTATGGGACAACATTTTCTTGATGACTCCAGTCCTTTTCGAGGCAAAAATCGGGAAACCTTCGAAGACATGTTGGATGCTCAATATGCTAGTAATATTGCTGGTTCAAAAGGTATTGGTGTTGCCGCGATGCTTACTCGACACTTAGAGTCGACAAACACCATACAAACACCTGCGTCCAATGTGACCCCAGCTGCTATGCCAGGAGCCACTTCTGCCATGCAGTATATAACTCCGCAACAGCCCACCAGTACTGATGCAAATAAACCAGCAACTACAGTGGATGATTTCGTACAATCCATTTGGCCTAAGGCTAAAGAAGCCGCTTCTCTTATTGGCCTGGACCCCAAGATTTTAATGGCACAGGCGGCATTAGAAACCGGATGGGGTAAATTTATTACGAAAGATGCTGAAGGTAACAGCAGCAATAACTTATTTAATATTAAATCCGGTGCTCATAGTGAGTTTGATTCGGTTAATGTTAAAACAACGGAATACATTGCCGATACTCCTATTAAGATGAATGCCTCGTTTAGGAAATATTCTTCAATAGAGCAGGGTTTTGAAGATTATATTTCCTTGATTAAACGAGATGGTCGTTATCAAGATGCTTTAGCGAGTGCAGCTAATCCTGAAAGTTATGTGCGTGAGTTACATAAAGCAGGATATGCAACGGATCCAGAGTACAGTACAAAAATTTTATCTATTTATCGTGGTGATGAATTAAATCAGGCAATCCAACGTTGCGATTTATCGGCACAGGTATAATAATAAAACTATGATAATATTAGAATTATTGTGGTAAGCTAATAAAAGACTAGGGACAGTTTGCGTTTCGCTAGCTTGAGGAAAACAGTACCAAGTTTAATGGTAACGAAATAATAGGTCAGGGAGTGAACAGTTATGTCGATTTTGAGTATCGCGTATTCGGGCTTAAATGCGTTCCAATATGCGTTGGATGTAACCGCTAATAATATAGCAAATCAGAGAACACCCGGTTATTCCAAACAAAGTATATTGTTAACGAATTCGATGTCGGAGCGTTATGGTGGTGTTTATGTAGGTACCGGGGTTTCTATTACCTCTATTTACCGTAATGCCGATCAATTTGCCAATACTCAAATGAGAGCTGCTTTAAGCACTCGTAGTCAATATGAGGCTTTTTATAATCAAGCGAGTCAGATTGATCAGTTAATCTCTCAAAATGGCAGTAGTATTTCTGCGGCAATGCAATCATTTTTCGATTCATTTAATCAGCTAAATAATGCGCCTGATAGTGCGGCTTCACGGGGTGTGGCTTTAAGTCAAAGTCAATTACTGGTACAACAATTTAATTTCTTGCAATCCAATTTGGATCAAATTCAAGAAAATACGACCGCGCAAATAACCATGATTGCCAACCGAATTAATCAGATAGGTGCTGATTTGGTTTCATTTAATGAAGAAATCATGGGAAATCCAACGTCACCTGAACTTTTAGATCAACGTGATCAATTACTTAAAGAACTGGCTGAGTTCTCTGACTTAACGGTTATTGTGCAAGATAATGGTACCGTAAACGTGGGGATTGGAAGCGGCGAAATGTTAGTTGTTGGTCCAAACCAAAGAACCTTATCCGTCCAGTTTGATCCTTTAAATACATTAGGTACTCGCGTTTTATTAGGTAGTGGAGCAGGGCAGTTAGATATTTCTGCTGAGCTAACCACTGGAACCTTAGGTGGGTTAATGAGTTATGAAAGTAATATCATTGGACAAACTAGCCAAACAGTAGGATTGATGGCGATTGGTTTGGCGCAAACCTTCAATGCTCAAAACAAATTAGGCATGGATCTCTATAACCAGGTCGGACAAAATTATTTTACGGACTATAATAGTAGTGCGGTGCAGTTAAAGCGTTCAATTTCTGCTACAGATAATGTGGGTACTGGCGTATTGTCGGTAGCAATTTCTGATCTTTCACAAATGAAATTGAGTGATTATCAGTTAGTGGTTAATGATACAGGCACCAATGAAGTACGTCTTATTCGCCAGTCTGATGGGACCAGCATGACACTCAACTGGTCAAGTAACCCACCAGCTCCTCCAGCAGGTCAAATTGAAGTTGATGGAATGACCATTACTGTGGATGACATAAGTAAATTAGTTAATAATGATTCTTATTCATTAATCCCTACACGTGGCGCGGCGCGTGATTTAGAGCTATTGGTTAGCGATCCTAATTTAATGGCTTTAGCAGCACCCGTGAGAACCTCTGCTGCTACAAGCAATACAGGGGTTGGTAAAATTGCTTTAGGTACTGTCTTTAATACCTCTGGGGTAGCGGATCAATACGCGATTAATTTTACTTCACCTACAGAGTTTAATGTGGTTGATGTAACCACAGGCACTACGGTTGCAGGTCCTTTACCCTTTACTCCTAATATGGATAATGTGGTACAAATTCCTGATGCAACAAATCCATCCTACTCAGTGGTTATATCTGGAATGCCTAATGCAGGCGATAGTTTTACCGCTGAATATAACCAAGGTGGTTTTGGTGATAACACCAATGGTTTATTACTCGCTGGTATTCAACAAGCACAGTTATTTGATGGTGGCAATGAGTCGCTTTTTGATTGTTATTCTGACTTACTTTCTAGTGTTGGAAGTCAAACTCGCCAAGCAAAAACGCGTTATGACGCTTTTGATGTGTTGTACAAGCAAGCGGTTTATTTTCAAGAAAGTAAAAGCGGGGTGAACTTAGACGAAGAAGCCGCAAATTTATTGAGGCTCGAGCAGGCTTATGCAGCTGCAGGAAAATTAGTTGAAGTTTCTAATCAAATGATGCAAGTGCTGTTTGAGATGATGAGGTGATAAATGCGTATTTCAACAAATCAGGTGTACCAGACTGGATTAAGTAGTTTATTAACTCAGCAAATGCGTGTAACAAAATTGCAAGAAATGCTGGCAACAGGTGTTAAGGTACAATACGCCTCTGATGATCCTATTTCCTATGCGCAGATTCAGTGGTTGAATCAGCGTGTGAGTACGACTGAGTTATTACAAACGAATTGCGTCAATGCTCAAAATGCATTGGGCTTAGAAGAATCCTTGTTAACGAATAGCGTGAGCAGTTTGCAACGTTTGCGTGATATCCAGGTTTTGGTAGGAAATGGCACTTTATCTGATATCCAACGTAAAGCCTATGCCGTTGAGGTTAATGACATACTGACGCAGCTGCAAGCGTTTGGAAATACCAAAGATAATAATGGTAATTACCTTTTTGCTGGTGGGCAAACCTCTACTGAGCCATTTTCTTTAAATGCGGCAGGAGAGTATGTTTATAATGGCGACAGTACTACTCGTTATCAAGTTATTTCAGGTAGCCTACAGATCGCAATTAATGATCCAGGTAATGGGATCTTCATGAATATCCCCAGCGGAAATGGTAGTTTTACGGTAAGCCAAACTGCAACACCCAATACAGGTACTGCCTCGACAAGTACAGGTTCGGTAACCAATGAATCTGCCTATATCCCTGATAATTATACGATTAATTTTGTTTCAAATTCTGCCGGCGAGTTAGTGGTCATGGTAAGTGGGGCTGCAAGTGGTAATGTGATTCCACCATCGGGTTCACCTGATGACGCACCATTATATCAAGAGGGAATGTCTGTGAGTTTCAATGGGATGACAGTAGAAGTCAATGGGGTGCCAAACCCTGGGGATGCCTTTGCTATTAATCCAGCAACAAATACGTCTATTTTCGCTACGATTCAAACCATGGTTAACAATTTAAGTTTGCCTTATTCTACAGCGACAGAAAAGGCGGCTGCCGTAACGGTGAATAACCAAATATTGTCACAAATAGATAGTGCATTGACAAATTTTACTAATATGCTTGCAAGTGTTGGTTCTCGAATGAATCAGGTTTCTAGCTCATCTGATTCGAATCAGGATTTGATCGATATGAGTAAGGAAATTTTAAAGACTTTAACGGATATTAATCCTGTCGATGTTGCAACGGAATTCAATCAAGAGCTAGTAAATCTACAAGCAGCACAGGAAAGTTTTGTGCGCCTGCAAAATTTATCGCTGTTTAATTATATTTAATTGCTTGACGGCTGTGATAGGCCGTCAGCTTTTTTCAAAAATTAAAAATGTCGAAGAAACATATATGTGAGCATCAGGCAATGCAGCCGTCATCAGAAAATATACGCTGAGAATTGACAAAAAAAACCTTTCCTGCAAGCATCATAATAATGAAAATGAATAACGACGAGATAAGTGCAAAGTGGTAATTTAATTTGATGCTGTTAACGAGGAGCATAATATTTGGAGTGTTATTGCGAACCGTGAGAAGAAGGGTTTTATACTCCGAACCTTTTGATGGTTTTTCCAACTGGAAATTCTCTTAGCCAATAGTCAGCAATATTAATACGTTGAGTTATCCAAATATCGTCATACTGCAGTAAATAATCCAAAAATTGTTTAATTGCCTGGCAGCGGGCAGGTTTGCCGCTGAGCCTAGGGTGTAATCCTACAGTCATAATCACAGGACGTTTTTCTTCATATAGATACTTAAAGCTAGCGACCAACTGCTCATAAAAGGCTTGGGGACTAACAAAACCAGAGTTAGTTGCAAATTTAAAATCATTACAATCTAGAGAATAAGGAATAATTAAATGTTGAGCTTGATAATAGGGTAATTCATCAGCGTAACTGTCTGAATCATAGGTAAATCCGCCTACTTCTAACAATAAATCTCGAGTATTCTCGCTACGTCTTCCGGTATACCAACCCTTAGGTTTTTTTCCAGTTAACTTGTTTAAGGTTTCAATACACAAAACAATATGTTCTTTTTCCACCTCTCGAGGCACGCGTGCATAATCAATCCAACGCCAGCCATGGCCTGCGATTTCATGATCATTTTGAGCCAGATATAGTGCGAATAAAGGATTCAAGAGTAGTGCTTGTCCTGTAACAAAAAAAGTAAGAGGAATTTGATATTGCTCAAAGAGCCTCAGTAATCGCCAGAGGCCCACACGACTGCCATATTCATAGAATGATTCCGCACTGAGGTTACGCATACCCTTCACTTTAGAGGCAAATGGATAGTCCATTCCTTGCGTTTCGGCAGATACATCACCATTAAAGGGGCTAAGCTCAGAGCCTTCCTCATAGTTAATGACAAAATTAATAGCTACTTTAGCATTATTTGGCCAATAGAAATTAAATCCATCAGGACCATAACCCATCAAGTCACGCATGGTGCATCCTTTGTAACCGTGTTAGTTTGATTATAGCCTTAGGTACGCATAATAGGAGGACCGTGTTTTCATAACTGATTATGAAATACTTTATACGGGCTATCTATTAAGACCATTAGCAACCCACAATTAAGCAATAAAACATATACTGTTCGTGGACTCCCGTAATGTTCGATAGTGAGCTTGCGGATATTTATGGTGTTTAAACAAGGGAGTTTAATCAGGTGGTCAAGCGTAACCTAAACCGGTTTCCAGAGGAATTGAGATTCCAGCTTACGGAAATAGAATATGCAAACTTGAGGTCACAAATTGTGACCTCAAGTTTGCATGGAGGAAGACGATACTTACATTTGTCCTACCGATCAGGGTGTTGCAACGCTTTCGGCCGGTCTTAAAAGTAAGACAGCTTTGCAATAAAGTATTCAAATAATCAATGCCTTTGTGAGAATGCGTAAGATATTACTATCCCATTATAATTTGATAATCAAACTGAATGACCTCGAAAGAAGACAAATGGATTTTGAAATTAAGACCGGAGATAAATTGAAGAAATATTTACAACCCTTGAAGCTAATCCTATAACTCCGAAAGAAATATTTAATGATGGACAAGTATTTGATGCATATCTTTTTATCTCTAAATTAATTAGGGGAGCAAAAGAATCAATAATCTTTATTGAGAATGATGAAACGGTGCTAAAATAGTTATCAAAGTCTAAAAGCATTTTAACAAAAAGCATAACGGATAATTTAAGGTTAACAGAATTACCGGTTTATCGTGATCGTATCAATTAATTTTAAGTTTTTTGAATCACCAAGGGAGTTTAGCAAAGAACACGTTAGGCCAAGACATGAACATGGGCTTGGTGTTAGGTGTTCTCAGGGCATCGAAGATGGGTTTGTAGCAGCGGAAAAAATATAGAAATTGTTGTGGAAAAGCAAACACTGTTAATTTGGCTCCGCTGCCCAAAAGCACCAATCAATTGTACTTTGTAAATTTTGAGCTAAGTGTCTGAGCTTCATCCATTGATTCTTCCAACGATCTTTTCTCTTTTACTATAGATTTAAAAAAACTAGCTCCATTCTCAGTAAATAAGGAAGAGATAGACGCAGCTTGCACGGGCTTATCTTGCTTAGTACCTATATAATTAATCACATCAGAAAGTAAATCAATGAGTTCTTTGTTGTGTTCAGAAACTAATAAATCGGGGCTTATATTGAGGAAATTTTTTAATTCATCAAGAGTTGCATTTTTATGCAAAATACAATAAAGGAGGAGGTCAATCCGAGCCACGCTGTCCTCAAAGTATTGAGGGTTAACAAGATGACTGATTAATCCTCGTTGAAAAACACGAGAAATTTGTTCAGTAGTCAAGTGTGTTCCTAGCCTTAATATTGCATAGGATGAATAATAAGTCGTGCTATTCGATGATGAATTTAGTGAATTAATGGCCACTTCTAATAATGCGTTAATATGAGCGGGCGTAAATTCTTCGAGATAAATATTATCAGTTAGAATACATAGTTCGTCATCCAGGTAAGTGCAGCAACGTTCTCCATTGAATTCGAAATTGTCGAGGTGCTCTTCTCCTTCATGTTTAAAAAGCGCTATGATTTCTTCTGGAGTAATACTTGAAATGTTACCATCCCAACCATCAATAGGTACTCCTTCTCCCAATAAGACTGCTATTTTTTTAAATTTAATATACACATTTGGATTTTCATAAAGATAGTACTCTTTAAGGTACTCTAGAAATTGGTCTATTTGTCCCTCATCAAGATAGGGCTCTAAGTTAGCAAAAACTTGATAAAAATTAGCATTAAATGGAAACGGAGAATTAAGTTTTTTCATAGGACCATTGATTAGCGAGCTAAAAATATTATCGATATCGTCATCATTTTCTAATGGAACAATGGATTTTGAAAGTATATCCACCGCAACCTTGGCATAAGCTGTGTACTCACTTTTAAGAAGCCAGTATTGAAGCAGCTCAACTGTTATCAATTGAGGGTTGAAGCGATTTGAGAAAGAGGATGCTGCAAATGCAATTAATTGCTCTGTGCTCTCATCAATATTCAGGTTCATGTCAATTATTTCTTCAATCTCATGATATTGCTCTTGAGTTAGAGAGGGAACGGCAATTAATAAAGCGGCTACCCCTAAATCTATATGACTACTATTATCGACGTGTAACAACATTTTTATTTTTTCAAAATAAAGTTTAATTAGCGTAGCAGGGAGTTGATTAAGGAAAAAAGAAAGTTGATAAAAATCATCGTTATTTGACATCATGTCTGAAAATAATAGCTCAGGAGTTTTTCCTTGTGCTAAGGCTGTTAGCCAAAACGGCACTTCTTGGCGAAGATTTTTATTCCAGGAAGGAGTGTCAGCAAAAGGCGCTATTTTTTTTGACAAGTCAATACCATTTTGTTTTGCATAAACCAATAAGGTACTTAATCTTTGGAAAAAAGAGGTATTATTACTTTGAATTTTATCCCAATTTCTTCGACGCAGCTCATTTCTTGAAACACTTACCAACGAGCTGTGTGTCTGTTGTAAAGCAATTACACTTTGTAAGCTACTGTGGTCCAATATAGATTGAACAATTTGTTTTCTGGCATCGACGGATAAATCAATTACTTTATTTAACATGGCGGGTATCTTCCTCACTTTTAATTGTACTGGGACTTTGTTTTGCGATTACAAAAGAATTACATGTTCACAACATGGTTGAGCTCATATAATACCACAATTACCTCCCCAGCGAACAATGTGCTTAGTTTTTGATCTAGTACTAAAACAGGCAGCGGCAACTTAACTATGGGTCTAGCAAAGAAAACCGAAAAGATACCGTTATCCATTAGAGTTAATCAGCATATCGGTATGGATCACCATCGGTTTAATGACAGTAATCGTGATGTCTCCGAGCGTTATTGTATCGTGGAATAGATGTCAGTTATGAAACAATACGTCAATGGTGCATTAAATTTGGTGCTCATTTTAAGAGGGTCATTAAGTAGCGATCGCCGAGAGCATCGCACAAATGGTACCTGGATGAGAGCAACTTCGCATTAGAGGCGCCACGTATTATTTATTGTGTGCCGTGGATGATGAGAGTTATGAACTGGATGTGTTTTTGCAAAAGCGACGTAATAAGAATGCGGCCATTCGCTTCCTGTCTCGTCTATTGAATGCCCATCCAAAGCCTCGGGTGATTGTAACAGATAAGCTCCGGAGCTACACAAGCCCAATTCGCCAAATGTGCAAAGGAGTCGAAAAACGCTCGCGTAAGGGACTTAATAACCGGGTAGAGAGTGCGCATCAGCCCACGCGTAGCATCTCATCGGAAAATACAATTTCATAAAGCCAACCCTAACGAGATTCTTTGCACCTAAAATTCGGCAAACCTACTTTTTTGGGGAGTCTAAGTTGAGGGTAACCCTTTTTAATATCAGCCAAAAAAATCAAGATCTTAAAATTTAAATCTTTTTTGCCATAGAGCCGGATTTTCTCTTATCCTAACGGTTTGCTTTTGTTCTCTAATTCCTCGGTATTGTCTATAGACTGTTCTTTATTGGAGAAGAAGCCCATTTTTGAAAATATTCCTGTAGTACCCAAGGTGGCTACCCCAGCTGTTGCTATGGCAGCACCAGCCACCCCAAAAGTAGTAGTACAAAGAATAGCTAACCCTATTGCTACCGAAGCAACACCTAATGCTGTTATAAAACCGGCTAGAATATGCATATCAATGTTAATAAAGGGGGATGGCTCTTCGCTGATTGATTGTATAGGTTGGTGGCGATGTGATAAGAAATCATGGATTTCAGGATCATTGATTAACCTATCATATACAAAATCATAAGCTTCTTTATATTTGTTTGCCCATTTAATTCTGAACAAATATGAATCAGTTTCGCTGTACTCGAAGACGGTGTCTTTTATTTTCCCTTGGAGTGCTAAATGTTTAATCGTAGCCAAAAATATTTCTTTTTGATCTTCATTTAAATGAATTACTACCTCAAGAAGTTGCATGGGTGTTCTCAATAAATCAGGAAGTTTTTTTTCCATTCCCACTGCAAATTCACCTCTTTTTTCTTGCGGTAAGTATGTGAGGCACCAAAAAAAATCTTCCCAATTTTGGATATGGACTTTATCTATCCAATGTTTTTTTATTAACTCGTAAATGGCTCCGACTCTTTGAGGATCCTCAGCTATGGGTATGAGCATATAATTGAGAGATTCTGTTGCAAGAATAATGCTTATCTCATCTTTTACTGAGAGAAGATAAGGGTACTCTTCAGGTTTTAGTAAAGAAAGCAGCTTACCAAGATCTTCTCCTGTTTGAACACTTTCAAAAAAATGTTCTGTGACATCTTGATCCATACCCAAATTTTCGGTGAAAGAACTAGCGAGATTTTCTATAGTGTATTTTTTTTCTATAGGCATAATTAATACTCCCTTGTAAAGAGTAAAGGCGAAAATTTAGATATTATCTGTATCATTATATGGTCATACGGATTTAATTGCAATCAAGCTGATTTGATTTTGCATTCCCCCGCCAAAACTAGCACTGTTCGCATATTAGTAAAAAATCTGACTCCCTGGAAAAATGATTTAAATTATAAGGTCTTGATTTTTCCCTTAGATATATTGAGCCCAAATATTCTGTCTGAGTAAAGTATATTCAAAATATACAAATATATTTTGAAACAAAATTAGTACCCTTAATGAACGATATAAATCTGACAATCAATATCTTTGGATCAAGAGGTCCAAAGATGATAGTAGTCTCTGTGTCTAAATTAATATAGGAGGCTTTCACACTCTAGTGGATGGTACTTGTATGTTAAGCGCCGCTGGAAATCAGCAAGCCTCAGCCCCAACCTTCAGTTAGTGAAGACGGAGCTAAATATATTAATTGTATGCAGTTAAGATCATACAGTGAACTCTACGAAATGTGCGACCTCTATTATCGATTGCATTGGTGGGTTCATCATCACCAAAATGATATTCCAAATGATTTTTTTGTTAGAATTCTTCTCAGAAGAAAAGCGTTAGAATGGGTATTGGACTGCGAAACAGAGTGGGATGAAGTTGATTTATCCTGTTGAGTTGAAACAAATTGAGAATCGTAAGTGCTCGCAAAATAATCTGAGCAAACCTGAGGTTTTTGCAGCACTCACATCAACCTTATTTTACTCAAATGGAAACGTTTGAAATTACAGCTCTTCTTTGCTCAAGAAACGAAATAAAATATTCGTTGGTCGCCCAACAAAAGAAGGGCGGGCTAGTTGGTGTAATGTGCCAACTACTGGGTATTACACGGCAGGGATATTACAGTTATTCTTGTTCAAACGATGAAATGGCAATCTGTGATTGGCATAAGGATACCCCCCTAGCCAATGACATGACTGCATAAGGATTAGGGGTTAATTTTATATTGGTAACAGCGACGATTATCATCGGTGCTCACTTCAGTGACGACCGCACCTACTGCAGTTAAATCTTTACTGTATTCCTCTAAGGATTGCGCCACTTTTCCCATTGGCTCTAAATCACCATTTGCCTGTAATTTAAATTTATGGAGAAACCCTTGGCCTTTATTATTTTCACTGCCAATAAAAATTTCTGTAGTATCAGAAGGCTTTGCTTGTTTACTAATTTCCAGTTCCCGCTTGGTTGCGACCCCATCTTCTGCGAAGAACGTATGACGTGCTGCTTTATAGCCTACATTGGGAGGAAGATCCGCTGGCTGGACGAGTAAAGGACCTTTCTCAAAGGCAGTTGCGGTTACCGAACTTGCTAGTTCAGTACATCTGCTGGTTAATGAATCTATGTATTGTTTTTTCTCACTAAAAGAACCTTCACTAGGAAATTTGTCTCTAGCAGCGGCTGCTGGAGTAACAAGGACTAATAAAAGCAGCGCGGCCATCCAAGGATTTAGGGTCAAAGAAGATGATGGAGTAAATTCTAGCTTGTGTATTATCGCCAATCCATCATGTAGTTTTGCCGCAGCTAGGTGCTGGCGAGTAGTGTATTTCGTGGGGCAATTTGCTTGATTTTGCTGTGGATTATATTTGTTCTTAGGCATAGCTCGAACCTCATAATTAATTACATGGAAAGCAAAATTTCCCCATGGGGCGCCAATGTTAAGATAAAGGCTTTAAAACTACAACATAATAATTGCGCACAAAAATAACAGATTGATAAATAATGAAATTTTAGCTCTGATAAATTGATACACTCTTTACTGATGGTTTTAATTTAATTGCTTAAAGTGAATGATATACTCAGGCTTCCAGAGCCAACTGTGTTCCTTGGGAGTAGAAATAGCTACAGATACGACATTTTTATCATTTAAGTAGCTGTTTTTTACATACAATAAAGTGAATTCCGTTGTATTTTCAATCAGTGGTGATAGCAAAAAGCCTGATTTTGCCATATTCGCCACGAGACGATATTGCCTTGTTATGCCATTTTCTAATCTAAACGTCATATATAACTGACTGGGTTTAAAGAACAGTGTTGCAATACGGCCCAACAAAGTGGGGGTAATTTCAATTTCCACATAAACGGGAGCCTGGGCGTGTGGAACTTTTACTGACTCGCCCAGCAGATGCTGTTCTCTAGCTAATAAAATGGGCGCATTTTTTTCTGGGCTCCTTTCCTTCTTTTTACGCAGATATAAAAAATCATTTTTTAAATCAATGGGTTGATAGTTCGCTAAAAGTGAGGGCCAGCTCTTACCATCTTCCAGAGCGGGAATACGCTCATCGATTGGTTCGATTTTAAAAATAATAGTGTCGGGAGAGGCTTTCCCCTGCAGATGTTGATTATTCTTTTCTGCGAGGCTGGAATTAAACACGGAATAACTTTGGAATATCGGCCGAGGCGACCATTGGTTGTTTGAGGCAATTAAATACGATTGGTTGTACGAATAGATATCCGTAGTGCCTTGAAAAATGGGAAATTCAGCTTGCTGACCTAGAAAACTCATGGATAGGGCAAAGTCTTGCTTTAATGAATTGGGATTGCTGATGCGGCTTTTAAGCCCATGCCAAGCAGAGGAATAATTTGATTTAAAGTTATCCTTAATCGATAAATGGGTGTAGTGGTTATTAATCACATACCAGGTATTCAGCGAAACACAGAACAGAGTAATCAACAGCTTTGTATTATTTATCAATAAAGGCAAAAACAAAGTTGCCATCATAATGGAAGTACCTGGAATTAATGCATGGCCATAATGTCGAGCAAAACCAGCTTTAAACGACATAAATAAAAAGACAAAGAATATGCAAAGTAAAAATAATTTTCTGCTGCCCCGAATGTTCTTTTGCCAAAGGATGCTTCCTAAAAGAGCGAGTGTATTAAGGCTATATAAAATAATTTCATCTTGATTGCCATCTACAGACATTGCCTCAGTAAAATCGGAGGCAAGAGAGATACTGCTACTCAAAAACAAGGGGAGATTCATTAGGGATTGCCCAATAGCAAACCAAAATACAAGCATGGAAAGAATCGGTACAAGTATCGTAATTAAAGCTTGTGGAACTCTCTTGTTGCTCAGAAAAAATAGGCAACACAAACTACTCATGCAGCTACATAACAGCAATAAAGAACCTTTGACTAAAATCATTAATCCAAATGGAGTAACGAATAAGGTGAGCCAGTAAGAGGATGGTTTTGCAGAGGGCAGGTTTTTATAACAAAAAAGTCCGACCAGTAAGGGATAGGAAAAGAGCAGTGAATCGCGGGCATAGACCATAACAAACAGAAAAAAGCAAAAGGCTAAAGCCCAGGACCAACGAAATTCTTTTATTAAAATAAGTAAACACAGCCAATAGCTAATCGCCAAATACAGGCCGCCACCAATCATTAGAGTGTCTAATGCAGGATGATAGGTTTTAGTATAAAGAAATGAATAGGGGCCTAAGGTAAAGATAATGTCTTTACCAAAAGCAAGTCCTTGGACTACCGCTTGGTTTAAGCCCACAGCCCACGAGGAGTCAAGCGTTGAGGCTGGCATTTTGGGGGCAAAAGGGACAAAGACACAGATGAGTATGAGGAGTAAAATTAAGTTTATTAACAAGCCAACCGAGTAATTTATATTTCTAGCGAAAGGGTTCATCTGCTCCATTGCTCCCATGACCGATATTAGCTTAGATTGGATGGCGAATCTTGACTTTAAATAAAGGGGAAGTCAATGCGTTTTAATCGAATTGTAGCCGTATTGCGCAGCGTATTATGGGGTCAGTACACGAATTTAACCCAACTCAAAAGAAGTAATTCCATAAATACCTTCAATCGACAAATCCGGGACTCCTTTTAAATACATTCGTGCCGTAGCAAATACCTGAGGCATACCATAATGTTTCACTAAATCAACCGCAAAGGGGTTATTTTCGGGAATATCAAGAAAGACCAGTTCGCCATGAGCGTGGGCTACCAGTTGCTCAAATAAATGATTTGCAATTGCCGGTGCATCTGCAAATAAAGGGCCTATTTTATATCCTTCAAAACATTTTCTTATGACCCCATAACCTTGTAGTTGGTCTTCTTCGATATAAGCCAAGGCTAAAGCCTGGCTTTGCTTAATCCAATTTACGAGAAATTTAGCTCTAGGAGCGGGGAAGTGTCGTCGGTCGTAATCAGCTAATTGCTCAAAAGGAATAGTTTTTAAATTAACAAGTTGTATCAGAGATTTGGGTGAAATTCGTGTATTTTCTAAGGCGTAGCGGGCATTATGATGCGCAAAATGATAACCGATACGTGCGTAATTATCGGTCATCTCCAAAATACCATCAATACCGGCATTGCGGTTGCCAATATAGGCTAGTCTGGCCTGGGTTAGCTCCATGCCATAACCTTGGGCGCGATATTTTTCATCAACAATATAAAAACCACAAAAGGCAAAATGCTCATCGTAGATGACGGCTGAGCCTACAGCAATTATTTGATTATTAAGCTTACCTGCAAAAAAGCCATGAGGGTCGGTTTGATAAAAACATTCTGCATCATGAAGACCAGGATTCCATCCTTCCCGTTTTGCCCAATCAACAGCCAGTGTGACTTCATCAAGACTCATCCGTTCAACATGATAATTAGACATGATAGCGTTCAACAATCGAGATAGTATATAAATTAAAGGATAGTATCAGAGCTAAAGCAAATAAGGCCTATTTACATTGCGGATAGTTCACTCATAATGGAGACCTTCAAAAAAGGGCGGAACTGGAATGCCACTAGCAGTTATTATTCTTTTTATTACTCTCGTTGCTATTGCATTACGTCGGGTTGCCAGAGCAATTATTCCTATTTGGGCTATTATGGCTTTTGGCGCTATTGCTGCTTTATTATGCCAACAAATAACACCAGGACATGCAATTGCCGCGATTGATCCCGAGGTTATGGCTTATTTATTTGGGATCTTTTTTATCGCACAAGCCGCGGAGGAAAGTGGGTATTTAGAACAAGTCACGAATGATATTTTTTATCATGCACACACCGGAAAACAAGCCTTAATCATTATTGTTTTCTTACTTGGAACCAGTGCTGCATTATTGATGAATGATACGATTGCGATTGTGGGTACGCCCATTATTCTGCAATTATGTAAATCACATAAGAGCTTAATAAAACCTTTACTCTTTGCTTTAGCCTTTTCCGTGACCATTGGCAGCGCCCTAAGCCCAGTGGGTAATCCACAAAACTTGCTTATCGCTATTAAAGGAGAGATGCCTTCTCCTTTCCTCGATTTTATTAAACCGTTAGCCATTCCAACCCTTTTAAATCTTATTATTTGCTATGGGCTTATTTATATTATGTATAAAAAGCAGCTTGATCAGCCCATTGAAAAAGTAGCTCCTACTCCGATTCGCGCTCCTCAAACCGTTGTTTTAGTACAGTTAAGTTTGATTATTATGCTTTGCCTGGTTCTTACTAAAGTCATTATGGATTTTTCTCATTCATCATTTAGGATTAACTTTAGTTATATCGCCCTTATTTCCGCGCTACCTTTATTGTTTAGTAAACAGAAATGGCTTTTTTTAAGGAAGCTTGATTGGGGAACTTTAATTTTCTTCGCCAGTACCTTTGTACTGATGCAAAGCGTTTGGGACAGTGGTTTTTTCCAAGCGAATATTCATCGTTATCACATTTCATTAACCAGCCCAATTGCTATTTTACTGATTAGTATTCTGTTAAGCCAATTCATTTCGAATGTTCCGTTGGTTGCACTGTACTTACCGTTGCTGCTGCACTCAGCGCATTCCAATTCTCAATTATTAACCTTAGCCGTAGGAAGTACGATTGCGGGTAATTTATCTATTTTAGGTGCGGCAAGTAATATTATTATCATTCACAATAGTGAAAAAAGAGGTATTAAGGGATTTGGATTTTGGGAGTTCATTAAACTAGGTTTGCCATTAACAGCACTTAATGTTTTGGTGTATGTATGTTTTTTTTAAGATAATGAACTCTTATAACTTAAAGCCCTTACTTGACTAATGAAGAATGACGACTTGCAGCTGTTTATAAATAGCAGAGGTTAGGCCTTCCTGCGAAAGCAGCGTTTGATAAAATTACCTGACGTGTGAGAAAAATTTTTAACATCCACTGGCTGTAATTGACATTTTGGGTGAGCACTATCATGGAGCAAAAGCTCTCAGGGTTTATAGTAAATTACAAGGAAGAGACATTCTTTTTTAAAAGGGGTATGTTATAGTAGATTCATTATTAATATATATGGATATAAATTATTGATATGGAATCACTTTTAAACTCTCCTTTTGGCAAATTAAGTGTTGTTGCTGCCCTGGCGTATGGGATTATAGCTGAAGTTAATGCGGCAGTATGTCCGCCATTAGTTGCAAATGGTGTTGTTGCAACAATCAATGGCTGTGAGATTACTACAACCGCAGGCTTAGGCTATGGTGTTTATGCCCGTAATGGTGGAACCGCGAACGTTAATAACAGTACCATTACCACCTCAGGAACCAATGCTTACGGTGCTTATGCGTTAAACGCTGGCTCAAAATTAGTGCTTTCGAACACGATAATCAATACAACAAACAGTGCTGCTTATGGTGCCTATGCTCAAGGCGTAGGTGCTTTTGCTTCGCTTGATGGGGTGATTATTACCACCGCTGCCATTAATGCTGTAGGTGTCAATATTACTGGCGGGGCAAGTGGCGAAATTTACAACTCGATGATTGAAACTCGTGGCAATAACGGTCATGGGATCTCTACGTCGGTATTAGGTACTGGCTCTGTTGCGAGTAATGTCGTTGTTGGAGGCACTAAAGTAGTTGTTTATGGTATTAACTCGTACGGAATAAGTGCTTCAGACGGGAATACTATGAGTTTTTCCAATAGAGGCTCAGTAGAAACCAAACAAAATTATGAACATGCGGCTTATTCGGCAAGAAACTCCGCATTGACTATTGATGACAGCACTCTGTTAACTACCGCATTAGGTGCGTATGGGGCTTATGCACGTACTGGAGCGATTATTAATTTACAAAATAACAGTACCGTTTCTACATTAGGTAATACCGCCTATGGTCTTATTTCTCAAGCAGCGTCAACAATTAATGCAACCAATACCACTGTTGAAACATTTGGTAGCCAATCTATAGGGGCCTATACCTTTGGTGGCTCTCGTATTGATTTAATCAATAGCGAAATTACTACTCATGGCACCGGTGCTTACGCCCTGTATGCGAATGCAGGGGCTGGAGTAATCAATACGCTGAATGCGACCAATACACAGCTTGTTTCTGATAATGCAGCATCAATTGTAGCGAACGGCGGGATAACCAACATCTTTTTGTCTCATGTTACAAATACGAGTGGTACCAATGAGTTTTTGCTGGTCAATACAGCGGCAACTGTGGAGGGACCCTTTGAGTTGAATGGCCTATCACTGCCTGATGGTATAGGACCTAATGGAGTAAGTGAAAGTAATGCACTCCCCACCGCTAATCCGTCGCAGTTGTTATTGATTGCTGATAACTCCACACTCACCGGCGATGTCCGAGTTGCGGCGGAGAGTAGTGCTGATCTCTTTTTACAAAATAATACAATACTTAGTGGAGCCATTGACCCTGCGAATTTAACGATTGATGCCACAAGTTTATGGAATTTAACAGGGGATTCGGTGCTAAATAATTTGATTTTATCTGGAGTTGTGAGTTTTCAAGCAAATGGTAATAATTTTAAAACGCTCACCGTAGAGAATGATTTAATTGGTAATAATGGCTTTATTAGTCTTAATACTTTCTTAGGAAGCGATGGTTCACCCTCTGATTTAGTAATTATTAATGGAGGCACTGCTTCAGGAATTACAGGATTAATCATTAATAATACTACAGGGCTAGGAGCTTTAACGACAGGTAATGGTATTCAGGTTATTGATGCAATTAATGAGGGTACAACGACCGGCACTGCCTTTCAGTTAGTATCACCCGCCATTGCTGGTCCTTTTGAATATCGTTTGTATCGTTCAGGCCTTGATGGGACTAATGAAAATAGTTGGTATTTGCGTAGTCTCTGTCCCCCCGAAAACCCTCATTGCTCAGTAGAGCCAGATCCTCCAGTTCCACCAGGTCCCGGCCCCAGACCTGAATATCGTCAGGAAATTGGCCTTTACCCCGTATTACCGGCAATGACTTTATTATATGGCCAGGCCTTGATCGATACGTTGCATCAGCGTGTAGGGCAGCGTAAATGGGTTACCGATCCCATCACTGTTGATAACTCATCTAAACGTATCTGGGGACGCGTGATTGGTATGCGTGGTGATCGTGATCGAATTACGAGTCGCAAATACTTCAGAAGCTCAAGTTATGACTACAATTTTGCCGCGATGCAAATTGGCGGGGATTTATATGAGCATACTACAGCCCAAGGCACTCGCAATCATGTCGGTGTTTATGGGGCTTTTGGTCGAGTTCAAGGTGATGTAAAACGTCCGCATCGTTATTTAGGATCTAATGAATTTGTAGCGTACACCATTGGTGGATATTGGACTCTTTATTCGCCTACGGAAGCGTATATTGATACCGTGCTGCAAGGAACTTCGTACACTAATGCGCGTTCTAACTCCTCTCGTATTCCTGCGTTAGAAACCGGGGGATGGGGATTTGCTGCTTCAGTGGAAGGGGGATATCCCTTTGCTTTTCAACAACAATGGCTTGTTGAGCCACAGGGCCAATTAGTTTACCAGTCTATTGATTTAGATAATACCAGGGACATCGCTGCTCTGATTCGCTTCCGCAATAATGAGTCCTTGGCTGGACGTTTAGGAATACGTTTGGCAAATAAACACGAGTTTGGTCATACTGAAGGCCTGAAAAAATTAACTACTTGGTTCCGCCCCAATTATTGGTATCAATTTAAAGGGAATCCGCAGGCACAATTTTCATCGGCAGCTGGTTATCTTCCATTCCAATCTCAACTTGAAGGTTCTACTTTAGAATTGAATTTGGGAACAACCTTAGACTTACCTAATCATTTGGCTCTTTATGCAAATGGTAGCTATGGCGTCGGCTTGAATTTACATGCTAATACCTACAATGGGCAAATCGGCTTTAAAGTCGCCTTAGCCTAAAATCGGTGACCCTCTAACATTGAGATGTTAGAGGGAATCTAAGCAAATTAATCCTAACAGCCGTACCGGTACTTCGGTGCCATCAAGCACTTTCAGGGGGCAAATCATCACCAAAGCCCCTGTTACTGGCATGCTCTCTAAATTAGCCACATTTTCTAGCAAGATTTTGCCAGCACCTAAAAAGGCTTGGTGGACTTTAAAACCATATTCAGGACAATCTGGCGATAGGGTATCAATACCCAGGGCGGTTACACCACGCTTGAGTAATAAATTAGCCGCTTCAATGGAGACAGAAGGAAACACATGCTGATTATGGTATTTGAGCGGTTCACGCCAGAATCGCTCCCAACCTGTTTTAATCAGTACGCATGTATGCTGACGGATTAGCCCATACCGACGTTCAAAATCATTAATATCCTCTGCTGATACACGATAATGCTCATGTGCCTTACTTGAAACATCAATAACAACACAGGACATACATAAGTCATTCACATCAAACTCATGAATGCCTTTCGCTCCAGGCACACAGTGACTTGGGGCATCCATATGAGTGCCAATCCCGGCATCCATACTTAGCTTCATCACCCGAAATTTATCCTCACCTTGGCAATCAGGATAATCCAATTGCAGCTCATGATTAAAGCCACAACTATTATCCCAATTAGGTATGGAGTTCTCTAATGTGTGAGTTAAGTCGATAAGTTGGTAAGGGAATTTCATGTGAGATCTTACATTAGAATTTGAATAGTGCATTTTACAATATAAAGAGAAGGGCGCGTAGTTGGTATTCGCTTATTGATAAATATGTCAAAAGAATTTTTTGGTATTTTAAATTATTTTCTTTTAAGCATTAATTAAAAAGTAATAAATGATAACTAATTGAATATTAAATAGTGTTGATTTTCCATGGCAATAATAGGTGCCTCCTATTTACTGGTGATCCTTATTTTCTCAATATGGATTTAATAATGCTTCTATTTGAAAAAAATAATTCACGAGTGTATTCTTTGCACGCTTCAACCTTAATCGGTATGGAAAAAGCAATCTTCTTAGTCTGCTGTGAATGGATAAATTATGGAAAAATCATTTTTACTTACCAATCCTAAAGCCACCGCTTTGTTAAAAAATTATTGTATGAGGTAGTAAAGATCATGTTTGAGAATTTCTCTGAAGTAGAAAAAAAATATCTAAATGAAATAAAAACAAATTTGTGGGAACAGCCTGGGACCTATTTTTTTGATCATTATCGTAGTTTTAATGAGTTTAAAAAAATAAATTACTCTATGTGGGTTGGGCAATGGCAGTATGTAAGCTCTGGTTTTTCGCAGATACTTGAAATGTTCAAGATTCTGGGTGAAGTAGCCACTTCTTTGTTTGCTTTGAATTTCGCGAATGCAGCTTCGTTGGCTCATGATGCCTCTCAAAAGTGCCAGACTGCGCTCACTAAATTAACCTTAGCTCTGGGATTTTTGTGTCTGAATCTTTGCCGTTCCCTTACTCTTTTTGTCGCTACTTTTTATCCCCAATTATTATTTGCAAGTCTGACTGTATGTTCTGCTTATCTTTATTTTATGGTCTTAGGAAATCCGCTTCTTGAAGCATTTACATTAGTGGCGAGTAGCATTTTTTTAGGTGTTATTGGGGGTTCTATTATAGGAACATTGAAGAAAAATAGTGAGTACAGGCTTACAAAAGAAAATAGGGAGGAACTGCGAAAGTTTGAGTTTTTTGTAGAGTTTTGTGAAAAAATTTTTAACGAACGAACTCAAGTTCGTGAGCGTTTTAGTGAATTTGTAGCTCAGCTTAAGTTAACTTCACAAGCATTGAACCAAGAGCAGAGATTTTTTTCTGATCCAGAATTATTAACAAAACTTAAGCGCGAACTTTTTGAAGATACCTTATTTTGTAGAGATTTTTCCGAATTAATTTTCTCCTACCCAGAGGTCTCATTTGCTCTAGCGAGTAGAGATCAGGACTATGCCAATATAATGTACAAGGAATTAACAGAACATCATGCCAAGCTCATGAGTATGGCTGAGTTATTGGCTCAAAAGATGGATAAAAACCCTGAAAATGACTCCCAAGAGTACAATTTTTTAATAACAATGAAGTGATTATTCATGTTTTAAAAATAATTAGTTATAGGTTTAATTATGAAAGAAAAAGTAAGTTCTGTACGGACTGGAAGTGTTATTAGTGTCGGTATTGTATCATTAGGAACTGTCGTGGCAGTTTGCGTTGCCCCTCCATTAGCATTGCCGCTTGGAGCTAAACTTGGGTTTGGTGTTGCAGGGCTTATTGGTAGCCTTTGGGCTGCGGGTGATACTGCCGTTAATCACTTTAGCGGTTGTGCGGCAAAAAATAAAGGAGCGGATGATGATAGAGACAGTATTATAGAGCAGCTAACCCGTCGTGTGACGAGTTTGGAAGAGGAGTTTGAAAAAGATACAAGTGCCAGGCAGAGTATAAACCAGGCAATTGACGAAGTGAGGGACCAACAAAGTACTACGGAGCACCGCCAAAATACTTTAGAACTGCAAAGAGAAATGGATAAGAAAGAGGTGGATGCCAAAATATCAATGGTTCGTGAGGAAGTTGATTCGCATGCTCGTAGAATCAGCACTCTTGAGCGCAGAACGTCTTCTCATGTAAGTAAAAGACCTACCGCCTTTCCAGGCACAAGTTTCCCGACTCCACCCGTTCAGGAACAAACAGATGACATTCCTGAGGGGGTAAGTGGTCTTTTAGCGAAACATGGATTACATCGCTTAAATCCAGAGGATAACCAACCTTCAGATGATCCATCTCCAAGTAAGAGACGAGAGCCTACAGGTCGAAGAATATAACAAATAGGTTTTATGTAAATTTCAGTCCCATTATTAGCAAGCAAGGAACTATGGAAAATGGCAAGTGCAATTAAAGTTTTAACTATTGGAACGCATGATCTTGGAGTATTACCCCGTGAAGTAAATGTTGATTATTTATCTGATATTGATTGGTTTGAGTTCAGTCAGAAACATGCTCGTGCTGCAATTCAGCCGGACCAAAATGGTGAGTATAATATTACGGATAGTATCATTGGAACCAAAACTCATGGTGAACTTTATGATAATGGCATTAAAATTTTAGAATGGCACTCTACTTCCGATGGAAAATTAATAGTTCAATCTTATACTGAAAAGCAACTCAATCTATTTGCAGACCTTAAAACAAAAGAGTGTTTTATTAATGCGAAAGGCCCTGTATATATAAAGGGCAAATTGGAAATGGAATCAATACTCGCTATTGATGCAGAAGCACTGTGGTTGGATGATGAAGTTACCTCTCAAGGCTCTATTCTATTAAAAGCGCGTCAAGGTATAGGCCTTTTAGCACCTGTCAAATCAGAAAATTTAGTTATTGATGCCGCTTATGTTCATCAAGCTGCCGATGTACACACTTCAGGACAACTTGATGTTAGTGCGCAATTTTTTAAACAAGATGCTTCCGTTAAAACGCTAGTTGATAAGTTACGCCTCGTTTCTATTGAGAGCGAAATGAAGGGTGACCTTCGGGTCAATAATGAATGTTTTTTAACCTCGAAATCATTAATTTGGGGCCAGGAATCTGAATTGTCTACCTTTAGGTTTCTAGGGGCCAATCATATTCATACGGGTAATTTACACCTTCGAGGAGATACTCAAGCTCGTATCGGAAATTCTGATCTCCCAGAGGAGGGGCTATTTCTGGTTGATGAGCAATTAGCTATTGATGAGGAAGCTGTAGTTCATGTTTTTAATACAAAGTCCTCTTTAAACGAAATAGAAAATAAAGGCGAGTTGGCGCTTGATCAATGCCATTTGGAAGCCCAGCACGTCGAGCAACAGGGTATTTTTGATGCGAAAAGCTCTCTGATAAAGCTTTCGGATTATTTTACTCATGACAATAAAGCCCTAACAGAACTTAAAAATTGTCTTTTTATTGCCCCAATAACTTACATGCATGGCCATGATTTTTCGATCCATGACAGTACTTATAAAGGAGCAGTATGTAACGTATATGCAGGATCTTTAGAATTTAATGGCCATTCAGTAATTGAAATTAAAGAGTTATTTGTAGATGAAGAGGCTGAGACGATTATTCGTGACTCAAAGCTTAAAGCAGATGCTTCGATAAAATCTATGGGACGATTGTTATTTGAAAAAGCCGATATTGAGACCAAATACTTAAGAACAATAGAGGGTCGATTAACAAGTAAAAATTCTGTTATCTCTTCGGAAGTATTACTTGAGCTCAATGGAGCTACTGATTTAAGGGAATCCCGTATTTCTGGAGATATTTTAACCTTGAATGGTGCACTGGTTATTGATAAAGCTCATTTTAAAGTTGACTCCTTGAAAATTACTTCTGAAAAAGCAAACATTAATTCTTTATTTTCTAATTCAAAATATCTGGAAATAAATGGCGGTGCTGCCGAAGAGCCCGCGTTATTTATAGGTTGTGGTTTTACGACTGCAATATTGGAATGTTCTAACCATATTCTACTTGAAAACTCGACAATATATGGCGTTTCCGAGAAAAAGATAAGTCATCTACTTCATGCTGGCTTAAGGCTTAGAAACTCAAAATTCATTACCGATGATGACATCAGAAATTACCTTAATGGCCAAATCGAATTAGAAGATAATAGTGTAATGAAGGTAAGACTTTTACATTCGCAAGGAGCAATGAAAGCCAAAGACTCGAAAGTTTGGTGCGAACGATTAAAACAAGAAGATGCAAGTATTAAATTTGAAACAAGTACTCTTGTTATTCAGGATAAGTTTAATTCACAGAGGAGTATAGTAGAGTTATCTCAAGGTTCGGTATTAGGGGCTTTTGATGTAGAGCTGATGGATCATTCCACGCTTATATTGACAGGAGAGAGTACTTTAGCTGCTGATTCTCAACTCGAAAATACGGCTGATTCAACTATTATCAGCACGGGTTCAACGGTTCATGCTAAAAAATTTACTGCATTAGGGCGTACGGAATTATGTTCTAGTCTTTTATCGGCAAAAGAATTGTCTATTTATGATCAATTTTCCGCTCATTCCATGTCTATGGTAACGGTTGAAGGACTAATTGATGTTGCATTAGAGGCCTCCGTCAAATTAGAAAAAGCGGCGTTGACAGGCGAATCTATATCGATCTTTGGCACGATGGATGCGATTAATTCGGCTATTACTGCTCAAAATGAATTAGAAGTCTTTTCTGATGCATCCGTAGCTATAGTGGGAGTGACACAAATTGAGGCGCATGACATGCACGTGAGGGGCTCACTTGCAGTACATGAGGCGCCCACGGAAGAGGCGGATCAAGAGCAAACAGACCTCGAATCAAAACAAGAAGGGCCAATGCCTTTCATCCATGTGCATCATGAGTTAACTGTTGCTGAAGAAGGCTCGATTGAGGGAACAGGAAACTTATTTATTGAGGCTGCCCATTATCAACATGAAGGAACTGTTGATCTGTCTGGAAAGCTGAAAATTATCGGAAGTGATCTGATTAATAAAGGCTCATTTTGGGCCGATAATATGCTCTTGGGGTTCGATTCTCAAGTATTTAACTCTGGTTCACTCTCTGCGGAAGAGATGGTTATCCATAGTAATTTCTTTAATGTATTAGGCCAAACCTATGCTAAAAGATCATTATCCGTAGCAGGATTTTATGGGGCGAATGCGGGTCTTATTGCCGCAAATAATTATTCAAATACTACCTTATTATCAGTCAATGCGGGTTTAATTACACCTAATTTGGCTGGAAAAGCGAGCGACATTTTCAACTTAAATAATTTGGGATCAGTAGCTAAACTTGCTGTTAGCACATTAATCCCTGGTTATAGTAATGCAATTAATTTGGGTCTAATGATTCCAGGGCTTATCAGCACTGGTAAAAGTTTTTATCACAAGATTTCAGAGTTTAACATTGATCACTATAGGCAGCTGCGAACTCATGAGCTGATGGCTGAGCTAAGTTGCTTAAAAGGACTTTTTTCTACAGCATATAGTGCTGCGAATTTGGCTTATGCTGCTTCATATGAGATGCCCAATCTAAGTGACGATTTTGCGTCTATTCAAAGTACATCTTTTGATACAACCCTATCACTTTATGATATTAAGTCAGCTGCTTCCCGCTTTGATTATAAAAATTTTGGAATGCGTTCAGCAGGAGCAGTTTTGGGTAGCTATAGTGATGATTCCTTAATTAACCTCAATTTAGGAGGAGTCTTAGTGCCCAATGCTTCAAAGAGAAGCCTTTTTAGTTTTAACTCTGGAGCGGAGTTTTCGGCATTCTCCCATAATATAAATAATCAGATATTTTTTAATAGCGGCTGGTCTGGAGGTGGGGATGCCAATTTTTCTACTCAATATGGTTATAACGAAGGATCATTAGAAGGGCTTAATCGTTTTTCCTATAGAGCCAATAGAACTGTGAATACCGGCTCAATGGGTGGAGAGCAAGCATATGTGGTTGTCGACTCGCTTGAGCAGGAAGGTAAATTACATTTAAGCCATGGTTTTGCGAAAATTGATCAATTTACTGATGTTGACGATGCGGTAACTGAGTTTTCTGATATGGTTGTTACGGGAGTTGATTATAAGTCAACGGGATATTTCGAGGGCCAAAGAACATTTTTGGATTATGAACATCAAATTAAACTGGGTGAGAATTTTACTGCCCATACTTCTCATCTTTCTCTGAAGGCTCATGATGTTACCATTGCTGGCAAAATACAACATGAAGAAGGCCTCTTTATCGAAGCAGATAAGGTTCTATTGACTGAAGATTCCGTGATTCGAGGTGAGCGAACGTCAGATGAGGAGTTGTTTGTACCTAAAGTGGCACCAGCACAAACAACGGAAGATACACAAGAAGCACCAACGACAGAGGCAGTGCTAGAAACAGAACCGGGTGAAGGAACTAACGAACAGACCACAGAGGTCAAAAAAGAGTTTAATCCTCATCATGTGTTGCAAATAAAAGCAAAAGAAGCCAAGCTTGATGGCACTATAAGCGGTGGAGATTATACGCTGATACAGGGTATAGAAACTAAGCCTGAGCCTTCTCCATCTGAAGTTACCCCGGTGAGTACGTCAGAGGACACAGCGCAGAAGCCTGCCAAATTTGATAAGCTAGTTATTGGTGAGCATGCAGATATAACGCTTAGTTATGGTTCCATTACGGGTCATCAGGTAGTGAATGATGGCCATGTGAATTTGGATAGTTTTTCTTTAGACATTGATTCCTTACAGCAAAATAATACTCAGGTTTTCGATAGATGTTCTGGTGAAGTTACCCAATTTCGTGATAGCGAAACATCCAGCACCAAGGTAACTCAAAGCGCATTAACGGGAAAGAGCCTTGTCTCAACCGGTGTTCTTGATTCTCAAAAAACCAGTTTTCACTATAGTGATGAATTCCTAACTACAAAAACCTCCGACTTCAAATCTGATGATACCTGGATTACTACCGATCATTTCCAGGTTGGAGGGAAGGTAGACTATCAACATCTTCTTTCTGTTAAAGCAGAAACAGTTACTTTGCAGGCGGGTTCTTCCATCAATGGAAAAAAGACTGCAGAGGACGAATTATTTGTTCCCCAAGAGAGTTCAGCTACGTCGGCTGATACTACAGCCCCCAAAGGTGAACCCCTTGCAGGCGACACTCCTGAGGATAAGAAAGAGTTTAAACCCCAGCATATTTTTGCTATTGAAGCTAAAAAAGTGCAGTTAAATGGTAAACTTACAGGTGGTGATTTCACCTCCATCCATGGTAAACGCATTGAAGAGGATGGGGTTGAGAAAACGGAGAAATGCGAATTATTAGAGGTAGGTGCTTCTGCGGAAATTGATCTAACTCATGGCTATGTCTCTGCTCAAACAGGGGATATTACTGGATTCGCACACCTTTCAGGTTTTGACATAGGTATTGACCGTACTAAAATCCATCATGGTGGACATTTATCGCTGGAAAAATCGGTATTTAATGGTACTGTATTAGGTAATGCCGATGGAACGTTAAGTTTAGATCATTCCAATGTTACTGTAACTGATATGATACTAAGCCAATATGGGCATGAGCATATAGTAGATTCGACCGTTACAACTAATAAATTAGTAGATTACAGCCAATTATCTTATCAAGGTCAGACTACTTTTTTCACGAAAAACTATGAACATGCGGGTAGAGTCTCCGTATCCGATTTACCTCGCTCCGGTACAGCAACTAGAAATATTTTTGCGGTGCAAGCGGATACCGCTAATTTACATGGCTCATCCAATCTGGATAATGCTATTTTTGATATTAAGCATTTCGCCGATGCCAATCAATTTATTTCTGGTAGTGGTCAATACAGTAGCTATGGTGTTTCTGGTAGTCTTGAATTGGATACCACGGATTACATGGATCTTACTCTACCTTTTTTCCGACGTTGTGATTTAACGGTAAAGGCTAGTGGTATTACCACGCACTCTGATTATATTTCAGATTATACGTTGAAGTTAATTTCCACAGATACGGATATTAATTTATTAAATACACTAAGTGGCGCTAACATTTTTGTTAAATCTGCTGGAGCGATTAGAACGAACCATCAAATTTATGCTGCTGGATTGGCTTGCTTTGAGGCTGTTGGTGGTTTTTATAACGTGGGTGGTGGTATTAATGGGAATATAGTGTCTATTAAGGCCAGTGAGATAATCAATATTACCCCAGACTCTGTTCCTGCGCCCACTAAGAAACCAAGTGGTCCCTTGGGCAAAGGTCGTGGTGCTCCCAAGTCCCCTTTTCCTCGGTCTAAGGATAAAGACAAGTCAACAGAGCCCACTCCCGATCCTTGGGGTATACCTATGGGCACTAGCGGAGTTATTAACGGGCGTAGTGAAACGTACATGGAGGCAACAAGCGGAAATATTGTGAATTGTGGAGGGGTTATTCGTGGAGGAGCATACACTCAGTTAATTGCTCAAGGGGACATCATTAATAAATGTAATGTGTCAACCCATCGAGGCCCTTATGGACGAGTGACTACCTTTGATGCAGGCTTAATCGCAGGCGGTGGTGGTTTAGCTGACACGGATGGGATTGGTCTTTATTTGAAAGCCAATGGCATGGTGCGGTCTGATGCATCTAATTTCATCGCTAATGGCTCAAATTATATTTACGGACGACACGGTATTGATTTCGAGGCAAGGCAAGAGAGCCATGTTTCAAAGGTTAAAAAAACAAAAACCTGGTATGGTAAATCCAGTGAAAGTGTTACTACAACGACTACTGTTAGCCATTCAAATGTTCAGTCTTTTGGTGGGATAAATACTTTAGTCGCTGAAGAAGGTGGAGTAACCTCTGTTGCAACCCATTTTATTTCTCCAGGTGGGACGCAAGTTTCTTCCAGGGATACCGTATTACTTTATAGTTTAAAGTCACAAACTAAAAAACATAAATCTTCAAGTAGCTTCTGGGGATTATCAAAACATTCAACCGATGAAAAACATGAGGAAGTAGCTCCCACTTTATTTGTTGATAATGGGGTGACTCGTATTTATTCTACCCAAGGAAGTATTGATGCCCGTGGCGCATATTTTGCGGGTAATGGTGATTTGGATATGCGCGCAGAGCATGGGCGCATCTCGTTTGGAACTGATCTTCTCGATCATGAGGTTATTGAAAAATCCCGAGGAATTGGTGTTTCTGTGCCTGGAATGGGAGCCTGGAGCTCGTGGAAAAGTGGTGGCTCAATTTATGATGCGATGAGTGCGGAAGATGCTACTTTGTCCAAGTTAAATTCCATGCTGGGTAGCAATAACACGACAGAGCTTTTAGCGAATGCATCCAATCTGGGGATTAACTTATATAACACCACCAGTAGTCTGATGCGCGGTTTGAGCGATCATACATTAACCAGCGAAATACTTGCACGCTATGGAATAGGTGGTACTGGTGGAAGAGGGTTTTCACCTACCATCAATGTAACAATGACCGAAAGTACCACTAAAACTAAGTACCAAACTCAAGGTGTAGGTGGTGTCAACCGAGGAGGCAATGTTTATCTGGAAGCCGGAGAAGGTATTGATTTAGAAAATGGGGTGCGGGTTCACGCAGGGGGCAATATGGTGGTCAATGCTCCTGAAATTATTGCTCGATCTGCTGAGCTTCATTCTTCAGTAGATCAAATGGTTACCAGCCAAAGTGTTGGTGTTTCTCCCACGGGGCAAATTCAAGATGCTTCTCTCGCATACTCACATACCCGCACCACTTCGACACAGCATGTTAATGCAGAACTGTCTGCTGGTGGCCATATGGAGTTAGGCTATAAAGGTGGGGCAATGCATCAGGTTACACTTGATGGTGCGCGTATTATTGCCGGCAGCCTGGATGCAAAGATTGAGCATTTGAGTATTATTGACAAGCAGGATATCAGTACTACGGAAACAGAATCAGCCCAAGTCAGTCTATCTGGACAAATATCCGCCTATGCGGGCAAAGGGAATTCCGCTGTTGTCAGAGAACATAGCGGGGTGTATGTTGCCGATAATACAGGACATTCTGTCGTCATCGACGAAGCTCATATGACCGGTAGTGAGATGCTGATTAATGGTGGCGTGGTGGAAATTACGAAACTAGTGAGTGAAAAGGTAGTTGATCATCAATCTTATTCTGGAGTTGGCGTTAGTCTTAATGTGCATGATTTACAACGGTTGGCTGGTCAGCAAGCATCTAATGTAACAGGAGAGCAAGCCATTGCCGTAGGGGAAGTCACCTTCGATAAAATAGATCGTCAGGTAGAACATACCCCTGTTGTCTATGGAGAAAATGGAGCTCAAATTGTCATAAAAGAAGTTGTGGGAGAGGTACATACCGAATCGGCAAATGGCGCAACCGTACTTAAAAACGATGAATTGCACGTGATCGTGGATGTGCCTGTGACTAATTCAGATTACATGCAAAAAAGTGTTGCGAATATTCAATCTGGAGCAGAAAAAATAGCTACTGCATTAGGGCTTAAAGGGCTTCCCGAAACTACGTCTCCAGAGCAAAGAGACCCTGTTTTACCTTCTCGTCGTGAGGAAGAGGAGGAAGAAGAAGAGGAGTTCGGAGAAAAGACGGAAAAGGATGTAGATAAAAAGGATTTGGAAAAGCCGATTTCTGAAAAGGAGGCTGCTGCTTTGCAAGAGCTTCTTTCTTTGGCGCCAAATGATAAGCTAAGTGAAATTAATGGAACCCTAAATCAAATAGACGAGGGAAAAAGGAACGGAGAAGATACCTCCTTGCTTGAAAATAAACTTAAAACCCAAATCTTATCTGCAATTAACTTAGTGGTTAAAGCTAGCTCTGAGGAAACTTGGGGTCGTCTCGCGAAAAAAATTGGTGCTGACTCAGCAGATAAGTTAGCGAAAATCTTGTCTTCTTCTGACGGGGCTGGTATTAAAGCTTACATGGGGAGTCGAGGCACTATATATATTAGCTTTATTTTTAACTTATATGGTGCATCCCTGGGGGGGGAAGAGGATGTTTGGGGTACGGCAATAAAAAATACGGCTGGAGATCTGACTATCAATTTTACTTTAAAATCAGCTACTGGTGCTTTTGCTGGTCCTATTGGTTGGATTTTAGTTGGGATAGGGGTTTTGGATACATTTCTTTATGATGAAAAGGTCGTTGAATTATTTCAAGAGCAAAGCAAATCTTTTGTTGAGGAAGGGCGTAAACAATTAGATGATGGGAACTATGACGCTGCAGCAGCTTCCATGCATCTTGCCTCGGAGCATGCTCAGGCGGCTTGGTATACTCAAGTAATTCATTATTTAGGGAACCTTGTCCCCAAGTTTGTTGAGAGAACAAATGAGCTTGGGGATTCGATAGGAGCTATATTTCCAGCCCCAATTATTCAGGAACCTAAAAAAGTGAATCGGCATTCATTTTTTGCTTCTTCAGAGGAAGTAAAGAGCGAAGAACAAACGAGATCTAATCAGTCTGTCAACGAAGTAGGTAGAACATGCGAATTCAAATAAATAAACAAATAATGGTCACCTTTTGTTTATCTTTATTTTTAAGCATCGGTTGGGCGCAAAAAACACCATGGGAAGATGTCAATGTTCGTTATTGGGAGGCTAAAAGCCTAGGTTACAGCAAAGAGGCATTACGTTTTGCAAAACAGGCTTATACGATTGCTTTAAATAAAGAAATTCAACATTTACCTATGAGCTGCTTTAATTTAGGGTATTCCTATTACATTCAAGGAAACTTTAATCAAGCGGACAAATTTTTACGTAAAGCATTGTTCTTTTTTGAAAAGTTATATGGTGAGGGTTATTCATCTGCAGGAGCATTAAATCTCCTTGCCAGGAATTACAGCAAACAAGGACAGTATGATAAGGCAGAGCATTATGCCTTAAAATCATTGAAACTTTTTGATAAAAAGTATAGTAAAGATGATGTTAAGCGAGGTCCATTTTTAGTTATTTTGGCTACAGTGTATCAAAATCAAAGTAAATTTCCTCAGGCAGAAAAGTACTATGAAGAGGCTCGGGAAATTTTAAGCAAAAAGCCATCAAAAAACATGAAGTTAAGAGCGGGGCTTTTTACTAATATGGCTGATTTTTATAGCGATATGGGTGATTACAATAAATGTGAGTTTTTGTATCGTAAAGCTTTAGCTTTGAAAGAAGAACTATACGGAAAAAATCATCCAAGTGTGGCACTGACCCTTAATAATCTGGCTTATTTTTATATACGTCAAGACTTAAATGATAAAGCAATACCGTTGTTATTACGTGCTATAAAAATTCATGAGCAACATACTGACTCTAAAGATTACACGTTAACTCCGAGTTTAGATAATCTTGGGTTAGCCTATGAGGGAATAGGGGAATATGAAAAGGCGAATCGTCTTTATGAACGAGAGTTAGCAATTTTGAATGGGCTGCAAATTAACGGCCCTGAGTATGCTACGACCTTAAACAATATGGCTCGTCTGTATCAAGTACAAGGCCGTTACGCGGAGGCAGAAAAATTATATCTGCAATCTCTGGCTATTGATCAGAAGTTTCTTCCTCTGGGGCATCGCTCCATTGGTCGAGATATGAATAATTTGGCGGGTATTTATGTAGAGCAAGGGAAGACGAAGCAATCAGAGGAATTATACCAAAAAGTTGTAACTCTCTACCAAAGCAAATTGGGTAATGAACATCCTAACACTGCCAATGCATTGTTAAGCCTTGGTACTTTTTATGTGAAACGACATAATTTCAAAAACGCCGAATCTTTATATCACCAGGCACTGGCTATTTATGAAAAGAAACTTCCAGCGGATAGTCCTTTAATCGCTAATGGGCTAAACAATTTGGCGGGCTTGTATGTGGAAGAAAAAAACTACGGTAAAGCCGAGGCACTTTATCAACGTTCATTGGCGATTAGGAAAAAAGCATTAGGGGAGGCGCATCCTTTATATGCGGAAAGCCTAAATAACTTAGGTTATGTTTATGGTGAGTTAAATCAGTATGAGCAAGCAGAGCCTCTTTATTTGCAAGCTATAGCAATTGTTGAAAAAAAGCATGGCGAAGACCATCCTTCTTTAGCGACGTACATGAACAATTTAGGCACTTTGTATTCTGAGCAGGGTAAGAAAAAGATCGCCAGGTCTTATTTTGAAAAGGCAATTGCTATTGGTATAAAAAAGTTAGGTGCTTCACATCCCACTGTTTTAGCGGCTAAGAAGAATTTAAGGATATTATGATTCTCATCCCGTATTGGATGAGTTTTTTAATATGAGCTATGAGGTTGAAAAAGAATTCCAGTGTTACGTGGCAAAACGTCTGGGCAGACTTTTTTTCTCAATATGGGGTTTAATAGTGTCTCTATTGAAAAAAATAATTCACGAGTGTATTCTTTGCACGCTTCAACCTTAATCGGTATGGAAAAAGCAATCTTCTTAGTCTGCTGTGAATGGATAAATTATGGAAAAATCATTTTTACTTACCAATCCTAAAGCCATCTGTTTAACTCTCTCCCATAATCGTCAAGCCATCGCTTTGCTCAAAAATTATTGTATGAGGGAGGAAAGATCATGTTTGAGAATTTCTCTGAAGTAGAAAAAAAAATATCTAGATGAATTAAAAACAAATTTGTGGGAACAGCCTGGGGCGTATTTTTTTGATCATTACCGTAGTTTTAATGAGTTTAAAAAAATAAATTACGCTATGTGGCTTGGGCAATGGCAGTATGTAAGCTCTGGTTTTTCGCAGATACTTGAAATGTTCAGGATTCTGGGTGAAGTAGCCACTTCTTTATTTGCCTTGAATTTCGCGAATGCAGCTTCATTGGCTCATGATGCCTCTCAAAAGTGTCAGACTGCGTTCACTAAATTAACCTTAGCTTGGGGATTGTTGTGTCTGAATCTTTGCCGTTCCCTTACTCTTTTTGTCGCTACTTTTTATCCACAATTGCTGTTTGCCAGTTTGTCTGTTTGTTCGGCTTATCTTTACTTTATGGTTTTAGGTCAGCCCTTACTTGAAGCCCTCACTTTAATATCAGCCAGTATATTCTTAGGTATTTTTGGGGGATCTATTACGGGAACATTAGCCAGAAATAGGGAGTGCATGCTTATAGAGGAAAAGAAGGAGTTGTTAGCACTGGAGTCTTTTGTGGGGTTTTGTGAAAAAATTTTTAACGAGCGAACTCGTATTTGCGAGTCTCTTCGTGAGTTTGTAGAGCACCTTAAGCCAATTTCACAAGCATTAAACCATGAGCCGCGGTTTTTTTCTGATCCAGAATTATTTGCAAAACGTAAGCTTGAGCTCTTTGAAGATATAGAGTTTTTTAAAGCGCTTTCTGAATTACTTAGCACTTATCCCGAGTGCTCGTTTGATTTAGCATGTAGAGATCAAGACTATGCCCATATGATGTATAAGGAATTAACAGAGCATCATGCCAAGGTCATGGGTATGGCTGAGTTATTAGCTCAAAAGTTAGATAAAAGCTCCGAAAATCTAACCCAAGAGCATAACTCCTTAATATCAATGTAAAAAATTTCTCGAAGAACGCGCAATGATGACATTTTCATCTAGTTAAATTAAACCAAATTCCGCAGAGGCGGGTTGGGGCTCACCTTCAATCACTGTCTTTTGTTGCACATAGTCTTCGACTTGTTTTCTAAAAGCATCTAAGCCTTCATCTGTATAAGGTGGCACATAGCTGCGGAAGGTTAGGCAGCGTAAAAAGTAGAGATCGGTTAAGGGGACATTTTTTGCTTGAAGCCAATAACTATTCCCGGCAAGTGCATCGGGGTATTGTTTCCTGACATAATCCATCGCGGTTTTATAAGCGTGGAGTTTATTCGCGCCGTTGTCCCCATTATTGTGATTTATTCTAATAATAAAATAGTTAAATGTCGGGCTTTTGGACGGGTCGATTTTTAGCTTCATGATATCTCCTTATACAATGCTCATTTTAATTTAAAGCGAATTAAATTAATTAGCAAATACAAATAGAAATAAATTGAAGCAGAAAATGCTACAACTCTCTTTAAGTTGATGAGTTTAAAATTATTTCGGCCCCTTTTTCAGCAATCATAGTTGTGGGTGCATTGGTATTGCCACTTACTAAGGTGGGCATAATGGAGGCATCAATCACTCTTAAATTCTCTACCCCATAGACTTTTAACTGTTTGGGATCCACCACTGCCATCGAGTCGATACCCATTTTACAGGTACCTACGGGATGATAAATGGTTTCTGATTTTTGCTTAATGTATTCACGAATCTGCTCTTCTGTTTTTGCTGTTTCTCCAGGCTCAAACTCTTGTGCAAAATAAGGACTAAAAGCTTGTTGTGCTAAAATTTCTCTAGCTTTTTGAAAGCCAATAACCATCGCATCCAAATCTTCTTTTTCAGATAAATAATTGGGGTCAATTAAAGGCATATCCATAGGGTTAGCACTGCGTAATTTGATTGTGCCGCGGCTTTTAGGATGTAAATAACAAGTCATTAATAAATAACCATAATGGCAAAACAAATCCCTGAGTTGGCGGGCACTATTAGTGTACATGGAGGCTGCAAAATGCCATTGTAAATCCGGGGCAACCGAGTCGGAGTTGCTTCTGGCAAAACCTACGGCCTGGGTGTAATTGCTCGTTAATTCGCCTTGACGTTTAAATAAATAAAGTGCTAATGATTTTAGATGTCGCCACAGCGCACTGGGAAGAAAACTAAATGAGTTATGTGTTTTATCCAGGCAGGTGATATGAATATCTAAATGATCGAGTAAGTTTTCTCCGACACCTGGTAAATCATGCACTAACGTGATGCCATGTTTTTCTATCTCGGCTTTAGGACCGATACCTGACAATAATAAAAGATGGGGGGAACCGATACTCCCTGCGGACAGAATCACTTCTTTGCTTGCCAGGATGTCCTGAGTGCTTCCTTTCCTTATAATACGCACTCCTTGAGCACATTTGTTTTCACAAAGAACTTTAACTGCTTGGGCATGAGTAATAATCGTTAAATTACTTCTATTTTTTATTGGATCTAAATAACCTCGAGCATTGCTCCAGCGTTTTCCGTTTTTTTGGGTGACATCAAAATAGCCCACGCCTTCGCGGAGTTCTGTATTATAATTTTCTAAAAGTGGGTAACCTGCTTGTTTTCCCGCTTGCACAAAAACCTGCATCAAGGGATTTAAATATTTAGGTTTATCAACATGAATCTTTTCTTCACGCTCAAATTTTTCAAAATAAGGACGTACTTCTTGATAGGACCATCCTTCATTGCCTAGTTGTGCCCAGTGATCATAGTCACTCGCATGTCCTCGTACATAGCACATGGCGTTAATAGAGGAACTGCCTCCAAGTGTTCGGCCTCTAGGCCAGTACATGCTTCTGTTGTTGCAATGAGCTTGAGTTGTGGTCCACAAATGCCAATTTAATTTTTTACTCCGTATGGCCATGATAATTCCCATAGGCATACGAATGAATGGATTTGTATCTGCAGGTCCGGCTTCGAGGAGACATACTGTGGTATGGGTGTTTTCGGAAAGTCTATTTGCTAAAACGCAGCCTGCGGAGCCTCCACCTACGATGACGTAATCAAAGATTTTAGGAGCTTGGGTCATTGTATGTTTATTCCGGTTATTATATTTTTATTAGGGTATAAAATAATTCACCCTGATCGTTCGCGATCCTGATTATTCTATGAAACAACATAGCCAGAACCGGAGTTCAATATATTAATTGCTCGGGCGGCGAGCATGACGATAATCGCTAAGGAAATCATTGCTTGCAGCATGCACATACATTTGGCCCAGCGCGTTAATACCGGCGTGTCTGTTGGTGAAAAGGCCGTAGTGGTATTAAAGGCGAGGAATAAATAATCGACAAAATGAGGTTTCCAATTTTTTATGTATTTCGGTATACCAGCTGTTTCCGTTAAGGCAAGTTGTGTTTGTGGAAATAAAAAGGCGGTTGAGCCCGCGCTTTCTTTGAGTTCTCTTTGCACTGGGCCACCTGCGTCTAAACTCCAGTACCATAATGCAAAAACCAGGATATTGGTTGTCCATAAAATTATGGAGGAGACGAGTAAATGGTTGGGGCCAATTTGTCCTTGGAAGGTGGCGAGGAGTAAGCGACAGACAGAAAAAATGGTATAGAGTGTAATCAGGATATTAATAGACAAAGCCAGAATGCGATTAAGTGGGGAGTTGCCGCGCCATTGACCTATTATCAGTGGGATCAGCATTACGGTTACCAACCCAATAAGTAATCCTCGTGGTCCCCAATAAAATACTTTGGGAAGGGCTTCGTAGAGTAAGCAAAACACAATCAGCGCAAGCCAAGTCGGCCAGCGCGTATTGAGGTGACTTAAACGATGAAATTTTGATTTTTTGTGATGAGATCCTTTCATCATAGCTCCAGTGGGGAATTATCCTTTTTTCACAAACTCTGATTTTAATTTCATGGCGCCAATGCCGTCAATTTTACAATCAATATCGTGATCGCCATCAACCAGTCTAATATTTTTTACTTTGGTACCTACTTTGACTACTAAAGAAGAGCCTTTGACTTTTAAGTCTTTAATTACTGTGACGGTATCGCCATCATTTAACACTTGGCCATTGGCATCTTTAATGATGCGTTCATCGCTTTGGCTTTTATCCGCGTCATGCTCATCTTGGCTCCATTCATAAGTGCATTCGGGGCAAATCAGTAAGGAAGCATCTTCATAAGTATATTCTGAGTTGCATTTGGGGCAGGGAGGTAGTGTATGCATGGGATTCCTAAACCGGTGTTAAAAAAATCAATTATAACATAAAGAATGGGATTAAGTTCAGTGGGATGAGGAATGGAAATTCGGAGGTTTTTGGGGCGATTATGGATAGAGCGTCACGTGCGCGGTCTTTGCTGAGCTTTTTAGCTCAGCCTATGCTTATTAATACATTTCATCCCACAGCAGCAATTGTTTGCCACCCTCTTTTTGGCGTTCAAATTTGTTTACATCAAGAGCAAGCGCAGGTGTTTTATTTAAATGATAGCGTTGGCAGGCTAAATGAAAGCGTTTCTTTAGTAAACTCGCAAAAATGCCTTCCCCAGACATTCTTTTGCCAAAGGTTGCGTCGTAATCCTTACCCCCGCGCATTTGTTGAATTAAACTCATGATGTGCGAGGCCCTTTGCGGGTAGTGCTTATCGAGCCATTCTCTAAATAAATCCTTAACCTCATGGGGTAGTCTGAGCAAGACATAATTGGCATGTTGGGCACCCGCTTGGCTTGCGGCTTCCAAAATCTTTTCAAGTTCGACATCGTTGATCATCGGGATAACCGGAGCAACCAGTACGCGTACGGGAATACCGTGTTCGGTAAGTCGCTTGATTGCCCGCAATCTGGCGCTTGGCATGGAGGTGCGTGGTTCCATAGTTCTTTTTAATTCTTTAGAAAGTGTAGTTAGGCTAATCGCTACACTGGCCAGGTTGTCTGCTGCCATCTCTGCTAATAGATCTAAGTCACGTTCAATCAGGGAATTTTTAGTGATGATACTGACTGGATGTTTATACGTCTTACACACTTCCAGGAGACTGCGAGTTATTTTTAGCGATGCTTCTGCGGGTTGGTAGGGATCAGTATTTGCGCCCAAGACAATCGTTTTACAGTGATAACTGGTTTTTTCAAATGTTTTGCGGAGCAGCTGGGCTGCATTTTCTTTATAAAATATCTTGGTTTCAAAATCGATACCCGGTGATAAATTAACATAAGCGTGACTGGGGCGTGCATAGCAATAAATACAACCATGCTCACAGCCGCGGTAAGGGTTGATGGATTGTTCAAAAGGCAGGTCAGGAGAGTCATTATGAGAAATAATGGATTTGGCTGTTTCTGATAAGAGCACGGTTTCTATTTCGGGTAAGAGTTCTGCCTCTAAATCCCAGCCATCATCAAAACGTTCATATTGGGTCGTTTCAAATCGGCCTTCAGGGTTACTTAAAGCACCTCTATTTTTGGTTGTAACTTTATCTTCTAAGGGCATATATAGGATGAATAAACAGCGAAACAAAGAGGTTTTTTTACCATACTGCACATAAAAAAACAAATCTGGTTTTGCCTCATCATATCTATAGAAATATCAATTGCTTTTTTGTAAAAGCTTGGTATTCTTCCCGCTCCAAAATTCTCAAGTTATGGAACTGAGGATTTACTGGAATGATCAACAGGTTATGTTGAAAAAGCAACCAATACTTATGGAAATGGAAGTTATTATGAATAAATTAGCATTAGTGTCTTCGGCATGTTTTAGCCTTTCTCTTTTAACCGGTTGTGCATCTATTGTGAGCGGCAACCAGCAAAAAATCACTGTACTTACCCCACCCGTTGAAAATGCCCGTTGCGCTTTAGAAAATAATAAAGGCAAATGGTATGTGGATCACACCCCTAATAGTATAGTGGTTCATCGCAGCAACAAGGATTTAGTACTTACCTGTGAAAAGCCTGGATATGAAAAATCGTCGACTCAAGTACAATCAAAGCTTAAAGGATTAATCTTTGGTAATATTATATTTGGAGGGGTTATTGGTGGTGGAATTGATGTAGCCACAGGTTCAGCTTTTGATTATCCTAAGGAAATTAAAGTACCAATGAAGCCATCTGCTAGAAAGAAAAAATGATGGATTAGAGTTTGTGGGGAGCTTGGAATTTTCTACTCCCCCAAACCCATTTAAAATGAATAATCAATATAGAGAATGAGGATGGGTTTATCTAATGAGTGTGGAAATAATCCCCATAGCGCCGGAGCATATTGAAGGATTTTGGTCGGCTGTGGATAGTGTAGCGCGTGAACGTAAGTATTTGGCTTTTCTCGAAGGTCCGCCAATAAACACGACTCGCGATTTTGTCTTGCAAAATATTGAAGGAAATTGGCCTCATTTTATTGCGCTCTCCGAGGGGCGTGTTATTGGTTGGTGTGACATTAGTTCACTGGACCGGCCTGTTTTTGCTCATGTTGGCTCTTTAGGTATAGGCGTATTAGCTGCTTATCGAGGGCAGGGCATTGGCAAGAAATTAATGCATGCCGCCATTCAACAGGCAGAGCAAAAAGGATTAACACGCATTGAACTTACGGTGCGTGAGGAAAATCTGCCTGCTATTGCCATGTATGAACAATTTGGATTTGTGAAAGAAGGGGTTCATAAAAATGCGGTGCGTATTGAAGGAACATATGAAAATCATATTTTCATGGCACTGTTATTCGATTGAAATGTATTTATAATCCTGCAATATATTAATGCGTTTGACAAAATCTTAAGAGAAAGCTTTAGGATGTGATGATTTGGTGATCAAGCTTGCCAGCCTCACTAAAACAAAATTATAACCACAGCAAATGGGATGAATTTCCAAAGCCTACTTTCTTGTCTAAAAGAGGCTCTTTTGGCTGTTGTTGTTACTTCGATATTAAGATTTTCCCTCACAAATCTGAACACATCGCGAAGATAATCCTAGTTAGGATTTTGTGCCTTAAGTAGACTTGAAACCTTTTGAGCCATTTTTTAGCTGTATTTGTTCCATTATGCAGCCACCTTATAATCCAGGTGGGGTAGCCTTGTCGATAAATCCAATTGAAATAAACCATAGGGTTTTACCGAATATCCAGCCCAAACTGACAATGAGATAGTTAAGCGACTTTAAGTGCCAATATTTTGTCCATATCGAATAACATATCCTGCTCTTCAATATCTTGAGTAAGTCTAGATTACAGGATTGGGGAAAACGCGAATTAGACCCAACATAACTTATGAATCGTGCCTTCTTAATGGGATGTAGAGATCTATTAGACCACGTCAAAGCTTCCTTGCATCATCAATTTATTCCCCCTAGATGAAATATTGTGAAGAATTACATAGTGAAATTTATAGTAGACGCTGGGGTTTTATCTTGCGGTTTTAAGGAGCTCGTTAAAAAAAATCCATGAGATGATTGTTTAATATCGTTGTCTAGTGTTTTATCTTTATTTAATGTCTTTTCAAAAAATTCTTTATATTTTTCAGTAAAATCCTTATGACTCTTGTAATAATCTACTAAAGTCTGTTCATACGGGTATTCACCTACTTGCAGTATATATTGCCAAATACAATGCGAATCAAAATCAAATACTGGTACGGACCTCCCTTGAGATTTTGCTTTTTCGCGCTCCTCAATATGAATATGTCTCGCCATAAACTTATTCGCATCGGCATATAAAACAAAGTACTCTGTAAAGACAAGTGTATGTATTTTAAAACTAGCATTGGAAGGAACAACTTATTTTCTACGGCGAACGGTGATGAGGAAGGGGAGGAGCTGAATGCGTCTGCAAGAGTTAATGCGAAATCTGGAGGGCCTATTAGAAGAGAGCTATCATGGCGTTTATGACAGTGAGGTAGATTTTGCTTCCCAATTGCTTCAGGATTGTTATGGAGGCCAGGAGTTACCTAATGGTCTTTTGAATTATTTTGATTATGACGCGTTTGCACCTGATTTATTCATGTGTGATTACTTTTCAATTTAAATAAATCATAAGGTTTATGGTTTCTCTAATAACTAGGCCAATAAAGGGCCTTTTTATGGGAGTTGATATGAAACGTAATAACTAATACGTAAAGCCTCTGGCCGGGATCTCTGTAAAAAGAGTTATAATTAAACTTCAATAAAATTATGCCTTCTCTACCTTAGCTAACTCTGCGTATTAATATACTATCAATTTTCGATTTTTGAATTTTTTGAACAATAATGCTTAGGTCTGATTAGTAACCAGGCTTAAGAGATTTAAGGATGCGTGATCACAAATTGGAACTACTACATTTGACCTCTAGCGCCTTCACTGAGCAAAACCATTGTATGAGCACACTCTTCCTCCGAAGCTCTTTCCTCCCCAGCAGCCCCTTTAAAAAAAGTCATTGCTTTTAACTCCTCGGGTTTTGGAAAAGAAAAGCCTGGGTTGGGCTGATCTGCAGAACAAGAATTGGTTTTATCGCAATTTTGAAATTCGCAACGAGCAACATGCGGATCGCTTTTCATTTCCTCGGTTAAACCAGTCACGAAACTTTTAAAAAAACTATTCTGATCCCAAATGATAGTTTTAACTTTATATTTGACAGCATTCCATAACTGAATTAAATCTTCTCTAGGCTCAGCATGCGGATTAACCGCAAATTGATGAATTGAAAGTTCGATATCAGATCCATCAGGAAGTGCCTTAAATGCTTCAATAAGAGCAGGAATGCCTCGAGAAGCAGGCGACAAATCAGGGAGAGTAATACGTGAATCTTTTCGTTTAATGCTTGCTAAAACAGTTGGAAGTTGAGGTTTATTGGGAATAGAAACGAAGAGGCCAAGTGTCCTAGGGGGTCTTGAAGATGAGGCGACTCTTGCATCTGATTCTGGTTGTTTCAACATTTATATAACCATTGTAGATATTTTACACATATAATACACGACAGTACAATTTATAACTATTTTTATTTTTTAACTGGTCGAATAATGATGCGCCATCTGAAAAGTTTACTGACTTTGCAATAACTAGCGAAGCACTCCAGAGTCCATGAACTAGCACCACATCAGTTTAGTTTTACGATTAATCAGACTGAGTTGCCCCTATAAACCGGACCACTTAGCCCGCTAAAGCCCTTCTGATAAATTGTCTTGGTGCCATCATATTTAATCCTTTATGGGGCGCATGTTCATTGTAGTTATCGAACCAATCGGGTAACTGCCTCATGAGCGTGAGCGCATCAAATGGATCACTAAATGCGACATAATCTCTCTTAAACGTTTTGACGAATGCTTCAGCCATTTTATTACTTTCAGGGCTATAAGCAGGCGTGGTTCTCACATCAAAGCCAAGTTGTCCGAGTAAATGCTACTGTTTCGCGAGCTGTATAACCAGATCCATTGTCACTAAGCCACTGTATTGGCTTTGCTAATACGCCTATTTTGCCCAAACGATATTCTATACTTACAGTAGCAAGTCTCTAATCGTTCTGTCATCTATGCCGACAGCTGATGAAACGTACCTCATAACCTCTCGGTCACAGGTATCCATAGCAAAAACAACATGAACTCTTACTCCGTTAGCACACTGAATGGTAAAGCAATCAGAGCACCCACCCGTATTACTTTTTAAAGTAATCACCATACCGTCGTGCGCGCGTGTTGGCTTTTTCTTAGGAGCCAAAAGCAATAAATTATTGAGCATTTATAATGCGATATACACGAGTGTGGTTCACTTTTAACCTGCCTTCAGACTGCACTCGATGGTTGAGTAAAACAGTGACTCTTCGATAGGCCATAGCTGCTGCGTTTGTCCGTGATTTCGCGAATATAAGGGAGCAGTTTATTGTCCTCGGTTTTAACGTAATGGTTCTTTCGTGGTTCCATTTTTTTAAGCCTTTCTGTTAGTTTTGTACGAGATACTTCTAGAGCAAGGGCTATTCGCTTATACCAAGCAAGGGTTGCCGCGAGATCAGTTTTTTCCCGGCCTAGCTTTACCGCTTCACGTAGTATTTCGTTCTCTAACGTTTTTTGGCCTAACACTTGTTCTAATTGCTTAATTCGTCTTTTGAGTTCATTCGCTTCACTTTGGGGTACAACAGATTCTTCAGCCTTTACTCCAGTCAATGCACTGCTCTCCATTAATTTACGCCAATAAAATAATTGGCTAGGGGGTATTCCATGTTTCCGGCAACGTAAGATACCGTTGCTCCTGAATGATAGCTCTCATGGACTATTTGTTGTTTCTCTAAGGGAGTCCAACGGACGTCGATTACTGCTTGAGTGGATTATTTCATTACATTTTAAGGCTATCTTGAAGTTAATTTGTCTCTCATAAACAGGACACGGGAAATATCTAAGCCATGTGTTGGGTTTGCCAAACAGACAATTTTTTTATTACAATTTAAAAGTGATTATTTTAATAATCATAATCTTATTAATTTTAACAGGAAAAGATACCCACTCAATAAGGATGAAAACTAATGATAATTAATAAAAACTTGCTGTTCGTCTTGCCATCTGTTTTTTCATGTACTCTTGCCTTTTCTGCTTCATGCGCCTTTGATCAATCAAAAACATGTCAATTAATTACCGATATATTGCAAGATAAAGCAAGCAGTGGTCTCAATTATTATGCATCGACTAATTATGATCACCGTATGTCTGGTGAAATTAATGTCTATGATACATCAAAAACAATTAAGAGCACGGACGGAAAATTAACGTTACTCGCAGATTTGATTAATACCGGCTTTTGGAAAAGCGGAGAAATAATGACGCGAGCTAACCTTAACTCACCACCTTTTAACTCTCCAGTACCCTCAGAAGTATGGACTACGAAAGAAATAAAACATGGGTACCTGGAAGTAAACATCAATTTACCGGTCTGTACCAAAAGCATTGATGGCTTATGTCAGCAAGGTATAAATCCAAGCAGCTACAATCAAGGGTTATGGCCGGCAATATGGATGATGCCCACCTATGATTCTAATTGGCCTCAAAATGGTGAAATTGATATTATGGAAGCCTATCCCCACAACACGGTTTTTAACGTTACCACAGCTGCACTGCATTTTAACGGAAACTCTTCTCAATGTGGGGGTGGAGATTGCCGTGGCTGGGGTTATTCTCTTGATTCACATCAGTTTCCTCAATTAGCCTATGCGAGCCCTCACACTTGGGGTTTTGAATGGGAACAAGATACAAACAGTCAAAAGGGCGGCTATATCCTTACAGGCTATATTGATAATGTGAAAACCTGGGGTCCGTTAAAAACTGATTCTCTACCTGCTGATGGTGCCTCTGCCTTACAACGAGGGTTTAACGATCCCAATGGAGGCTATTACCTTATCATTAACCTTGCGGTAGGAGGACCCTATGCTGGAGCACCGAATTCGCAAATGCAATCTGCCAGCATGAAGGTAAACAGTGTGAAAGTTTATCAGATAGACAGTTCTACTCCCGCGGACCAGTGTAATCCGCCGATAGATTTTTCCTCATCTTATACACCGGATAAAAAGAATATTACTGTGTCCTGGCACACCCCTGGGAATAGTACGAATGTAGTTGCCTATCAAGTTAAGGATTGGCAAAAAAGAGTACTATGGAAAGATAATAAATTAAATTGGACGGATACTACCCTGCCAGGGACACCAGGAAAATTTACCTATTTTCTGAGTTCGGTCTGCAGCAATAGAGCCTCATCAGATGTGCAGTATGATGTAATTATTCCTGAGACTCCTCAGTGCCTTCCTCCAACCAAAATCAGTGCCAATTACAGCAGTGATAAAAAATCCATCAGCCTTAGTTGGTCCGCTCCAGTACAAAGTTTGCCGGTAACCAGTTATCAAGTTCGCGACTGGCTAAAGCGAGTACTTTGGCAAGGCTCACCAACGAATTGGACTGATCGATCTTTACCGGGAACCTCAGGAAAATTTACCTATTATATAAATTCGGTATGCAATAACCAGGATTCCAGCATGTTGCAGAAAGATGTTAATATCAACTAGATAAATTTTCTCTTATCCTTGATGAGATTGCTTTCTGCTTTGGAGCAACCTCGTCAAGGATATCCGATGGGGGGAACTTCTGCCTATGCTCGCCTCCTCAAGTAACGGTTGCTCTACACTGTAAGTTATTTAAAGGGCGCACGATTTTTGCATTGGCAACCTAAGTTAGCTTCGCCGCCATTTAGCCGATCAGTATTAAAGCTTAAAAGGTTGTTCGCTTCGATTAACACTTTGTTCTAATGCTCCACCCTGAGAAGATCCGGTGATTGTGGTGGTTGGAAAGAAACTGAAGTGATTTTCTACACGCCTTGGTATAGGTTTTAGTATCGAGCCAGGTGATGAATCCATTAGTTTTCTTTTTTTATTTTTATCTTGATTTTCTGTATCAAGATTTATTACAGACTCTCCAGCCTGCCGTTTTATACTAATAGGGCCTATTGTAGATCTTTTATTAGGAGCAATATTACTGATATTTTCATTACCAGGATAAAATAATTTATTGAAACAATTATTTGGAAAGGTGTAATTAAATGCAGAAGAACTGCTTCTTTTGATTTTAGAATTATTAATTGTATCTCTATGATGAGTATATATTTCTTTCCATTCTGCCAGTGAAGTAGAGTTATCTTGTATTACTGGTCTTGATTGAGGAAAAGAATGTGAGTTTTCATTTGTAATACCTTGATTAGATGATAAATTTTCTGCAGTAGGGGCTATTTCTAATTGCAAATAACAATGTAACATATTTCGCAAAATTGCTTTTACTATGCCTACGTGAACTGAGTTACCTAATAAAGTTGCTATGTGATTTTCAGTGCATTGACCAAAATCAAATTGGTCGGGAAAATCAAATAAACGTTTTAATTCTATTTGATTTAAACGCCTTCCTATATCCCAAAGAGGTTCGGTAGAATGCTTGGTAATGGCATGAGATTGAGAGCCTGACCATGTTGCTTTACAATCTATGTTAGGAGTAGTGCGGTCACCAGTAATGGATAGAAGATTACCATTTTTTTTCTGTTTATTAAAATATATTTTAATTCCATCTTTGTAAGGACTCAAGTTTTTTGGGAAATATTCAGATCCTTTTTCAAAAATTAGTGGTTCAGCGTTTTTTTTGGGATTTTTGAATTGTGCATTGATGATGGAGCTCATCAAAGGGGTTAGTCTTTTTTTAGTTTTTTCATCGACAACATCGTTCGTATCCAGTATGTCCTTAAGTAAAGTTAGGCGGTTATTGGGGGTCGGGAAAGCAAAATTAGAAATTTTTAAATCCTTTCTAAATCCTACACAAAACCATCGTTTACGTGTTTGTGCAGAATCAAAATTTGCTGAATTTAACACATCATCAAAAATATCATAACCTGCATTGGTTAATTCATTTTTAATTGTTTCATATTCATGCTTATATTTGCCGCACCTAATTTTATCTACATTTTCAAGTAAAAACATGCTTGGTTGTTTTATTTTAAGAATTTCAAAAATTGGATAAACAAGATCGCCATTCTTTTTATCTTTAAAGCCCTGTTGATTTCCTGCCATACTAAACGGTTGACAGGGGAAACCTGCTGTTAATATATCAATATTTGGAATATTATCAGGCTTTATTTTTTTAATATCACCGTGAGGTTTTTCACCAAAATTTGTTTCATAAACATGTACTGCTTTTTCTTCAATTTCTGATGCAAAAACTTCCCCTAAATTACAATCAAATTCAGATAATACTTGTTCAATAGCAACGCGGAAGCCTCCAATACCACAAAATAGATCTGCAACATTTATTGTTGTTTCATGGGTCATAAAAATTCCTGAGACGTCAAATTATTGACATTATGATATATTTTATATCAGTTGGCAATATTTGTATTCTATGTGTCCAGATAAAACGATCCTTAGAACCCCAAGGTATCGTTCCACATGAGAAGTTACGCACGAACAGTGAAACAAATGGTTAATGATGGGTTTCTACCCTTGGAATCAAAAGTTAGACTCGCTAGTACTCTGTTTGTGATCTCTGCGCTTAACCCACAAAACACTAATTTATCCTAAAAATATCTTTGACATGCCCTCCTGCTGCACTACACTATACGTATAGAAAGGGCACCTTCGCAGAGAGGTAGCTTAGAAAAACTGTCAATGAGCTAAATCTTTTTTTAGTTGTAACCTCAGGAAACATCCTATTTTTCAGAGTAATTTGATAGACGCGTATCGGGATGTGTTAAGAGAAAGACTATCAATATATGAGTTGAAATGGTTGCCATATCAGGTTATGCATTACACAAGAAAATGCGTAATAATCATAATATCGATACTTACTATGCGATTAGAAGTAAAGATAAATTCCGTGTGTTGTTAAAAACGCCAAATAATCATCATGTTACTGCTGAGAATCTGGCCCTTTTACAGCATGAGTTTAATTTATTGCAACAAATTGATTCCCCCACAATCATCAAAGCCTATGATTTCTTACAAGATACTCCTGTACCCATTTTAATTTTAGAAAATGTTGAAGGGATGCTGTTACATGATTATCTAAACGATAATCGATTAGAAATCGGTGATTTTTGTAAGTTGGCGTTACAGCTGGTGGAGATAATCGGTGAGTTACATCAATTAAAAATTATCCATAAAGAAATAAACCCATCGAATATCATTATCGACCCAGAGAAGTTAACCCTCAAATTAATTGATTTAAGTGTTTGTACCCAAATTTCAGAAGAAACCTATGACTACATGACATTCAATAGTCTTGAAGAAGATTTGGCTTATATTTCTCCTGAACAAACCGGACGTATTAATCGCCCTATTGATTATCGTACTGATTTTTATTCTTTAGGGATCACTTTGTATCAGATGTTAACCAATCAACTTCCATTTCAAAGCAACGATCCTTTGGAGTTAGTTCATTGTCATATTGCCAAAAAAGCACCACCAGCATTTGAAAAAAGAGCGGATGCTCCTGAAATGCTGAATGCGATTATTGACAAGCTGTTGAATAAAATGCCTGAATCAAGGTATTCAAGCATCATTGGTTTAAAATCCGATCTGCGTGCATGCCAAGAGCAATGGATTCGTAAACGCTGTATTAAGCGTTTTACTTTAGGCTTAAATGATACGCGTGATTATTTAAGTATTTCGCGTAATTTATATGGTCGTAATGCCCAGGTAGAGCAACTACTACGAGCGTTTAATCATGTCAGCCAAGGTAATAAAGAAATATTCTTAATCTCTGGCTATTCCGGAGTTGGCAAAACCTCCTTAGTTAATGAAGTGCACAAAGCCATGGTGCAGCATCGTGTTTATTACATTCAAGGAAAATTTGACCAGATACAACGAAATATTCCCTACAGTGGCATTGTCTCCGCATTTCAAAAATTGGTGAAGCAAGTCCTTGCTGAAAGCGAGGATAATTTAAATGATATTCGCACCACGCTATTAAATGCTTTAGGTAAGGTAGGGCAGGTCATTATCGATGTTATTCCTGAAATCGAATTAATTATCGGAGTTCAACCTTCCGTTCCTAAATTAAATCCTAATGATACGCAAATTCGATTTAACCTGGCATTCCAAAATTTGATTCGAGTTTTTGCGCAACAAAACCATCCTTTGGTTATCTTTCTTGATGATTTGCAATGGGCAGATAGTTCATCGCTTAATTTTATCGAAAACTTATTGCAAGATCAGGAAACCAATTATTTATTGTTGTTAGGTGCTTATCGAAATAATGAAATTAACGAGAGTCATCCCTTAGAGCATACCTTAAATAACATCGCTCGGAATAACGTGAGGCTAACGCAGATTACCTTAGAGCCTTTAGAGTTAAAAAATATTCAGCAATTACTCCACGATACCTTATTAAGTCCGATGGAGAGGATCCAAGAACTCGCACAATGTGTTTTTGAGAAAACCCAGGGAAATCCTTTTTTTATTAATGAATTCATTAAGCTGCTTTATCAAAACAAATTATTACGCTTTTCGTATGAGCAGAGCTGCTGGGAATGGGATTTATCTAAAATTTTGCAACAGAATGCTACTGATAATGTGGTCGAGCTGCTCACCACGAAGATCCATTGGTTGCCGCAGGCAACTCAGGAAATTCTAATGCTGGCTGCTTGTTTAGGTTATAAATTTGATTTAGCAACGCTGGTTACTATTAGTGAAAAAACGATTAGCCAAACTGCAGATGGCCTGTATCAGGCAATTAAAGCCAATTTGATTTATCCGCTAGAGGAGGCTTATCTAACTGAGAGTCTGATGGGTTTAGAGGCGATTGTGAATCATGAACAATTAAATACTTTGTATTATCGATTTGTCCATGATCGCATTCAGCAAGCAAGTTCTGAATTGGTAGCCAAAGAGGAATTACCCTGTTTGCATGTGAAAATAGGCAGATTATTACTCAAAGAAAAAGAGCTTAGCGAAAACGATGATCGCGTGTTCGAGGTGATGAAGCATTTTAATCAAGGCTTGGCTTTAATTAAATCCTCCCGTGAACGTCTGCAATTAGCCAAATATAACTTATGGGCAGGTCAGAGGGCTAAATCAGCTTCTGCCTATCATGCTGCGAATGAATATTTTTCTGCGGGTATTTCTTTATTGCCAGAAAATTATTGGCAACGGGAAGAGGAGTTAGCGTTTCAACTCTATAAAGAACTGGCCGCATGTAAATATTTGATTGGTGATTTTGAAAAAGCCAATGACTACTTTAGTCAACTGCTTGAACAGGAACATAATCCCCTGAAGATTTTAGAAATCAATCGGCTTAAAATTGAAATGTTGGCCACTATTGGTAAACATACCGAAGCACTGAATTTAGGATTAAGTGCGTTAAGAGGTTTTGGCATTCACATTCCTAAAAATCCGAAGAAATACCATTTACTTATAGCCGTTTATAAAATCAAATTTCAATTAAAGAGAACACGACCTGAATTTATTGACTTGCCCTTAATGAGCGATTTAAAACAAAAGGCCATCGTGAATTTAATTGCACAATTACTTAATAGCGCGTTTATTATTGATCAAACCTTGTTTATTTTGCTTACCTGCATCAACGTAAAATTAAGTTTAAAGTATGGTTATACGGAAAGTACCTCTATGTGTCTTCCTGTATATGCCTTTGTGCTCCTGCATTCTTTGCACTTACATGAGGAAGCACTGTCTTTTGTCCGACTTTACAATAAGTTAAAACACAAATATGGCGCTTCAAATTTTGAGGGGAGAAATCAATTTGTTTTAGGTGAGTTTATTGAGCCCTATCAATTACCGCTGAGCGAATGTAATAAAACCATAGAGAGCGCTTTTAAACTGGGCTGTGAAGCTGGAGATTTAGGGTATAGTAATTACAGTAATATCACTTTGATACTTCATTCCTTCACCATTGGGCAAACACTGGATGAAGTTAAAAAAGCGGTTTCAGCTACTTTGTCATTTATGTCGCGGACTAATATTTCGGATTTTGTTAATGTAACTCGATTTTGGGAGTACTCTGTTCAATGCTTAAAAAATCAGGAGTCTATGCAACCGGAGCAACTGGCAGCTTTTGAAGAGCGTATTATTCAAGGAGAGAATAAAACGGAGCTGGGTTTTTTTTACTGCTCAATTACGCGATTGCATTTTCTATTAGGAAACATTGAGCAAGCCTTGCAAATGGGGGCACATCATGAGACTTACTCCGATTATGATAAAGGATTAATCACTCATTTTGATGGTAAGTTTTATTATGCTTTGGCTTTATGCCAATCCCTGCATCCATTGCCGAAAAAACAGCATAAACTGATTTTAAAGAAGATAAAGCAATTAAAACAATTGATTGATCGATATACTGCTTGGTGTCCTGAGAATTTTAAAACGCATTCCTTATTGATTGAAGCCGAACTAGCATGGATTAATCGTCAGGATGCACTCCCTTTTTATGATGAGGCAGTTCATAGGGCATTGGCGAGTAAGTCCATTATAATTGCTGCAATTGCAAGTGAGCGTGCAGGCTGTTATTGCATTGCCCAAAAAGTTGGGCGGGTGGCACAACTTTATTTACAAAATGCCTATCACTTGTTTAAGAAGTGGGGAGCCACTGCTAAAGCTCAATGGCTGGAAGAGAGCTATCCGACTTACATTACGAGTGAAATGGTATTCGGGAAACCCTCATTTTCTCACGGTGGACCTCAGCATTTGGACATGTTGGCCATTTTAAAATTTACTCGGTTGCTTTCCAGTGAGATACGCATCGATAGGTTATTACAAAAATTCATCACCATCGTCTTGGAAAATTCGGGGGCACAAAATAGCATTATTTTGACCCGCATCAATGGTCAGTGGATTGTCGAGGCAGAAGGCAATTCCGAGGAACAAAATATTTATTTGAATAACCTCAAAGCGAGCGATAAGGGATTACATTATCCTCTTTCCGTTTTGAATTATGTGCAGCTGACCCAAAAAGCAATCATCATCAATGACACGAATCAATCGGAGCTGACTTTCAATGATGTTTATGTACAGCAAGGAAAGCCCAAATCGATCCTTGCCATGCCTCTTTTTTACCAAGGGCAGCTGTGCCATATTTTGTACTTGGAACATAAAGACAGTAATGATACCTTTACTCCAAGTCATATAGACAGTTTACAGTTGCTGTGTTCTCAAGCGATGACTTCTTTGGAAAATGCGAAGCTTTATTATCAGGTATCCCATGATCCACTCACCGGTCTTGCTAACCGCAACATGCTGTATGAGCTCTTTCAACAAACCTCGAGGAAGTTAGGCAGTTCTGGAAAGAAAATTGCCCTATTATTTTTAGATTTAGACTATTTTAAAATGGTTAATGATAATTTAGGTCATGATTATGGCGATAAATTGCTGATCCATACCGCAAAGATCTTAAACTCTATTTTGAAGAAAGGGGATATTGCTGCTCGGATAGGGGGGGATGAGTTCGTAGTCATGCTCACTCACTTTACGTCCAAAGAATACTTAAGTTCAGTCGTTGAATGGATATTCCACGAACTATCGAAACCTTTTCACGTTGGGGAGCATATTTTACAAACAACCACCAGTCTTGGCATAAGCATTTTCCCTGATGATGCTCATGATATACAAACCTTGTTGAAACTTGCTGATACGGCCTTATATCAGGCGAAAGAAAAAGGGCGAAATCAGTTTTATTACTATTCAAACCAATTGTTGGAAGACTATCAACGCATCCATGGTTTGGATAAAGAATTACAACGTGCTTATGAATGTCAGGAATTTTTTTTGATGTATCAACCTTTTTATTCGGTGGAAACGGAAGCTGTAATTGGTCTTGAAGCATTAATCAGATGGAGGCATCCTGACAAAGGAGTTTTAGAAGCCAAAGATTTTATTACGACTTTAGAAAAGAGTCCTTTAATTGGCCCAGTAAGCGAGTGGGTACTTAAAACGGCTTGCCAACAAGCCAAAATCTGGCAGGAAAAAAAGATTTTTTCAGGTTTTATTGCGATTAACTTATCTGCAGCCCAATTTCTTAACCAGTCAGTTAGTGCTGTGGTTGCCGATGTTTTGGCAGAAACTCAGTTTGACCCTACCTTTTTAGAGTTGGAGATTACTGAGACTGTAGTGCTTAATCACAACGAAAACTTATATAAAGAAATTAAGAAATTACAACAATTAGGGGTAAATTTAGTTCTTGATGATTTCGGCACTGGTTATTCAGCCCTATCTTATTTAAAACTTTTGCCGGTTAACAAGATAAAAATTGATAAAGTGTTTATTGATAATTGTGTTGAAGATTCCTTGGATCAAACGATTATCCACGCGATTACCACCATGGCTCATCAATTAAATATGAAGGTGGTTGCAGAAGGTGTTGAAAATCAGCAACAACTCAACACCCTTCATACCCAAGGGATAGATGGCTTCCAGGGTTATGTTTATTCTCGCCCGTTAACCAGTGAGTGTTGTGAAACTTATCTGGACTCTAAGAATAAGAGCTGATAGGCATCAATTTAAAAAAGTGTGTTCGTGTTCTTTAAATTTCCATCAAAACAATTAGAATTCTGCCAAATTAACAGGAGAGTACTAGGCAAGGGCATGAGAAGGGAAAACGTAAGTTGGCATGAAATTATTTTACCTAAAGAGCATACGCAATCAATTCTGCCTTTAGAGCAGGAGTATTTGATTTATAAGAATGGAAAAGTAATTGGTAAATTGATAGGTGCCCAGCCTATAAATAAAACAACGGTATGCTTCAGACTGCAATGCAAATATCTGAATCCCTATAAAAGAAGCCGATTTTATCAGAGGTCACAATGGGGCTTGGAACAAGCGCAAGCTAATGTGATTAAACAGTATTATCCTAGCGACTATTATTTTTCTAAAGGGTACGGAAAATTACAGTTCCAGCATGCTCAGTCAAAACAATGGGTTAATTTTTTTATCGATAGTTCTTTAGAATCCGTAGGAAATAAAAAATCCATACAGCTTAAAGGACCTTATCCGGTAACTGAAGAAATTGATCCACCATGGGTTTTCGCACTGGATTTCGCTCCTTGGGATATGTTTTGGCGTCAACCGGGTGAAATTTGGATTTATTATATTTGGCTTCCTTTTTGGCGAGTTCTCGATGAACAACAAAAAGATGATTACCTAAATAAATGGAACGCGCCAGCTAATTGGCGTGAGCATCTAATGTCTAATGATGATGAGTTGGATAGTGTGGAGGAGGAGAAAGACAAAGAACTTCTTTCTTTTTTAATGAATAAACATTTGAAATGAGCCTAGTAGGGCGCATTTTTTTTATCAAACAATACAGGATCTTTAAAGAAAAAGGTGGATGATAAAATAATGAGTAAGGCAATTAACATCCAACTCATTAAATAAAAGCAATCATCCAGGGCAAGAGCAGTTGCCTGGCGATTAAGGTAGTAACTGAGTTTTGCAAAGGCTTGTTTTCCCGGGAGGGGAACCTGATGTGCTTTCTGTAAAAAATCATTGGTTACAGTGGAAAATTCAGTGAGGCGACTGCCTAAACGCTCATAATAAAATACTTGGCGACGGTGCCATAGGGTGACAAAAAGCGCGATGCCAATTCCACTACCACAAAGCCGGATGATATGAAATAAGTTGAGGCATTCATGTTGTTTTTCCTTAGGGTACACTTGTACTGATAAGCGAAATAATGGTGCGAGAAAAAGGCTAAGACCAAAACCGGTTAAAATTCGCGAAATGGCAATGCGGTCAAAATCAATTTGTACGTTAAATTGAGTGGTGTATAAACTGGATGCAATTAAAAAAAGCAGGGCAATAATCAACGGAAAACGCGGATCATAGGCTTTATAATGAATCAATATGGGCAGCCAGACACCCAGAAGCGTAACTCCAATGGAAAGAAGCACCCAGAACGGGCTGTAATTGACATAAAGGTGTAGCCATAAGGAAAGCAAAATAATCATGCCAAAATAGATAGCGAAGAGCAAACTCACATGCAGCATTGCCAAACAAAAATAAGCATTTTTCAGTAATCTCAAGTCAATGAGTGGATGACGGTGATTGAGGCAACGCAGAATAAAAAATAGAGCGCTGACGCTGCCTATAGTCACTAGAGTACAAACCAGAGGGGAGCGAAACCAATCTAACTCTTGGCCGGCTGCGATTACTGTGCCGAGGCAGGTTACTAATAGGGCATAGAAAAAATAACCGGGATAATCAAATTGAGCTCTTTTAACCGCAGGATAATGTTTGCGATAACGATAGCCCACAATAATAATTAAAAATAAACAATAGATGATGTGGGATAAAAACAACAGTCTCCATTGATGATAAAAGGCAATCCATCCGCCCCAACTGGCGGCAAGAACAGGACCTAAAGAAAAGCAAAGCAGCAGTAACGAGGTGATAAAGGCTTTATCACGGTTGGGGGCCAGATCGGGAATAAGTGTATAAGTAATCAAGAGGTATAAGGGGCCTGAAGCAATACCTTCAAGAAAGCGAAATAAAATAAAAGAGATATAATTCCTCGCAAAGGCGCATTGCCAGGAAAAAAAGATCATCAGTGCTAAACACAGGATATAGAGCTGAATAGGATTCAAGCGCGTACTCTGGGGCTTACCAAAAGGTACTCCCAACATATTACCAATACAAAAGAAACTGATCGCATAAGAACTGATGTAGGTACTGCCACCAAGATTATCAACAATAAAAAGCCCCGCCATAATGGGCAAGGTTAAATTAAAAACTACGGCCGCAAGAGAAAAGACGAGCGCGTAAAGGATCATTGGACTCTCGTTTTATGGGCTAATTCATTATAAGCAAAAGCTGTTTGCGCGTATTGTTGCAGATTTGGATCGATGTTGGCGGCAATAATTCGGGTAAGTAATTCATCGATCCCCGCTTCTTCCTGCTGAAAAATATCCGTTGAATAGCGGGGTGACTCCGTAGTCGCGGTATTATTGAACCCGCCATTGAGGTTTGAGATATCCGTAGTGACTTCTAAGGATAGTCCTACACGTAAGGGATGTTCTTTCAGTTCATGGGGATCAAGGGAGACACGAACAGGGAGACGTTGTACGATTTTAATCCAGTTCCCTGAAAGGTTTTCAGGAGGCAGCAGGGCAAAAGCATTTCCGGCAGCACCAGGAAGGCCGGCTACTGTTCCATGAAAGACTACTGAGTTGCCATAGAGGTCAGAGACAATCCTTACCGGTTGTCCGAGACGAATATCGCTCAATTGGGTTTCTTTATAATTTGCATTAATCCATATTTGGTCCAGAGGGATAACCGACATAAGCCCATCACTGGGGGAGAGCCACATGCCTACCTGCACGCTGCGTTGGGCGATAATACCGTCTACGGGGGCGTAGATTTTACAACGATAAAGCTGTACCCAGGCATCTCGTACTTCTTGAGCCGCCGCCTGCACTAAAGGATGTTCCGTGATGGAGGTGCCTTGGATGAAGGCAAGTGTTTTTTGGTAATTGTTTTTCGTGCTTTCCAATGAGGCGGCACTGGCGCGTAAATCATCGGCGGCATTTTGATAATCCTCTAAGGACACACCTTTCATTTGGATTACGTCATGGCGATGTTTAAAATTTTGTTTTGCCTTCATGTGTTCGGCTTTTTTCATTTGAATGTCAGAGGAAAAAACAAAAACATTATGAAATGCCTGACAGACGTCACGCACGGTTTGCGCTAATTTTTGTTTTGCTTTTTCTAGGGCAATAATGGAATCGGTTTCATTTAAACTAACGAGGAGTTGCCCCTTTTTCACATAATAAGTGTCATCGGTATAAATACCGGTTACAAAGCCAGGGCGAAGCGGTTTAATAGTTACTAAATTGCCCTGAACATAGGCATCCGATGTATAGACTTCAAAACGCCAGATAAAGAGCCAATACAAAAAAAAGCATAAAAAAATGATGCCAAGTGCACTAATAAGCGCAATATGTTGCGGTTTAACTTTTTTCGTCATGTTGCTGTACCAGTGGCACCTGGGGCTGATAATAACCACCGCCCAAGGCTTTTGTTAATTTTATTGAAGCGAGATATTGGTTATACAACAGGGTACTATCCACCAGTTGTTTCTGAATCACTTCTTCATGCAAATAATACACATCAAACTGGCTGTCTAAACCTTTTTGTTGACGTAAGCGTACCAGCTGATAACGTTGCTGTGCCTGATGGATGATTTCTGATTGTTCCGCTTGATGATGATGAACCGTTTGCGCAAAAACCAGGGTATCGAGAACTTCCTGAGTGCTGCGCAAAAGCAAATTATTATAAGCATAAATTGCTGCATCAAATTCTGCTTGGGTGGCTTTAATATTGGCACGAATGGCTCCGGCAGTAAAAATAGGTAAATGAATTGCGGAGGTGAGGCCACCGGTGCCATTAGCGACTTCAAAAAACTTAGTCCAGCTGATACTTTGCAATCCGATAAAGCCTTTGAGATTTACATTAGGGTAGTAAGCAGACATCGCTGCTCCTGTCTTGTAAGCCCAGGCTTTAGCTCGCCAAATTTGCGCGATTAAATCAGGCCGACGAGCAAGCAGATCAAAGGAAATACTGGGTGGAATTTCCAGCTTTTTAGCAAGTTTGGGGAGTGTCTGTTGCATCGAAATGGGGTGAGCAGGGCTTCGTCCTGTCAGCACATTAAGCAAATGGGTATTGTTACTTAATTCTTCATTGATACTGGCTAGCCATTTCTTTGCTTCCAGTAAATTTTCCGCAGCGGCAAGCGCGGGTAACTCCGAAGAAAGTCCTTTACGTACCATCAGCCTTTGCAAATTAATAATGTGTTGTCGTATTTGGACTAATTCTTCATATAAATGCTTTCTTAGCAAATTGGTTTTATAGGCGAAATAGGCCTGGCTCAGAGCAGTGGTAATAATGAGTTTTACTTCTTCGGCTTCTGCTTCCTGTGCTTTGGCTTTACCCAATGCCTCGTTGAGCAAATTGCGGTTTTGTCCCCAAAAGTCAAACTCATAGACAAAGGAGAGAGACAAATCCAATAAAGAGGTATTGAGCGGAAGTCTGGGATTTAGCGCGCGATACAACCCATGTTTACTTAAATGCTGCTGAGTGTCTGTAGCATCAAAAAATACCAGGGGAAACAAAGTAGAACGGGTCACATTGGCTTCTTGCTGTGCTACAGTAATACGGCTTTGCACTTCTTGAATGGATGGATTGCTCGATAGGGCTTCCGCAATCAAGGTATTCAATTCAGCGGAACCATAATTTAGCCACCATTGTTGCTGGGGCCAATTCCCCGTGGCAAAAGTAGCTTTATCTTTTAGACGCCGTTTCATTTCAGGCTCAATTTGCGGTGGGGATTTGAGATGCTCAAGTTGGCGCTTTTGCGGTAATGATACAGTGCAGCCCAAGAGCACTACTCCTAGACAGAGGCAAAAAAACATCCTTATGATAAACCCCATGCACGTATCCTTCGTACAACCTTCTGAGGCATGTGGCCCAGAAGTCTTTTTAATATGCGAATTACAGTGTAAACGGATATCTGGCACGGAACAAGCGCCTCTCTTTATATGGTGAATACCTGTTGTTCTTAAGGGAAGCATATCGATATGTTTCTTTTTTTATCTATTTTTCGGTATAATGCACAATATTAGTAGGTTCAGCTCTTAAATTAGGATGTTATTGTGCAAGAAAAAAAGCTTATTCAATCAGATAGTTCTGAGGCAGAAAACTCGAAGGATCAAGCAAAAAAAAATTATTTGCAGGATGTTGAATCACTCATAAACCAATTAGGTCAAGTTAAAGAAGAGGAAAAAGGGGCCATATTAAAGAAGCTTAAAAAGGCAGATCAACTCTACCTTGGTACTCAGAGCCTGGAAATCATGGGACATGTCTTATTTAGTCGCCATGGTGAAAGTGCCATCTGGGCGCAAAAACGTTTGGGGATGAGTCCGAATGCGACTATTGCTACATCTGCTGAAGTGAGCATGAGCCAAACGAATCAAGTTACGGATAAGTTATTATTTTATCCTGAGCACCAGCAACCTTTCATCGCCATCTCTCCAATGAATAGGGCGATGCAAACTGCGGGATTATTAATTCCTAAACATATTCGTGACGCTGAAATATCTATTGAGCCTGCATTAACGGAAAACAGTAGTCATCCGTCTGGCTGCGATGTTCGCTCAAAAGCAGATATGAAGAAAATATATGAGACAACTTCGTTTTGGCGGGAGCCACTGAAAGCCATTCTTTGGTTCTTTTCTATGTTATTTAGCAGCCAAAAAGACTTTGATAATCTGTATGAAAAAAGAATGCAGGCACTGGACCATATAAAGGAACATGGTGCTGTTGAATCCCAGCTGATTGATAACCGCGTTGATGTAGCGCAAGATCTGGACTATGCCGGAGATAAAGTGGAAAAAATCAAAGCGCTTATCGAAAAGGCAGAGGGTCGCGATTGTTGGTTCTTTGGCCATGGAAAAAATTTCCAGTCTTTTTTCAAGGAGCTTTTCGGAATTAAATCAACTTTTGATTATGCGGAAACTCGCAGCGTCTATAAAATGCGAAATGAACAAAATAAAATCTCCTTGTTTACCCCTCCTTATGTTTTGCAAGTTAATCAGGAGACTGGAGCAATTGAAGGAACGTTCACTGCTTCGTTAGGCATTTCCGCTGCATTCAAGCAAATCAGCGTAGGGCCAGATTCGGCTAGAGCTATTAGTTTACTTGGAGGACCACTGGTTCACAATGAGTCACAGGAGGGCCTTAGTTGTGTGGAGGATGTATCTTTCGCTCGTGAACTAGTTGCAGGACTTCAAGAGGAGGTGAGCGCTGAACTTAGTGCAGGTATGGGCAACCATTTGAGTCAGCCGAGTCAATTTTAATCGTGTTGTAACTCATCGCATTTACCTAAGCTCAATTCCAGGTCTAATAGGTCGCGCGGCTTGTCCGCGTGATCTATACTCCAAAAAATATCTTTTCATTTATTAATTAGATACTTAAATACACTGTTATTTGCTGTGTATCTCAGTTCCCTTGAATATTTATTTCCCCTCTTGAATCTTACATTTGTTACGCATATAGTAGAATTCACGCCACCTATTGGGAAGGATTATGCCAATAAAATCAACAAAAAAAGCTGTATCAGAGCCTATAGAGAATCAGGAAGATTTTGATTTTGATGACTTTGATGATTTTAATGAAGAGGATTTTGAGATTGATGAGAAATTTGAGGCTGATGTTGACGATCTTGTGCCTTATATTGATGAACACAATGAGCATGAAGTACTCCAAAAGGAGCGGGGGGAACTAATAAATACGTTACTTAAAGAAGACGAAGACGAGCTAAATAAGTGGTTAATTAAAGTGAACCGCTCTTGGAAACAAGAAGCTATTATTAGTGATGTTTTATTTTTCGCTGTACAACGTTGCTCATTTGCATTTTTTTCCTCATTATTGGCAAAAGCATTTCGTGAATTAGGGATGACTAAGATGGATGATTCGCCTATATTCATGAAAGAATTGGATTTGCTCACCTTCCACTACGAGGCACGTAAATTTAAAATCTCATTTGATGAGTTGATACAAAGAGCTCTTTTACTCTCTCATCCGGCCCTAAATGGTGACCTTCCTGATGTGTCTAGCAAGCAGGGTATTGCTTTGGTGTTCCATACCTTATTTTCTTGGGTAGAGGATCTTTCTTCCTCGCAGAGAGCGCGGTTGTTGATACTAAAAGATAGAGCATTAGAAGACGATGCAGCAAGGCGTCCCTATTGGAGTAGTTTTTTTTGGGGAGATACTTCAAGGAAAGAAGAAATTGATGGCTATTTTCGTGATTATGATGTGGCCACAGCCCTCGCGTTTACTCTTGGTCATGGTGCCTTGAACTCTACGGCCAGTGAGTGTTTGTTTTTAAAGTTTATTCAAGAAATAAAAAAGGACATCAAACAGAATCCTTGCTTAGCCGAAGCACCCGGATATGCCTTAATTGACTTGTTTGATGAACATACTCATAAAGGTTTATATTGTAAACATTTCCATGACGCCATACTTGTATCTCAAAATGAAGTAGAAAAAGCGCACGAACAGAAGCCATGCCAATTGACTCAAAGTAGCCCTTTTTAGCGTCGCGTAATATGGGAGCGATGCCGGAATTTGTGCATCGCTCCCGTGCTTATTGTATCTTAGATAAAATAAGTTGCTCAATCATTCTTCTCGCCACAGAAGTTAAAACAGGGTTAGTATTTTTATAATAGGGGATAATAATCAGCGCAATTGATAGAGCCCATCCTCTCCCGCGTTGCCAGGTATGCTCGTCAATATTCAGCAGATGCTTACGAAAAATTGCTCTTGAATGTTCATTGAGTAAACTCCAGGCAACAATCAAATCACACGCAGGATCTCCAAGACCAAGGTCTGCAAAATCAATCACAGCACTCAGTCTATTGTTTTGAATTAGGATATTTCCAGGTAGAAGATCACCATGCATCCAAACTGGAGGTTTGTTCCACTTTGGGGTATTGGCTAATTGCTTCCACAACGACGCTAATGGCTGTGTCTCCATATCGGCGGCTAACGCACCTATTGCTTCGGTTGTTTCCTTATCCAGTTCGTTTAACGCCACACCGCGACGTGATAAGGGGCCAGAGTTTGGGAGCTCAATACGATGTAATTCATTTAAAAACAAAGCTAAATCCACAGCAAGCTGTTCGTATTCATTTTCTTTTTCAAACGCAGGATTATGCCCCTCATTCCACTGGGTGATGCTCCAAGGCCAAGGATAAATTTCATTGGACTCACCTTTGAATAGAGGTTCCGATGTTGGGATTTTTAAATGCCGAGCCAGTTGTGGAAGCCATACCCATTCTTTGTCAATCCCATTAGCCACACTACCAGGTGACCATTCAATTCGCGGAATGCGAACGACGTATTGGTTGCCTAAACGAAATAAGGCATTATCCGTTCCACTGGAACGAATAGGCTGAAGCTCGAGATCTGCCCATTGAGGGCATTGCTTTTTTAGAAGAGACTCAACAAGAGCAATAGTAATTTCTTGTTCGTTATCATGCATTTTCGCCATAGATCCAGGTACCATTATCGCTGTTAACAATTTGAGTAACAAAATACCGTAAAAAATACGGTATTGATAGATAACTTAATTGCTATAAAATTAGCGCAATCTAATTCAAGTTGAGAGCAATATGCCAATATTCAATCCTTTTAATTTCTTAATGGAAACCAAGAAATACCCTCATGCGCATTCACATAGAACTACGCTTGGGGGAAAGCTAAAAGATTCTTTTCAGGTTTTCTATGGCGGACGTACGCACAATAGAGAAGATCAACTTGGCATTTTTGATTTTCTAACACTGGGATTACACTATGCTGTAAATAAGTTAATTTTTGCGATAGTAAAAGATATTAATCCAATAGCCGGCATACTACTCTATGGGATTTGGAATATTCCTCGTATTTTGTTTGCTGGATTAGGCACTCTAATTTTTAGCCCGGTGACTTATTTGGCTCACACAGTGCTTAATAAGGAAGGAGAGCCGCTGCGAGAAGGAGTACTGTCATATAAACTAGATAATGCAGACTATTTGATTCATATGCATGATAGTGTGCTGCCTGAGACTCGTGACAAGAATACCTTTATTTTCCTCTGTCGAAAAAATGAACTTTATTGGGTAGATAACCATGGGACCACCCTACGGGTCAACATTCATGATCTTAATGGATTTAGAGCAGCGCTCGATATCGATCTTATCAGGGTAAGAGTCATTATATTTGCGACTGCAAAATTTCATAACAAAGAACAACTAAATCAATTTCTAACAAATCCACCAGTATCGCAAGCTGTAACGTTTAAAGAGTTTTTAGAGTCCAGAGGCCTGGATTTAGAAGATATTCAAGCATCGAGTATTCAGTTCAACGAGCAAAACGATCAAGAATTCAATTTAAGCTTGGGGCGAAATACTAGAGATTCCATTATTGAAAAGGAAAAAATGGTTCCGCTGCAAAAAATACCGGTAAAGCTAAGCAATGCTGAAGACGTTAGCTTTTTTGGTCAATTAAGAAAATTAAATGTAGGACGAATTCAATCAGTAATCGAAGAAGATGAGGCATTACAAGCTAAATTTAATTAACTGGGTTAGGGGTTTCTATACTCATATCCTACCTCAGGCGGACAAGCTGCCTAGCCAGGCCTGCGGAAGAATGAGCTAAATCCCTGGATTCCGCGAACAAGTCGTGGAATCCAGGTTAAATAAATCGGCACAATATTCTTGCGTTTGAATCATCCTCTCAGAAAAAGCCTTAAGCTTTTCATAGGTTTCTTTTGTATTATGTTTTTTTGCCCTGATTAAATAAAATTTGTTTTGCTTCCTCGGATAAGGCCTGGTCAACGTTAATGTCTTTTTCCAGGTCATATGCACGCTGAACTGCAGGACGTTCCTGGATTTGGAAGAACCATCTTTTTAACGAGGGGAAGTCATTTAAATCTTGCTGTTGTTTTTCATGAGGGACAATCCACGGATAGCAAGCCATATCTGCGATGGAGTACTCATTGCCTATAAACTCTTGGTTTGCTAAATGCTTATTTAATACGCCATATAATCTGGCTGTTTCTCTGACATAGCGCTCTGCGGCGTAAGGTACATCTTTGACGTAGCTACTGAAATGATGATTTTGCCCAGCCATAGGACCTAAGCCTGCAACTTGCCAAAATAGCCATTGCAGCACTTCATAACGCTCGTGCAAGCTAGCAGGTAAGTATCGTCCGGTCTTTTCTGCTAAATAAAGTAAGATGGCACCAGATTCAAATATAGATAGTGGTTTTTCAGCATTTTTAGGCGCGTGATCAACTAATGCTGGCATTCGATTATTAGGTGAGATTTTCAAGAAGTCTTCAGCGAATTGCTCTCCCTTAGAAATATTGATGGGAATAAGGTTATAGGGTAAATCAGCTTCTTCTAGAAAAATAGTAATTTTATGTCCATTGGGTGTAGGCCAGTAATACAGATCTATCATGATGTTTAATCCTTTAATTTGCTTATATCACTGTTGAATTTATTATAGTACGTACAATAGTTCTAAATGTTAAATTAATTCTAGGCGTGCACGTTGCTTTTGTTGGTGGTAAACGGTGAAGCCAATGACTTTGAGTTGAATCTTTCATCACTAATAAACTACCATGTTGCAGAATTTTAGAAACAATTTCCTTCGTTTTTTTATGTTTGAAAGAAAACTTACGTTCCGCACCAAAGCTAAGGGAGCCTATCGCCCCATACTTCTTCAAGTCTTTTTCGCCATCACTATGCCACGCCATTCCTTCGTTGCCGTCGTGATATAAATTAAGCAGACATGAATTATAGGTTTCGCCGCTTTCTTTTTCCACCAGCATTTTTAGATCATTGAGAATAGGAATCCATGGTTCTGCTGTTTTAGTTATTTTAGAATAAGTATAGGAAAAGGGCTGGTCGGCATGCCATGCTACTTTACGTTTAGTAATTATTTTCTTCCCATAAATTATGGCTTCGTCATTTTTCCATTGAATGCTGTGCAGCAAGGCCTCGTAAAATTCCTCAGCCAGCTGTGGGCTCATAATCGGGCCATAATAATGTACAGTACCTTCATAAGGGAGTAAATTATGTAGTTCCCCATTCATTTGTTCGATAAGATCCACTGAATTCACCTTAAACATCTATATTTCAATTTGAGCGGCTTCCCATCCAATGATTGCTTTCTTTTTGGTTTCCCCCCACAGATACCCACTTATTTTTCCACTGCTTTGAATTACGCGGTGGCAGGGAATGAGAAAGGCGACGGGGTTGCTTCCAATTGCCGAGCCCACTGCTCGTGATGATTGGGGATTTCCTATCTCTTGGGCAATATCACCATAAGTAACCAAAGCACCCAAAGGAATTTTTAAAAGGCTTTCCCAAACTTTTAATTGAAAGGGGGTTCCAGCCAAATGCAGTTTAATTTCATTAAGATTGCCCCAATCTTTTTGAAATATAAGTAAAGCATCTTGCTGAAATGTATCAGTAATTTGTCGATATTTAGCATTAGGAAAGCGTTTTTTTAAATCCATTAAGGCTTGGTTTTCATCCCTTTCAAAAGAAATTGCGCAGACTCCCTTGGCCGTAGAGGCTACAATAACTTTTCCAAAGGGGCTTTCAGCAAAGCAATAATTAATTGCTAAATCAACGCCTCCATTTTTAAATTCTTTAGGTGTCATGCCTTCAACAGTCACAAATAAATCGTGCAAACGGCTGCAACTGGATAATCCTGTTTCATAAGTAACGTCGAGTAATGGCATGCGGTTTTTTAATAAGCTTTTTGCATAATTAAGGCTAATGTATTGCATAAATTTTTTGGGGCTAACTCCTGCCCACTCACTAAAGATGCGTTGAAAATGATAGGGACTAACATGAATGGCCTTGGCAATTTCATCGAGTGATGGCTGGGCTTTAAAATGCTCATTAATATAATGAATGGCGGTTTCTACTCGCTCATAATTGCTTTGCTTATGTTTTATCATGGTTTTCAACTCCTGGGCTCATTCTTCTTTTATGCTGAGCCATTCATCTTTTAATTAATGATAGGTTTTGCGCAAAGTTTATTCTATCCATTTCTTGCGAAATTTTAATTAAAAAATAAAATTGTACTTTTCTTGCATCTGGATTCATACAGAATGCCATAAACTGCTAAAACATATGATCAAATTAAAGGCTATAAGTAGGGAACATCAGGCATATGGCGAACGGGGCTGCGATAACTTCCACTCTTTAGAAAATGTGGTGGGTGTTGGTCTTGCCTTATAAATCGCAGTACTAACCTGGCAGTAGATGCTGTCCTGGTTCATTATTTCTTTCTCTTTAATAAGCCACGTGAACTATCTTCTGGTGAATAGACGTTATTTGGTATGATAGCTCATTTTAATGAATATTGATTGTGTGCTAAGTAACATTCCAACATTACATAATCCCTTATGCGGTTACCAGTGTTACAATGCTCTAATCAAACTTGCGTGGGTGTACATGAAAAAAGTTACTTTATTTTCTGCATTTTTAGGAACATTGATTGAGGTCTATGACTTTACAGTATTTCCTTTACTGATCCCCATCTTATCTGAAGTATTCTTTGCGGCTCAGGACAAAAGTACCGCCATTAACTTCACTATTTTGGCGTATGTTGTCAGTTATGTTGTGAAACCCTTGGGGGCGTTTGGCTTTGGCTACTTAATCGATCATTTGGGGCGGAAAAAGGTATTACTGGTTTCCACCTTATTCATGACGCTCGCTACATCAGCAATTGGCTTGCTTCCTGCACATTGGATGGGTATGTATTATGGTGCAGGTCTTATCATTTGTAGAATTATTCAAGGACTTTCCATTTCTGGAGAGTATTCTTCGGCTATTATTATGGCTGTTGAGCAGGGGAAAAAATCGCCAGCGTTTTTTGGAAGTTTCGCCTTTGTAGGCGGTAGTGTAGGGTTGTTACTTGCGAATTTGAGTATTTTTATTCTTCTTTATTTGCTACCTCATGAGCAAGTAGTTCAATATGCTTGGCGGATTCCTTTTTTAATTGGGGCCTTGAGTTGTGTGATTTTGCTCTTTCTGAGAAACCAAATTGATAATTTTATTCCCAGTGAAACTCAAGTGATTCCGAGCTTTAGGGATCTGATTAAAAATTATAAGCGGGAATTATTAGGAACTTTTATCGTCACCAACTTATCGGCTTCTGCTTTTTATATTACCTTTATTTTCATGCCCACGTTTTTGTCTACATCATTAAATTTATATTCTCATAAACAATCGATTTTAATTACGTTTAGTGCCATTTTAACTTACTTGACTGCTTTGCCATTTGCCGGGATTTTGGCGGACAAATTTGGTGTAATAAGACAAATAAAGATTGCCTCATTACTTTATTTAGCGTTTTCGTATGTTGTTTTTGCCCTGTTGCCTTGGCTTGATAGTATCTTGTGCATGATGGCGTTAATTTTTTTCGCACTTATTCAAGCATTACTCAATGCAGCACTGCCTGCCTATATGGTTACTCAGTTCGGGTTAAGCCAACGCGGCAGGGCGCTTGCTGTCTCTTATAATTTGAGTTTGACTCTTTTTGGTGGCTTGATGCCTTCCTTAATTATAACTTCTGGAAATCATTTAAATCCGGGGATTCCGATAAGTGTGTGCGCGGTTTTATGCTTGATCTTTATTTATGCTACCGGAAAAAAGTATGGACACCTAACCGGCATTAGTGCAGCCGCCCAGGGGAGCGAAGCCTGATTTCGGTACCGCTCTCGTATTTACACCAGGGCGCATACGGGAGCGAGGGTGGTTTACATGATAACGGCACTTTGGGTAGGCCGAATTCCGATATCGATGAAGTAGTTATGCTCTGCTACACTAGGTTTTGCGGGGGCTGATGGTGGGAAGAATCGATGTTCCAACATAGCTAATCGAGTTAAGTTCGCGAGCGTATTACAAGCGTTTGTACTTGGCGGTTCTTGTTTTTCAATGTCTTGGCAACGTTCCCAGAAGCTACTTAACGATTCTTCTTTTTTTAAGGTGCCAAGATTTTTACTAAAACGTGCGGTTCCTGCTTTGATAAATAAGATGCGTTCCGTGCTAGCGTCTAATAATAGAGAGGCCCAAAGTTTAAATTCAGCTTCGTTGTGATAGGTATTATTTAACAGCGGTAAATCTTGATACCAAGCGTTGATTCTTTCCATGTTTTCTTCATTTAGCAATCCTGAGGATTCTAGTTTTAGAAGTATCGCGAAATGTGAGGGAGGAAAAGAACCTAGTTTTTTCCATTCGCCTTGAGGGACTAATTCTCCGGGTTGAATCAATCCATACTTATGTAACAGCTCTACTAGATTAACGTTGTTATGAGCATACAACAATTCGTTGGGGAGCTCTTCCGGAGAGGATAACCAATAATTTAACCCGTTTCTTGTTATTAGTCCGGTTTCTAGCAAGCATTTCAGTAGCGGTGCATGGTTACTTAATAGGGGAACAATGTGATTGTATTTGTTGTAAGTTAGAAAAAAATCTTCTGGAGAAAGCGTGTAGGTGCGAATGGCTTCATATCCAGTAATGACGCGATTAATCGGAAATTTTTTTTTCTGTAATAACCAATCCACCAATTCTCGAGTAAGCATGTTATGTTCAAATAATGCATTTACTCCTGTCCACACGTAGGGATCATTCGCTAAGCGTTCCCAGATGGAATCATAAAGTCGACTAATGGCGTATAATTTTTCAATCAATGGTAGTTTATCTGGGTGTTGCTCAAGAATGGAGTAAGCTGATCCTTTATTCCAGATATAAGTTGTGGTTTGAGAGATTAAATACCATTTCCTGAAACTAGCTATCGGGTGAAATAAGAAATTGAACATGTCCGTATTCGAATGAGATCCTGGGTGTCACTATAACATGAGTTATTGTGATGACGAAATAGTTAGTTTTTCGGAGAACAGGTAACTTGTTATGCGGGCTAATACACCTTTCGTTACTCAGCAACCAATCTGGTATTAAACGAGAAATAGTTACCCGGGGATTCATTTTTTGGTCGAGTGCTATGAGTTACTCTGAGTAGGATTGAGGCTGTTTTTTAACCCATTGATTCATTGAACTTTGAGTTTCCTCAATGACCTCACATAATTGCTTATAAAGGGGCTCAAGAAATTTGACTTGTTCCGTTTTATGGTATTGTTCAAGATATTGGCAGGCATGGACTAATTTAAACGCCCCACAATACACTAAGCCACCTTTCATTTTGTGGGCAAGTTTTTCAATTGTGTTCCATTCCCCGGACGCATAGGCCATTTCCAGCGCTTTAATATCATTAGGCAATTCTTGTTCAATCATAAAGGTTAAGGTCTTATTGAGTAAGTCTGCATCGTTACCCATGCTCGCAAGGGCGCTTTGCGTATTCAATAATGGAAATGCATCCAGTTTAAATAATTCGTCTTCTGCCTCGGGTAACCCAGAGGTCAGGTTTGTGGTATTTTGGGGTGAGGGCGATTTATCAGGTTGTGTGGGGGCCAGATAAATCGATTTAATTTTTTCTAAAGATTCTGGATTTAGTGGCTTAGTTAATGCGTCATTCAATCCTGCCTCGAGGCATTGAGCTTTTATTTTATTTTCATCATGGCCGGTTAGACCAATAATCGGAACTGGAATTCGTTGATGTTCTTTTTCATACCACCTTATTTCCTTGGTTAATTCTAAACCTGATAGGCCAGGCAACCCAAGGTCTGTAATGATTAAATCAAATACTTCATTTTTAACCAATTCAAGCGCACTTTCTCCATCTCTGGCACTGCGGTAACTAAAGCCGCCCTGGCTAACTATATGTTCAAGTGTGAGTAGTGCGATATGATTGTCTTCGATAAGTAAAAGTTTCGGTGCATTGTGGTATATTTTATTTGGCGTTTCCGCATGAGGGAGAGACGCGTTTAACTTTTCTTTATTATTTTGATGCGAATTATTCTTGGCTGTCTTCATCAAAAGGTCAAAATAAAACGTTGTACCCTCACCGGGTTTACTCGTCAGTAGAATTTCTCCACCTAGTAAATTGGCATAAGAACTTGCAATATGTAAGCCTAGGCCATGTCCTCGATAGAGTCCTTTTCGGGAGGGGGTACCACGGAAAAACTTATCAAATACTTTGTCTTGTAACTCATAAGGAATACCCATGCCGGTATCTGCGACGGCAAAGTGCAGTAAAACATGGGCTTTCATTCGTTTAAGGAGTTTTACCTCGATCGTAATGTGGCCCGCTTTTGTGAACTTAATGGCATTACCCATTAAATTTAATAAAATGCGACGTAGTTTTAAATGATCACTGATCAAACAAGGAGGCGCGTTTTCATCGATTTGCGTTTTTAACTCAATTCCCTTTGTTATTGTGGAGGGGCGTATCAGCTGTAAAATTTCTTGAACTACCTGATGTAGCTCAAAAGGCTCTTCGCGTAATGTTGCTTCATTGACGCTTTCTGCCGAAACGGTGTCCAAGATGACGTTCAACATATTGAGAACTTGTTTGCCACTTTCACCTAGCCATTGTGCATATTGTTTTTGGTTCGCATCCTCAACTTTTTCTTCCAGTAATTTAGACATGCCGACCACACCGGTTAGCGGTGTTCTAATATCGTGGCTCATATTGGCGAGGAATTCGGTTTTTAAACGATTTTGTAACTCTAGTTCTTTATTTTGGTTAAATAATTGCTGCTCAAGCTCTTTTTGTTTCGAGATGTCACGTACTGCGGCTAAAGCCAACATTCCTTCCTCAGTTTCCAAGGGGCTTAAACTAATCGCGACGGGAAATTCATGTCCTTTTTTATGCTGTCCATACAACTCTTGGCCGGCACCCATAGGTCTTATGCGCGGCTTTGTAAAATAATTAGTACGGTGACCGACATGATTGCCATGAAAACGTTGAGGTATTAAGCATTCTATATACTGCTCAATGAGCTCATTGGGCTTATAACCAAACAACTGTTCGGTACGATCATTTACTAAGACAATTTTTCCTTCATTATTAATAACCACTAAACAATCGGGTGTGGCTTCCAAAATGGTTTTAAATTTCGCGTCGGCTTTTTTACGGGGCGTGATGTCTCTTATGGCGGCAAGCGCAAAAATACCTTCATCTGTTTTCAGTGGACTTAAACTTATTTCTACAGGAAATTCAGTGCCATTTTTTTTTATACCAAATAATTCTAAGTCTGCACCCATTGAGCGCACTTTTGGCGTTACAAAATAATTATCACGATGATGAGCGTGGTTGTGACGATAGCGCTCAGGCATTAATATCTCTACATTTTCGCCCAACAACTCAGTACGGACATAACCAAATAACTTTTCAGTTTGGCTGTTCACTAAAATAATACGGCCTTGATTATTAATGATAATCAAGGCGTCAGGCATGGATTCAATGATGCTGGAAAGATGAAGAAAATAAGATAATTGACTGTCCATAGTTCCTCAGCTGAACTGTTTTTATTGCTTGAAAACCTGAGAGGAATAAGTTCACTTATGCCCAATTAATCACGAAAGAATTAATTTATGCTCATTTGAAAAGTATAGGATAGATACTTAAGAAATTAAATTTCCTTAATTCTTTTTATGAGCAAAATGAGCTATAAATTTATAGTCTATAATTTAGCTTAGTTAATTCAAACTAGGATATATGATGAAAAGGAATTTGATCTATTCTCTTTTTTTACTGTCTTATTCGGCCTGTTTAATTGCCGCATCGCCCCAAGACCAGTTAAATCCACAATCCCAAGTTTCTGATACAAATACGAATTTAAATGGTGTTATTGCTGGTCCAGGACAAGATGGGCCTACCAAGGTAGAGGGGCAGCCTGGGTATAATCATCCGAATCAGTATATTCAATTACAGCCCGTTAGCTTAGCGCCTAATATGGAACCGGTTATTGTACATCCAGATCAAATGAAAGAAGCGCAAAAAAAGCTAGCAGATTTAGAGGCAAAAACAGGGAAGAAACCGAACATCATCATCTTTTTAATGGATGATGTGGGTTGGTTTGATATGGGTTTTAATGGCGGAGGAATCTCAGTTGGCTCGGCTACTCCTAATATTGATAAGGTAGCCTCTCAAGGTTTGATTTTAACTTCGGCTTATTCCCAACCTACTTGTTCACCTACTCGGGCAACGATCATGACTGGGCAATATCCAATTCATCATGGCATTCTTTCTCCTCCAATGTATGGTCAGCCGGGTGGGTTAGATGGAATGATTACCTTACCTCAATTACTCTCTAAGCTAGGTTATACCACGCAGGCTATTGGTAAATGGCATATAGGAGAAAATACGGGTTCTCAACCGCAAAATGTAGGCTTTGACGATTTTCGCGGTTTTCTGTCTGTTTCTGATATGTATACTGAATGGCGCGATAAAAATTTCAATCCTGAAATTGCTTTAAGCCCCGCACGGACACACTATTTAAATGAAATTCCTTTTAATAAAGATGAAGTCCATGCTGTAAAAGGAGGGAAAGTTGAGTCTCTTGGTGTGATAACCCCTGAAAATATTAAAAATCTGGATCAAGGCTGGCTCAAATATGGAGAGGCTTTTATTCGTAAACAAGCACAAAGTAATAAGCCATTCTTTTTATACTACAACACCCGTGGTTGTCATTTTGATAATTACCCAAATGAGTACTATGCAGGTCGTTCAGCTTCTCGTACCAGTTATGGTGATTGCATCGTAGAGGTCAATGATATTTTTGCCGGGCTTTATAAAACTTTGGCTGAAACCAACCAATTAGATAACACCATTATTATCTTTTCTTCAGATAATGGTCCCGAACAAGAAGTTGCCCCTTATGGGCGTACTGTTTTTCGTGGCGGGAAGGGTTCTACTTGGGAGGGGGGCGTTCGCGTTCCGACTTTTGTTTATTGGAAAGGGATGATCGAACCTCGTAAGTCAGAAGGCTTATTTGATTTATCCGACATTTTCCCCACTAGCTTGGCTTTAGCCGGAAAACCAGGCAAAGAAGCCAGTACTTTAGTGCCATCAGATCGTTATATTGATGGAATTGATCAATTATCTTTCTTACTGGCACCCAACGGAGAATCTAATCGTCGCAGTATTTTGTATTTTTTAAATGATCAATTATCTGGGGTTCGCATGGATGAGTTTAAATTTATGACCTTAGTGCAGCTTCCAAATAGCACCACCGAACGGGGTCAAAAAGGGGGTATTAGCGGTACAATTGCTCCTACAGCCGGGTCGATGATATTTAACCTATATACAAATCCACAAGAAGATGAGTCTATAGGTATCCGTCATATTCCATTAGGTCTCCCTTTATTAAACGAAATGAATCGTTATAAGGCGGTGCTTAAGCAATTTCCTCCTCGAGTTCAAATTAAAATAAATTAGATAAAGGGTATTTATTTAGTATTGAACTTCATCGTGCCTACATCACGCGGCTTGTCCGCGTGATCCTGCCAGTTAGATGGAAACACTAATAGTTCAGGCTATGAAGGATTGTTTGCATTTTGGTTCATTTGATCAATGACTTTTTGAGTGATGTCTAAGCGCTCATCGCTCACACTGAGCAAGGCTTCTTTAGAAATTAACAAGGAACATTGTTGCTCTTTTTCAATGGCTCTTATTACCGGAGTTGAAATCTCTGCAAAACTGTTAGTAATCTGAACGTCTAATTGCATCAAGCTATTATTTACATTTTCTATTTCCATTGTCAACTTCGATTGATATTGCTTAATTTTATCTAAATGGGCATTAATTTCATGTGGCCTTAAAATAGCCGTGTTTTTTTTCAGAGTCTGTACCTCAGTATCAAGCTCGGTATATTTTTCTTTATATTTAAGTTCAATCGATTGGCGAATATATTGAAATTTTTCACTCAGTTTTTTTGCTGCGTTAGATTCTTGCAATAGACGTTTCCTATCCAAAACACAAGGTTTAAACTCTGTTTTAGCATAGGAAATGTTTTGGAAGCTAAGGAGAGTTATCGTAATTAACTTTATTAGCACATGATACAACATAATCACCTTAATAATTAAAAATGGAAGCCAAAACCAACACTTCCTCCAGCATCACCTCTTCCCGAAACCGTACCACCTAATTTAACAATGGCATTTCCTTCTGCAAATGCTTTGGAGGCTCCCATAGAGAATCCAGATTCTCCTTGGAAATTACCATAACCGCCAGAAATCAAAAATTTGCCTGGAACAAAAGCTTGAGGTAACGAGGCAAAAGCCAAGGCGGATGCGATCCCACTTCGGGCCTCATTTCGTGTTGACCTGGTTGCATGATTTAATTGATTTAAATTAACTGCATCAGTTCCTTGCGTTCCTGGAGCAACGTTAGTAATTTGACGTTCATTTCCGGTGCTACCCACTGATACCACATTATTACGACCTTGATCGCTGGAGTTATAACCCAGTGCTACCGAATTTACTCCCGTGGCTATCGCTTTATTACCCAATGCAGTAGATTGTGTACCCAGCGCTTTAGCACCATAACCACTTGCTAAAGAATCTGCACCACTAGAAACGGCATTAGATAAATTACTGGAGTTATTTGCAGACACCGCTACCCCTGGAGCAATACTTGCTATCGCGGCATTAAGCTGGGCCAAATTCACGGCATCATTAGCCAAAACACCAGCAGAAATCCCCGTTATAATACGATCCCCAGCTGTTCCCGAAACATTTATCAGAGTCCCTCCCGTGGCGCCACCAATCGTTAAATTGCTTCCCGAGCCCCCTGCTTGTTGTACTAGGCCAATAGTACCATTGACCAGCGCATTATTCAGATTACTGATAGCCGTAGAATTGGAAGAGATATTTGTTGTGTTTGTAGTGACTTGGGTATTTAAATTGGTTATCGCTGTAGTGTTGGACGCTACTTCGGTATTTAAACTGTTTATTGAATTCGCGTTAGTAGTTACATAGTTACTTAAAGTGTTTATCGCCGTAGTGTGAGACGAGATCGCGGCAGCATTTGCTTGCACTCCCGTATTCACAGTATTTAATTGAGACATATTCACTGCGTCTGTACTCGCTGTTCCAGCGGCAACATTTGTAATTTGGCGTTGTTGGGAAGAATTTCCAACGGAAACCGAATTGGCTCTATCTGTAGTTGAACCAGAGCCTAAAGCCAGTGAATTATCCTCTGTGGCGGTAGCATTGGTCCCTATAGCAATAGAATTTACCCCTGTAGTATTAGAATTAGTTCCTACGGCTATAGAGGCATCTCCCGTGGCTGTGGCTCCAGTACCTATTGCAATCTCATTTGCCGCGTGTGCCTGGATGAATGGAAGAGAAACAAAAGAGCAGGAAACAATTAATAATGCTTTGATTTTACGAACAAAAAATCCTTTATCTAAGCGAAGTAATTTAAAAGCACATCTTATAAAAGAATAGTTAATGAAACAAGCCTGTCCTTAGGAACAAATAAAAAGTCATTTCGTCTATAACTCAAACATAACACGTTTTTATAAAAGTTAACTGATATTTTTATTCAAATAACCAATGGATGCTTAATAAGACGGCTAGCCAGGCTTTTATAAGTCTCATCCTAATTTGCAGTTTCACATTGCAACCCAATTATTTTCCAATCTTTAATTGGTTTGAAATCGTTTTTCTCAGAAAATACGTAAATGGTATTTTTAGGGTCTATGGCAAATAAGGGATAGTTTACATTATTTTTGGCCTGATAATCGCCAAAAGAAAATTGCTCTGTGAGCGTAGTTGTTTTAATTTTTGCTCCTTCAGCTAATAGCTTATCTAAGTTTTGGTAAGTTAGAGTAGAATTAAAAAGTACTCTACCGCTATTTTTAAAATTAAATTTATCTTCCTTTTGTCCTGGTTGCGGTATTACGGTTTGAATAGAAAAAATATCTTTTTCCGAGAAAATAGAACGATAATGTTTCGCTGTAAGTATGTTTAAATCCAAGTAGGGGGTAATAATTAATAATTGTTTAATTTGAATTAAATTTATTTTCTCTTCGATGTGCTGGGATATAGGATTTCCCCATAAGGTCGGTAAGTCTTTCATGCGGGCCTCATTCAGTTGATCCCATTGCTCATCAATCAGACACGTATGAAAATCATTTTCCTTAAGCTGCACGGCAATTGCTTGAGCTACTTTATTAGCACCCACAATAAGAAATCCTTGTGGCTCAGGTTCTGCAACTTTTAATTTGGTGGCGATTGTTTTCGCGGTGAGACTTTGTAATACAATCGTTGAAATAATCATAAAGAAGGTTAGAGGCACCAGTTTTTCTGCATCGGGGTAATTGAGGTGCGTTAACTTCAGGGCAAATAATGAGGAAATCGCAGCTGCGATAATACCACGTGGGGCGATCCATGAGATTACATGTCTTTCCGCCATCGTTAAATCAGAACCCCAAGCAGAAATATAAACGTTTAGGGGGCGAATTAAAAATTGGATTAGAAGAAAAAGAATTAAGGCAGAGTATCCTAGCTCGAGGAACGAATATAAATTAATTCGAGCTGAGAGCACAATAAATAAGCAGGACACTAAGACAATGCTGAGGCTTTCTTTAAAATTTAAAACATGCTCTAACTCAATTTTTTTAAAATTCGCTAAAGTGACCCCCATTATAGTTATCGCGAGTAAACCTGATTCCGCAACCAAATAATTGGCGCTGGAGAATATAATTCCAATCATGGCAAGGACTGCGAAATTATGTAAATGTTGGGGAATCCAGTATTTTTTTAAAGCGACTCCTAAACATACTCCTCCGATTAACCCCAAAAAAATACCCATAAACGATATTTTTATAAACATCAGCAATCCAGCCGCAATTCCTGTGGCAAGGCTACTAGAAATCAGTACTTCAAATACCAGAACCGCTAAAATAGCTCCTATAGGATCAATTAATATACCTTCCCATTGTAATATGTTCGAAATATTGGAGTTGGGGCGTAGTATCCTTAACATAGGGGCGATAACGGTGGGGCCTGTTACGGTCATTAATGCGGCAAACAGACAGGAGATTGCCCAGGAAATATTCATTATTAGATGGGTACAAACGGCCACTAATGCAAATGTTATCAATGCCCCCCAGCTAATTAAATTGCGGATCACTTTACCTAAACCCCTGATCTTGGAAAAAGAGAGCGTCATACTTCCTTCGAATAAAATTATCGCTACTGAAAAAGAGACGAAAGGAAATAATAAGTCGCCTAATTGTTTATCGGGGTTAAGCCAGTGGAAAATAGGGCCTACCGAGATGCCAATCAGCAATAAAAATAAAATAGCCGGCACTTTGATGGAGGATGCTATCCATTGACAGAGGAAGCCTGTTACTAATATTAAGGAAAATGCAAGTACGAGAGTTTCAGACATAAGGATATGATTCTTCTTATTATTGAATTTTAAATTTATAGGTTTCATTAACTAATAGCTAGTAAATTAATATTTAATTTTGAAGCAACTTAACTCATTTAAGTTTGAGTTAATGATAAATTTCTTCTAGCCATAGCAGGAGCAGTGCATCTGGGTTTTTGGTTTTAATGTTCTTAAGGTTTTTTCTTTTCCATTGCATCAACTTACCATTTTTCAACCATTCAAAAATTTGTGGATGAATGTAACTTGCTTTGCAAATAGAGGGGGTATGCCCCAACAATGTAGCCACTTCCAGCATACTTTCTTTTATATGGGTTATTTTTAAGGTTTTTATGTCGGACAACGAAATAGCACGAATAAAAAACTCTCTTGTCGCAATCCATGTTCTGAAATCTTTGGCGGTAAACGGGTGTTGGGTGATTAGATGTAAATACTCATTAACATCTTGTGAGGAAATAACTGAAATATGGTGTTGCTCATTATAGTACTTAAAGAGTTCATAGCCAGGTATGTCGGTACAATGCTTTAAAATTTGAATGAGATTCTTTTCTGTTACTTCAAAGTGCCAAGGATGCTTATTTTTCCCTAAAAATTCAAAAGAAATGGCGCTTTTTTTATGTCGAAGATGCTTTTTTCTTAGCGTAGTGATTCCATAGGTTTTATTTTGCTTAGCATAAGCGCTATTTCCTATCCTTACGGAATAATTATCTATTAGAAATAGAATAGAACAAATGATTTGACTCTTATCAAGAGTAGGGGGTTTTTTTATCTCTTCATTGATTTTTTTCCTTAATTGGGTAAGAGAATAACCAAAATCTAATAATGATTTAAATTTTTGTTCTTGCCGTATTTGTACCCACGATGAATGGTAAATGTATTGTTTTCTGTTTTTCTGATCTCGTCCCACCGCTTGGATGTGTCCTTTCTCATTAGAACATATCCATACATGAGTATACGCCGGGGGAATGGCAAGTAATTTGATGCGCTGCAACACCTTTGTATCCGTTATCTTTTTCCCTTTAGCATCGTAATAGACAAAGCTTTTGCCCTGTTTTTTTCGTTGAATCCCAGATGTTTGCTTTACATATATACAAGAAATTTTTTTGTTCATCTTGTCTTTCTCATAAAAGAAATAGGCCTGATTAATAATAAAAATTAATGCTCACTACTAAAATGCCTGAAAGATTGGGAAACTAAATACTCTGTTCTTAATTAATACACTATATTTTAGACTATAATAATAGTGTTGGTTATTTATACTAGGAACTCGAAATGCTTTATCATCTTCTTTTATCCTATTTTCGCCTTAAGTTAATTCGAATGCTTTTTGCTAAGCTTATGGGGCATTCAAAAATAAAAAATTCTAATTTGCTGATGAGTTTTTTAAGTATTCTTGAGGTCTTTATTTCTCAAATAGGAGATAAAAGAATGCGAACAAAGTAATCGAATGAATAATTTTGCTCAATTACTCAGTAAGTTATTTTTTACCTTCGGCCAATTAGATAAAAGGGCATTAATTGAGCATTATTTTAGAGAGGTTTCGGACCCCGAGCGAGGCTATGCGTTAGCGGTAATGGCTAATGTTCTAAAATTTCCTCATTTTAAACGCAATTTAATTAAAGAATTACTTGAAGAAAGGATGGATGCATTCTTATTCTCTTTATCTTATGATTACGTAGGTGATTTTGCGGAAACCGTTGCCTTACTTTGGGTAGAAGATGAAAGTCCCCACGAGTTACCCCCGCTTTCAGAAATTATTACTACACTTCAAAAGTTATCAAAAAATGAAACCAAAACCTATCTGACTCAATTATTAAACCAAAGTAACTCTATAGAGCGTTGGGCCTTGTTAAAATTAGGCTTAGGTAGTTTAAGAATAGGAGTCTCGGAACGATTTTTAAAAAATACTTTAGCCCACTATGGGGGCGTCCATGTGCAAGAAATTGAGCAAATATGGCACGGGTTACAACCTCCTTATACTCAACTTTTTGCCTGGCTTGAAAAGCAAGCGGATAAACCTTCTTTAGTGGATGCCATTTTTTTTCATCCGGTAATGCTATCCCATCCTTTAGAAGAAAAAGAGATAAATTCTCTTAACCCAACTCAATTTTATTTTGAAAGAAAATATGATGGAATTCGCGTGCAAATTGTAGCAACTCCTCATAATAAAGCGCTTTTTTCTCGAACTGGGGATAATCTAAGCCATAGTTTTCCTGATGTATTAAATTTAGTTGACTCTAATGTAGTTTTAGATGGGGAGTTGGTGATTATTAAAGAAGGAAAGGCGGGCACTTTTAATGAATTACAACAACGATTAAATCGCAAAGTGCTTTCCCCACGAATGATGAGTGATTTTCCTGCGGGCGTTATATTATATGATATTTTGTCATTAGATTACATTGATCTTCGTGGCAAGCCATTTCATGAACGAAGAGGTGCATTGGAGCAGTGGTTTGTGAGCCATTCCAAGCCCAATTTATTACTCTCTGATTTACTTACTTTAGACGCTAAGCAAAATATTCATGAATTAAAAAAACAGGTTTTAGATGAAAATCATCCTGCAGTTGAAGGATTGATGCTCAAACATAAAGATAGTCCCTACTTAGCAGGAAGACCCAAAGGACATTGGTACAAGTGGAAAAGAAATCCTCTTATAGTCGATGCGGTGCTGATGTATGCGCAAAGAGGTCATGGTAAGCGCTCGTCTTATTATTCAGATTATACTTTTGGTTTATGGGATAAAGACCAACTCACGCCTATTGGAAAGGCTTATTTTGGGTTTACCGATCAAGAACTGCTAGAGCTTGATAAATGGGTACGAAATCATACTATTCAGCGTTTTGGTCCAGTTCGAGAGGTCACCAAGGAGCTTGTATTCGAGGTTTCTTTTGATGCAGTCAATTACTCAGCTCGGCATAAGTCTGGGGTGGCATTAAGATTTCCCCGTATTAATCGAATTCGCTGGGATAAGCCCGCAGGAGAAGGGGATCATTTAGAGACCTTAATTCAATTAATTAAACTTTAGGGAAAGAAATGACTCATGTACGTGAATGGGTAGAGGTTAGAAATGAAGGATTATATTGTCATGCTACCCAATGCTATATTGACCCGACTGAACCTGTAGATTGTGCCATAATCACTCATGCCCATGCCGATCATGCGGTTTCTGGTCATCAACAGATTATTGCGCATCCAGATACTCAGGCCCTAATGCAAATACGCTATGGGGAAGAATATACCCCCAAGGTTGTTCCATTAAATTATTTTGATAAAATTCAAATAAATAAAGCAGAGCTCTATTTGCTGCCTGCAGGGCATATTCTCGGTAGCGCTCAAATAGTCATTAGCTATGAGGAACAGCGCTTAATTATATCCGGTGATTATAAACGTGTCCTTGATCCCACCTGTGAAGCTTTTGTAAGCGAATCCTGTGATGTATTTATTACTGAGGCCACCTTTGGATTGCCGGTTTTCAAACATCCTCCTATAGAGCAGGAAATTCAAAAGCTTTTTGATTCTTTAGCTACTTTTCCCGATCGTTGTCATTTAATTGGAGTTTATGCCTTAGGTAAATGTCAGCGCCTTATTAAAGCGCTCCGAGTTTTGGGTTATCAAGGGCCTATTTATTTACATGGAGGTTTAAAGAAATTTTGTGATTTTTATCAAAGTAAGGGCATTGATTTGGGCAATTTAAAGCTTGCCTCTGAATTAGATTTGAACTCCTCTAAAGGTGCTCTGGTTTTGTGTCCCCCCAGTGCCTTACATGATAAATGGTCGAGACGATTCGCCAATGTATTGGTAGGTATGGCTTCGGGATGGATGCAAATTAGATCACGTGCCAAGCAAAAAAGGGTAGAGTTGCCTTTAATTATTTCAGATCACGCAGATTGGCCTGAATTAACGCAAACGATATTAGAGGTTAATCCTCAAGAAGTTTGGGTTACTCATGGACGTGAAGAGGCTTTAGTGTATTTTGCTCAAAAAGAAGGATATCAGGCTCAGGAGTTGCACCTATTGGAACAAGATTCCGAAGATTAATTATATAACGATAGGGCGGGGAGTAGCGACATCTCTCTTATTTCCAATGGAATTTGCATACACCACCAACCGGACTCCAGAATGGCAATTATTTGCTCATAGTGATAGTATTGAAAAAATTTTTCAGAGGAAATAAAAATGCCCTCTTTTTTTTCTGCACTAAATCCTATCTCTCCTGATTCTAATATAACTTTTCGCGCCACGAAGCATTCTTATTCAGAAGAACTCCTGGGACAGAACTTGCCTGACTTGACTTTAGATCTGGTTATTCCTTTTTTATGGAGCCGTAATTTATCTATATTAGATGGCATTTACGAATCATTTACCGTATTTTATGGGGACCATTTTGACAAAAATTTGCGCGGTTTTGGTCAAAAAGGTGTTTTAGATTTTACGTTACTGCCTTTATTATCGCGAAAGCTCATTGCAGATACTTATGAACGAAAAGACAGCCATTTTCTTAACGTGTTAGCGTGGGCAGTGGCATTACCGATTAAAGCAATCACCTTTGGGATAGCATTCGCGTTTACCTTAGCAATAATCCCTCTGGTTATTGGCATCACTTTATTAAGATGTTTATTTCCTGGTTCTACACCACCACCTCCTCCTCCATCACCTGCAGGTGCCGGAGCTGCTGTAGCTGTGGTTTTGCCACCACGGACCGCGTATGCTGCTTTTTATGTTGTTTTGCACCGTCTCGAACAAATGGGGATACGCAATCAAGATAATATTCGGCGTTTACTGGCAGAACCGCAAAACTTGGCTCTGGTATATGCATTGGAGCATTTAACTCATGTGGTTGACGATAATGGTGATCTGCTGGAACACCAGGAAATCTTTGATTTGCTGTTAGAACATCGTGATTTTTGGGCTGATGCCAGAATTATTGATAATCTAAATTATATGGATGCAGTGAATCAGCCTGTGGCTCGATTAGCTGAATTAGAACGAATAATGGATAGGCCGGTTACAGCAATCGTTAACCAAGTGAATGGACGTCAAAGTACTCACACCGCAAGTGTCCATAATAGCACTTCTAAATCTGCTGCTCGTCTACAAGAGTGTTATGGGAATAATGCTACTGTTTTTAGTCCTGAATTAACTCTTTCTATCGCCCAACGTGTGCGAGATTATGATAAAAATTTGGTTGGTCAACGTACAGACCAACAAATATTAGATAGTTTAAATTCTGCAATCAATAAATTGACTCGTTCTATACATACGGATGCAACTTCAGGAGTGTCGTCTAAGGCATTGTTACAGTATTGTTGGGCTGCAGTACAGGATGCAAACCAATGGCGAGAAGGGGTGACCCCTGAAACCGCAGAAGCCTGCTTTTATGCGGCATTGTATGAAATCGATAGGGAATATGCCTTGTCAGAATCCGGTGCTGATAGTGGGCTATCAGGTTCTCATCAAGCTTGTGAGGGAGGAGCCTTTAACAAAATGATTGAGGGTATGTCCAAAATCCATAAATTCTGTGAGGTGAGTTTTATCACCCCAGCTCTTGCTGCTTTGCAATTGCCCTGTATTGTTCGTCAAGTAGTGAAAGAATATCTGTCTGAAAATGCTGAGGTTTTGACACAGTTAAAAAATGAAGGCTTGTCTGCCATTTGGCTTAAAGTACAACCGCAAGTATTGGCAGTGATGCAGAGTAATTTTTCTGTTATTTATCCTTTAGAAAATGGACATACAAATTCCAACTTGTTGGCATTGGTCGAGGCAGGAGAAGATGTAGATTTGACTCAAGATTTGCAGATGCTAGAGCAAGAAGTTCAACAAAATAGTGAGCAGCAAGGTACAGAGTATGTCATGATGTTGAATTAACAGGAGTATCAGCTTATGAGGCAAGGATGCCTAGATGTTCTAGTTAGCGTTTAGATAGAAAGCTAAAGTAGGCTGGGCTGTTAAGTCCAGCGTTCACGTGCCGATTTATAATGTCAACGCTGTTGCTTCAAGGGCATGAGTTTGCTCATTGAGAACGCTTAGTTTCCTTTACATTATTAATGTATTTCTTAAGCCATAGTGATTTTAAAAATCTATGGTGCAGCTTCTAATCACCAGCGTTTTGGGATGGATAGCTCTGGTTATTCATTCAATACAGGTGATGAAATGAATAACCAAAGATTTTTATTTAACGGCTAGGGGTAGGCAATGTTGTTGATAAATCCTGCTCTTCCCCATGGTTATAAGCACGAGCCCGCCCGCTTTTGAATAACCTTACATCCATTGTTTTATCAATTAAAGTTGCTTGTGCAGAAACGGCATGTTCTGCTCGTTGTGTAACCCATTTTTGGTATTTCTCACCTTTGGATTGCTGAGAAATACAAGCGAATAAATCATTTCGTGCTCGAGTATAAGCCCCGGAATTTTGCATACCAAAATCTTTTCTATTTGCCGCTGAGGGCGCATTGAACGAGGGCATAATGACCATAAAGCGTAGAACGTGATGTTCCTTGGGAATCATTGAATGAAATATTATTTCCGCCTCACTTAGATGGATGTTTGATAAATCAATAAGCCTATCATTATAAGCGAGTAGTCTATCAACACCTTCTGTGCGCACATAGTCTAAAGGGAGTTCATAAACATCAATATAACCTACAGTAGGGTGTTTGGGGATGGCGTTACAGCGTCGGTAGTGGGGATCTCGTCGTTCGCCACGTTTCCAGCCAAAGCGTACGCCACTACTGTACATTCCGGCAACCTCTGTTTTCCAACTTAATGAAATATGAGGATTATTCAATGAGGCAAATGAGAAATTGGTTTGGATTCCTTTTTTATTAAATAATACGGAGTAACTGTTAATATACGCCTGAATTTCTCTCCAGTATAAACTATCAAATTTTTTGTTATTGCGTGCTGCTGGTGGAGGATGTCCTTCGGTCCTCTTTTCTTTTCTATCAGGGGTTATTTGTAGCTCTGCTACAAATTGGGTGTTTCGTTGGTGAATTGCGACTATTTGAGCATCATCTTCCTCTGGTTCATCTCCTGCCTCATATCCTGCATCAATAAGCGTTGAAAAACTAAAGGTAGTGTGTGGTTGTTTACGGCTTGCAATGACTGCATTACGAGTGGGTTTCGGGAAATATTTAGGAACAAAATGTACTCCGCGAGCGGCAACACAGACTAAAGATGGTTCTGTTTCTCCTGTTTCATTATATTTTTTAATGAGCTTTTTTTGTAATTTCTCATAGGCCTTTTGTTCTTCTGGGCTAAGCTCTTCAGTATCACTTAATTCTGCTTCGCTACTCTCTTCATCCGTGGTATCTTCATAATCCAACATTAAATTATATAAATAATCCATATCAGTTTTTCTTTTTGTTGCATATTCATAGACTGATGAACTATTTTTCCCAGGCCTATAGCGTAAAAAGTCGCCTATACTAGTCAATTCTGAGTTCGCAAAAATAAGTGCTGTTGGTTTTTGCCCACACAGTAAGAGTTGTTGAAAACAAGGGAAATCATCATCAGCAACCAGATTATCCATCAGATTGTGATTCTCTTCATCCACTTCAGTAAAATCAACAAGGTAGTGTTCAATTAATTCAGCTAAACTTATTTTATTTAGTTTTTGATACTTTTTTAGGTATTGATACACCGTTTTATTCTGTAGCTCAGGAAACGATACGAATAAAGGCAGTTTTTGATTGTGTTTTTTGCAATATGCTTGAAGGCTGCTAATGGATTTCTCTTCCTGCATTAGCGTTAAGATAGGGTGAGGCATGGGCTTGGTTTTCCATAATAGTTTATTTTTATTCAGGTTGAATAGTAAAAATTTAACCAGTTTAAGTCAATAAAATGAGCATAATTAGATTGAGTACCGCCGGAAGTTAGCAGAATAATCTATAATTAAGCACTTATTAAAATTAGGATAATCCAATGAAAACCGCGCTTATTACGGGAGCTAATAAAGGGATTGGTTTTGAATCTAGCCGCCAACTTAAAGAGAAAGGGTATTATGTTATTGGATGTTGCCGCAATCCAGATAGGGCGGATAGTCTTAAGCAGTTAGCAGATGAAGTGATTCAATTAGATGTAACCCATGACAATGAGATTACTTCGATGGTAAAAACGCTTAATCATCGTCCTATTGATCTACTCATTAATAATGCGGGTACAAGTGGCGAGCAAGGAGTCACTGTTGGGAACATTAACCGGCAAAATTTCATTGATGTACTGAATGTCAATTGCATTAGTGTGGTGAAAATTTGTGATGCCTTGCTCCCTAATATTCAGAGTAGTGAAGACAAAAGCATTTTAGTGATTAGCTCACAAATGGGCAGTATCTCTGATAATCACCAAGGTCGCTCTTATGCCTATCGCTCAAGTAAAGCTGCTTTAAATTGTGTCATGCGTAGCTTTGCCATTGATGTGCAATCAACAGGTGTGCATGTGATGTTAATTCATCCGGGATGGGTTAAAACGGATATGGGTGGCCCTAATGGCTTAGTTGAAGTCCAGGCAAGTGTTTCAGGGATGCTAGAACAAGTGGACAAAAACATTTCGAAAAGCCATGCAGAAGTTTTACATTGCTTTGATGGCGATACAATCGCTTGGTAGTATAAGAGTTGGCCTTACGTTGCCTTGGGAATATTTCTGCTGAATATTGGGAAAAAGGCAGTTGTTGTGCCATATTAATTGCTGTTGCATTTCATAAACTACATGGAGGTCTTTATGAGTTATGTTGATGGATTTGTGGTTGCAGTACCTAAAGCCAATAAAGAGAAATATATTGAGCACGCAACCAAAGCAGGGCATATATTTAAAGAATATGGAGCTTTGCAACTGGTGGAGTGTTGGGGCGATGATGTCCCTGAGGGAAAAGTCACCTCTTTTCCTATGGCGGTTAAGTGTAACGATGATGAAGTCGTGGTCTTTTCTTGGATTCTTTGGCCTTCCAAAGAAGTCCGTGATGTAGGAATGAAAAAAGTCATGGAGGATTCTCGTTTCCAAGCAGAAACTGATCCTATGCCTTTTGATGGCAAGCGCATGATTTATGGTGGTTTTGATATGGTTGTTAATGTCTAATTAACCATAACAACTGTCTTGAATTTCAAGGCAGTTGTTACACTTGCCTATATGAGGTTAGAGATCGCACGTTAATGATTAATAAGCATTTTTTTACCCTTCTTTCTGGTATATGGATTTACATTTCCTTGTGTGACCGATTATCTTGTTTTGTATTCGGGGGGAGCTTCTCATATTTGGCTAAACATAAGTTCCGTTACTTTTTTGATAGCCGTTTACATGAACATTAGCTAATGAGGGGGAGTAGAGTACAATAATAAAGCTATGTCGTTTCCTGTCCTGCAACCTCCATTGAGAGCCTCTGGCAACATCACCATCAACAATCTAGGCCAAGTATTACGCCTGGCCTCAAGAAGGATTCATCTTTGATTATTCTTTGGATTTAGCTTGCTTTTTGCCTGCTCAGAAGTCAATAAATCAGACTTATTGGTTCCGAAAAAGCCAAATACTTGATATTTTGCATAGTCGGATGCTAATCCCGCGGCACTACCGGCTAAAGCAATAATGCCCCACACAGGTAAAATATCTCGATTCCTATATGATGCAGTGAGGAGCAAGGAAGCTATTCCCCCCATAGCCCCGCCGGTACCTATACCTATTCCCGTGAGAACCCCAGGTTTAAATGACTTCTTTAGTGGTGTACTTTCTTGTTTTTCTTGCATAATTTAAAGCCTCTAATAGTAATAATATTTTTCATAATGACCAGAAAAAACCAATTGTACAAAACAAAATCATAGGTAACTATCCGTAAAAATACGGGTAGTTCAAAATGATTAAAATAGTTTTTCGCGTTTTACCCCGAAAAGGAGATCGTCTTTCAAGCAGTTTGAAACCGAAAATAGTCGTCTCAGTTAGTGCCTAAAAGTTGTGATGTGCTCAATAAAATGGCGTTTATATTTTAGAAAAACCATGTCGGGGTTATTAAGAAACAAAGCCATTCAATGTCGTCCTTAATGTTTACTTAATAATTACAATGTATAATATGTGGCTTGTTTCGGTGAGGAAGATACTCATGCCCAATCAAGTCGTTTCAGTAAAAAATCCAGAGGGTCTAGTGACCACTTTAAAAGATAGAGTATTAGGACATGCAGTCGTCGCTACTTCAGTGGCTACAGCTTCGTCTGTGGGTGCAGTATCTAGCTTGCCTGGGGTTTATCAAGCCTTTACCGTGCCACTAGTAAGTGCGACCACACGCAAAATTGTCTATGCTTTATTAGTAGAACCCAGTCATAACTACGTGCAAAGACTCGCTATGGGTTATTTAGCTGAAGCTACAGCGGCTAATTTAATTAGCACTGGCATGGCACCTTATGCACTTGCTGCAGTTAGTGGCACCGCTGTCTTTACTACTCTTGCTACAATTAGTATCGCATGTTCTGCAATGCAGGGAGTGAGAGAGGCGTATAAAGCTTACAGCGTTCCGTCTAACATCGAGCAGCGACTCATAATAGTAGATGCGTCTAAACAAAAACTAAAAGATGAATCCTTCATCACTAGACCAGAACTAGAAGGTATTTTAAGGGACTATCAGTCAAATAGTTGTATCCGACGTACCCTTAGTTTCTTTGCTCGTCCTTTTAATAAATCAGGTGAGGTTGCGAGTTTAGAAAAATATTTAGCTGCTAATCCTTCTATGGATTTTATCAGTTTAAAGGACTTATCTCAGGCCATGGCTGGTAATGGCAAACAGTATAAATATCGATTATCTGCATTAGACGACCACCATCCTATTTATAAAAATGTTCTAAGTGCAACAGATAGAGTTATCAACAAAGTCCTAGAAAGCAGTTTTTTAAGCTCTGCAGAGAGAAATAAGGCATATAAGATTTTGGGCTTGAATCCAGAAGAGGAGCTGACCCAAACCAAAGTAGACAAAGCATTTAGAAAAGCATCTCTTAATTATCATCCGGATAGGGAAGCAGGCTCTAATGAAAAATTCCAAGAAGCAATGCAAGCTAAAAAAGTTTTAAGTGAACATGTTATAAAACTTGAGAGAGAAGCGAGCGTTCTTAGGGCGGCGTCAATTTAACTTTTGTTAACGTAAGAACTCGTTTTAGCCGAATTCAGGCGCAAAGAATCTCAATGACAGCAGAATTCGGCCTCCCCCAATTAAGGGGGGTACTTTAATCCACCTGATCTAAACTAAGCCATTGATTTGACGATCAAAAGGAGATTAAAGTGCGGAAGTGCAATCTTATCCTAAAAATAAAACATCTACCACTGTGCAACCATTTTTCAACTGAATATCATCTATCTTGCATTTGAAAATGCAAAACCCGCATCTGAAAAAGTCGGACTAAATGCAAATGCTGAGGATGATATTATTCCGTCACTTAGGCCATCTATACTGAGACCTGTTAGACAGTAATTATTCATTCACACGGTTCGTTATTTGACCGAGTGTTTAATAAATAGTTTTTTATTAAATATACTTCAAATCGAAATTATTGGTTTCACAAAAGAAATAAAAGAATCAATAGGGTCGGATTCGATTGAAAATCTAAATACTAGGCCATAACTTCAAGTTGAACAAAAATAAAAATTAATCGAGTCTCTCCCTTTGATTAGACATCAATATAAGCAGCAGATGATTCGGTCATTAAAAAAGCAAATACCGTGTTTTTACGGTATTTTTATTTGATTTATAATTGAACTATTCGGATCTTTACAATTCGCATTTAAGAATAACTTAGGTTCTACTTAAAACTGCATTCTATTAGCAAGTGGAGTGGTCTAAGCAGATGAAGCTTTCATTGATTAATGAACATTTCTTTTTGACTAGTAGTTATGTGGGTTATTTGGGAATTTTGATTTAAATGGCGTCCCGGAGAGGATTTGAACCTCCGACCTGCCCCTTAGGAGGGGGATTTAATAAAAGTCTTGATGTATCTCTATGTATCATTAGGCATTTAATGTCCTTTTAAATAAAGGGTTTAATTGGTTTTCCATTATATGGAAGTACATGGAAATACAATTAAGCACAATTAATTTGCACCCTATATGCACCCTGATTGAAAAAGTATATACTAATTTATTTGAAATAATCTTCCATGGATAGAGAGCTGTTTATGAACGAACTATCAACCCAAGATCTTCCCGAATATCATAATTTTTTAAATCGAGCTGCTGGTGAGATTCGCCAAGCTAGGACACGTGCTGCTAAATCAGTTAATAAAGAGGCTATATCACTTTACTGGTGGCTTGGAGAACATATAGTACAACATCAACATGAGCACTCTTGGGGCAAGTCTTTCGTAGAGAAGTTATCTATAGATTTAAGGAAAATTTTTCCAGATGCAAAATTTGGTTTCTCGCCTAGAAATTTATGGGATATGAGGCGGTTCTATTTAGAATATAAAGATCATCCAAATCTGCGACAGCTTGTCGCAGAAATTCCATGGGGTCAAAATCTACTCATTATGAATAAAGTTAAAAATAATGAGGAGCGATTATATTATCTTACAGCGACCAAGGAACAAGCTTGGACAAGAGATACATTAAGTTCTCAGATTAATTCAAATGCATATGGGCGTCATCAATTAGCTGATAAGAAACATAACTTCAATGCAACTTTGCCCAAGGAGTTGGCTGAGCAAGCAGATCAATCAATGAAAGATGTTTATATGTTTGACATGTTAGGTATTACCAAGCCCGTGATTGAAACTGAGATTGAAAACCGTATGGTAGAAAAGATCAAAGACGTTATTTTAGAACTTGGTTATGGTTTTAGCTTCATAGGTAACCAATATCGTATTGTGACACCAGATTCAGAGTACTTTATTGACTTGCTTTTTTATCACCGCAAACTTCAAGCACTAGTTGCTTTAGAGCTCAAGAGATCAAAATTCAAGCCGGAATATGCTGGAAAAATGAATTTCTATCTGAATTTACTGGATGACTTTGTTAAAGAGCCTCATGAAAACCCATCTATTGGTATTATTTTATGTGGTGAGCATACTAAGTTTGATGTCGAATACTCCTTGAGAGGCATTGATAAACCCGTTGGCGTCGCAGGTTATCAATTGACGCGGGACGTACCAGAGAAACTGAAAGATGCTTTACCAAATGCTGATCAATTAGAAGAAAAAATCATGTTTGAATTAGGGTTAGATAATGAAAGCCAAAATTAATAATACCCTAGTAAAAAAGCTAGCTCCAGAAGAGAAAGAGTATGAGGTACATGACACCGATTTAAAAGGTTTCCTTCTTCGAGTCTTTCCCTCTGGCACAATGCGCTATGTCTGCCAATATAAAAGAGGAGGCAAGATAAATATTGGTACTGTAGGGGTAATAACCCCAGCTCAGGCTCGGGAAAAAGCTGTTGAGATCTTAAATGACTTTAATAAGGGTATTGATCCAAAAGCTAAAAGAGGAATTAACAAGCCTAAAACTTTAGAAGAGTTCTTTGAAAATGAATATAAGTCTTGGGTATTAACTCATCATAAAAGAGGGAATAAAACCCTTGCTACAATTATACGTTGTTTTGATAAACTATTTTCTAAGCCTTTAGAAGAAATAACACCTTCTATTATAGAGCAATGGCGTATTAAGCGTTTAAATGATGGCATTTCGAATGCCACCCTAAATCGAGATATAGGTACATTAAAATCCTTATTTACTAAGGCAGTAGAATGGGAGGTTATTAAAGAAAACCCATTAAAAAACTTAAAGCTCTCTAAAATAGATAGGGCACCTAAAGTGCGATATTTATCTTTTGATGAAGAAAAAAATTTACGACAAGCTTTATTAGGTCGGGAAGGACAATTAATACAAGACCGGAAACGAGGCAACGAATGGAGGCAGTCACGTGGATATGAGCTACTCCCTGAACGAGAAGGAGACATGTTTTGTGATTATTTAGCACCTATGATTTTAATTTCAATTAATACAGGGTTGAGACAAGGGGAACTGTTTCATCTAACTTGGGAAATGATTGATTTAGAAGAACGCTCTATCATTATTGCTGGTCAGATTACTAAAAATAGCAGTTCGCGCTATATACCCCTAAATAACGAAGTTTATGGAATAATAACGCAACTTCATGAAAAAAGTAATTCAAAGAAAGGGCTGGTATTTCTCAGTAAAGACAATAAGCCATTTAATAATATTAAACGATCTTGGGCAACGCTATTAAAAAATGCTGGGATAGAACAATTTCGTTGGCATGATTTACGACATCATTTTGCTAGTAAACTAGTTATGGCTGGTATTGATTTAAATACTGTACGGGAACTGTTAGGTCATTCGGATATTAAAATGACTTTAAGATATGCACATTTAGCGCCAGAGCATAAAATTAAAGCAGTGAATAAGATCAATTGGACTCTTGGAGAATAATACGACAATATGATATTGATAAAAAAATCTTATTCATGGTTGTAGCTTAATTTCCCGAATATATTAATGGAGGTTTTAGTGAAGTATGCACAAATTTACTGAGCTTATAGATAGGTGTGTAACATTTACCATTGAAACGTTGAGAGATGTAAACGACAGAGTAAGTGAAGAGCTCCAAACCAGCGGCGCTACCAGGCTAGTAAAAACACTTCAAATGGTACAGCTTCAAAAAGCGATCTTGATAGTTGGTATGTTTTCTATGTTTGAAGCTAATTTACAAGATAGCCTTGACTGTGAGGATGGATTTAAGTGTGCCAAGGAAATCTTAACTGATAGAGGGCAGAGTGCTATTAAAGAACGATTTGAAGACCTTTGTCTCGCAATAAATGCGCTTAAACACGGACGCGGAAGAAGTTACTATACTCTAGTTGAGAAAGTTGATAATTTGCCTTTCAAAATAAAACTACCTGATGAATCTTTTTTCTTGGAGGGTGATGTATCAGAGGTGTCAACATTGGTCGAAGTTAACGATGAATTCGTACAGTATTGTTTAGATGTAATTAGAGATGTATCTTACTGCGTTGAGTGTAGCTAAAAGTCTTTGAATTAAATGGTGCGCTCGGAGGGGTTCGAAATTTGCGTAATTAATGGCAGGCTAAGTCAATGTAAAACTCCGGATCTTGATTAACACCATTATATTGAATTAAAACTGGTTTATTATCATTATCAAGAGCCATGGAATAATAAACCACCACTCCATTGTTATTTATATAATTTTCCGTTCTAAATCCCGTATTTTGAGCATTTGCTCCAGTAACTTTAAGAATATTACCATTGACATTTAGAGTTTTTGAATCAGGGTCAGAAATTATGTTAACTGTAATACCATTAAGCATTCCAACACATTGTAGTATTCCTGCATGGCATATCCCAAGATGAAAAAATGTTAAAAATGAAAATATTATCCTTAACATTTGACTTGTCCTTATCTTCTCTTACCTTCATATAATTATAATCCATATATTGAGCTAACTGAAAATTTTTTTATAAACATCTGCAATACAAGGAATAAAGTCTCTTAAAAACTCATACGATATTGTTATGGGTTTATTTTTATAAAAAGCATAGGACTTCCCATTAAAGTGAACCAAGGTATCATCATAGGCAAAAATATAGTTACCACTATTTCCATGAAAACTGTTTCTCACACATCTCAATACTTGAAATCCATTAATAATCTCCTCATAGTTTTCTAGTTTTGGGTCTATTTTCTTGAATAAAGAAATAATATCTCCGTGGCATTTATGTTCAGAGAGATATTCAGCTAACGCACCTTCAATACAAAAATATAGGTTTGTATAAATTGAAACAAGTGTGCAGTTGATCATCTGTTTATATGCGGCGTGAGCAAACTCTTCCAAGTTTTCAGTCTGAGCGTATTGAGACCAAAAAGTGTGTTGGGCCCATACTGTTCTATGTGTATATAATAGGACTATTGCTTCAAAAAGAATATTTTCCAAAACTGTGATGCTATATGTATTTGAAACGTTATTTTTTAAAATACTAAGTTGCTTTCTCTGTTCCTCAAAAACCATCTCAGTATGTTGTATTATCTCATTTTGACTTGGCATCGATTTTGAACCTCATTCAGTAAATTTCTACCTTTGTATCGCTAACGTACTTTTAATATTAATAGACTAATCATTTTTCTTGAAGAGTTTATCTCCTATTAATTTAAAAATATTTAAACAATTATGCTGCTTTAGTATTAATTGTTGAGAGTGAACGAGGCTACCTAAAATGATTGATTTGTCATAAAGATCCATTTCGGACTTTATTACTAGTCCACCTAGCTCAATTTTGTGGCGAGTATCTAATCGACGTTTTTTGAGTTTTTCTATAGCCAACGATTTTTTACAGCGTGCTAGCATCTGTTTTTCTTTCTCAATTTCTTCAAGCAATGCCATGAGATAACTCCTTAGCAAGCTTCAAAAATGCTGAATCTAATCGTTTAATATCAAATTCATGAAGTCCGTGTTTGTAGGCGAGAGTACCAATTTCAAGTTTATGTTTTTGCTGTAGCTGATCTAACTTGATTTTAGCTTTTTCGATTCTGTCCAAGAGTACAGCTTCCATTTGCGATACTGTCTTCGATGACATAATCATTTCTCCGCAAATGAGTAAACAGATTTAGCGTACAGCGCCAGATCTCTAAAAGCAAGAGTTCTTTATCAATAAATTGAGCGCAGCGAAATTCAAAGTCCCGAAGCGAACAGCAAGGGCGCAATATACAAACTTTCGTTTGTTTGCTAGTATCAACATTCAACCACTTAAAAATCTTTAATGGACAAAGGTTTTTTCATTTTTAAAAGCAACCGATGGATTCATTCTCTTTGGGGATTTCGTGGCGATTGCTTTTGCTCAAGTTTCTATTCACTCTCGTTCAAAAGGTCATAGTGCTGTAGCCGCGGCTGCTTATCGTTCTGGTACTTCGCTTTATGATGAGCGTATTGGGCGTACCTATGATTTCTCAAAGAGAAATGATGTCATTTTCTCTGAAATTATTTTGCCGGATGGTGCTACTGACACATTTCTAGATCGAGACTATTTATGGAATGAAGTAGAGCGTGCTGAAAATCGATCTAATTCTCAATTATGTAAGGATTTTGTTTTAGCGTTGCCGCGTGAATTGAACTTAGTACAGCAGATGGAATTGGCAAAACGGTTTGCTCGAACGCATTTTGTGGAGAAAGGTTTACCTGCCGATATCGCTATTCATGATCATGGTGATGGTAATCCACATGCACATATTCTGGTTCCAACACGAAGATTGGAGCAAAACCGATTTTCCAAATACAAGGCTCGCGATTTGAATCCAGTTTTTGCCGAAGGGTTTGTGGTGGAGCAGGATTATTGGGGTGAACAATGGCGAGAGATGCAAAACGAATTTTTTATTGAGAACAATTTTGATTTACAGGTAGATGCAAACCATCTGATTTCAGAGCGGCATCGAGGTAAGCATCACAATCCTAATGCACATTACTTGCTTGAAGAAAACCAATTGATTCAACAGGCGCGAATGGAGCTCACGCGAGATAATATTAATTTTTTGATTGACCATTTATCTACGCAATACAGTGTGTTTACTCGCAGAGATGTTGAACGGTTATTATTTAAAACGTTTCAAGCATCAGATAGCCCTCAAGAATATTTGCAGTTTGTTGAAAGAGTATTGAGTCATCATGATGTGGTGGCTCTGGGTGATAATACTAGACAACAGCCAAGCTTTACTACACGCACCCATTTCATGCAGGAAGCTCAATTATTACATGATATAGAGGCGATGATGGTTTCTCAGAAACACGTAGTTCACCACTCCATTGATAAGCTTTCCCAACAATATCGATTGAGTGAGGAGCAACAAGAAGCTTTTCGTTATATTGCTCAAAGATCAGATATTTCGGTAGTGATAGGACGTCCGGGAGCGGGTAAAAGCTATTTGTTAAAGCCTGTAAATGAGTATTATACCCAAGCAGGAATGGAGGTCATTGGAGCTGCTTTATCCGGTAAAGTTGCTAAAGCCTTGCAAGTAGAGACTGGCATAGCTTCTTTGACAATTAAATCGTTATCTTATCGATTAGCCAATAATATGATGCAACTATGTGATAAGCATGTTTTGATTATCGATGAAGCTGGGATGGTTGATTTTTCTAGTATGGCGTACTTGATTAAAGAAGCACACAAGGCGGGTAGCAAAGTGGTGCTTATTGGTGATCCCGATCAATTAAAACCCATTCAAAAAGGTGAAATATTCAGAGGTATTGCTGCTCGCGCGGGTTACATCGAACTGGAAAACATACAACGTCAACATGATTTTGGGGACAGACAAGCGAGCCTTGATTTAGCTAAAGGGGATATAGACAAAGCCCTGCAACACTATCAAGACAAAGGAGCGATAACTATTGCGGATACCAAGCTGCAAGCTATAGAGCAAGTAGTTGCAGGCTGGAAAAAAGATCTTGAGTCAACGAGCATGGTGGATACCATTATGTTGTCCTATACCAGAAAAACAGTTAACCATCTTAATGACCTGGCTCGTGAAGCGTTAATTGCGGAGAATAAAATTGGTGAAGAGAACATCGTCTATCAGGGAGTAGAGCGAAACCTCAAAATATCAACAGGGGAACGATTATTATTTAGGGAAAACAACAAAGTCCTTGGAGTTCGTAATGGAGACACAGCAACGGTTAGGGAAATAAATAACCAAAAAATTAGTGTTCAATTAGATAGCGGTGAGTTACTTACTATTCCCAAAGAATATAAGGCCTTAGATTATGCATATGCGCTGACTGTTCATAAATCTCAGGGCATGACTGCAAAGAACGTTCGTGTTCTAATTGATAGCAAATACTGGGATAGAAATCTAAGTTTTGTTGCTATGACACGTCACAAAGAGCAGCTCAATATCTATGCAGATAAAGAAAATCACCCAACAGAACAAGTATTAAAACAAACTTTATCCCGTAGCAGTACCAAAGATAATGTTATTGATTGGCCGCTAGATTTTGCTACTCGCTCAGGTCTTGATTCTGATTCATTGATTGGTAGAGCGGTGAATCATATTGTTGGAATGGGGCATAAGGTAAAACACGCTTATAACTTTATCGTAAATTATGAGGCTTATCTTTTGAAGGTCAGACAACAGAATAAAGAACAAGCTCTCGGGCAAGATAGAACTTATGCCAAACAGGAAGCACTTAGAGTAGATGCAAATATAGCTGATGGGGAAGAGTCTAAAATATCAGCTCAAGCATTTGAAATTTTGAAGAAAGAGTTTCCTCAACTTGGTGAGCTTGACACTCTAATTAAAACGCGTCAACGAATGACAGGTTATTTTGCTGAAAAAGCAGATAAAAAAATTACAAACATATCACAGCAATTATTAACCAATAAGACGAATGCCGATAAAATCAAAAGCCAACATCCAGCTCTTTATCAAAAAATACAAAGTATCTATAACAAAGAGAAGGAAAAAGCTTTACTTCTCAATCGTTGATGCTAACAATCTAAAAATGTCCCCTATGCCCCATATAGATAATTTGAAGTTGGGACGGCAAAAGCTTAGCTATAGCGTAAGGTCCCACTTGTCCCTTTTGTCTGTATATTTTGTTTATCAAAAATGTATTCTTGCTAATCCCTGGCATTTATTGCTATTACTTGCCGGCTAGTGTCATGAGTGTCCCTCAAAATCAATGGCTTTTTCCGCATGAAGAATTTTTTGTTAAAAACAATTAACTCAACTGATATTGATAGGCCTTTAGAAATAATTTATTGGTTTTTGCATGAAATAGGGAGCGTTCGCTATAAGCTTGTCTAGCAAAATCAAATGTAATTTGACGTATCTCTACGTTAAAAATTAGCATTTTGTTAGTGCTGATAGATGACTCTGCAGGATGAATTAAGAGGTTATTCCATAAATCTAAATCTTGAACACTATTTAAAAAGGGTATATTAAGCTTGGATAAATAAGTTTTAAGCCTTATTTCTTGTCTTCGAGATATTTTTTGTATGTTCTTCGTATAATTTTGAGAGATTTTTTTGTACTCGGGCATAACATTGAGCATCATAGCCAGTTCGTCAGAGTAGTTAAATGCCTCATCGTGACAATAATCAATTTGTTTGCCAAGAGTAGCGATTTGTCTATTAACTCTATCGGCTTCTTTAATAAAAGAAAACATTAGCTTATGCTCATCTTTGGCAAGAAGATATTCTTTGCTGATTTTAATATGGTCATCGGCTATTTTTTTTACTAAAAGCCAGTACTCTATTTCTTCTGCTTGTTTTTTGAAAAGTTCTAAATTTTTATGATTGCATTCTACTTGTTTATTTCTATATGGTTTTAGTTCTTGTTCGAATAAGAAGCGATTAAATGTGGCTCGATTTTCGTATTTTTTTAAAATGTAGTTTGTCCACATTGGTAAAATGCAAGTTAGGAGTAAGCCCCAAAAAACATACCTAGCAATTTCTCGTTCATTTTGTTTAATAAAACTTAATATTTTCAACTTATTCCTAATAATTCCCCTGGCCACTTATTTAGCTCAAATTTGCCAGAATACTTGCTGCTCCCAGTCAGAAGGGAAACCCATATCGCCAATGCTTACATGGTCAGAGGCCGGAAAAGAGCGCATCAAATCCACTACACGCATTGACCATGTTGAGCGTGGGCAAATGATCTTCATGTAATGTGCCAAGATACATAAAACAACATACACTCTTGATGTTATTTGAGTATTGCCAATGAATGAATCAAAAGAAGGCATTGCGCCTAACTTTGCAAGCTTGGGTTGATCAATTAAATTTCTATTCCATAAGCGACTATGATGCGCTACCACATTACGAACGTAGTTTAAGGAGCGTAGCCAACTCTCCATGATTTGCCAGTCAGGGATATTATATTTGCTTGCAATGGTTGTTTTATCTTTTACAGCCATCCCTTTATAAAATACTGACAGAAGCCCAAAATCCCATAATTCAATAGCAACCCATATAGGTAAGGGCAAGCCATATTTGGCTTTGTAGTGTTCTACAAAATCTTCTTTTGAGCGTTTAATCAATTGATCGTGTTTGGAAATCCATTCTTGGTATTTGGTTTTACCTGTTTTGGGATCAAGTTTTTTTGTGAAATGACCATGTAACAGATCTGGGTTGGCATAAGCAAATGGATCTTTTTCACCAAGAAGGTACGCAATGTCTACCCTAAAAGCGACTTCTATGCGTTCAATGGCGTCTAGTATCAATAAACGTAATTTTTTATCGAAGACATACAGTGCCACAACATCCTGAAATCGAGATTTGGACAGGAACTCATCTGATCTCCGTGGTCTTATAGATTTTATTTGTTGCTCCGCTATAGGGAGTAACTTACGGCAAGGATACCAATAGCCACTTAAACGGTAGTAACCCAATCGACGCAGGTATCCTAATGCGGAGTTGTCATTGGTTACTTCCAAACCGCGCGATTTTAATAGTTCAAGTTGCTGTTCAAAAGTAAGATGAGGTTTATTATAACTCGACATTTATTGGGGACTTCATAAAAAAAGAAAACCCACTCGTGCATTTTTCAATGTAGAGGAGCAGGCCGTGTTACTCATAGTATAACATCATTATTGGTATTTTTGGCAATAAGTTGCAAGTAATCATTATCAGGATTGGTTAGTTCCGTTAATTGTGGAATTAACATGCCTACTTCTACTCTTAAAGCAAATGCGATTTGTATCAAATTTTGAATGGAAATATTTTGCTCACCCCGCTCGACACTCCCCATATAAGTTCGACCCATACCAGAAGCATCGGCAATTCCTTCTTGTGAATAACCTTTGGCTAGGCGTAGCTCTCTGATTTTAGAACCTATTTTTATAAGGTTATGATGTTTTTCTTTCATCATGAAAGTTAAAACGATCACACCCTATAGGTTCCACGCCCAATAAGTGGCATTAATTTAATGTATGACGTATTTTTATCCATAAAAATCAAAAAAAAGATCACTAATGGTTTTAAAAAAATAGCCTATACTTTATTTATTGGAAAGACCGGAGTTAGGATTATGTCTGAGATTAAACAAAAAAAGAGAAAATTTCTCCAACCAATTGAAACAGCCGTATTGGCTTTGCTTGCTACCACTGTGCCTGTGACTGTATCCGCAACACCTAATACTCAAGTAAATCCACCCGTTATTCAAGCTGTAATGACACAATCATCTGCTTCATCTGTTGTTGATGAACCTCTTTTAATAAAACGAGCAGATGCTACTTTTTCAAAAGTAGGTCACTATTCTCATAGCTCTCATTCATCACACTCATCTCATTCATCGCACTACTCAAGTAGCTATTAGAGTGAATAATCATGGATAAAGACCAAAGCGCCCAGCTGATTGAGCATGTTGAGATTCTCAGCTTATCTACATATAGCCTTAACGCAATTAAAAAAACTTGTTATAAATTTTCGCCGGAATTTTCTGTCAAATTGGAAAAAGTTGATGACGAAAAAATTAAAGTGGGCTTTGAGTTTAATCCCAAAGTTGATAATGAGGTGCGCGCAGATTTAATTCGCCAATTTCATAATGAATTGCTAGATCAAGATTTGAGAGAAATTGTTTTCATGGAAACTGAGAGCGTAAGGAATTTAATACTTGCTCATGCTTTCTCAAAAACAACACTTATTGAGTCTGAATAACCATGTCAGAAGCACGACTTAAATTCCAACCGTTGTCCTCCTATGAGTCTAAGGTGAACATCCCCTATAAGCTATTACCTTTTAATTTTACACATCTGGACTCCGATAGATATGTTCTAACAAATTTGGCTGGCGAATATTTAGTTTTAACTAAGCTTGAACTAAATCTTTTAATTAACAGAAAGTTACCTATTGGGACTATTAACTACAATAATCTTATAGCAAAGAATTTTATATACGATCAAAGTTCAGATGTTGCAATAAATCTAACAGCTTTAAAATTCCGAACTAAAAAAAGCCATCTCGCAGAATTCACTAGCCTACACTTATTTGTTGTTAGTCTACGTTGCGATCATTCCTGTCCATATTGCCAAGTCTCACGCCAGAATCTTGATACTTCTCGATTTGACATGACCAAAGAGACAGCTAATAAAGGGATAGAGTTTGCCTTTAAAAGCCCATCGCGCAGTTTGAAATTTGAGTTTCAGGGCGGGGAGTCATTGCTTAATTTCGACCTGATTAAATACATAGTTTTAACAGTGGAAGAGCGCAACAAAATTGAAAACAGAGACATTCAATTTGTGATTGCGACCAATCTTGTTTTTATTAACGCTGAAATATTAAGCTTCTGCAACGAACATAGAGTTTTAATTTCCACATCATTAGATGGCCCAGAAGAGCTACATAATAAAAATCGTCCAAGACCGGGTAAAAATAGTCACCAGCTAACTATACAAGGGATTAATAAAGTCCGCGAGGCATTAGGGCCTCATAGTGTTTCTGCTCTAATGACCACGACCAAGGCGAGCTTACCTAGAGTTAAGGATGTTATTGATGAATATATTACACATGGATTTAATTCAATTTTTTTACGACCATTAAGTCCATATGGTTTTGCAATTAAAACCAAGAGTTATAAAAAATACGATACTCAAGAATGGCTGAAATTCTATTTTGAAGGTCTTGACTACATTCTTGAAATTAACAAAAGTGGCCATTATTTTGCTGAACAATATGCGTCAATTATTTTAAGTAAAATGTTTACCCCGACCGAGCCTGGGTATGTTGATTTACAATCGCCTTCGGGTATCGGCATTAGTGCTATTGTGTTCAACTACAATGGTGATGTTTATGCCTCTGATGAGGCTCGAATGCTAGCTGAAATGAGAGATGAGACATTTAAGCTCGGTAATCTGGACAATGATCCATATGAAGAAATTATTGGTTCGGACAAGCTTCTTGACGTACTTGAGCAAACCATGGCAGAAAGTGTCCCTGGCTGTTCTGAGTGTGCCTTTCAGCCTTATTGCGGGAGTGATCCTGTATTCCATCATGCGACTCAGAATGATGCGGTCGGTAACAAACCGAATAGTGTATTTTGTTATAAGAATATGGAGATTTTCAAACATTTGATTCGACTGATGGAAGATCAGGAAACGCGCAAGATTTTATTAAGTTGGGTGAGGTGTTAACTATGATGAAACTTTACTCTCGAATAAAACCATTAACCAATACCAACTTAACAGAACGCTTTGTGGCTAAGATATCAGATAATCCCAATATACCTACTGCCCTTAGGTCTAGTTTAATTTTCTTGAAAAAGAATAACGAGGTAATGCCGTTACCATCTGGATTCCATTCATATTTTGTTTTTGACGAAAATCATTTGAGTGAGGAAAATTTTTGTAATGTTTTTCTTCTATCGCCAGAATTTAATTACCTGGCCAATGATGACATAGCGGTGATTAATCCAGAAAAAAACTCCGTTAAAATCCTCTACAGAAAAAACTCACCATTTAACTCAATTTTGGTAACTGAAAATTGTAATAATTTTTGCTTAATGTGTTCGCAGCCTCCAAGGAACATTAATGATAGATATTTGGTTAATGAAATTCTTTCTATGATCCCATTAATAAGCCCAACTGCGGCTGAAATAGGTATTACGGGAGGAGAGCCAACCTTATTAGGTGATGATTTGGTAACGATGTTTAAACGATTTAAAACTTGTTTGCCAAATACAGCCATTCACGTTTTAACTAATGGTCGAAATTTTACCAATGCCAATCTGGTTAAAAATATAGCATCTGTTGAACATCCTGATTTAATGTTCGGCATCCCCTTATATTCAGATGTGCCAAGTATTCACGATTATGTGGTTCAAGCAAAAAACGCTTACAATGAAACTTTGAAAGGGATTATAAATCTAAAATCCCTCAATCAAAAAGTTGAAATTCGGGTAGTAATTCATAAACAAACATACCAAAGGTTACCTCAACTTGCCGAATTTATTACCCGTAACTTACTATTTGTGGATCATATAGCGTTGATGGGTTTAGAAATGATGGGGTTCACAAAAGCAAATCTTGATTCATTATGGATTGATCCAGCTGACTACCAAGCAGAACTTGTCGAGGCAGTTAATATCTTAGAGCGCTTTAGAATGAATGTTTCAATCTATAACCACCAATTATGTTTGCTTGATAAAAGCCTTTGGAGTTTTGCTAAAAAAAGTATTTCAGACTGGAAAAATGAGTATATGCCTGAGTGCAATGGTTGCTCGATTAAATCGGAATGCGGTGGTTTTTTTAGTTCGGCGCATTTTAAATATAGCGAGCATATCAAAGCGATTACTTGAATACCTATCTAAAAATAAGAACGACTGGCGGAGAACCTCAGAGAATTGCGTACCACCGGATGAACATCACCGACGAAAACCCCAGATACCCACCACCCACCATCAGATGGTTTTCGAAATTGAATTCCATTTTTATTGGCTACAATAGCTCTTTGCTGAACTTCTTACTACGTTTGATTGCCAACCTAATCTCCTCTCTGAACGCTTTAGCATCGCTAGTTGTTTCTCCATGACAGGTATTTCTCTAAAAGGATTAGCGGTGATAAAACCTTATGCGGAACGTTATGAGCGCTATCAAACCCTAACGACTTTGGCTCAAATACCTATGGGAGATTGCCTACTAGAGAAACTGGCTGAACAAGTGGCTCAGATTGATATTCCAAAAGTCCCATATCATATTAACTAGGCTATAACAAGTCTCCTGAAATACTCATCACTAGAATCAAGCAAGTTCAAAAACTCCAACGAGAAAAAATTTGGCACATGCTCTGTAAGGAACATCCTGTTTTGGCGCAGTATGAGCGGTTAAATGCTCAAAGCGCTAAAATGCAGGGCTATGCAGGCGAGCAGCATCGTAAACAGCTACGTGAGACTGCCGCAGCCATTATGACTAACAAAGAGTTGGTGGGCTCCTTACAAAAGAATCTTCCATAGATTGTGAAGGCGATTCACGAACGGGCGAATCTTTCGAAAGAGCAGGGGCATTCTCTTTAAAAAATAACAGCCGACCTGATAATTGGCTCATCTTAATTTTAGGTTTTTCATTATCTATATATTGGCCTAAATAATGATTAGCTAGAGAAAGAGACAACGCCACAATGGCAAAAATTAAGGGTGTTATTGGATTGCTTACCAGAGCTAATGAGAGTGAAGGTAAGACAAATGATTTAAGAATGAATAGTGATGTCGATAAAGACAACACCGCGATATTAAGTATTAGCTTTTTGTATTGGTGGTTATACAGGGCTGTGGCATGAGCTTTTGCCTTGTTTAGCTCAAGTATATGGGCTTCAGATAACGTGTGGTTGGCTAATTGCTCTTTAAATGAGTGCTTAAACTCATCCAGTTTTGACAACTCAAGCCAGCCTCTAAGAATAAACATTCCTAATTCAAGCAGTGAAAAGACACAGGTAGTTTTTAAATAACTAGCAGGTAGAAAGGCAGACGTGAGGCTGTGTGTATCGATAAATAATTCGAACCATGAATCGAATAGGGCATGCTTGACTCCATCCCAGGGTGAAGATTGGCTGCATAGTGGTTTGGCTAGTGAGGCTAGATTCATCAATAATCTGATGCTATGGAGCAGGATTCCTAAGTACTGCATCACTATGCGTAAAGAATGAAGTATCACTTCCATAATCGCCCAATGCCCCTCTGCTAGTAAGGGTAGGGCATGGGTGATGAGCACCCGACATCGTGCGATTAAAATGCGAGGCCAAATCGATTGGGACATGCCTTTGCGAAAGTGGTGCTTAATCCACCAGTCTCGCTGTTTGGGTTGTAGGTGTTTTACGTAATCGTAGGTTAATGAACTGATGAAATGCTCTGGTCTAAGCGCTTCACTCTCATCTTCCTCCCCATCGTGCATTCCATGCAGCGAATCAAGCAACCATTCATCCATATTAGGTTGCCGGGGTGTTTTTTTCATTTAGGTTTCTAATGCCTCCAGAAAGGATTGTTTAACGGTTATTGGTCGAATAAAGGGATAATGCTGAATCGCCTGCTTAGGCACTGTTACCGGGTCATAACGATGTTGTTTCATGATAGGGTCTTGGTACCAAATGAACTGCCTTGCTTTGACTGGGGGATGTCCCGTGCGCATAATCAGCATTTGGTGTTCGGGTAAACGCATCACTTCATCAGGACGCAACAGGGGAATAGCCTGATAATTATAACTTTTAGATTCAGAATAACCTTGATGTTGGGTGCTCGATGAACCTGCCGCAACGCGAACAGTGCGCGTACCCAATAATTTACTGACGTATTCCGCATCTTGAATGTCTTCGGTTGCAAAAGCGATTTTGGTTTTGATGTTGGTAAAAGCCTTGGCCTCGTCCTGAGAGTATTGCTCATAAGTTTGCGCGATGTATTGCATCATCAAGACACAGCGCACACGGTATTCACGAAGTAATTTAAGTGAGCGTCTTAGTCGTTCAATTCGTCCCAAAGAGGAAAATTCATCAATGAGACACAATAACGGGTAAGGCTCTTTGATGGGGTCGGGGATTTCTTTAATCATCACCGAAATGAGTTGTTGCCAAAATAAGGTGAGTAAAGGTGAGAGCCGTTCCATATCATCATCAGTGAACCCCACATAAATGGTCATGGGTGTACTGCGAAGTGTACGCAAATCAAAGTCAGAATGTCGGGTTGCCGCATCAATGATCGGGTCGTCAAATAACTCAAAATAACCTGAAAATGTTTCCAAAATAGAGCTTCTGGTTTTTTCATGATTATTAAGATACGAATATCCATTGCGGTAAAACTCAGGGTCAAGATGCTCTGTTTCTTCGAGTTGTGCTGCGAGCCAGTCATCAAATCCAGCTTGTTTGATTAGACGATTAATTTCACCTAAGGTGGTAGGACGCTCAGGTGTATCGAGTAAGTATAAAATGGCTACTTTAAATAGTTTTCGTGAGGCTTGCTGCCAAATGGGGTCGGCTTTCTTATTATCAGGAATTAAAATATGCGCGATACGCTGAATATCAGTAAGCCGTTGGACTTTATCACTAGAGATTAACGACAGAGGATTATAAGCATGAGTGAGTCGTGTTTCATGAGCGGGCGCCCAACAATAGCATTGTTGGGCCAATATTTGTTGTCTGAAGCCTGATGTTGCTTGAAACAAAGTGAGTTTTACATCATTACAAACCACGGAATAGGGGTAGTTAAAGAGATTGGGTATGCCGATGCTGCGTGTTTTACCACTACCTGTTGGTGCAAAAACCAAAACATGTTCAAAGCCATTGGAATACAGCGGTGCGCCGTATTTTTTACCAATAATGATGCTTTGCTCTTCGTGCTTAAAAAAAGCGGCTTTATTGACTTCAATACCATTGGCAAAATGCGCATTGCCGAGTACTTTCTTTTCCGGCCTGAACCGATTAAATAAAAAAAGGTTTAACGCGATGAGGCCAACAAGACACACACCGCCCTCAGTTTTTAAAAAATCCAACCAGAGTTTATTCTCTTGGTGGCGTTGCCATACTAAATCCATCAGTCCTGATAAGGGCTGTAGCTCATTAAAATAAAGCCAGCCAAATACACCGTATCCTAGTAAAAACAATCCGAAACCAAGTACTAAGCCAATAGTGCCTATGGATGCTAAATAGCGATAGAGTCCTTTGTTAAGATACCCTATACAGCATAGGACTACTAAAGTGGTCATCGCGAAGGCAATGCCTAGTTCACTTAAAAACCCATGATGGATTAAGTCAGGAATCACCACTGGTGTGGTTAAGTCCAAGACTCCCGTCAGCAATAAAGCGATTTGAGCGGTCATCTGGAGTATCATCACTATGCTGAGAATGCATACTACTTTTTGATTATGCGTGTTTATAATACACCTCCACTAAACGTCTACCGGAGGTTGTTTTTTGTAGTTGTACTACGATGTCGATTGCTTCATGGAGTACTGCATAGATGTCGGCCTCAGTCATCCCTGCCACTTGATTTAACTTATACAGTTGTGCCATGCGCATAAAGGCGACTTTAGGATTATTGGCATGAATGGTTGCTATTGAGCCGCTATGCCCTGTGGAGCATGCGGAAACAAAATCAAAAATCTCTTTGCCTCTGATTTCTCCCATAATAATGCGATCAGGCCTTAGCCTTAGAGTGGCCTGCACTAAATCCTGCATGCTCAGGCGTAGTACTGTGTCTCCAATTTGTTTTAATGCTTTGAGTCGTACAAGATTTGGGTGAGGGCTGTCTATTTCGTAGGTATCTTCAAGGGTAATAAGCCGCTCATCTAGAGGGATTTCGCTTAAGCAGCTGTTTAGAAAGGTTGTTTTTCCTGATGAGGTTCCGCCTGAAATAATGATGTTCTTTTTATGAATGATGGCTTCACGAATAAACTCATGCCAATTTTTTGCATCATACAACTCACGAAGGTAAGTCGCTTCACTCGTCTGTGTGGACTCATCCAAGCCCACAGCGTGAGCACGAGAGAAAAAGCCTTGCTCGTGGTATTCACTAAACAGTACCTGCTTTAAAGTAAATTTTCGAATGGAGAGGGTTTCATAACGAGAGGCGGGTGGAATCACTAATTGGACGCGCGAGCCGTCTGGTAAGTTTCCTGAGAGAATAGGGGAATTTTCTGATAGCGTTTGTTTGTTTTCATTGGCAATCAGCGCAAATAAACGGCGTAGGTAGGATGTGGTAAGGACAGGCATATCAAACCGCTCTAAAATTCCGGCACGTTCTACATAAACTTCTTGGGGTCTATTAACTAATACTTCAGAAACTTGAGCATCTTCTAAAAATTCACATAAAGGAGCTAAAAGCCCGGTGGCGCCGGGCGAACACTGTGCTTTAAGTGCATTCATTTTAATGCACTCCTGCAACACGGTAAAAATCTAAATCATGGGCGACAAAGATTTTAATCTCAGCTCCTTGATTCGTTTGTAGGGTGGTATTTTGTTGCATGTCTTGCTGTAGTGTTTGATTCGCTGACTGTTGGAAAGAGCCTGCAACATTCATGCGATATTGAGACATGGAGTTGTATTCATCGTGGCCGTGAACGCCTCCGGTTGCGGATAAGGCACCTAAGACAGAAAGTAAGGCACCACTACCAAAACGCTCAAAGAAATGGCGGTCTACATAATCCGCAGCAACTCCTGAGCGGCCTATAGCATCACTGCCCGGGCTGTTTAAGGTGACCTTAACCCCATCTGTCAGTTGTATTTGATTCCATACGATAAAGATACGGCGTTGTCCTTGAGTAATGGCGGTATTGAATTGGCCAATGACTGACGAGCCTTTGGGAAGCAGTAAACGATGTCCCGATAAGGAATAAATATTTTGGGTCGTGATGGCTTTAACCATACCCGCTAACTCCGCGTTGATGGCTGTTTCTAAATTTGCAGGAATCATTTCTCCTGCCGGAACTGTCCAGTTGGGATGCGGTAAACGTTTGGCAAATACGGTAGTGATGTCACTTTGCTGATTTAAAAACTGCGAGTTCGCATCATGTCCTGTTAAGGTGTTGCTTTGTTCTTTAGTGCTTTTTGCTACACTGGTTGAGGATTCTGCGCCATGGGTATTAAAAAAGGTGGATGGTGCATTCATTCGTGCTAAGGTTTCTTTGGACACCGTATTTGGGTTCGCATGACGTAAGGGCGGTGGGTAATTGGGAGTACCGCCTTGATAGCCACTTTGCAATTTATGTTGTTCTTTTAAGGAAGCGATTAATTCAAGATTTTGGCTGAGGGCATAGGCTGGGTTTTGTTTTTCTCGTTCCTCTACAGTCTGTGAACTTTGGGACTTAGGCAAAAAACCGCTTAAAGCAATAGCGGTGCACAGGGCAATTGTACCAATCCATACAATACGGTCTTTCCACTTCATATGGCGGTCTTTTTTAGCCACTTTAATTCTATTGCCTACACCTTCAGGTGTTTGGTTATCTGGTGTCATTGAGGTCTCCTGTTTGCAGCAATTCGATTAATTTCTTGGGTGTTAAATACGGAGGTTGTGAGCCGTCCTTGACGAAGGGTAAATTGTGGGGCTAAACGATGAACCACAATGTACTTGCCTTCTCGGCGAGTATTAACCGTGGACTCTTTACCATTAGCATTGTCTACCGCGAAAATTGCAGGAACTGAACCATTGGCTGTGAGTTCAAAATAAGTAAACTGGCCATCATCAAACACGTGCTTGGGTAGGAGCTGCGGACTCCCACTAAAGCGATAGGCTGCGTTTACTACTTTGGGCTGTGATGGTGGTGGGGCTGCTTTGTTTGTATTGATTGTAGGGCGGGGTTTCGCTTCGGGATAAACGAACTTTAAAGCATAAGTTTGTTGCTCACCGGTTGGCTCTACCTGTTTACCGCTCTTTAAATGAAAGTAATAGGCGTGTTTATTGGTAATCACCGTCATATTGGTATTCGAGTCAAATGAGGTAGGCTTTATAAACACAATGTTACCTAGTTCGGGGTGATGGGTGACCATCCATGCGGTGGTATCACCTCCTTCAATGTCCAATACCTCTTCTTTTTCTGCAAATTGAATTTGAGTGGTTGTGAAGGGGACTCCATGAACGGGCACTACATCATTATCACGATAAACCACTTGTTTGATGCGCACATCCTGAGGCATGGCCTTGGGATTGTTTTGTGCATAAGGGCCTGTCAAAGGAAGAAGGCAGGCGAGGCTAATTAATAATTTATTCATGCATGAGCCTCCACTGCTCTAGGTTGTTTGCTGTAACGGGTCACTTCAAAGCCATCCCAATTTTGCCAACGGGCTTCAGGCGATGTGGGTGGGGCGGTGTAGTGCCATGAAATCATCGCGTTGTAATGTGTTGAGGTGGATTTGCCACTCATTTTGTCGGTGTCTACTAGACTAAATACGACTTCCGCTAAGGCATGATGGTCTTTGTGTAGGTCTTCTTCATTCGCTAAAAGAGAATCAAGAAAGTTAATACTGTAGATTTTCACTTCACGCTTCATTTGATTGCCCAATAAATGAATCGGTGAGGATTTATTGGCTGCCTCGTGTTCATTGATGTATTCCTTGGTGACCGAGTTATTGGACAGTAAATGAATTAATTCAAATTGAGTGCGATAACTGGAAACATCATAGGACTCACGGTTTTGGATATAACGTGCAATGTCGCTGCGGACTTGGTCTTGATTCATTGGCGTGTGTTTGTTGGCTACCGCATCCACTGTGAGTACCCCATTATCATAATGGTGCACTAACAGCGGTATTAATGTTTGGTACTGCGACAATACGGAAACCGCGATTAATGCCATGACATTCAAGGCCATTGACACTAAAAAAGCGATTTGATAACGCTTGCGCGATTGTTCCATTCGTCCGAACGTATCATCGGCCCATGTCCTTGCATGGTTGAAATAACGTGTTAACGAGGGTTGTTGGTTCATTAAGCACCTCTTCTTAAGTTTTTGTGGAGTTGTTTGAATAAATGAGTGGCTGCGTGGGTTGTTTGTTGTCCTCCCTTTAAAAGCGATGAGGTACTTGAGCCGGCTCCTTTGCTGGCTTTGCTTAAGGCTTTTTTGGCAAGGCCCCCAGCACCTAAGCCGCTGGCGATTAAACCGCCCACCATTGCAGCACCGCTGGATGTGCATACGGAGCCACCAATACTTTTACCGATAGTGACTGCTTGAGTGATCGCCATCACACACAGACAAGCTACAATGAAAATCGGTACCCATATAGCTGCTGTAACTGGGGTGCCATGACCGATGAACGATGACGTAACCCAATGAAGTAAATGAATGCAGAGGCCGACCACACTGGATACAAAAATCAGCACAAATGAAAAACCAGCCAGTACACCAAGCCAGCGTTCAAAAAAGGTTTTGGTTTGTTCAAAAAGAGTGAATAGAATAAATAAAGGGGCTGTACACAAGGTCACCGCCAACATAAGTTTTGCAATAACAATTTCAATAAAAGCCAATCCAAGCGTGATGCTTCCTGATAAAAACACCATCATCCCAGCAAAATAGGGGGTTAGTTTTCTTAAGGAGCCCGCTTCAAACAAATCACAGCCTAAAGTTAAAATCTCATTTAAGACATTTTGTAGGCCTTGATTGATGGAGTTACCTAAGCCTTGCTTGTGTAAGGCAAGCATCAGTTTGGTTGCAATCGTTTCACTACCAATAATAAATAAATCCCGGACATGAGATGAAAAAAATTCCCAATTCATCGCGAGCAGATAAATTAAGCCAACACGAATACTAAATCGAAATAATTCTTGCTGTGGTTGCTCAACCACTCCACGTGCTACAGCGTATCCTTTAAGCACAATGTACAACACAATCATGGATGCCAGGGGGGCTTGCAGCATAGAGGACAGCGCTTTATACCCATCAAAAACAAAGTGACGGGTTAATTTATCAATCTCGCCAGCCAATTGAATGATGAAGTTGTTATAGGTCATAGGACTCATGAGTGGCTCTCACTTAGTAAATGAGGTTCATGAGTTGCTGCGTATTCGGCATAATCCTCTGCCAATGAGGCAAACACAGAATGGTTGGTTAAATCATTCACACTTAAGTGTTCAAAGCCTACGTAGTGCTGCTCTTTACCAAAGGAAATCATTCTTCGATACAGGGCAATGCACGGAAGCTCTAGGCTGGTTTTACCATCCATGCATTCCAAATAGGCATAGCCATAAGAGTCTTTTTGTGTCGGAATATGAAGGCTTTTTTCGGCATTCGCTGAGGCATTAAGTAGAAACTTAAGCGAGACTTCTTTGGAATGAATTGTTAATGGGTTTTGATGATGGCAAGCACATAAAGCAAGAATCCCAAGTAGCGATATGCCTCTTTTTAGTAAATACATCATTATTTACTCTCCTGTAGGGAAGCTTCATTAATCGGATATTGCGGACAATAACGCCCAAATTGAGTGCAAGGAGCATCTAAATCTGGTGGTGTTGATGAGCAGCCAGTTAGCAGGCTTAACAGCAAGGCACTAAACATCCATTTCATAGTCATGGTTCACTCCTTATCTTTGCGGTAATTTGTTAAAGCGTGCGATCTCGGCCCTATCTTGCAAATCAGCCAAGCTGTCCTGAGCGGCTTGTTGGCTCATCAATGCTTGAAGACGCAAGCTCATGAGCTGAATAAAACCAATTTCAGTGAGTAGTCGCGAATTTAAATCAATAGCGCCTTTGGTATTGGGTGAGTGCTCAATTTGTTTGGACAGTTTATGAAGCGCTTCCATGTGTTTATTGATTTCGTTGTAGCTTTCTGTGGTTTGCACCAAGACCGCACGATTGACGGCTTTATCTTCCTTAAAACGTGCAGCTTGAGCAGGGGAGGTATTCGCCTTAAAGCTCGCTTCATCTAGGGCGGGGTGATTTTTTTCATAAGCGGCAACTAATTCTTTATAACGGGAAGAGTTACCACCCGAGAGATTTTGTAATGCATCCTGCCATGTGCTAACCGGCGATTGCCAACTTTGTAAGCTGTCTAATCCATTATTCAGATCACCAAAACCATAATGTCCTGAATTCATGGACTTGAGTTGATTTAAGTTTTCCACTTGGGCTTGAGCACTTTCATAGGTATCACGCAAGATGCGGTATTGTTCTTGCAGTTCATTGAGTTGTTTTAATGACAGGGCAATCATTTGTGCATCTTCCACCCCTAATAAATCGGCATGACTTATCGGTGATAATACTAAGAGCATGGAGAATAAGAGGGCTTTTTTATTCATAAGGCACTCCGTTCAAAAAAAGAGGGCAACCATGCTTGGGGTTCTGTGCCTAACTCCTTCATTAACTCATCAAGTAGTGTCACTGAACGGGTGTTTCCTGAAAGCACGCGAATGAAGTCGCTTAACTCGCTTAAATCAAGACGGCATAACATAGACTCATGTTCTTGCTTGTAAAGAAACAGTCGGGATTCAGGCGTGCTTTCTTTAATTGCTTCAAATTCGGATTCAGTCAGTTTCAAGGCATCAATATAGGTCTCTTTCTCGGCACGTGGGTTAGGGAATACAATCAATGTTGCCAAATTATCGAGTACGATATGCCGAATAGGTGAGTTGATAATGCTTTGTGGTGATTGAGTATCAAAAATAAAATGACCGTTCTTTTTGCGAATAGTGGGCAGCCACTCACGCAGTGTTTTCTCCCAAAAAGGGGAGGCGAGTAATTGCCATGCTTCAGCCAATACAAAAGAGGTGAGCCGACCATCAAGACATTGGCGCATTCGGTGTAACAAATACAGATACACTGGTGTTGCGATTAATTGCGGGGTACTGTCCATGAGAAAGGTGACATCAAAGCCCACTTTATCAAACTCAAGGTTTAATGCATCAGACTCATTATCGAATAACCAGTGATACTCCCCATCAATGCGTGTGGCATCTTGTTTCAACCAACGCTTTAGGTGTGACCAGCGTGGGAAATCAACAGGTAAATACTGGCTGACAATGCTTAAGGTTCTGTATTCGGGAGCCAGCTGTTCGTAGGCATAGTCAATGCACTCATTAATCGTTTCACCAATGTGACTGGGTATCATCTGTTCATGTTCTTCTAAAAGCAGGGTGGCAAACCATGATTTTAAAAAAGAGCGGTTCTCCGGTGTATCGGGTAGTTGTAATGGATTCATCGAGACAGGATTGGATGGTGCGATTTTAATGTAGCTGCTATTCCCTGAGGCTAAGATGTAAATTTTAGAGGATTCATCCCTATCCAGAAAAAAGCTACGACCACCAAAACGACCCATTTGTGCATCTAAAAAATTAACTAATGTTGTTTTGCCGGCATTATTGCCTCCGAATACTGCTGCATGGCCTTTAGATGGGTTAGTACGCGAGCCACGTGCATGATAATTAAAATACACCGGTGTTTTCGATGGCGACTCAAACAAGGTGACGGCACTACCTAAAAAGTTGTCATGGGAATAGCCCGATTGAGTGTTATGTAGTGAGCAAAACCCAGCAAAATTTTCCGAGGTAATGAGTGATGCTCGGGCAATAAAATGTGGGTTACAAGGTATTTGGCTCCAAAAGGCAGGCTCTTGGCCTAAGGTTTCTTTCACCACTACAATGCCACTGCTGGCATAACACTTGGTTGCTTCCAGGATCAGATCATCTAACTGTTCTTTATTGGGTGCAAGAAGCATTAGGGTATGGTGATGAGCGCCTAATAAAACAGTTTCACTGGCAATACCATCTTCTAATTCAGTTAATGCATTCATTTGACTGAGTGCTTTGTCTTCTGCATTAATTAACTTAGAACGCTTTTTTGTAATTTTATCTAAGGCACTATCGCGCCCAATTGGCGCAAAGGTATGGGTGGAAATGAATTCACAGTCTAGCGACAGTAAGTTATCCAATAAAATGCTTACGGTATCCGTAGGGTATTTTTTTAAAGCTAAGAGCGCACCAAAGGTGCATTCATTTAGGGTGTTTCCTTGGAATTGGACGTACTCGCCAAATAATAATTGATAACGGCTTAAATACTGTCCCAAATGGCCTTCTGGATAGAGGGTTTCTTTCTTAAAAACACTGGGAATAGTATTAGTTATAGGAGGATTGCACTGTGGTTGTGGATAGGGCAGGGGTTGACCTGCATTCACCACCAAGCTTAAAAACTCTAATAATTCACTACATCCTTTCTCTTTATCCTTATCACCTAAACGATAGGTGCCGAATGAGGATAAGTTGGCTTGTAGTTGGCTTACTGCATTATTGAGCGTGGTACAATTTTTTTCTCGCTGGATGTGTTTGAATTCGGCATTGGCATTACCAATGCCTTTGAACCATTCAATCCAAGAGCCTGTTTTGCTTGAATCATCGCCTTTTAGTACTACAGTGAGGTACAAGGTATTTTCATAAGTTTTATTATGGTCAAAGCGTTGGTGGTAGCGTTGATTGAGTGCTTGGGCAAACGTGGATTTAAAATCACCGGTTAGTACACGAGATGCTTTATGCCTATGGGTGGTTACATAGATGATAAACCGTGAATCCAAACCGATTAGTGCTTGATGCAGTAAAAAGAGTTGGTGGTTTAATAGCTCTGGCTCTGCCACTTCAAAAGAAACACCCTCTACCCGTAATACCGAACCAACTAAACCGGATTGCGACTCAAAAATACTGGGTGAATTCAAATGGGTTATGGGAACATTATCTGAAACCCTAGCTTCACGGGTTACGGGTTTTACGATGTTAAAACGGTTCATAAGCGCGCACCTTCCACAGAGTTTTATTTGGAGCGTGAGGTAATAAATAGCATTTGGCACAAATCGTAAAAAAATGAATGTCGAAACGACAAACCAACCATCCAAAAATGTGTAGCGGTATAAAAATAAGACCGTACAGTGCAGATAGACCTATAAAGGCGCACATCGAAATCATCAGGTTCATGATGTGGTACTCAAAGGTTACTCCGAGTGTCATCGCGGGTCTTGTTAAAGCATTAAAAAGAGGGCTACTTTTTAGAGTATTCATGCGCCTCTCCTAACCAATAAAAGTGTTGTACAAGGTAGAGCCACCAAAAATAATGCCTAACCCTACAAGAATCATGGAGAAGTATTCCTTGGGAAATTTTTGTCGATACAAACATAAGTACCCCGCGACTATGATGCACAGTATTCCGACAGAGCGAGCCAGCCCTCCTTGCAAATAACGGACAGTTCTATCGATAATGCTTTCAATACTCTTGGCATGGCTTGTTGCGGGAAGAAGCCCGCAAATCATCCCCCAATAGGCTAGTGATACTTTGTATTGCACTTTTTGGAGTGTGTTCATCGGGTACCCCTTGTTAAAGAAGCTAATTTTTCTTGTGCCAGATTTTGAGAAAAGACTTCTTCTCGAGCGATATCAATGTGTAGTGGGGCCTCGATGCCAATGCTAATGACATCATCTTCCACTTTGATTACTTTCATCTGAATACGGCCTTTATCCATAAAAATCTGCTGTCCTGCCTTTCTGGTTAATACCAACATGTTGCTCTCCTTTTTAGGCTAAAAGTTCCATACAGCGTTTGACGTTCGTGTTTACTACATCCTCTTGGGCTCGGGTATAAACTGGAACCACTATAAACTCCCTCCGCTTTTTAATTTGTTTGCAGTAACCAATCATTTGCGGTAATGATGGAGGCATTTCATAGTGATTCCTGCAACCAATAATGGCTTCATGTACGACCACATCAGTAAATCCGGTTAGGCCCTCAAGCCATTCTTTTTTAGCAAACTTCAAAAACTGCTCATCCTTAAATTGGCTTCGCCAAATATGCCCGTAGAAGGCCGCGAATTTTGAGAACAATAAGTCAATCCGCTTTTGTTCCTTACTGGTATCGCTGGAATGAGATGACATTATCTGCTCTTGGCTCTTCTTCATCACAGGGAGGGCAGAACAAGTCTGCTCCGGTGTTATTTGTCCTAATACTTTTTTCATGCTGTGCATGAGTGCTCTCCTGTAATGCGTCCATAAATAATTCATCCTCCCAGCAACGATTGGCTAACCAATTGGCTGGATACTTCCAAGGCGGCACCCATGTGCCCTGTGCTTTAAGCTGGTTTCTATGTTGAAGCTGCTGCTGTAGTGCCTCATGAGTTGTTGAAATAGTTCGGAGCAGGGATTTAGCTGTTCAAAGGCCGCTTGAGCATGGCTCTTAGATTTTTTCTCGGGATACAAAGACCAAAATTGTTCGAATTGCGCTAATAAATAAATATAATAATTATCTTTATTTAGAGGTATGGCTGCTTTTGATGGTTTTGCTATGTCGTCTTTTTCCGCCTCAACCCCAGAAAAGCCCGTGGCTAATTGGTCTGTAGCGGGTGGCTTTGTGGTGGCTTTCTGTGGCGGGTTTATGGCGGCTTTATTTTGGCCAGAATAACCTAAAGTAGCTAATTCACACTTTAAAATTAAGTGCATATCTTCTGAGCGGACAACAATCGCACCTGCACGTACCAAACCCGCAATGGCACGGCGAACCTGATCGCGAGAAAAGCTTTGGCTTTTTATACCGGGATGAGGCTCAATGTAGAGATGCTCAGAAATTGATTGATGACTAATACGTCTTTTAACACCTACTAGCCCTGTTTTAACGTCCATATATGGTCGTATCCCTCTAAAATAAGTAAGCTGCTGTATGTGCGGTAACCCACATAATGCGGCCAATTCATTTTGGTTAATTAAGAAATCCAACATGCCCGCACTTCTCCATATGCAAAGTCCAAACCACAATAAACTCTTTTTGAGTAAAAATACTCGAAACGAGTAACTTAAATTTAAAGTTAACACACATTGAGAATGAGTCAATATCTGTTATCATATTTTTTAAGAATATTTTTGTATGCCAACCGAATGAGTATTAAAGAGAAAATTGGATTAAGGATTAAACAAGAGCGCACGAGCAAAAAGCTCACCATGAAAGCGCTTGCTGAGCTAACAGATAACTTAAATATCTCTCGTATAAACAATTATGAGCGGGGAGAACGAACTCCTGGGCCAGAGGAAATTAAACAGCTAGCAAAGGCTTTAGAGGTTTCTCCTTCGTTTTTAATGTGTCTCTCTGATGACCGCCAAGGGAGTTTTAAAACTCCAGGTTTTGGTGGTTTGTTGCCTATCTTAGATCATAAAAGTGCTTGTGATCCTGTTTTAGCAATCCAAAGAATAAAAGATGAGTCTTATTCTGAAAAAATAGAGTTAATTCCAATTAGTTCTGCTGTTCAAGATCGCATAGGACAAAATGCTTTTGCGCTTGTAGTTAAAGATGAAAGTATGATTCCTGAGTTTAAATTTGATGATATTTTAATTGTTGATCCCAATACTCAGCCAAATCCCGGAGATTTTATCATTATCAGATTAGAAAATGAGTCCGAGGTCATTATTCGTAAGTTTAAACAGCTATCCGCATCCAAAGAGAAACCAGAGTTTGAGTTAATTGCAATCAATAGTGATTGGCCTGATGTTAAAATTTCAAAAGAATTTAATGAAATCTTTATTGGTGTAGTTATTTCATTATTTAGAACAATTAAACGCTAAATTCTTAGCTCAAAATTCATATAAGTCAGACATGAAAAGGGATTTTTTTAAATTGTTAGAAATGGTCTCTTGCCATTCTAATTTAGCTTAATGTGTAAAAAGCTGGATATGTTCTGACAATAATGAATTATTGATTACAATCTAATCTGACAGCTTTGCCACTATTGCTGACCAACATGAGTCACATTTATACCCGAAACGTTTAATTGCAAGTCTTGATAAGTTCAATTGCTTTGTTTAAGTCAGCTGAAGAAAAGTGTCTAAATTCGCTAGAGCCAGGAAAGCTATCTCCAAATGATAAAGGCTTACCAAGCTTAAGAATCCGGCTTTCAATTCTCTTAGCCATTATAGTACCTACATTTTCCAGCATAACTATCTTAGGTATGAATCCAGCCTCTTTGGCAACGTCATAAATTCTCTTATTACCCAGATTTTCACTGGTTATGCCTACTTTATAGATGTCACCTTCCGCATGCCACAGATAAACCACATCCCTAGTATTATATCTATCTAAATATTCTAAATGCTCTGTGATATCATCTAGTACTCCGATTCTTCTGGCTGCCACATACGCGTTGTTGTTATTTCTATAAAAGTCTGCTCTAGTTGAATATTTTAATGCTTCCTTAGCCAATAATTTCGGTGTCCAATTTACTCTTTCTGTGTATTTCATATGAGAACATACTTCATCTAAAATACCCCGCTTGTGTGCTATTCCATAGGCTGTAGTACTCATTTGGAATTCATTTCTGGTTTTATACTTTTTAGCCTCTTGAGCTATCTCTTCATTTGACCAATATTTGATTTTATATTCCATATGTTCGCATACTGTATCTAGAATATTCCTTCTTTGAGCTGCTGTATAAGCTAAAAGATTCGATTCTTTAAAATCACTTCGTGATTTAAACTTAGCTGCTTCTTCAAAAATCATTTCGTCAGTCCAATTAACATGTTGTACCTTCATGTGTGAACAAATATCATCTAAAAGGCCGCGTTTTGCAGCTATTTGATAAGCATTGCTATTAACGCTAAACTCGCCTCTTGAACGGTATTTCTTAGCTTCTGATAAGAGCATTTCATATGTCCAATCAGTCTTCATCTCGATCATGTGCATGCAAACATCATCTAAAATCCCTCTTTTCCATGCGGTTTTGTAAGCGCCAAGGTTATTAGCACGAAACTCTGATTTCGTTTTAAATTTAGAGGCTTCATCTCTTATTCTCTTATCTGTCCATTTTGGATGTAGGGTATCCATATGAATACAGATTTGTTCTATAAACCCTCGTTTATGGGCTGCTTGATATGCTCCGGTAGAACCGTTCTTAAAGTCGATTTTAGATTGATACTTTTTCGCCTCAGTCGCTAACATCTCATTAGACCAAGACACATGGGCTGCGGTCATATGAGAACATACTTTTTCTAAAATACCTCGATACTTGGCTGACGCATAAGCTGAGCTGCTTTTGGTACGAAACTCTTGTTTTGTCCGATATTTTCTAGCTTCCTCAATCAGTTTTTCATGTGTCCATTTCGTATTTGCCATAATTACTTCTTTTAAGAGTTGAAAATCACAATGTAACGGGATATAAGCATAAAATGTGTTACAAATTCAAGAGGGTATTTAAGTGGAAAAAACGTTACAGGAGTATTTTTGTATTAATACAGGTGAAGAACTCAAGTTATACAGCGTTAAAGAATCCTCCTTTTTAGTAGAGGCAGCAAATTTCCATATAGATAGGGGGAATGGGATAGATGCTCTCAATACCCTGCCTGAACTGGATGCTATTATTTATGAATGCATGGATGAGTATTTTAAAAATGGTCTTACTGATAATTTATTAAATAATCTAAATGAAATTCTTATTAATGTAAGAATTCAATGCCTTGTAGAAAATAGGGAAAATAAGCTCTCTGCCATTCACGTTGCTTATATACCCAAGAACCCATCGCCTGTTGTTTTTGGAGCTTACATGTTCTCTAATGTAACCTCACTGGGTGGTCTTGAAGGATTGAAAAGATGTTATAACAAAAGTTGTCTTAAGTTTTTCATAGGTCGTTCAAATGCTAAATGGTGTTCAAGCTCATGTGGTTCTAAGTGTAGAGTAAGTAAGATGCGAAAAAATAAGAAAGCTGCTTGTTCCGAGTTGTTTCTGTAAATTTTACGAGGAATTATTAAGCGTGTACTGGAACCGAGAAGGATACATTAGCTATTTAAATTTAAATATATTTTTGACAGTTAGATTTGGCTTACTTTAATTTAATTTTTAATGTTGAACGTTCAACGTTAAGTTGTATTATTATTTTGATACTCTACGATAAAGTTCTTCATGAAATTCGCAAGCAGAAATGATATCATGTTGTTTCAAAACTATTAACAGAGTTTTGTTTATGGTCTTCTCAGGAAAATCGTAACTTGTTGTAAGTGTCAGTTCTAAAGTATCTTTATCTCTATATCCACTAGAAATTGGTACCAATAAAATCTCTTGATCAGGTCCATCTTTTTCGTTTGGTTCACCTAAGCTTGCCACCCTGCCTACATAGCATTTCCTATCTCTCATTGTAATTAGAAGAAATTTTTCTTGAACAAACGACTCAAAAAGAATTTGATCTAGCGGACTATCACTTAGAAGTTTATACATTAGAAAAATTTTGGTTTTCTTACGTAACTTACATAAATCGATTGTTTTTCCAGATAGCACGTAGACTTTTCTCATAAACCATAATTCAGTCAATATCGCAAAAATAATTGCTAAAAATAATGACAAGATTGAGAGCAAGATTAATTCTTTTACCAAAATAACTTTGTTAGGTAATAAAGCGTCATTAATATCTATTCTTTTCAATATAGGATTGAAATCAATTAAACCAAAAATAATCAGTGCGAGTAAGAAAATAAAAAAACCAATTGCAGTGGTTTTTAAATACAACAATTGACCGTCAAATCTATGTAATCTGATGAAATGATAGGTACTAAATTCAATAACGATATACCCGCTTAAAATAATCGAGAGGGCAATAATCGCAAACATTATTGTTTACTTGCTTTATTAATCTCTTTAGATGTGCTTTTTAGAAGCTCTTGAAATTTAGGGCTGCTAACAATTTCTTGTGGGTCTAAGGTCAAAGTTCCTCGTCCAACTACATTCATACTGTCGGATTTAATTATGGCATCAAGTATTTGTTTATCTTTCTTTTTTTCTGAGAACATTGATGATCTCCAATATCATTATATCCAAATTATAGCGCATCTTCACAAATGTGCTACATGATATATTCCTTATACCAACCTTAATTGCCTATAAAAATATAAAGCCAATCCATCATTTTTGAAGACACGGTTTCGGATAAATATTCTTTGCCATTGAGAACTTGATTTAAACAGAAGGGCGTGACCTCTAGTAACTCGGAGAGTTCTTTTAGGTCATATTTACTATAGGTTAATAAAAATTCCAAAATGATTTTTTGGGCAGATTTTTTGCAGTTAAAACGAATATCAAACTTTGACTCCCAAACTTCTGCTAGACATCCCATGTCACAAAACTCCAAAGCTTATTCAATCCATAAAAATAAAGTGTTAGTTAAGCATAGTGAGTCAGAGAATAAAATTATGTTTTTTGCTTGGAAAATGATAGGGGTAAATTGTAATTTTGTTTTAATTCCAATCATCTTAAAAAAGCTATTTCTGTTGATGAAGTAACTCAGGAGATGTGGGATCATTTTTATTTGACTCTTCATTCATGAATAAACGTAATTTTCCTGCAATTAAATACAAGAATAGTGCGCCTGCTAATGCCCACATTGCTAACTCATTAAATACGTGATAATAATCTGAATTACTTAACAAAGGATCTGATGATTCAGATTGAATCATTGAGTTCGAAAAATAATGTGATAAGGATGCAGAGACACCAGAAACAAGCATCCAACTTCCCATTAGAAGCCCTTGTAAATGGCTTGGAGCTATACGCCCAATCATGGCATAGCCGACTGGCCCTATAAATAATTCTGCTATTGCTTGCGTTACAAAATGCAAAATAATCCAGTTAAAAGCGGTATAACCGGCTTCATTAGCAAAATCAATCCCACAGGATAAAGAAATGAATGACACTGTTAAGAGAAGAAATGCCCAAATAAACTGGGTAGAAACAGGAAACGTGTAACCTTTGTTCTGTAGTTTGCTAATTAAGAAAGCAAGCAGTGGGCTGCCAATAATAATAACGGCCGAGTTGATATTTAGAATCCATTGCGTAGGAATATCAAATCCTAAAAGTTGTTTATCAACATTATTCTTAATAAACAAAGTGACGCCCATGGGACCCGTATAATAAATCATCCAAAATACAATGGATGTAATTGTTAAAATTAAATAGGCAGTAAGTTTTTGCTTGTCTGCGAGTATTTTTTGAGTGTTTCTGACAAATAAAATAACGAAGAACATTAGTATACTAATCGCTATAACTAAGCCATTACTGAAGTCAGGTAACTTAAAGCAAATATTCAAAACAGGTATAAGAAGTACTACGAATAAAACTCCTCCGACACCTTTTATTTTTTGTTTCTGCGCAGGGGCTAAGGTTAGGGTGGTATTTATATCATTGATGTTTTTCCAGCAATAGATAACTAGTAATGAAGTAATTATATTAGTCGCTATACATGCATAAAAAATAACTTCATAGTGATTTGACGCGTCAAAAAAGCCACTGCAAATAAAACCAGCCCAAAAGCCTATGTTCATGGTTGAATAGCTTATGAAAAAAGCTTTGTCGCGTCTTGGATCGCAAGATGAAAAACGTTGGGTGAGAATGCTGTTATAACAAGTTGTATTTAATCCGCAGCCGATTAAAAACAAACTTAAGCCAAGGTAAAGTGAGGTGGACTCTGGAAATATTAAGCATAGTATTCCGAAGGTTTGCAAAATAGTAGTGAATAGAAAAAGTGACCGGTTACTTAACCAATTACCGCCTATTAGCCCGCCAAATAGATGCAAAACAAAATTAAATGCTAGAAATAAACCAACAATGCTGTTAGATAGGTGGTTTGATAAACCTAGCTGGTTAGTGATGTATAGAGACAATGAGGAATAAAGTACTGCAAATGAAAATGTGGAAAACATTTGTATTAAATAAAGAGACATTATCCCTTTTGGCATTCGTTGCTCTGTAGTATTCATTCTACCTCCTGTCCGTTAGCCGTGACTCTAACATTAGAATTAGTTAAGATTAAGTGTTTTTTAATTTTTGATGTAACAATGTTCACAAGTGGAATATGTTGCCGGGTGTTTATGGAATGAACAAGATAGAAAAAATTACATGGGATGAAATCAAACAGGTAGTATCGGCGGTGAATCCTTCACTATACGAAGTTATAGAAAAAATCTCACCGAGTAAGAATATTCCTTTTTTCCTAGCTCATTATTCGTTCGGCTCTCATTTTGGTATTAAAAATCATGCTTATTTACCTACATCCGAGGGAACTTTAGAAAAAATTGACAGTAAACATACCACTAATGAGCTATTCCAGCATTTAGGATATGGAAAAAATAGTCTGCCATTAGGTATGATTCTTAATAAATATTGTGAATGGCATCACTTTGGCGCTGATGATCATATTTTCCCTGACTGTGTTCAAGGGCCTGGAGCCATATTCAATATGCAGGTGATATTTGATGAGGATCAAACCGTTGATAATAATGTTTTGTCGGTTTCATCGGGTGCTTTATCATCATTCCTACTACCTAATATCGGCTGTACAAGAAGGCATTCTCGAATTCAAAAATATTTTAATGTAAATGTCCCCTGCTCCTAAATCGCCTTATGAACATCATTTAATTTTTAAAGAAATCTTGCAGGATAAAACAATTCGCTCTGATTGGAGTAGTCAAATTTTATATTTCTCTCAAGAGTTCATTAAGGAAGTTAAAACTAATGATAATTGGTTAAAATTAAAGCTTTATTTCTCTGAGGCCTTAAGAAAAAAATTAACTCAGAACGCATATGATGCATCGTGTAATGAGCTTTTTTTGAGAGCAAAAAAAATTAATAGATTCAGGCCTACACCGTTCGTTATAGATACAGCTAAATATATATATAACATTTGTATGGGTTCCGGTATTGGAGTAAAACCGGCAATAGATGATCAATATTTTCCTGTCACTACCATACAAAAAATATATGATGAATGTTACCAGTTAGAGCATACACCAACAGTAATGGTACCCGCCCCTTTGTTTGAAAAAGATGATAGTGTCTATTATCCCTTGCAGTGTCCATTTTCTAAAATTAATACATTTAAAACAAATCAGAGTAATAGCACAATAAATGAGTTAGAAACTTTAAGAAATGTTCTTCTAACCTATCAAGAAGAGTTTATCGATGCAGAGGGGGATGCCTATGAGAGCCCTCTGTATCATATGAGCAAACAAATAAAGTTTAACTTTTATCATTATAAAGCACCGGGTAGTGGTGTTATTAGTAATTCTGCTAGTTTACTCAATACTGATAAACGATTTTCTTTTATGTTTGATAATTCTAATAAGAGTTTTGCTACAGATGCCAAATTATTTAGGGGCTGTGTGAGCCTCAGTAGATAATTTAAAATTGTCTAAATCAATTTCTAAGAGATCAATGTATTTGGTGCTTAGTTTTGTGGTAGGAGAGGGGGGAATATAAAGTAAGGAGATGGGATTCATTTTTACGCTTTCTAAATCGGATAATTTGAGCCATTCAATTCTAGGCTTTTGAGTTGGGTAGAGGGCTGCTTCATATAAGCAAACTAATTGCTCTGTTGAGTAAAAATTACAAAGGTAATCTTTTAGCACATTAAGTTTTGTTGTTTTTTGTATGTTAAACATACCTAGATTTGCAATTTGCCATACGATTACATGGGATTGAATATCTAATTTACGCTCATAAATTAATAGTTCGGTCGCATCAATGCTAAAACATCCGTGCTCTCCGGGATCTATTTGTAAATCAGAAAATAAGCAATCCATTGAGGATATTGCGGGCAATATAATGGCATTGCCTTTTTCTGCTTGGATTATTTTGACAGCTTTTAAAGCCGATTCGGCAAAAACTGTGGGATGTCCATAAAAGACAACGCATAGATTAGTATATTGATAATAACTTCTTACTATTTCTGAGGTAATTTTAGTGTAAGAGTCTATGCGCTTGTTGGAATTAAAATAAATAGGCTCCAATGATTCAGCACTTTTTGATTCCCTTATAATCCATTGTTTTAAAAGTTCCTCATTTACTAAATAAAGTACTTTATCTGAGTTTTGAATGATTTTTTTAGTTTCTTCAGTCAAATGTGCAACAGACTTGATACCGGAACCAACAACAATCAATTTATGCATTTTGATTATTGAATGAGTGCAATTTTATTTGCATGGGGTTGTTCGGGTTGAGTAACTTCAGGAGTTATCTCGAGTGCCGTAGATTCATTTTCAATTAAAAATTCAATACCGATCAATGCTTCTAAGTCATCAAGTAAGTTCATCCCATCACCTCAATTTAATTGATTGGCGATCATTGTATAAACAAAAAGGATAAAGGTATAGCGAGATTTAAAGATCTTTAAAAACTTCAAAAAAGGAATTGCGTTAAAAAGCTCGTTATGTTTAAATAATTACTCGAAACGAGTAATTTATGAATCTTAGGATAGTAAAGAAAGAATTCATGAGTGGATAACTACTATGAATATTGATCAAACCTAAGATTTCTAAATACTCTTAAAGAAACAACCCGCCGATTTGTAGCAGAAGATACATTATCTGCTGTTAAAAATTGGGAGGTTGGCGTGTTGATAAATAACTCGTTATATAAGGATGTATGATGGATAAAAGAGTATTTAAAGAGGTTGAGGCCGCAAACTATATTTGTATGAGTCGTTCTTTTCTTTCTCAGGATAGAGTAAATGGTGCTTTAAAAAATAGAACCCCAGGACCTAAGTTTATAAAAATAGGGCGTTCTATTCGCTATTTAAAAGAGGATTTAGATATTTGGTTGGATCAGCAAAGAAAGCCGTAATCAATGCGGCTTTCTTTTAATTTCTAAATTCGTTTAAACTCTAATTAATTCAGATGCATCGAATAATCCAGATATCTTAAATAAGGCTATGGCCACTTTGTGCATCCCATAGATTTTTATAAAAACCATTCAGTGTGATTAGCTCACGGTGACTACCTTGCTCTATAATTTTCCCTTGATCCATAACTACAATTGTGTCCATTGATAGAAGGGTTGAAAGTCTATGAGCAATGACTATAACTGTTCTATTTTTCATTGCAGAATTCAGTGACTGTTTGATGAGTTCTTCTGTAATAGAGTCTAGCGAGCTGGTCGCTTCATCTAAGATTAAAATGGGTGCATTTTTTAAAATTGCCCTAGCAATCGCTATTCTCTGTCTTTGTCCACCAGATAATTTAACACCTTTTTCCCCAACCAAAGTTTCGTATCCTTGTGGCAGTTGGCTTATAAACTCATGAGCATGGGCTTGCTTGGCTGCTCTAATGATTTCGTCATGCTCAGCTTCTGGGCAACCATATTGAATATTTTCTAAGATAGATCGATGAAATAGAGAGGGATCTTGAGGTATGAAAGCAATATGTTCTCGTAGGCTTTGCCTATTAATATCTTTAATACTTTGATCATCAATTAAGATATCACCTTTATTGATATCATATAATTTAGTCATAAGTTGTACAATAGTGCTTTTGCCCGCGCCACTAAAGCCAACTAAACCAATTTTATTACCTCCTTTTATTGTTAGGCTAAAATCAGTAATAGTTTTTTTATTTTCAATATAATTAAAGTTTACACCCTTGAATTCTATTTTACCCTCTCGAATTCTTAGTTTACTATCCACCGCGCTTAGAGGTTGTAAGTGAGGAGTGAAAATGGTTTCAAGCGCGCTCTGGCAAACACCAGCTTGCTCTCCAACTACTAATAGACTTTCAGTTAAATACCAAATTTGATCAATAACCGTTATAGATAAAATAAATACAAAAGCAAAATCACCGGCTGTAATTTGGCCTTTTGCACCAAGATAAACCAATAGTAATATAGATGCGCCTTGTAAAACCCAGGCAAAGAAACCAAGCAATGAAGCATTGATCATATTTTTAACCTGCATTCTAGTTTCTTTTTCTAAAGCTAGTTCTGTGTTGTGGGCTAAATATTTTGCTTCATGATTTTCCTGTGCAAATAACAGCACATTTAAAATATTACTAAAACAATCAACGATGGCGCCAGAGTATTTATTTTTTGCCTCGGCGTATGCTTTTGCATAGGGTTTAATGCTGGATGCACAATAATATGACAGGTAGATGAAAACAGCTGATACAGCAAGAAAAATCGCACTAAAGTACCAACTAACTGTCCCTACTATAAAAATTGATAATAAGATGGTTAAAGCTTGTCTTATGATGTTAAACCATGAATTGACAACATTTTGAATATTATTTGTTAAGTCCGAAATTTTAGCGCTGATGTCACCACTCATTCTATCTTGAAAAAATACATAAGATTGGTTTCTTAAGTGTTCTGTGGCAATAGTTACAATATCAGCTTTTATTCTTGGTAAAGATTTGAGTATTAAATAATTATAAAAGCGCCACACAAGAGTGATAAAAAAACCGAGAAGAATTAACAATAAAGCTGGAGGTAAGCAATTCGATACAAAAGAGCTTGCTCCAGAGGCAGATACACAATCTAAAATAATCTTAAGTACATAAGGTTGAATAACACTATGTAAGGAAGAATAAATACCTACCATACTCATTGCTAGAAACCACCATCGATATGGTGTAGCGACCTTCAGAAAAAAATTAGAAAATTTAATGTTGTTTTCAATAGGGAACAAAGTAATTTTCATCTTAATTATTTAGTCTCTATAAACATGAATGATTCTTATAGTGTAATTTGGTATTTATGAATATTCATCAAATTATTATATTACACATTTAATTTGCACCCTGAATGCACCCTGAAAATTGATCGTGGATAGGTGGTTATTACTTAACTCATTGATTTCATTGGCGTCCCGGAGAGGATTCGAACCTCCGACCTGCCCCTTAGGAGGGGGCTGCGCTATCCAGCTGTGCCACCGGGACGTAATCGATAAGTCTACCTTTATCATGGCAAAATGACAACCTGTTGGTAAAATAATGGGCTGGGATTTTACAGTTGTGGTATACTGGAGCGACCCTGATTTAGAGCGTTTATTATGGGCAAGTCTGCTGATATTAGTTATCCGTTTCATTCTCCTTGGCACTTTCTCTGGCAAGTGATTAAGCCTTACCGTTGGTGGTATGTCTTGATGCTGCAGGCGCCTATTTTTACCGCTGTTTATATTTTTGCTAATAATTACTCCTTTAAATTATTGGTTGATGCCTTTTCGGGGGCGGATGTTTCTTCTTATTCTAATTTGATGCTTCCTATCGTTTTATTTGTGGTGGCTCAGGTTTCTTTGGATGTCTTTTGGCGTTTGAGTGATTTTGCAGAGTGGCGGGCTGAGCCTTATGCACGGCAGCGGTTGTTGTCTACGGCTTATGATTACGTGCAGCATCATTCTTATAATTATTTTCAAAATACCCCAACTGGTACGGTTATTAGTAAATTGAAAGGGATTTTGGATGGCTATGACAGTGTTTTTGCGAATATACATCATATTGTTGGTAAGCATTTCTGTGTAGTGGTTGTTTCTGTTTTTGTACTCATGATTGTTAATCTGAGCGTATTTTTCTTTATGCTGGCTTGGTGTGTTGCGGTTATGGCTTTAATGTTGCCTATGGCTCTAAAGTTGAACACGCTTTCTAATCGTGCGGCGGAAAGTAAGCATCAGGTGATGGGGACGTTTTCTGACAATATTACTAATATCTTTTCCTTATTTTATTTTGCGAAGCGACGTGCTGAGCATAAGCGAATTAACGGGATCATGGCGGATGATTTTGTGCCGCGGCAAATCGAGCTTTACCAGTATGACTTTAAGTTTAATATGGTGGGTTCGGTGCTGTATTGGTTTATGCTCATTTCCGTATTTTTCTTTATGATTTACCTGCGTAAACAGGGCAGTGTTTCAACCGGTGATTTTCTTTTTGTGATGTTGACTGCGTTGACCATTTCTTTTGATTTGTGGACTTTAATGAGTGGTCTTTGTACTTTCCTAAAAGAAATAGGAGATTTTAAGTCTTCATTTAGCATTTTACAGACTCCTCATGATGCAGTGGATGAGGCTCACGCGCGTGCTTTTCAAATTCAAAAGGGGGCGATTGAGTTTCAACAGGTATCATTTGCTTATGAGCATGCAGCACCAGTTTTTTCTAATTTGAATCTTTGTATTAAGCCAGGGGAAAAGATTGGCTTGGTTGGACATTCGGGTGCGGGTAAGTCTTCGTTAATTGCCTTACTGTTAAAGAATTTTAAAGTGTCCTCCGGGCACATTCTGATTGATGGCGAGCCTATTTTAAATATTACTTCGGATGCCCTGCGTCAGCAAATTTCGCTTATCCCTCAGGATATTATGCTGTTTCATCGTACGATTGGTGAAAATATTGGCTATGCGAAAGAAGAGGCGACTTTAGCGGAAATTAAACAGGCTGCGAAAATGGCGAATATTGATGCGTTTATCGAATCGTTACCCGAAAAATACGACACCCTGGTAGGGGAGCGCGGGGTTAAGCTTTCTGGCGGGCAGCGTCAACGAATAGCGATTGCGCGTGCTTTTTTAAAAAATGCCCCTATTGTGGTGCTGGATGAGGCTACTTCGAGTTTGGATAGTATTTCTGAGCAGGAAATACAACAATCCATTAATGCCATGCTGGAGCAAAATAATGCTACGGTGATTGCTATTGCGCATCGTCTTTCTACTATTCGTCATATGGACCGCATTATCGTTATGGAGGATGGGGCGATTATTGAAGAGGGTTCATTTGATGCTTTGATTCGTAATAAGCAAAGTTATTTTAAAAAATTATGGGATAGTCAGGTCAATGGGATGGTTTTGTAAGATGCACAAACTGGCTTTATTTTTTAGTGTATTGTTAGGTGTTACAACGCAAGGATGGGCAAATGATGATTGTTTTATCGCGAAAGAAAATGGGAAGGTAGTTCAGCAAGAGGGAGCTTGTTCTTTACGCCAAGCCCCTTGCTCAACCTTTAAAATTGCGATTAGTTTGATGGGATTTAACGAGGGTATTTTAATGGATGCCTTGCATCCTGAATGGCCTTTTAACGAGGGATATTCTGATTATTTAGAAGTTTGGAAGCAGCCGCATAATCCAACGACTTGGATGAAAAACAGTTGTGTTTGGTACAGCCAGCTGATTACGCAGAAGCTGGGTATGGAGCGATTTAAGCAGTATGTACAGGCTTTTCATTATGGGAATGAAGATGTATCCGGGGATAAAGGGGAGAATAATGGCTTAACTCGTGCTTGGTTATCCAGTTCCTTGCGTATTTCCCCGCAGCAGCAAATGGATTTTTTAACGCGTTTAGAGCAGGGCAAACTGCCTGTAAGTACCCATGCAATGACGATGACTAAGAAGATTTTATTTGCAGAAGAATTACCAGGAAATTGGAAATTATTTGGTAAGACTGGTGCGGGCTATTTCTTCAATGAAGATGGTTTAAAACTGTTAGATAAGCAAATTGGTTGGTTTGTGGGATGGGCTCAGAAAGAGCAGCGAACCATTTATTTTGTCCAATTCGTGGTGGAAAAGGATAATAAAGAGTTTACTACTGGTAAGCACGCTCGAGAGTTGGTGAAGCAAAAAATCACGCGATTGATGCGATTAGGATAATCCCAAGGCAATGAGGGATTTGTGAATGGGGCATGCAACGGATATGGTGCCCCATTCGGAAGCTTAGCGGTACTCTTCAGGCCCTAACCTTGAACGAAGGGTTAGAATCCATGGCCATGAGTTGTTCCATGATTATTATGTACTTCTACTCTTGCTCCACCACCATGGTGTGCTGGATGTCCGGTAGAGAAGTGACCATGCATATTGCTGCCCGGGTTGTGATGATGCACATTTCCACCTAAAGGTGGGAATCCGTTAAGTGGCCCATTGGGTACTTCCACATGCGTTCCATGATGATGTGAATGTCCATCATGATGATGCATTCGTCCACTAGGGTAGCCTGTATGATGTACATGGACATTTGAGCCGCCCCAGTATCCTCGGTTACCCCAGAAGCTAGGTCTGTTATCAACAACTCGTACCGTGGTATTATTATCTCCACAGCCGTTAAGTAATGCTAAGAGGAAAACAAATCCAATTGCACCTATAAAGAGCATCGGAAGTACGGGAGAAGAAGCTGCCATTAATGAAGATGCAAACATCATGTTGGTTGCGGCTAAACCTGCGGTTGTTGCTGCTGACGTGCCGTATGCGATTATTGCAAGCGCTGCAATGGCGGCGGCTGTTAATGCGGCTACAGTGATTCCTGCCATGCATTGGAGTAGGAAATAATTATTAGTTTCATTCTGTTGGCGTAACGGTTTTCCCATTTCTTCACCTCTTATGTAATTAATCCGTTTGGAAATGTAACAGTTGTGTAAGTAAAAGGGAAGTATAATTTGGTAGGTGTTTATGCAATAGTGTTAATTTCAGTGTTTAATGAGTAGTGATTTTGCTAATCTTGGGCATACAGCTTAGTACATAAATTTATGTGGGTTCCTGTAGTGCCCAAGCGAAGATTGGCTGAATCCCGCGGTCAAAACCGCAGGAATTCGGGCAGGGTAATTTTTCTTGGCTTGATGGCTATGAGCTTTGCCAGCCGGCCAGCGTGCTTGTTAATTACTCGTCATCATCCCAGCTTAAAGTGCCACCAGCTTGATATTCAATAACGCGAGTTTCAAAGAAGTTTTTCTCTTTCTTCAAGTCCAGCATTTCGCTCATCCATGGGAATGGATTTTCAGCACCAGGATATTGCTCTGGTAAACCAATTTGGCTTAAGCGACGGTTGGCAATGAAGTGCAGGTATTCTTCAAACATTTCTGCGTTCATGCCTAAGATACCATGAGGCATGGTGTCTTTCGCATATTGGTATTCTAACTCAACGCCTTGACGTATCAGTTGAATGATTTCTTCTTTGAACTCTGGAGTCCATAGGTGTGGACTTTCAATTTTAATTTGGTTAATCACATCGATACCAAAGTTCATGTGCATTGACTCATCACGTAAAATGTATTGGAACTGTTCTGAGGTTCCTACCATTTTGTTACGACGTCCCATAGAAAGGATTTGTGTAAAACCAACGTAGAAGAAAATTCCTTCGAAAATAACGTAGAAGGCAATTAAGTCTCTTAGTAAACGTTGGTCATTTTCAACGGTTCCAGTGTGGAAAGTTTCATCCCCTAAACTTTGAGTGAAGGGTAGAGCCCAAGAGGCTTTGGTCGCCACGGATGGAATTTCACGGTACATGTTGAAGACTTCCGCTTCATCAAGACCTAAGCTCTCAATAACGTATTGATAAGCATGAGTATGCAATGCTTCTTCAAATGCTTGGCGTAACAGATATTGGCGACACTCAGGATTAGTGATGTGTCGATATACTGCTAATACCAGGTTATTGGCAACTAATGAATCTGCAGTAGAGAAGAATCCTAGGTTACGCTTGATAATCAAACGCTCATCTTCTGTAAGACCATTAGGATCTTTCCACAGCGCTACGTCAGCGCTCATGTTGATTTCATTGGGCATCCAATGGTTTGCACAAGCAGCAAGGTACTTGTCCCAGGCCCATCTATATTTAAATGGGACCAGCTGATTTAAATCCGCACGACAATTGATAATTTGCTTGTCATCTACATGGATGCGAGCCGCACCCATTTCAAGAGATTCATAACCTGTTGCGCCTACAGGAGCTGTCTTTTGGGTATCTAAATTTGGCATTCATATTCTCCTAATTATTGGCAGGCTTCACAGTCTGGATCGAGTATGGAGCATACTTTTGGTGCTTCTTCACTGATAAGTTTAACCGCATTTAATGCGCCATCAGTGATGGTGGATTTTTCAGCATTCGTTGCTCCTAAACTACGTAAATAATAAGTAGTTTTTAATCCACGTATCCAAGCATGCATGTACAATTGATCCAGTTTTTTACCGGAAGGCTGAGCCATGTATATATTGAGTGATTGCGCTTGGTCGATCCATTTTTGGCGACGAGAAGCGGCATCAACTAACCACATTGGGTCAATTTCAAATGAAGTGGCATAACGTGTTTTCAACTCAGCTGGAATACGGCTGATTGGTTGTACGCTACCGTTGAAGTATTTCAGGTCGTTAACCATTACTTCATCCCAGAGATCAAGCGCTTTTAAGTCAGCAACCAGATATGGATTAATTACAGTAAACTCTCCAGAGAGGTTTGATTTCACATACAAGTTTTGATAGGTAGGCTCAATAGATTGCGCTACACCACAAATGTTAGAAATTGTAGCGGTAGGCGCGATTGCCATCACATTTGAGTTACGCATACCTTGAGTACGTACTTTAATGCGTAATGATTCCCAATCCAGTTGTTGTGAACGATCTTGCTCTAGGTATTTACTACGAGCTTGTTGTAATAAGTTAATGGAATCAATAGGTAGAATACCTTTGCTCCATAGCGAACCTTCATAGCTTGAATAGCTGCCACGTTCTTTCGCTAAGTCACACGAAGCTTCAATTGCATAATAGCTGATTAATTCCATAGAGGAGTCAGCAAACTCAACCGCTGCTTGTGATGCGTAATCAATTTTTAACTCATATAAGGCATCTTGGAAGCCCATTAAACCTAAACCAATTGGTCTGTGCTGTAAGTTTGAGTTACGTGCCTGTGGTACAGAGTAGTAGTTAATATCAATTACGTTATCTAACATACGAATTGCTGTGGTAATCGTACGTTTCAACTTGTCTTTATCCAGCTGACCATTCTTAATGTGTGCTGGTAAGTTAACGCTACCCAAGTTACATACTGCAATTTCTTCTTCAGAAGTGTTTAACGTAATTTCAGTACATAGGTTTGAACTATGAACCACCCCGGCATGTTGTTGTGGTGAACGTAAGTTACATGGATCTTTAAACGTCATCCATGGGTGGCCAGTTTCAAACAGCATGGAAAGCATTCTGCGCCATAATTTCACTGCTGGAAGTGTTTTGCAATTTTTGATGATGCCTTGACGTGCTTTGGCTTCGTACTCTTTATATAGAGTTTCAAACTCTTTACCGTAGCAATCGTGTAGCTCAGGTACTTCATCAGGAGAGAATAGAGTCCATTCGCCTTCTTCACGAACACGAATCATGAATAAATCTGGGATCCAAATTGCGGTATTCATATCATGAGTACGGCGGCGGTCATCCCCAGTATTTTTTCTTAGGTCGAGGAACTCTTCTACGTCTTTATGCCAGCATTCCAAGTAAGCACATACCGCACCTTTACGCTTACCGCCTTGGTTTACGGCAACGGCTGTAGCATCGGCAACGTTTAAGAACGGTACAACACCTTGGGATTTGCCATTGGTCCCCTTAATGTGTGAACCCATAGCACGTACTGGAGTCCAGTCGTTACCTAATCCACCTGCAAATTTTGAAAGGAGGGCGTTGTCTTTAATTGCACTGTAAATACCATCTAAATGATCCGGTACTGTAGTTAAGTAACAGCTGGATAATTGGGGGCGAACCGTACCTGAGTTAAACAGGGTTGGCGTAGACGACATGTAGTCAAAAGAGGAAATTAATGAGTAGAACTCAATTGCTTTCGCTTCTTTATTTTTCTCACGCATAGCAAGACCCATGGCAACGCGCATGAAGAATGCTTGAGGCAATTCATAACGTACGCCTTGGTCATGTAGGAAATAGCGGTCATATAATGTTTGGAGACTTAAGTAGGTAAATTGCATGTCGCGTTTTGGCAAGAAAGCCTTACCTAATTTATCTAAGTCGAAATCAGCCATTTTGGCATCGAGTAAGCCTTGGTTGATACCATGACTGATGTAGGCCTTGAAGTAGGCTGGATAAAGATCGGCCATTTCATCAAAGGTCGCATTGGCTTTAATGTTTAATTTGCCAAGAGCTTCCATACGTAGCGTGTCTAATAGCAAACGAGCGCTTACATAGGTGTAGTTGGGTTCTTTTTCAATTAGAGCACGAGCGGCCATAATTAAGGCTTTGTGCACGTCTTCGAACTTAGCTTGATTATAAAGATTGCGCATTGCATCTTTGATTACTGGTTCTGCAGTAACATTGGCGAGATCGCGGCAGGATTCCGTAACAATAGTAGTCACACGTTCCATGTCTAATGGTCTTAACTCACCATCAGGCATAGTAATTAACAGTGTTTTATTGTCGCTTGCTTGTTGTTTTATTTCTGCTTGGCGCGCAACACGGTGTTCTTCGCGATAAAGTACATAAGCACGAGCAACTTTGTAATGACCGCTACGCATTAGCGCTAACTCAACTTGATCCTGAATATCTTCAATGTGAATTGCACCACCAGTGGGTAAGCGGCGTTTAAATGCTTGAGAGATTTGACGAGTTAATTCTTCGATCTGTTCATGAATACGGTCTGAAGTAGGAGCTGTACCACCTTCATTGGCAATAAATGCCTTGGTAATTGCAACCTTAATTTTAGAGTCATCGTAATTCACGACTTTGCCGTTACGTTTAATAGTTTTCAGTACACCTGGAGTATTAGCTGTCAATTCCAGTTGACTCGTTAGCGGCACATCATTTACCGGATCAAGAATTGCGGACATTTTTTCTCCACCTCGTTTGGTTGTTATCAGTTGTCGAGCGAATTTTATTCACTATTAATTAGATTATAGCAGAAAACCCAATATGTAGATGTTTTTCACGCCTTAGATACAAGATAATGTGTTTTTGTGTAGGGGTCAATAGAATAAATTGGGAGTATATTGTGGATAACTTGTGTGTTTTTATTTTTTTTTATTAAAGCAACAATTTATCCCCGAATTACTATTCATTGATATTTTTTGGGCTCATTCCATCACCGACCTGCAGTCAAGCCGTGGGACTTCAAGGGGCGATTTTTTCGATTGAGCTCAAACCCGGGGCGGCGATTCTATGCTTTTTTTACGATAATTGCATCACTAACATTCGAAAAACTATGAACGTTGAGTTGAAATGAGCCAATGTGAGCATAAAGCTGGCTTGAACTGCCTCCATCAAGGTTGATGGCATCAACACAAGATAAAGGTGGTGCTTTTAGCAAATGAGCTAATTTTTTGGTGGACATGGTGGCATTGGTTGAAACGAGAATAATAACTTTTCCTTTGGCAGTAATACCTAAAGCCGAGCGATCCGCTTCTCCTGCTTTGAGTGAGGGGATTCTGCCTTTAATAAGTAATCGAGGTCCACTTTGCATGGCAAAGCTAATGTCATTATCTTGATTAAAACGATTAAGGCTAGAGATATGGGCTTTGTTATGTTTAATGTAGAACACCCCCCACCAGCTGATGCGTTTTAAAGGATTTTCTTGCTGATAATTATTAATTCTCAAGCCTAGAGGGTTGAATTGATGATCAAAAAAACCGCCATTAATACTAAGCAGGGCTTGGCTGTGTTCAGCAAATTGATCGGCTGATGCATTTTTTAGCGCCAAAGATTTAGCGCTGACGATTGCCAGTTTATTTTTATTAAGGTCAATGCGAAATGCATAAATATGAGACCAGGGCGCGAGCAAGCCCCCGGCAAGGTCTTGATATTCAATACCAGGGCTTAATTCGCGCCAATTTCCTGCTGCATATGCGGAAACTGGAGTCAACAGACTGACCAGAAAAAACAGCATAAAAAACAAAAATGATTTGTTTTTAGCATAATTATTGGTTTGCGAAGACATGTTATTGTATCCTTATTTGCATTATTCAACACCATGGAATTTTTTATGCAAATTAGAACGCAACATAGCAATACTGAAGTACATAAGTCAACAATAGAATTAACTCAATTGATGAATGACGTGCTGGATCTTGCTAAAAAAGAGGGCGCAACGGATGCGGCGGTAGTCGTGAATAACGATCGTGGTTTTTCGGTCGATGTGCGCATGGGGGCCGTGGAAACGGTTGCGTTTAGCGAGGATAAAGGTGTTGGTTTAACTGTTTATATTGGTAAGCGTAAAGGCGGGGCAAGCAGTACTGATATTTCACCGGCTGCATTAGAAGCTATGGTGAGGGCGGCTTGTGATATTGCCCGGGTTAGCGCTGAAGATCCTTGCTTTGGCTTGGCGGATAAAGAGTTAATGACTACCGAATATCCCGATTTAGATTTATATCATCCTTGGGATGTTAATCCTGAGCAAGCCATTGAATTAGCGATGAAATGTGAGTCGCATGCTTTATCTTTAGATAAACGCATTACTAACTCTGATGGAGTGAATGTTTCCAGTTATCAATCGCATCATGGTTTTGCAAATACGAATGGTGGTTCTGGTTTTATTCACACTACGCGCCATAGTTTAAGTTGCTCACTGATTGCTGCTGAAGGTGATGAGATGCAACGAGATTATGACTATACTACGGTGCGTAATGCTAAAGATCTTATAGACCCCCATCATATTGCAAAAAATGCGGTAGAACGTGCGCTAAGTCGTTTAGGAGCAAAGCAGGTAGAAACGCAAACGGTGCCGGTTATTTTTTCTTCGCGCGTTTCTAGCGGTCTATTTAGTAGTTTGATTAATGCGATTAGTGGTTCTAATTTGTATCGCAAAAATACGTTCTTATTGGATTCAATTGACCAGCAAATTTTCCCTGAATTTATTAATGTTTATGAACAACCCCATCTGCCCGGAGCATTGGGTAGTTCACCTTTTGATGCAGAAGGAGTTCCGACTCGCGCCAACCATATTATTGAAAAGGGGCGGGTGAAGCAGTATGTGTTGGGAAGTTATTCTGCACGTCGTTTAGGGTTAAAAACTACTGCAAACAGTGATGGCGTTCATAATTTAACTATTGACCCTACCATGGGTGATCTTTCTGACTTATTGAAAAAAATGGGAACTGGCTTATTGGTTACTGAGTTAATGGGCCAAGGAGTGAATGGCGTTACGGGGGACTATTCGCGTGGTGCCAGTGGTTATTGGGTAGAGAATGGCGAAATTCAATTCCCTGTGGATGAAGTTACTATTGCAGGTAATTTGAAGGAAATGTTTCAGTCTATTTTGGCGGTGGGTAATGATATTAACCCCAATATCGCTACACGTTGTGGTTCCATATTAATTGGTAAGATGATGCTTGCTGGGAAATAAGGTATTGCCGTTAGGGTGAATGAAGCGAAGCTCCCCAGGTACGTATTCCTGGGTTGCTTCGTCACGACGTTCCTTGCCATAACGGAATTCACATTTTTAATTTTGATGTAGTCATTGCGAACGAAGTGTAGCAACCCTGGGTTCTGTGCTTCGTAGTTTGGGGCTATACGATTACATTCTTTGCTGCTATTTAGAGCGCTATTCTTTAAATAAAAACCACTATATCACTACGACCAAACCATTAGTGGGTTTAAATACTTGCTTTGTTGGTTCAATATTCTACTATTTTAATATAGGGATATAAATGGAGTCGGTATGCGCAATCTAATTCTCGCAATGTTATTAATGGTCAATGTTGCGTATGCAGACGAGATTGTTGGTTTTACAGCTTTTGAAAATGGAGACTACACTACAGCGTACCCCCATTTGATGAAAGCAGCACGGGAAGGTAATGCCGAAGCAATGTATCTGGTAGGGCGTATGTTCCAATACGGGCAGGGTATAAATAAAAACCCCGCTGAAGCATTAACCTGGTATCAAAAATCAGCAGAGAAAAATTATGCCTTAGCCCAATTAAGTTTGGGATTTTTGTATGATTTGGGTGAAGGGGTAAAACAGAATTTTGACGAGGCATTCAAATGGTATATGAAAGCCGCGCAGCAAGGTAATTCTGTGGCACAGCGTAACGTAGGATTAATGTACTCTACGGGAGATGGTGTTAAACAGAATCCCAAAACCGCATTGCAATGGTTTAAAAAATCTGCCCAGCAAGGCTATGTCAAAGCTCAAGTCAATCTTGCCTATGCCTATATTATGGGTATTGGCACTGAGAAAAATGTGAATCAGGCGCTTTATTGGTATCACAAAGCTGGAGAGCAGGGCGATGCACGAGCAGAGTATAGTTTAGGTTTGCTTTATACCGGACAACAAGCCGGCGTTGCCGCGGATGACAGCTCTGCTTTTTATTGGTTCTCTCAAGCGGCGAACCAAAATCATCCTAAAGCAGCAGATTATTTGGCTCATTACTATTTAAATGGACTCGGTGTTGAAGCAGACTCACAAAAGGCTGCTTATTGGTATCAAGTTGCAGCCCAGGCAGGAGAGGCTGATGCTCAAGCTCAATTAGGGCAATTATTACTGACTGGGACTGGAGCGGATAAAGATTACGAACAGGCTGCTTATTGGTTTACTAAGGCTGCGGCTCAGGGCAATCCCATGGGGCAGGCTAAATTAGGTTACCTATATTTGGCAGGTCTTGGAGTAGAAAAAAACTGGGTTACCGCTTATGCCTGGTATAAGTTGGCAGCTGATGGTAAATATCCCCCTGCACTTAAAGAACTTAAGGGGCTGAAGGGTAAATTATCTGAGCAGGAATTGAAGGAAGCAGATCAGTTAGTTAAGAAGTTAGCTCCTCCACCTCCAACGGATGAGGATGAGAAGAAGTAGGGTAATTGTTCACGTGCATACTTCAGGGACTCTATTAATGTTGAAAGATCCTGGATCCTGAGGTCAAGCTGTGGGAATTTGGTTAGAGTTAGCAAGTGTCTTGAATTTCATTCAAGACACGACCATGTTATTTTAGCCTATAAGTCGCTAATCCATGATCGTTGATCATGGGGCAGGGCTAATCTCTTCGAAATCATGTTCTCCCAGGGCGTATACTCCACTCGCAGCTTAGTGTAAATAGTGAATAATGGACTGTTAATAATTTCTTGGGCTCATGTCTGAATCTTCATATTCAGGTTTCTGTGCATCGGGATTATTGCTCGTGTCGTTCGTTGTTGTATTGAAAAATGAAAAGCTAGTTAGAGGCGCAGACAATGAGGCTAATTGGCTGTTATCAAGCATCTGCCTAAGTGTGACGCCACAGTCTTCATTCTTGGGATTGCCAGGGCCCGCATTAAATTTAATAGTTGTGTGTGGTTGTCGGTCTTTGAGTTGTTGCAATAAATCAATGCGATTATGTTTGATAAGCCACCAAGCAAAGGTTACTCCGTAGTCTTCGAAATCGGCATTAGTCGGGGCCGCATTTAAATTAATAATTATCCGTGGTTCTTGGTTTAGGAGCATGATTAACCAATCAATTTGATTGTGTTTGGCTAGCCACCATGCGAGGGTAACCCCATGATAGAAGTGATTAGGCTGAGTTGGTGCAGCATTTAAATTAAGGATTGTTTCAGCATGACGACTCCAAAGAGTTTCCAGTAAGCCAATTTCATCGTTTCCAGCAAGTATCCACCCTAGAGAGACTCCATGGTCTTGGTTTTGGGGATTGGGAGGCGAGACATTTAAATCAAGGGGGGTATCGGGTTGTTGATCTACCAGGTCTCCCAGCAAGTCCACATCGCTTGAAGCGAGCCACCAAGCAATGGGAAGGCCATGGTACTGCTCATTCTGTTGAATTGGAGCCACACTTAAATCAATTAAAACATGTGGCTGTATGGACATTAGGTGTTTTAGGTAGTCAATTTGTCTGTTTGCAATGAGCCACCAAGCAATATTGATACCATAACAGGGATGGCTTGGATTCGTTGGTGTTGCATTTAAATCAATTGGCACTTGTGGCTGCAGGGCTCTAAATTTTTCCAGTAAACCTATTTGCTTGTATTGAGCAAACCACCACGCGGGGGTGATTCCATGTTCGGGGTGATTATTATTGGTGGGGGTTGTATTTAAGTTAATAACGGCCTGTGGCTTTTCCAGGAGCTTGCTCTGATCGTATTTAGCGAGTAACCAATAAAATGGAACGGTGAAATCTGCTTGTTCTTGATGCATCCAAGGGGTGTTTAACGTAAATTCTTGACACCATGGACTTGAAAATATGTTCTCTGTAAGTTTAATTCTTTGGGGGGATTTACGTACAATCTGAAGCAATTCATTAATTAGGCCATAATGTTTTAGGTAGGGACTTTGCTTCATCCATTCAATAAATGGTGCCGCATAATTTTTTAACCAAGGGAGATGCCGATAAGGTAGGTTCAGGCTATTGAGCGTATGGAGGTAATCAGTTAAGTGTTGTTGTTCTGCTTTTCTCAGTCTCGGGTTGTTCATTTGATAGGGCATTTTCGCTGCAGGATTAATTGCAGTTAAAAGCCAGGAGTCATAGTATTGCTCTTTGATGAAATTTTGCCACTCAAGGCTGGAACTAAATAATTTACTTAATTCTTCAACAGAAAATTTTTCCAATAAAGTGGGGCATTTTTGGGCCGTTTTAAGTAGATTAAGTGATTGCAAAGTCATGATGTCCTTTCAATTAAAAATTTATATTTCCCTATCAAAATCTCATCTCTAAAAATTTTGCAGGAATGTTGATTTCGTTTTTTTTCTTAGTACGTATTTGGGCTTTAGGGGGCGGGAGTGTATCGTGACGCGTTTTATTTTGTCAATTTATCTAATAAAAAAAACAACTTACATAAGTTTGGGCAGCAAGAAAAAAAAAGGGGCATGATTTCAAGGCGGCTTCCTTGGTATCTCTTTGGATGATAATTATGGCGAAGAGCAGTAAGTTTGAGCGACCCGCCTAACGCACCCGGTGGTTGGAGATAAAATTGGGACTCAAAATGGCTCATTGAGACAGTGATGGTTTATCATTTAGGATCTCAGGTGAAGTGCACTGTAAATTGTTATTTATATGCACTTCATCTGAACCTTTTTAATTTAATTTAAACGTCATTGACGACGTTGACTCCTTGGCTTTGCTATCAATAGCTCTTCCCTGGTTAAAAAAAGTGCCGTGTGGATTGTCATTTAACCGCTCTGTTTTTTGAGGGTTGGAGGTATCCCTGTTCTTTGGGGCAGCGCTTGCTTTTTTCTCTTTAACGTTTAGGTGCATGCAAATACACTGGACTACCTCAACAAGCCCACCTCGTAGTGCTATATCAAGCGGTGTTAAACCGTCATTTCTGGCTTGCATTATTTCGGCGTCAGATTCGATTAATACATTCACTACTTCCGTATGGCCTGCACGCGCTGCTAGAAAAAGAGGAGTTTCACCATTTAAGTTCTTCTGATTGATGTATGGCTTATGCTGCAATAATATTTCCACTGCCTCACGGTGGCCTTTGTAAGCAGCAATATGAAGTGGAGTTTCCTTTTCTTCGCCTATAAGTCTATTAATATTGGCGCCGGAACCCAAAAGTGTTTTTATGATCTCCGTTTTATTTACTAGAGCTGCGAAATAGAGTGGGGTTGCTCCCGCACTGATTGTCTCGTGGACGTCAGCCCCCGCTGCCAAAAATATTTTGACTACGTCGAGATGGCCTAATTCAGCGGCACGGCAAAGGAGGGCGCGCCCCTTATTTCTGAGAGAGGCGCCTTTGAGCAAAAGTAATCTGACCACTTCAGGATTACCTTTTTCAACAGCGATACACAATGGAGTAAGTTCATGATTCATGCTCTTATTGACGTCGGCTCCATTGTTCAAAAGTGCATATATCACCTTAGGATCCATAGACAGAACAAGCGCAGCAATAAGTGGGGTAGCTCCATCTACTCTGGCTTTATTGACATCGGCCCCATTTTCTAAAAAAACATTCACTACATTAAGATGCCCTCTTTCTGTAGCAATATAAAGAGGGGTTTCCCCATCCCTGTTCCTCTGATTGATGTTGGCGTTGTGCTTCAATAATAACTCCACCACCTCACTTTTGCCTGCATAAGCAGCAATATGAAGTGCTGTCTGCTGTTCCTCTCCTATAATTTCATTGACATTCACATGGTAATTCAAAAGTGTCTTTATCACCTCAAGATGCCCAAATTGAGCGGCAATAAGAAGTGGGGTCAATTGATAAGTACGATCATTATTTCCCACAGTAAGGTGGACATCCACATAAGCTCCTTCTTTTATGTGTTGCCGCACAAGGTCGACCTGACCCAGGTTAGCTGCCCTAAATAACTGGGCATTTAATTTATATTGCTCTTGCTGATTAAGAACAATTTCTTTTTTCTGTATCGAGTTCTTCTTGACCTTCTTTTTCTTGGTGGTTTTTTTTAGAAGAGTAGAATCCTTGGGGGCGGCAGAAGGTGCACTAAGAGTTTTAGGCTTTAAATGAGTAAATCGCTTATCAATAGCCTCGGCTTGTTTTTGCAGTCCTTGTTGTTTTAGTAGGTTCTTCCTTTTTTCCCAGTCGCTTGCGGATGATTGTGTGGGTGTTTGTTGTACATGTGGTTGTTCTTTATTTTGAGAAGCAGCAATAAAGTGCTTTAGAGGATTCGTCAAAGGGGTCAGATTAATTTCTTTTTTTTCAGGCTGATAAATACTAATGGATACCTGGGCTCGAGTTAGCGCGACAAACAAGGCATTAAATGTGGGGTTGTACTCAGTGGTGCCGTGTGGACTAAAATCGTCGGTTTGTCCAAGGACGATGTTTTTATTAATGAGTTTACTGGCTTTTTGAAAGGCCTCTTGTTCCAACAGGCGATAAATTAAGACATGACGATACTCCAAACCCTTAATTTCCTCAGGAGTAAATACCTGATAAGCAGCAAAGAGCTGTTTCGCTTCGTCTTGATGCTCGGGGCTTGTCACCACCGCAAAATGTGCATTATCTTTGTCTTGGGTGAGGAGGGTTAAGTCCTCTTCGCGCAACCAATAAATAGCGCCTTTATTCTCCTGGTCCTTGGCTTTAATGTAGCGTAAATCATTCCCATCCAAGTCTTTAAAACCACCGGATACGTGGTACTTAAGTTGCAATATGCCATTGGCCAAAGCTACAACCTGAGAAGGGCAGCGATGAGAAGTACTCAGCTGCTTATGCGAAACCCGTGTAGGGTGAAATAGCGAGTTAAGAAATGAAATGATGTATTCGTTTCCAACGAGGCCCTGATGGTCTCCTGTGATAAAACAGATATTGTTCTTCTCTTTAACCAGCTTTTTTAGAGAGCGAAGTTCTTTGCGAGAGGCATCGGGCGTTTCGTCGACTAAAATGAGGTCGTATTTCCCAGGTGCTTTTTCAAGTGAATGAAATGCAGGATGAATTTTGGCACCTAAGTATTTCAGATAATGTTGGTATACATCCCACACCAAGCATTGCTCTTTCTTTTTTTTGTAAAAAGAATGTCTTAGCCCTACTTGGTTCACATAGTCCTCAACCGTGTCATAACCTGATATGATGCGGCACTCTAAATAAACCCTCTCCGGGTTTTTCATGATGTCTTGAACCAATGCCTCTTTATTTTTGCCGTAGACTTTTTTTAGCCACTTAAAAAAATCTGATTTCGTTTCACAGTGCGTCCCAGGAGCTGCTTCTGCATGTAATTCTTTAAACGTCTTAAACACCATCTGATGACATTTATTTAACTTCTCTATTGAGGCAGTCTTTGCCCACTCCCGTTTCATCTCCTCCACCAAAACAGGAGATTCTGCGACATACAATAAGCGCTGAGGATGCTCCTCTTCTGGAACGAGACATTGTTTGATGCGCTGTAGGAAAATTGACACGGCCACACAGGATTTTCCTGAACCGGGAGCGCCACTGATTATCAGCGGAAGTGTTAATCTTTTTGCCTCTTGTTGCTCCTCATCCAGAACAATAAAGTCATTTTTGTGCCACTGAACTTGTGAGGCAGGCTCTAGTTCAAGAACGTCATTTTCCTGACTCAAAACCTCCTCTTTTTGGGCATAAGAATCACTCCATTCTTCAAGGTCCTCCTCGGAAAACCAGCAGTCTGGCTGCTGGAGTAAGTGCTTATAATCATGGTCGGACAAAATGTTACACAGCACCCATTCTCCACCTTTACTTCGGCAAAGAATTAGCCGTTCTGCTGCGTTAACTCGGATACTGTATAATTTTGCATTCGTCGACCTATGTAACTTTTCAAGATTGCTTCCATTATTATGAGGGCTTTCTATAAAACGGGAGAGGGCTTTTTTATGCTCGGAGGTGAGCTGCTCTGCTAAATGGTACAGGAAGTGAAGCTTAGCCATAAATAGGAGTTCTCTTTTAGAAAAAGAGGTATCTTTACATCAGTTTCTTAGTAGAGACTTAAGGGCTTAGGAATAATAGGCATACGGTATTCCATAAAATCATAGGGTTACAGTAAGAACATTGAAAATTAATCCACAACCATACGATTGATTAACTGGCTGTACGGATTGGAACGAGCGTGATGAAGAGGGTCACAATAAATTATATAACTTACGGGAAAGAGGGAGACATTATGGCGTTTTCGTCTGGTTCTTCTAGTAAGAGACCCTCTACCTTTTGAGAAAGCTCCCTATAACAATCCCAATCTATTTCATTTAATTCCTCTCGGCGAACATTTAATTTTTTGAATAGAAGAATTAAGTCCGTCATTTCATCTATTCCATCAGCCAAATAAGTATTTACGATAAATGCTTCTAAAAAGTCTTTTCTACATTGTGGAAACAGTTTTGTTTTTAACTTATTTTTCATGGTCTCGTCACCATAGCGTATTTGAGTTTCTTCGATTAGCTTCATACCTATCTCATATAAGGCCATGTTTTTTTCTGGTGAATTCTTTTTTATTAGCTCTTTATCTATTAAGTTAATGAGCTCCATGTATTCTTTTTGTTCAAGCAAGAGAATGGATTTTACATATTTTTTTAATTCATTAATCCAGTCTTGGTTCGACGTGTCTTTAGATAGTTTTTCTAATAATGGTTTTACAAAAAGTTGCAGTGGACAAAAAGGCTTTACGGGAATAAGAGTATTCGAATTATCGAACAAACAGATAACAGATAACTCAACACTCTTATCTAAGGTAGATTCTTGATCTTTAACCAAATGCAGTGGGAAGTAGTCATTGTCAACAAAGATCGCATGCTTACCGTATATCTTATCGAGGTGTGGATGAATCGATGCTGAAAGCACGAAATGCACATCGACAGTTTCTTTATTTCTCATTGGGACAACAATACCCAATCCATGCTCACGGCAAATCTGTAAGACTGCTCTTTGATTATTGGGTAACTTAAAAAAGGAGTTTTTTCCTAGTCCTTTTGCTGGTTGGAACACTGTATTAGTCTCCTTGGGTAAGAGGGCACCACCTGAGCTGCTACTGTAATCCATAATTGTATGCTTATTAATTTCGTTAAAAGGGCTTTTTTTAGCAATTGGCTGTATTTTAACTGCTCCTTCAGATTTGCTCACCCAATACGCAGAATTTTTGACTGTATAAAATGGTCCTTTTTTAATTTGTTTCACTTCATCAAAATTCGCCTCGAGATGTTTGTTGATTAATGGCTGTCCAAAAATACCTCGCTCATTATTGCCCTCTAACGCGCTAACCCAAGATAAATCTTGATAATACTTAATTAAGCTAGGAATGCTCTCTTGGTCGCGTTTTTTCTGAATTAAAGTGGGGCCCACCAGGATAGAAAGCATAGGCCGCTCATTGACCAACTTTTTAATTTCTGCTAAAAAAACGTTTTTATCGGTATTGGTAATTAGCTTTGCGCTTTTTGCATCTGTGATCCCATATTCGCGCCATGTAACTAGAATTTCAGCATCCGGTGTTAAAGCACGAGCTTGTTCGTACGCTGAAATAATTTTATCCATCAATAATCGCATCTTTTCGCGCGCATTTTTTCCAGTTTTATAGTGAATAAAAGCTGGATGTTTATGATTTATATCTATAGCGATTACTTTAAGGTTATTTAAACTCGTTTCTTTTTTTGGTTTCATAACGTGCCAATCTGGATATTATCTTTTCAATAAGATGATTGTATAACACAATTCTTAGGTGGGTATTAACTAATATCCGGATAGAAATAATTTAAACACTTTTCATTTCAGAGGACTATCTGGGCTTGAGGTTTATTGATAATGCTTTGGAACTTAAAAAATATTAAAACTTTCACGAAGAATACTTACTGTTACTTTTCCTTTTTTATCACGATTTCTTTTAAGCAGGGTATACACCGTAAAATTAAAATTTTCTATGGATGCATGTGCCACGCTAAGAAAATAAGCGCTCTCTAAAGTGATCTGGTCATTAGCCACATTCAATTTTTTTAATAAAGTATTTGCTTTCTCTATACGAGTAAAACCATTTTTTCCGCGAAGCTCCATAAACTCATCAACTTTCTGTTCATTCATTGTGCTGTTTAATGACATCAGTACTTGTTTGGGGGCGGTATTGATGTTGAGGGCGGTTACATCAGGCAGGGCGGTAACAAAGGGCTGTAAAGCTAAAAAAATTTTCGAACTTACATCTTTAACTAAACGAAGTTCGGAGCTGCTAATCATTAATTGGCGACTGGGATGGTAGGGGGGTTTTTGATGTAGGTAATAAGAAAGAAAATTGTCTTCGCCGACCCCAATCTCATAGGGGGATACCCAGTTATTAATTGCCAATGCCAAATTCATTCTTTCAGCTGGGGTCATTTGAGCCCCGGTAGCACTAACAAAATTAATAAAGCCTAAAATGTATTTTTTATTAGTGAGATTATTCAGGTTAAAGCGGCTTTGTAAATCGTAAATGCCGCCACTTAAGGTAACGGAGGGATAAATTGAGGCCATATTTTTGGGATAGATACTGACCATCCCTTCAGAATCCGCTGCAGAAAATTTTTTCTTGGCGTCTCCAAGTTCGCTCATCGCCCAGAAAGTAACTGCTTGAGAGGCAAAATAAAGTTTATCATGGTTGAGAATGAGGCGAGTACGGTAGATATCAACTTGCAGTTTAGAGCTCATGGCTGTAGCAACAATAGCGACTAAGGTCATAATAAATAAGGCGGTAAGCAAAGCCCCACCACGGAATTTTGAAGGAGCTATTAGAGCAGTGTGTGTCGGTGATGAATTAACTGTTGGCATAAAGTGCCCCGGGGATCGTAAATAATAGATTAAGTTCTCCTAGCTTTTTCACATCAAGGTTGATCTGGATTGCCTTAGGTAAAGATTCTTTATTTTGATCTTGGTTTACCGCATCGGCTCTCCATTCAGGAAATACTTGCAAACTTTGGTTTAAATAACCAAAGTGACAGTCTTTCAAATGTGGAATAAGCACCTTATCAACATGGGAAGTATTTCTATCAAAAGGGTCTAAGGTATCCCAGGTTCGGCGTAGTAATGAACCATTTTGGCATATTAACGCCACTCGTTTAAGAGAGCTACGTTTTTCTATACTTCCCGGATTTACATCCCCACCCCGGGTAAATTCTACATAATCTGGACGAGCACTAAAAATCGGAAATAAGTGCATATCATTCCCACGAATCGCTCGCTCAGCGATTTGGCTAATGTCTTGTTGTACGATACTAATTGCAAGTTGTAAGGTACCTAGACGGTCACTTTGTTCGTTAACCCGGGTACGCGTATTAAACGCATAATATAAAGTAGATGAGGTGATTGAGGCTAAAATCGCGAATACTGCCAAGGCAATTAAAATTTCAATGAGGGTAAATCCCGATTCTTTTTTCATGGTACATACCTAAATGCCTGCAATTCTTCTCGAAAAGGCCCGGCTTGTTCCGTACTAACGGATATGGTGATGAGCTGTATGGATTTTATTGGTGTGGTACTGGTCTTTGCTCGCCAAAACCAATGTTCACCCAGCATGGTTGTATCCTGAGTAGTTTCCTGACTTTGACTAATTTGTAGTAAGCCTAATTGTACCATTGCAACACCTTGCATTGCGACCCAATGGCTTACGGTTTTTTCTTTGATACGTTGTGTATGCTCTACATTTTGTGCAATTGCTTTAAGCAAGGCAGTTAGGGCTACGGCAATAATTGTAAGTGCTAATAAAACTTCGATTAAGGTAAAACCAGAGGTTTTGCAACGCATCATCATTTTTTATTCGCCGCCTTAAGGATTAAATCACCATTACGACGACCTGTAAGTACTACCAGCTGACTCTCCTTTGTACTGCCAAAACCTAAAGTAAAGGCGGTCATATCTCCCGAGGCCGTGATGATAATGGCTGGAGTGCCTATTGGTGCGCGTTGGGATGTATTCAATGTGACTAAGGTATTGTTTGGAAAATAGGTCATCTTAAAAATCCCTTTATTAGACATTGGACTCCATTGAGAACCCTCCAATTGCAGAATCTGATAGCCTTTATTATCAATGCGTAGGCCTAAAGTAGTTGTTTCTAAAATAGCTTGCTGTTGAGCAATGCGCATATTATTTACTAATTGTTCCGCAGCAAATTGTATCCGTTTACCTTCACCGAAATCACCAAATGCGATTAAGGCAAAACCAACGGTAATGCCTATAATCACAATGACGATCATAATTTCAATTAGGGTGAAGCCCTGGTTATTTCTCATCCCAGTTACCAATTTCTGCATTAATGCCGCTACCACCAGGTTGACCTTCAGCCCCATAGGTAAAGACGTCTACATCGCCATGTTGACCTGGATTTAAATAGAGATAATCTCTATTCCAAGGATCTTTAGGTAATGATTTTAAATATTGCTTCCAATTATGAGGAATAGGGTTAGAGGTGGGTTTTTCTACCAATGCCATTAAACCTTGATCTGTAGAAGGGTAATTACCATTATCGAGCTTATATAAATCAAGGGCATTTTGGATAGCAAGTACGTCTTGTTTTGCTTTTACTCGACGCGCCTCATCGGGACGACCCATAATTTTGGGAACAACAATAGAGGCAAGAATACCTAAAATGACTACAACCACCATAATTTCAATTAAGGAAAAACCTTTTTGTCTGTTCATGTTACTCCTGCTATTTAAATAAACGCTAAATTTAGTAGAAATCCGCTTCTATGTTATCAATTGTTCCATTGAGAAAATAGGGAGTAATGTTGCTAATACAATAAATAATACAACAGCCCCCATTAATAGGATAACTAAAGGTTCCAATAAGGTTAATGAAGTGTCAATAAGGCGTTTTACTTCATTATCCAAGTGGCTTGCAGAACGCTCCATCATAGGGGAAATCTGTCCACTTTTTTCACCACTGGAGATCAAATGAATGGCCATAGGGCTAATATACCCCGTTTCTCTCAAGGCCTCACTTATTCCCGAGCCTTCTCTTACTTTAATGGTTGCTGCATCGAATGCTTGTCTCATTACTAAGTTGGTTACCAGACTTGCAGAAACACGCATGGTTTCCAATACACTGACTCCGGCGGCAAATAAAATACCAAAGGTATGAATGTACCGTGCCACGTTAATGGTTTTTACTAAATAAGAAACCAGCGGTAATTTAAGCAGAAAACGATGCCAAACTGTTTTGACCTTTATATTGTTCAGGCTTTTCTTAAATGCATAAAGAACTAAAATAATTCCCAGTAAAGCATATAAGCCATAGGATTTTACAAAATTACTAATACTAATTAATACTTCGGTCATTCCAGGTAGAGTTTGCCCACTGCTGGTAAACACCTCAATAATTTTAGGAACTACAAAGCTGAGTAAAAAAGAAATAATGCCAATCGAAACGAGGATCATAATCGCAGGATAAATGAGCGCTTGCTGCACCTTTTGCCGAGTTTGTTGCTGATTTTCAGTGTAATCGGCAAGCTTTTCCAAGACCACATCAAGGTGTCCGGTTTGCTCTCCCGCACCCACTGTGGAGCGGTATAATTCAGGAAATGCCTGAGGGTATTGGGACATTGCCTGGGCTAAACCATAACCTTCAAGTACTTTGGCACGTACACCAATAATCAGTTCACGCACTTTATCTTTTTCAGTCTGTTCACCGACGCCACGTAAGGATTCTTCAACGGGGATTCCCGCGGCTAATAAAGTAGCTAATTGACGAGTAAAGAGGGAAAGGTCGGCGGCAGAGATTTTGCCTTTGCTGCGGCCACTACTCCCGGAGCGTTGTTGGGTTAGTACCTGGACTTGGGTTGGAATCAATCCTTGATCGCGTAATAATTGGCGTGCATGGCGTTCTGAGTCAGCTTCCAGCACTCCTTTACTTGTGCTGCCATTTTTTTTCAATGCTTGATATTGATACGCACCCATTCTTTTTTATGCTTTAAATTAATATAAAACATAGAGTCTAATCTATTGGGTTTAATAAGTCACTTAAGGTACACTACACGCAGACTATCCTGGAGAATGATAAATGAGCAAAAAAGTATTACTTGAAGCAATTAAGGAACATGATGCCAAGTTTATTGATCTACGATTCACTGATATACGTGGAAAAGAGCAACACATCACTGTTCCTATTTCCTGTATTGATGATGATTTAATCGAAAATGGTAAAATGATCGATGGTTCTTCATTCAAAGGTTGGCAGAAAATTCACCAATCAGATTTGGCGTTAATTCCCGATTTGGAAACCATTAAATTTGACCCTTTCTTCCAGGATAATACCTTATTTATTCGTTGTGATGTGGTTGATCCCAAAACCATGATGGGCTATGAGCGTTGCCCCAGATCCTTGGCGAAACGCGCAGAAGCTTATTTACAATCTACGGGTATTGCGGATACTGCGTTCTTTGGACCAGAGCCTGAGTTCTTTATATTCGACAGCGTGCAATGGCAAACAAGCATGTCCGGTTCGTTTTATAAAATTGATTCAGAAGAGGCTGAGTGGAGTTCTTCTAAAGAAATGGAAGGCGGAAATATTGGCCACCGCCCTTCAATAAAAGGTGGTTATTTTCCTGTGCCTCCAGTAGATTCATCCCATGACATTCGTTCGGCTATGAGTTTGACTCTTGAATCACTTGGTGAAGTGGTTGAAGCGCACCATCATGAAGTTGCGACAGCAAACCAATGCGAATTGGCGACACGCTTTAGCTCATTAACTGATAAAGCGGACCGCTTACAAATTTTAAAATACGTGATTCATAATGTGGCTCACAACTACGGTAAAACAGCTACCTTTATGCCTAAGCCATTGGTTGGGGATAACGGAAGTGGGATGCACTGTCACCAATCTTTAGCAAAAGATGGGGAGAATTTGTTCTCAGGTGATCAATATGCAGGGCTTTCTGAAACTGCATTGTATTATATTGGTGGTATCATTAAGCATGCTCGTGCATTAAATGCATTTACAAACCCATCAACAAACAGCTACAAGCGTCTTGTTCCTGGTTTTGAAGCACCTGTATTGTTGGCTTATTCTGCGAGAAACCGTTCTGCGGCAATTCGTATTCCACATGTGAGTAGTCCAAAGGCACGTCGTATTGAAGTACGCTTCCCTGATCCTACTGCAAACCCATACCTTGCATTTGCTGCAATGTTGATGGCTGGTTTAGATGGTATTCAAAACAAAATCCATCCTGGCCAACCAATGGATAAAGATCTTTATGATCTACCACCAGAAGAACTAGTGGATGTACCTACAGTAAGTGCTTCTCTGGAGCAAGCTTTGGATAGTTTAGCGGCTGATCATGAGTTCTTAGTGCAAGGTGATGTGTTCTCACGTGACTTTATCAATAACTACATCAATATGAAAAGAGAAGAAGTTGCTAAAATCAGAAGCTTAACTCACCCATACGAGTTTGAGTTGTATTACAGCTTGTAATTGCGTAGGCTGGGCTGCAAAGCCCAGCAATTATATTTCGTGCTTTTCTCCATGCAGGGCTTTATAGCTCCGCCTCAATTTGGCGGTTATAAGCGTTCACGAGGGATGTAAATTTCGTCATTGCGAGCCTGGGCAAAGCGATGCTTCAATAAAACGCAATACAGGGTTGTTTCACTCTATTCGCAATGACAGTTTTAATTTAAAAATTACATCAAGATGGAAACATGTAGTATCAAAACTCTACTTACCCAATTCAGGTACAAAAATGCTAATTTTATTATCGCCAGCAAAAAAATTACTGAGCCCAGAAAAAGCCTATTCTGGAACAACCTCAAAACCTTTATTTCCTGAACAAACTAAAACTTTAGTTGAATTAATGAAATCCAAATCAGTTGAGGATATTGCTGCCTTAATGGATTTATCTAAAGATTTAGCAACTTTGAATTTTGAACGATATCAGGAATTTGTTTTTGATGAACATTCACCTCATGCTTATCCTGCCCTATTTTTATTTCAAGGCGATGTTTATCAAGGCTTAAAAGCCGATGCGTGGAAACCAGAGACGGTAACTTACGCTCAATCACATTTGCGTATTTTATCGGGGCTTTATGGTTTATTAAATCCCTTAGATGCCATTCAGCCATACCGTTTAGAAATGGGGGTTCGTCTAGCAAATCCTGCAGGTAAATCATTATATGATTTTTGGCAGAGTACTATTGCGGATACTCTGAATCAGCAATTAGCCGCGCAGAAAAACCCTGTGGTAGTAAATCTTGCTTCAACTGAGTATTTTAAAGCAGTTAATGAGAAAAAATTAAATTATCCCGTAGTTACCATAAATTTTTATGAGCATAAGAATAATCAACTCAAAATAGTTGGTATTCATGCCAAAAAGGCACGTGGAGTGATGGCTAAGTTCTTAATGGAAAATCAAATTGATAATCCTGAGGGAATCAAACAGTTTAATGAATTAGACTACGAATTCAAGCAAGCCAGCTCTTCGGCAACGCATTTTGATTTTGTGCGCCACCATTAAGCCTTATGTGGATTTTATCGAGCCGAACTCATCGTTTAAATCATTTTCCTCAGCAGGATGTAACCTGCTATGCCAAAAGAGATGATGAGTTAGGTTGTGGCATTAGTGGTTCTAAATTACGTAAGTATGCGTCGCTGATGCCTTATTTAATTGAACAAGGAATTAAGCATTTACTAATTATTGCTGGCCCTCAGTCTAATAATTTACTTGCCGCACTACAATTAGCTCGAGAGTTTAATCTAAAGGTTACTGCATTTCTTATTAAGCCTTGGAAGTTAGAATGCAAAGGCAACTTTAAATTGAGTTCTCTTTTTTTAGAAGATCATGAAATTATTTGGGTTAGTCGTGAAGAATGGCCACAGGTAAATGATCAAGCTCAAAATTACCTAAAAACCTTGAATGAGCCAGGCTTTGTATTACAGGAAGGGGCTAGTGTCCCGCAAGCATTGTCTGGTGCAATGAGCCTTGCCAAAGATATTTGTAACAATGAAGCACTTTTAAATTGTCATTTTCAGCATATTTTTGTTGATGCAGGGACTGGTTTTTCTGCAGCCGCACTCATTAAAGGGTTAAATTTGTTAGAGCATCAGGCCCAAGTTCATGTGCTTTTGCTTGCTGATGATGAGGAAACTTTTAAATCTAAATTAAAGTCATGGCTTAATTTTGAGCCCATAAATTACGATTGTTTTTATCCAACTACTGCGAGAGCATTTGGTTCAGTCAATCAAACCATTAAAAACGAAATAAAGCGTTTGGCGCGAGAAGAGGGTATTTTGGCTGAGCCAATTTATGCCGCAAAATTGTTTTATGAAACAAGGCAATTTATAGAAAGTAAGGCACTTAAAGGAAATGTGCTGATTATTCACTCAGGGGGCACTTTAAGCATACCAAATTTTGAGTATTAACCCTTGAAATTCTGTAATAAACCCCTATATGACCTAAATAACAAGTACCTACAGGAGATATTAGATGGTCGGTAAGCAGCAAACGATGGGCTTTCAAACAGAAGTGAAGCAAATGTTGCATTTAGTAGTGCATGCACTTTATAGCAACAAAGAAATTTTTTTAAGAGAGCTAATTTCTAATGCTTCAGATGCGTTAGATAAGTTAAGATTTTTAGCTTTATCTGACAGCGCTTTATTTGAAAATGATTCTGATTTAAAGATCAGCATTCATGTTAATGAAAAATTAAAAACTATAACGATTGCTGATAACGGCATTGGTTTAAGTTGGGATGAGGCTGTCGCCAATTTAGGTACTATTGCCAAGTCAGGTACTAAAGAATTCATGAGCCAATTAACCGGTGAAAATGCTAAAGATTCACAATTGATTGGGCAATTTGGCGTAGGCTTTTACTCCGCATTTATTGTCGCCGATAAAGTTACTGTTAAAAGCCGACGCGCTGGTCTAAAACCTGAAGAGGGTATTGTTTGGGAGTCTAATGGTGAGGGCGAGTTTTCCATTGCTTCTGAAACCAAAGCGACTCGTGGAACTGAAATTACTTTACACATTAAAGCCGAAGATGATGAGTTTCTCAGTGATTGGCGCATTCGTAACATTATTAGCAAATACTCTGATCACATTTGCTGGCCAATTGTTATGGAAAAGCGTGATGAGGAAAATAAAGACAGCCATGAGATGGAAACAGTGAATAAAGCTACTGCTTTATGGACCATGCAAAAATCTGAAATTAGCGACGAAGATTATAAGTTACTCTACAAGCATATTTCTCATGATTTCCAGGACCCTTTAATCTGGTCTCATAACCATGTAGAAGGTAAGAATGACTATATTTCATTACTCTACATTCCTGCCCATGCTCCGTATGATTTGTGGCAACATGAAAACAAACACGGTTTGAAACTCTATGTAAAACGCGTTTTCATTATGGATGATGCGGCACAATTCTTACCAAGATATTTGCGCTTTATCAAAGGGATTGTTGATGCCAGTGATTTGCCATTGAATGTATCGCGAGAAATCCTGCAAGATAATAAGCAAGTTGAAAGCATCCGTGCTGCATGTACTAAGCGTGTTTTATCGATGCTTGAAAAGATGAGCACACAAGATAAAGAAACGTATCAGAAATTCTGGAATGAATTTGGTTTAGTTCTAAAAGAAGGACCTGTTGAAGACTTTGCCAATCGTGATGCTATTTCTAAATTATTGCGTTTTGCTACGACAAAATCAACCTCAGAGAAACAAGAGGTATCGCTCGAAGAATATGTTAGTCGCATGAAAGAAGGGCAAGATAAGATTTATTATATTACTGCCTCAAGTTACAACGCTGCGAAGCATAGTCCGCATTTAGAAATCTTTAATAAGAAAGGAATTGAGGTATTACTACTTAGCGATCGCATCGATGAGTGGTTAGTTGGCTACCTAAGTGAATTTGATGGTAAAAAATTACAATCTATTTCTAAAGGTAAAGTAGAGCTTGGTGATGAGTCTGAAGAGCAAATCAAAGAGCAAGAAAAAACGTTAGAACCTCTGTTGAAGCATATTAAAAAGGTTTTGGATGCTCAAGTTAAAGATGTATTATTAACCAACCGTCTAACTGATTCTCCTGCATGTATTGTTGCCGATGAACAAGATATGAATCTGGAAATGCAACGTATTCTTCAGGCAGCAGGGCAACAGGTTCCAGAAAGCAAGCCTGTTTTTGAAATTAATCCGGAGCATGCCTTAATCAAACGTTTACATGATATTCAAGATGACAGTCTTTTTGAATTATGGGTAACCATGTTATTTGAACAAGCTGTTTTGGCTGAAGGCGGACAATTAGATAATCCTGCTGATTTTATTAGTCGGGTCAATAAACTGTTAGTTCTATCTTAACATTGTAGATTGGGCCTCTCAGGCCCAGCAACACCTTACTTCACACTAGAGACCCGAATTACTGCAGCTTGGCCGCGGTAATTTGGGTCTCTATACATTAAACAATATTGAATGTTATATGCTTAGGCCGTGGACTATATGGCTTACTGACTAAGAGCGCAAAATTCACAGAAGTCTCAGAAGTATTTATTTTGAAATGCTAGTTAGCTATAGTCTAGGACTATTACCCTCTGTTTCTAACTTATAATCACAAAAATCACCAGGAGAGTCATCATATAGTTCAGTGGTGCTAGATGAGCTTGCGGTCGGATAAATTTTAGCTATTTGGTGAAGAACCACTTTATATGCTTTGTCTATAAGGAGTTGCTGTTCTTTTTGCAATCCTTCGATTACTTCTTTAAGGTTTTCAATCTTTAAAAAAGCTTCGCTTATCTGGGTTTTCAAATGGGGTATGGTACTTATTTCTAAAGAATTGATTTGTTCATTTTGAGTTGGGATTTTTTCTAAATTTGCTTTTATCTTCGAGTTATTTTCCTTGAGTTGAAATCGGTCAGTGTTATTCTGGGCTGTATAGATTAACGAAGTAATGAACAATCCGAGGGTTACTGTTGCACATAGGGCTGAAGGAGTGAAAAATATAAGCTCCAGTCCTCCCATGAAGACCAGTAAAGCCGACATAAGGGTTAATAGAAGTACACCGGCACCAATTTTTAGGAGTTTGTTCCTCTCCTCCAGGCGAGCTTGGATTGCTTTGTTTAGTTTTTCATTTTCTGCATTACATTTTGAGTTTTTGGTGGTTAGTGTGGATCTAAAAAACTCCAAAAGACGAAGTTCTTCCTCACGAATGCTCAGAGTATCGTCTAATTTACGTTTAGTGTATTGTTCAGCTTGAAATGTCTTATACGTATTTTTTTCTACTTCCGCAACGTTTAGAGAGTCCTGCATTAGTTGAGCAATTTGTTCTAAGGCTTCTTTTTCATAAAAATTTAAGGAAAGTGGTTGTCTCATTTTTAGGTTATTGATAAGACAATCAAGGAATTCTCTATAAGAGAGTTCTTCAGCTTTCCTGATCGCCTGCTTCCCTTCAACCTCCTTTTTTGTGTTGAATTTATGGATCAACCCTACGAATACTGAATAATTTGGAGCTGATAATTGTGCTTGTAATGGTTCATGTTTTAAACGAGCCGTTTCACGTAATTGGCGCGCACGGAGACGCTCAAGGCGAGCTTGCTGTTTTTGTGGAATTTCGTTCGTAAGTTTAATATTCAGTTCACATAATCGTTGAGTTAATTTTGTAATCATCTCGTTGTATTCTTCAAGCTTTTGCTGGGCCGCTTTATATTGATCTTCGATTAGCTCTTTGCGTGCTATCAGTTGGCTTTGGGCTTCTGCTGGTACAGGGGAGAAGACGGTGATTAATTCTTTAGGAGCAGTTGGAGAATGAAAGTGACTATGTATCTGATGCGTATATTGAATTTCGTGCTCAAGATGAGGGTGTGCATGGCTTGAATTATTATGCCCCTCCTCTGAATGGCTATATTCATGAGATGAGTTAGTTGTGTTTAATTGATGAGTTTGTCTTTTTAGCGTTTCTATTAAGCCTTCTAGATTATTTAAAATCTCTTCTTGCACACTTTTTTCTTGTTGTATTGACTCCAGCTTGTCATTAATAACCAAGCGTTCCTTGGTCAATGCAATGCACAGGAGTGTTTCTGCTTTTTCCTCTTCTGTATCCTGTACAGTTTCATCATGATCTTGTTGTTGTTGTCTTGTACAAACCAGGGGTATTTGAAGGGTCGAATATTTAATTTTTTCATTATCAACTAGCTCGTCTATATGATTTCGAATTTGCTCCATAATATCTGGAAGCGCCATCTGCTCCAGGCAATGTCCACGTAAAGTGGGATAGCTTGACTTACTTAAATAAGCGTAGGTCTTTTCGCGCACTAATTCGATAATTTTATCATCAGATAGCATAGTTGTACTCCCAATAATACTCTCAGGATGTATTTTATACAATCATATTAAGTAGTCAACAAATAGTTCATCTTAATGTAAGAAAGGCCCGATAATCGGGCCTTTCATTAGATGCTGTTTTTCTTCCTATTTTGAAGCGAAAACAGAGTAAAGATATTCACTTATTATTCATCAGTTAATCGGAAGTACTTTGTTCCGAAATATCTTTGTAATTTCTTTCTGATTGTACCGCGGCTAATACCTAACATTTTAGCTGCTTGTAACTGGTTACCACGACGTTTTTCCATTACAGCTTGTAATAATGGAGGTTCAACTTCAGACAAAATCATGTCATAAAGGTCGTCAATACTTTTGTTTTTATTTTCTGAAAGAAAACGAGTAACCAGATTGTAAACTAAATCCTGGAGACCTTGGTCTTGCTTAATTATTGACTGGGTAGCTTCAGGTGTTTCAATGACATTCATCTTAACTTCCTTATTATTAATTAAATCAACAACAGTCCAATTGCTTACATATGCAATGAAAGCAACATCGATTGTACATGAAGGGTAATTGATATTCTATATTTTCAAGCTAAAAACATGCATTTTTTTCGAACAATTCACTCTCTACTAGGTTGAATAAGGAACAATCAGACCCCTCTAATGACAAAGAGGTCCTAAGTGCTCCTAATTGTTCGAGCATTTTTGCTTGACGTGAATGATCGTTAAAAAATTGAGTCACATAGTGTGTTAATTCATCCACATTACAATCATATTGCAGAAACTCAGGCACTATCATTTTGTTTGATAAAAGATTACATAGGCCTAGAAACTTAACTTTAATGAGCTTGGCAGCCAATAAATAAGTAATAAATGAGGATTTATAAATAATACACATTGGTTTCTTTAATAAAGCACATTCTAAAGACGCCGTTCCTGAGGCGACAATAACAAAATCTGCTGCAGCCATGCAACTTAGAGCTTGTCCCTTCACAAAATATATAGGTAGCTTACTTTGCGCAAAGTAATTAGTAATTTTTTCTGCATCAATCGTTTCTGCAATAGGAATAACAAATTGCCAATCAGGGTATTGTTGGTGTAATCGTTCCGCAGTATCACGAAGAACGGGCATGTGGCGCTCAATTTCATTATGGCGACTTCCAGGAAGCAGACCAAAAATTTTAGCATCTACAGGGATATTTAATAGTGCTCGCTGTGAGTCTTGTGCACCAACAGCATTAATTTTTTCAATTAGTGGATGTCCAACAAAACTTACTGGAACTTGTGCTTGCTCATAGATTGTTTTTTCAAAGGGTAAGATAACAGCCATATGATCAACGCATTCTTTAATTAGATGAATACGTTTGGCTTTCCAAGCCCAAATTTGCGGACTAATGTAATAAAGAATTTTAATTCCTAATTTACGTTTCGCATACTTAGCCAGGCGTAAGTTAAAACCAGGGTAATCCACTAATATAAGTAAATCAGGCTTTTGTTGCTGTAAATGCTTTTTAATCGCCTGAAATGCTTTACGGATGACTTTGAGGTGGCGAATCACTTCAGTGATTCCAGTGACCCCATAACGAGCAAGATCTGAAATTAACTCAACTCCCACATCTTGCATATGCTTACCACCAATACCACTTATTTCTATATTGGAATAGGTTTCTTTTAATTGCTTGACCAGCGCAGAGGCATGAATATCACCAGATTCTTCGCCCGCAATAATAACGACTCGTTTAGCTTTGTGCATGACGTTCCAGAAGGTTGTTATGAATGAGTGCAGTAACTTGTTCTGCAGTCAGTAGGGCAGCAAGTCCATCCTCACCAGTAACCAGTGGAGTAGTGTCTTCGTCGATGCACTTTAAGAATGCTTTTATTTCTTCAAGTAGGGCATCGCCATTTTCCAGTTCTTGTTGCTCATGGACAATATCTGGGATTCCAGGGAACATTTCGCCAGTTCCTTTTTTAAAGACAGAAAGGTGTTTGGTTTGATAATCAATGGATAAGAAACAATTCTCTTGGAATATACGCGTTTTTCTAGAAGAGCTGAGACTGACTCGGCTTGCGGTCAGGTTAGCTACACAATGATTGGCAAAAGTAAGGCGTACATGAGCGATATCAATTGCTTTAGTCAGTATGGGTGTTCCTTGGGCCAAGATGGAAACGATAGGGCTTTTCACCATATTCAAGATTAAATCGATGTCATGGATCATTACATCCAATATTACATTCACATCAGCACCACGAGGAGTGAATGGTGCGAGGCGTTCTGCTTCAATGAACAGGGGGTTGTCCAAGTAGTTGTCCAGAGCCATGCGTGCAGAGTTAAAGCGCTCAAGATGCCCTATCTGTAGTTTTGCCTTGTGCTTTTCCGCTAACTGAACTAACTCTTCTGCTTGAGCGGTAGTTTCGGTCATGGGCTTTTCCAGTAAAACATGGATGCCTTGTGTTAAAAAAGCTTTAGCTAGTTCATAATGCATACTTGTTGTAGCGGCAATACTTACCGCGTCAACTTTATCAAATAAGTCATGATAATTAGTATAAGCCGGAACATTTAGCTCCTGGCCTACTCTGTTTGCTGCTTCTTCGTGTAAGTCGCATACGGCAACTAATTCGGCATGAGGAATCAATTGGTATTTTTGTGCGTGAAAACGACCTAGGTAACCAACACCAATCACGGCGCAGCGAATCTTATTCATGTAATGCTCATTTGCTAATTATTTGTGCGCGATGATCGCATTTCCTGAAGGATAAATCAATTTTAATCATAAAAAGAACAGTTGCAAACGGCGTATGTCTCGGTATCATTAGGGCCAATTTTAAAGCATCTGGAATAATAATGAATAAGATGAGATTGCTCGCCGGCGTGGATGAAGTAGGGCGTGGACCTTTGGCGGGGGCAGTAGTGACTGCGGCAGTTATTTTAAAAGAACCTATCGAAGGGCTTGCTGACTCTAAAAAATTAAGTGCTAAGAAGCGTAAATTGCTGTCACTGCAAATCCAGGAGCAAGCTTTGGCCTTTGCTTATGGCCGCGCCGAGGTTGACGAAATTGATTCTTTAAATATTCATCAAGCCACATTACTGGCCATGCAGAGGGCTGTTGAGGCATTGCCTATTCAACCTGATGAAGTCTTAGTTGATGGGGCACATGCTCCAATATTAAGCGTTCCCTGTCAGGCGATTATTCAAGGCGATGGCTTGATTCCCGAAATTAGTGCAGCGTCTATATTAGCGAAAGTCTTACGTGATGAAGAAATGGAGGCGCTGGATGCTATTTATCCTGGATATGGTTTTGCCGGCCATAAAGGATATCCTACTGTTGCTCATAGAGAGGCTTTGGCCCGATTAGGGCCTTGCGTGATTCATCGCAGAAGTTATGCTCCAGTGGCGGCTTTACTCTAAGTTTTATTAAGGGTTCCCTCGGTTTGTCAACACAGTTTGTCGTTCTCAAGATAAGCGTAAATGTTGGTTTGTCTTATCGATATTTAATTCATTCGAATGTACTGGTGGTTTATCTGGGGTAAATAGAGAGAGAGGCACCACTGAAGACCTCTCGCTAAATCTTTGTTTTATAGCTGATTCAAGTTCGGTAAGCCCCAGCAGGTTAGTGAGTTCGAGTACTCGTTCTGGGGATGCTGTTACGGGGCAATTTATATCACTAATAAGCTTCCTTATTATGGGAGGTGCAACACAATGCTCGGCTAAGCATTCATGCCCTGCCAAGAGTGTCATGAGCAGATCTAACTGAATGTTCAATTCTTGTTTGGCAATCAATTGAGGGGTGCTGAGTAATTCCGTAAAGCGATCAATCCCGGTTCCTTGTTTTTTCGCGTGATAGTGTGGACACACTTGTGTTCGTAACTCTGCTAAATAGAGACTATGAGCAACAGGATTAGATGGGGCGTGCAGGAGTGAGCCATCAGCATTCCTGGCCATTGTCCATACAGCGCCCATGACTCGTGAGCTGAGTTTAACATCTGGGCAGCCTATGCGAATTAATGGATGAATATCAGCGTCTACAGGTAGCTCAAAGCCACGAATAGGGGGATAGAACGTGTTATCGACGATGCAATATACTTCTTTTCCGGTGATGCCAAAAAAGACTTTTGAACCTGAGTGTATGGGCTTGGTGTAAGGATACTCTATTTGCTTACCATCCTCAGCTAAAAAGCGGATGTTTCCGGTAGCGGCATCAAGAGCAATCGAAGTTGCTGTTGCTCCTGGGATAGTATTTTCTCCATTTAATGTTTTATTCGAAGTTAGCCCAATAAGTAGTGAATTGGACTCCCCGGCATCGACCACCCCTACTTCGAACATGCCTTGCGTACCCGTCTTTTTATCTTGTACCCTGCAGATTCGTTGTGCGGTGCTGAGTGTTGTTGGGATAAATTTTTGCTTTAATTTTTTTAATTCATGAGCGCGTAAGCTATGGAAACTTGTTTTCGTCACATTACCTGTTTCTGCATTATGATGATATTGGATTAACCCATTTGCGGGTAAGGAAAAAATAAATTGCTCGATATCTTTAGGGGCTCCAGATGCCGCAGCATCGGGAATAAAGTGATGGGATGCTATGGGATTATGAGCTGAATTACATCCTATCAGGTGGAGAGGGCTAAGGGCCAACTTTCGTTGCTGTCGGCTAGACACTGCCAGTGGCTGATTTATGGATGCTTGCGCGGCATCAACGAGTTGCTGCATGGAGGGAGCGATAGGGTTTATCGGTGGCAAGGATTTCTGTTCATAAAACACGGTCTGCTGTGGCTTGGAAAAAGCAAGCGCTATAAAATGGCTGGTAGAGAGTGATTGGAAGGAGGCATTAGTTACTTGTTCGTGTGCACACCAGGCAAAGGACTTCATATAACTCAGACTGGTACAAAGTTGTTGTTGTTCATTGTCACTTAATGGGGCATGGGTTGATTTTTGAATTAAACGAGTAACATGTTGTCCTAATTTCTTTTCAATGAGTTGAGTCGTCATAGGAGATAGCAATTCATGAGAGCAAGGGAGACCAAAGTCTAATAAAAGTTGAAGGTCTATGTTGTTCCAGATCGTTAACAGTTTTGTATCAATATCATCTGGATTTGGTAGCGAATTAAGGGAGGGGGTAATCCATTTACCAAAATCGGACATGATTAACATCATCAGGATGTATTGTTCACACTCTGTCGTAGTTATATAGGCCGAGTTCTCTTTGGACACGGTTGCATCAAATAGCATCTGTGCCATTTTTTTTACATTTCTCTCAAAAATAAGACGTACTTTGATTGTGGCAAATTGGAACGACATCCAAGTCGAAACTTTAATTGCTGGCACCAAAACAGCAAGTGCGAATGAACCATTATGACTAGACAGGTTACCACCCAGCTGATTTCCTATGCCTGCTGCTAATAAGCGTTGTTGTGTTTGATGTAGGGAATCCAAATTATCCTGCTGCGCTAGTTCTTGTAATAAAGCACTGATTAGATTCATTCGACTCATCCAGCGTTCGCTCTTTGATATTGAACTTGGAACAGTCAAATCAGACTTGTCACGGGGCATCAATAACTCAACGCTTTGGGCTAGATGCCTGGTCATCAGGAGCTTATCTTCCGCGTTGCTGTTCTGATATAAATTAAGTAAAGCTGGTGCAGATACGCTACTTAGTATTTCTGCATGATTACTGGCTGTTCCTGAAAGCAGGGCAAAGAATTCAGCGGTACTCCAGGTTTGATTTTCTGTAATGCGAATTTTATGCAGCGCACTAATTGTGGGGGATAGCTGTTGCATAGACCGCATACGACCCTCTGGAGTTACTTCTAGTTTACAGGTTGACTCCCATAGCTCAATAAAGGCGGCAATAAATGCTGGGTACTTTTGTTGGGCTGCGTTTATTTTTTCCACGGGCATGGGTTCGTTTAAATCCGTTGTTTGGGTGGCAAGGTGCAAAAAGAGTATTGCGAGCATGTGTCGGTGTATTTGATAACGCTCAAGACCTGGCTTTAGTTCGACATTCAGTAATAAAGCGGAAGGACATAATTGGAATTTGAAGGCCCTTTCAGTACCAATTTGTTCTGGATTGGTAATGAAAATAGTATCTAGCGACGGATAAAAAGTAAGGTCAGAAGATAACCAATCCATTTCCACGCTTATTTTGGTCATAAAATCGACTAGCTGCGTCATAGTTGGCTTGTATTGGGGGTCAAGGAGTAGGGTGCGTAAACTAACAGGTGGTTTCGTGTGATTAGTACCTTCAGGATATTTGAAATAAAGTATTATTTCGGCAGGTTGTTTAGCTTTGTTAACAATATAGCCTGTTGCTTGAAGGAATGATGGGGGCAGGGGAGTAATGGGCAACTTAAACGTTGTTGCACAAAAATAGTGAATTGCGTTGTTAGGTTTGATTATTAGCGACTCTTGTTCGGGACGGTGAGAATCCAATAATGTTACTTTTTGCTGCTTTTCAGGTGCAGAAACATAGTTCCATGGTAGAGGAATATGCAGTTCGCTTGCTCCGGGGAACAGTTTGGTTGTTGGTGCCGACATGTGTATGATGGCTGTGAGTTGGCTCTGGGAATTTAATTCGCTACGAGAGGTAATAAGCTCATTTAGGGTTTTATCTTCGGTGGTTCCTGCATTTAATAGTTTTGCTTCGCTAATCACTTTAGCTAGCTCCTTATTTTTAGACTGTAATATATCTAAAATAATTCTTCCTGTAGGAGTGCAAGAAAGCCAATATAAAGGAGGTGTATTAGCTCCTGTACGCGGCAAGCACAGGGCTTTTTTGGTGATTTCGGTGGCTAGTTGAGGGTTTTTTCCTAGTAAAAGGTATAGAATGTTTTGTCCTATTCCTGACGAGCTAAGCCAATATAATGGAGAGGCATTGGCATACATAACACCGCTTTCCGGACGTACCAAACACAGCATTTTGCCACTAATCCCTTTACTTAATTGAGGATTGATTTGCAGCCATTCGTACAGAAAGTCGATTTTACTTTCTGAGGCGGTCCATGAATAGAACAAAGAGCAATCTGCACCATTCAAACGGAGGGTTTGGTTTAGTGAGTCTTTAAAAAACTGAATTCCCACACCAGTTTGTGCAAGAAAATCAAGAAGAGGCGGTTGTTTATCCGGATTGGGAGAATTGATTAAACTACTCAAGGTCTTATTGTCACGTAAATAATCAAAAAGCATTTGTTGATGCTCATTCGAACTTAAAAGTCGGATGGCCAAACAATTATTGCTTGTGTTTGAGGAGTAAAACAAATAGCGCATGGCTTGCGGGTGGCGGAGTAGCTTTTCTAAATTGCTTTTTACATTAAGCTTAGCTTCCTCCGTAGCCTCTTCCGCAAAGGCGGCATTGAGCGATTTCACAATAGCGATAATTTCAAGTTGAGATAGTGAGGGGGGTATTTTAGGTGTAAGAGCCACAGGTGCGGCGGTTTTTTTTGCAGGGGTTGGTGTTTTGCTGCTCACTTTAAGTTGACTTGGTTGTGGAACGGAAGGAGCTGGAGCGCTTTTTTTCGTTTTGCTTGACTGATTTTTCTTAGCCTTAGGCTTTGACTCGTGTGGCTGTGGGCTGAGCTCGTTCACCGGGTTTAATTTTTGTTTAATTTGCGCTTCGGTAAAAAGTAGTTGATGTTGCATCAAATCAATGGCGAGTTGAGTCGCTCCTTCGGTCAAATAGTCATCAACTTTTTTTTCCCAAGCTTGAATCTGATTTTTTTTATCATCGATTAAATTCTTTTTTAGGGTAGCGTCTGTGGGCAATTCCCCAAAGCATAATTCGCCTTTAAGTCTAAAGTGTTCATTAGGCTCATAAATAAAGATGTTGCCTTGGGCACGTCCTAATGCAATTTGAATAGCATTAAGAGCAATCCATTGTTTCAGTGTTAAGCCATTAATCGACTTTTGAGCAAATAGCTCACGAATCGTGGCATTAAGGGAGATTGGCTTCCATAAAATAACGGTTTTAAAGGTCATTCCAATGACGGTAGAGGCCGAGAGAATTTGACGAGTGCCCATGTGTTCAATAATCTCTTGGCGTTCACGCTGGAGTTTCTCAGGGTCTTCGGGTAATTCAGCGATGACTACGGTTGAGGCATCTTGAGCCTGTTTTTTTAACTCACTAAAAGAGGCATTGGTTACCCAAGAGACGAGTCCTCCTGGAGCTTGGGCGGAGCGAATCGCGGAGTATGGGCGTTTTTGAGTATTATTATCCCAGTCGTGCTTGCGTTTCAGGATGGCATTAATCACTTCGACGACTTCTGGGGAATTACGCCAAGTTTGATCGAGCAGTCGTTCTATTTTGGTATAGCCTTTGTTATTGAGTTGTTGTTTGATAAAGGCATAGGTAAAGGGCGAGGTTAGGGATTGTTCAGGGTCAAAGCTGATGTAGAAGTGATGGGCTTGGGCTTGTCCCATGAAGTAGGCCAATGCTGAAGGTGGGAAGTTTTGTCCTTCATCGCAATAGGTTTTGGATTTAACCGCAGCGGGTGGAGGCAGGCTAGTCATTGGGTCATAAGCGTTGGTGGTGTGCGTGTGTTTTTGCCACGCTTTTAAAATCACGATGCATTGTTTTTGCTTTGCTTCATTGCCACTGTAGTACGTTTGTCGTGCTCCCTGTAAGGCCAAATAAGCAGCCTCCCCATAAGCCACAATCAAACTCAATTCAAAATGAACTTGCTCGGCGTCTTCATCAGGCGCTTGTTTTTGGAGCCAGAGTTTAAATTCGTTATGGGTTATTTTTTTCTGGCCTTGAAAGTGGGCGGCCAGCATGCGCTCCCAGGTGCTAAAAGTGACTTCAGGGACCTCACACTCTTTCCTTAAGGAATCCAACAAGAGTTCGGATTGCGACACAAATAAGCAGGCATTGGTATCAGTGCTGGAACTGGCTTGCTCGGGGTCTGCTTCAATAGCATCCAGGTGGTTGGACATAAAGGTTTCCAGAATTAAGGTTTTTCCAGCTCCTGCAGGGCCTAGAAACATCAGTGGGCTTACGCTAGGACTTAGGGCTTGTTGCTGGGCGTCGTCCAAGAAGGCAAGATGTGGACCTTCTTGTGGGGTTAAAACAGGGTGTTCCTCGATGAAATCGATGAAGCGTATATCTACTACCTCAGCCTGCACCATCAGACTTCCTACACTGGTAATTCCAGTAGTTTTTAACCAGCGTTCCACTTGATTGTAGTTGTGGGGCGTTTCACCCAAAATGAATAGGCAGCGTTGGCCTTGAGCATTGGGAAGGTAGGTAAAAATAAGCCTCTGTCCATGTTGCACGCGATCAATCCGTGCGCTGCCTATGCGCTGGCCTGCATAGTGAGCGCTTGCTAGCCACTCAATGTGAGAATGAGCACCTGAAATGATCTGGTTTAGTGTTTCTTGGTATTTGGTGTTGAGCAGGGTGTCTTTGTTGATTCGTTTCGCGTGAAAGAGGATTTGGACTTGAGGCATGAGTTATTTATTAATAATAAACGAGCTGCTATATTACCATTTCCACGCCACATTGATCAACAATTGGTCTTTTGGTTGCGTGAAATAGGGCTGGAGTTGCCGTAGGGGCTGGGGCAACTTCAGCTTACAGGAGATGAATGCACTTAGCGTAAACAATTAAATAAAATCTTATGTGAACTAATCGACATTAACACCCCAAAGCCCGCCAAAAACGTTACCATAGCCGTCCCACCATAACTCACTAAAGGCAAAGGAATGCCTACCACCGGAATAATTCCCATAACCATACCTATATTCACAAAGCCGGACATAAAAAATGACATGGCAAGGCTTGCTGCGAGCAGCCGCGTATAGGTCGTTTGTGCATTAGAGGCGATATTAAGGCTTCTTAATGAAATTAAAACAATTAAGGCAATAATGGCAAATCCTCCGGCAAAGCCAAATTCTTCACCACTTACCGCAAAAATAAAATCTGTGGCATGCTCAGGTAGGAAATTTAGATGTGATTGGCTTCCTTGTAACCAGCCTTTTCCAACGAGGCCTCCAGAGCCAATAGCAATCTTGGATTGAATAATATGATATCCCGAACCGAGTGGGTCTTGTTCTGGATCGAGCAGGGTATAAACGCGCTGTTTTTGATAATCATGCATCACATGCCAAACGGCTGGGATTGCCGCACCAATTAAGAGGATCAGCATTAAAATTACTTTGAAGCGAATACCGGCGAGGAATATAACGCAGAAGCCTGCCGCAGCCACCATAATTGCAGTACCTAAATCCGGTTGTTTCGCAATCAGCAAGGCAGGGATGCCGATAATAATACCCGCAACTGAAATTGCCTTTAAACTACTAGGATGGGTTTGGCGATCAAAATACCAAGCGGCCATCATCGGTACGGCTAATTTCATAATTTCAGACGGCTGAAAACGAAATAATCCTAATTCCAACCATCGTTGAGCCCCTTTACCAATTTTACCCATCAGCATTACAGCAATCAGTAAGCCTAGGCCCATGCCGTAAATCCATGGAGTCCAGATTTTGTATTTATGAGGTGGGATAAAACCTAACACGATCATAATTAGGGTAGCAAAAACCAAACGCATAGACTGGCGTAAGATCATGCTCATATTTGCATTTGAGGCGCTGTATAAAATTAAAAGACCTAGGCTAATCAAAAGCAGTAAAAGACCTAACAAGGGAAGGTCTAAATGGAGCGATTTTGTAGTAAACCGATAAACTGGTTTATGGTGTCTTCTGTTCATTAGTTTTTTTCATCGGATTAAGTGCGTAATAAGTATCCAGTATCTTGCGTGCTACCATGGATGCCGTAAAGTCATTTTCTACCACTACCGCTACGGCAATCTCCGGTTTATCTACTGGAGTAAACGCGATAAAGAGTGAATTATCGCGTAAGGCTTCAGGAATATCTTCATATTTGGCTTTTTCATATTGTCTGCCACTAAAGACTTGCGCTGTACCTGTTTTACCTGCTACGGGATAAGGCGGGTTTCGCCCGAATCGATAGCCAGTGCCTTCATTACTGGTAAGTACGCTATGCATCGCTTCTTTAACAATATCCCAATTGGCTTCATCTTTAAGGTAAATAGGATATTCTTCAACCAGCTTATAGGGTTTTACTTGACCGGTATCACTGTTTACTGTTTTGGTTAGCAGGTGGGGACGGAAACGCTGTCCATGCTGGCTTAAGGATGCAGTAGCATTGGCTATTTGCAATGGTGTGGCAAGCATAAAGCCTTGGCCAATAGAGGTAATTAATGTATCACCAGGATACCAGGTTACCCCTTTCGTTTGTTTTTTCCAGCGCAGGCTTGGTACAATACCGGATGCCTCTTCATAAAGATCAATATGGCTTAAATGGCCTAAGCCAAATTTAACCAGCATGTCTTCAATGTTTGAGATCCCCATTTTATTACCCAACTGATAATAAAAGGTATCGCAGGAAACGGTGATGGAGCGTTTAAAATTAATCATTCCATGGCCACCTTTTTTCCAATCTCTATAAATATGGCTGGAGTTAGGAAGCTTATATTTCCCTGGGTCGTAAATGGTACTTGAGGTGGTAATGAAGCCTTTATCCAGTCCAGCTAAGCCCACAAAAGGCTTAATGGTTGAGGCTGGGGGATAGACACCACGTACGGCTCGATTAAATAAGGGTCTTTGTAACGTATTCGATAGGATTTTGTAATCTTTAGAGCTAACTCCACCAACAAAAATATTAGGATCAAAGCTGGGTGAGCTAACCATAGCTAAAACTTCGCCATTTTTAGAATTAATGACTACAGCAGCTCCACGTTTACCTTGAAGCGCTTCATAAGCTGCTTTTTGCAAGCGGATGTCGATGCTTAGATAAAGTTTGGCGCCGGAGTGAGGATTCATCTTGTCAAGTACTCGCAAGGTGCGTCCACTCACATCGGTTTCTACCATCTGATAGCCTACCGTTCCATGCAAGATATCTTCGTAGTATTTCTCAACCCCTGCTTTTCCAATAAAGTTGGTTGCACGATAATTGGTTGGGTCAACAGTTTTTAACTCTTGGATATTAATACGTCCTACGTAACCTAAAACATGGGCGGTTATCTCACCCAGTGGGTAATGACGCATTAAGCGTGCTTTAATGCTGACACCAGGAAAGTGATATTGATTAATTGCAAATAGAGCTACTTCTTCCTGAGTTAATTTTAATTTAATCGGAATTGGCATAAATGAGCGGTTTTGTTTGCGTGTTCGATTAAAGCTGATTTCATCGTCCTCACTAATTGAGGGAAGTAATTCGCGCAGCTGTTTTACGGTTTTTTGGATGTCTTTAACATGTTCCGGGATTATTTCAAGAACATAAACGGGGACATTCTCTGCCAATAATATGCCATTTCTATCAAGAATTACTCCCCGTGGAGGAGCAATCGGAGTAATGGTCATCTGATTTTTTAAGGATAGAGTTTGGTATTTTCTAAATTCGGAGATTTGCAGGTAAGCAAGCCGTAACACCAGAATTAAAGATAAAATAATAATAAATGCGACCAGCAAATTAAGTCTAAAACGTTGATTCTGTGATTCTGATTGATAATTATTAAATGATTGATTCAGACGCATCGCATACAGTCAGCTAACGGGGGTTCAAAAGGGTGCATAGTATATTAAAATCAGGGTTTTTGCCATTGCGGCCGTTAAATAACCGGGTTTATTTATGATAAGGGTGATTATTCATAATCGACCAAGCCCTGTACAATGTTTCTAACAAAATGATCCGTACTAAAGGGTGGGGCAAGGTGAGTTTTGATAAAGACCAGCGTTCATTGCATAATTTAAGCATTTCTTGGGAGAGGCCCTCAGGACCGCCAATTAGAAAACATAAATGGCTGGATGTTTGCTGCAACTGAGTAATTTTTTGGGCTAATTCTTCACTACTAAACGATTTGCCTTCAATTTCTAAAGCAATAATTCGTGCGCCGCTAGGAAGTGCTTCTTTCATTAACGCGGATTCTTTTTCCATGATGCGTGTTAGATCAGAGGACTTACTACGGCGAATCAGCGGAATTTCAATGACTTTTAACTGAATACCGTCATTAAATCTTTTGGCATAGTCGTTACTCCCTTGAGTAACCCAATCCGACATTTTATTGCCTAAAGTAATAACGGTAATTTTTAACATGGCAATTACTTGGGTTGTTCTTCCCAAAGTCCTTCAAGATTATAAAATTGTCTACTTTCAGGTTGCATGACGTGGACAATAAAGTCGCCAAAATCAATAAGAACCCAGTCACCGGTCTCAAGTCCGGTGCAATGTAATGTAGGTAAACCAGCTAATTTCATATCTTCCATAACTTTTTGACCAATTGCTTTCACGTGGCGTGAAGCACGGCCCGAAGCAATAAGCATGTAATCGGTGATGGTAGTTTGTTTACTTACATTAATTACTTTTATATCGGAAGCCTGAATATCTTCAAGCGCATGTAATAGTTTTGCTAGCATTGGGTTTTGATCAGACATAAGAAAAGGTATCTTCTAAAAAACCCCGGATAATAACAGCATTTTTTTAATATAAAAAGGGCTGTGTTTAAATACCGGAGATTAACTTTATTCAGGAGCTCATTGCGAAGGAGCCCCATTACCTGTGGAAGCTGTCTTTTTGCTTACTCTAAAATTCCAGAGTAACCTCGGGAGCACTCGCTTTGGACTCCATATTAAGATTACAGATTTCTTCCTCCAGCATTTCATAATACGAGAATAGTTTAGGATTATGCTGCAGAAGTTTGCTAACAACTTCATTGTTTAGACGCTCTAATAATAGAATTTTTGCATCATTTTGGCTTAGAGCGTTAATTTCATCATGTAAATCGTAGAGCTTAGAATAGGGAAACCTTTGATTCCTCAATTTATAATCAGCGAATTCATGGGATAAATTATCAATACGATTCGTCAAAAAAGTAAATTGAGCTTTAACTGCTTTATAAAACATATTTAATGTTTCCTAGATTAATGAGGAGGCTTATTTATAGAACCAATAATAATCGTTAAAACTTAAGGGAATCTTAATAATGTTAATTTGGTATTATTTTCTTTGGAATAGTAATCGTTTATTTTTGATTTAAATTTGCTGCTATACAAAAGGGGACGAAGCAACACCTGGCTGCTTCGTTACGTCATTCCTTTATCAAAGAATATGAATGGGTTCTACATTAATCAGAAAGATTTACACGCGTTAATAAAAATTTAATTACCGCGAATAAAACCAGACACCCAAGAGCTGCAATAAACAAGATCCCCAGTTGTTGGGTAAATGCCGCGGCATACAAGGATTTAAGTACGGCTATATTAGTTTCGCCGGTAGGAATTGACGTTAAAGAGGCGAGTTTTCCAGAAAGAAACCCACCAATTCCTAGTGAAACAAAGAAAATACCCATCATCGTACTTACTTTGTTTTTATCAGCCAGCAAGGTAATTGCAGACAGGCCTACAGGTGAAAGCAATAATTCAGCTAATGAAAACAATAAATAAGCTGGGATAATCAATAATGGGAACAATAATGCCGTACGTTCGGTAAAATTAGTGACCAAAGCAATGATTGCATAGGCTGCGGTAGTAATAAAAATGGCGAATAAGAATTTTCTGCCAATGCTTAAACCGCGTTCTATTAAGTTAAGCTGCGGATTTCTTTTTGCTAAAAAATAACCAATTAAGAGCATACCAATACTTTGAATGGTCACATAGTAGGGTGCAGGGAATTGAATACCGCAAAAAGTTGGCTCTACCACCCGTGAGATGAATAGAGTCAAGGACATAAACATTTGAAAATAGAAGGACCAAAATACAACTGAAATAATACACAGTAAACCAATCACCAGTGTTTGTCGTGATTGATTGGCATTTTCACCGCTCACGGCATAACTGATGTAACCAGCGGAGAATAAAACCACTAATCCAAATACAAGATTGGCTAATTTAGGTGAATTTAAAATATAAAATGATAAGGCCCAAAGAAACACAATTAATAGAAAGGCTATCGCAATTTTTTTAAATTGAAATACAAAAGGATTATAGTCTTTGATTTTGTATTTCTTAATTCCGAAAGAGAACACTAAAAATGCAATGATCATACCTATTGCTGCACTGGTAAACGAAGCAGTCCAACCAAAATGTTCATTAAGGATGCTTGGCAGTGTAGTACCTAAAATGATACCGGAGGTGATACCCATATAAAAAATGGTAAAACCACTTTCACGACGTGCAGATCCTTGTAAATACTCATTACCAAGCAAAGAAGAGATGTTTGGTTTTAATAAACCGGTACCCACAGCAATCCCCGCGAGTGAGGCAGTGAGTACGCTTACACTATCTACTGAAGAAAGAAGACAATAACTGATAAAAAGGACAATTGCGCCTAAGAGTACCGCTCTTTTTTGACCGATTAATTTATCAGCAATCCATCCTCCAACCACTGGAGAAAGGTAGGTAAGGGCGGTAAATGAACCAACCAGCGCATAAATTTGTTTGTCGGGCCATTTAAAATGTAAGGCTAAATAGAGGGCTAAAAGTGATTGTACGACATAAAAACCATAACGTTCCCACATCTCAGTAGCAAAGTATATCCCTAGAGACTTAGGGTGTTTTTCAACATGATTCTGCACTTTTTATATTCACAATTAATTAAGATTGTACTGAGTATATCATAGCATCATATAGGTGCCTATATTGCTAGCTCTCCAGAGCTATGACTACTTCCCCATTTTTCGACGTTCTACTGCACGTCAATACGAAACAAATATTAGAGCGTTTTTCCGTGTCGCGTCAATGCTATCCCTCAATATACAGTCCTATTGCGCTTAAAGCTCTCTAGTGTATGATTCATTTAATTTTTTAGCTATGGAGCAAGCTTTATGGAGGCGAATAAGTCTAAGCGGGTAATTAAAGCAAATCACGGTACAGAAAAGCAGGCCAAGAATTGGTTAGCAGAAGCAGCATTACGTATGCTTCATAATAATCTGGATCCTGACGTTGCTGAAAATCCCGACTCATTAATTGTTTATGGCGGTTTGGGAAAGGCTGCACGCAACTGGGAATGCTTTGAAAAAATTGAAGAAGTATTAAAATCATTAGAAGCAAATCAGACTCTACTAGTCCAATCGGGCAAGCCGGTAGGAGTCTTTACCACTCATGAAGATGCACCGCGCGTATTAATTGCGAATTCAAACCTTGTTCCTCGTTGGGCAACTTGGGACCATTTCAATGAGCTCGATAAAAAGGGCTTGATGATGTATGGCCAAATGACGGCGGGAAGTTGGATTTACATCGGTTCACAAGGGATTGTTCAAGGCACTTATGAAACTTTTGTGTCGGCTGCCAGTAAACATTACCAGGGTGATCTTTCGGGGCGCTGGATACTTACCGCAGGATTAGGTGGTATGGGTGGGGCACAACCCTTGGCCGGGATAATGGCTGGTGCCAGTGTGTTAGCAGTAGAGTGTGATTTATCGCGCATTGAAAAGCGTTTGAAAACTCGTTATTTAGATCGCTACACCACCGATTTAGATGAAGCTTTAGCTTGGATTAATGAATCTTGTGAACAGAAAAAGCCTTTATCTGTGGCTGTGTTAGGTAATGCTGCGGAGGTTTTTCCAGACTTGGTTGCAAGGGGTGCGACTCCTTCCTTAGTCACTGATCAAACCAGTGCTCACGATCCACTTAATGGATATTTGCCTGCGGGTTGGACTTTAGAGTACGCAGAAAAAATTCGGGGCACGGCTCCAGAAGAAGTGGTTCAGGCTGCTAAAAAATCAATGGCAGCCCAAGTTCATGCCATGCTTGAGTTTCATAAGCGCGGTATTCCCGTTTTTGATTACGGGAATAACATTCGCCAAATGGCTCTGGAAGCGGGTGAACAACATGCATTTGATTTTGAAGGCTTTGTGCCGGCATATATTCGTCCACTGTTTTGTGAAGGCATAGGGCCATTCCGCTGGGTTGCTTTATCTGGTGATCCGGAAGATATTTATGCAACAGATGAGATGGTTAAAAAGCTAATTCCTGATAATAAACACTTACACCGCTGGTTGGATATGGCTAAAGAGAAAATTGCCTTTCAAGGATTGCCTGCGCGTATTTGCTGGGTCGGCTTAAAAGATAGGGCGCGCTTGGCTTTAGCCTTTAATGATATGGTGAAGAGTGGGGCGGTAAAGGCGCCGATTGTTATCGGTCGCGATCATTTGGATTCGGGTTCGGTTGCGAGTCCTAATCGTGAAACTGAAGGTATGATGGATGGCAGTGATGCGGTGTCTGATTGGCCTTTATTAAATGCTTTACTGAATTGTGCTGGAGGAGCTACTTGGGTAAGTCTCCACCATGGCGGTGGTGTTGGTATGGGATTTTCACAGCATGCAGGGGTCGTTATTGTTGCTGATGGAACCGAAAAAGCCGCTCAACGTTTAGCTCGGGTATTGCATAACGACCCAGCTACTGGTGTGATGCGCCATGCTGATGCCGGTTATGAGATTGCAAAAACCTGTGCCAAAGAAAATGGGCTATGGTTGCCCATGGTGGAATAGGACGTAGGCTACCTGATTACTTCCCTCTTCGTCATTGCGATGAATGTAATGATGAAACAACCACGGAGTACTTGGCGCAGAACCCTGGGTTGCTTCACTTTATACGCAATGACGGGCACCCAATCAACATGTTATTAAGTTGTAAAAAGGAGTTAGTTTTATGTCTGAGCATTTTATTCTCGAACCGGGACAATTAACCTTACACTCAATCAAGCAAATTTTGAGTAATAAATTCCCCTGTTCTCTTGCAAACCATGCTTTTGCAGCAATTGATCTCTCTCACCAAACTGTGAAGAAGGTAATTCAAGACAAAAAAACCGTTTATGGTATCAACACCGGCTTTGGTTCCTTAGCAAACCAAACAATCCCCAGCGAAAACTTAAAACAATTGCAGCGCAATATCGTGCTTTCCCATGCCTGTGGTACTGGAGAGTTATTGGACGATGACATCGTCGCCTTAATTATGCTGCTTAAAATTAATAACCTGGCGCAAGGTTACTCAGGCGTACGCCTGGAGTTAATCGAGGCATTACTTGCCCTGTTTAATCATCAAGTATATCCCTGCATTCCAGCCAAAGGTTCAGTAGGTGCATCAGGTGATTTAGCACCATTAGCACATATGTCCTTACCTTTACTTGGTGTTGGTGATGTACGATATCAAGGCAAAATAATTAGTGCCCTAGACGGGCTTAAAATCGCAGGGCTGGAACCATTGGAGTTGGAAGCTAAAGAAGGTTTGGCTTTGCTTAATGGTTTGCAGGTTTCTACCGCTATTGCCATAAAAGCACTCTTTGTCACTGAGAATTTATTTGAAGTAGCTGTGATTAGCGGTGCCTTATCGGTTGATGCGGCACAGGGCAGTGATGTACCGTTTGACGATCGTATTCATCTGGTGCGTGGTCACCAAACCCAACGTGAGGTTGCTGCACTATATCGAGAGTTATTAGCTGGAAGCCAAATTCGCGAATCGCATCGTAATTGCTCCCGAGTTCAAGACCCTTATTCATTACGCTGTCAACCACAAGTTATGGGCGCTGTCTTGCATCAAATTAGTTTTGTGCGAGATACCTTACAAGTTGAAGCCAATGCCATTTCGGATAATCCTTTGGTGTTTAGTGAGCAAGGCGATATACTTTCAGGTGGTAATTTCCACGGGGAAATTGTTGCCATGGCTGCAGATAATCTTGCTTTAGCAGTGGCTGAAATTGGAGCGATTTCGGAGCGGCGAATTGCCTTACTAATTGATAGGAATTTCAGTGGCTTACCTGCTTTCCTAATCAAAGAAAGCGGCTTAAATTCAGGCTTTATGATTGCTCACGTTACCGCTGCATCCTGTGCGAGTGACAACAAGGCTTTAGCACATCCTCATTCAGTAGATAGCTTACCTACGTCAGCCAATCAGGAAGATCATGTATCCATGGCAACGAGTGCTGCGCGACGTTTGCATGAAATGAATGATAATACCGTGACTATTTTAGCCATCGAAATGTTAGCTGCCTGTCAGGGAATTGAGTTTCATAAACCGTTAAAAACTTCACCCTTGTTGGAGGATGTGTATAATACGGTACGAGCAGAGGTTGCTCCTTACGACTCTGACCGTTATTTTGCACCAGATATTGAGGCGGTTAAAGCAATGATTTTGCGCGAGGAGTTTTCTCGGGCTGAAATGTAAACAACGAGGTTTGAGTGAGTATAGAAATTTATACAGATGGCGCGTGTAAAGGGAATCCCGGCCCAGGAGGCTGGGGCGTTTTGCTTCGCTATAAAGGGACAGAAAAAACCTTACATGGCGGAGAGGCACATACGACCAATAATCGTATGGAGCTTATGGCGGCGATAAAAGGTTTGGAGGCTCTTACGCGCCCTTGTGAAGTTGATTTGTATACTGACTCCCAATACTTAAGACAAGGTATGATGAGTTGGTTGCACGGCTGGAAAAAAAATGGCTGGCGCAACTCAAAAAAAGAGCCCGTGAAGAATGCAGATCTTTGGACTCTTTTAGATGAATTGGCATCACGCCATAAAATAACGTGGCATTGGGTTAAAGGACACTCAGGCCATACAGAAAATGAAATGGTTGATGCACTAGCCAACCAAGGTATTGAAGAACTAAGTGAGTAAGTGATGCGACAGGTTGTATTAGATACAGAAACCACCGGAATTGGACATGAGCAAGGCCATCGTGTCATTGAAATTGGCTGTGTGGAATTATTTGATAGGAAATTAACGGGGAAACATTTCCATGTTTACCTTAACCCTGAACGCTTGGTTGACGAAGGGGCGTTCCGGGTGCATGGAATCAGCGATGATTTTTTGAAAGATAAACCTTTATTTTCTGATGTTGTTTCTGACTTTTTACAATTTGTCGGTGGTTCGGAATTAATCATCCATAACGCAGCGTTCGATATGGGCTTCCTGAATTCTGAATTAAGGCATGTGCAATGGAAAAAAACCCTTGATGAATATTGCGATGTATTCGATACCTTGACTTATGCACGGGATAAATTTCCTGGACAACGTAATAGTTTGGATGCTTTATGCAAGCGTTTTGGTATTGACCATTTTAATCGTGAATTCCACGGCGCGTTACTTGATGCCGAGATTTTGGCTTTTGTTTACCTGGCATTAACCGGTGGGCAGAGTAGTTTGTTTGCTGAGGCTGAAGAGACTACCAATAAAAACGAAACCCAAGTGGAAGAATTAGCTACACTTCGTTTAGCAAATCCTATTGTGGTACCGGCTTTAGCGGATGAAATAGAGTCACATCAAAGTTTTATTGAATTTTTGAGTAAAAAGTCAGGAATTAATCATTGGGAGGAGGCGTAGGATATTTAAGGGCCGCGCCTTAATGCGTTTTTATTCTATTTCTCCGTTATCTACGTTTCGCGGAATCAAGAAATCCCACTGTGTGCACTGCTCCCCTAGATCCCACGGACAAGTCATGGGACATAGAGGAGAAGTGGAGGCTTTGCTCAAAGCAGCGCCATTAGACTCCGGGTTACCTACAGCGAGTCCTTTTAGTGGTACGTGCTGATTGTTAACTCGTTGTCATCCTCATCCGTAACCGTAGAAGATGTGATGTCCACAGGGACCGAGAATGTACCTGCGCGAAGCATCGTCTGTGCTTTTGAATGAGTGCTGGGGCGACGATAATCAAGGACCATTGCCTGAGGGGGGCTGTGTTCTACTTCCACACCATGAACCTGCACCTCAGCCGCAATTGGCTTTAATTGGAACAAAGGCCCGGGTTTAGCAAAACTTATCATTCGATTGCGTGAGGGATCACCATTACGAACCAGAGGAACATCTGGACCATCAACAGCATAGCCAAGACCATGTTCCTGCAGTTTCTGCTTCCAATGGTCCATAGAGTGGAATTTACGTGTTTCCTTCATTTCTTCTTCCAGAGATACACCTGTAACGACATTAAAGATTGTATGAGCCATATGAGCCATGCTCATGGTTTCCTCATCAGTAACATCATGATCTACGAGTAAGAAGCGACCATCAGGACGCAGAACACGTTTTACTTCTTCTAAGAACGTCTCTAACTCATCATCTTCAAAATGATGTAGACCCACATAACAGGTAATTACATCCGCAGTGTTCTCATTAAGATTCGCTAAATTAGGTTTGCTGTAATCTAATTGCTCGAAGCGGTCGTAAGGACGTGGAAAACCTGTTTGGATGTAATCCGTAATTGATTGTTGTTCATACACAGCAACAATTTCGCCGGTAATTTTGTAATGTTGTTTGAATCCATTAACAAAACGGCCTGGATAACCAATTTCCACAAGGCCATCAATGGTTTTCATTTCCTGTGGCAATAGATTATGCGCTTGTTCACCCAAATCGGTTTTGATTGCCGACAAGGAATCAAGAATACGACTTAAATCGCCTAGGACACCTGGTGCGATTTCCGGTAAACGTCGCGATAATTCTTGATAAATTTCTTCATGACTGTCGTTGTATTTCAAAATGTCTTCCAACAGTATAAAGAACTTATCACTGTCTATGCGATGCAATACATTCTTCAAGAAGCCAGCAAATTTCGCCTTAGTTTCCTCATTAGCCATAATCGCTTTAAAATGATTCTTCGTTTCTGGTTTTGGCATCATAAAGCGCTGGTAGAAACCACTGACGAATAAATGATTGGGGTCTACGGCCTCTTTTGCACGTAGTGCTTCATCTACGTGAGGATATGCTGTGTGAAAATCTTCTGGATTTGAAATGTGTTGATAAGGTAGGTAATACGTCCCCCCTTTTTCAACGGCAAGATGCTGGGCCTGACGTATCCATTTACGTGCTTTGATGATTGCTTTCTCTTCTAAGGATTGGTTAAAGCAAAGTACTACTGCAAATCGGTCGCCATCGTATGCATAGGACATAGGTGATTTATTATTTTGCTTAACAAAACGTACCGAAGCATTCAGCAAGGCCACTTCGTTTTCTTGCAATAATGCACCTAATTCTTTAAGAAAACCGGCTAAGTTTTCTTCGGGTAAGAAAAATTCTTGCAGCCATTCTGTCTCACTTTTTGAAGCATTAAACATGGCATTAATAGGGGGTTGCATAATTTTATTCACACTCATTGCCTCACTATCGTTAGCTAGTAGGCGAGTGCGCTCCATGCCCCAATATTTTTGTCGAGCCCATGGAGAATGGCGAGCCATGTTAATCATGATGCGATCAAATCGAGTACCGTGCGCTGCTTCGGGACGTAAATTGTCTTTAACAGGTTCCCGGTTATCTTCTTTCACATAACTTACTGAAACGCCTGAACCCAATAAATTATTAGGATCGAGCGATAGGCGATATAAGTGCATGCGTGTAGTTGGATCAGTCATTACGTTGGCACGAAAATGCTCAACGTATTGCGCAGGCTCAATGGCAACACCTTTTTCTTTTAATAATTGATTATCAGTAAGATCAATAGTGGCCGATACAATAATACCATACAGGCCTAAACCTCCAGTAATCAGATGGAATTTTTCATCTTCCGGAGTAAGCGTTTCCAATTCACCTTGTGCATTGATAATCTTAATTTTCTTTACTACTGTAGACAACATGCCATTGTGAATGTCCCAGCCATGGATATTGGTGCCTAGAGAGCCACCTACTGAAAATACATCGGAGGCCTGCATGACTTTTAAAGCCAACGCAAATTTGTTAGCTTCTTGTTTTATATCAGACCAGACTGCCCCAGCCCCTACAATAGCCTGTTTTTCCTCGGAACGAATTTCTACTGTATTTAATTTACTTAAATCAACAACAATGAGCTCTTCATCGCCTTCGGGAAGAAATTGCTTGCCCTGACTGAAACCAGCACCCATAGGCATTATCTTTTTGCCATCTCTGGCTGCAGCGATAACGAGATCTTGTAAATCTTTAATTGTTTCGGGTGATTCAATGACTGCATTACGTGCATGGTGATAATCGCCACCAGCACTTACTCCGGTTTCCGTTTGATTCGCATCTGGAACAAAATACAAACTAACCAATTTGGGACTAATTAATGCAAAGGGCGAGGCGAGTAGGGCGTAAAGATTTTTACTAAAATTACTCGCATAAATTTTCATTTGTTCCAAGCGTGCTTCTTGTGTTTCCTCGGTGGTGAAGAAGGCTCGGAATGAATAAAAGGTGGCGGTAATCCCGCTCACAACCATATCTATTAATGATAAAGGGATAAAACCAAAGGCGAAAATTACGCGTGTTTGGACAAACTGAAAAGCTTTTCCAAGAAAGCTGGTTGCTTTGTCACGATATATTCTATCAATCATCCCCGCCGGAATTTCATTAAAAAATCCCAGTCTAGGTAATTTTTTCATCATATTACTTAATACAGACATGCTAAATATCCTTTAAAAATTGTGGATAAAACTTACTTCGACGTCGTCTTGTTTTTCTAAACGCGCAAGAGTTTTATGTAGATTTCTAACGGGAACATCAAAGAGGCAAATTTTCCGGTTGCTATGAATATGATCGCCATAACCATAGAGTGCATCTGCATTTTTTGTTTGATTTAAGCGTTCCTCTTTCGCTAAAAGCTTATCTGCACTATCTGTATCAATAGTACATTTTACTTGTATGCGTCTTTCACCGGCAATTTCACGTAAATAAATGTTTTGTTCTCCCAGAGCCTTTACCGCCGGTTGAAAGGCCGCATAGCGTGGAGTTGTAAGGCGGGCATAAACCGAAGTATAGGTATGTCCGTCTTTGGTTTTGGGGCTGTCTTTAGCATAAATATGAGCATCAACGAGAGAAACTTTATGCGCTTGCTCTACTTGGGCTAATTGTTGTTGGAATAAGCGTTTTGCTTCTTCAGGATTATCGATGTCTTGAGCATCGAATTTGACTAAAATATCTGTGGATGGTGCTACTTCATTATTCTCTTGGTGATACCAGTAACTTAGCGGTTTGGAAATCCATTTTCTCGCCCATAATTCACAAGAAACTACAGTCCAGGAGAACCAATCCACCCAGGTTTTATTTTCACATTGACGGTATTTTTCAGCTAAATCCGCTCGCATTTCGCTGTACTTGTGATCATAGAAGGGGACTGTTTGTAAGTTAGCGGCATATTCTTCAAAAGTCGCTGCTAGATGTTGTTGCATTTCCGTCGCATTGTCTTTCTTTAAAAAGGGATAAAGAAAGAGGGATATAATTCCTTTAGGGAGTAATTCCATCGTCGTAAATGTTGCAATAAACAGGTCCATGATCATGTATTCAGAGAATAATATTGAACTGGCGCTGTTGTATTTGCGCGCAGAAGAATAGGAGTTGAATACAACCCTCCATAGATCAAAAATTTGCCGGAAATAGGGAAATTGGAACATGGATTTATTGTCGCGAAGTAGTCTGCCATATTCCTCAGCCATTTCTACATTGCGCCATTCCGGACCAGTCATAAATGTTTGGTATTGTTCTCGCCGGTATCCTGCTTTATCTGTTAACTGAATGCGAGCACTAAGCTGGTTAAGATACTTGCCCATAAAAAATCCTTAAAACCGTTAAACTAATATCATTTAAATGAGCATCGATTATATCAAGTGATTCTTAAGTGAGTATTATGAGATTTTAATAAAAAGAAAGCCTGAATAGGGGTACCTATTCAGGCTGAAAAAAGAACTATTTTATGAGGTATTTCATGGCAAAATCTTTACCGATACATTCACCTAAAGTTTTCCCCCAAGTAGATGCGTCTGTATTGCTGACTTTTGCTGGGATTGAGGCATAAAGTTGATTGTGACACTTGTCCACACTTTCAGGAATTACACTAACGCATTGATCATAAGTCATTTTGATTGTTTCAAGGCGTTGCTTCAAGTCTGGATCATTTATAAATCCTTTACAGATTAGAGTTGGTAACATCGGTTCAATAGCCTTTAGCCATGCATCTTTAGTCATTTCAGAGGTAACATCAGGAGATGTTTCTGTTGCTGCAGGTATTGTTGGAGCTGGAGCAGCGGGGGCTTCAGCAGGAGCTACTGGCGTGGCAGGGGCTGTTGTTGTAGTGGTACTGGGCGTCGTATCCGCACAAGCAATACTGCTTCCCAATAAAATAGAGACTGCTATAAGTGTTTGTTTTTGCATAGTCTATTATCCTTAATCTGTTTCCCTCAATTAATATAGTAGAACAAATAATCGCATTTTGCCGCTAAATAATTTCTTTTGTATTTTATTTGAACTAAACTAGAGGTTAAGGTAATTATTTATCCTTACTCTGACGTTGTGGCGCAGTGATAAGATTTAGTTACGTACTGAGATGGAAATAAAAAGGAACGATTATGGAAAAACAATCTGCTCTATTAGCCCCTCGCTTTTTACCCCTGGCTTTAGTTGTATTATTTATGTTTCCTGTAGGTTCGGCCTACTCGGCAGGAAATACCTTCATTTTTAATCCTAATACCTTAAGCTGGAAGGCAATCAATGAACATGGTCAGGTAGTTCGCACTGGAAGAGGTTCTGCGGGTAGAAAATATTGTCCAGATATTCGTCGTAGTTGTAAAACGCCAAGTGGTGTATTTCGTATCTCGAGTAAAGGCGGACCAGGGTGCAGTTCCAGTCGTTACCCTCTCGGGGGAGGCGGAGCGCCAATGCCGTATTGTATGTTCTTTAGCAAAAATTATGCGATCCACGGCTCTTATGAAGTACCCAATTATAATGCGAGCCATGGCTGCGTTCGTGTACCACCAAGCGATGCAAAATGGTTGAGTCATAATTTTATGAAAATCGGAACGAAAGTAGTGATTAAGCCTTACTAAAAGGTTTAATTAAGACGGGGTGTTTGCAATTAACTCTTCTATACATCGCTGACTTTACATTCCTACGTCTCGCAGCGCGTCCTTGGCATCTATGTGCTCTACGTGAGAATACAAGGCCCAACGGACAAACTACGAGGCGTACAAGTGGATACAGCCAGATTACTCGTCATCATCCATACTAAACGAAGAACCGCAACCACAAGTGGTTTTCGCATTAGGATTACGAATCACAAATTGTGCGCCTTGGATATTTTGAATGTAATCGATTTCCGCCTCATGAAGGTATTGATGGCTCATGGGATCAATAAGCAATTTTACCGATGAAACGCCATCAGAACATTGTTGAATAACTACAGTATCGTCTTCATTAATTTCTTCATCGAAACTAAAGCCATACTGAAATCCAGAGCAACCACCGCCAGAGATGGAAACACGTAAGTTCAGATTGAAATTATTTTCTTCGCGAATTAATTCAGCTACTTTATCTGCGGCATTAACAGAAAAATGAATGTCGCTGTCAGTGGGGGATATGTCTATAGCAGCCATTGTAATAACTCCGATTGTTCATTTGTTAATTATATATTATACCTGGATCTCAGTAATAGTTCAGGTTAAAACACCGGCCATTCTATTCAGGCTGACCGGTTTTTGTGGTCCATTCTCGTTTCAATTACCTAATAATCTGCTCAATAGTCGCTCCACCCAGGCACTGGTTTTTATCATAAAATACCACGTATTGTCCGGGGGTCACTGCTCTTTGCGGATTTGAAAACATCACATAATGTTGGCCATTATCTGGAGGAGAAATCATGCAACCTTGCTCTGGTTGTCTGTAGCGTGTTTTCGCATAGCAGGTAAGTGGTAATTGATCATTGCATTCAGCCAACCAATGTACTGGGCCGCAAATGAGGCCTTGAGAATACAGCATGGGGTGATGGCTTCCTTGAGCTACATATAGGGTGTTCGTCGCTACATCTTTATCTACTACATACCAGGGCTCATCTGAAGAACTATGCATACCACCTATGCCCAGACCTTGTCGCTGGCCTAGGGTATAAAACATCAGGCCATCGTGTTTACCTAATACGGTACCGTCTGTACTTTTCATCTCGCCAGGTTTGGCCAGAATAAATTCTTTTAAAAAGGTTTTGAAACGTCGCTCACCAATAAAACAGATTCCTGTAGAGTCTTTTTTCGCTTGGGTGACCAGCCCTAATTGGGCTGCGAACTCTCTAATTTCGGGTTTTGTGTAATCGCCAATAGGGAATAAGGTTTTCCCTAGGGCTTCTGGCTCGACGGCATGTAAGAAATAAGTTTGGTCTTTATCACGGTCTTTCGCTTTATGGAGATGACCGACATTGCCTTCGATTTTATTGCGAGCATAATGGCCGGTAGCAATATAATCAGCACCAAGTTCTAGTGCATAGTTTAAAAAGGCATTAAATTTAATTTCTTTGTTGCAGAGTACATCCGGATTAGGTGTTCGTCCTTTTTCATATTCACTTAAGAAATGAGTAAAAACACGCTCCCAATACTGTTCCGCAAAATTAACGCTATGCAGGGGGATATCTAATTGATTGCATACTGCTTGTGCATCAGCAAGATCTTGGGCGGCCGGGCAAAAAGTATCTGTATCATCCTGCTCCCAATTTTTCATGAACAATCCTTCCACCTGGTAGCCTTGTTCTTTTAATAACCAGGCCGCAACAGAAGAATCGACGCCTCCAGACATTCCAACAATAACTTTTTCTTTCATAAAATCCAGATACCGCTTATATTAATGTGTAATAGTGGGTTGGCACTAAAAAGTGCAGATTGTAAACAGAACATTATGTCATAAAAGTAGCTTAGGTGAAAGTGATGCCATAATGCAACACACAAAGGAATATAGGAAAATGCTTTATTTACAAGAACTAGTTAAACAAGGCCAACAAAGCAAAACAGTAACGCTTACTGAACGGGTACCGCATTTTATTGCAACGCCTTGCGAGTTAAATGTAAGCTATCATGTTGAGACTAGAGAAGATTTTTATTTAATTAACCTTGTGGTTCGTGGCGAATTGACGCTGCTTTGTCAACGCTGTCTTGATGAATTTAATTATTCTTACGATAATAACACCCTCATCGCTGTGTGCCGGGATGATGTGCGCGCAGAACAGCTTTTAGAGCGTTATGAATGCATCGTAGCTTCTAACTTACAAGTAAGCCTTGAAGACATGATAATTGATGAGTTGCATCTCTATGCGCCACAGTTTCATCCTGAAATTGAGGATTGCAGGAATGAAATAAATCAATTTTTAACCTAAAAAAACGGGCAATCTTAATATTTTATTCAATAAATACTTGGATTGATGTTAAAATATGGGTAATATTCCCGCTTTATGAAAGCAAATTGTTTAGGAGTAATACAATGGCCGTACAACAAAATAAGAAATCACGTTCACGCCGTGATATGCGTCGTTCGCATGATGCTTTAACTGCACCAACTTTATCTGTTGATTCTACTACAGGTGAAACCCACCTACGTCACCACATGACCCCAGATGGTTACTACCGTGGCAAAAAGATTCTTGATGCGGATACTGCTTACGAATCAGACGAAGAGTAATATTTCTTGAAAAATATCACCATTGCAATAGATGCGATGGGTGGGGATCATGGCTTGAGTGTAGTGATTCCTGCCTGTGTGCGCGCAGCGAATAATAACCCTAATTTAAAGCTAATTCTTGTTGGTGCGCACGACAAGATTGACGCGTATTTAAAAAAATTAGGTGTTTCTTCGTCGAAGCAATTTTCTATAGTTCATGCCTCTGAGGTAGTTTCTATGGATGAATTGCCTTCATCTGCTTTGCGCAATAAAAAAGATTCGTCCATGCGTGTAGCGATTAACCTTGTTAAAGAAGGCATAGCACAGGCGTGCGTTAGTGCTGGAAATACAGGTGCATTAATGGCTACTGCACGTTATGTATTAAAAACATTACCTGGTATTGATAGACCTGCGATTGTTTCTGAACTTCCCACTATGAAGGGACGAACCTGGGTTATTGATTTAGGGGCGAACGTAGATTCCTGTGCTGAACATCTGTTTCAGTTTGCTGTTATGGGGTCTGCCTTGGTACAAGCAGTTTCAAATAAAGAAAACCCAAAAATTGGCGTATTAAACATTGGCGTTGAAGAAATAAAAGGCAATGACCAAGTTAAGCGTACTGCACATATGCTTGAAGAATGTTCTATTATGAACTATGTTGGATATGTGGAGGGAGATGATTTTTATTCAGGCGAGATTGATTTAGTTGTCTGTGATGGATTTGTTGGCAATGTTGCCTTAAAAGCGAGTGAAGGTCTTGCTCGGCTTTTCCTAGGTTTGTTCAAAGAGTCTTTTACACGCAATATATTTACTAAGTTAATCGGTTTAATAGCAATGCCTGTATTAAAGCCATTAAAAAGCCGTTTGGATCCCTCGCGATACAATGGTGCCAGTTTGTTAGGGCTGAATGGTATAGTCGTCAAGAGCCATGGCGGAACCAATGAAGTAGGTTTTCAACATGCAATAGAGCAAGCTGTTCTTGAAGTTAAGAATGATGTCATTGATTTAGTTCGTGCTCGTATAAACGACTTTATGAATCAAGGGTTGCTTTTATGAAATATGCTGTAATTAGTGGTACTGGGAGTTATAGTCCGGAGAAACAGCTTTCCAATGTTGAACTGGAGTCGATGATAGATACCAGTGATGAATGGATCGCTTCGCGAACGGGTATTCGTAATCGCAGTATTGCTCAAGGTCACGAAACAACTTCATATATGGCAGCTAAAGCTGCCGAGCAAGCTTTACTTGCTGCAAATCTCGATGCAGATGAAATTGATTTAATTGTTGTGGCGACGTGTACGCCCGACAATTTTTTCCCCAGCGTAGCCTGTGCGGTACAACACGCGCTAAAAATTAAAAAACCAATCCCTGCTTTTGACGTTAGTGCTGCGTGCAGCGGTTTTGTTTATGTTATGGATATAGCAAAACAATATATTACCACTGGCACAGTAAATAACGTTTTAGTTATTGGTAGTGAGCGTATGTCTCATGCGCTTGATTGGAATGACCGCTCCACCTGTGTTTTGTTTGGTGATGGGGCCGGTGCAGTTGTGCTCAGTGCCAGTAATCGTCAAGGGGTTATAGGAAGCGTACTCCATTCTTCTTATGACACAGAGAGGTACTTGGAACTTCGCAACAGTTCCCTCAAAGAAGAACGCTCAGTAATATCTATGAAAGGCAATGAAGTATTCAAACTTGCTGTTAATATCATGGGTAATGTAGTGGATGAGGTTTTAGAACGTTCCCAATTGAAAAAGTCAGACATTAAATGGTTAGTTCCTCATCAAGCTAATCAGCGTATTATTCAAGCTATCGCAAAAAAATTAGAGCTCCCCATGTCCCAAGTTGTTGTCACTATCGGGAATCATGGCAATACCTCGGCAGCTTCTATTCCTTTGGCTCTTGATCATTCCATCCGAAGCAATCAAATTCAAAAAGATGATTTATTCTTAATTGAAGCTTTTGGTGCCGGGATGACTTGGGGTGCAATGGTGATTCGTTATTAATAATTTTATCTTGAGTGTAATTTTAATAAGACCTGCGCTTTTATTTCGGGACTTATTTAAATTATTTTAGATTGGAGTTGATTTTAATTATGGTGAAAACAGCGTTCGTATTTCCTGGACAAGGATCACAATCAGTAGGGATGTTGGCTGACTTTGAATTACAATATCCTATTATTGTAGATACTTTTGCAGAAGCTTCTGAAGCTGTAGGCTATGATTTATGGCAGCTCGTTCAGCAAGGGCCTGCTGAACGTCTTAACCAAACAGAATATACTCAGGTGGCCATGTTGACAGCTGATGTAGCTGTTTATCGGTTGCTAGAGCAAGAAAATCTTACTGCCCCTGAATTTATGGCTGGCCATAGTTTAGGCGAATACCCTGCATTAGTTTGTGCTGGAGCATTAACTTTAGCTGAAGGTGTACGTTTAGTTGCACATCGTGGTCAGGTAATGCAGCAGGCTGTTCCCTTGGGTGCTGGTGCTATGGCGGCAATTATTGGCTTTAATGACGAACAAGTGAACGCATTATGCCAAGAAGCCAGTCAAGGAGCTGGTCTCGTTACTCCAGCAAATTACAACTCACCCGAACAAATCGTTGTTGCTGGCCATACTGCCGCAGTTAATCGTATGATTGCATTAGCAGAAGAAGCGGGTGCCCGATTAGCTAAAATCATCCCAGTCAGTGTGCCATGCCACTGTCCTTTGCTAACGGATGCAGCAGAATCTTTTGCCGCGTATTTAGATGCGGTGAACTTTAAAAAACCGAATATTAAAGTAGTAAGTAATGTTGATTTAAGTATTTATGAATCAGCGCAACAAATAAAAGATCGCTTAAAAGAACAGCTTTACAGCCCCGTGCGTTGGGTTGAGACGGTCCAACTCTTTAAAAGTCAAGGTGTGGAATTGATTTTAGAGTGTGGTCCAGGAAAAGTTCTTAATGGCTTAATTAAACGAATTGATCGAAGTTTAAATACAATTAGCATTTACGATACGATTAGCCTGGAACAAGTGGCTGAACAATTAGCGTAAATACGTCACACGATGAGGCGGCTACATTATATTAACTATTTGCTGAAGCTATTTTTATTTTAAGGAACATCTATGCATAATTTAGAAGGTAAAGTTGCCTTAGTAACTGGTGCAAGTCGTGGGATAGGCCAAGCGATTGCTATTAAATTAGCTCAATGCGGTGCTTTTGTTTACGGTACTGCAACTACTGAAAAAGGCGCTGAACTTATCACCGAATATTTTAAAAAAGAAAATTTAACGGGTAAGGGCTTAGTTCTTGATGTAACAAATAGTGAGCAAATAGAACACGTTGTGGATACTTTGGCTGAGGCAAGTCATGCACCAGCAATCTTGGTTAATAATGCCGGAATTACTTCAGATAACCTTTTACTGCGTATGGATGATGACGAATGGTTCAAAGTTATCGATACAAATTTGAATTCCATATACAGAATGTCTAAAATTTGTATTAAATCGATGTTTAGAGCTCGATGGGGCAGAATTATTTCTATTGGTTCAGTGGTTGGATCAAGCGGGAATACAGGCCAAGTAAATTATACGGCAGCAAAAGCAGGTGTGGTGGGTTTTTCTAAATCTTTAGCGCAAGAAATAGGCAGCAGAAACATTACAGTAAATGTGGTTGCGCCAGGTTTCATTGATACCGATATGACCACCTCGCTACCTGATATGGTAAAGGATGAAATGATGAAGCGTATTCCTTTGCGCAAGTTAGGTCAGCCAGAAGACATTGCTAATGCAGTTGCGTTTTTAGCCTCAGATGATGCTAAATATATTACAGGTAGTACAATCCATGTAAATGGCGGCATGTATATGGATTAAATGCACTTGCGTTATCTGTATAAATGAATAAACTATACCCTCCTACTTAACTTTGGCCTTTTGAGGGTTTTTTAGACAAAGGCTAAGAGGTTAAAGTTAAATAGGAGTGGTGTTAATTGTCTGGAATAATAAGAAGTTTCTATCAACCGAAAGAGGAAAATTAAGTTATGAGTACTGTTGAAGATCGTGTACGCAAGATTGTTGTTGAACAATTAGGCGTTAAAGAAGAAGAGCTAAAAAATGATGCGTCATTTGTTGATGATCTAGGAGCTGATTCTCTAGACACAGTAGAATTGGTTATGGCTCTTGAAGAAGAATTTGAAACAGAAATTCCTGATGAGAAAGCTGAAAAAATTACTACGATTCAAGAAGCAATTGATTACATTGAATCTAATTTAGATAAAGAAGAAGCATAATTCTTCGAGGAGTCTTGATTGAATAAGCGGCGTGTAGTGGTCACAGGCATGGGTATGCTTACTCCTGTCGGACTAAATGTGAAAGATACTTGGCAAAATATTGTAGCTGGTGTTAGTGGAGTAACTGTAGTAGAAGATTTTGATACTGCTGAGTACAGTACACGAATCTGGGCTAAGGTTAAGGATTTTAACATTGAAGACTACATGCCAATGAAAGAGGCTCGTAAAATGGATGGGTTCACCCAGTTTGGTGTTGCCGCAGCAGATGAGGCAATACGTGATTCTGGGCTGAACCTTGACGATCCCGAGCTACAATACCGCTCAGGTGTTGCTGTTGGTTCCGGGATTGGTGGTGTTCAAACAATTACCAACAACCAAGATAAACTTGTTGCTGGTGGACCACGTAAGGTTTCTCCATTTTTTATTCCTGCAGGTATTATTAACTTGGTTGCAGGACAGATTTCTATTCGTCATCACCTGAAAGGACCAAATATTTCTGTGGTAACTGCGTGTACTACAGGGACTCATAATATTGGTTTAGCAGGACGAATGATTGCTTATGGTGATGCTGATGTTATGGTTTGTGGTGGTGCAGAAATGACCCTGACCCCATTATGCCTGGCTGGTTTTTCGGCTGTTCGCTCTTTATCCAAACGTAATGATGAGCCAGAGAAAGCGTCAAGACCTTTTGACAAAGATCGCGATGGTTTCGTCATGGGAGAAGGTGCTGGTGTTCTTGTGTTAGAAGAATATGAGCATGCTAAAGCCCGTGGTGCAAAAATTTACGCGGAATTAGTTGGTTTTGGTATGTCGGGAGATGCGTATCATATCACTGCTCCTGATGAAGATGCAGATGGCGCTACTCGTGCAATGGAAGCCGCGATTCGTGATGCTCATATCAATCCCCAGCAAATTGATTATATTAATGCGCATGGTACCTCTACCTATTTAAATGATTTGGGTGAAACAAAGGCAATTAAACGCGTGTTCAAAGAACATGCTTATGATTTAGCCGTAAGTTCAAGCAAATCAATGACTGGACATTTATTAGGTGCTGCAGGTTCTGTTGAAGCAATCATCAGTATTATGGCAATCCAGGATCAGATTGCTCCACCAACGATTAACTTAGATAATCCTGATGAAGGCTGTGACTTGAACTATGTACCAAATCAAGCTCAAAAGAGAACAATTAATTATGTATTAAGTAACTCTTTAGGTTTCGGTGGAACAAATGGTAGTCTAATCTTCAAGCGAATTGATTCAAGCGAATCAAAATGACCGCCTCAAGACACAAAAAACTGATTCTTTCTATAGTAATACTGTTTTTTGTGTCTTTTGCTTTTTTATGTTGGAATTTCTATAACATTGTAGTAACTCCGCTTATATCTAAACAAGATCCCGCTCAAGTTGTTAATTTAAGCCGAGCGACCTCTGCGTCACAATTTGTACAAACCTTAAAAGATAACCATCTAATTCAGTGCCGTAGACCTTTACTAATTTTTATTCGTTTTACAGGACTTTCGCAAAAGCTAAAGGCAGGAGTCTATCAAATCAAACCCGGTGAAACGGCTGTTGACCTACTTTATCGTGTTGTTGCCGGTGATGTTTTGACGCAAAACTTCACCATTATTGCCGGAACCACCCAGCAGAAAATTTCACAGGATTTGGCAAATGCGAGTCATCTGGATTATCACCCTGAAGATTGGTCTTTAATTAAGGGCACTCATACGAATGCTGAAGGGCTGATCTTAGCCGATACCTATCAATATCAAGGTGGAAGTAGCAGCAAGAAACTCTTAGAGCAGGCTCATCGTAATTTACAAAATTACCTTAATAAGGTGTGGGTCAATAGAGCAGCTAATTTGCCTTATAAAAATCCTTATGAATTACTTATAGCGGCCTCAATCATTGAAAAAGAATCAGCAATTCCGCAAGAGCGTCAATTAATTTCTGGGGTTGTGGTTAATCGCTTAAATAAAAATATGCCCTTACAAATGGACCCTACGGTTATCTATGGTTTAGGGACTGCCTATACGGGTAAATTATCACATCAGGACATGCAAGTTGATTCGCCTTATAACTCGTATCGATATCGTGGCTTACCTCCGACACCTATTGCCATGGTAAGCAAAGAGGCACTTGATGCAACAGCACATCCTCAATTATCTAATTATTTATATTTTGTTGCTAAAGGTGATGGTAGTCATCAGTTTTCAGAAACTTATGAGCAACAAAGACACGCAATCAACCAATATCAACGTAAGGGTTCTTAATGTTATCCTCAATGGGGAAGTTAATTGTTATTGAGGGCCTGGAAGGGGCTGGAAAGTCTACGGCAGTAAACACGATCATTGAATTTCTAAGCCGCTTGGATATTAATATCATCACTACTCGTGAACCTGGTGGTACCGTTATTGGCGAAGTACTGCGTGAGGTAATTAAAAATCCAGAATATAAAGATGTTTTGGATGATAAAAGTGAGTTATTACTTTTATACACGGCGAGAATCCAGCTACTAGAACAAGTAATTAAACCGGCTTTAGAGCAAGGTACCTGGGTTATAGCGGACCGTTTTGAGTTGTCTACTATGGCTTATCAGGGAGGCGGTAGAGGTTTAGACCAAAACATGATTGAACACTTGTCTGCTTTTGCTCTAGATGGTTTCAAACCGGATTTAACCCTGTATTTAGATATTAGCCCGGAAGAGGGGATGCAGCGAGTTCGTTCGCGTGGCGCTTTTGATCGTATCGAACAGCAATCCATCGATTTTTTTAATCGAGTACACGAGAGTTATTTAAAGCATGTAGAAAAAAATCCTCATGCAATAATGATTGATGCCAGTCGTCCGTTACCTCTAGTACAACAGACGATTCAAGAGGCATTGAAGGCCTTTATAGAGCAATAAGATATGATGAGTTACCAATCTCAATGGGAGCATTTACGTTTAGCTTGTGAGCAAGGGCGTAACCCACAGTCTATGTTGTTTGTTGGGGCTATGGACCGTGCATTGCTTGAATTTACCACGCAATTTACCATGCTGATTTTATGCAAAGTATCCTCTGCTAACGCATGTCAAAAATGTATTGATTGCCACATGGTCGCCCAGCGCCAGCATCCCGATGTTGAGTGGATTAGGCCCGAAAAGGCTGGAGGCCCGATAAAAATTGATCAAATCCGTGAGCTCCAAAATTATTCATATTTGACACCCCAGAGAGCCGCGCATCGTTTAATTATCATTGAATCAGCGGATAGAATGAACACCGCTGCCGCGAATGCTTTATTAAAAGTGCTGGAAGAGCCTGCCGCGCATACTTTATTTTTGTTAATGGCGCAACAATTAAGTACCGTGCTCCCTACGATTTTAAGCCGTTGCCAGGTATTTCATTTTACCCCTCCCATGGATTTATCTGCCACAAACCTTTTAACATTGGGGGAGCGTTATTCTGAAGAGTCTGAACAAGCGCTGATTCTTCAGCAGGCAGAATCTATTTTAGATGGATTAATTGCGGTTATTGAAAAGAAAAGCCATCCTTGCGTTGTGGTACCCAAATGGGCTGAATTTGAGCTGAATACCATCTTATGGTTTCTTTATCTGGTTTATGCGCAAGTCCAGAATATGTGGATTAATAAGCCAACATTAACTGGGCCGGCGATTCAGCAGTTGCAGAAATTAGCTAGTTTGTTGAACCCCCTCGTTATTTTTTCGCAAATTGATAAAATAAACTTATTACGGCGCAAACTAAGCCATAACCTGAATGTAAATTCCACCTTGGTTTTGGAAGATTTATTACTTGATTTATAGTGGGACAGGATGCAACAAATTCATTGTGTATTTGATAATCTTTCTTCTTTATATACTGCGTATATGCCTTTTGTAAAAGGTGGGGGCTTATTTATTGGTACGCAAGATTCTTATGAGTTAGGCACTGAGCTTCGTTTAGTTGTAAACTTAATGAATGAGGATGAGCTTTATCATATTGATGCTAAAGTAGTCTGGATTACTCCTTTGGAGGCCCAAGCGAGCCGCTTTCCAGGATTGGGGGTACAATTTATCAATGGTTCAGACTTACGTACGAAAATAGAAATTTATTTGGCAGAAATGCTCAAGTCGCAACAAGCAACAGATACGGTCTAATACGAGATAATGGCTAAGGGCTTTTCAGCCCCCTATATGGCCGGTATGTTTACTTAAAATTTTGAGGGTATCAATTTATGCTAGTCGATTCACACTGTCATTTAAATTTTCTGGATCTCACTGAGTTTAATCAGAATATAACTAATGTCCTAACTCAGGCCAAAGAAAATGATGTACAGCATTTTCTTAGTGTCTGTGTAGAGTTAAGTGATTATCCCGTGTTGGAAAAGTTAGCTGCGGAGCATCCTAATATTAATATCTCGGTTGGCGTTCATCCAAACACCGAGATGGACTATCCGGTTACTGCACAAATGCTGTGTGATTTAGCTGCGAATCCGGCCTGTATTGCTATTGGGGAAACTGGGCTCGATTATTATCGCACTCATACAGAAGAGGCGCAGGAAGAACAACGCGATCGTTTTCGCGAGCATATTAAGGCGTCTTTGATTACGTCTAAGCCGTTAATTATTCATACTCGCCAGGCAGCTGAAGATACGATTAAGTTAATGGCGGAAGAAAATGCCCAGGATATAGGTGGGGTAATGCATTGCTTTGCTGAAAGTTTGGATATTGCCATGCAATCGATTGATCTAAATTTTTATATTTCATTTTCAGGAATTGTAACCTTTAAAAACGCTATAGCATTGCAAGAAGTTGCACGTCAAGTGCCTTTAGATAGAATACTGATTGAAACTGATTCACCTTATTTAGCACCAGTACCATTTCGTGGTAAGCAAAATCATCCTGCCTTAGTAAAACATGTAGCGGAAGCTATGGCGCAGTTGCGCGGTATTAGTTATGAAGAACTTGCTGAAGCAACTACGAGAAATTTTTATAAATGTTTTAAATTAGCGTAAGTTGAAGGTTAGCTTCCAGGACATCGCGCTATCTTAATATACTGATGAATTACCGGGTGCTGCGGTAGTGCGAATTTTTATAATCCAAATAATCGTTAAGGCAGTCCCCCTAGGCCAAGGCCAACTGTTGAGAGAGGAGTTAATGACTTTATTTATAGGATTAATGTCGGGAACCAGTATGGATGGCATCGACACCGCAATTGTTGATTTTCCCTCAAATAAATTAATTTGTGGCATTACTAAAAAATACAGTGATGAGGTAGTGCATAGACTAAATAAGTTACTCGAGGGTTCGGATTTGAGTTTGGCTTCGATATGTCAATTAAATACGTTAATTGGCCGCGATTTTGCACTCGCTGTCAATGAGGTGTTACAGGAGTCAGGACTAAGGGCTGAAGATATTTCTGCGATAGGAAGCCATGGACAAACTGTATGCCATAATACAGAAAGCAGTATTCCCTATACTTTGCAATTAGGTTGCGGCCATACCATTTCCTCATTAACAGGAATCACTGTAATTGCTGATTTCCGCACCCGAGATCTAGTGAATGGAGGGCAAGGAGCCCCTTTTGCACCTTTGTACCATCAAGAGCTATTCACTAAGCAATTCTCTAGTGTTGCGTTAGTTAATATTGGTGGGATTTCTAATATTACTTTCATTAATGCGCAACAGCCTACGCGCGGCTGGGATGTTGGCCCTGGAAATTGCTTAATGGATGCCTGGATTGCCAAACATAAAGGTGAGTCCTTTGATGCCAATGGTGCATGGGCACAACAGGGAACGGTCATTCAACCCTTGTTAGATACTTTGTTAGCGGATTCGTTTATTCAATTAGCAGCTCCTAAAAGTATAGGGAAAGAATATTTTTCATTATTTTGGTTAGAGCCCTATTTAAAGCAGGCTTATAAAGCAGTAGATGTTCAGAAAACTCTACTGGCATTTACGGCATATCCTATTGCCGATGCTATGAGGGATGGACCTAAAGAGGTCAGCGAGTTATTTTTGTGCGGAGGTGGAACTCACAATTTGGCATTGAAGCAAATGATCCAAGATTTGCTACCCAAAATTGCAATAAAAAGTGTGGCGGAAGTGGGAATTAGCCCTGATTATTTGGAAGCCATGTTGTTTGCATGGTTGGCAGCGCAAACAGTAAATCAGCAACCCGTAAATCTAGGTGCCATCACTGGGTCCAAAAAGTCCGCAATTTTAGGCGCAATTTATCCACGCAGTTAAGGGACACAAAGTAGTAAGCCGGGTATTGTGGCACCATTTCTCGTATCACATGGTGCTCATAGGGCTACGATCGCAGTCCTTTTGGTTTATCAATGCAAACGGGCCGAATCTAACAAAATCATATTGACAAAGTAAATCGCTATAGGCTTAAATGAATGATTCACAACGGAGTGACTTGAAATTGAGCGCATATTACACTGAGAACACACAGCAAAAAGAAAAGGGTAGTTTAACAACAGCTTACTTTATATTTTTCCTGGCAGCATCCTTTTATTTGTACGAATTTATTTTGCAAGTAGCGCCTAGTGTCATGGCTGAACCCATGATGAAAACTTTTGGGGTTACCGGAGAAGGATTTGGTTTTATCTCCGCCTTTTATTTCTATGCCTATGCGCCTACTCAATTACCAGCAGGGGTTCTATACGACCGCTATGGCCCTAGAAAGCTAATGACTGTTGCTATTCTTTTATGTGCTTTAGGCTCAGCATTTTTTGCGTCAACCGATAGCGTATTTACCGCATGTATTGGACGTTTCCTCATTGGAATAGGCTCTGCATTTTCTTTTATCGGTGTCCTCGTACTCTTATCGCGTTGGTTCCCACCTCATTACTTCGCTATTTTGGCCGGTGTTGCTCAGTTAATGAGTTCAGTTGGAGCTATATTTGGTGAAGCACCTTTAGCTTATTTAATTCAGGGTGTGGGCTGGCGGAATGCAAGTTTTATCTTGGCTTTTGTTGGTTTTATTCTCGCAGCTTTTTTCTGGATGTATATTCGTGATTATCCGAATCAACAAAATCAGGAAGCTCCCAAACAGTACCTCCGTGATGAATGGAAACGATTAGTTGCCGTGTGTCGTCATGCGCATACTTGGATTATCGGGAGTTATGCCTTTTCAATATGGACACCAATTGCAGTATTTGCAGCCTTATGGGGGGTTCCTTTTCTTCAAGAAAAGTTTCAAATCAACCTGGTTGCTGCTTCATACTTATGCAGCATGATCTGGATTGGGATTGGAATTGGTAGTCCGCTGTTAGGATGGTTTAGTGACAAGATTGAGAGCCGACGCATCGCGTTAATTCTAAGTGCCATTTTAGGATTAACCGCTACATTAATTCTTCTTTATTTGCCAGGCCTTAGCTACAGTTGGGCTCCTCTGGTTTTATTGGTTTTAGGTCTAGGTGCGGGTGGGCAAACAGTGAGTTTTGCGGTTGTTAAAGAAAATAATACTGCTGAATATGTAGGAACCGCATCTGGTTTTAATAATCTGTCCGTATTAATCGGTGGAGCTATATTCCAGCCTCTAGTAGGTTATATCTTACAGCATACGAATTCAGGCCATATTGTAAATGGAGTATACGTATACAGCATGTCAGGGTATCAAACGGCATTATTAGTTATGCCGCTATGTTTCCTAGCGAGTTTATTAATCGCAACCTTCTTACTCAAAGAATCTCATCCGGCAAAGCGGAAATAATAAGCCATCATTAGGTGTAGATACTGTCTTTAAAGCAGCTTTTAAAGACAGTATCTATATATTTTAATGTTTTTACCGGGTTTCTGCTTTTTCTAGTGCCTTTTCATTTCCCGTTGGTTTCTGCATCCAAAATGCCAAAATCGTAAAGGTAAAAAATACAAGTTGCATCAGGTTGCAATACAGTGCAAAGTGCAGGTTATTATGGCCTTTGTAGATAATATTGGCTGCTTCGGTTCCAAGGGCACCAATAACCATCACACTGAGGCTTACTAAAGCTGAGACAGTACCTTTGCTTACTGAGGTGACAAAGAGGCAGAATCTGTTTAGCGGGGCGTTAATCACACTTAACGCAAAGAAATAAATTATGATACCAGGCATCAGATAGTGATAATCATTCCCATACAAATAAGGGAGGGCGGACATTAATACCGCGCCAACGGTCATAATCACACAACCTAAGGTAACGATTTTTTTAATTTCAAATTTATAAGTTAGCCTGTGTAAAAACCAGTTGCCTAATATTGTAGAGCCAAAAACAGGTAGCTGCCAAAGCCCATATTGGATTACGGTCAGTTTTCCCTCGAGCGTTAAAATAACGGGGGATAATGCAATCCAAGCAAGACAGGGAATGCCTACAGTACCTATGGCTAAGGTTCCCATGACAAATACTTTATTAGTTAATAAGGTCTTGTAATTAGCAAAAACCTTCTTGGATGAAATCTTGGTTTTAGGAGTCAGCTCTCCATTTTTCTTCTTTTGACCAATAGGTTCTGGCATGTAACGCCATAATCCCCATAAGGCCACTAAAGCAAATAGAGCAATGGAGACAAAGATATAACGCCATGATGTATAGTGAATAACTACCGCACCCAAAAGGGGCCCTAAAAGGGGTGCAAGAATGGTGGCATTAGCCATAATGGAAATGAGGCGAATTGCATCCATTTCCTCAAAAATTTCTTGAATAGTCGCATAGCCAATAACGCCGATAAAACAAAGTCCCATCCCCTCAAAGAAGCGAGCGGTCATAAATTGGCTCATTGAATTAGAGCAGGCAATAAATAAGGTAAAAATAAAAAATAGGCACGCACCAAGCAACATCATTGGACGGCGTCCATAAGCATCTGATATGGGGCCTAAAAATATTTGTAAGCTGGCACCTCCAAGGATATAAATAGTAAGTGAGGTTGCAACGGCAGATTCTGGTGCGTTGAATGCATGCGTCACACTGATCATACCAGGCATAATCATGTCATTCGCGACATAGGTTAAGAATTCATACAGGACGAGGAAACACGCAAACAGAATAGCCTGTTTTTTGGGTATCTGAATTAATGGTTCGGACATAAGATAAGCCTTGTTTTATACTTCTTTCTATTGTTGATCTAAGTCTTTGATGTTTTATGTAGCGTCATGCACATTTTATTAGGTGGTGCATATAAAGACTAAATGATTATTTAATGAACTAAAAGATAGTGTACTCGATTCTCCTCAACAGATCAATGTACTCATGATCATTCTTATCGTGTATTAATATTTCAAAATGCCTTTTGTTGTAATTATCTGTTTTCGTTTTGTATACTTGAACATTTCCATCAACAGGTAATCTCATGAAATGGCTCTTTTTTACCAGTGACGCTGGTGTCCAATATAAACTTAAAACTGGCTTGGCGGCTTATATTTTAAGCTTTCTTGATGCGGATTCATTGTATAACCTTTCTACTGTTTCTAAAGAGTGGAATGAGTTGGTGAAATTAGCTCAGAGCTACATGAATTTACTTCCCCAAATCAACGAAATTCCTATGTTTTCCCAGCTCACTTTGGATGTTTTAAGTTTAAAACTAATGGCTGGAGGAATGACTAATGCGACCTACAAGCTTACGGTAGGAGCTCATTATGAGGCTGACAAACGTAAACGCTGGGTTGTTCGTTTTCCTGGAGATGTTTCTCTATTTTCTGTTGACCGCAAGCATGAGCAACATAATGTACAGCAAACTTCAGATTTAAAACTGAACGTCCCTGTCGCTTATTTTAATGGAGAATCGGGTGTACAAGTTACTGAGTTTATTGCTGATGTAAAACCACTTGATAAAAACCGATTAGAACGAGTAGAAATATTAAAGATGCTTGCAGAAAAAGCTAAGATACTGCATAAGTCAAAGCAGTTTTTAAACGATATAGATGTGTTTTCCCGTAATGCAGGTTTGCTGGCTACTTTAGAAAATAAAAAATTTCCTTTACCTGAGCGAGTGAATTTCATTGCTAGTAAAATGAATGAGTTAAAAAATCTTTTCTCTTCCTACCAAATTAATAAAGTACCTTGCCATAATGACTCCACACCGCTGAACTACATGTTGACACCTTTAGAGCAAGGGGAATTGATTTATCAGATTGATTGGGAGTATTCCAGCAATAATGATTTCTTATGGGATCTGGCTTATTTTGCAATTGAAGCTAAGTTATCTAAAGAACAGGAGTTAATCTATTTAGCAGCTTATTTTGGTGAGGGCAAGGTAAACGAATCTATTTTAGCTTGGTATCAGGCGTATAAGCCGGTGATCGAATGGTGGATCACTTTATGGTCTTGGATGCAATTAGCGTTCGAAGCTACGGCGGTTGATGTGAGCGAATATGCTAATCTAGGTGAGGAGCGGTATTTCCGGACGCTGGAGCATCTAGATAGTTCAGCATTTTTGCATGCAATAGAACTTATTGAACTAGAAAAAAAGGCAGATGAGTCGCTAGTAGCGCGAGCCTTTTAAGCATAAAAATCATGTAACTCACAATGCTGGGCTTTTCAGCCCAGTCTACATTAAGACAGCTGTAGGGTTAAACCATACTTCCCAAAAACTCTTGCAAATGCTGCTTATCGCTTTCCGAACTTAAATACGACTTTAAGCGTTCAATGGAACTGTGGTATTCATCTTGGTTAATTACCCCACGAATTAATTCAAAGCGTAGAAACACACAAAAAGTATTTAACACATCGGTTTCGCAATAATCACGAATGCTTTTTATATTTCCAGTAAAATAGTGCTCCCATACCTTGGAACCACTCATGCCCATTTTTCCGGGGAAACCTAATAGAGTGGATAACTCATCCAAAGGAGCAAAGGCTTTGTTTTGATAACCAGCAATTACATCCATAAGATCCATATGACGGTTATGAAAACGACTTAAATAATTATTCCAACGGAAGGCTTGATTATTTTCCCCTGCCTCCCAATAGGTTGGAGCGGGAATGCCATGCAGCAATGCACGATAGTGCAGTACAGGTAAATCAAAGCCACTGCCATTCCAACTAACTAAAGTAGGCGTGTGTTTATCAATTCCTGCAAAAAAGCGAGTAATTAATTCTTTTTCATCCGATTGCTCCTCACCTAGTGACCAGACCTTAATGTTTGAGCCTTGACTAAGAACCAAAGAAATAGCGCATATTCGTTGCAAATGGTGTGGGAGAAAATCAGTACCGACTTTGGCACGTCTGAGCGCAAACATCGCTTGAGCAGTGTCCTCATCAGATAATCCATGTAAATCATATAACTTACGTCCAGATTCAATGTCCGGAATGGTTTCAATATCAAATACCAGAATACTCATGAAAGTTGCTTATTATTTTTAGTGGATTACAAACGCAAATAGTATCATGCAAGCTAAAGGAGACAACAGTGATTTAATTTACATATACATAGATTGTCCTAATCAAATTTGTTAATATCTTCCTTTTTCTTATTCGATCGTTTATGGAAACTTTGTTTCAATTTAAGAAGTTAAATCTTATATTGTTGCCTTTATTTGTGAGCGTACTTACAGCGTGTGTTAGTCGACCTCCTTCAGATTTGAATAATGTCTGTAACATATTTAGAGAATACCCCAGGTGGTATACTCATGCTAAAGATGTTGAGTCTCGCTGGAAGGTTCCCGTTCCTGTGCAAATGGCTATTATTCACCAAGAGTCAAAATTTGATGCGCATGCAAAGCCGCCACGTAGAAAGCTACTTGGATTTATTCCTTGGAAAAGACCTACAACCGCCACAGGTTATGCCCAGGCCTTGCATGGTACTTGGAATGAATACAAACAAAATAATGGTGGACTGTTGTCTTCCCGTCATAATTTTTCTGATGGGGTAGATTTTATTGGTTGGTACGCCAATCAGGCTAATCGACGGGCTGGTGTTAATCGTGCCGACGCCTATAATCTTTATCTTGCTTATCATGAGGGAGTCGGTGGTTATATGCGCAAATCCTATTTGAGAAAAGCATGGTTGATGCCCGTAGCCCGTAAAGTGAACGCTCGTTCGCAACTTTATGCTATGCAGCTGAATTCTTGCCGAGGAAGTCTAGAGCGGCATTCCTGGTTTTAATTTTATGGTAAATTTTGCTTTATTTTTGAAGCAGAGTTTAAATGAGGCCCAATATTTTCAAGTAATCTTGGGTATAAACGTATAAAAAGTGATGTATACTCAGATGAACCGAACTGAGATATATATCCTAAGGAGTTTTTTAATGCGATTAATGCTTTTGGGTGGTCCAGGGGCCGGAAAAGGGACCCAGGCTTTACGAATAATTGAACGCTATAAAATCCCACAAATCTCAACGGGTGATATGTTGCGTGCAGCTATTGCGCAAGGTACCCCATTAGGATTAAGTGCTAAAAAAGTTATGGAAGCAGGTGGTCTTGTCTCTGATGACATTATCATTGGGTTAGTCAAAGAGCGTTTAACGCAAGGTGACTGCAAAAACGGCTTCCTATTTGATGGTTTTCCAAGAACTTTAGTGCAGGCTGATGCATTGAAGCAAGCGGGTATTCATTTGGATCATGTCATTGAAATTGCTGTAGATGATAATGAAATCATTCGACGAATCAGTGGACGTCGTATTCACCAACCATCTGGCCGTGTTTATCATGTCGTTAATCAACCTCCAAAACAAGAAGGTTTGGACGATGTGACTGGCGAGCCTTTAATCCAGCGTGAAGACGATAAAGAGGAAACTGTAAAAAAACGTTTGGATGTATACAGAAAACAAACGGCGCCATTAATTAACTACTATAAAACTTGGGCAGAAAGTGGTGATCATGATGCACCAGCCTTCCACAGCGTTTCTGGTAGTGGTAATGTAGATGATGTATTTCATGAAATTATTGATTCTATTGAAGCAAAGGAAGATGTATGCCCAGCGAAAATGTAGTGAGTGCCGATTTTGAGGCTTTAGTTAACGAAAACAAAATTGTATTTGTTGATTTTTGGGCTGGTTGGTGTGCTCCCTGCAAACAGTTTGCGACGATTTATGAGCAAGTTTCGGCTCAGTATCCGAATATTAAATTTGCTAAAGTGAATATCGAAGCAGAGCAAGAATTGGCTGATTTTTTTGAAATTCGTTCGATTCCGCATTTAATGGTGTTTAAAGAAGGTATTGTTATTTACTCGAATGCGGGAAGTATGCCCGCTTCAACCTTACATGAATTGGTTGAGCAGGCTGTTGCTGCCGATGTTAGTGCAATAAAGGCTCAGTTTGAAGAGGATGATAAGCAATAATACTTTCAATATATGCAGCCAGTTCTTTTTTTCTGGCTGCGTTCAGTTTTAAATCAAGCTTAGTTCGCCGTTTCAGGACGTCCTCACTACTACGAGCCCACTCTTCCAAGATTAAATAATCTACTTCAGCTTGATATAAACCAGAGCCATAGCTCTTCCCTAAAGATTTTTCACTGGTGCTTAATGAGAGGAATTTTTCCATATGGCTGCCATAGGTATATAAATAGCGATGCAGTAATTCTTTATCCATCCATGAATATTTCTTTTGGGCATAGTGAATATATTGAGCAAAATCCATAGTTCCAAAAGTTGCTCCGGGCAAGGGAGCATTTGCGGTAATGGATGGTTTTAGATTAGGGAAAACAGCAGTGAATTTATTAATGGCTTCTTCGGCTAATTGCCTGTAAGTAGTTATTTTTCCCCCGTAAATGGTAATTATAGGGGCCGGTGTAACTTGAAACTCATAATTATAATCTCGACTCAGGGCGCGGGCTTCTTTATCGTCATTAGCTAATAAAGCACGAACCCCGCTCCAAGTGTAGACTATATCATTTGCGGATATTTTGGTTTTGAAATGGGAATTAACTAATTTAATTAAATAATTAATTTCTTGATCACTAATGTGAATTTGCTCCAATGGTTCATTCAGTGGTACATCAGTAGTGCCTATCATACTGTAACCATGGTAGGGGATGACAAAAATAACCCGTTTATCTTCATGCTGTAAGAAGTAAGCTTGCTCACCCTCGTATAACTTAGGCACAAGGATATGGCTGCCTTTAACCAAGCTAATTTGTTGCTGATCGGGGATATGGGTCAGCTGTTCCACCGCTTTAACCCATGGTCCTGCTGCATTAATTAATGCTTTAGCTTGTATGGTGTAAGCCGGACCTGTTAGTGGTTGTATGGTTACATGCCATAAATTATTAATAACTTGGGTCTTGGTAACTTTAGAACGCGTATGAATGCTTGCGCCATGCTGTTTGGCTTGTAGTGCATTCACAATGGTTAGGCGAGCATCATCAGCCGCACCATCATAAAATAAAAAGCCACGCTCCAAGCCCTCTTTTAAAGGAGAAAAATACTGAGCGTCATTTTTTTTGTTGATAGTCTTGCATTTAGGCAAGCGATTTTTACTACTTAGATGATCATATAAAAATAGGCCTAAACGTAAAAACCAAGAGGGACGCATGTGTTTTTCATAGGGTAAAACCAGGGGCTGAGCGTGCACTAGGTGAGGGGCTAAATCAAAAAGACGTTGCCGCTCGGTCAATGCTTTTCTTACTAAAGCAAACTCATAGTTCTCCAAATATCTTAAACCACCATGGACAAGTTTGGTGCTATTGGAGGACGTTTTGGACGCCAAATCATCTTCTTCTATCAGAACAACAGATAGGCCTCTTAAGGCCGCATCAGCGGCACAACCGCAGCCGTTGATGCCACCACCAATAATTGCAACATCAAAAACTTGATCCATGTTTTGGTCTCCATAAAAAAAGATTACACTTATTAACTATAACCTAGTAATAAAAAACAAGGAATGCCAAGACGATGAACTATTTACTTGCTATTGATCAAGGAACCAGCAGTACACGGGCGATGATTTACACTTTAAGCGGTGAATTAATTACCTGCAGCCAGTATTCATTAACCCAGTATTATCCTGAGACAGGGTGGGTAGAGCATGATCCTGAGGAAATATGGCGTAAAACATTGACTGCATTACGGGATGTGGTTGCGCAAGTACCTTCTGATGCAATTCTTGCCTGCGGTATTACTAATCAACGAGAAACAACCGTGATCTGGGATAAAAAAACCGGGACTTGCTTGGCTCCTGCTATTGTTTGGCAAGACCGGAGAACCGCTGAATATTGCCAGACATTTGTCTCTGAAGCCTCTGTGATCCAGGAAAAAACAGGTTTACTTCCAGATCCTTATTTTTCAGCGAGTAAACTTAACTGGTTATTAAAAAATAACTCGCAAGCCAGACAGCTTGCTGAAAAAGGTGAGTTAGCATTTGGCACCATAGACAGCTTCCTTATTTGGCGTTTAACTAAAGAGCATCGACATTTAACTGATGTGACAAATGCTTCAAGAACCATGCTTTTTAATATTAAAACCGAGCAATGGGATAAGGATTTGTTAACACTATTTTCAATTCCTGAATCAGTGCTACCCGAGGTGTATGCCAGTGACAGTTATTTTGGTGTAATGGATAAACAATGGTTGGGAATTGAGTTACCGATTACAGGCGTTGCTGGAGACCAACAAGCCGCTTTAGTAGGGCAAGGTTGTTTTACTTCAGGAATGGTTAAAGCTACTTATGGTACGGGCGGTTTTTTGCTATTAAATACAGGACCTAAGCCCGTAGCGTCGCAACATAAATTATTAACAACCATCGCTTATAAAGTTAAGGGCGAGACTATTTATGGTTTGGAGGGTAGCCTTTATCATGCAGGGACTGCAGTGAAGTGGTTACGTGATGAGATGAAGATGATCAGCAACGCTGATGAAACAGAGGCATTGGCTCGCTCATTAGAAGGCAATGATGGGGTTTATTTTGTCTCTTCCTTTACAGGTTTAGGTGCACCTCATTGGTTATCCGATCCTGGTGCGGCAATGTTTGGCTTATCTCTTTCCAGTACGCGAGCTCATTTTGCACGGGCAGCATTAGAAGGAGTCTGTTATCAAACACGAGATGTCCTTACCTGTATGCGCGAAGACAGTCATCTCGATCTGTCTTTATTATGCGTTGATGGAGGCATGGCCGCAAATAGCTGGTTTCTGCAGTTTTTAGCCGATCAATGCCAACTGCAGGTACAAAAGCCTAAGGATATAGAAACTACAGCGAAAGGAGCTGCTTTATTAGCTGCACTCGGCTCAGGAGTCTATAATTCGCTTGAGGAGGCAGGCGCTATTGAACAATGCTTTTATCCCGAGCGTACACGAGAAATAGTCGAAGCAGACTATCAGGGTTGGCACCAGGCATTGAGCAAACTGGGTATGTCATCCTAAATGTAGATGCAGAAAAGAATCGGTGATTTAAATAGGAATAAAGAAGTAGCCTGCAATGCAGGCTACCTTTCGTGCGACTAAGGAACGTTACGAGTTTTCTCACCAGTATAAAGCTGGCGTGGTCTACCAATTCTTGATTTAGTAGCAACCATTTCCATCCAGTGGCTCATCCAACCTACAGTTCTTGCTAAAGCGAAGATTACTGTAAACATGTTTGTTGGAATCCCTATAGCACTTAATGTTAACCCGGAATAAAAGTCAACGTTTGGATAAAGCTTTTTCTCAATGAAATAATCATCTTCAAGGGCAATACGCTCTAATTCCATTGCTAGTTTGAATAACGGCTCGTCTTTAGCACCAACGGCTTCTAAAACGTCATAACAGGTTTGACGCATTACTTTCGCTCTTGGATCGTAGCTCTTGTATACGCGATGGCCAAAGCCCATTAAACGGAATGAATCGTTTTTATCTTTGGCACGCTTAATAAAGTGATCAATACGGCTTACATCACCAATTTCTTTAAGCATATTCAAGCACGCTTCGTTTGCACCACCATGAGCGGGTCCCCATAGAGCACCAATACCTGCAGAAATACATGCAAAAGGATTCGCACCGGTTGAGCCTGCTAAACGAACAGTTGAAGTAGATGCATTTTGCTCATGATCCGCGTGCAGGATGAAAATAGTATCCAGTGCTTTAACTAAAACAGGGTCTGGAGTAATTTCTTCAGAAGGAACACCAAACATCATATGTAAGAAGTTTTCGGCGTAAGACATTTTGTTTTTTGGATACATATAAGGTAAACCAGTAGAGTATTTATAACTCATGGCTGCTAATGTAGGCATCTTAGCGACAAGACGAATTGCCGAAATAAAACGGTCTTGGGCGTTGTTTAAGTCCATAGTATCATGATAGAACGCAGAGAGGGCGCCAACCATTCCTACCATAATTGCCATTGGATGGGCATCACGGCGGAAACCGTTTAAGAATTGATACATTTGTTGATGTACCATGGTGTGATTATTAATCAAACCTACGAAGTCTTTTTTCTCTGTTGCATTGGGTAATTCACCATTCAACAAGAGGTAGCATACATCAAGGAAATCTTTCTTTTCGGCCAATTGTTCAATTGGGTATCCTCTGTACAGCAAAATACCGTCATCACCATCGATGTAAGTGATTTTAGATTCACAAGATGCTGTAGAAAGAAAACCCTGATCGAAGGTAAAGACACCGGTTGACCCTAATTGAGTAATATCAATAACATCATTACCCATAGTAGGCGTATAAATTGGTAATTCTAATGTCTCGTGGCCTTCAATGCTAAGTTTTGCGGTTTTATTAGTCATTGCTTCTCCTGTTTCTAAGCATCTTAATTATTTATTGTGCGCGGCACTATATACAAAATTTACACGTGCAGTCAATTTAAACCTACCCTAATCCATTATTATGGTAGAGTTTTATAAATAATGACAAGAAAAAAAGGAATATTTATTGGCTGAATATTCTGGATTTCTGCTTCGGATTACATTTTTTCAGTGCTTGATTCAATTACATCGGACGGTATGTTATCCTTGACCGCAGAATTTATTATAAGGATACATCCATACCATGGTTTATCTAGCTAAAGAAGTCTTGCCAGTTAATATTGAAGACGAATTAAAGCAATCCTACTTGGATTATGCGATGAGTGTTATCGTAGGTCGGGCCTTGCCTGATGTACGCGATGGACTAAAACCAGTTCACCGACGTGTGCTATATGCAATGAGTGAATTGGGGAATGATTGGAACAAACCCTACAAAAAATCTGCCCGTGTGGTAGGGGACGTAATCGGTAAATACCACCCGCATGGTGATACTGCAGTTTACGATACGATTGTACGTATGGCTCAGCCATTCTCAATGCGCTATCTTTTGGTCGATGGTCAAGGTAACTTCGGTTCGGTCGATGGTGATGCTCCAGCAGCGATGCGTTATACCGAAGTAAGAATGTCAAAGGTAGCACATGCCTTACTTGCTGACTTAGAGAAAGAAACTGTTGATTTTAGTCCAAACTATGATGAGACCGAGTTTGCTCCTGTAGTTTTACCTTCACGCGTACCTAACTTATTAGTGAATGGCTCTTCAGGTATTGCGGTAGGGATGGCAACCAACATTCCCCCCCATAACTTAACAGAAGTTATTAATGCCTGCCTCGCCTTGGTCGATAATCCAGAATTAAGTCTGGATGAAATTATGGAAATTATCCCCGGTCCAGATTTTCCTACTGCAGCGATTATTAATGGTCGCGCTGGAATTATCCAAGGGTACCGTACCGGTAAAGGGCGTGTAGTGATTCGTGCTCGCACTGAAATTGAAACAGATAAAGACACTGGACGCCAGGCAATTATTATTCACGAGTTACCTTATCAGGTGAACAAAGCACGTTTAGTTGAGCGCATTGCCGAATTAGTACGTGATAAAAAAGTCGAGGGAATTTCAGGACTTCGTGATGAGTCCGATAAGCAGGGTATGCGGGTTGTTATTGAATTGAAGCGTAATGAAGTTGCGGATGTTGTTCTAAACAACTTATATGCTCACACCCAAATGCAAAACGTATTTGGTATTAATATGGTTGCTTTGGTTGACGGTCAGCCACGCACTTTGAATTTAAAAGAAATTCTAGAGTACTTCATTAGACACCGTCGTGAAGTGGTTACTCGCAGAACCTTATTTGATTTGAAAAAGGCGAGAGCTCGTGCGCATTTATTAGAAGGTTTAGGTATTGCCTTAGCTAATATCGATGAAATGATTGCTCTGATTAAACAATCACCAACACCACAAGAAGCGAAAATTTCCTTATTGGCAAGGGAATGGCAGCCTGGTATGGTTAAAACAATGCTAGAGCGTGCAGGTTCTGATGCGTCAAGACCTGATGATTTAGGAGCTGAGTTTGGTTTAAGTGCTAGAGGATATAAATTATCTGAAGCTCAGGCACAAGCAATTCTTGAATTGCGTTTACATCGCTTGACCGCTTTAGAGCAAGACAAGATTCTTGGTGAGTTTGAAGAGTTATTAAAATTAATTAAAGAGTTACTCGATATTCTTGCTTCACCAGAGCGATTGATGCAGGTGATTCGTGATGAATTAATTGATATTAAAGTCCAATTTGGTGATGAGCGTCGTACTGAAATTACCGCTTCCCAAGAAGATTTAACCATCGAAGATTTAATTACTGAAGAAGATGTTGTTGTTACCTTGTCACATCAAGGTTACGTGAAATATCAGCCTTTAAGTGCTTATCAAGCACAACGCCGAGGTGGAAAAGGTAAGTCAGCAACGAATGTTAAAGACGAAGACTTTGTTTCACGCCTAGTGATTGCCAGCACTCATGATACTTTATTGTGCTTCTCCAATCACGGTAAGTTGTATTGGTTGAAAGCGTATCAACTGCCTTTAGCCAGCCGAATTTCACGTGGGAGACCGATTATTAACATTCTTCCATTGGCAGAAGGCGAAGAAATTAATGCCATGTTGCCGGTTCGAGTCTATCAGGAAGGATTTTATGTCTTTATGGCTACTCGTAATGGTACGGTGAAAAAGGTTCCACTCAATGCATTTAGCAGACCACGTTCTAATGGAATCATCGCGATTGATTTAGATGAAAATGATCGTTTGGTTGGTGTTGATATTACAGATGGCACCAGGGACATTATGTTGTTTACGGATACAGGTAAAGTTATTCGCTTTGATGAATCAAAGGTAAGAGCCACAGGCCGTACTGCCCGTGGGGTGCGTGGGATTCGTATTGAAGAGGACCAGGCTGTAATTTCCTTGATTGTTGCTCATCCTAATGGAACCATCCTAACTGCAACTGAAAATGGCTATGGAAAACGTACTGCTATTGAAGAGTATCGTGTGTCTGGTCGCGGTGGGCAGGGTGTTATCTCCATTCAAGTGACAGAACGTAATGGGAAAGTCGTTCGTTCGGTTCAAGTGAATGATAATGACGAAGCCATGTTGATTACTGATAAAGGAACCTTGGTACGTTTCCGAGTTAGTGAGTTATCAATCATTGGTCGAAATACTCAAGGTGTTCGTTTAATCAACGTGAGCTCAGGAGAGTCCGTCGTTGGGATGCAAAAAATTGAAGATTTAGGTGAAGGTTCTGACGATCTAGAGGAGAGTCTGGATGAAGAGGGTTCATTAGAAATCGAAAATAATGATGAGCAAGATGACAACCAGGACCTATAACTTCGGTGCAGGGCCTGCAATGCTTCCTGAGTCTCTGTTAAAAGAGGCCCAGGAAGAACTTCTGGATTGGAATAACACGGGAATGTCGATTTTAGAAATCGGCCATAGAACTCCTGAGTTTATGTCTCTTTTAGATCATGCCGAACAAACCCTAAGAGTCCTTTTAGGTATACCCTCAAATTATCAGGTTTTGTTCTTAGGTGGTGCTGCTCGTACGCAATTTGCCATGATTCCCATGAATTTTTTACATCCTGATGAACAAGCAGGTTATTTGGACACAGGAATTTGGTCGCATATCGCACTCCTTGAGGCGCAACGACTAAAAAAAGCTTATTCTGTGGCAAGTGATGAGGCTAATGGCTACAAGTCCATTCCCGAGCCCAAGCGTTGGGAGTTAAAAGAAAATACTAGTTACTTATATTACACACCGAATGAAACGGTCAATGGCGTTCGTTTTCCTTTTGTGCCTAAGGTTAAAGGGCTTACTTTAATTGCCGATATGACTTCCTGTTTACTGAGCGAGCCGATAAATATTCGTGATTATGGTTTGATTTTTGCAGGAGCTCAAAAAAATATTGCGAATGCTGGTTTAACGCTAGTAATTGTTCGCGATGATTTACTAGAAAAAGCCCCAAATCCAACCGTTCCTACGATGTTTGATTATAAATTTCAAACAGAACAACATTCACTGTATTCCACACCACCTGTATTTAATTGTTATTTGGCCGCTAAAATGTTTGATTGGGTTAAAACCCAAGGCGGAGTCGATGCTCTCTATGAAGTAAATTGTAAAAAAGCAGCTAAATTATATCAGTATTTAGACGCAAATGATTTTTATTCTACGCATGTGGATAGAGAGGCTCGTTCAATAATGAATGTTTGTTTCTCATTAAAAAATCCAGAGCTTGAGGAGCAATTTATACACCACGCACAGTTGCATGGTTTAAGTGCTTTAAAAGGGCACCGCTTTGTAGGTGGAATTCGTGCTAGTCTTTATAATGCCATGCCGCTGTCTGGTGTTGATGCCCTAATTGAGTTTATGTCTGAATTTGCAAGGAAAAATTGCTCGTGAAAAGAATTAATTTACTTAGTAAGCCATCGCATTCGATAACCGGGGAAATCAGTGTTCCTGGAGACAAGTCAATTTCCCATCGTTCTATTATATTTGGGGCTCTTGCTAAAGGAACTACCGTAATTAATGGGTTCCTTGATGGGGACGATTGTCTGGCGACACTAAATGCTTTTCGGACTATGGGTGTGCAGATTGATGGGCCAGATGAGCAACAAGTTATTATTCATGGTGTAGGTAAACATGGGTTAAAGAAGCCCAATCAAGTGATCGACTGTGGTAATTCTGGAACAAGCATGCGTTTGTTAGCCGGATTATTAGCAGCCCAGGATTTTGACAGTGAGTTAATCGGCGATGAAAGCCTGATGAAACGCCCTATGCTGCGTGTTAGTAAGCCTCTAATGCAGATGGGAGCAGATATATCTACAGTTGAGGGCAAGCCACCGATTAAGATTAAGGGCGGTAAAAAGCTAAAGGGTATCCATTATCTTATGCCGGAAGCAAGCGCTCAAGTTAAATCCTGTGTTTTACTCGCTGGTTTGTATGCAGAAGGCGAAACTACGGTTACTGAAACGGGTATTAGTCGGAATCATACTGAAGTGATGTTAGAAAGCTTTTCTTATCCTATCTCTCGTAAAGTAAATTCCATTACGGTTGATTCTGCAAGCGAATGCATGGCTACAGAGATCTTTGTTCCTGGGGATATCTCTTCAGCAGCCTTCTTTATTGTTGCTGCTACTATTATCCACGGCTCTGATTTACTGATTCGCAATGTGGGTATTAATCCCACACGCACCGGAGTTTTACATATCCTCTTGGAAATGGGCGCTAATATTACTCTGTTAAATCAGCGTCAGCAGGGTGAAGAGCAAGTTGCTGATATTCGTGTGCAGCATGCACCCTTGCAGGGAATTAATATTTCCCCAGAACTTGTTCCACTGGCAATCGATGAATTTCCTATTATTTTTATTGCTGCAGCATGTGCGGAAGGCCAAACAACATTGCACGGGGCAAAAGAACTACGATTTAAAGAAAGCGATCGCATTGCTGCGATGATTAATGGATTAAACCAGTTAGGAATTAAAGCCCAAGCTTTAGAGGATGGTGCTTTAATTGAAGGAGGTACACTACAAGGCGGGATAGTGGATAGTTTGGGTGATCATCGTATTGCGATGTCTTTTGCAATTGCAGGAGCAGTCGCCGCAGCCCCAGTAACAGTGGAGAACTGTGCCAATGTGGCAACATCATTCCCTTTATTTGTTGCAACAGCAAAAGAACTCCAACTTCAAGTAGAGGAAGTAGCTGAACATGTACGATAAAAAAATTCCCGTAATTACTCTGGATGGTCCAAGTGGGACTGGCAAAGGGACTTTATGTCATTTGCTTGCCAAGCATTTACAATGGAATATGCTCGATAGTGGCGCTATTTATCGAGTTTTGGCACATGCCATTAGAAAGAATAATATTGATTTCCAGGACATTAATCAAATTGCCGAACTTGCACGCACTTTGGATTTACGTTTTGAATCCTCTGAGGATAATGCGTCTTTAGTTATTTTAAATAATGAAGATGTCAGTACTGCCATTCGCAGCGAGCAATGTGGCCAAGATGCCTCAAAAATTGCCGCCATCCCAGAGGTTCGAGCAGCTTTATTAGAGAGACAACGTAATTTTGCGCAGTCCCCTGGCTTAGTTACTGATGGACGTGACATGGGCACGGTAGTATTTCCTGATGCTGTTTTAAAGGTCTTTTTGTATGCAGATGAGCAAGAAAGAGCAAATAGGCGTTATTTGCAGTTGAAAGAAAAAGGAAATAATGTTAGCCTCGCGCAGGTTGTAGAAGAATTGGTTAAACGTGATACAAGGGATACTGCACGTACTCACGCACCATTAAAGCCTGCAGATGATGCAGTGCAAATTGATACAACAAGATTAACCATTGTACAAGCGCTCAATACTGTATTAAAATTAATAGATGAACGTTTGAATAATGTTTAAGTGAGTCTGTTTTCGTTTTGCTATCTACCAAGATGGCTGTGATGAGAATGGGCTTTGTTTTAGGGGGGGAGCTGAGTGGGACTCATGCTTTCATTTTTTTACTAAAGAGTTTATTAACATGTCTGAAAGTTTCAAAGAATTGTTTGAGCAAAGTATTGCTGGTGCTCAATTTTATCCTGGTGCCATTATCACTGCTAAAGTTATCGGTATTGATGATGATTATGTCATTTTAAATGCTGGACTTAAGTCCGAAGGTATTGTTGCCGTAGAAGAGTTTTACGACAAAGACGGAGCACTGGAAGTTAGCCTAGGCGATACTGTCGAAGTAGCATTGGATTCAGTTGAAGATGGCTACGGCGAGACGCTCCTTTCAAGAGAAAAAGCAAAACGTCAAGAAGCATGGCGCAAACTATCTAAATCACATGAAAACAACGAAACTGTTACTGGTCTTATCTCTGGTAAAGTTAAAGGTGGTTTCACTGTTGAGATTGGTACAATCCGCGCATTCTTACCTGGCTCATTAGTAGACGTCAGACCTGTAAGAGATCCTTCTTACTTAGAAGGCAAAGAGCTAGAGTTCAAAGTAATCAAGATGGACTTAAAGCGCAACAATATCGTTGTTTCTCGACGTGCGGTTGTTGAAGAGGAAAGCAGTGCTGACAGACAAGCCTTGCTTGAATCATTACATGATGGCCAAGAGCTTCATGGTATCGTTAAGAACCTTACTGACTACGGTGCATTCATTGACTTGGGCGGCATAGATGGCTTACTCCATATCACTGATATTTCTTGGAAGCGTGTGAAGCATCCAAGTGAATTATTGTCAGTTGGTCAAGACGTTAAAGTTAAAGTATTAAGTTTTGACAGCGAAAGAAACCGTGTTTCTTTAGGTATGAAACAATTAGGAAACGATCCTTGGGTTGACCTGGTTGAGCGTTATCCTTTACACAAGAAATTACAAGGTAAAGTTACTAACATTACTGATTACGGTTGCTTCGTTGAAATCGAAGAGGGCGTTGAAGGCTTAGTTCACATGTCTGAGATGGATTGGACTAACAAAAACGTTCACCCAAGCAAAGTTGTATCTATGGGTGATGTCGTTGATGTAATGGTTCTTGAAATTGATGAAGAACGTCGTCGTATTTCTTTAGGTATGAAACAATGCGTTGGCAATCCATGGCAGCAATTTGCTTCTACACACTCTAAAGGCCAAAAAGTAACTGGTAAGATTCGTTCAATTACTGATTTTGGTATTTTCATCGGCTTAGATGGCGAGATTGATGGTCTAGTTCATTTATCTGATATTTCTTGGACTGTAGCTGGCGAAGAAGCTGTGAAGCAGTTTAAGAAAGGTCAAGAATTAGAAGCTGTTATTCTTGCAATTGACCCAGAGCGTGAGCGTATTTCTTTAGGCTTGAAACAATTAGAAGGTGATAACTTCACAAGTTTTGTTGACGAGTACACTAAAGGTGCGATTGTTAAAGGTACAGTGACTGCAGTAGATGCAAAAACTGTTACTGTTGCTCTGTCTGATGACATTACTGGTACCATCCGTGCTAGCGAATTGTCTGATGAGCGTGTTGACGATGCAACAACTGTTGTCAAAGAAGGTGATGAAATCGAAGCGAAAATCATCAACGTTGACCGCAAAAACCGTTCAATTTCTCTTTCTGTGAAAGCGAAAGATGCTCAAGATGAAGCTGATGCTATTAAGAAGTATTCTAGAACAGAAGGTGCTTCTACAACTACTTTAGGTGATTTACTTAAAGAGAAAATGGCAAGCAAAGAAGGCGAGTAATTCCTTCTTAATCAGTAAGTTAAAAAGCGTAGATTCTATCTACGCTTTTTATTTTTCCGGAAGAATTAATGTAAGTGTTTACGTAATCGCGTTAAATTATGATAACGAAACTCGATTACGTAAACGCTTACATACAAATAAAGTCCAGCACCGTAGTTGAGTATTTATTCCAACTAAGGTGCGAATAAGTTAAGTTGTACTTATTGCAGAAATTGATTGTTGAGCCTGGCCGCTCAACCAACAAAAAAGGAACAATTATGCGCATAGTAATGCTGGTTATTTATATACTGCTTATTATTATTGGCGTTAGTTTTGCGGCATTAAATGCTGCTTCTGTGGATGTTAATTTTTATTTTAATACAGTATCTATGCCTATATCGGTTCTAATAACTATTATGTTAGGAATCGGGATTTTGATAGGGTTTATTCTCTTTATCGGACGCTATTGGCGTTTAAAGGCTGAATGCCTTAGAATAAGAAACCAGTTAAAGTTGACAGAAAAGGAAATTAAGAACCTGCGTTCAATACCTTTACAAGATCAACATTAATTTTATTATGATGGAACTAAATAAAAAAGCGAGAGGGGATATTAAATGATTGATTTGTGGCCATTACTATTGCCTGCTGCTGCGTGGTCAGGCTGGTGGGTAGCAAACCGCAATAAATCGAAACCTGATCCCAATCTTTATAATCGCTTGTCGCGTGAATATGTAGTTGGTTTGAATTATTTATTAAATGAGCAATCCGATAAAGCTGTAGATATTTTTATCAAATTATTAGAAGTCGATAGCGATACAGTGGAAACCCATTTGGCGCTAGGAAGCTTATTTAGACGTCGTGGTGAAGTTGACCGAGCCATTCGTATTCATCAAAATTTAATTGCCAGACCGCAACTTAGTATTCAGCAAAGAAAAGAGTCACTAATGGCATTGGGACAAGATTATATGAGCGCGGGGCTCTTTGATCGTGCCGAACGGATTTTTTTAGAAGTTGTTGAATTAGGCGGCTCAAAAGAAACGCGTAGTTTGCATGGTTTATTGGCAATATATCAACAAGAAAAAGCCTGGGAAAAGGCCTTAGATATTATTAAAAAATTGGAAATCTCTACGGGTACCAGTTTTCATACGCAGGCAGCGCATTATTATTGTGAAATGGCGAATCAAGCATTGAAGGCTAATGCCATTGATCGTGCCGCCTATTGCATTAAACAAGCAATGAATGTTGATTCAGATTCAGTGCGTGCAAGCCTGATGCATGCGGGTTTGGAAATGAAAGAAGGGCGTTATAAACATGCGATTCGTTCTTTAAAGCGCGTTCCGCAGCAAGATGCAGACTTTTTAACAGAGATTATTGAGCCATTAGTTCGATGCCACATGGAGTTAGATTCTATGGGTGATTGCATTAATTATCTTGAAGACACCTTGGAACATCATCCAAGGGCTTCAGTAATTTTTGTAATTGCGGACTATTTAAGGCAACACAAGAACATGGATGCCGCTATTGATTTTGTGGCGGATAATTTGAGCAAACATCCATCTATAAGAGGTTTAAACCATTTGATTAATTGGCACCTTGAATCGGCTCATGGAAAAGTGCGCGACAAATTACAAATGCTTTATGATATTACAAGCAAGTTTTTAGATAACAAACCAGTGTATCGATGTGGCCATTGTGGTTTTGGTGGTAAACATCTGCATTGGCATTGCCCGAGTTGCAAAAACTGGGGAAGAATGAAGCCTGTGCATGGCTTAGAAGGGTATTAGTGGTAACGTTTTGATAACGTAATGGATAAACCTATCAAGGCGATACGATTAACGTTTATACACTATATGAAGAGATTAAGATGCAATTTATCGATTTGAAAACACAATATTCTTTAATTGAGAACGAAGTTTTAAATGGCATACGCAATGTATTAAACCATGGTCAATACATCATGGGACCTGAAATCGCTCAATTGGAAGAGCAATTAGCGAATTTTGTAGGTGTTAAACATGCCATTGTGAATTCAAGTGGAACGGATGCTTTATTAATGGCTTTAATGGCATTAGAAATTCAACCTGGGGATGAAGTTATTACAAGTCCCTTTAGCTTTTTTGCGACGTCTGAAGTAATCAGCCTTTGCCATGCGAAACCTGTGTTTGTTGATATCGATCCTTTAACATACAACCTTGATCCTAATAAACTCGAAGCGGCGATTACAAGCAAAACTAAAGCCATTATGCCTGTTGGCTTATATGGCCAGTGTGCTGACCATGATGCGATTAATGTGATTGCTGATAAATATGGCATTGCAGTAATTGAAGATGCGGCCCAAAGCTTTGGTGCTACCTATAAAGGCAAGCGCTCCTGTGCTCTATCTACAATTGGTTGCACCAGCTTTTTCCCATCAAAGCCATTGGGCGGATATGGTGATTCTGGTGCTTGCTTTACGAATGATGACCAATTAGCGCAGAAATTAATCGAAGTGAGAATTCATGGGCAAAATGCACGCTATTGCCATAGCCGTATTGGTATCAATGGACGTATGGATACCATTCAAGCGGCTGTATTGCTTGAAAAAATGAAATTATTTCCCGATGAAATTATCATGCGTCAAAAAGTAGCTAAGCGCTACGATAATATGCTTTCTTCATTGGCCAGAACACCGTTTATCCATAGCCATAACACGAGTGTTTACGCTCAATATACGATTGAAGTGGATAATCGTGATGCGTTCCAAGAATCGATGCAGGCTGCAGGGATTCCAACAGCAGTACACTACCCCTCACCATTACATTTGCAAGCAGCAATGGCTTATTTAGGTTATTCTGAAGGTGATTTTCCTCATGCAGAGAAAGCCAGTCACCGTGTGATTAGCTTACCTATGCATCCTTACTTGCAAGAAGCTGAGCAAGTTCGAGTGCTGGAAGCTGTTAAAACAGCATTAATGCCTCAAGAAGAAGAGGTTATGGCCTAATGTCATCCCCACTAATTGTTGCACTGGATTTTAATCGTGAGCAGGATGCTCTTAATTTAGTTGATAAATTGGATCCTAAAGAGTGCTCCTTAAAAGTCGGCAGTGAGTTGTTTACGCTTTTTGGAACTCAGTTTGTGCGACAATTAGTTGATCGAAAATTTAAGGTTTTTTTAGATTTAAAATTTCATGATATTCCCAATACTGTAGCTAATGCCTGTAAGGCAGGTGCGGATTTAGGGGTTTGGATGATGAATGTCCATGCCTCTGGAGGAATGAACATGATGCACTCTGCAAGACAGGCTCTAGAGTCTTACGGGGTAAACAGACCAATCTTAATTGCCGTAACGGTGCTAACCAGTTTTAGCCAGGAGGACTTGGCTTCTATTGGCGTTACTATTCCTGTGATGGACCATGTTAAGAATTTAGCGCATTTAGCTAAGGAATCTGGTTTAGAGGGGGTAGTCAGTTCTGCGCATGAGGTCGGCGAAATTAAAAACGCTTGCGGAGCAGACTTCATTACGGTAACTCCGGGTATCCGATTAGCAACCGATGCTAAAAATGATCAAATACGGATCATGACTCCTGCGGAAGCAAGAGCAGCGGGTAGTGATTATTTGGTTGTTGGTCGTCCAATTACTCAAGCTGATGAGCCTGAAAAGGTAGTTGCTGCTATCTTGTCCCATATTAAATAGTTAAAGCACGAATAAGAATCCTACCTTAACCCTATCATAACTTGTATATTGTGGATCCAACATACACCTTGTACGCTAAAATATGAATTATTAATTGATTAAATTAAATATGAAAGCAAACATATCTTTTGATATCTGTTGCATGCACAGCGCTTTGTGCCATAGTAAATAAGTCAGAAAAATTAAGCAGATCTACGAATTAATAAGTTTGACGCATTACATCAAATCATGTTAAGTATATTTTATACAGGGGCTTAGGCCAGTTTTATATGATGTAGGCGAGACAGTAAGTAGTTTCCAGGATGGGGACTAGGAGTAAAACTTCCTACAAATAATTCACTATCAGGAGTCAAAGCAAAAAAAATATCCAGATGTTTATGGAAAGGACTTTCATACTCGGGAGCTAAGCGATGACACCACAACACGTACTAAGTCAACTACTCGAATCGGATACCAAATATCCCAAAAATCTAGACTTATTAAAAAAAATTATTATCACCGCTCAATTGGGTCGTTTACAAGTTAATGGATTGCCTCCTGATAATAAAATTTCATTAGCAAACTATCTTTTTGATAATGAAAACATGATGTTCGATTTTACTCGTTTAGGCGAAGAAAAAAGAAAGCAATTTACGCAATGGCTTTTGGGGCCGCATCAGAAAGATAAAACACGAGCCCATTTTAGAGGTGCTACAGTAAACGAGTATCGTGGGTTTACCGCAGAAGCTTTTCTGAACTGGTGGGGCATTGTTAAAAGTTGGATCCATAAACGATACTCAGAATACTGGAAAATTACCGATTTAAATATTTCCTTAAACTACCAATTAACTGGTGTGGAAATGTGTCATGGCAAACAGGGCATTTTAATTGGTTTTGATCAATTTTTGGCTCCTGGTACCGACACCAAATACCACGACCCAAATGACTCACAAAATGAACCTTTAGGTAATACGAAAAGAGTATTTATTACGGAAGATCTTGTGGATCAATTAATTCATAAGAAGATTCAAGAACTGGAATTTGAATCTATTTGCAAAAGTCCACATCCTCATTCTGTGTATGTTTCGAATCTACAAGAGCGTTTGGCACAGATGTATGATTATCGAAGCACCCAACGTTATTTGGCCCATCAGCCCTGGTATGTGCGCTTGTGGAATTGGATAATTCCTGGCTCTTACGAGACCAACCAAACAAAAAGTAATGTGGTGAAGGAAAATCATTTAGTTTCCTTATATCAAGACGAGACGGTACAAATTGACTACTACAGCAAAACCCAGGAAATTCTGGTTAGAGAGAAAAGACCAGACATTGATAATATTGTTTACTGCGGTGGTGGGGCAAAAATTTATGGGCATGTAGGTTTTTGGCAGGCACTCAATGAGGCCCAAATTCATCCTCGTAAGTTTGCAGGGAGCTCCGCTGGCGCGATTATGGCCTTACTCTGTTATTTAGGCTATAGCGCGAATGAAATTACTGAGTTCTTCAAAAACTTTAAACAAGAGCATTTAGTTCATTTTGATATTGATATAAATGGCATGTCCGACCCCCGCTCGTTAAAGACCGCTCTTGACTATGCAATTACCTATAAGTTAAACCAAGTTGTTACTCAATACGGTATTCCCTATCCACAAGGAAAAATTACCTTTGCGACGCTTGAAGCGATAAGAGTGCGTTTACCTGATTGTGGGTTGGGACAAGAGCTTGTGGTTACAGCAACCAATAAAAGGCTAGGAAAAACACGTTATTTTTCATTGCAGCGCTCGCCAGATTTTGAAGTGAGCGAAGCTGTGAAAATTTCTGCCAGTTTTCCCATTGTTTTTCGTTCCACGGTATTAGATGGGGACGAGCATAATGATGGAGGAATTTTAACTAACTTTCCAACAGAAGCATTCTTTGACGATCATGCGACTTTATTGGAGTCTGAATACGGTAACAATTTAAAGGTCTTAGCGGTCCAATTTGATAATGGTACGGAACGAACTGCAATTGATCGCATGATGGAGCGGGTTTATAAGGAACATTTCTTCATGAATTGGGGCTATCGCCTACTTACCGGTGTGGATGACCCCGCCAGTGGCTGGGAGCAAGACCGTTTAAAATTACGAAAATATGCATCCCAATCCATTGTGATTAATGTGGATAATGTTTCAACCACCTCCTTTACGGTTGACGAGGAAAACCGGAATAAAATGATTCAGGCTGGATATGATGCAACGATGGGATATTTAAAGCTGCGTTATGTCTGTAATGAGGAGGAAGGATATGAAAATGATGAGTACATGTATTCTAAATTTACTTGTTTAGGTGATTTATTATCTTATTGTTGCTACCGAGGAGAGCTACAGTGGTTTGATCGGATTAGTTGTATTGCCGTAGAAGCAAACCTACCAAACAAAGCAGGGGTACTAAGCCAAATTCAGGAATTAAGAGCATTATATTTTAATGAAAAACCCAAGGCCTCAGCTCAAAATAACAGCCTCACTGATGAGAATCCTTTAACCTTCTTTGGTAATGCAATACTGCAAGAGCCACTCTCTCTGATTCATAATGAAAATCATAAAGTCTTACTTGCGTTGTACCCGGTCTTCTTAATGTTAACTTCCGATTTATTAAAAGATAATGCGGATAAACGACTTTTTGAAGAAGCAAGACATGCTTTAGCACTACAGACTCCTTTTGCTAGTTTGGACTATTTGCGAAGGCTAAAACAGCCAATTAACGTGATGCTGCATATAGTGATTAATTTGCTTAAAGAATTGCACGAAAATCCGAGGCAAGAGGTTTATGATGCCTTTAAAGAAATAGTCAACGTATTTAAGAATAATCATTCTATTTATAAAAATGAATTTTATGCGCATTGGGATTTATCATTTACTCAAAGCCTACGTGTATTACATGTATTGAATAATTATTCGGATCCTGTGGCGACTAAATTGCTGATTTCTTTAAGTAGGGGAGAAGAGCCTTTACAAAATGTCGTTAATGGTGAATATTGTGAGGATTCTGATGAGATGCATCATTTAGCTGCTTTTACCCTATGAATGTACTGACGGAACATTTATTTCACGCTATACTGAATTTTTTGTCCGAGCCTAACTTATGTACAGTGATCTGACCCTTTACTATCTAAATCAAATAGGAATTAGGCCTTGGATTAAGAGAGAGGTGCTGCAAGAGCTACCTCAAAAAAAATCTAATGCGGTAAAATTGGCCGTATTTGTTTCATCAGCTCTGAGTACCAAAGCGCAATACTTGTTACAACAGATGATAGGCTATCTGAATTTACAGGATGATGAGTTTACTGTTATTTCTGCTCAAAAAGGTCAACTGCAGTCCCGAGGTACAAATTTAAGCCTTCTTGCAACATTAGTCTTTGGCCGAGGCCAAGACCAATTGTTTGCCAAGGAGCCAACTCCTGTTTTTAATACCTTTGATCTGGATTATATACTCAATAATCCCAGCCAAAAAAGAACGGTGTTTAAGGTTCTTAATGAAATTAAACTGTTAGTGTCTTAAGTTTTTGCCTTATGAAATTAAAGGGATTTACACTATTAGAATTACTACTCACTCTGATGTTGTTGCTTAGTTTATCTTTGGTTGCAGTAGCATCGTATTCTTCTTTTTTACATAAAAACGAGCGACAAACACTCATTGATGAACTAAAGAACTCAATAGCTTATGCGAAAACGCAGGCCCTTATCTTAAATAGCCCCGTTGTTCTTACTTCTTTAAATGATTCCTTAAATTGGGCTAGTGGGTTGCGGCTGAGTATTAAAAATAAAAAGACGAATAAAATAGAAACTCTTTACCAATGGCAATGGCAGCATCCTCGTTGGCAGCTGTCCTGGATTGGTGCTCGCTCAGGAAACAGAATTATTTTTTCTAATAATCCAGCTAATGCAATGTGTAACGGTCGTTTTATCCTGACAAGTAGGGATAACGATGAGCCCACAGAGATTATTTTAAATCGCTTGGGAAGAATAAGGGGCTAATCTAAACAGCCATCCTTAGTGTTAGAGGGATTGCTCCCGTTGCATTTAATTTCCCCATTTCAACCAGATTCTCTTCTACAGTTCTAACCAAAGAACTGGTTTTGGTTTCATTAAAAAAGAAAAAGTTAGTACCTCTGCTAACCGCCAGATTGACAGCACATGCGGCCAAATACACAACCCCCAGTCCGGCAATAGCCAAAGCAATATTCGCTAAAATATAGTTAATATTTCGATGATGGGCAAAATCTTCTTTGCTGGCATTGATGAAGCTTTGGCAATCAGCAATATATTGCTCTACGTGTAGATTATAATTGGTGAGAGACATAAATTTTAATTGATGCATCTTATGTTCAAGAGTCGCAGCTAATTGGCGGAGCTTTTCTGCTGCATCCACCGAATCTCTCTTTATTAAATCAACATGATGCGCTCTTAATAGGTTTGTCTGAGTTAAAATAGCCTCTATTCGGAGCATAGTTTGAGGATGATATCTAGTAAGAATGGTATTATTTTCCGCAACATCCATCACTTGAGAGTTTGCAAAATGCTCTATTGCTTTATCAATGGAGAAACGGAATATACTGTTCACTTGAAGCATACCTGCAAGAGTCGTTTCAATGATCGATTTAGTCGTATCATCTAAGCCATCGATACCAGTAAATAAAGTAGATAGACTGACATGATGTGCATTAGTGCAGGCACGTTCATGACTTCCCAGAGTGATAAGCGTTGAAAGGGTGGTATCGCGCCATAACTCGGCAATAATTCGTGCCATAGAAAATACATCTGACTTGCAGCTTTGTGATTGCCTGTCCCAAATTTCTGGTGCTTTATAAAGAGGAGTGCCTGGATATTTTTCATCAGGTGCCTCTGCGTATGTACTGAGTCCGAAATCAATAATGTTCACTGTTATTGGTTGGGTCCTCATATCAACCAAAATATTTTCGGGCTTTAGATCCCTATGGATGAGACTTTTATCAGTAACTTGCTCCTTGAGCGCGTTTAATAAGCCTTTAGTTAACTCCATACGTTGTTCTAAAGTTAAAACGTTTTTTCCAAATAAGTCATCTTGAATAATTGCATCTAATCCTCTCCCTTTAAATTGACGCATTACCAGGTAACTTACCAAACCATCCGACTTTTTTTCATAAGTGGGCTTTTTCAGTGCGAGGTACGGGGCCCTTTGGGATAAACAGTACTCTTTCCAGGCCTTTTGTGCAGAAAGGAGATCATTATGCCGTTGGATTTTGATTGCCCGGGATTTTCCGTTGTCATCATGTCCTTTAAAGCGAAAAGAGGTTTCATCGAATCGGAGTGTACCTTCTATTTCATAAACGCTCCCATAACTTCCAGTACCCAGCAGCCTGGCACTTATAAACTCATAACGAAGTCCCGTTTTTCCTTGTTTAGGCTGACGCATAATTACGTTAGATGAAAATGTAAAATAACTGTCTTCTGTAAAAGAATAAATCCTTTGATTTGACCAAGCATGAATGCCTTTTTTTACTTGTTCATTGAAGAATGCGCTAAGTTTTTTGGCATGTTCTGGAGAAAGGGTTTGGGGATTAATAATGAACATCATTGCTTGTTTTGAGGGTATAATATTGACCATATTTTACACGGGCAGCTCTTTTATGAGAAGTATTTTACCTAAAAAAGCCTTAGGTAAAAAAGATTGATTGTCGACTTGAGACGAAATAAGAGAAATCAATAACTTGTCGCTAAATCATTAATTTTGTAAGATGTGGGCGAGTCATTTTATCGCTGATCTAAAATTCATGCCAATTAATACGCGCCTTATTTTTTCACTAAAAGCCGAATGCTCTAGAAAGTTTTTAGAGTGGGTTAATTATAAACAATCATTAACCGATAAATTACGTGATATGCACGGGGATGCTCAGATTGAGCTTTTATCTCAACACTGGGTTAGAACCGACTTTTGGTCTAAAAGTCTGCTTGATGTGCGTGATCATTCTGTTTTTCAACGTGAAATTCTCATGAAAAGTCATGATATTCCTTATTGGTATGCACGGACGATTATCCCTCAGCGTTGTTATGATTTAGATACCGAATTCTTTGGTCGTCTGCGCAAAGAATCCGTTAAGAATCTGATTTTTAATATGGAGCAGGTAAAGCGAGTTAATTCCATTAATTATCCTGTAGATGATCAATGTGTTGAGTTTTATTGGGTAAAAAAATACATCCCCACGATTCGAGATGTGTTGTGGGTTCGCATTGCCGAATTTTCATTTATGGAAAAAGAATCGTTTTATTTAGTAGAAATTATGTTTCCTGAGTTAGGAGAAATTACTCCATGAAGTGGACTGCGTATTGGCGTCTTATGCGTTTTGATAAGCCGGTAGGAATTTTATTACTTTGGTTTCCTACTGCTTGGGCCTTGTGGCTGGCAAATAAAGGGATCCCCTCGTTTAAATTATTTGTTTTATTTTTAAGTGGCACATTATTAATGCGTGCCGCAGGTTGTGTGGTTAATGATATTGCGGATCGAAATATTGATAAACATGTTGCCCGTACCCGATTACGGCCGCTAACCTCAGGGGAAATTAGCCTAAAAGAGGCACTGGGCGTATTATTTATTTTATTGCTCGCAGCACTATTCATCTTACTCAGTTTGCCTAGGGATTGTTGGTATTTAGGTGTGATAGCCTTATTTATTTCTATTCTTTATCCCTTTTGTAAACGATTTTTAAGTGCCCCTCAGTTCATTTTAGGCCTGGCCTTCTCTATGGGAATTCCCATGGCTTATGTGGCTTCTAATGTACCAGTAAATACGGACTGTACTTTATTATTTCTATTAAACTTTGCCTGGATTGTGGCTTATGACACCATGTACGCCATGACTGATAAAGAAGATGATTTGCGTATCGGTGTAAAATCTACCGCAATTTATTTTGCCAGTTATGATCGGTTTATTATTGGCTTATTGCAAAGCGTTTTACATGGTCTATGGCTTTATTGGGCATTGAGTAACACTGTGGACAGCATCGTTTTTTATGGACTTTGGTTGGCCGCAGGCATGGTTTTGCTGTATCAGCAGAAATTAATTAGTAAACGTGAAAGAGCGCAATGTTTTAGAGCATTTATCATTAGTGTTTATTATGGTGCGCTCATGTGGCTTGCGGTGGCAACTGTCTTGTAATGCTACAGTTATATCTAAGTCAGTACTTTATGTTAAATACTTAATTGATCAGAAGTAGTCCATATGGTAGGATGCTTTCTTTTTTTGAGTATTTATTCATCATGGCGTATTATTTTGGTAGTAATGAGCAGGTCAATGGCGATATTAAATATAATGAACATGACTTTGCAGAAGCCTTAAAATATTATAAAAAGGGCCTTGGGCATTTGCATCAAATTGCAGCTCAACGAAATTTTACTCCCAATGGGCGCTATAACGATGCATTAGCTTATGTGCTTAGTGACGTCGTTGTTTGCTCCACAGACTTGCTTAGAGCATCGCTTAAAGGAAAATTAAATTATTCTGAGATAATGGAGGCATGGAAAGATATTAGTAGCACCCTCCAAGAGCTCGAAGTTGTTTACACTAGTGATAGTATTCAGCGATATACAGGCTCTCAGACAACATCAGAGCGAATGGACACGGTTTATTCTGCTGTGGCCCTGGCTGCAGAGGCGATCAGTGACCGATTGATCGATTGGCTTGATAAGGATATTAAAAAAAAACCCACCGAAAAACAATTTCTAAGTGCCTTAACCTGGTTATCTCGTGCGGTAGATAATCAGAATAAAGCCGGTTTGGATATTGAGACGGAACTACACTTAGGGTATCTAAACCTCCTCGAGCGCGCTTTTTACTGCGACAAAAACAAACGAATTCTTTTCCGCATTACTGACTATATCAAAAATAATTCATTGCATGATTTAGACTTAGAACCTGAGGAAAAACTGGAACTTCTCGGATATGAACTTTTAGTTGCTGTTGAGAATAATGACCAGTGTGCTCATGAGCTTGCTAGACAGTGCAAGGTGATTATGACGGATATCATGATGGAGGAAGAGTGCGAGTTGTTTCTTGATCTGCGTCAATTAATGACTCGCTTACCACGAGAGCTTGCTGATGAAGTGCTAGCTCCTATGAATGTTAGAAAGAAAAAAAAGCGTAAAAACGTTATCGAGGATGAGGAAGATGATACTGCTACGTCTACAGCACCTCTTGACATTACAATTGAAAGCCATGTAAAGCATAGAAAAGCCAATGATATTGAAGTAGATGGTGCTGTTTCTCTTAGAACCGCTGATGTAGTTGACTCTGAACCTATGCTTGATATTGATAGCCCAAGTGAGGCCAGCAGTGAATTAGCTCCCCATGTTGAACCACATACCTCTGTTAGGCCGGTTCTTCACACCACTACGTTGTTCACCGTGAGGCATACTTTTTTTGCACCTCAGGTTAACCCTACAGCGTTATCAGTAGAACCTAAAGGGCCTAAAGCGTTTAAAAAAGCTATGTATCATATTGCTGAACACTATAATAGCCCGGCATTCTTAGCGAATTTGTTATCAGTTGTAGCTGATTTTTATTATAAAAGTAGAGACTTACCTTTTAAAAATCTCCCTATAACTGCTTATTCATTGTATTGCATGGTTTTAAAATTAGACCCTCAACATAAAGTAGCGAAAAGCAGAATGGAGGCGATTTATAATCAAAATACACGGATGATTAAAGATAATAAGAATTTCTCAGGTTCTGCCCCATTTTTAGTTATCAATGCTCAGGATATCTTCGTTCACGCAATTAAAGATAATATTCGGGAAATTGAAACTTATATGATTGGGAAGCCAGAGCAATTAGATATTTTATTTAATCGCTTTATGCTTTTTGTTACTACGACAATAAAGAATGCGGGGATTGCGGGAAATCAATCTACTTTAATCGCTGAATTACTTAAGTCAAAATATGAAAACTCTATTTTAACAGCAACGTTAGAGCAAGTTTCACATCCTCATCACATGCATTTCTAATATGCTGCATTGCAACTAAGTGAAATAATCTAACCGAAGTTACAAGCTCCGTCATCCTGAACAGAGCGTGAAGCCCCTCAGGATGACGTGTTTTTGATATTAAAACGTTTCACTACCATTATCAGCAACTACACGAGTGTGTTTGCCATAAATTACCAAAATCTTTTGCTTATTTTTTAACTTGAGATCTTCAGATTGAACCACCGAAATAATCCCGCCAGACTTTAATTTAATAACGTACTCAACCCCACGTGTTTGGTTGTATCCATTATCGCCAAAGTCTCCGCTTGAAGTATTTTTTGCGCTGCTATTGCGGTGCAAATTAACGGTACGCTTGGAAATAACGGTACCTGGAATAACTTTTTTAATTTTGCCTACTTCATTGGCATCATATTCTCCAGGAGGAGTGGTTTTACAACTGCTTAAGGACAGTCCTAAAAGGGCCACAAAAATGAATTTAAATACGGACTTGTTTTTCATGGTAAATAAACTCCAATAAATGCTCATTGATTGCTTGGGCATTCTAGCGAATTTAGCTGTTTATTGCTATAAAAGCTAGGAAATAGCTAGTCTATAGTTCCAATCTATGTTTTTGTTAGCGTATCTTTTAATTCCGCTAATAAGCTACTTGCACCAATACGAAACCAACTTTTATCAATGGGCTTTGCTAATACTAACTCTGCTAATTTCGCATAATTGATTGCTTGGGTTGGTGTTTTAACGCCGCCCGATATTTTAATACCACATGGTGCTTTTGAATCTTTTATTGCTGTTAAGATGGTAAATACTGCGGGTAAAGAAGCACCTTGGGGAATTTTCCCTGTGGATGTTTTTAGAAAATTACATCCTATTTTAATTAATTGCTTACTTACTTCATCAATATCCTGAAGCTCAGAAAATGTGCCTGTTTCCAAGATTATTTTTAAGGTGCGATTCTTTTGCTTGCATAAATCAATAACTGCTTGGCATTGAGCTAATGCCTCATCTTTTCCACCGTTCAAATACAACCTATAGGGAAGTACATAGTCTATTTCTGTCGCATTTAATTCTATTGCAACATGAATTGATTCTAAAACCTGGTTAAGCTGCTGGTTGCCTTGGGGAAAATTAACCACGGTGGCTAACTCAATGACACCAAGATGCTCGAATAGTGGCAGATGTTTGCTGTAAACACATACAGCTGCAACCTGGCTTTCGTAGGCATTGTGCTTTAATTGAGATAAGGAGGCAGCTGAAGCCTCCTCATCTAACAAGGTGAGATCAAGTGAGTGAATTAATTGCTCAGCGCTAATTGCAGGATGACCCTGAACGCTAAGTAATAGCTCGATAACCTCATTTAATGATGATTCCAAAATCACTTAAGTCCTGCAATATATTCTTTAATCAACTTATTCAGCTGTTTTGCCGCATTAGCAGCCATTTCAACCACGGTATCATGATTATGGGCTGTCTGAGTTAAGCCTGTAGCATAATTCGTAATGGTCGCAATAACCGCTACTTGCATGCCACAATGATTCGCTACCAATACTTCAGGCACTGTAGACATTCCTACTGCATCAGCCCCCCAAATTTTAAAGGCTTTAATTTCAGCAGCTGTTTCATAGTGTGGCCCTAATACTGAAATATAAACACCCTGAGCTAGTTTAATTGATTGTTTTTGTGCAATTGCAAGTAAGTCCTGGCGCATGGTTTTATCATAAGCATTGTCGAGCGGGTAGAATCGAGGGCCAAATTCATCATCATTGGGTCCAATTAAAGGATTGTGGGGTTGTAAGTTGATGTGATCGTGAATCAGCATTAACTCACCAGGTCCTACATCTTCTCTTAAGGAGCCGGAAGCGTTCGTTGCAATAAAATAGGTACATCCTAATAATTTTAAAGTACGAACATAGGTTTTTACTGTTTCGTAATTTTCTAAACCTTCATAGGTATGAGCTCGTCCTTGCAAGCAGACAACACCAACACCATTCCAATAACCAAGGATTAAATTTCCTCCATGACCATGCACGGTGATTTTAGGAAAACCAGGCAGATCGTCAAAGCTAATTCGAACTGAGTCTTGTAATTCATCAGCAAATTGACCTAAACCAGAGCCTAAAACAACAGCAACGGTTGGTGTAAACGATGGGTGCAAATTTTTAATATAATCCGCTGCTAAATGGGGATAGCTCTGCTTTTCTGCAGTGTTCATCATACAAATTATCCTATTAGGGGTTAAAATCAAAAGCCAAGGGCAAAAGTTCTTTATCGGAGATACTACGAATGACTGAATCTTTAGTACAGAGATGTATCATCGTATCCGGAGTTGAAAACTCATGAATTCTTTGTCGGCATGCGCCGCAAGGAGAACATAATGTATTTGTCCCCGCAAGTACGACCATACTTTTAATACGCTGCTCACCGGCTGTAACCATCGCTGATATAGCGGATGTTTCAGCACAGACAGTTAACCCATAGGAACCATTTTCAACATTGGTCCCTGTGTAAAAGTTATCATTTTCAGTACGGATACAGCATGCAACAGTAAATTTAGAGTAGGGCGCATAGGAGTGCGCAAGCACAGCATGTGCCTGGGAAATCATTTTCGCGATTACTGGGTCCATTTTATCTCTTGCCTGAACAAAATTGAAAAGGCTAGATTATAGAGTAGAAGTTATTGTATGGCTAGATTATTCGAACGCTTATCATTGATATCGACGACTAGAGGAGCGTTATTCTCTGGCACCACTCTAGGAGGCTCTTGGAAGATTTGGACTGTATGCACAGGTGCATGAGTATTCGTATGATCCTTTTGAGGTGATACACTTGCACCTAGCCCTTTTTCCATTGCATCAGCTGATGAGGTAAAGGTTGTGGGATGATCACCAAAATTATAGTCTAATAAATGTTCACAAGCTAAAACGCCAAAACCTGCACAAACAAGAATAGTGAAGATAGAAAGCGGCATAGTGATCGGGGGAAATACAAACATTATTGTAGCTGAAATAGCGCTGATTACACTGATAATTGACGTAGATAAAGCGTAGGATGTATAGGCTTCTTGTTGTGAATAAGAAAAATCTTGATCTTTAGGTGGATTATTTAGTTTATGATATTCACCAATAGTCCAAAAGGTATTGCCAAGTACAAAAAGCCAGGCTGCTGGTGGGAATAAGGCGGGCACAAAAATAGCGGCAACACTAACGGCGGTTGCGATAAATCCAGTTAATGATGAATAAAGGAATTGTTCTTTGATTTGTGCAAAGCCATACCATTCTTTATCAGCTCGCTCATGTTCGGGCTGGTTATAGCTTGCAGCAAACCAGAAGCTGTAGGCAACAAGATAGAGGCCTAATGAAAGAAATCGGAAGGCCGCCGCAGCCGCAGCAAAGGGCACGTACTGAAGCTTGGATGCTATAAAGCCGGTAAAGAAAAGAGGGCCACTCGATTTTTCTAAATATTTATTATTCGGCATATAGAAGTATTCCGATTGCTTTATGTCTTGCATATTGTATCTTAATTGGACAAGAAAATCTAGTGTTTATAGACGCTGGGTAGCCTAGCTCTCCCTGGTTAACATTTATCCGGCGTTGAGAATTTTATGTACCAAGGTGAGCTGGCTTATGGGTAATGAGGCTACGATGTTGAGCTATCACTTTTAGCTTCTTGTGTTTTAAGTTTTATCCGTACTAATAAACCACCATCTGGATTATTTTCAGCAGCAATACTCCCTTGGTGTAACTGGACGGCGCGGAGCGCGATGGCTAAGCCTAAACCATATCCCCCTGTTTTCTTCTCGCGAGCGGTATCGACACGATAGAAGGGATTAAATATTTTTTCGAGTTGTTCCTCTGGAACCCCCGGACCTTTATCACTAATTTCAATAGATACATGTTCTTTGTTTGCATCATAGCGTAATGAGACGCGAATTTGCTCTGTGTCTGGAGAGTAACGTAAGGCATTACGTACGATATTCTCGATGGCGCGATGAATTAAGCGGTGATCAACCAATAATTGGCAAGGATCTAGTTGTTCGGTATGCACGCGAGCTATTTCGTGGTTACATTCATAATTTGCATCTTGAACAATACTTTGCAGGAGGGCGGGTATATCTACTAGAGAGGGATGCAATTCGGTAGTCGATTTATCCAGTCGGGCAAAATCTAACACTTCAGTAATTAGCGCATTTAAGCGCAAGCATTCCAGCTCCATACGTTTAAATTCAGTTTCAGCTAGTTGATGGGTTTTATTTCGCCCTAATTCAATTGCAATTTGCAAACGCGCTAGAGGTGAGCGTAATTCATGAGAAATATCCTGTAATAAGCGTTCTTTTGAGTTCACTAATGCTTCAATTTTTTCAGCCATACGATCAAATTCATCACTTAGTTCGGCGATCTCGTCTTTATGGTGCCCCTTTAATTGGCCAACACGCGTATTTAGTTGGCCTTTGGCAATTGATTTTGCTGCCATTCCTAGTGAGCGTAAAGGTTGGGTCAGGTAGCGTGACAGTAAGTAGCAAATCAGACCACTAATGAAGGTTGCCAAGATAAGACGTAGGGCGAGTCCTGCCCAAGGGATGCCCACAAAATGAGAAATAGGTTTCTCACTTACTGCAGCCAAACGATAGAATTTACCGGAGGTGGATAGAATTTCATGGCTGACAATCAGTTTTCCTGACTTCAAAATCCCTTCACTTAATTGATCTTTAAGTAAATTTTCTGCAACTACTTTGACATTCTCCGGAGGGGCTTCTGTACTGATAATTTCGCCTGTACTCGAAATTAGGAACAGGGTCATATGCCGAGAAATACCAATTTTATTCAGCCATTTTAGAAGTGCTGCGTGTTCTCCTGACTCAAAAGTAGCTACAGCTGCATTGGCATAGCTGTCCATAAAAAGCTGTTCTTGAGCCGGTAAAGAAGATTTTTGGGCCACATGACTGATAACCCAAGCTGTAGTGATAATGATAAGGACCGTTGCTAACCAGAAAGAAACGAAAATTTTCCAATATAAACTACGCATTAAATAAATACCCAAAGCCTCTTACTGTTTTTACTATGGGTTCACCTTCTGGATTATCGCCTAATTTATTTCTTAAATTACTAATGTGCACATCGATGCTGCGATCATAGGCCGTGTATTTTCTTCCCAGTGCATATTCGGTCAGCTCTTCTTTAGAAAATGCCTGCCCTGGGGATTTAATTAACATTTCGAGAATATTAAATTCGGCATTGGTTAATTCGAGATACTGCCCAGCCATTGTGACGTGCCGTTTAGAGCAATCGACAACAATATTATGATGCTCAATTATGGGTTTGCTCGTAGGTATTTTTTGTGTACGTCTTAAGATGGCACGCAACCTGGCAACTAATTCGCGCGGGTTACATGGTTTTGGTAAATAGTCATCTGCCCCAATTTCCAAGCCTACAATACGATCAATGTCATCGCCTCGGGCAGTTAACATGAGCACCGGTGTTTCTAGATGTTCACGAATCAATTTTAATACTTCAAAACCATTTAATTTCGGGAGCATCACATCCAGAATAATGGCGTCAAAAGGCTGATTTAATGCTTTTTTCACGCCACTTTCACCATCGTGCACGCAAATAGCATGATAGCCTTCTGGCTCTAAGTATTGGGCTAGCAAATCAGTTAATTCCGTATCGTCATCGATTACAAGTATATTTCCATTCATGATATGCCTTGGTTTAAGAGCGTTTCTCAATGCACTCTATAAGCTTAATTCGGCGTGCATCTGCATTAATGATTTTAAATTCCAAAGAACCAATGGTTATGGTTTCTCCCCGTGTAGGTAAGTAACCAAAACTATTCATCACAATTCCACCAATTGTATCATAGGTGTCATTGCTAAAATTAGTGTTAAGCTGTTCATTAAATTCGTCAATTGGTGTATGCGCTTTAACAATATAGTGCCCATTGTCATGCGCTTTAATATAGGCATCTTCGTCAATATCGAATTCATCTTCAATATCCCCAATGATTTGTTCAATGATGTCTTCAATCGTTACAAATCCGGAAACCTCTCCGTATTCATCCACGACAATTGCCATATGATTTTTATTGCTGCGAAACTCGCTAAGCAAACTATCAAGACGCCTGCTTTCAGGCACAAAAGTAACATGTCGACAAATATCCACTAAATCAAAGGAACTGCTGTTATCCGCTTGATTGCGTAGCAAGTCTTTAGCATGCAATATACCAATTACTTCATCGCCATTCTCATCGGTTACTGGAAAGCGCGAATGGCCAGTTTGAGTCACTGTTTTGATAATATTGTTGTATTCATCATTTTGTTTGAAGCAAACCATTTGGTTTTTCGGCAACATAATGTCACGAACACGCATTTGCGAGAAAAGAATAGCCCCCTCAATCATTCCTAATGTTTCTGAATTGATAAGGGAACGAATTTGAGCGTCTCTCAATAAGCTAACCAGCTCTTCTTGATTTTGCGGTTCACCCTGTAAAAAATGTTTTAAGCGCGCAAACCACGAACTACCATCTTCCTCTTTAGTCAAGTTGATTACCCTCTGCATCGTAAGGATTAGTATAACCTAATTCAGCGAGCAATTTAATTTCAATTGCCTGCATCACGGCGGCATCTTCATCCTTAATATGATCATAGCCTAATAAGTGCAGTATTCCATGAATCAGTATTAAGCTCCAGTGAGCATCTAACGTTTTATTGAGCTCTTTGCATTCTGTAAGTAATACATGGGGGCAAATGATTACATCGCCTAAAAGAGGGTATTCCAGTGGAATTTCCGGAGGTAATTCACTGGGAAATGACAGAACATTTGTGGGCTTATCTTTTTTTCTGTACGTATGATTTAACTGAGTGATTTCTTCTGGAGTAACAAAGCGGACGGTTAGTTCCGCTTCTTTTTTGTAATCCCTCAATGTGAGTGAAGCCAAACGCGTTATTTGATCCTCATCCATTGCCAGAGGTTCATCTGTTGCATTTTGAATATCTATGTAATAAGTCATAATAAATTATTTAGTTTTTCCTGTTGAGTCACGATCATAGCAATCAACAATTTTTGATACCAGAGGATGTCGTACTACTTCACGGCTGGTGAAGGTATGAATGCTAATTTCTGGAATTTTTTTGAATAATCCTACTGCATGGGCAAGCCCCGAATCAATACCTCGAGGCAAATCTACCTGGGTCATATCTCCGGTAATCACCGTTTTAGAGCCAAAACCCATACGTGTTAAAAACATTTTCATTTGCATTACAGTTGTATTTTGAGCTTCATCCAGAATGATGAACGATTCATTTAATGTGCGTCCACGCATAAAGGCTAAGGGCAATACTTCAATGATATCGCTTTGAATGAGTTTTTGTGTCTCTTTAAAACCAATCATTTCATATAATGCGTCGTAGATGGGTCTTAAATAAGGAAGTACTTTTTCTACTAAATCCCCTGGCAGAAAACCAAGTTTCTCACCGGCTTCGACCGCGGGTCTTACAAAAATAAGTCGTTGTACTTCACCTTTTTCAAAGCATTGAATCGCTTTAGATACGGCCAGATAGGTTTTACCTGTCCCAGCGGGACCTACTGCGAAGGTTATCGCATTGCGATCAATAGAATCGAGAAAAGCAGCTTGCTTGTCATTTCTGGCAGTGATTAGTTTACGCGAGAGCTTGACGTGGTGTGTCATCGCTTGTTGGTCATCCTCAAACATATATTGATAAAAATAGGGTAATTCTAAAACATAAATATAGTGCAGAAAGCTTATAGTTTGCAAGTGGGAACTTGGTGGCATGATCTGTTCGACTGATCATTAGTTATCATTTTTGTAACTCTTGCTGCGAATTCATAAATACGAAGAGGGTGCATGGCTAAGTTGGATACCGCGGTCATTCGGCCTTTTTTAAGAAGTTAAGTGCTGTAGAGAGCCTATTTAATTGATTTTAAATATAATTATTTCCATGCATCAGGCTCACTTAGGTGAGTCCTTGAGTACCTTTGCGATTATCAACATGCGAATCATTTAGGCCGCCAAAAAATACCGTGGCTTGACCGCGGGGTCGATAGTTTCGGTGCAAGAAGCGAGATTAATCTCTCTTGATTTCTTCAACGATGAGCGCATAATGATAATCCTTAAAAATCAAGGAGTGATCGTTAATGGTTCGTTCTACGGGGAAAGCATTCAGACAAGCAGTGCAAGATAATAAGCCTTTACAGGTGCTCGGTACAATCAATGCTTACTCTGCAATGCTGGCACAATCATCAGGTGCACAGGCAATTTATCTTTCTGGTGCCGGCGTAGCGAATGCATCTTATGGGATACCTGATTTGGGAATGACTGGTTTAGCCGAAGTTCTTGAAGATGCCCGCCGTATTACTGAAGCCTGTTCTTTACCACTTCTTGTTGATGTTGATACCGGCTGGGGGCATGCATTTAATATTGCACGAACTATTAAGCTAATGGAAAAAACAGGTGTTGCTGCAATTCATATTGAAGACCAGGTTCTAGCTAAACGATGTGGGCATCGCCCCAACAAAGCCATTGTTTCTATGAACGAAATGGGAGACCGCATCAAGGCCGCGGTGGATGCACGTCAAGATCCTGATTTTGTGATTATGGCACGTACAGATTCTTATGCCGTTGAAGGCATGAATGCTGCAATTGAGCGCGCGCAGCTTTGTGTTGAATTAGGTGCTGATATGATATTCCCTGAAGCGATGACTACTTTAGAGGAATATAAAAACTTTAGTAACGCCGTTCATGTGCCAATTCTTGCTAATATTACAGAGTTTGGTAAGACCCCATTATTTACTCGTGACGAGCTAGCTGGAGTGGGTGTTTCCCTAATTTTATATCCCTTAAGCGCGTTTAGAGCAATGTCTCAAGCTGCCTTAACTACTTATCAAGCAATTCTCCAGCAGGGCACTCAACAATCTATGCTGAGCAAAATGCAAACTCGTGAAGAATTATATGGAGTTCTTGGATATCACCTTTACGAACAAAAACTAGACCAATTGATGGAGGAAGATGACAATGAGTGTTAAAAGTGGCGGTTTAGCCGGGGTTATTGCTGGGGAATCAGCTATTGCTACAGTTGGGCTGGGAAATGGTTTGAATTATAGAGGTTATTCCATTCATGATTTAGCAGAATATGCTACTTTTGAGGAAGTTGCTTATTTATTGCTCTATGACAAGCTGCCAACGCAGAATGAGTTGGATGCTTATACAAAGAAAATTGTCAGTTTACGTACTTTGCCTGAAGCATTAAAAACTGTATTAAAAATGATCCCTAAAGAAGCTCATCCTATGGATGTATTAAGAACGGCCTGTTCTTTCTTGGGAAATATTGAACCAGAAGAAAATTTTTCTGAAGAACACCAAATCGCCGATCGCCTTTTAGCTTTATTTCCTGGCATGATTTGTTATTGGTATAACTTTCATTTTAAAAATAAAGAAATATCGGGGTTAAGTGAAGAGTCTACCACTGGCGGACACTTTCTTGCTTTATTGCATGGGCGTAAGCCAAGCCAGCTTGAAGTCGACATGATGGATGTTTCCTTGATTTTATATGCGGAACATGAATTTAATGCCTCAACTTTCGCTGCGCGTGTGACTGCCGCCACACTGTCTGATTTTTATTCAGCTATTGTTAGTGCTATTGGTACGCTGCGCGGGCCTTTACATGGCGGTGCGAATGAAGCAGCGATGGGCGTAATCGAACGTTTTAAAACGCCTGATGAGGCTGAAAGCGGATTGAGAAACATGTTGGCAAATAAAGAATTAGTAATGGGCTTTGGTCATCGAGTTTATACAACCAGTGATCCTCGTTCTGACATTATTAAAAAGTGGTCATTCCGTCTGGGTGAAGAAAAGAAAGAGCTTGATTTGTATCATGTTTCTGAGCGTATCGAAGAAGTGATGTGGCAAGAGAAGAAATTATTCCCCAATCTCGATTTCTACAGTGCTTCTGCGTACCATTACTGTGGGATTCCGACCTTCTTATTCACGCCAATTTTCGTAATGTCTCGCATTACTGGATGGGCTGCCCATGTATTTGAACAACGTGCGAATAATAAATTAATCCGTCCTTCATCAAAATACACTGGTCCTGAGCCTAGAGAATTCCCCGCAATTAATACTAGAGGTTAATATGAGCAGTTATGTAGAAGATAATGTGAAGCCTGATTACGATCAGGTGATTATTGATATTGCTGATTATGTGTTAAATAAAAAAATTGATAGTGTTGTAGCTTATGAAACTGCGCGTTTGTGTCTAATGGACACTTTAGGTTGCGGCATCTTGGCGCTTAACTTTCCTGAATGTACTAAATTAATAGGGCCCATTGTTCCTGGTGCTACTTTAACAGGAGGTGCTCGCGTTCCTGGAACATCCTATGAGCTGGATCCAGTGCAAGCGGCATTTAATATTGGCGCAATGATTCGTTGGCTGGATTTTAATGATACCTGGTTAGCGGCAGAATGGGGGCATCCATCAGATAATTTGGGCGCTATTCTTGCTGTGGCTGACTATATGTGCCGACAAAATTGTGCTCAAGAAAAAGCACCTGTTTTAATGCAGGATGTTCTCACTGCGATGATTAAAGCCCATGAAATTCAAGGGTGTTTGGCGCTTGAAAACAGCTTTAACCGCGTTGGTTTGGATCATGTCATTTTAGTAAAAGTAGCTAGTGCAGCGGTTGCTGCGTTGTTATTTGGTGCAGACAGAGACATGATGTTAAGAACCTTGTCTCAGGTATTTGTTGATGGCCAAAGCTTAAGAACATACAGACACGCTCCCAATGCAGGTTCGCGTAAATCCTGGGCTGCAGGAGATGCAACATCGCGCGCTGTGCACCTGGCCTTAATTGCCAAGCAAGGTGAAATGGGTTATCCCAGTGCATTAAGTGTTCCTACCTGGGGCTTTTATGATGTTTTATTTGGTAAAAAACCATTTAAATTCCAGCGTCCCTATGGCAGCTATGTAATGGAAAACGTATTGTTTAAATTATCTTATCCTGCAGAGTTCCATGCGCAAACAGCAGTTGAGTGTGCGGTGGCCTTACATCCTATGGTTAAAGAGCGATTTGATGACATCGCACGAGTTGAATTAGTAACTCATGAATCTGCGATTCGTATTATCAGTAAGCAGGGCGCCCTTCATAATCCAGCAGATCGGGACCATTGTTTGCAATACATGGTTGCTATTGGCTTGTTATTTGGTGACTTAGCCGCAGAGCATTATGAAGATGATGTTGCAGCAGATCCACGCATTGATGCGTTACGTGCGAAGATGCATGTGACTGAGAACGAGCGTTTTTCACGTGAGTATCATGATCCTGAGAAGCGTTCAATTGCTAACAGCATCAAATTAGTGTTTAAAGATGGCACTGAAAGTGAATTGATCACAGTTGAATACCCGATTGGTCATAAGCGCCGTCGTGAAGAGGGTATTCCTGTTCTATTGTCTAAGTTCAAAAAGAATTTAAGCACGCAGTTTCCTGCGGATCGCGTGGAAAAGATAACGAAGGCAATGAGTGATACTAACGCATTAGCTGCCATGAAGGTGGAAGATTTTATGGCAATGTGGAAGTTATAGACCTATTCCGTTCGTAAGCAATCAATGTTAACGATATCCCGTTATTGTGCGCAACGTAGTCACGAAGCAACCCAGGAGTGTGTGGCACAGACTCTTTCGGGTTGTGTTATTCGGTCGTAATGATAATGGCTTTTACGTTGAGGAAGCCTGTATTAGACAAAGTCGTAATACAGGCTATGTATTAAATCTTTCGTTGTAAACCTGCGGAGGCGAGTATTTTTGTAGAAATCTCTTCAATAGAGTACTTTGTTGAATTAATGTAGGGTATTTTCTCTTTTTGATACATTGCTTCAACTTCAGCCACTTCCATGCGGCATTGATCTGCAGAGGCATATTTACTATTAGGCCGACGTTCGGAACGGATTTGCTGCAGACGGGGCACATCAATAGTTAAACCAAAAAGTTTATGCTTATAAGGTTTGAGTACCTCAGGCAATTTAAAGCCAAGCATTTCCTCTTCAGTAAACGGATAGTTCGCGGCTAAAATCCCATATTGCAATGCCATATACAAACAACTTGGTGTTTTACCACAGCGCGATACTCCGATGAGAATCACATCCGCTTTTTCATAACCCCGTGTTTTAATACCATCATCATGAGACAGGGCGAAATCTATGGCTTCCAAACGGTGAAAATACAATTGATTGTCAACCACGCCATGAGTTCGGCCTACGGTATAAGATGATTTTTCATTCAATTCATTTTCAAGAGGAGCAATAAAGGTGTTAAATAAATCAAAAACACTGGCTTTCGCTTCTTTAAAAAAATGGCTGCGTATTTCTCGGTTAACAAGAGTCATAAATACTAGTGGTTTACTGCCATGTTCCTCATAAGCTTTATTAATTTGCTGTACTACTTTTTCAGCTTTTTCCATTGAATCAATATAAGGGATTGTCTGGCGTACGAACGAAATATTGTCAAATTGACTGATCAAGCTGTTACCTAGCGTTTCTGCGGTAATTCCCGTTCCATCAGAGAGCATAAAAACATGGCGTTTCATCATTTACCTTTTAAAGCGAATAGGGATTAATTCATTTTAAAATGAATCGGTTAATATCTCCAGCAAGTGTACATATTTACATGCATCTGCTATCTTATAATTTAAATGGAATATTATCTATCAGAAGGTGGTTATGGAACAAAATCGCTTTGGGGGTCACGATAAGCTGTTTATTTTTGGGATGATCTGTCTGACTACAAGCCTGGGCTTGTTCTTTTTTAGTTTATACCTTTTGCCTTATTTTCTATTTGAATGGAGTTACAATATTCCAGATTTTATTTTAGAGCTAATGGCAAAATATCAAGATGATTATCAGTATACTTCTGCAGGGAGTAAAACGGTTATTTGGCTCATGTTTTTTATACCTTGCCTCATTACAGGGATAATTTCTTTTTTTATTTCCCGCTACTTTGATAAACAAATGTATGGCCCTGAAATTAATCCAGCAGCAGAAGAGGAAGAGAAGGAGCCTGGTGAATTACAAAGACAAATTAAAGAGTCCGCTAGCTTAGGGGGCAAGATTCTTGCATTAATGGTTGTTATCGTGGTGCTTATATTTTTACTGCAATATGTTATTCAATCAACTTCCTAGCCGGGGATGAAGGAGTTTTTTATGTTTAATCAATGGAAAATTAAAAGAATTGTAAAAAAGATAAAAGCAATGCAAGCAAATCGCGTCAATAACCAGCCTGGTGATGACATGATAAAAAAGGAAATTGCTTATTATTTTGAATTAGCTGAACTCTATAAAAAGATGAAATGCAGCAAGAAATTTCCTTATGCACGCGTCATGTATGAAGAGTGCCTACGAGCGGCAACCAGCATTGATGATGCGCAAGCCAATTATTTGTTAGGAAAAATACTTTTGGATGAGGCTAAATTCAGAGAACAGCTGGAAATAGAAGGGGTTTTCAAAAGCGAAACTAACAGTAGAAGTTGCCAGCGACTTTATGAAGAGGCTCATGCCTATTTATCAGCAGCAGTGAATTTGGGTCATATTGAGGCCAAAAGATTAAAAGGTTTGTGCTTTATTAATGGCTGGGGAATTGGAGCGGATAAAAAAGCAGGTTTTGATTTAATTGTAGCGAGCATTGAGCAAGAAGGTTCTTGGGATAGAGTGCCTCAGATTTTCGCTGCTATGGGACTTAATAAGCCGGAGTTTTTCTCCGAAATCATGCAACATCGAAAAGGTGGTTAAGAGTCGGTGAGGCAATTACTCCTACATGGTTTTGGCCGTGATATACTTAAATAAAAATAGTAAAGGTGATGTGACATGCCCCTAAATCCGCTAGACGTTATAGACATGCTCAGCAAGTTGTATCCTCAACAAGAGAGTGATACTAAAAAGCAGCAGAAAATGGCTGAACAGCAAGAAATCCTGAACCGTACGAAAATTGAGAACGATAATTTTTTTGCGCAACTCAATCGATTATTTTTAGAGAGGTTGAGTGAAGCGCGCTTAAAAACAGAACTTGATGAGGCGGCGAAACAGGCTGGATTTGATAATCTGCAGCACGCATTAAATTCCGCCCAAAATAAATATGGGCAAAGCCCCTTACAACAAGCATTTCAACAGCAAGATTTTAACAAAGCGCACCAATTAATGGATTATGGTGCAGAAGTAGGTCCTATTGAACGAGCCGCATTTAATGTGGCGTTAGATAGCGAGGCGGCTACATCGGCTGGATTTCAACGTCCTTCTGCCAAAGATGACAATGCACTTCATCCTGTTAAAAACTTCGGGCTTACTCTTGGGGTGGAGATGATGAGTAAGGATGGTACTTTTTCTCAGTTAGCTGAAATTGGACCAACCTACAACATGATATCTGAATCTGTTGCTAAATATGCGGAACGAGAGCCTAAATTTAAAGAGATTTCTGAGGCATTCGATTTTTCCAACAAAACGGCTGGTTTTTCTTCGAGCACGCCGAGAAACTCACCTCAGGCCGGTGAGAAAATGGCGGATCGTATTAGCCAAGGTAAGATTACAACTATCCCTGTGTCTTGCGAAGGACATGCCATGGGACTATCGGTGGTACCTGATGGCCCAGGATCTAAGTCTGGATACATGGTTTTCACGAACCGAGGTACGGGGGCAGAAGGTAACCCGGGAACGCAAATTTATCGTATCGATGATTTGAGTAAGGTCGATAGTAAGTTTATAAACTCGATGATGAATGGGCATGCCCAGGGGCAATCTCACGGTGCCATTATGAAGCAGATTCATGATGTGGCGGGTAATAAACCTCCAATCCATCAGATTAGTCAACAAGGGCAAAAATGCGACAACTGTACAATTGCTAACCCACGCTCCAATGTTCATGGGATTCTTTTATGTCAAAAGGCATTAGAAAAGGGTGGTTTTGATAAATTAGATGCCCAGGATCATCAGAATGCCAAAACAGATTATAAAAAATTTAGTAATGGTATGAGAGCGGATAAGGTGGATGAGCTCGTTGCTGCCATAGCAAAAAATCCTAAAGATGAAGATTTGTCGAATATGGCCAAAGAATATTTGAAAAAGACCGCGCATAAGGATGGTGACGAGGTTAATCGGATCAGAGATAAGTTAGAAGGGGCATTATCCCGTACGGCTGATTCAAGAGCACAACATGATCAGAATTATGAGCCTCCCATGTCGGCGCCACGTTGATCCTTCTATGAGTTATTTAGTGTGTCACCTAGGCTCTATGAGGGGTTGTGGGGCCTTGGTCCTCGTCTAGATCTTCTATTTAGGTGTAGCTTGGCTTGTGATAGCAAGAAAATAAAAGCTTAAAAGCAAGTACAGTAGATAAAGCCCATATTGCTGGGTAGCAACATATAAGCTTATCATGGCAATAATTTGTACTGCATAAGCTAAAACCATGAAGAACGTAGGATAGCGTTGATGGGGTACATCAAAGCTGAGTTCAAGTGAGACGGTTAATGTTTTCCACTGTTTCTTAATGAGTACACCAAGCTTTTTATAGTGAATGAGGATGTAAAATTTGCTAAGGTCCACCCCTCGATTATATTTTGAATTATCCATAATCATAAACAGATTACATTCAGTTGGCATCGTTCTGACCGAAAAGGTGTTTTCTAGGAAAATATTTTTGTATTCTGCTCATAAATAAAAATATTTTTAAACCAAATTAGAGATCATCCTGAAATAATAGAGCATTCCTATTTTCACCAACTATTTATCTTCTTTTTAATCTAGACGAGAGCCATGCTTTGTCAAAGGGACTTCCTTGCGTTAGTAACTAAGAGTGATAAGCAAATAACAAATTAAATTAACCTATACTTTATAAAGTTGCAAACACTAAAACACATGGCAACATGAGGAAATCTTGATGAAACGAATGCTGTTAGCTAGTATAGGTCTTGGCATGATGACCCAGGCTGTTGCGCTTGATGCTTCAGGTCCAAATAAAATGTTATTACCCTCTCCTTTTCCGGTATATGTGATTAAAGACGCAGGTGTCGTAAATCACCCATCTCCTGGAGCAACCCAAGTTTTTCTACCCACAGATAATACCTATACAGGCGAGCCTGGGTGTTATATTGCCTGTTATTCACATTCCCCTGGATTTTACATGGTTTCACCCAGGATTTCGGTAATGGGGCAAATTCGAGTGCGAGGTAAGTATATGATTCGTATTTGTAAACCAGAAGGTTATCAAAATATGGATATTAGTAAGTCAGATCAATTAAAAGGATTGTGTACTGAAAAAATAAAAGGATGCAGCAATAATTTATGTTGGGCTGGTGGCGACACAGGGGGGTGGTTTGGTATTCAATAACAGCTTGTGTGATTTGAAAACATGTACGGAAAAGTAGAAGTTAAGAGCTTTCTCAGAATCTGTTAACAGAATTATCCACAGATTTTGTGGATATCTTTTTATGAAAGTAAATAAAGAAACAGGGCCCTAACATCTATAAACACAGTGCTTTGATTGGTTTTAATTATTAATAGGCTAAATGGAGCAGAAGTGTACTTAGAAAATTATCCACAGGGATAATTCGAGGGAGAAAATAATACTTCGCTATAGTAACAAAAAATAAAATGAAAGGACAGCTTGATTTTATATTTTTTTGTACTATAAGTGAGGCTAATCAAATCGTGCGAATGACAAATTCCTCCCGAATAAACAGCAATAAATCAATCAGATAGGTTTCTGCACAGCAAATCGATTGCAACTTGGCTTTCTATGATAAAGTGCTATCATGAAAGAAGAAGCAACTGGAAGCTACCTGAATAATAAGGAAATTTTCATGTTAAGACGCGACATCTCAACAACGAATGTATTAATTGCTGCGGCTGGTGGAATGGTAGGTTCCGGATGGCTATTTAGTCCCTATATTAGTGCACAAATAGCCGGCAGTAATTCCCTAATTTCTTGGGTGATTGCTACCTTTTTTATGCTGTGTATTGCACTACCGCTTTGTGAATTAGGCACCATGTTTCCCATTTCAGGCGGAATGTCTAATTATCCTACATTTACCCATGGAAACGAAGTTGGATTTTTATTTGCATGGACTTCATGGCTTTCTTATGTAGTGATGACTCCCATTGAAATTCAGGCCATTCTTCAATACGCCAGCCATTTTTTTCCAATACTGGTCGCGGGGCAGTCTGTTACTTTACAGCTTTCCGCCTATGGTTATGTTGTGGCCGTTGCGATTATGCTTTTTGTTGTGTTTTTGAATTCCTATGGGATTAAATTACTGGCTGAATGTAATAAATACGCCAGCATTATCAAATTTATATTACCTGGCATTGCAATTGTTTCCTTTTTTCATATCGCTCCCTCAATGAGTAATGTATCTGTTGATGTATCAGATAAAGCCAGTTGGGTGGCTATTTTTGCCGCACTTTCAGAGGGTGGGGTTGTTTTTGCATTTACTGGTTTTCAAAACGGTTTAGTGCTTGCAGGTGAGGTTAAAAACCCTCAACGCAGTATCCCTATTGCGATTCTAGGTGCTGTCTTGATTGGTTTTCTCTTATATTTTTTACTGCAATTAAGTTTTCTTGTTGCTATTCCTCAGCAATATCTAAGCCATGGTTGGGCTGGCTTATCGTATCCTGGGGACAGTGGTCCTTTAGTGGGCTTAGCCTTGCTTTTAGGTCTAGGGGTGGTTGCAACCTTATTGATGATCGATGCTTCCTTTTCCCCTTTTGGTACGGCGTTAGTCTATGCAGCAGCAACTTCACGTATTCTTTATGGAATGGCACAAAATGGACATTTGCCGAAAATATTTTTGAAAGTGAATCGTCATAAAATTCCCTACATCACCTTGTATGCGAATTTAATTGTGGGGATGTTGTCTTTTTTACCTTTTCCAGGATGGCAAAAACTGGTGGCTTTTCTTTCATCTGCCAGTATTCTCTCCTACAGTATCGGACCGATTTGCTTATTAGCTATGCGTAAATTACAACCAGAAAGCCCACGCCCTTTTAAGCTCTATGGGGCGCTGATTTGTTCTCATGTTGCTTTTTATTTTTGTAACTTAATGTTGTACTGGTGTGGTTTTGCAATTATCTGGAAACTTGATGTGGCTTTATTGCTTGGTTTAGTGCTGTATTTTATTGCACATCGTAGAGTCTCTTTTGATAACGGAGTCCTCATGGGCTGGTTCTTCTTGTACATGGGAAGCATGCTTGTGATTTCTTATTTAGGCTCCTTTGGGGGAATAGGGGTACTTCGTTTTCCTTTTGACATGCTTTGTATTTTCCCTTTGAGCCTATTTATTCTTTGTTTGTCTCAGGGCTTGTTAAAGCCTGTTAATCATAAGCATATAGTGAGTGATCTGGATGGAGCAATGGACTTAAAAAAGAATGAAGTGATGATTTAAGAGATCATCACTTGCACTTCATTGCAGAATCAGAGAAGCTATATGCCCAAATCGTCATGCATTAAAGGGGAATTTCAGTGCGCTATTTTAACTACACGTGGATCAGTGCCTTAGCTCTTTTCAATCAGACTCTATTTGCGCAGCCATTAACTGCAAAAATTGATGAAATCATAGACCAACAACTTCCTAGGGCAACTGTCGGTGTGTTAATTAAAGATGCACAAACAGGAGAAGTTATTTACAGCCGTAATGCCAATAAGTTATTAAGTCCCGCAAGCAGTACCAAACTTTTTACTGCTGCTGCCGCTCTCTACTACTTAAAACCAGATTTTCGTTTTTCAACAAGCTTAGCTCAGAAAGGACCGAATTATTACCTGACCTTTACTGGTTCTCCTTCACTAACGGCAGATAATTTGGCTGCCTTAGTGGCCAATTTGAAAAAGAATAATACCAAAGTTATTCAAGGGAATATTATTATTGATGGCAGTCAGTATCCTGCACCTTATTATCTGAATGGTGATTCTTATGATGATTTAGGCTGGGGATATACTGCACCAGACACTGCCGTTGTATTAAATGAAAACGCGGAGCGTTATCAATTAACCAGTGCTCCCAAGCTGGGTGGGGTTACGCAGATTAAACTGAAAGGCAGCTCAAAACCGAATGCGAAGCCTACAATCAACGCATTAACCTTGATTAATGAAGTAGTTACAGTGAGCAAAGAGGAAGAAAAAAATCATTGCAGTATGCATATTGAAATTAAAGATAATAATACTTTAAGGCTCTATGGCTGCATGGTTCAAGATAAAAATCCCAAATTATTGGAGTTTGCTATTCCAGATCCGGTGCTCTTTGCGAAGCAGGTCATACAATCAACCCTGAAAAAAGAGGGGATTGTTCTTAAAGGTAAAATTATTACTGGTACCACTCCCGCAGATGCTCAGATAATTGAACGTTATCAGTCCGGAGATTTATCTAAACTGCTCAAGCATATGCTGCAAAAATCAGATAATTTGTATGCGAACAACATTAGCCGAAAGCTGGGCTATTTATTAACCGGAAAAGGTACGCATAAAGAAGGTATGTTCGCGATGAAAAAAATTATTTCTGAACATACGCATTTGGATATGAAACAGATGGAGTTAGCTGATGGGGAAGGTACTCGTTATAATTTAATTGCCGCAGAGCAGTTTGTTGATTTATTAACACAGCTTTATCGGGATAAGAATCTGCAATCTGCCTTACTTAATGCATTGCCACAAGCTGGAGTTTCTGGGACTTTGCAGGGGCGCATGAAGGACAGTATTCTGAATAAAAAAGTGTTTGCGAAAACCGGCTCAATGCATGATCTATCGTCTTTATCGGGCTTTATCATTAATCCTAATGCGAAGACCTTTGTATTTTCCATTATTAGCAACGGTGTGGGAAAATCAAATGCAAAAGCCAAGGCTCTGGAAGAAAAAATACTATCAACTGTGGATGAATATTATTTAGAACACAGTAGTAGAGAGGTAATGCGATAATGGAAAAAATATTTTCTTACGGAACCTTGCAGTATGAGGCGGTACAATTAGCTAGTTTTGACCGTAAGCTGAAGGGTGTGCCAGATAGCTTACTCGAGTTTGAATTATTGTTGCTAACAATTAGCGATCCTGAAGTGGTGGCCATTAGTGGGAATGCGGATCATCCGGTGATTCGTTATACGGGACGTACTTCAGATAAAGTTGCTGGTATGGTTTTTGAGTTGACTCCTGAGGAGTTAGAACAAGCCGATACCTATGAGATTGCTGATTACAAACGAATTAAAGTTCAGCTTGAGTCGGGAACATTTGCTTGGGTTTATGTGGCGAAAAATACTGGCGAGTAAGTAGTTGAGTCTATATCTGAGGGAACTTTGATTTCGTATTACACTGCGCAATACGGCTAAGTTTCTGTGCTTTCAATTTGTTTTTTCTCTCATCATAATTTCCCAATTAATGCAGTTTTGCCCTGAGACGCCCACGTTGGGAGCTAGAGGCAAGCTACCGTGGTTACCGCGGCTTGACCGCGGTAACCCTAAGTTCGGGGTGAGATGCGAGCGTTTAGTCGTTCGCTCTTTTTTTACTGAGCCACTCTATTCTCGTCTTTAACCCATTTTAACATCAGGGCACCGATGATTTGGAATAAAGGTAACACAACTAAGGCAATATGGTAGCTGAATAAAGAGAAATCATGTGGTACTCCTGTGGTACTGAACATATCTAACAAGCTTCCTATCGCCGGCTCTACAATCGCATCTAAAAATGCGTCACTGGCATTGATTAAGGACGTGGCAGTTCCTGCTAAATGCAATGGATTTAACTCTTTACCAATTACAAACACAATTGGGAAGGCTCCTAAACTAAAGCCAAACATAAACAATAAAACGCTGAGTAACCAAATCGGCATGGGATGTGCGTAAATTACCAAAGTGATGCACAATGCTGAAAGCAGAGTGCTGTACATCATAAAGGCGCAACGATTACGTACGCGATTGGCAAACAGGGCGAATAAAGGGCATGAAATTGCTAAACCGATAAACACCATTGATATAAGACTAGGAGCAATAAGTGCGTCCAGATTATATGCTTTTTGCAAAAATGGATTTCCCCATAAACCACAGAAAATAACAACAGGAGAAAATGCTAAGCCACTGTATGCGGTTAATAACCAGTTTTGTCTATTTTTTACAATAGACAGAATGTCACGCCATAAATGTTGGCTTTCGGTGTTTGCTGGATTCGCTGTGTCTGCCTGGGGTTTATCTTTAACAATCAGTAAGAACAGAGCAGCTAAACCAACTCCGATCCACGCTAAATTTGATAAACTTGCGCGCCAACCAATTTGATTAACCAACCAGGCAAGGGGCATTTGACCGCATACTGCGCCGATCATTCCTGAGGCAACTAATAAAGAAGTAAGCAAAGCATAATATTTTTTATCAAACCATACTGCGGCGAGTTTAAAATAAGCAATGCTGGCAAAGGATACGCCCACACCAATAAGAGCACGCCCCCAAATCGCATTATTTAAGTGTTCCGATTGAGCAAAAACAAAGGTCCCCAGGGCACAACATAGAATGGCGGCAGAGGTTACCCAACGGGTTCCATAGTGATCCAGAATAATACCAACAAACAGAGGAACAATGAGATAAGTCCAGAAATAAACCCCTGAAAGCACTCCAAGCCCCAAGCCGTGTAAGTTAAATGCATCCATCAATTGAGGAGCCATTACACTGGGGAAGTTTTGTAGAACGTACTTATAAAATAAAAAGGCAGAGCATAAAATAATAACGAAAACTGCACGAGTTGTATTTGTTTTGGTTTTGGGGGTGTTCAGTGTTTGCGCATCACATGTGGATTCCATGGTGCCTCCTCTAAATAGTTAATCTCTAATTGGTTGATTATTCTGCCATCCTCCCTAGAGAGGTCGAATAATCAAGGACATAACTCTAGGGAAGGGAGAGGTAGATAATGACGACGACCACAGAAATCACAACAGAAGAAATAGCAATAGACAACAACGCAGCGGGGCTGTTTACAAAAACTTGTTGTTGTTGAAAATTGGTCATTTATTTTTCGGTGTGTAGAATTAATTTGATATTAGGCGATACTACTCTTAATTTAGATTAAATGTCAAATGTTCTTTCAATTTACACTATAAATGCAGTTCTTCAATGCTTATGAACAAGATTTTGAATTGATAATTGATTACACGAAAAAATTGTTCTCTTAACAGGAGATATTGCCCGAGGTATAAACAAAGTGAATGTGCCATTTTGGATGCACGGCAGATAACGCAAGAACCTTTAGCTCGTATAAAAATGCCGCGCAGGATTCCACATGGTTTGCATGGTTCGTGGTTGGTCGCCAGGTAATAATGGAGTACATTATTGGGAAACTCATTAGTGAGGGAGCTCATAACGTGGTACGGTAGAGCTCCTTTCTGGTTAGAGCTGCATGTTCGATGCATTCGTTATTGCGCTTAAACGTACCCGTGCGTGCACTAGCTCTTCGGTTCTTACAGCATCCAGGTGAGTTAATGAGGCTAAATCATGCCTGCATCCTGCTCCACCTTCAAATCCACAGCCTTTACAATTATCCTGGCCACGTGTTATTGAAAAACTGTAACCAAGTCCTTCGTGTGAACTTAAAGGAAACCACGATTCAAACTTCCCTATTTTTTCATTGTAAAAGGTTAAATTCCGCGGTAGGTCTGTCTCTTTAAATTGAGGAGTTGGTGCAAAAGAGCGATTAGGTCGGCAGTATTCTTGTGCCACATGGGCTGGAACATCTCGTTGGGCCTTACCAATCTCCAGCCAAGCAGTGCGTAATGTGGGCAAGCCATTGGCCGAGAAGAACCACTGATCCGCTCCCACATTAAAATGCTGCAGTGCCTTGTTTAAAGGAGCAAAGTCGAAATGGGCTGAGCGATGAGCGGTGCCGTGTTGTTGATACGCTAATCCTACAGCTTTTCCCGTTTCCGGATCGATACGCTCCATTTCCTCAATACGAGTTGACAAAAAGGCTTTTGTTTCATCATCCATATGCTGCTCTAGCATGAGGAGCATGTAAGTGTCTTTAGCCCAAAAAGCGTATTCATAGGCGGTGCAATTAAAGGTACGACCAGAATAATCAGTAAAAAGCCCAGGCGTTTGCAGCATGGTTTGTGCATTAGCCGTATGTTGACTTAGGCATGCACCTGCCTCATGTTGTTTTCCTTGGGCAATATCATGCAAAAATTGACGCATTTGAAAGTTAGGATGGACACGACAAGCCTCTTTAATGACGTGGGGTAATTTTTCAAAAAACTCATTAGTATTATGGGCAATTAGGGAGACAAGATCTATCTCTGTTTGGCTTGCAACCCATGAATTTTTATGATGAATTTTAGATGGGTGCCCTGAAAAATCAGCGCGAATAGATGAAAAATAGCTTTGATTAGGAATGGCCGAATCGATAACTTCTGCAAAATTCACGCAAATAGCCCCTTGATGAGCCACAAATTGGACGGCTCCTCCTTGAGACTCAGTATCTAAGAGCAGGAAATCATCCATATGAGCATTTTCTTTTGTGGCTGTAATGGTGTGATAAGTACGGGCAAACTTTTGTTTCACTGCGGCTAAGTCATTGCTGTTTAAGAGAATGGATAAATCAAATTTATCTACATGCACATTACAAAAAGTAAAAAGTTCTTGTTCCACATCCTTTTTGTCCATGAATGCATTGTAAACTGTTCCAACTAAATCATTGCTTAATTCAGGATCGGCATCAAGAATGGCACCAAAATTTTTTTTGCTAATGCCTTTTGACTTACAATAAACGTTGAGGATGGCTAAAAAGAACTGGGTGATTATGGATAAGCGTTCCGTTTGCTCTTCTGGTTTTATGGTTGTGCTTAGAACACGATAAAAAGGGGGGAGTGCTATATCGTTCCACAGGTAGGGTGCGCAAGCCCCTAATAGTGCCTCAATATATTCTTTGGAACTGGCGTTATTCTCGAATCCCATAAGGGTATCGATGGTAATTTTGGTCACCGGCTCACTATTAGAGCGCTGCGTAAAATCAGTAGCCAGACCAAATAAGGCTAAGCATTGCGCTTTTAATACCGCTTGAATCTCTGAAAAACTTGGATTGGCGGACAAGCACTTTAAGACGCTTTGAGTTAAGGTTGTCTGCAGATCCGGTTGGGTTATTTTAATAGAAGGATAAATCCGGTGCATTGCATTATACAACGGTGAACGAGGAGTTCCTTGAAGATCAGTTCTTCGCTCAATAGAAAAGAGCGGATTAATAACGGTAGAGTTTGGATCGGGTTCCCGTGGTCGTAATTGAATGGCATATAAATTAGACGATTTTTCCAGTAAGGCATTAATTGTCTGGCCATAATGATTTTTCATGGCTGAAACTGCGACGATATAAATCTCTATTTGCTCAAGGCGGGCTTTTTTGTGGGTTTGTTCCAGGTTGCCTTCACCAAGTAAGGCCAGATCGAGAAGTAGGGCATTTCTATAAGTAATTAATTCGCTCAGCGCTCCCCCATCAAAAAACTCACGCAAGGCGGTGATGGCTTTGCAGGTATTATCAGTAGAGATTTCTTCTCCTCCGACAATAGGGACTAGTAGGTGCATCAGATTGGTATCGGGATTAATGTAGATGTATCTCGGAGATACAGGTTCAGTTAGTGGAATGTACATCTTGTCTCACTTTAATGGTATTAAGTTGTTGTAGCAATAAGGCTCGCAGAATCTTCTGTTAAGATCAAAATCCTTTTTAACGTTTTTGGCTTGCAAATAATCCCAAATCATTTGTTGAAGAGCAAGATGTATTTAATTCTGCCTTAGTCTTGTTCGATATACGGCAAAGAAAATTCTACAACACCCTGGGCTCTTTATGGAGTAGCTCGTGGTATTGATAATCGTCCAGTTAATCCTGAGCGTATTAATCAGGGCAAATAAACGCGGTGCTCTGAATCTTTGGATTGTGTTCTATCTATATTTTGTTTCTCTAAGGCACTGAACGTAGTGAAGGACGGCAGGTGATTCATACTACAATCCAGACGGGCCTGCTGTTTTTGTTCTAGCAAAATTTGTTTTTCTATGAGCACATAGGTTATGAGGTAATGAGATAGTAATATCCTCTCATTTTCCAATAAGCTAGGTGGGGCCTGTTTCTCTGTTCCTATTTGAAGACGTGATAATTCATCACTAGCCCAAAATAAAAATAAGCTGGTTGAGAGAAAGGTTTGGCGTGAGGTACAACGTACTATAGCTTCGCCCAAATCAGCAATCAATTGCCGTAGAGAGCAATAAGCATCTTGAGATGAGATTTTTTCACTCTTATCTAAGTAAGCTTTGTTGTGGGACGGTAGCTCATCTATATAACCCATCAAATCTTGGGCAATTTTTTGCAGTGTAAAGGGAGAAAGGAGGGCCGATATGCTCGGTGCCGTCATTAAATCCCAAGATAAAAATTGCTGTAAGCGATTTTTTAAACGGTTTAACGGCATTTCGCGGATGCGGTTTCGTGCCCATTTGCGAATTTCTTCATGACCATCCTCATAAAGAATAAGATCTAAGGGACCATGCTTGTCATACTTCATCATTTCTGCAAGTAATTCACAAGTAAGTTCTGCTCCTGGTTGAAAATATGCGTTCTTAATTTTTATTTCTTCCACTTTGGGTGCGGAAGTAACGGTCGTTTTCCACTTCTCGAATTCTGCAGTCAAAATACGGGTTGTGGGAGGGATAATTTTCGAACCCTGTACCTCTGGCGCGTTTAATTCAGTAATTTTTGATGCAATGGCTTTAGATGTGGATAAAATTGCGGCAATAAATCGTTCTTCAGTATTATGATGATGTTTTCCCATTAGCAGATGAATCAAACTACCCTCTGCCGCTACAGGATCTAAATATTGGCTATTTAAAAATTGTCCTGGGTTATCTTGCGCACGATGAAAGGCCATTATAATACAGCTTCGGGGTGTATCCTTTTCTAATGTCCGATAACGATGATGAATTAGGGCCCCAGCTTCAAATATTGTGGTAAGTGGCATTTCTGGATGGGTTACTTCAACCACAGTTGGGGATTTTTCGCCTGTTATTTTTTGCTGTAAATCAAATATGGATTGTACCGCCTCCTTAGAAGTAAAAATCGAAGCGTCTTCAGTAGACCAGGCATCTCCATTGCTACTGATATTACAATTTCGAACTCCTTTATGGGTTCCAGGAATAAAGACAAAATTTTGCCCTTTAGGACCACTAGGTTTCCCGCGCTCCCAAGTCACAATAATTTTAAATTCTCGGCGAAATGGTGTATTGTCAATATGTAACATGTTGTCTTGTGCCTGAACGGCTAACGGTTCAGCATCTTTTCCACGAGCATCGACCATTCGAATGGGACCGCCAGAAGAATAGGCGATCAGCGCAATCATTAATGGATGAATAAATGCATCGCTAAACTGATTCGCACTCAAAAAATCGGGGTGATTTCCAAGATTAATATAAGCATGGATCCAGCTATTACTTCCATCTGTTGCCAGTTTTTCGGTGTAATGCGTTATTAATTCTTGAAAACTCTCTGTGTCGATCATTCTTCCAAAAATTAAAGCTCCATCCTGCTCCATAATTTTAGTTAATTGATGAAACTTTCTAATAAGATAGCCTGCTTTTATAATCCCATATTCTTGGGTAAACTGTTCTTGCATGCTCTGTAGCAGCTTCTTTTGGAACGCTTCCTTTTTTTCTAAATCCTGAAAACGGTTATAGGCTTCGGGGACCCTAATTTCTTTTGCTTCAACTAATTCTGGTACAATAGGCCTGGCAGAACATCGCTCTTTAATAAGCGCATCAATTGCTTGTTTGTTGTTCAAGGGGATATCTAATACAATTTTATTATACATGAGGGTACTCTTTGTACTTTTCCACTATAGAGGCCTGCGTAGAATAATTCGCGTTCAGGCTAGTTTAGTGGAATTTAAATATTTTTAATTCAATTTGCAATGCAAAGTTTACGACCTCAGAATTTTGAAATCATTTTGCTGCGCGCCATTTTGCGTGCTCTCCGTTCCTCCAAAACAATAAATGCCCCTATTCTCAATTGTACACATTGGAGGTAAAAGTGTTGCCCATGTCTGTGAGAACTGGTCCCTATGTCCTTAGCATAACTTGACCACGGTATACTTTTCTTGCTTTTAAATCGGGTAATTCGCCCTCAAGCTCCTTCAATGGTAATTACTGCCGCCCCCGTAAAACGGCCGTGGCGCAAATCATCAAGTGCTTCGTTCGCTTTAATCAAGGGATAGGTGTGAATTTCGGTTGTTATCGGAATGGTTGGCGCTAAAGCTAAAAATTCTTTACCGTCTCTGCGCGTTAAATTGGCAATAGAGCATAAAGTGCGTTCCCCCCAGAGAATATCATAAGGGAAACTGGGAATATCACTCATGTGAATCCCTGCACAGACTACTATTCCACCTTTTATTGTATGACTTAAGGCAATAGGTATCAGGGTGCCAACGGGAGCAAAAATAATTGCGGCATCCAGAAGATGTGGAGGGGCTTGATTGGAGTCTCCAGCCCAATTAGCACCTAATTGATAGGCAAATTCTTGGGCCGCATAATCGCCGGGACTGGTAAATGCGTAAATAGTTCTTCCTTGCTGGCGTGCAACTTGAATAAGTATGTGTGCTGCTGCACCAAAACCGTATAAGCCTAAGTGTTCAGCTTGAGCTGTTTTTAATAATGCGCGATAACCAATCAATCCCGCACAAAATAATGGTGCAGCCTGATAATCTGAGTAACCTTCGGGTATGGGAAAACAAAAGCCATGGTTTGCAACGCAATATTCTGCAAATCCACCATCAATTTGGTAGCCTGTAAAGCGCGCACGATTACACAAATTTTCGCGTCCAGTGAGACAAAATTGGCAGGTCTCACAACTTCCTCCGAGCCAGGGAACTCCAATTCGCTGACCAACATGAAACTCTCTGACCTCGGAGCCTAGTTGTGCAATTGTTCCTACGATTTGGTGTCCGGGAATAAGCGGTAATTTAGGGTTAGTTAATTCACCATCGACAACATGCAAATCAGTTCTGCAAATTCCACAAGCACTCACTTTAATTAAGACCTGGTTCGGCGCAGGGCTTGGTTTAGCTACTTCTTTATATACTAATTTTTGTAAGGGATTTTCCAAAATCATTGCATACATCGAACTTATCCTTTATCCATAGACTACATTAAAATGTAGCACTTTATTGTTCACTTCGCCTAAACGATGTCTTGTTTGTTGCGCTTGACAATTAGTGCCAATATATCAAAATTAATTAATATGAATGGTTGTTGCTATTTTTCAGAAATCCCTTTTAAAAGGACGAAAAGGATGAGCTACATTGAAAATCGTGTTTTTGATGAAATTTCTATTGGTGATTCAGCTTCCTTAAAGCGTACTCTTACGCAAAAAGATATAGAACTTTTTGCAGTGATGTCGGGGGATGTGAATCCGGCGCATGTTGATGCTGAATACGCTAAAACAGACATGTTTCACAAAATCGTTGGGCATGGAATGTGGGGGGCATCATTATTGTCCACCGTTTTAGGGACTGAGCTACCAGGACCGGGAACCATCTATTTAGATCAAACTTTAAAGTTCGAATCGCCCGTAGGCATTGGTGATACCATCACGGTAACGTTGACGGTTACGGAGAAGGTGCAAGAAAAAAATATTGTGATGCTCGATTGTCTTTGCGTCAATCAGTTCGGTAAAACGGTGATTAGCGGATACGCCAAAGTTATTGCGCCTACGGAAAAAATAAAAAGAAAACGAATGACCCTGCCTGAAGTAGAGCTGAAAGAAGAAAAGGCCCATTGGTACCAAGGTTTAATGGCAGTAAAAAACCAATATAGACCGTTAATTACCGCAGTAGTCCATCCTGTTGATGTACTTTCATTAAACGGAGCAATTACTGCAGCCCAAGATGGCTTAATTACCCCCATCTTAATTGGCCCCAAACAAAAAATCCTAGATGCTGCAAAAGAAGCTGATTTGGATATTTCCGACTATGAGATTGTTCCTACAATGCATAGTAATGAAGCCGCGGAAAAAGCGGTGGAAATGGCGCAAAAATGCTTGGTTGAAGCCATTATGAAAGGTAAGCTTCATACTGATGAATTAATGACCCCTATCGTAAATAAAAATAGTGGGTTGCGTACAGCGCGACGTATGAGCCATGTCTTTTGCATGGATGTACCGAATTATCCTAAGCCAATCTTTTTGACAGATGCGGCAATTAATTTATTCCCAAATTTAAAAGATAAATGTGACATAGTGCAAAATGCGATTGATTTGTTTAGCACCTTAGGTTTCGGTATCCCTAATGTCGCCATTTTGTCTGCAGTAGAAACAGTGAATGAAAAAATTCCCTCCACACTGGATGCCACAGCCTTATGCAAAATGGCTGAGCGTGGGCAAATTAAAGGAGGGGTTCTGGATGGGCCTTTAGCATTTGATAATGCGATTTCTATGGATTCTGCTCGCGAGAAAGGAATTTATTCTCCAGTTGCGGGACAGGCCGATATTTTGGTAGTTCCTGATGTTGAATCAGGAAATATGTTGTATAAACAAATGACTTATCTTTCCGGAATTGAGGCTGCAGGAATTGTATTGGGCGCGCGTGTTCCGATTATTCTTACTAGCCGTGGTAGTGATGAATTATCACGCAAAGCCTCCTGCATTATGGGACTACTTTACGTTCGTAGACAAACGGATGGAGTTAAATAGCATGGATAAAGCGATTTTGGTTCTTAATGCAGGCTCTTCCAGTATTAAATTCGCATTGTTTACCTGCGCTGATTTAAAATTACTTTATCAGGGTAAGATTAGCGCTCTATTTGATAAGCCTCAATTTGTTGCTTATAGCACCCAGCAGGGGCAAATTATCAATGAATCCGTGTCTTTTCCTGGATATGAATCCTGCTTAGCGCACTTATTTGATTGGTTTAGTGGGTTACCTCATCGCTTTGTTTTAAGTGCTGTAGGGCATCGTGTGGTACATGGGGGGGCTATTTTCCAAGAACCTTGTTTAATTAATGAAATGATTACGGCACAGATCGATTCGCTAACCCCGCTAGCTCCTTTGCATCAACCGTTAAATGTGATGGCAATCAATACAGTGAGTAAGTTGTATCCAACTTTGCCACAAGTTGCCTGTTTTGATACGAGCTTTCATCACACCCAAGAAAAACTGGCAACCTTATTTGCGATTCCACGAGAATTGACCGCTGAAGGAGTAGTTCGCTATGGATTCCATGGGATTTCTTATGAATACATTGCTTCAGTATTGCCAAAGAATATAGGCCCTAAAGTTATTGTGGCGCATCTAGGTAATGGGGCTAGTCTTTGCGCGATGCATGACGGTAACAGTATGGCGTCATCCATGGGATTTACTGCTTTAGATGGTTTGATGATGGGCTCTCGTTGTGGAACGATTGATCCTGGTGTGTTGCTGTACTTGCAGCAAGAAAAAATGTATACCGTGAAAGAAGTTAATGATCTTTTGTATTATAAGTCGGGCTTACTTGGTGTTTCTGAAATTAGTTCAGACATACAGGATTTAGAATTTAATCCTGATCCAAGGGCTATTGAAGCCGTTGATTTATTTAGTTATCGGGTAGCTCAGGAGATGGGTAGCTTGCTTTCAATATTGCAGGGATGTAATGCGATTATTTTTACAGCGGGTATTGGTGAAAATTCGGCTGTAGTGAGAAAAAAAGTATGTGAGCGTTTGCATTGGCTTGGTGTGCGCATGGACGAAGAGGCTAATCTTGGTAATCATTCAGTGATCAGTACCTCTAATAGTGCAGTCTTCGTTGGGGTCATTCCTACGAAGGAAGAGTTAATGATCGCAAAGCATGCAATGACCTGTCTTTTGCGTGATGATTCGGATAAAAAATAGACAACTAATCAAACTTAAATTAAACTTAACAATAATTTAATGGGTAAGTGTTCACAAGGAGTTTATTGGTAACCTGTGAAGGCTTATTGTAATAAGGTAGGACACCATGTCTTTAGGGTCTAAGAGTAATCCAATGTCACATAAATCGCTGTATCTTCAAGAGGCTTCCCAAGAAGCCCAATCAACTCATCCTGAAAACGCACCGGCCATGCTTCTTTGTCCTATTAGCGGTGACTTCATGAAAAAGCCGGTTATTACACCTGAGGGAAAGGTTTATGATGAGGAGTTTATTCTTACTTACTTAAAACAAAAAAGAAAAGAAGAGCGAAATGATCCCATAAGCCGTAATCCGTTGAAAGTAGATGATCTTAAGCCTTTTCCTGAATTAGTAAGACATATTGAAGATTTTACGAAACGTAAAGAAGAGTATGTGAAAAAGAAAGAAGCTTTTATTCTGGAAGTTAGAAAAATTGTTCATCAACAAGGTATGCTTCCAGATAGGCCTGAATTGTTTTTATGTCCGATAAGTCAAGAATTGATTAAAAACCCAGTGATTACGTCGAAAGGAAAGGTATACGATCGTGATTCGTTAATAAACTATCTTCAGATACCCCATGGTAAAGATGAACTTGGATTGGTTTTATCTCCCAATGATTTTGTCGCATTTACAGAATTTAAAGAGCAATTAAATGTATTTCAGTTTTATTTAACAAAGCAACAAGAACAAAAAACGACGGAACCTAAATTATCAACTAGTCCTTTTAGTTTGTTTAATAGCCTATTTACTTCTTTGTTTGGGGGGGATGATCCTACCGATAAAGATACTAAAGATGACACCCCTAGCCATAGATTGTAGTTTAATATTTAAACACATCGCCCTTTTAATTCACAAGAAAGTTTTTTAATTGTTAAGATTTTGCTAAGTTCTCAATTCTTCATGTCAAATTGCTCTCTTTTTCGACTATCATATATATAGTTAATTCATTATTTGGGCAACAATTATGAATCATAGAGACCTTGAAAAATATATTATCCAGTTTAAAGAAGACTTAAAGATTGCAGATACTTGTAAGACTATAAGAACAAGTATTCTTGATGCGATTACCAAGGGTGAGTATTTTTCTCCTGAGCTTACTGCTTACTTTGTAAGAAATGATGAAAAAGCTCCATTTAAGGTTTCATCAACTGATCCCTCACAAGTTGCGGTTCTTAAAAAACTACTTAATGCTTTGGAAAACGTTGAAAAAGCAATTTCCGGAGTTGAAAATCTTGATATCAAACGAGACAGATACAAGATAGGCATTTATAAAGATCTTGCTAAGGCTGGATATAATGCGGTGCATGAAGTAGCTGCTGCCTTGGAGCTAATTAACCACAGTAGTTCTGATATTCAAGAAATCGTGGCTCCACATATCAAAGATCTGATGCCGAAAATGGCGTTTGCTGCGAATGCCTTAGGACAATTTACTCCCTCAAACCCTGAAGAAAGTGCAGGGGCGCTTCTTGCGGGTGCTATACAGCAGCTTCCACACGCCAAGCATACTAAAGAGAAGAGCCTGGAAAATTTAAGTACGTTCATTTTTGATTTGCCTCGTCGTTTTGAGGCTTTGCAAACACTTGTAGCCACAGGTGCTTCAGGTATTGCAAACAAATCAATTACTAGTCCTGAAGCTTATCAGCAAGCAATGATTAAACGAGCCAATGAAACCAAAGAGTACTTTGAAAAATTGAGTACTAAAGGTGGCATTATGGGATTACCCAGTTATATTGGAGTAATACGTAAGTTAGTTGCTCACAGTACGGATTTGGTAAACACAGCAGCCCCATTAACGAAACAAGCTTATTTGGATGCTGCAGATAAACTGAATGAAATTAAGCATGAATTATTGCCTCAATTACTTGCTGAATTAGAAAAAATTGAGGAAGGAATGAGTTTAAAACCAGGAACCCTAACTGATCCTGTGTTGAAACAAATGAACACTTATTATACCCAATTAGCCACTCAAGTTGAGGCGATTGCACAAACAGCCGGGGTATTGGATACCGCAACTGAATATATGGATTCAACCTTAGGTACCATGGTGCGTTATCTGGCTGGGGACAAGGGCAAGTTGGATGTCGGTGAGAAAATCAAGCCCGTTGAAGGCCTAACGGTGATGATGGATGAGCGATTTGTTGAAAAGAGAAAGGCAAATCAAACTACTCGATTGAATGAAACACTCTTTGAGGCAAATGATGATACTGCCAAAGAGGCGGCAACTCGCTTTTTTGACCGACTTAACTCATACAACAGTATTCACCAAGCTTTATGTAAGTGGAGCTTAGCTAATGTCTCTCCAAGTGAACGAGAAGCACTTTTAGCGGATTACAAACAGTTCCAATCTCATTTCGCTGCCATGCATCCAGACGTTGATAAACTTATTGTTGATGCATTAACACTCCCTACAGGAGCAAATATCGTCTCCAGATTATGGAGTTCTGAATACAAACAAATGTGGGGTTCTAACCACTTTTCCAAAGTTTTAGCATGCAAAAATGAGGTGATGGAGCATATTGAGCAGAGTAAAGCTCAAGCAGACTTTAAAGCTCGACTTATTGATAACACAATGAGTCATGCAGTAGAAGTTGCTTATGTAGCGAATGAGAAGACTACGCAGTTAAACGTTTCAGTACAACCTTATATACCTTATGTCATTCATTTTGAAGAGGGTAAATCTGCCGAACATTATCATAAAGAAGGTATTATCGCTGCAAATCACGTCACGAAATTAGAGCAGGCTCGTGATGGGGTGAATCAATTCTTCAACTATTTAAAAGAATATGCACAACAAGGTGAGCCACCAAGAAATACGGTAAATAATGAGCCTTTGTTCAAGTCATTAACTGCAGAAGATAAAGAGTTTTTGCGCGCCCAATATAAAAAGTTTCAACCTCAGATGCTTACGATGGGCTCTGCCTATGAGAGTCTTAATGAGCATTTAGTTGCTATTTTAAATTCGCCAACAGCGAATGATCCTAAAAATCCACCTTTGTATTTAGCCCATGTGCTCCAGCAGGAGACGTTAATTGATGGTGCGTTAGCTACATTACAAACTAAAGTGGAACAAGATAAAAAGACATATATTGATAAGGAAAAAGAGCAGAAAGAAAAAGAAGTTACCGCTGAGCCACTTACCGCTAAAGGTGAGGAGGTTGGTAAGAAAACATTGTTTGGAATGCTCAGTGAGTTAAAGCTTTCTCAATCAGTAGATAACTTTTTACAAGATAAATTCCAAAATTACTTAAAAGAAAATTTATCGCCAGAGGTATGGAAGCAGCTACCCAAAGAAAGTGGTACTGATAAACTTGATTTGGATTCAAAAAATCTACCTTACACGCTTCTTCATAAAGATAGCGAAGAAGTCGTAATGTACAAACAGTTAATCAATTCCTTGCATTACATGCGTGTTGGGTTGAAAGAGCTGGAAGAATTAAATAATACCGCCGATCCTACCAATACATTCACGCGTGCTTGGCATCTGTGGGGGGCTTTTAGTGCGTTACTCCAAAACATTAATAAGAGTAAATTCCATTTGCTTGAGGCTGCCGCAAACCCAGGCTTAAAATCAATTCTCCAAGAAGGGCTTGATTTACTTGAGCCTATAAAAAATATTCCTATCTTAGGTGATTATGTAAAAGAGCCTATGACCAATAGTGGAGACTATTTAAAAGCGTCTAATGAAGCATCACAGATTGATGTGATTCAGGCGTGGAAAGAGCAGCAAAAAATTGTAGAACGAGGTTTAGCCGATCGAGTGCCCGCTGAAACGCCGGTTGTTGTTGATGCCGTCGAAGAAGAGCAAGGACCTGTATACGGTCCAGAGCCTGAACCAAAATCATACGTGCAATTAATTGCAGAAAAACTCTATCAATTGCCTGTAGCTTTAAATCGCATTAAAGGTGTCGATGAAGCCTCTTTAGCTTCGGAAGAAGAAGTAAACAAGCAAGTTAAAAGTTTTGTTGATGGTTTAAATGGACTGTCATTTGGTCCGGGTACCGCAAATAAAGTATTAAATACCATTGCCAAATTCCAAATGCAGATTTCAGAAATTGGTACTCTAAGCCATGATTTAGCGCTGGCTCGTCTGAAAGAAATTCGCTCTGAATTTGGTGCTATTTTTATGGAAGCCGCAGACAGTGCTGAGTTTCATTTAGGCTTAAAAGCAGGAACTTATTCTGATGTTGTTAAAGCGCGTTTTGACCGATTCTATGAGTCCCTTATCGTCAATGTGTCTACTGAGTTTAAGAAGGATCAGGATGGACTCATATTGCTTTTGGACCTTTCTGACACTCAAAAACGTTTGGCCAGAGAAGTTAAACGAAAAGATGACATAGAGGCTACGAACTTTGTTGCTGTTGCTCAAGGAACGTTAACAAGTGCTCATTATGATGACTTTGCTAAACAGATTAACGCTTTTGATGAGCTGGCTGTGGTTTATGCTGAGAGTGCTGTTTCTGGCACAGCTCTTGTAGATGATTTTCCTTGGTTAAAAGAAAACGCATCGGCAGCTTATGGTTTGCTTCAACCGGCATTAGCTGAGATTGACCCTAAATTCACCGTAGATTTTCTTGAAGATGCTTATAATGAATCGAGTTTACGAGAGTTAGTGGAGCAAGTACTTGCTGTGCAAGATAACGCATTGAAACCAACAACTACATTTGAACGCTTTCAACTTTTAGTAAGAGAATCAGATTTTGAATCTGAAGAAGATCAGAAAAAGTTTTTACAATACTATGCAGAACTTCAACCTTATCTTGCTAAAATAGATGATGTCCATAAATCGGTTTATTTTAATGCCTACTTAAGAGAGCTACAGACTCCTCAGGATTTCAAAGAACAAGGGAAAAATATTGTTGCTGAAGCCCCTAAATTACAGGAGCTCATTCAAGGGCTTGCTGATGCAAAAGCACTAAGACTGAAATTATGTGAGGAGCGTATTACTCATCTTGAGAATATGATCAAGACACAACAAGAGGTCATTGGCCCCCAAAAAATCGAGGCCTTTAAAGAGAAGCTTTTTAGTAATTATGTAAATGCCAATTTCAAAAGTACATTAGAGCCTCAACTCGGTCCTCACGCTGAAGCATTTTTTGAGCATATTTTGCCTGAGTTTACTAAGAAACAAGCAGAGATCGTGGGTGGAATAAACATTAACCAAGACATGGAAGGCGTTATTGCCCAACGAATTGACGATGCTTCTAAAATTATCATCGATGCGCAAAAAGAATCCTTCAAAGATAAGTTGTTTGAATCCCAAGTACAAGAGGCGGTGAAACAATCAGCAGGTAAATCCTTGGGCTTTTATGCCGAGGCATTTATGAAAACCATACAGCCTGATTATAAGCAGGCCAAAACAGCCGCTCTTAATGGCATTGAATTCAATGAGAAGATGGGAGTGAAGATTGCTTCCTCTGTGGAGCAGGTTGTACCTCTTGTACTGGAATTAAATAAAAATATGCAAGAAGCTTTATCTCGATTAAATACAACCTTAGATAAAGTTAATGAGTTGATTGAGCAAGAACAAGGATTGGCAGATAATAATCCTTGCAGAGCCAAAAAACTGGATACGTTAATGAAATTAAGAGATGAATTAACGAAACTTGATTTAAGTGGGCAAGAAAATAAAGTTGACCATATCAATGAGGTTCATATCAATGCAACCCAAACAATAAGTGAAGCAGTGGGGTATGATGCGATTATCAATATCTATGATGTGCTTAATGAGTTAAAGCAAAAGATTGAAATTGAAGCAATGCCTCCCCAGGAAAAAGAAAAACGATTAGCTGTTATTTCTGGAATTCAAGAAGGTTTAACTGATGCAACATCATTACCTTCTGAGCGATTAGAACAGGCATTGAGTAGATTAAGTGCTGCATCAGAGCAGAATGTATTAAGAAGTGCTAATCATTATTTGGTTGGTGATGCTTATAAAGGACAACTGTTTGATAATCATTTAAACGTTACTCTGGCTGAGACAATGCAAGGGGAGTTAGGTCCTTATACTGACGCGTTTATTCAAGAGGTGCGTTCTGATTTTATGACTAAAAAATCAGAAATAATTACGGATTTAGCGGTGGATGATAAAACTGAGGAACAAATTGCTGATAAGTCTAAAACACATTGGGCTAATGTTTGTTCTAAGAACCAGAACGCAAAAGAATTATGTGTTTTACTGAATGATTCTTTAAGAATAATCAGTCAGGTGATTGCCGAGGAAGAACGCATACAGGCAGCAAATCCAGGTAATCCAGGACGAGAAGAAAAAATCAATCAATTGAGAAAGTATCAAGGTATTCTTGCGGATGACAATATTCCTGGGCAAGATGGGATGGTGCATTTGCAAAGACGTAATGCAGAGGTACAATCGTTCTTGGCTCGCGCACCACAATATGATTCGCTCATTAGAGTACATGACAGTCTTAGCGAGATGAAAGCCTATGTTGATAGCAAAGAAACATCGGTTTTTATTAAAGATCAAAAAATAAAAGAAATCTCTAAGATGCAGGCAATGTTAGAGGTTGATTCGAAAGATCCTTCTGAGCGTTTGGCAGATGTTAAGAGTCATGGTTTGAGCGAGAAGTGTCAGGAAGTATTGCATCAAAACTCAGATAATCCGTTTGTTAAACTGATTAAAAAGTTTGTGTCTTTCTTTACTGGACCGACTCAGGAAGAAACGATGATGTCTTCGTTCAAGCAACGCTTGCACGACATTAAAGTTCCAGCAGCAGGAGGAGAAGCACCACAGGAGCAAAGTAATCTTAATCTTGGGTTGTAGTCGGCTTGTGTGCAAATAATACCACGAGATACATCGAGGTCGTAGTCCGTATGACGCTGCACTAATACGGACTACGCCTGTTGTTTATTTCCCAAAAATCTTACGAATTACCTCAGTATAGGCCAAATGTTGCACGAATTACCGCGGCTTGACCGCGGTATCCATAAAGTTCGAAGGAAGAGGCTAATTGAGTTGGGGAATTGTTTCTACATGTCTGACTATCAATGTTTTTTAGCAAAAAACCATGGAAGCAGGACGAATAAAATCAAACCACCCACAAGGAACGATTCAAATAGGAATACATCACCGATAGGAATTTGTGAAGGGGGCGCAAAGCCAACCAACATGGCACTGAGACAACAAAAAATACCTAATCCCGAGACAAACCACATCATCTTATTTCCGCCAGGTATTTTATATCCACGAGGCTGATCGGGTCTGGAATATCTTAGTTTAATCGCTGACGCAAACATAATGACATAAACCAGTAACGCCATTTGCGCACTTAAATCACTCAACATCCAATATGCTGCGTTAATTGAATTTAAAAAAATAAAGACCGTACTTAATACCGTAACGATAATCGCTTGCGTAAATAGAATAGTTGTGGGTGCGCCATACTTATTGGTGCGGGTAAATCGTGCCGGTAAAGAACCATCACGTGCAGAAACCAGCAATCCTTTAGTGGGTCCAATGATCCAGGCAGAAACCCCGCTTAAACCACCAAGAATGATTAACACGGCAAGTACAGAGGTCATCCAAGGCATGTGGTAGGACTTAAAAAACACAGCGTAGGCATCAATTAAACCTGAAACAACACTTAGGCTATCATTAGGAACCACCACAACAATAGCTAAAGAGCCTAACGCAAGGGTAGAGATGATTAAAATGGTTGAGTACAACAAGGCTCGTGGATAGTCACGCTGAGGGTTTTTTACCTCTTCAGCATGCACCGCTGACATTTCCATACCAATTAAGCCAAATAATACCGCAGCAAATAAGGAAAGATTTCCCAATGACTCAAAATTAGGAAACCATGATGAGGGATAGTCGACTGCCATAGGCTTACCTTGGAGTCCCCATAAGAGTGCTAGTCCAATGATCACCACCATAGGAAGTACAGTGCCTATAGTCGCACCGACAATGCTCACAATGCTGGATATTTTCATGCCAAAGCAGTTTATGAAGGTAAATAACCAGAAGAGTCCAACAACGGTGCCCAATAAATAAAACTTATTGTTGGCGAGTTCAGGAGCAATCAAATAAGACAGGGTGGCGGCAATAAATGCAAGCATGGTGGGGTACCAAACCACATTGTAGATCCACTGTAACCAGATCGTAATAAAGCCAGCACGTTTACCAAATGCTTCTCTAACCCAAACATACAACCCGCCAGTATTGGGATAAGCCGTAGCTAATTCTGCTGCTACAAGCGCAACAGGAATAAAAAAAGCAATCGCCGCGATCACATAGTAGGAAACTAATGATAAACCCAGTTTGGCGCTAATCGGTAAGGTACGTAAGCTATCAACAGCAATTACGTTAATCATTACCAAGGAAAAAACGCTCAGAACCTTTTTTGGTTGACTCATGATTAATCCTTAACGTACAAATAAATCATTAGGTTACTTGGGTAAAAAGCTACTTTAATTAAGGATTAAGAAAGCAAAAAATTTTCCACGCACCTATCTGAATTCATAGTAAATAAGCAGTCGCGCAGTATAACAGTGGGGGGTAGCTAAGACAATAACCAGGGGGGGAAAAACATCGGAGCATATGGAAAAAAGATAGTACAGGGATTTGCTTGGATTGAGTAGTGGGACTTCTGGATTGTAACCCGTATTACGACAGTGTCTAAATACGGGTTTTTTTAAATTAAATTGGTGTAACCTGGTTGCGTGCAACCAGGTTTCCATTAAGCGATGTTTCTTAATACGTACTGCAGAATTCCACCGTTTTTGTAGTATTCCAATTCGTCAGCAGTATCAATACGGCATAGAGCGTGAATTTGCTCACTCTTACCATTAGTACGTTCTATAGTCACATTAACCATAGCACCAGGAGCTAATGACTCTGAAACATCAATGCTGATGCGTTCATCGCCAGTTAATTCAAGTGTTTTACGTGTCATGTCTTGAGTAAACTGTAAGGGTAATACGCCCATACCGATTAAGTTAGAACGGTGAATACGCTCGAAGCTTTCAGTAATTACCGCTTTAACACCAAGTAAGTTCGTACCTTTCGCGGCCCAGTCTCTTGATGAACCCGTACCATACTCTTTACCCGCAATAACCACTAAGTCGTGATGATCTTTTTGATAAAGCATCGCTGCATCGTAAATTGGCATGACATCACCCGTAGGAATATAACGAGTGATACCACCTTCTTGGCCAGGAGTCATTTCGTTACGAATACGAATGTTCGCAAAAGTTCCTCGCATCATCACTTCATGGTTACCACGACGAGAGCCATAAGAGTTGAACTCTTTCTCACTAACACCTTTAGATTTTAAATACAAGCCAGCAGGTGAGTTGGCTTTAATTGAACCCGCAGGAGAAATATGGTCGGTAGTAATCGAGTCACCAAAAAGGGCCAGGACATAAGCCTGTTTAATGGGTTTAATTGGATCTGGAGTCTCTTTTAAGTTATCAAAGAATGGGGGATGTTGAATGTAGGTTGAATCAGCATCCCACTCGTATGTTTTGCCAGTACTGGTCTTAATTGCTTGCCAGTGTGCATCACCTTGGAATACTTCTGCATATTCTTTACGGAACATACCGCCAGTAACTTTAGAAACTTCAGCTGCAATTTCTGCATTTGTTGGCCAAATATCTTTTAGGAATACATCATTTCCTTTATTGTCTTTGCCAATAGGTTCTTTACCTAAGTCAATGCAAGTAGTTCCGCAAAGCGCATAAGCAACAACTAATGGAGGAGAAGCCAACCAGTTTGTTCTTACTTGCGGATGGACACGACCTTCAAAGTTACGGTTTCCCGATAATACAGAGGCAACAACCAAATCATTCTCGCTGATTGAATGTGAAATCGCATCAGGAAGAGGGCCTGAGTTACCAATACAAGTAGTACAACCATAACCAACTAAATTAAAACCTAATTGATCCAGGTACGATTGCAACCCTGCATGGTTCAGGTAATCAGTAACTACTTTAGAGCCAGGGGCTAAGGACGATTTAACCCAAGGTTTACGTTGTAATCCTTTTTCGATCGCTTTTTTAGCAACAAGCCCTGCAGCCATGAGCACGCTTGGGTTTGAAGTATTGGTACAGCTGGTAATTGCGGCAATAACTACATTACCGTGTTTCATTTCAAAGTCCTGACCTTTAACTGGAAATGACTTATCTTTTTCTTGTTCTTTGCCTGATTCTTTTAGGAAGGCAGCAAACTCAACGGGTAATGTGTGTAGATTTACTTTATCTTGTGGGCGTTTTGGGCCAGCTAAAGAAGGTTCGATCGAGCCTAAATCTAATTCTAAAGTATCAGTAAATACTGGGTCTACACTGTCTTTGTCGTACCACATGCCTTGAGCTTTGGCATAAGCCTCAACCAGGGCAATGGTGTGGGCGTCACGGCCTGTTAATTCAAGGTAACGAATAGTTTCTTTATCAACAGGGAAGAAGCCACAGGTAGCACCGTATTCTGGAGCCATATTGGAAATAGTTGCACGGTCAGCCAGTGGCAAATCACTTAAGCCTGGGCCGTAGAATTCAACAAACTTACCAACAACACCTTTCTTTCTCAACATTTGAGTTACGGTGAGTACTAAGTCGGTGGCCGTGATTCCTTCATGCATCTTGCCATGTAATTTGAAGCCAATAACTTCTGGAATTAGCATCGACACGGGTTGGCCTAGCATAGCCGCTTCTGCCTCAATCCCACCAACACCCCAGCCTAAAACGCCTAAGCCATTGATCATGGTTGTATGAGAGTCAGTACCTACTAAGGTATCTGGATAGGCGTATAATTGACCCTCGTCACTGCTGCTCCATACAGTCTTACCTAAATACTCCAGGTTTACCTGATGGCAAATACCTGTTCCAGGAGGAACAACTTGGAAATTGTTGAATGCTTTTTGTCCCCAACGTAAAAACTCATAACGTTCGTTGTTACGTTCCATCTCAATTTCAGTATTAATAGTTAAGGAATCACTAGTACCGAATTTATCAACCATCACTGAATGGTCAATGACCAAATCAACTGGAGATAACGGAGAAATCTTATCTGGATTACCACCCATTTTCACAAGAGCCGCTCGCATTGCTGCTAAGTCAACAACCGCGGGAACCCCTGTAAAGTCTTGCATCAGTACGCGAGCTGGTCGAAATGCAATTTCATGTTGAGATGTTTTTTTGTCTAGCCAGGCAGCAATCGCTTCAATATCTTTAGTGGTTACGGTGTTGTTGTCTTCAAAACGTAATAGGTTTTCGAGAAGTACTTTCAGAGAGTAGGGAAGACGGTTAACCCCTTTTAAATTTTTATTTTCAGCTTCTTTGAGGCTGTAGTAGTTATAGGTCTTTCCATCTACGTGCAATTGACACTTGGTGGATAGACTGTCGTGGCCAACTTTCATAAAAAAACTCCTGGAATTAAAAGTTGAATCATAGCTTAAATTTTAGAATTTTTCATGTGACTCCTCATGAAAACAAAGAAAATGTGGACTTTAAAAGCCGCGAGGGAAATTTTGCCTGGATTACAGTTTTCATGTAATCCAAGATGTGTTTTTTTTATACCGACATGCTTTGGTAGTGTTGAGCGTTTTGCTGATCTACTTCATTAATCGCTTGTGACTGTAACATGCTTACTCCAGTATCAAAAATAAGCCGCTCTTCAATTTTTTTCTCGGTTGGATCAAGCATCTCAGGAACCCATAAAGCAAAGAGGCTAGGGGCTAAAATGGTAATGCCTATCGGGAGCATGATTGCTGCGATTAAGGGACTAAACGCAAATGCGGCAAGTGAGGCCAGGATCAATGAGCCGCCCAATGCTGTTCCTGCTCTAGAACCATAATATTTTCCAGGACCGGGTTGATAGTACTCATCGACGCCAACCGGATAATAGAATTGGTTAAAATAACCATTTATATACATCTGGGCTCTAGTTGGGTTGTTTAAACATGCATAGAGTGTTTTGGCAAATCGATAATATTGTAATAAAACATCATTTTTATCAGATTTTGATAACTCACTTTGGGGGGAAAGTGCGTGGGTAAAATCGCTGATTCTTTGGTCAAGCATCTGCAAGAATAGTTCATTATCTTCGATACTCTTTGGTGAAAGCAGTTGTTTTGCGTCGTTGATTTTCTGCTCAACTTGCCGGCGAGTTGGAGTTCGATTAAATAAAGGACCAGTCATCGGTAGTTCCTCCCATTCTTTTGATAAAAAAAGAGTATCATCTCTGTTTCAAGGCGAATAGCTTTCCTTGGTGAGTTTTACATTCAAGTAATATTTATTAACGTGGTCTTAATTGTCTTTGCAGTTCGTTTGCAGTGAATAGAGCGTGTTAGGACGCTCGTCTCGCACATTAGGGCTGCTTGTAAGCTTGAAAATAACTAAGGTGTTTCATCGGTAGTTTAGAAGTGGGAGCGGGCAAAGCAAAGGATGAATCATTCACAGTTCCGCTATCTTTTTGATAAAAAAAGAGTATTATCTTTGTTAAATACGAATAGATCTCTTTACAAAGTTTTATGCTCAAGTAATATTTGTCTTTGCAGTTCGTTTGCAGTACATAAGGATATCGCTACGAGGGTTCGTAGGAAACGAAGGAGTGTTGGATGCTGGATTTAAATAACATAGCTTTAAGTTCATTGTTTATGCTTAATAGCCAAGAGAGTAGTGAACCGAAACAGATAACTGCAACTCAAGAAAATGAGTCACAAGAAGATGATTCCATTGACCCCAGCACCTTTCTATTTTTATTAACGCAAGTTACTCCTGAGATTGTTGAAGAAACGCCTAAAGACTCAGCGAAATCAGATTCGGTACATTTTATTAACTCAGATGCAGCAGCAAGTAAATCAATTCCTCCGCCCTTGAATACCGAACTTGGTGCCAATTTAGAAGATAATATTGCAGTGAATTGGATTAATTCTGAATATTATCAAGCCGAACGAAATTCTAGCGCTGCTATTTCAGCTACAGAAGCAGGACAAATAGTACAACCTACAGAACTTTCCAATAGCCTTATTCCTGAGCCCTCAGAACCTTCAGCAGAGGATCTCACTTTGACGAAGGCACCTTCTGCTTTATTTGCATTGGGGACAGAAGCTGAAGTTAAAACTAATGAGCAAGTGCATTTAAGTACATTGAATGTAGGGTCTGAATTAGCTCAAGTAGACATCAATCAAGTGGGCTTGAAGGATCTTGATGTACTCCAGCAAGAGGTTGCCTTGGTGGCAGAGGATTCATTTGCGGCAGAGCGTACCGATGTGTTGCCAGTCGCATTAAATTCCAGCGATTTATCCTCCGAAGAAGATATTAAGTATTTTGAATCCTCTGATTTTGATAGTGAAAACTTATCTCAATTTAAAACGGAGCAAGGTTCTGAGTTTAGTTTCTCGGGGACAGAGAGTAACTCACCGGAGCACTCTGGGCCAGTGGATCGTTCTTTAGCGAGTCATGTAATTAATAATCTAGAGGCTCATTCTGCGGTCAGTCCAAAACAGCTCGAGCGTAGTAGCCCGACCTCCCCAGCGCTTTCTATCCCATTGGATATTGACGATCCACAGTGGTCAACGCAATTTTCTGAGCATGTAATGTGGCTGGGGCAACAAGGGATTAAAAACGCGACTATTCGCATACATCCTGAAGATCTAGGGCCTTTAGAGATCAGTATTAAAGTGATTAACAATTCGGCAGCGGTAACTATCATCAGCCATAACCAGCAGGTTCGTGACGTTATTGATCAGTCTGTTGCCAGATTACATACAATGATGGCAGAACAGGGTCTTAATTTGTCTGAGTTTAATGTTGATTCTGATGCCGGCACACGTCAGTTTGCCCAACAGCATGAAGGATCAGCTCAAGAAGAGGCTACTTACTTAAATGAAATCGAAGAGGACGTGCTGTTCACACCAGTAAAAAATAAGGTGAAGCCACAAGGTGTGATCGATTATTTCGCTTAAATTAGGGTTGGCTGGGCTGTGCAGGGCCCAGCTTTCTAGGTCTACCTGCTCAGTAATAAATATGCTTTAACTATTATCTACGACAACTACGGTTACATCGTATAACACGTCCAGTCCAACGATCTACCAAGCAATTTTGACGGCAACCATGACCGATGTATCTCCAACCTGTCCAACGCACACTTCGGTGGCGGTGTTGCACTTGAACGCGAGGTCCAACATAAACACGGGGCCCAACATAAACAGGGGCATTAGTATGATAGCCAACAAAATACGCGAGCTGTTGTCCGGCTAAGGGAGATGCAGGTGAACTTGCGGCCTTAGCCGTATTGTATAGTCCTCCACCAGTTAAAAGTAGAAAAGAAAAAAGAAGTATTGATAGAGCCTTACTGTTTTTAGTTTTTGCTCGTTCCATGATTGAGGTCCTTTTTTGTTATTCTATGAAAATTATAGACTATAAATTGAAATGATTAATTTTTTCACAGGCGATTTTAATAATGAATAAAAAGACAATATTAATAACAGGTTGCTCCAGTGGTATTGGATTAGATGCGGCACAAGCATTACAGAAAAGAGGACATCAAGTAATTGCTTCGTGTAGAAAAAAAGAAGATCAACAACAGCTCATTGCTTTAGGTTTAGATACGCTCCTTTTAGATGTAAATGACTCTGCTTCAATTCAAACTGCTTTTGCTGAAGTGCTCACGAAAACGGGCAGTCGCTTAGATGTTTTAATTAATAATGCAGGTTATGGCCAGGTGGGGGCGTTAGAAGATTTATCCCGGGAGACATTACGCCAGCAATTTGAAACGAATGTTTTTGGTTTGATGGAGCTTAGTGCGCTTGCAATACCTGTAATGCGTCAACAGGGGCAAGGGCGGATAATTAATATTAGCTCTATCCTGGGTGTGATAAGCATGCCATTTCGTGGTGCATATAATGCATCCAAGTATGCTGTTGAGGGTATAAGTGATACTTTGAGATTGGAGCTTAAGTCCTCAGGCATCGAGATAATTACCATAGAGCCTGGTCCTATCGAAAGCCGCTTTCGAGACAATTGTGTGGAGAGCACGCTTACAAACCTTCATCCCGAAAAGAGCCATTTTAATACACAATACAGCAGACTTATCCAGGGCCACAAAGAAACAGGCTCTAATTCAGTATTTACTAAAACACCCGAGGCCGTAATTGCTAAACTGATTCATGCAATTGAGTCTAAACGCCCCCGCGCAAAATATCCTGTCACGCTTCCTGCCCATGTTATGGTTTTTTTAAAGCGTATATTAAGTACACGAATGTTAGATAAATTTTTGTTACGCGCATCGAAGAGTGAGGTCTCTTAACATTTATCCTCGGTTACTTTCTTTCAAGGATGAAGAGTAGACCACAGGGACCTTGGAACCTAATTTTTATACAAAAGAGAAGAAAATTCACAAATTCTTTGCTAATATCAGTTTTGAGTTCAAACTCATTAACCATCTAGGAAAGTTATACTATGAAAAAAACGACAATGGCTGTAGCTGCCTTGTTAACAGTATTGGCAGTGCCTGTACTCTCTGTTGCTTATGCTGATGAGGCTACTACCGCCGCCAGCTGCAAACGCTGTAAAGGCTGTGCAGGTAAACATGATTGCAAAGGCTGTTCTGGCTGCAAAGGCGAAGCGGGTTGCAAAGACTGCAAAGGCTGTGCTGGTGAGCACCACTAATTCTTATTCTTTAAGGGGTAGTTTACTGCCTCTTTTCCTCCTCATATAAATAATAGCCTGTAAAATATCTTAACGACAAAGGCATAGGCCTGTAAGGCTGGCGATATTTGTTTATTTACATCCTTTTGTGGTGCTATAATGATCAAATTGACTCTTTATTTGTTTTTTAATGCACTCTAATCTAGTAAATTTGTTTAATCAATTAGGCTATGAAAAAACACCCGGGCTGTGCCATGGTTTAGCCGTTCGTTGGATTGAAGCTTGCCTGCTTAACGAAGAGCATTTTTTTTTAGCGCGTCTTGAAGCAGTTCTTGCGCGGGGTGTCGCTCTTAAAAACGATTTTACTCGAGCAAAAGCTAAAAAAGGAAAGAATTTAACTGCAGAAGATTTAGCATGTTTTGAAGTAATGGGTTTTTTTGACAGCCTTGCTTTGTTTCAGAATCCTAGTGGGTGTGCCATCTTTCGTGGTCAACGCACTGATCAAGGGAATGTTGATGGGTTTTCATCAGTGGCTTCATCAAATAAGATGCGTGAGCTGGGTGGCTTGGCCTCAGTATACTCCGCATCAAACCTTTATTATCTGGAAGAAATAAAAAGTTATTTTGATATGATCGCTAATTTAATCGATGTCTTAGACATTCCGGCTGATGAAACTATTGGTTTTTTATTATCTAGTGTATCTCATAGTATTGCTGTAACGTACTCAAAGGTCAGGGGATGGTCCTTCATGGACAGTAATCAATATCCGCCTAAATCGGTAAGTACCGACGAACTGCCCCAATTGCTTGCCGAGGCTTTTTTTTTGCCAATAGAAGAGAATCGATTAGTATTTACAACTCAGGTAATAACTACCCAAAAGAATCCTAAGTTAGTCCTGCTGAAAGATACATTGAATCAATTGGATCAAAGACATTTATTAACTGCAGAGAAGCTCGTAGATAAATCCTACTCATTAAGTTTGCTGACACTTTTGGTGAAGAATAATGAGGCCCAAAAATTCAGACAGTTAATGCAATTTTACCCGGATTTAAGCCAGTTAACCACTGATAGTGTGGCACTCGTATATATCGCCGCTGAATATGGGCAGGTAGATATTCTCGTGGAACTAGCGAAACATGGTGCGGAGCTGAATCAACCATCATTTGGTGGCGCGATACCGATGTATATTGCCGCTTTCAATGGACATAGAGCAATTGTTGCAGAATTAGTTAAGTATGGTGCCGAGCCAAATAAACCATCGTATAACGAAGAGACTCCACTGTATGTTGCTGTCATTAATGGAGATGCAGCAATGGTTGCGGAATTAGCGAAGCATGGTGTTGATTTGAACCAGTTATTAGTGGGTGACCCCTCTATATTTATTGCAGCTACGCTTGGACATGAAGAACTCGTTAGGGAACTAATCAGACATCAAGTTGATATCGATCAGTCATCGTCAGAGGGGGCGACTCCTCTTTTTATTGCTGTGCAAGAAGGTCATCGTTCGATAGTGGAGTTGTTACTAAAACAAAAAGCCAATTTGAATCTGTATTTAACTAAATCCGCAGGGAGGTTAAGTTGTTTTACGTCCTGGAACGGGGATGAGAAAGTTGCCATCAGAATGAACAACTTTATTATGCAGCAAGTCTTGAAAGAAACACCAGAGAATAAGAATGGATGGTTTTATAAATTTTTTAGATGGCTAATAAATTCTTTTAACGACATGCCAGAGGATGGTTCTACGTGGTATTTTAATCTATTAAAATCAATAACAATTTTTTTGTTTTATTGTGTTTATGGGGATACGCCTATTCAAATATCCCCCTACGACATTGCCCTCATTATGGGGCATAATGATATTGCTGAGTTGCTTAGTCCTTCTCCGGAACAGATAAAAATATCTTCGAGTAGTGAGTCATTTTTCTCTGTCTCTCAAAATGTTTTTACCTTCCTGTCACAGGAGCAAGTTGAATGGGTTGATAAGGGAGCTTCTTCAATTCAATCGAACTAGTTAATCTGTACTATACTTTACATGCAAACCACAATAAGCGGAGCTATTGCATGTCCCCCCACGGCAAAAATGTATATAAGCAAGATGAGATTGAAGTCATCAATCATTATTACATGGAAATTATCAACGCAATGCCTAATATTGTTTATTGGGTGGATATGGAATGTAATTTGAAGGGGTGTAATAGTAATTTTCGCGATTTATTAGGTTTGAAAAAATTAAAAGATTTTAATGGTACCCCTTATCAAAAAATGATTGAGTTTGGCCATTGGGATGAGGCGCGAATTGATGCCTTGAAATTAGAAGATATGAAGGTCCTTTTTTCCGGTGAATCACAGCATCACATCGAAGAAGAAGCTATTCGGAATCAGAATGGTAAGGTATTTTATTTTCATGCCTCACGAGTACCTATTTTTGATTTGCAAAAAGAAGTGATTGGTTTAGTCGTGGTCTTAACTGATGTGAGCATGAGTAAAGCCGTTTCCGCATCATCAGTGATTGAAGATACAGATCAAGAAGTGCACGACGCTATAAAAGAGGGACACTTACCCACGGTACTGATGGTTGAGGATAATGTCATTGCTCAAAATGTTGAAAAAGCTTTATTGACGTCCTTAAATTGCCATGTGGATATTGCTGAAACCGCGGATAATGCATTGAAGCTATTTCAACCTGGAAAATATGACTTGGTGTTAATGGATATTGGCTTAGAGGATTCTTCGGGTTATATCGTGGCGAAGCAATTAAGGCAAAAAGAAAAAGACACGAAATTTCATGTGCCAATTATTGCTTTAACAGGTTATGAGGCTGATGTAGTCAAATACGATTGCCAGCATTATTTTATGGAAGGGGCAATCAGTAAGCCTTTAACCAGTGAGCAAGCAGAGCAAATTATCAAGCATTATGTTTATCATTTGGACATTCCTGTTCGTGGTTTGAAGAGCATTTAGCATATGCTATGATGGTATTATTTGGTAATTGCTCGAGATCTAACGTACCCTATTGAGCCCTGCTTTTTTATTGTGCGCGATTCATGCGAATTAACGCAACATCTGAGCTCTTACTTACTTAAATGGTGAAACAATCCTTCATGAGCGGCAATTCCGAACGTATCTTATCTTTAGACGTATTCCGCGGTTTAACTATGGCGTTAATGGTATTAGTGAATAGCCAGGGAACCAACGAGGCTTATCCTTTACTCGATCATGCCACCTGGAACGGGTGTACTTTTGCCGATTTGGTCTTTCCTGCCTTTTTATTTATTGTTGGCGTAACAACGGTCATTAGTTTAAAAAGACAAACAGTAACAAATCCCCAAGTCTCTTCAGATATTTATAAAAATATTTTTAAACGCACTGCCTTGCTCTTTTTATTTGGGCTTTTTTTAAATGCCTTTCCTTTACATTTTGATTTTGCAACCATTCGTATTTATGGAATTCTACAACGTATCGCGATTTGTTACTTTGTGTGTTCACTTCTTTATTTAAATACTTCGGTCAGAATCCAGGCTGCACTCTTCATAGCAATCCTTCTGGGTTATTGGTACCTGATGGTTTTTGTTCCAGTGCCTGGTGGAATAGGGAACCCATTAAGTATGACGAACAATTGGGTGCTTTATATTGATCAGCAACTTTTATCACCGCCACATTTTTATAGAAATTTTGATCCAGAGGGATTGTTAAGTACGATTCCTGCAGTAGCGACTACTTTGATGGGGGTGTTGACAGGAAGCCTGTTACTTACTCCACTTAGCAAACAAAAAAAGTGTTTTTTCATGGTGTTAGCAGGATTGCTTTTTCTTTTATTAGGCTGGCTTTGGAGCTATAGCTTCCCCATTAATAAAAATTTATGGTCCAGTTCTTTTGTTTTATGGGTGGGCGGCATTTCTCTTTGGGGCTTTGCTTTGTGTTTTTATGTAATTGATATTCTTGGCTACAGCAAATGGGCTTTACCCTTTAAGATTTTTGGCATGAATGCGCTGCTTATTTTTCTTTTCCATGTACTGTTACTTAAGTTGCAAGCTGTATTCACGGTTACGATGCCTAATGGAGCTTCGGATAATTTGCGAGTCGCAATTTCTGAGTATTTATTTGGTAGCTTTAGCCAAGAAAATGCCGGGCTTTTTTATTCTTTTGTTTTTCTTTTCTTGAATTTTCTTTTTGCTGCTTTTTTATATAGACGGAAAATGTTTTTTAAATTATAGAGCCGGACTTGCGGACATCGATGGATTCTACATCAGCTTCTCGTAAGCGCCACGAGAGTAGGTTAATTACGCCATTGCGAGCTTTGGCGAAGCAACCAGAACAATGCTAAACGTAGTACTGGATTGCTTCATCTTTTAATAACATCCAAAGCGAGGGGTATTTTCTTCTTGGGGACCTAAGCGTTCATAACAATTCATGAGTAATATTCTTGTTTAATTGATAGCTAGAACATTGTACTTGAAGGGCGATAATTGGTCATAATTGTTTTTTGCTACATATATTGTCATCCTTTATGATTTAGCTATAATTAAAGGTTGAATTTATTAAACTGAAGTTAATGGAGTTGTTTAGATGCCAATTTATGAATATCAATGTACAAATTGTCATCATCATTTTGATTTAATGCAAAAAATCAGTGATGAACCTGTCAAGCAATGTCCTGAATGTGAAAAGGATACTGTAATTAAACTGATTTCTGCAGCGGGTTTCCAATTGAAAGGAACAGGTTGGTATGCTACTGATTTCAAAAATAAAAACAGTACTCCGTCAACTACTTCTACAAGCAAAGAAACTGCTCCTGCAAAAACTGATACTAAATCAACGAGCACGGACTAGGTAGTATTTCACAGTTTTTGGTAATGGTTCCAAATCTTAATAAAATTAAATAGGCGGTTTTTATGCGTACACACTACTGTTTGGGAGTGGATGAATCTAGTTTAGGTAAAGAAGTTACGGTGTGTGGGTGGGTACATCACCGACGTGATCATGGCGGTGTAATATTCCTGGATATCCGTGATCGCACAGGTTTACTACAGGTGGTATACGAGCCGGAAAATCAAGAGATTTTCGCCGTTGCAGAAAAACTCCGTTCAGAGTTTGTAGTAGCCCTTACTGGGATAGTACGTAGCCGGCCCGAAGGCATGATGAATGCTACTATGGCAACAGGACGTGTTGAAGTTCTAGGCACCAAACTGGAAATTTTAAACCCATCGCCAACACCACCCTTCTTACCAGATGATTTTCAAACAGTAAATGAAGACTTACGTTATAAGTACCGTTACATTGATTTGCGCCGCCCATCAATGCAAGCGAAGATGCAGTTAAGACATCAATTAAACACTTGTATGCGCAACTACTTGAACCAACAAGGTTTTCTAGATATTGAAACGCCTATGTTGACCAAAGCTACTCCTGAAGGCGCTCGTGACTATTTAGTTCCATCTCGCGTGCACCCAGGTGAGTTTTATGCGTTACCCCAATCACCTCAATTGTTTAAGCAATTATTGATGGTGGCTGGTTTTGATAAGTACTACCAAATTGTGCGTTGCTTCCGCGATGAAGATTTGCGTGCAGACCGACAACCTGAATTTACCCAGCTTGATATCGAGATGTCCTTCATTGATGAAATGGAGATTCAAAATTTAATTGAAGGTTTATTAAAGCTCGTCTTTAAAGAAATCCTTAATGTTGATTTACCTGAAAAGCTACCTCGAATGGCATATGCTGAAGCAATGCGTCGTTTTGGTAGTGATAAACCTGATATGCGTAATCCATTGGAGTTGGTGGATGTTGCTGATCTGGTTAGAGAATGTGATTTTAAAGTATTCTCCAGTGCTGCGAATGACGCTGAGTGCCGAGTTGTGGCATTAAAGCTTCCTAAAGGTAATGAATTAAGTAGAAAAGAGCTGGATGATTACGGTAATTTTGTAGGCATTTATGGCGCAAAAGGTTTGGCGTACATCAAAGTTAACGACCGCAGTAAAGGGATGGAAGGCTTACAATCCCCCATTCTTAAGTTCCTTTCTGATGCAGTAGTTGAGGGGATTCTTAATCGAGTCGAGGCCGAAACTGGAGATGTTGTATTCTTTGGTTCAGATAAGACTCATATCGTAAATGAAGCGATGGGTGCTTTACGTATTAAATTAGGTCACGATAGAAAACTACTTAGTGATAAATGGGAGCTTTTATGGGTTGTTGATTGGCCAATGTTTGAAATGGATCATGAAAACAACAGGTTACAAGCAATGCATCATCCGTTTACGTCACCAAAAGAGTTGTCTCCGGAATCATTATGTGCAAATCCTACTCACACTTTGGCTAAAGCTTATGATATAGTAATAAACGGCTATGAAATTGGTGGTGGATCCATACGTATTCATCAGTCCGATTTACAGAAGGCTGTATTTAATTTACTTGGAATTAATGAACAAGAAGCTCAAGAGAAGTTTGGCTTTTTACTCGATGCGTTACAATATGGAGCCCCGCCACATGGTGGTATCGCTTTAGGTATCGATCGTTTGGCTATGCTGCTTACGGATTCTACTTCAATTAGAGACGTAATCGCATTTCCTAAAACTCAAACGGCTTCCTGTCTTTTAACCAGTGCACCATCACCGGCTAACAGTGCACAGCTTAATGAATTAGGAATTAGACTTGCTCCAACTAAATCGACAAAATAATCTGTTTCGTCATAACACCAGTGCTCCTTACTGGTGTTATGCCTTTTTTATATTTTTCTTTTCGCTATGCTATTCCAGCTACTCTTTAGCGAAACCTGAAACTGCATCCAAAAAATCCACCCCGGTGGCGGTATCAGTACAGAAACCGGTGAATTTCAGCGAATATTTAAGCCAGGAAAAAAATCGCCTCACCTTGGCGATCAAAGAGAGCAAACAGCATCTGCAACCTAAAGATGAAAAAGAATATCAAGCTAAATTGGGACAGGTATCGTCAATACTTAAAATGACCGTTGCCAAAATTGACAGCTTGAATGGGTTTCTCGACCAACAAACTATAGAGCAAAATACGCTCAATCAACGCTTAAAACATTTACAACAATTACCCATAATCAAAGAAGGGATTACCATTGAAGAGCGGGTGGCTAAGGTTGAAGTATTGCTAGCGATTAATAAACAAGCAACGCAGCTGATTAATGACAATTTAGCTCTTGCGAAAGAGTTTCATGAGGTACTTACGGATGAAGGGAAGCATTTAGAGTTGTGGCACGCAAACTTTGTCTTAGAGCAAAAATTGCTGCAAATTAAAGGCCTCAAAGATAAATTAAACCAGGATTTAAATAAGCTTTATCAAAGTGATCTGGCGAAGACTAATGGCAAAAAAGCTATAATTCTTCGTGCGAATGATGCCGACTATGAAACCCGACTGTTAGTGAATAACCAAAATATTGCTGCAATTCAATATGAACTCAATGCTTTGAGCGCGCAAAAAATGGTGGTTAGGGCGGATATGATTTATCTTAAAAGCCCGGATAGTAAAAATTTACAATTAGTCACTGATATTTATAAAGATGCAGTCAGCCAATACAGTAAAATTGAGAAGTCACTGAAGCAAATTAGTGTTTTCCTGAATTCAGAGGCGAGTACAATTAAAACGCCAGATCTTAAAAGAACCATAAAAACATTAATAGATACTTTAGCACTGCGTCTTAATGAAATCGCATTCCAGAAACAAGAAGCCTTAAATAAATTAGCTGATTATCAAGCGCAATTAAAACAATTAATTTCATCCAGACAAACACTTGCTGAATACAATATTAACAGCTGGCCTATTATTGTTAAAAAAATCGCTGCAATTCCCAGCTTATTTTATAAATACATAAAAACCTTAAGCTTGAAGGTTTATGATAGTTATTTGTGGTTAACTCCATTAGCTCAGGTAATGTTTGGGAGTGTACTGACTTTGATTGCTGGTTTGTTCTTTATGTTGAATCGCTTCTTGAAAAGATGGCGCAGCGATAAAGAACGTTCACGTTTGGCGGGCTACCTTCTCGATGGATTTTTAGTCCTCATTGAACGAAATATACCTTACCTTTGCCTTACGGCGATGCTCGTGATGATCTTCTATGTCACCCATATTTCCTTTGCTAATTACCAACTGTTACTGAAACTTATTGCTGTTTGGTTTACATTCCGCATTGCGATTTTAATTTCACGTTTAGTTTTATTAGAGACGCTTTCGGATTCTTCAGGTAAGGATGTTAAACTCTATTATCGCTTAAAGTGGCTTCTGCTGTTTGGAGGCTGGACAACTGCACTGATGACTATTGGTCATTTATTGCCTTTGTCCTTATTGATTCAGGACATTTTTAACCGTTTATTCATGTTGTTCCTCTTAGCCGTATCGGTAGTGGCTTGGAAAAGCCGAGAAATGGTGCGCTATTTGATTCATCCATTAGTAACAAATAAAAAACGCTACGTACTTAATGCGATTTCTTTGTTAATTTTTTTAGTGCCTATCACGGTATTTTCTACTGCGGTAATTGGATTGTCAGGCTTTATTAACCTGGCTTGGACCATGAGCCAATATCAGGCCAATGTGCTTACTGTATTAGTTACCTATATTATCGCTCGTGGTTTGCTTTTTGATGCATTAGAGCTCTTTTCAGAATGGATGATTTCCTCTTTACGTAATGGTTGGTTATGGATCGAAGTCTTTTTAAAGCCGATTGATAGTCTTCTACGTATTGGCATGCTTTTTTTCAGTTTCAGAATGCTTTGTAACTTATTTGGCTGGAGTTCTGATTCATGGGTCATTGTCAGTTTGGAGCATTTAGTACAATCCACTATTGTTAATGTACCTGGAATTCATATTACTGTTGCTAGCACGCTAGCGTTTTTTATTTTGCTAGCCATTTTCTTTTGGACCGCAAAATGGACACGTGAATTTTGTTATCGTTGGTTATTTAAAAATATTAAAGACGTAGGTATCCGCAACAGTCTTTCTGTATTTAGCCAATACTCAGTAGTGCTAATTGGCGGTTTTGTTACTTTGCATGTGTGGGGCTTCGATTTTAGCGGCATGTCCATGATTATTGGGGGACTTGCGGTGGGTATGGGTTTTGGCTTACGTGATTTCGCCAGTAACATTGTAGGTGGATTGATGTTATTGATTGAGCGACCTGTACGTGAAGGGGATTTAATTACTATTGGTGATTATGAAGGTGAGGTCAAACATATTGGTATTCGCTGCATGCGTGTGTCATCCTGGGACAATACGGAAATCTTAATTCCTAATGCAGAAACATTTAACAAGCCATTTACTAACTGGACCCATCAGGATGGCATTGTGCGTTCGGTTGTTCCCATTAAGGTAAGCCGTGCTGATGACCCCGTAATGATTCAGCAATTAATTCTTGATGTTCTGGCAATTATTCCTGAAATTGTACCTGATCCTCCGGCACAAGTATTTCTTAAGAAAATTGATGAAGCGCTCATTGAGTTTGAAGCGCGCTATTATGTTAATGTGCAATTACATTCACGCTTTGAAGTGCGCTCGAACGTACTTTTTGCGATAACGGCTCAATTTAAAGCGGCAAATGTTAGACCGCCTGTTGAACCCCTTGCTATTGAGATTAAAGAAGGACATGGACAACTTGTCGCAAAGGATTAGCCCACCCACAACCGAGGCGGAGCTAATTCAGCGTTGCGCCAATTTGGTTGGCTTGACCTTTGCTCAATTAAGCCTAAGCTTGGGTTTAATTATTCCTGAGAGCCCCGATCAGCGTAAAGGTTGGATAGGGCAGGTTATTGAACTCGCTTTAGGTGCGAACGCATTTAATCAGTCTTTGCCTGATTTTCAAGAGCTTGGTGTTGAACTTAAAACCTTACCTATAGCTCTCTCTGGAAAACCTACAGAATCTACCTTTATCACCTCAATTCCTTTATTGACCATCCATCAGCAACAGTGGAGCACCTCACAATGTTATGCCAAATTACGACGTGTGCTTTGGGTGCCCGTTGAAGGTGATACCGATATTCCATACTCACAAAGACGAATTGGCCAGGGATTTTTATGGTCACCCAGTGCTGAACATGAAGCAACCTTGGCTGCGGATTGGAATTATTTAACCCAACAAATCAGTACTGGATATCTTGAAACAGTGGATGCCAGTGTGGGTGAGTATCTGCAAGTGAGACCCAAAGGGGCTAGTGGTAAATCTCTTTGTTATGGATTTGATAGCGAGGGAAATAAGGTAAAAACATTACCTAGAGGCTTTTATCTCAGAACGCGATTCACAGAAAAAATACATCCTTAATGAGCCCTTAATAATCAATTAGTATAATAAACGAACTTATTTTGTTTGAGGTAGTTATTATGCGGTTTGTTATTAAAGCGAGTGAAAAAAATAATGACTTGTACGAATTACAAATTGACGGTAATTTTGTACGTTATATTAAACCGACAGAATTTGCTACGTTGTCCCAAGATGTAACCGCAATGTTTGAATATATGGACACAGCGTTTACTCTGAGCGTTGGAGATGAGTACGATTTAGCAATGTCTTTCGCGCAAGAGAAGGATTTAACCAATCTGCTCGTTAATGGCAAAAATAAAGCAGCGATTGATCTGCCGGAAAATTTAGCGCTCTCGCATGATAAACACCGCGTAGTTTTTTCTTCTCGTGAAGTCAGTTCATTTGCAGAATATTGGAAAACACAGTCCTACGATAAACTATTCACTCTCTTTGAGCAGTTATCTCAGGATTTAATGGAAGTTCCTTATGTTGATGAGCCTAATGACAGTGTCTCATTTAAAGGCCAGGTAGCTTACCATCCCAATCATGGAACAACACATGGGCTTAGACAATATTCATTGTCGAAGCAATATCTTGAGCTCATTCAGCAAAATGGTAGTGAGGTTTTTCGCGGACTTGCTGAGTCATTAACTATTGAAGAGCGGGCCTGTTTACATCTTGCTGCCTTTTTATTCCGTGTTGGTAGAACTAATGAGCTGAGTTGGAGTACTGATCCCAATTATGGACCACGTTCGGCGGAAATTTTCAAGAAAATTGCACTTGAATTAGAATTTGACTCTCAGCTGGTCAACATGCTCACTTTAAGTTTTGATTATCATAAAGATCATTCACAACAACTTGATTTATCTCCGCAGGATAGGAATAAGATGTTGTTATTTACTAAGATTTTAAAACTAAGCCATGAAAGTGATTTGGTGCGTTGTTATGAAAAATATGAAGAAATAAAAAAACCTGTTGCCGATGAGTTACACCAATTGCTTGCTCCTGAGCAAGAACACGAGAAAATTGCAGATAGTTATCTGGAATATGCAGCCACTCTTTGTCGAATGACAGGAGCACCAATCAATGCGCTTACGCTTGCGGGACCGAATTATATCTATTTAAACGGTAGTAATAATTTAGCAGTTGCTTGGGTGAATGCTCCGAAAGCAAAAGAAAATATGTATTCCTTATTGCCTATTAGACCCTCGATTTTCTCCGAGTTAAAATCTCCTACAGAATTATGGTTTAGTGAGCCAATCCATTCTACGGAGGTATTGGATTATATAGGCTGGAACGAAGAGGCACGGAAGAAGATGCCTACAGAGGCTTGCACGGAGCAAGAGAATCGGCATTTGGCAACGCATGTTTCAGTTTATCATGCAACAACCAAATTTAGTTATGCATTAGATTTATTCTGCCGTGAATTAAAAGGATTATTAGAAAAACCGAATAAGACCGCCTGGATAAGAAGTTTTAATGGGACCCCACCAGGAATAGCCTATAAAGATTTAAGCTCTCTTTTGGAAAGGCAAAAAGAAACACAATCTGTAGATAATACCGAAAACATGAGTTGGCATCTTTTATCAGCTAATCCTTCATTATGGCAAAATTCCGATGGAGCCTCCGAAGAGTCTACAATTGACTTTTTCTATGATAATAATTCGGTAACCCAGCTAAAGTTTTCAGAACTAATTAACGAGCTATTGGATAAAGAAGGTGTATTGCTTGGGCAACTACAAGAGCGAGAAGCAATTTGTAACCGGTTTTTGGCACTATGTAAGGACGAACAGTTTGGTACTCACGGAGCTATTTATCACTATTTAATTCCGCTTCATTTGGTTGAGTCCACAGCATATATTTCTAAGCAAAATGGTATTTATGATGAGGAAAATCCTGGGGTGCTTGATACTTTATTACGCTTAAAATGTCCAGATCAAAAAGTTTCTAACCATAATACCTTACAGGTACGTCTCTTTGTGCCAAATTTATTGAACGAGCGTTTGGCCGAAGAGCACATTATCGTGGAAAATCATTTAGGGATGAGTCAGGAGATGCGTGATGTTTTTGAAGAGAGGATACGTAGTTTAAGTCAAGAGGCCTTTCACTTATCTCCGAACATTAAAAAGCCAGAAGTAAAAGTTAAAGAACGATGGGCGAAGTACACGAGTACATTTTGGAATTCTAATACTTTTAGCAAATTAAGCGTAGAGGAAGACAAAGCGAGATTACAAGTAAAAGTTGCGGAAGGGGAGGATTCTAAAAATCCGCATACTAAAGAAATAGTGAAAGAAGCTCCTGCTCGAGCTTACCATAATAACGACGGTAATAGCGGGTTTTTCTTTAATACCTCAGAGGAGCTCCCTCTTCTTTTTTCTAACGATGATAAGAGTGAGTTTTTCTTTACCTAAAATCAATCGTAGAACCTAATATAGGGCGTTGGCGATTTATCATAAAGTTTACTTATGAGTGAGAAGCTCATAAAATGAGCAAAGGGGATGGTTGTTACGACGCCTTAGTGAATTAATTAGAAATAATAAGGAAAGGATAAATGTTCACTTTTGAAATTACTCCATATGATACTTGCCTTTATAAATTGTCCATTGGAAAGGTATTTAAAAGATATGTAAATAAATTGGAATTAGAACGAATAGTTGTTGAGTTAAATGATTACTTAAGTGCCAGAGACTATGACAATGTTCTAACGTTAGATAATTCACATAAAAAATATATTTTTCAGTGCGATGATAATGAAATTAAAGAGATTGAAACACTTCTGTTAGTGGGCAGGGAAAAGCAAATAATTAACTTACCTGCCCATTTAAAACAGTCACACGGAGAAGATGAATCAAAAGAGATTCTATTGACTTATCGACCCCTCGATGAGTTTAAACATTACTGGACCCTTCAGGGAAAGGATAAAGAGAAAGAGCTTCAATTGCTAAAGCTTTTATCAGAGGATCTTTTGCAAATACCTTACACCGATAAGCCTCACGACTATGATTTTTTTAGGGGAAGAGTAGCTTTTCATACTAACCATGGTACTACTCATGGGCTTCGACTCATGGTTTTATTTGATTATTATTTAGAAACATTAATTTCACATGATCGTGAGAAATATCGTCTAATCACATTAGAAGAACGCTCCTGTTTGAAACTCGCTTTGTTTTTATTCCGCTCTGGCCGAACTAACGAGGTTGGCTGGTCTGGTGATCCCACCTATAGTTTGCGCTCAGCCGCCGTTTTTAAACAAATTGCATTAGAGTTAGGTTACCCAGTTGAATTAGTTCATTTAATTTCACTATGCTTTGATTATAATTATGATTTGTCGTTAGACGCGGCCATTATGATGAGTGAAAAAAAAATAGCACAAGGTATTGTCTATCAACAGCTGTTTAAATTAAGCCATAATAGTGACCTGGTTCGCTGTAATACTAATTACGAAACGTTGCATCACATGCTTATGAAGGCTTTTTTTGAGTTGGCTCATAGCCTAGATATTGCGAGGCAGTGGATTGATAATGGATTGCTATTTGCTGCCAAACTTTGCCAAATTACGGGATCACCGGTTATACCTCAGGTGTTGAGGGAGGCGGTGGATGGTGCTTCCGTTTTTGGCAGTAATAGATTAAGAGTTATATCAGCGAATGAAGTGGTCGAGACTTATGGACATCTTCAGGAGATGCTTTCGCAGGAATTGATGATGCTGCGTGGTGAAGAAAACTCAGATACACAGGAAGCTATAGAAAGTAATTCGCCCCCTATTTCTGACGCATGTAGTTTTTAGTATAAGTTGGCTGGGCCGTAAAGCCCAGCATTACACCATCCAATTAACGTATGTTCGGTTAAGCCGATTTTGGATGAGAAAAACCAGAAGAAATCACTTCCGGAATCATTCCTTTGACGTAATCAACTGGCTGTTGAATAGTCGCTTTCAATAAATCTCGACAGTAAGGGCTGGTGGTAAAGTATCGTAAAGATTGCTCAAAGCCGGTTAAAGCGCTCACGGATAAAGCTTCTGTTTCCACCTGGATTTGCAGTGGTTTTAGCTTATCTGAAACGTCGGGGGCCGATGAGAAGAAGCGACCATAAAGGTTTTGGCCTACAGCGAATACGGCACTAAAACCAGTTTTTAATGGCTGTTCTTCAGTCACTTTAGGCCAAGCCAACATAAACTTAAGATCACATTCTGGTGCTAATAAGGTAATTAATTTTTGAATTTCAGCGGTATTTAACTTGTCTGTATTATTGGTTTTTCCATCATACAGATCTTTGCCATCTTTGAGTGCCCAATTGTAGATTTCTTTCATTTCCTCCAATTGGTTGTAGTAATCCGTGGTACTAAATTTTTGTAGAATAAATCCTGCTGTACCTAAATAAAGAAAGGCAGAAAGAAAGTAGTTGGCAAACTCTGGAAGCGGCAATAGCATTCTGACCGTAGTAAATACTCCCCAAGTCTGAAGTCCTGTGTTCATTCCTTTGAATAGATACCGTTGATTCAATGTAAATTCAAACTCATCAATGCGTAGCTTTAATTCGTTTAATTGTTCTTTATTGGATGGGTTAAATGGTTGGGACATAAATCGCTGCACATTCGCTTCATGTTCCTCTCTTTCCTTTTTGATTTTTTCGCTTTCTGCGTGGCTCATGATTGCACTCCTCCGTAAGATTTATAAATTGCTTACTTATCCTACCCGACGCACAGAAAAAAGCCATCGATTTTAGTGATTAATACCAAATTATTCTTGCAGTTTTTCAGGATTCGCAACAAATTATGATCGCTGTACAATCACACATATTATTTAAATTTATTCCATATGATTTTTTATGACTTACTCTAAGATAATTACGGTAAACCCCTTGAAAATGGAGTCCGCGTTATTTGATTTTCAGTATTTGGAGATCTTGACGGAATTTTTTAAGCAGGCACAAATGGGAACTTTATGGAATAAGGAGCATTGTTACGAGTATACGTATCAAAATATCCGATATCGGTTTTGTTTTACACATTCCTTGTTAAAGTCACAGGAAACAGAGGATCAATTTGCAATTTTCGATACAGCACAAGAGCCGTTGGGTACGGGATTCTATGGGGCGGTCTATCCTGTCTTGGGTACAATACAATTTAAAACACTGGAGTCTGTTATAAACTATGAGGCCAAGGAAGTTATTAAAATTGAAGATCATATGCATCATGAGCGAAGAGCATTAGTTGAGGCAGAGTATCAATTTTTAAAGCGCGCAGAATATCTGCAAGTAAAACCACCAGTTTTTGTTTTTGAAGAAAATAGTAAGAAAAGTTATTTGCTTATGGATAAGGCAGAAGGTTGTACCTTAGAAAAACTTTTGTGGGATAAGGGGCGCCATGGTGGACTCACTGTAAAAGAACGATTAGACATTACTTTTGCTATTTTGCATGCGGTTAAGTCACAAGTCACGGACAAGCGAATTGTGCATCGTGATTTGAAACCTTTAAATATGCTTATTGATATGAAAAAAAAACCACCTCAAATTGCAATTATTGATTATGGGCGTGCGATGTTGAAGGGAAATCAGGACGACCGCGTTGTGGGAACACCGGCGTATCGTTCGCCTGAGTCATTCATTGCTCCTGTAACTTATACAGAAAAATCAGATGCTTATGCGGTGGGGAGAATATTGAGCTACGTATGGGGTGATTCTTACACTAATTATTATCTGAATAATAGAAAATCTTGGTCTTGGCCTGAAACGAAGCAAATGACGAAGAATAACCATTTATTTACGTGTTCTGGGACACATTTGTTTAAGAGTGATGAGCGGATTATTCGAAACTGTCTCAATGGATTATTGCACGAGGATCCGGCTTCTCGTTTTTCACTGGAGGATGCGATTAAGTTGTTTTCACACGTTGCCCGTCCAATGTATCAGTTAGAAACAATCCAAACCTTTTCAAGAGCTAAACTACACCATTATGAGCAGAGGCTTAGACTGATTAATAAATTACTGTGTGACTTAGACAAAAAGGAAAAGGACTTAGTAGCACGAGGTTTTATTGAAATAGCAGCTCGGGTGAAAAGATTACAGAGTCAACTGAGCAAATATACTAAGGAATTTATGGAAAATCCCGATCCTTTACTTCTTCCCTTATATAGCCAGCGTTGTTTCGCTCAAATAGAGAAACACCGGCCTTTCTTTCAAGATAATCGCGATCTGCGATGGTTAATTAGCGAGATTGTTGCGGTGATGGGTCTTCTAGTTGTAGGTTATGGAGTCGCGGTAGGAGTTAATTACCTTGTTACGAAACGGTGGGGGCTATTTTCTCAGCCGCAAACGGATCGGATTACTGAACATATAAAAAGTACTATTCAAGGTTTATTGGATTTGACAAATTGATGTAGGATTACTAATCTTGTGTTGTGCACTGCCGCATAGGGAGAAATAATGAAAAACGTTCACTTTGATCAAAAAGTATTTAGTAATATGGAATTTCCATTACAAAAATTAATGGAACTGAATATTAAAACGATGCAGGGCTTTTCTTATATGAAACCTGGTGAGCTTTTTAGCATAAAAAAACCAGAAGAGCTCTTAGAGAGAAACATGAATATGTTGATTCGTAACAGCCATATGGCTATTGATTACATGCGTGATACTTTTAGTATTTTAGAAAATCATTGGATTAAAGTATCTCACCGTACGGAAGAAAGTGCGAAAGACATCATGGAACAAGCAAGTTCAGCAGTAAAAAAAGCTAGCTCAACCGCTAAAAAAGTAAGTTCATCCGCAAAAAAAGCAAGTTCTACCATCGCAAATAAAATAAGCTCAACCGCAACAAGCACAGCAAAAAAATCTGCTTCTGCTAAGCCTGCGGCTAAAAAAACCGCTGCTCATACTAAATCTGCTGCTAAACCAAGCACAAAAACTGTTGCTAAAGCAGGTGAGAAAAAGAGTGCGAAAAAATCGTCTAAGCCCGTAGTGCAGCACAGCAAATCTACTATGCCTCATTCCCAAGATGTTATGAAGCAAGAAACACGTACTGCTGATGAGAAAGCAAAACATCATCCAGCAGAAAATAAAGAACAGGGTCATAGTGCTTCAAAAGTCAGCCCAATGCATGATAAGGGGGTTGGATTAGTTAATAAGGGAAGAAATTTTCCTAATTAATCTGATTTCAGGGTAATGAGGTAGGTGAGCCAAACACCCTAAGGCACTCCCTTAGGGTGTTTGGCATCTCGTTCTCTCCTATCTATGTTCCACGACTGGTTCGTTTAAAGCAGCGCTACCGAGCTGCGCACCCATCTCACTAACTCTGTATTTCTCAGTTAAGCCAAGTTCATGCGGGTGCTGGTTTCAGTTTGTTCTGATTGCTGCGCGTAAAATAGCTGATAAAACTGCGGATCCTTGGTTTCGAGAAGTTTTAACTGCAGTCTACGAGTTTTTGCAGCAAGCAACTCAGGATTGCTGGTTTGCTGCCACGACCTATTTGTTAGATGGCAATAAATACTTTCAATTAGCAACGGACCACAACTGGACGCATCATCTTGGATTAATGTTCTATCATGCATGGTTATCGATGGATTTGTCCATGAGGTACGGTTACGTATGGCTCTATTGACCTCCAAAAGTATGCTCACCTGGAGTTCATCGTCATATTCATAATGGTTCACTGTATTGTAATAGGTAATCTGAGGTGAGTGACCATGCCCCAATTGAATACGAATACCTACCCAATGATGATTATGTACAATAGGAATAATAATATTTTGTTCTGCTTGACTATTTATTACTAATTGCCCCTCTGCACCGGCAAGATACTGGCTTAAAACATCGATCACACGATTTCCCTGACTTCCTGTCCCCATGTCTGCGGCACTTAAAATACTAAGGTTCGGCGTATCCTCTTCGCTCAGATTTAAGTGTCTAAGGCGCAAGCGCAGAATTCGATTCATATCTTCAGTTTCATAGTGATATCGTGGATTAATTACTAGCGATTGGGGTGCAAATAGTCGTTGAGGTGCTTGTGTTGAAGGCCTCTGAGTTTCTACTCGCTGCATCGGTGGCTGGGTAGGATGCACTTGTTGCAGAGGTTGATTTGTATTCGCGTTCATTCTAAGAACGAGGACTTTTTCTGTCCTAAGCATCCTGAGCACATTAGTATGAAACAGGCATTCATGAAATTCAAGCGCTCGGTCAAGAAGCTGAATTTGTAATTGTTTGATTTGTTCTAGTTCCTCAGGATGTTCTGCTGCTCGAGTCTTTAGGGCCCTCACAAGCTTAGTTAAGGCAGTACTGTCTCTGTAAAACTCCAAACTAAGTAAATTAGGGATATAACGCTCAAGCTCTTGCATGGGTAAATAACGCAGAATGGGATTTAAGGCGTTTCTTTGAGCTAATTGATATCGCGTATGATTAGAGCAGGCTCGTAATAGCACCTCAAAATAAGATGCCGTTGCGTGGCTTATTAAAATACGTAATGCGTTAGTTTCTGTTTGTAGCAATTGAGTAACCGCTACATTAGCTGCTTGTTGTTCTTTATTCTGCGTGGGGGCTTGAGTCCATCGATGAGAATTATTGTTCCTCGATGAAGAAGAACCAGAAAAGGTATAAGCGTGCGTGGGAATCTCAGCGTTAACGCCCAATAGGATTGACAGTTGATGCATATTTCTATCAGCAATAGCTTTGAATAAATCATTGTTTCTATATGCAGCATTCCAACTTTCCGGGTGCTCGGGGTTACTTGATATTGGCGATGTTCTGGTAACCAGCGGTCTTACTGTAAGGGACCTGGATGTGGTTCTTCTTGTTTGCGTAGTGGGGTCAGGAGTAGGTCTTACTAATGGCTGTCTTGGCTCCGATGTTTCTCCAGGCATTCTCGAAACAGGAGCAATTCTAACAGGGTGAGTTGGTTGGATGTTTTGTGCAGGAAGTTCTGTTGGCTGAGTACTGTTGGACTCGCGCATCACTACATTAGTATCTTGGGGGCCTGTCAGAGGTCTTTTTTGAACAGTAGATATCCCTAATTTATTGTCTAATGCCTCAGTCCAATTGGGGTTAGATTTAAGACTTAATATAGCTCGCTTAAATTGTTCTCGATCCGCTGTATTTAAAGCCTTGGCTTGGAAGTTAATCGATGCTAATAGAGCGCCAAAGCCGTTATTAAGACTTTCCGCGGGATAAAGGTGGCCAAGTTTGGCAAACCAGTCAATGTATTTAATAACCGCATGCGGATGCAGGGGATTTTTTGTCCCAAGAGCAGAGTGTAATATCTTTTGTAATTGTTCCGGGTGGCAGCGCAGTTGTGTTCTAAGTTCTACAAGTCCAAATAGAATTTTTTCGGCATTAATGGGGTCAATCCTATGCAAAGATAATTCTTGCAGTAGCGAGGTTAAATTATAATGGATTTGTTTTATTTGATTTATATTCACATATTGAGTCTGTGCTAACAAAGCAAGCCCGCTAAAACTATCACTTGCTTGGGTATCACTGAAGCAAATTAGTTTAGGTAGGGTATCAATAAGTGTTTGTACCAAGTGCACATCGAGAACCTTTTGTAAATGGCCTTTTTGTGCCAATAAACCTGAAATATAAAGAAGTTCAGAGACATGTTGAATATTGGGCTTTCGTTTGTTAAGTGCATTGATTACAGGGGAAAAATCAACAGTCCCACGTAAACGATCATCCCTAACTAATTGGTATAGAATCGACAAGCTTGAGTTTAGAAGGTGGCCGTTATTATGGTGCAATCCATACGCTAATAGATCGATGATGATCGGGGTATCCAAGCGACCACTAAGCAGTTTTTTGTTCACGATCCATTCCAAACCCTCGAGGGTTTTATGATGCTTGGTTTCATCTAAGTCTGGCAGACGATAGAATTCTTCAATAATAGGTTGTATTAAACTGGCATCAAGTGGTGCTGTGTACATCCTCATCCTGGCGATTCGACCCAATAAATGAATTGCACGAGTTATGGTGGCATTATGAGATGAATTAGGCGTGATAATTTTTCTTAAGAGCTGATGTATCGCTTCTGTTTTAATCGGTTTGTCCACGTAATCGCATAAGGTTCCAAGGACTGTAATGCAATTAGACAGCTCTTGATCACTAATATGCTCGCATTGCAACAGCATAGATAAAAGATTTTCAACGAGTGTCGTTGGGATCCTATCCTGATGTTTATTTATTATCGCCCTAAGCCCAAAGAGTGCCCGGATGATGTTTGTAGGTGTATTTAGAGAGGAGTGTTCTATTTTGCTTAGAATAAGAACTAATTTATCGACTGGTAGAGCGACATTCGTGAAGACGGCAAGTAGACCCAAATCATTAAAGAGAAAAGAAATAATTTTATTGATTACTTCTCGGTCTTTATCAATACATTTTCTGTGTTCTATCCAATCCTCAAAGTGATCGGCTGCAGTTTTAAACGAATAAAAAAGAGCATCTACATCATCAGAGAACAATCTATTTTTTCTTTTTTTTTCGAGCAAAGCGTATACACGTTTTTGAAATTGATGGAAAGGGTTGTCGGCGATAATTTCTGCAATGGCAATGGGGATATTGCGTCGGGAACTAGGGTCATAGGTATATTCTGAGCGTATTGTTTTTCTATGGGACTGCCCAAAAAGCAATTCATCATTTTCATCATCATATGCATTTACATATTCACGGTCACGTTTAGTCATACTGGATTTCTTCATCGAAAATAGAAACAGTGGCTATAGTATGATACGGTTTAAAATTATTCAATATGATCCGGTGATGATGACTAAGTATTATTAGTTTTCTTTTTGTGGTTTTTTAAGTTCTTTTGTTAATGCATACAATAAGGTAGGGTATTTAAAATCAAATTGATATTTTGTAAGGCGATCAGGAATTACTGACTGTCCCGATAAAAGTAATTCAACGCCCATTTGGCCTAAAAGCATTTGGATCAGCCAGGCTGGTACATAAAGAAAAGCTGGTTTTTTTAATACTTCAGCAAGAGTCTTATTAAATGTTTTTTGAGATACAAGTTCCGGGGCTACCAAGTTTACTGGTCCTGTGATTTCGGGATGGCTGATAAGAAACACGATGGCATTAACCAAATCGTTATGATCAATCCAGGCTAGTGGTTGTTTTCCAGTGCCGATTACGGCTCCCATGCCAAATCGAGCGGGCAATTCCAGTTTTTTTAACATTCCTTCACCCTGTTTAAGCACCACACCAAACCGCATGATGGTTACGGGGATACCATAGTGCATTCCGTGAAGCGCTGTTTGTTCCCATTGGGCGACCAAATGATTGGAAAAGCTACTTTCTGAGGCGTTGAGGTTACCTTCTTCGGTATAAGCTTCGTGTGAATTGGCTAATTCTTTTTGTAAACCATAAATGCCAATGGCACTGGCATTATATAAATGAGGTTTTTTCGCGGCCTTTTTTGCCCATAGAACAAATTGTTTCGTTGGTTCAAGACGGCTGGATAATAATTTATTTTTGATTTTAGAAGACCAACGGTGATCGGCAATATTTTCGCCTGCCAGATTAACTATTGCATCAAACTCTTCAGGATTTAATTGCGGCAACTCATCCCAAGTGGCTGCATGAACATGATCCTTAAATATTTTTTTAATCTTATCTTTATTGCGGCCAACAACCCATAAATCATGTTGGGCTCCCAATAATTCCGCAATTAAAGAGCGTCCAACTAATCCTGTTCCACCACCAATAATGATTTTCATCAATTGAGTTCCTTTAAAATCATGTCGTGCACATGAGAGGTAATGATATAATAATTTTCTGGTCAAAAAAACAAAAACGAAGATGGCAAAACTCTACTTTTATTTTGCAGCAATGAATGCTGGAAAAAGCACCGTACTCTTACAATCAAGTTATAATTATCACGAACGTGGGATGCAAACCTTACTGTTTACTCCAGCAATTGATGATCGTTATCAATCCGGAATAGTTCATTCACGTATTGGTTTATCGGAGGAGGCGCTTGTTTTTAATGCGACTGATGATTTACATCAAATGGTAAACAACTTCCAGCAAAAATATGCCTGCGTTTTAATTGATGAGGCGCAATTTTTAACTCGCGATCAAGTTTATCAATTAACCGAAATTACTGATAAATTAGGGATTCCCGTCTTAGCCTATGGTTTGCGGACTGATTTTCGTGGTGAGTTATTTGAAGGCAGCCAATACTTACTTGCTTGGGCTGACGAACTTGTTGAAATTAAAACAATTTGCCATTGTGGGCGTAAAGCAACTATGATTTTACGAGTGAATGAGCAGGGGGAGGCGATTACTGAAGGGGAGCAGGTGTTAATTGGTGGGAATAACTTATATTCATCCACTTGCCGCCAACATTTTAAAGAACGAAAACCTCATGCACATTCAAAAATTCAAAAAGAATTAACACCTTAAGTTATTATTTTTTAGGAGCGCTATGAAAGCACAAACTATATCATCATTTGGTGATTATTCCGTTTTTAAAACAGAGGAAGTTTCTATACCTAAAGTTAAAGCTGGGTACGTATTAGTTCGCGTTAAAGCAACTAGTGTGAATCCGGTTGATTGTAAAGTGCGCTCAGGGGCTTACGGACAGATTTCTCCAACATTTCCTGCGATTTTGCATGGCGATATGGCGGGGGTGATTGAAGAGGTTGGTGCAGGTGTTACCGAATTTTCGGTGGGGGATGAGGTTTATGGTTGCGCAGGTGGGTTTACCACTGAAGCTGGGGCTTTAGCCGAGTACATGCTAGCCGACGCGCGTTTAATTGCGAAAAAACCTAGAGCGCTCAGCATGTTGCAAGCAGCCGCATTGCCTCTAGTGGCCATTACCGCTTGGGAGGCTTTATTTGAAAAAGTTAAAGTGACTTTTGGGCAAAAGGTATTAGTTCATGCAGGTACAGGGGGCGTAGGGCACATTGCTATTCAATTAGCAAAATGGGCGGGGGCGGAAGTTTATACAACAGTTTCTTCTTCAACAAAAGCAGAGATTGCGAGGGCTTTAGGTGCGAAAGAAACAATTGATTATACTAAAGAATCAGTCCCGGAGTATGTCGCTCGCTTGACGGATGGCAAAGGATTTGATGTGGTTTTTGATACCATTGGGGGTGATAATATAGATAAATCACTTGCTGCTGTAGCTATGTATGGACATGTAATTAGCATCCAAGCCAAAATGCCCCATGATTTAACGCCTTTACATGCACGCTCAGCCAGTTTGCATGCAGTGTTTATGTTACTGCCTTTATTAAACAATGTACAACGCGAACGTCACGGCGCTATTTTACAGTCGATTGCCACCTTAGCCGATAATGGTGATTTAAAACCGCTTATCGATTTACATCAATTTTCTTTAGAGAATATAGGTGAGGCTCATAGGCTAATGGAGTCGGGAAAGGCTATTGGTAAGATTGTGGTTGAAATTTGATATTGGGCCTAAAATTGACTTTTTAACGCATTACTCCGGCTTGACTGCGGTAATGCGTCCGTTCATAAGTTAAGAGCTGTTCTCTCAAAGTTCAATTTGCTTTTTCCACCAACCTCATCTAAATTTATGTCTGTAGTACGCAATTTAGTCTTATTTTAATCTTATGGAGAAAAGGAATGTCCAAAGACAATAAATTTAAGAATGAATCACAAGATGCGCGTCGTCATGATCAACAACATGCTGCTCATCAGGATAAAATGAAAAAGCATACTGAGAAGTCAAAATCTGATAAAAGAAAGTAGAGTTTGTGCCCTCTGGTTTCTTATGAATTACCGTAGTAAAGCTACGGTAATTCGAGAGTGGTGATAATTATAAGGATGTTCAAAAATTACGAAATTAAACTCTATGCATTTCCCTTCTGCTCGGTGAGTTGAGTTAGTGTTTGTCAATTAGAGGGGATATGTTATTCAGATCACATGCAAAATATGAATAATATCTAGGTAAAAACCAGCCTAATTGTTGGATCAATGCGTATTGTTCGCTAGGCTCAAATTGGTTCTTATCAATCGAGAAGACTAATTCATGCTGATCATTTTCTGGAAAATAGACGAGCTTGATTTGGCCATCGCTGATGCCAAAATGTTGCATGATCGCTTCAAGTAATTTTATTGAAGTAGCTGGTAGGATCTGTGCTGGGACATCACAAATGAGGATGTCAGCACCTTCAAGAAGAATATCCGGATGCGGTTTTTCAGTTCTGAACGGGTGATCCTCTGGTTCCGCAAAGGTTCGATAGAGATGAAAACCCAGGACGTCGCCATAACTGAGATCTATGGCTTGTTTTGGATTACGTGCCTCGATGGCAATACCAATCCCCTCATTAATTAAGAACGTATCAATGAGCTCAGGAATGGTATAACTTGTTATACTCCTGTTCTCTTCATGTAGGGTTTCAGCAAGTTCAAGATTATAGTAAGTGAGGCCTTCAGGATTGAAGATAATCTCAGGTTTACCACTAGTGAAAATCGCATGTGGAAGGCAGGATATGAGGCGACTGTACCAAGCCGTTTTTCTGTTGATGGTGTCGATCTCAAACAATGCTCTTAGCTCTTGAGTAGCTGAAACGGTGGTGGCTTTATTTTCGGAGGTATCCATGAAGTATCTTTTCATTTAAAAAAAGGTATTGTATCAAAAATAACACAATGAATCATACTAACTCCCCTCAAAACCAAAGTAGCTTTAAGAGTTGGCCGTAAGCAATTAGTCTACGGTCCAAATCCGTACATGTGATATACTTAACTTGGTAATTCCATTTTTCTGATAACTCGTTCAGGGTTGATTTCTGTGAATATTGATAACAGTCTTGCTTGGGCCCATCCTATAGTACAAGAGTGGTTTTTAGAAAAATTTGGTTCAGCAACCGAACCACAAAAACAGGGGTGGCCATTTATTCGTTCTGGGTGTAATACCCTAATTTCGGCCCCAACCGGCTCCGGGAAGACTTTTGCTGCTTTTTTAGCCTGTATTGACCATTTAGTACGTCAAGCACTTAGTGGCCAGCTGTGCCATGAAACCGAAGTGCTCTATATTTCCCCATTAAAAGCGCTAGGAAATGACGTACAAAAGAACCTTATGGGGCCGTTGCAAGAAATTATGGCGCTGGCTAAAAAGCAAGGCTTGGCTATGGCTGAAATTAATGTGCTTGTACGTACTGGAGATACCTCCCCCAAAGAGCGCCAAGCCATGCTCAAACACCCCCCTCATGTTTTAGTCACGACACCGGAGTCGTTTTACATTTTATTGACCGCTGACAAAAGTCGTGAAATTTTGCGCAGTGTTAAAACAGTTATTGTTGATGAAATCCATGCCTTGGCCGATGATAAGCGGGGTGCGCATTTGGCCCTATCCTTAGAACGCTTAGAAGCTTTAACCCCGCAGACTCCCTTACGTATTGGATTATCGGCCACTCAAAAGCCCCTGGATTTAGTCGCTAATTTTTTAGTAGGTAACGACCGATCACCACCTGCAATTATCAATATCGGCCATGCAAAGCATTTAGAGCTTAACGTGGAGGTTCCACGTAGTGAGCTCGGTGCGGTTGCCTCCAATCAAATTTGGGATGAAATTTACGATCGTATTGCCGAATTGGCGCAGCAGAACCGGTCGACTTTGATTTTCGCTAATACACGTAGAGTAGCGGAACGTGCCGCGCATCATTTAGCAGAACGTTTAGGGAAAGATTTGGTCGTTGCGCATCATGGGAGTTTGTCGAAAAAATTACGCTTAGCCGCTGAAACCCGATTAAAAAATGGAGAGTTGAAGGCTTTAGTGGCAACGGCTTCCTTGGAATTAGGAATTGATATTGGTTCGGTAGATTTAGTATGCCAATTAGGTTCACCTCGTTCTATTGCCGTCATGTTACAACGCGTAGGTCGAGCCGGCCATTGGCGTGGAGCGATTTCAAAAGGACGTATTTTTGCAACCACACGCGATGAATTATTAGAGTGTGCTGCGATTGTAAATGCTATTTTGGATGGTGATTTAGATCAATTAGTTATTCCTCAACAGCCTATTGATATTTTGGCACAGCAACTTGTGGCAACTTGTGCCACAGAGGATTGGCAGGTTGATGAGTTATTCGCCTTAAGTCGTAAGGCCTTTCATTATAAGGATTTATCACGCGAGCAATTTGATGCAGTTATTCATATGCTCAGTGAAGGAATATCAGGGATGCGTGGTCGTTATGGTGCTTATCTGTTCCATGATCGTGTGAATCATCTTTTGAAAGCGCGACGTGGCAGTCGTTTAGTTGCTATTACTAGCGGGGGTTCTATTCCGGATAATGGTTTATACACCGTGAAAGCCGAAGATTCGGGGGGCGTGGTAGGGACTCTTGATGAAGATTTTGCCGTGGAAAGTCACCGTGGCGATATTATTTTGCTTGGAAGTACTTCCTGGAAAATTAATCGTATTGAAAGTACAAAAGGCCTGGTTTTTGTTGAAGATGCACATGGAGCTTCGCCAAATGTGCCCTTTTGGCGAGGGGAGGCTCCTGAACGCACCGCGGAGCTGTCATTACGCGTTTCGAATTTGCGAGAATGGCTAAGCACCCAACTAACTGCCTCAGAGGATTCATTCACTGAGATGCAACAATGGCTTAACAATTTCTGTCATGTTGATGCATCGGGGGCACAACAACTTATTAATTATATTCTTCAAGGTCGCGCCTTGTTGGGCGCTGTTCCAACGCAACAACGAATTATTGCGGAGCGGTTTTTTGATGAGTCAGGAGGCATGCAACTGGTGATTCATGCTCCTTTTGGTGCCCGCATAAATAAAGCTTGGGGTTTGGCGTTACGCAAATGCTTTTGTCGTTCTTTTAATGTGGAATTACAAGCCGCGGCTACAGATAATGGCATTAATATCTCTTTAACGGAGCAACACAGTTTTCCTTTAGCGGATGTATTCGCATTCCTCAGTACGCAAACAGCAAGAGATATCGTGGAAAAAGCCGTATTGCAATCTCCCTTGTTTCCTACTCGCTGGCGTTGGGATGCTGGTAGGGCTCTGGCTTTAGTGCGTTTTAGTAATGGGCGTAAAGTTCCTCCTTATCTTTTACGAATGCGGGCTGAAGATTTATTAGCGGCTGTTTTTCCTGATGCGGTGGCTTGTCAGGATAATGTGGACATTGAAGACATTGAATTACCCGATCACCCCTTGGTTAATGAGGCAATGAAAGATTCGTTAACCGAAGCTTTAAATATTGATGGGCTTTTGGACCTGCTAACTAAAATAAAAAATAAGGAAATTCAATGTATTGCGATTGATACTACTACCCCCTCAGTATTTGCTCACGAAATTTTAAATGCCAATCCTTATGCCTTTTTAGATGATGCACCTTTAGAAGAGCGACGCGCTTGGGCTGTGGAAATGAGGCAGACTTTGCCGGCGACCCTGGCTAATAAGCTAGGTAAGCTTGACCCGGAAGTCATTAACGAGGTGCGACAGCAGGCTTGGCCTGATCTTCGTAATGCGGATGAATTACAGGATTTGTTGCAAACTTTAATTGCCTATCCGGCTAACTATGAATCCTATCAACAGGCGAGTAGTTCATGGCAAAAGTTTATGGATGAATTAATTGCCTCAGGTCGAGCGAGTACCGCTTCAGTTGGGGAGCGTGTATTTTGGTTCGCTGTAGATAAGGCCAAAACCTTTTCCAGAATTTATCCTGATGCATTCATTCAGTATCGCTTGCAGGACATAGAAAATAAGCCTTTAGATTTTGATGAAGGGATTTTTCATTTAGTGCAAGGTTGGCTCTATCATTTAGGGCCGACAACCGCTTTAGATTTAAGCCAATCTTTAGTCTTAGCAGAGCCGACTATTCAGCAAGTATTAGTTCGTCTAGAAGCTTCAGGAGTTATTTTACGTGGCACGTTTACCGAGTCATTGCAGCAAGAATGGTGTGAGCGCCGTTTGCTGGCCCGTATTCATCGTTTGACCTTAGCCAAGTTGCGTCAGGAGATTGAGCCTGTAAGTCCGGAACAGTTTGTGCGCTGGTTATTGACCTGGCAACATATTGCTCCGGGCTCGCAACTTAATGGAGAGCAAGGCTTGCTGGCTATTATTGAGCAATTGCAAGGTTTTGAAATTCCAGCTAAAGCTTGGGAGCCGCTTATTTTTTCAAAGCGGGTGAAGAATTATGATTCATCTTTGTTGGATAAATTATGCATGATGGGTATTGTCGGGTGGGGACGTTTATCTGCTACGTTAAATTCCACGGAGGAAGACCCCAAGCGGGTGGTGCCAACGAGTATTGCCCCGATAACCTTTTTCCTACGCAAAGATTCTTCATGGATGTCTGAGGTGAAGCAGGGTTTAAATGAGGAGGACTTAGCAGGCTTAAGTCATGTTGCGAAGGATATTTATTTTTATTTGCTACAAAATGGCGCTTCTTTTTTTATGGATATTACTGAGGAAGTGCACCATCTGAAATCTGAGGTAGAAATGGGCTTATGGGAATTGGTTGCGGCAGGTCTGGCAACAGCAGATCTTTTTGATAATTTGCGCTCCCTAATTGATCCTAAACGACGTTTAATAAAAAAAAGGCGCAGGGTAAATCCTCATTTATATAGTTCTGGGCGTTGGTTTTTGTTGAAGAAAAGTGTAGGCTCGTTTACGCGCGAGCAGGTAGAAACGGTGTGTTGGATTTTACTTAAACGCTATGGTGTGGTGTTCCGGGATCTTTTAGTTCGCGAAAAAAATATTCCTAAATGGCGTGAGTTGCATGAGGTATTAAGAATTCTTGAGGAACGGGGTGAAATAAGAGGGGGACGTTTTGTGAAGGGATTTTTAGGTGAGCAGTTTGCCTTGCCTTATGCAGTTGAATCCTTACGCGCCTTTAAAAATAAAGAGGTGGCACATGAGCCAGTTTCTGTTGCAGCAGTGGATCCTTTGAATGTTTCCGGATTTATTTTGCCGGGACCACGTGTTTCCGCAATGTCCAGTGAGATGGTGGTTTTTTAAATATTAGGAACCTTGAGTATGGAGCAAAGACAGATAGGTAGCAATGGACCTTGGGTTAGTCCAATAGGGCTTGGTTGTATGGGCATGTCCACCTCTTATGGCCCTGCGAATGATATGCATTCTATGGATGTCATTCACCGCGCATTGGAATTAGGCGTAAGGCTTTTGGATACGGCAGACATGTATGGTTGGGGCCATAATGAAGAGCTTATTGCTAAAGCAATAAAAGGGAAGCGCGACCGCATCGTTTTGGCGACTAAAGTGGGATTTGCGAAGCAAGAGGGTACTGGACCGCGAGACTATGTTATTAATGGCTCGCCCACCTATATTAAAAAAGCCTGTGAGGCTAGCCTAAAGCGTTTGGCAACCGAGGTCATTGATTTATATTATTTACACCGAGTGGATAAGCAAACCCCTATCGAGGATTCAATTGCTGCGATGGCAGAGTTAGTCAAAGAAGGAAAGGTGCGTCATATCGGTATTTCTGAGGTAAAACCTGATACTATTCGACGAGCGGCTCAAGTTCATCCCATTGCGGCGGTACAAACAGAGTATTCGCTATGGGAGCGTAATCCTGAACATGAAATTATCCCTACTTGTCAGGAGCTCGGGATTGGTTTTGTGGCTTATAGCCCTTTAGGACGTGGATTTTTAACCGGAGCAATTGCGGATATGTCGCAATTAGCTGCTAATGATTTTCGGCATTTATTACCTCGTTTTCAAGGTGAAAATTTTACTGCGAATCAAGCGCTTATTATGAAGCTAAATGAAATAGCCGAATTCAAGCAGTGTAGTGTAGGTCAATTAGCTTTGGCTTGGATTTTGGCCCAGCCTGCAAAGGTAATTCCCATTCCAGGGACGAAACGGTTAAGTTACCTGGAGGATAATTTAGGGGCGCTTGATGTCGTGTTGTCGGAAGAAGATTTGCAATTATTAGAGCGCTTGGTTCCGGTGAAGGCAGTAAAAGGAGATAAATACCCTGATGCATTTAAACGGGAGGCGTAAATTAAGAAAAGTTTACAATGATGTGTAGGTCAGAGCAAAAGGGCAAAACCTGGATATCACGGTAATTCGAATCGCTCTAATTAAGGTAGAAGCCATTAAGGCTCAGGGTCTCAACCCACACTTATACGGGAAAAGGGCTTTGCTCACGTATGAAGTATAAGGAATTTATCTGGGGGTACAAAAAATGTCATTATTAAAACGGTTTAAAAAATTTTATCGATCATCGGCAGAAAATAGAATTCAAATCCATGTATTTTTAGGTTTTGTGATTATTCCGATAGTGGGTATGACACTGCTGTATATTTTTGTGCGGACGTTTTGGTTGTAGAACTAACTAGAAGTGATTTGGTCATTGCGAACGAAGTGAAGCAACCCAGGGTTCGGTGCTACGAACGCCTAGGTTGCTATGTCACTATGTTCCAAGCATGAGCAGCAGATTACAATCTACCTTCGTCATACCCGTGAATGCTTGGTTTTATGATCCTACAGTTTCAAATAAGAACCACACTCTTCGTTCAGCCTCGTCAATATAATTTTCTAAAAGGCTCGTTGTTGCCACATCATTTTTATCGCTACAGGTTTCATGAGCAGCACGCATACGCGTTAAAAAGCCCTTATTTTCCAACATTAAATCACGCAGCATATCTTCAGCAGATAATACTGAGTTGACGTCTTTAACATGTTGTAATTCTTTAATTTGACCGATTGAATGAATGGTTTCTTCACCCAGCTTGCGTACGCGCTCAGCCAATACATCAATCATCGCAAAGATTTGATCGCTTTGCTCATCAAGTAATAAATGGTAATCACGGAAATGACGGCCAGACATATGCCAATGATAATTTTTCGTCTTAACATATAAGGCAAAAGTGTCTGCTACGAGTGGGTTAATTACTTGGGCAATAATACGTCGATCTTTCGGTGCCAGATCATTAGGCGTAGCAAGTTTAATTGATTCCATTTTTTTCATGTTAACCTCGTGTAAGTGGTTGGTGTCAACATCCTTATCATCTTGCCTGTATAATATACAAGTACAATATAAAGTGTAGACCAATAAATGAGGTATTGGTTTATTTTTGTTCGGACTTGGGGTGTTTGTTGCACTCCGATGTGCTGTATCCTGCCCCCCACGGAGAAGCCGCGGGGGCAGGCAGTTATGGCCATACAGACTTTAATTTTATTTCCCTGCCGTTACCGTAATGGTCGAAGCAGCTCCACGGGCAAAGGTATTCGGATCATACATTGCCTCAGCAAATACCGGAGGAACGGTATACGTACCCATGTTTACCGCTTTAATTTTATAAACTAATTCAGTTGCGGTACTGCTTAAACCACCAAAGAAATTAACTCGGTCTTCACGCACATCGAAATAATCCATATTATTGAGTTTTACGGAATCCCGAACCACTTCAAAACCACCCGGCAGCAGATCTTCAATAACAATGTTTGTTAAATAATCCACCTCTAAAGTGCGAACTTGAATATGAACTTCAATTTCACTACCTAAGGTGGTAGAGGTAATTGCATGCCCCTGAGCATCTCGATATTCCCTAAAGATCTCAAGGCCTGATTTCTCTGGTTCTTTAGGGAGAACCGTATTAAATCCTGATTGTATAAGCTGATAAAAGAACAGTTCTTTATCCGGATTTTCAAAACGAATTTGCTTGGTATCTGTACCTAAAGATGCCTTTTGGTAATTGGTATTATTAACTGGTACAGGAACTTGCTCGCTATTGGCCAAGATTCTCGTCATTGATAAGCTCGAGGACGTATTAATCGCTGTATTTTGAGGATAGGCCCCCAAAGCCAGGCTGACATAACCGGATAATACCGTATTAATTTCATTATTATTAATGGCTTGAATTAAGCGCATTAACACGGCATCACTCACTTGCGGCAATAAATTGGGGAAATGCTTGGCAACAATATAGAGGTATTGTGCATCCGCAATATTACTGTCATAGAAGTCCGTATCCGAGGACAGATCAAGCTGCGGCTTGTATTGGCCAATCAGTTTGTTTGCTTCTTCATGACTTTGCAGCAACTGGTAGGCACCTGCAAGATAAACTGCAGTAATGTCATTGTGCCATTGCTTTGTGTAATTTTGTTCTAAATACAATTGAAGATTCGTAATGTAGTTTGTTGTAACAATTTCATTACGCGTCAAAATGTAGATTGCATATGCCTGGATGCGTGCCGTATTCAAATCTTCAATATTTTGGCTGGCTAGCGTTTTTAAATAATTAATGCCGTTAAAGAAGAGATCATTAGGCACGGTAAATCCTTGAGCTCTTGCTTCAGTTAAGAAATGCATTGCATAAACAGAAGCAAAATCATTTCCTTGATTATCGCCAAGGCCTGGCCAGTAGCTGAATCCACCACTCGACATTTGACGTTGGCTTAACATCTGTACCGTAGCATTAATTTTACTGATGATTTCTTTCGTTTCACTCGTAAAACCCGTTTGATTGTTCATTGCCAGTAAGGGCATAACCTTACTGGTTAATTGTTCTGTACAACCATAAGGGTAATTATCTAAGTAGCGTTGTAAACCAAATACCAGAATTAATGGGCTCGTGGAAAGCGTGGCATTGACATTCCGGTACTCAGGATAAAAGGTTTGCATAATATCCAAAGTTTTTTGCACGTCTTTAGATTTGCCGCTATCAATATAAGTCATTAAGGGAGTTGCGGGTCTTACACTCAAAGTGGCACTCATGCTACCTGATTTGTCGGCCGCGGTTGCCTTAAAGCCAACCGTTGCAGAACCTAATAATGATTTCGCTTTTAGTTTAAAGTGAACTGTTTGCTCTTTACCTTCAGCAATGTCTAAAGTTTGTGAGGAGGCACCAATAACTTCAACTTCAGGGGAAGTGGTTAAATCCACGTTAACTGAAGCATGTTCTCCGGAACCTTTAATGTTATTGGCAATGGAGGAGGATATTTCAAACTCATCACCAGGAGCCACAAAGGTTGGTACGTTGGGGTTAATGATAAAATCACCACGAATTTCTGCTGAAGTATCCTTCGAGCCTACTGAGTCTGCTGATACAGCTACAGCCATTACTTTGATGCTACCATTAAAATAATCTGGAACTTGATAAACCAGCTGGCGAGGGGTGTTATCTGTATCTTGAAGTCCAGACCAGAACACTACCGGTAAATCGGTTTTACGTTTGAATGGATTGAGGCGACTTGCCATATTCTCTTCGCCATTATCACCACCAATTGCAGATAACTCTCGAGATTGAATAAACTGAGGAATAATCTGATCTACAGTTTGCTCGGTTAATACTTCAAGCGCTTGTTTTTGGAAGAAGAAGGCAAGCGGGTCAGGAGTTGAGTAACGCGCAACTTGTAAAATTCCTTGATCTACTGCGAACACAATGATTTTTCCAGGTTTATCGGTACGGTACTCTATAGTAAGCGGTTCACCTGGACGAGAAATGGTCGCTGTTTTTAAGTCAATTTTAACGTTGTGGTTATCATGATTTACTGCAAATGGTGCGATGCTGTAGCTTAAGGGGCTAATAAAGAGCTCAGGAGAATTCCAGTCACGTATAAAGGCTACATTGATGTATCCATTTCCTTGAAAGTCAGCAGGGATATGGATAGTTTGCACGGAGTTAGTGGTATCCGTTTTGAACCATTGAGCCGCATACACTTTATCACGCTCTATGGTGATTAATCCTGAACCAGTATAGGGTGCAGTAATTTGAATTTCTATATCCTCATTAGCATGATATTCAGCTTTGTTGAGTTTAATTGATAATTCAGCATTTTTTGCTAAAGGCTGTTGACTGGCACCCACGATACTGAATTTTAATTGGCTCAGTACCGCATCGTTTTTACCTAGGACACTTAGAGAGTAATCACCAATGGTCTGGGTGGCTAAGGTATAGTTTGTGCCTTGTTTGCCAATAGTAAATGGGGTGGTGCTAACAATACTGGATTGGATTATTGATTGATATTGGTAGGTACCATCAGGCTTTTTAACCAAAGTGGTAATCGGGTGTAAGGAAACCAATTGTATTTTCAAATCACTTACATCGACATTATTCAATTCTGGGTTTACGGCAATGTAATTAACCGAGCGAGTAGAATTTTGTTTGATAAAGGAGAGATCACCATCTGCTTTATAACCTACAAAATAAGGAAGTGGGCTGACTAATGTTTGAATCTGGCTGGTTACACTACGGCCACCATCGGCTTCAAATCCTTCAGCAAAGAAGGTTAGTTGATAGGTTGCTTGTTCAAAACGTCCCAGATTTAAATCAAATTCAGCTTCACCTTTATCATTGGTTTTGGTATTCGCTAAAGCTTCTGTAAATACCTTGGCAGGTTTTTTCGGATCAATTAATGGATCCGCAAATACATAGTCTGGGTATTTAGAAAATTGTACTTTCTGAGGGACGAGCAAAATTTTACCGCTGATGGTTCTATTTGCAGCAGGAGCTCCATAAAGATTCCATAAGCTTACTTCACCTTTTAAGTGTTCCGGAGAAATCCAACCTGAAGCTGGCGTAGGCGATAAGCTGGTGTTAATACGCATTCTATCCGGTAAAAACTCAGAAACTTTTAGAGAAGTAGAACCTAATAGATTTTGTGGGTGATTATCCTTGACCAAGAACAAATTCACCGTGTATTGGCCCGTAGGAGCATTGGCACTGGTAGTAAAATTAAGGTCCATGTAACCTAAATCATTTAAGGTAATTTTTTCATCTTTAACGGTAGTACCGCGGGGATCAACAATGGTGACCTGTAAGGGTAAGCCTGCAGGTTGGGACTGGGCAAAGGTTTGTTTCACAATCATGCCAATGTGTGCGGTGTCGCCTGGTCTGTAAATACCGCGATCAGAGAACAGGAAAGCCGTTAAACTTTGCATGTCCTGGCTATAGTAAGTATACAGCCCACCCACATCAAACTTAGAAAAATTGAGCTGGCGATTGGTGTTATTAAAGGGAATAAATGAAACATCATTATTCAGTTGAGCTAGATATACGGTAGGTTCTCTATCTTCAATAAAGTCCTTCAATGTTGGGAAGTTTGCACGTCCTTGGGCATCAGTAACTCGAGATAAAATAGGCAGCCCATTTTTACCTAAAACGGTTACGATCGCGTTAGCTACTGGGCCTCCTTGAGTAATTGAGTTTACAAACACATCATGACTGCCGTTATTATTATCTTTAACTAAAAGGGCAAGGTCTGTAATGAGTATTAAACGACTGGCTTTGACATCCAGAGGCGTATTACGGGTCGTATCCCACTCGGTTGCTTGTAAGAGAAATAATCCTTGTGGACCCGAAGTATTGGCTTCTGTGGCGAGATACTTACTAAAATCCAGGGCGGTATATTGCTGTTTTGCTAAGTCAGAAGTATCAAACTGCTGAATATCACTAGAAATTTTACTAATGTTTTGTTGATTAAAGGATGGATTAATAAAGTATGGGTTATTAAAGTCACCTTGAGTCTGCGTGATGAGTTGATTCACATTGTCAGGCAGTACGCGGGCAAAATCAAATTTGACGGCAGATACACCACGCACCAACACCGAGAGTTTCTTCTCACCGCCTAAAGCCAGTAGAGAGCCTTTATGTAAAAAGCTGATTTCTCTTGGTAGGACAGGAACCGGTATCACACTAGCATATCCGTTACTTAGGCTAAAGTTACCAAACCCCTTCATGCCTTTATCGATTTTAACATAAATGTAGCTGGGCGTTTTTGCCGTAAATTTAAAGCTATGCAGTGTTGAATAGTTTTGCTCGGTTGGCAGAGCTTCTTTCGTCAATGGAGTGGCTAAAGCCAGAATTTCTTGGGTGACTTCGCCAGGATTTTGCCATTCATAATTTTCTTTTGCTGGCTCCGCCGCAGTAGCAGGGCGATCTTTAGGGAGTAAATAAAAATGTACTGATTTGTTAAAATCGCTCTCATTAATGCCTAAAGTTGTTTCAACCGTCAGAATTTGCTCGGGACGGTCTTTTTCATTTCTGATAATAGAAGCTGATGCGGAGCTTACTTTAAGGAAGCCATTTGCATCGGGAATTAATATTTTATCGGATAACGCTTTGTTTAATGTTGCTGATTTAGTTAATGAACTGACGTCTTTATTCAATGCTAATCGTAAAAAGCGGGCAACATCTTTGATGTTAATGGTGTCTGAGTTTAAATAAGCGATTCGTTTATGCTGATCATAGGTGTAAGAAAAAGGAAGCGATTCGGTGGTACTTCCAGCTTTTCCTTGTTCCTGAGTTTGGAATGCTAAAGCTGTATTTTTTTCCAGGCTTTCAGGATTGACAGGGAAGTTGAATTCAATAGTAGCAACAGCTTTTCTGACTTCTACGTGTACTGGGTCTTGATAGAGTTTGAATTCAGCGATTTTTGCAACGAATGGCTGGGTAGAAAATGAATAGGTATGAGACTCCATATTCGCCGTAGCTGCAAAAAAGTCTGGTGCAAACTTAATAGTATATTTTTGACCGGCAGGCCAGTCTTCAGTTGGAGCAAAGGTTAATTGGCTGTCAGTAGTCCAATTCCAGGTTCCTGGAATTGTTGGTGACAGGTCAATGCCCTTGGTTATGGTTTGGCCAACTAAGCTTAAAGGGGCAACCGATTTATTGATAAAGCCATTCTTATTTTTTATCCCAAAATCAATGACTAAATTTCCGGGAACCAAGGTTTCTTCATTGGGCGTAATGGCTGGGGGAGTAATCTCGGCGATGGTATATATTGGCTGAGGCCGGTTTTTATACCAATGTGCTGTATATCCTGCAGCACATAAGACGAGCAGGGCAAGCACACTTCCTCCCCAGAATTTTTTGGGGGACGTCTTTGATTTATTTCTTAGATAGCTCAGCCAGGGAGGGCTATTCCAATTTAATTTGCCAAACACAGCGGAGAAAGCATTTACTATTTTTTTGCTCATAAGAGATCCTGGCTGTTAATCGAGCCTTGGCTCGAAGGAATGTTTTTGTTTAAGGAAATATTGCCTCTATCTGCCCTCTTCGCATAGGTGCATAGTCCCAATTAGTTCTAAGTTTACTTTACTTCTTTGAAGACTGAATTACCGCGGTTTGACCGCCGTATCCAGATTTATCTTGCTTCTCCGAACAGTGATCAAGCCCACAGTAGTTCCAAAGTGTAAAGGCTAAGCTGAAACCTTCACCGAAGAGCAACTCTTAAAATCTAATAGGAGTGCCAAATGGACTTTATTTCCTTTTTATAATTTCTTTTCAAGATTGGCGCTATTTTACTCTTTTTGGTGCATAATAGCGAACATGAAAAAAAATTTAAAACGCTTAAGCATAATCCTTGTTTTGCTATTTGTCAGCGGGTTTTCACTATTATTTTTTTTACCCAAACCGGTTTTATTGGATGGCACTAGTTTTTCCAAGGCTGTTTATGACGATCATCATCAATTATTACGGCTCACTTTAAGCAGGGATGATAAATATCGTTTGTTCACTCCTTTACCCAAAATTTCAAAGCAATTAATCGATGCCACCTTATTGCAAGAAGACCAGTATTTTCGTTTTCATTATGGAATCAATCCCTTAGCTACAGCAAAGGCCATTTGGCAAACTTATGCGGTCAAATCCCGACGGGTAGGGGCTTCAACTATCACCATGCAAGTAGCGCGGATGCACTATGGAATTAACTCTAAAAAAATATCAGGAAAGCTGTGGCAGATTATTCGCGCAATTCAAATTGAAAGGCATTACAGCAAAGATGAAATTTTAGAGGCTTATCTCAATATGGCACCTTATGGCGGCAATATTGAAGGTGTTGGGGCTGCAAGTTTGGTCTATTTTGGTACCGGGGTAGATAAGCTCAGCTTACCTCAGGCATTAACCTTAAGCATTATTCCCCAAAATCCTGGAAAAAGAACTCCCAATAATCAAGGCTTGAAAAATATTCGTGCGCATCTTTTTCAACGTTGGTTAGAGCAACATCCAGAGGATCAGAATAAAAAGGTAATGTTTGATTTACCTTTAGTCATGCAAACAAATCGCTCTTTACCCTTTGCGGCGCCACATTTTGTGAATAAAGTTTTGTCTGATGTGTCTAAACAGCAAGATATGGTGACTACTTTAGACTCACGCTCACAAATTATTATTGAACGGATTACCCGAAGTTATTTAGCAAGGAAAAAAGCGCTAGGGGTTCACAACGCAGCGGTTTTATTAGTCGATACACGTGATATGGGGATTAAGGGATTAATGGGGTCTGCTAATTTTTTCAATCGTGAAATAGGCGGGCAAATTAATGGTACAGAAACTAAACGTTCACCAGGCTCGACCTTAAAACCTTTTATTTATGGATTAGCATTGGATCAGGGCTTAATCCATCCCAATACGGTTTTAAAAGATGTTCCGCATAGTTTTAATGGCTATAACCCTGAAAACTTCGATTACGACTTTATGGGACCAATCAAAGCTCGGGATGCTTTAGTTTTAAGTCGTAATATTCCGGCTATTTATCTTTCTAGTCTATTAAATAAGCCTTCACTGCATCAATTATTAGAGCAGGGGCAGGTGAGTCATTTGCGTTCAGAGTCTTACTATGGTTTATCATTAAACCTGGGTGGAGTAGAATTAACCATGCGTGAGTTGATTGGTTTCTATGCCATGTTGGCTAATGATGGGGTTTGGTATCCTACACGGTGGTTACACAAAGAAATAAAGCCTAAGGGGCAACGTTTATTAAGTTCAGAAGCCAGTTATTTAGTTTTAGATATGTTACAAAGCACCCCGCACCATGATGTAAATTACCGAAGTTGGTCGCAACTACCTGTTGCCTGGAAAACAGGGACGTCTTCCGGATATCGTGATGCCTGGAGTGTGGGTGTTTTTGGTCCTTATGCTTTAGCGGTTTGGGTGGGTAATTTCGATAATAAAGCGAACCCTGCCTTTATTGGAAAAGACATTGCCGCTCCCTTGTTTTTTGAATTAGTAGATGCCCTCAAACAAGAACGAGGGCCTTTGCAGCCTTTAGACAAACATCCTGAACACATGAATCTAAAAAAGGTGGAAGTTTGCAATGCTTCAGGAATGTTACCCACGCGTTTTTGTAAGGACAGGGAATGGACTTGGTTTATTCCAGGAAAGTCGCCCATTAAATCCGATACAATTTATCGCGAAGTAGCGATTAATAGTAAAAATGGGTTACGCACCTGTCATATTGATGAGCATACACGTTTTGAAGTGTTTGAGTTTTGGCCTTCTGATTTATTGCATATATTTAAACGGGCGGGGATACAGCGCCATATACCGCCATTTTTCGAGGCCGATTGCAGCCTATCAGGCAATGTGGGAATCACGCCCCAAATCACCTCTCCCCAAGCGGGTATTAGTTATATTGTTCGCGCGAACTCGCAACAAAATAATACGATTCCATTTACTGCAGTGACTGATGCAGGAATTGCTCATGTGTATTGGTTTGTTAATGAAAGCTTTGTCGCAAAAACAAAAGCGGGGAAATCTTTTCTCTGGCATGCACGGCCAGGGAAGTTTGTAGTAAGAGCCGTAGATGATCATGGGCTTTCTGATGCGCGGGATTTACTGGTTCAGCTTGATAGTTAATTAATTGCGCACTATGGGCTTCAAGCATTCACGTAAAAGACTGCTAAACTTAGCAATAAGTAGGTCTTTAGGCGCGGCATTTAATGGACAAAAAAACGCAAGGATCCAAGACACGAGGGAAGCCTGTTCTTATTGACTTAGCATTGCAAGGCGGCGGTGCTCATGGAGCATATACATGGGGTGTTCTCGACCGTTTGCTTGAAGAGCCTCGGGTTAAAATAGAAGGGATTTCAGGGACCTCAGCAGGTTCCATGAATGCAGCCGTGATGGCGAGTGGTTTCACGCGTGATGGCCCAGAAGGTGCGCGTAGGGCTTTGCAGGCATTTTGGTATCGGGTTTCAGAATCAGCGCGCTTTAGTCCGTTACAAAGAGGGTGGTTGGACATTATCTCTGGGAAGTGGAGCATGGATTATTCTCCTTCCTTTCTCACTTTTCAATTAGCTAGCCATGTGTTTTCACCTTATGATCTTAATCCGATTGCACTCAATCCATTACGTGACATCCTCTCAGAAAGTATTGATTTTTCATTAGTGAATGAATCTCCAATTAAACTATTTATTACGGCAACCAATGTGCGTACTGGTCGTGGTAAAGTTTTTAAAAATAAGGAAATTAATGCGGATGTTTTATTGGCCTCAGCATGTTTGCCGTTAATGTTTCAAGCCATCGAAATTGATGGGGAGGCTTATTGGGATGGGGGTTACACCGGTAATCCCACCATTACGCCTTTAGTGCAAGAATGCGAGTCCAGTGACACGGTATTGGTGCAAATTAACCCTGTAGAGCGTCCAGGTACCCCCAAAACCGCTCGTGACATACTCAATCGTCTTAATGAAGTTGCTTTTAATGCGACCTTGATGAAAGAGTTACGAATGATCGCTCTATTACGTAAAACCATCAATGCGGATTCTGGGGAACGAGATCGTTGGGCAAAAATGCGTATTCATCGCATTACTAGCGCGAAAATGGTCAAATTAGGCTACTCTTCCAAGCTTAATGCCGAATGGGCTTTTCTGCGTATGCTGTTTAAAGAAGGGCGCAAAACGGCGGATTCATTTCTTGCAAGTCATGGTAAAGCATTGAATAAGTATTCTACTTTTGATTTGGACTCGTTTCTTTAATTTATGCTTAAGGATAGTGCAGTTGCGGGCGAGGCGGGTTTAGTCGATTTCTTGGTAGTGGCGGAAAAACTGATTCTCTTACAGACATTCCTATTTATTGATTAAAGGTCATTCTGTAACCTAATTGTTGCTGGATATGGAGTAAATAAATGGTTGAATGGATCATCAAATTACTTTTAGTCGTATCGGGTTCCCTAGCCAGCTGGTTTGTGGCTCGTGATGCCTTAAATTTCGCAATTGTTGAAATGGTTATTGCTGTTTTACTATTTACCATTATTGTTTTTATTGCTGCCTTTTGGTCTACAATAAGAGCCTGGTTGAAACATAAGGAATAACAAATGAAACAACATGCCTCAAGATTTCTGGCACTCGTAGCAGAATCTAAAAAGCATATTAAGGAAATCAGTCCTAAAACTTTAAAAGAAAAGCTGGATAAGCATGAGGAGATGCATCTCATCGATGTACGAGAGGATCATGAGTGGAGTACTGGACATATTCCTACAGCGATTCATTTAGGTAGGGGTATTATTGAGCGCGATATAGAGAAAAAAATTCCTGATCAGCAACAGCAAATAATCCTTTATTGTAGTGGCGGGTTTCGCTGTGCTTTAGTTGCGGAAAGTTTACAGAAGATGGGTTATTCTCAAGTTTATTCTCTGGATACTGGTTTGCAAGGCTGGATTGATTCGGATTATCCAGTTGAAATGTAGCATTCAAGTAATCCAGTCGTCAGTGAAACAAGTGAAGAAAGCGCTGGGTTCTGTGCTTTGAACCCTGGGTGCTTCATCGCTAAGCTCATTAGCAATGACGAGTTCTAACTAGTAAATTAAACTCAACTTTAAATTGAAGCTCAGCTGCCGTCATTACGAACGAAGTGAAGCACTCCAGGGTTTGGGCTTCGAGCTTCTGAGCCGTTTCGTTACCACATTCCTCACCTTGATGAAACGTAAATTATATCTGAGGACGGCTTATTAAATTAACCGATTAATTGACCGATTGCTATTGCTATTGCTATTGCTATCTTGTGGATTGATTCTTTCTTTCTCTTGGGCATAACGCACTTCAATATTTTTTGCTTCATTTTTGGCTATTGTACTCAAATGAGTAATTTGCATTGGGCTTAGTTTTAAATGCGTTTGCATTCTTAACTGTGCTTCAAAAAAGGTTGAAAAAGCCCCGTTACTAGCCTCTTTTAATGTTTTTCCTTGATATGCATTATTAATCATCGGGCCAGATATTGGCTCTAAGTATTTTGCCATTGTATAAGAAGAAAACGCGAGTTGTGCAAACGGGTAAGGGGGAGAATGGGGGTTGTCTTGATAGCGCATTAGTTCTTGGCATACCGAACCCAGCAATAAATATCCAGGGGCTAAATAGAGCTCGGATGCTTTGGTTGCATACTTTAAAACGAGTTCAGCTGTTGCTCCATCGAAGGTTGTATTTAACATCGAAAGCCCTTCCCGACATAAAACATTCATGGCAAAAAAACATCCGCAATTGGCTGATTCTTGTAATAGTTCTTTCGCTTCTTCGAACTCTGCTTCGGATAAGTCCCCTTCATCGTCCAATAAAGAGGTATAGGTATGATACAGATAATAGCCTTTTAATAGCTCAAAGCAGGAAGACACTGTACTCATGGGGGAGTATTCGTGAATAGGCTGATGGTTTTCCTCGGCCTCTTCACGGGGATTAGTACCACACAAGCGCCAAAGATTAACCCAATGAGGCTCTAACCTGGGTGACTTACACAAGCGGTCAAATTCAGAATCGATTAGTGCCAAGTTGAATACTAGCTCTGTATCACTTTGTTTAATGAGGTTTTCTATTAACTCAGGTCGCTTTTCTTCGTTACTCTTTTCCCACACCTGATAGAGTTCTTTAAATAAATCGTCAGGTTTATTTAATTGATAAAACCGCATAGTGCAAATCCTATTAGACGTCATCTTAATATTAAGATGTATTCCTGAATCCGCATGCTGCTTATTCAGGAAATCTTATAACTTTATGAGTATATTTTGATTGTAGTCGATATTGCTTGTCCAGTCTCTTTTAACGGATCATCCATATCTGTTCTCGGTGCATCAGCCGAAGAAAGAAGAATATTCGCATCATTCGTTCTCTTTTTATCTTTCTTCAACCAGGATAAGAGCGAATGAGGTGGTTTCGTTGGAGCTACTTGAACTACAGGGATTGCATCGGGTGTTTTTTGAACCAAATGCCCATGTCCATGAATTTCAATGAGATCTTGCAGGTTGTGTTTTATTAGTAAGGTATTAAGTACTTCACGTTTGCAACCCGCCGTACTGTGTTTTCGAGCTTCAAGTAAATCCTGAACAAAGCTTATAGCATTTGTATGGTCAGTACCTGCGTTTACAAGGTAGTGAATAATTAAATGTTGACTGTCCATATTTGCATTAATGCTTTCTGGCTGAATCCCATTTAAAAAGTTATAACGCTTAATTTGTGCTCGTGAAGGGGGCATTGAGCCAGGGCCTACGTCACCACCAATGTTTTCTTGGTGTAACCATTTCCAGGTCTCCTTTGAATATTCTGTTTCACGAATAGCCATGGCCGCAGCACCAAAGAATACTACTTTTCCATCAGGCGAACTAATATTAAGTATCATACCATAGTCATCAAATGTAGGAACCAGGGTTGGCTCTATTTCTTCATAGACTTTTTTCATGGCACTGTCATCTTGGCCAATTGAATAGACTAGTTGATCACATTCTTGTTTAAAGGTGTCATCAGATGAGCCCGTTTTTTTGAATACCAGGACTAATTTTCCATTGGATTTTTGCGATACCTCAATGAGCTCACCTTGCAATAACTCATTACGTTCTTTTGCAGTGCGTAACGCGGTGGTGGCTAATTTACCGGTACCCGCTTTATCAAATTGTTTAGCAATCCATAACACGGTATTGGATTGATTTTGGGGATTAAATTCACGGCTTTCAGTGCGAATATCATTGCCAAAGAACCCTTTTCTATAAACCGCTGCAGCAGTCCCACCCCCACCGTAAATGACAATAACTCTTGGACCTGTGCCTTGTTCTTCGGTACCTGTTAAAATGAATTGGTTACCGTCGACTATAGGGGTAAATTTCCTTGTTTCATCCCACCTATTTAATCGGGTAAATTCTTCATTAGGAAGTAGTTTCCCAGCAATCGCATTTCGAGCAGGACCAAGGCCTGTACAGATATTAAGTTCACTTGTGTACAGAGTTTTTACTGAACCAGCAATCTCTACGAATAAACGATAGTTTTGGTTTAAAGCATCAGAAGCCCAGTTGTTTAAATGATTCTCTTTTTTCTCTATTTTAAGCACAGTTGCATGCACTAATGGGGCTTGAGTTTTTGCCAGATTCACCTGGTTTGCTTGAAATACGTGGCGTCCATTAGCATAGGGATTATTTAAATAGTAGTCCGTTGATAAATAGGCGGATGGATTTTCTTTGGTTTGTGCGCGCTCAAGAATATTTTGTGGCTGTGCCAGCGTGTAGTCATGTTTCCAACTTCCGGTATTATTACCGATCATCAATATTGAAGGAAGTTTGGATTTTGCTAATAACTCTGCGGTAGCTCCATGATGTTCGTTATATTTTTCCAGCCAAAGGGTAGTGCCGGTATCACCTGTACCTATGATAATGTGAGAGAAAACAGCATGGTCTGCTTTTTTTAATAAACTGGGGATGGTTGTTTGTACCGCCTTTTTTATTTGATGAGCTTGAGATAAGCGATCATAGCTATGCGTTACTCTGGATAAATCATCCTGAGTAGGAATATCTACCAAGGTATGTGGGACTGGCGTGTCATTTTGGGCTGCCCATCGTTTTATTAACCCTGAATCAAGACGAATCTTAAAGGTATTCACATCGTTGTAGACATCAATTGCTACTTTTAATACATGATGCGCTTGTTTTTTGGATAAGTCTTTAAAAATATTAGGATTTTGGGTAATTTGTGCAATCAGATCCTCAAATCGCTCGCCTAAATCTTTTGTGGTAGATATTTTGCAAACTAAAAGACAAGAGCAAATGTAGTTGATAGTGAACTGAGGAATCCTATGATTAATTTTCATTGCTTATACCTCGACAGCGAATAAGAGCACACAAATGTTGAGGGATATTTTATCAAGAAAATCTTAAGAGATTATTAATGAAGCAATTTGATTTTTTTATATATTGATTCTAGCCTGAGGCAAGAGCATAAACTTAGACTTAATCCGTGCGGTTAAAAACAGTATTTTTCTGCATGAAGTCCTATGGCTTATTGAGGTGATTTAGTTTATCACTGACCATCTTGATAAAATGTTCGATTCTTATCTTAAGTGGTTCATGAAGGTCATGGCCTGCATCGCTAAAAAGCCAGGATAGGTATTGAGAGGACATTGGATTATTTTGCACCGCACTTTTCTTTAAATGATGTTGGACCTGATTATAGAGTAAGTCTTGCTGATACGATTCAGAAATGATTTCATCGGTAAGGACTTGCGTATAATAACTTTTTACCCAGTCATTATCGCTGATTCCTTTTAAGGAAATACGTACTTTGCGCAGGGTGTTAGTTATTTCTTTATTCCAGCTCGCAACACGAGCACAGGCACGGGTAAACTCTTCGTGACTGATGTCTTGGACAGCATAGCCGAGCCAATACGCAAATAAGACTAAATTGACATTAGCGGAATCGGTATCCTGAAATACATGGCACGCTTCCTTTATCTTGGGGTCATCATAAATTGCTAATGAGAATTGCCAAAAGGGGTTTTCTGGTGGTTTTACTGAGGAGTTGTTGAACATAGAATGTTCCTAATTTTATTATAAGTGAGTTCGTTCTATAGCTTATTTATCTTCTTTGCCTAGGCTTTATATTTTATACTAAAAAGGAATTTATAAAATTGTGTAAAAGAATTTTTAATAAAGCAACAACGAGTTAATCATTTTTCGTTTAATTAAAGAGGACGGGCTATGGCAACGAAGTCGCGTATTATTGTTGGTATTAGTGGTGCCTCAGGTATCATTTATGGAATAAGATTATTAGAAGTATTAAAAAAACTTCCTGTTGAGGTACATTTAATTGTCAGTAAATCCGCCCAATTAATTAGAGAATACGAAACTGATTTAAGTGTTTCTGAATTAAAAGCAATGGCAGATGTTTATTATCCATGGAATGATATTGGCGCCAGTATTGCCAGTGGTTCGTACAAAACTTTAGGAATGATTGTTGCTCCTTGTTCAATGAAAACACTTGCGGAAATTGCGCATGGTATTAGCTCGAATTTAATTGGCCGGGCTGCGGATGTTATTTTAAAGGAACGAAGAAGACTGGTATTAATGACTAGAGAATCACCTTTGCATTTAGGTCATTTACAAAATATGGTTTCGGTAACGCAGCAAGGAGCTATTGTTTGCCCGGTAGTGCCCGCTTTTTATAATAAGCCTGAAACGGTTGATGACATTGTAAATCACAGCGTAGGCAGAGTACTTGATTTATTTGATCTGGATGCTGGGATTGTTAAACGTTGGGATAAAAATAATACGTTAGGCGATGCCATGTGAAAATTTACACAATCAGCATCAAAAAATAACTTGGCAAATGAGAAAAACCAATTAGACTATTCATATATTTTTGTGGAAATAGCGAGAACCTGATGTTTACTGGAATAATTGAACAAAAAGGAATAATCCTTAGCAATCTTCGTAAGGGTAATGCCCATCGTCTTATTATTTCCTCTGCATTTGAACAATTGCAGGTGGGAGAAAGTATTGCTGTTAATGGTATTTGTTTAACGGTATTGCCCTCTACAGGCAACCATGAATTGCATTTTGATGTTTCTCCAGAAACCTTAAATGTGACAACGCTCGCTGATGTGGTGGCAGGCGATGCGGTGAATTTGGAGCGTGCCATGCTTTCATCAACACGTTTTGGTGGGCATTATGTCAGCGGCCATGTAGATGCTATTGCAGCCGTTCGAGCAGTTAACCAGGTTGAGGAATATCTGGAGGTTGAATTGGCAGGTTTTGAAGAAGCAGCAATGGCCTATTTACTTCCTAAAGGCAGCATCACGGTTGAAGGAGTTAGTTTAACGATCAATTCCGTAGGGGAGCGAAGCATTAAATTGATGCTTGTTCCACATACCTTGGCAAATACCACTTTAGATGCGTTAAAATCCGGGCAACAGGTTAATATCGAGTTTGATTATTTAACCCGTATTGTTGCACACCAGCTGCGTATTTCAGGTCAATTAACTAGTAAATAGTAAAGCATATGACGAGACTTTTAAGAGTTTAAATGCATTTCGCTGTTTTGGGTAAATTACGCGAAACTATTTCTAGCGTATTCCCGCGGCTTTGACCGCGGGATCCAACAGATCGTCGATTCAGCGATAGAATGACGTGTCCTAGGGCAAGGCTTGGGTTTTCCTAATCTATATCACTGATTTAGTGACGGAGATGACGACGGGGCAGCCTTAGGTTCCGATTCCTCTGGTTGAGCACTAAACAATAAATTTCTATTTGCAGAGTATCCTACTTTGGTGGTTTTGCCCATCATAATTGATTGCTGATTCAGCAGATCCCTCGATAGGATAGGCAATCCCAGCTCCGTAGCAATTTCACTAAGCCTTTGATAACCTGGCTGTTCCATAAGCAACCCCTGTCCAAGTTCATGCATTAGCTTGGATGCAAAGCATTCCTTACCATCACAGCTTTTTTTAGCTAATACCATGAGCAAAATACTTAATATCTCATCTTGAGGCAGGGCCGAAATTTGCTTGGAATAGTGTAATAACACCTTCATCTCCGGCATTGCATACATCCGATCGCTTTTTTGGGCGTGGAGGTGAGGACAGATGGGATTGCTTCGTAGTTCAGCAAAATGCAACGCATAGGCAATAGGATTGAGGCTAGCATGGCGAATTAAGGTTGCATTATCGGCGTTACTTGGCCAGTAAGAGCCCATAACTTGGGTTTTTATGTATAGGTTAGGGCATTCTAAGCGTACTAATGGGTGCACATCCGCATCAAGGGGAAGGAGAATATCAGGAAGAGGAGGATAAAATTTATCATTAACGACAGCATATATTTGTCTCCCAGTAATGCATATTTTAACAGTAGCTCCAGTATGGATTGGCTGGGTATATGGATAATTTTTTTGTTTCCCTGTATCTGGATCGAGGTAGTGGATATTCCCAGTAGCAGCATCCAGCGCTAAGGAGGTTAGGGTAGTGCCGGGAATCGTGTTTTCGTTTGCGTGTGCTTGGTCCCAAGTGAGCCCAATCAACAGCTTATTACTGTCGCCTGCAGAGATGAGAAGCAGTTGATATGCTCCTTGAGTTCCTGTATTCACCCCCTTGTCAATAACAGTACATATCCGCTGTGTGGCTGTGAGCGTGGCAGGAATGAAAGATATTTTTTTTAGACTTAACTCTAAAGGTGACAATGTACGTAGTTCCTCATGATTATCACTTACATTGACTATTGTGCTATTGGGGGAACTCAGATGGAATACATTAATATTAAACGGAGCACCTGCTTGCGCCGGCTGTGGCTTGTATTTGTTCTGTAGCGTCCTGTCTTTAGGTGCTGATAAAAGATCTAATACGTCTTGTTTTTTTAGTGGTGCATTGAATTGCGAACGCTCAACAGGGCTATGAGTAGGACCTCTATTTTGTCCTATATGGTCAAATAAGGCCTGCATTGTTTTTTGTGCAGGGGGCTCGTATGGCTGTGTTGATTGTTTAAATACATGATGTCGCGGAACTTTAAAAAGGAATGCTTGCAGGTAAGCATCTTCCAATGATTTATTCGATGCATGAGTTGTTTGAGCAAGACCATTCCATGAAGAATGGCGTAAATAATCCAGGCAATGTTTTATTTGCTGCTCGCGTTCTGCTGGGCTTATACCTCCGGGGATGCTTATGAGCTGAGTCAAAATTCCCATCACTTTTTGGGTTACATACATACGAGTATTTAGTGATAGGTTGACAGGGAGACAGGATAAGCCAAAGTGTAAAAATGCTGCATTATTTACTTTTTGCCATAAGGTTACGAATTTTTTGCTGCTTTCATTTTTTGGATTAAGCCATTTTCCGAAATCAGACATTATTAGCATCATTAGCCCCATTTCTTCATATATGGCGAATGTTTCGTATTCTCTTGCCTTGAGTTGTGAGAGCATATTTTTAGTGAATTCTTCATTAATCAGCCTGCTGCGCAGGGTATCGAATTGAAGACACATCCATATTGTGGTGGTAAGAGATATAAGAAATATAGGGTTGGATATTTTTTTTGATCTTTCAAGGAGTTCATCAATTAAATTACCCTCTATCCCTGCATCAAGTAGGCGCAGCTGAAGTTGGTGTAATTTTTCGTAGTTTTTAACCAGCTCCGCTTCTCGCAAGACTTTACAAATGAGAAGCATACGCTGCATCCATTCACCATGCCTGGTTTCCAAAGCAAGGTTGGCTAGTCCAGTAAGCTCATTTGGAATCAGCAACTCAATACAATGCTCTAAGAGCCCAAAAGCTTGATCTCGCTCTTTAATACTAAGTTCTCCACTCATAATGCTATGTAAAGCCTGAGCAGAGGTAGTACGAATGGCTGTATGGTGGTGGCAGGTCAAGCCGGAAAGCAAACCTGGCAAATGCTCTATGGACCAGGTATGTGTGCTTGCCATGCGGATTTTAGTTAATGCCATGATGGTTGGTGATACATCTTGCATTAATGTATCGGCGTTGTATTGTTTCTCTGGAAGTGCGGCTCCCCACAACTCGATAAAGGCGCAAAGGAATGCTGGTGAGCGCCTAAATGATTCATTAACTTTTAATTCTAAATCAGGATCATCGAGTCGGCTGATGTTAGCACCTAAGAGAAGAAATAACTCAGCAATGACACGCCAATGCTCAATATGGCGCTGAACACCAACTGCTAAATGGGCTACTGGGATTTGCGCTGACTTGCTTATTTCAAATATTAGTGAAGATTTTCCGCCTATTTGAGCTGGATTTTGGATACAAATACTCTCTAATGTTGGGTAAATAACTTGATCTTTGGGGGCTAACTCAATGCGTGCTACGAGCTTAATTAGCAATTCTATTAGTTGTGTTGGAGTTAGTTTTTCCTGCCTGGGACTCTCCATGATTTCTCGTAGAGATAGGGGGGAATTTTGTTCCACTGTTGTCGTGGATTGAGCTAGGTCTAGGGTTTCCGTAACTGGGGCAGGCTCTATTATGGCTGTTGGTAAAGTGGAGGAGGCGGCCCGCTGGAGTGTACAAATGAAATTATCAAGCTTTGCATGCCCTGTCCGAATGGTCACAGCTGGTGAAAAGCTGGAAAATAAAGCAAACCATTCTGTGTTATCTCTCAGCTGCAAGGATTGGCCAGTTAAATCAATATGCTTAATTTGTTTAGGGATTGCTGCAAAAATAGTTTTTAATTCATCGGTGCTTTTAAAGGCGGAATAGTTCCATGCAAGATTTAATGTAGTTATCGTTGGTGGGATTTGGGTTAAATTTGATAGAATTTTTTCGGTAGGGATGCTGTAGAAGTCCATTTCATGCCAATCAAGTGTGGTGGCATGGTCCTTCAACATGAGTATTTTATCCAATAAGATGTACATAAGTCGGTTTTAATAAATAAAAAGGCTAATATTTTATCATGGAGTCCTTATGTAAAACACTAATAAAGATAAATTAACGTCTTACGTGGGTGATTAAGTTTTTTTAATATTTACCAAGTCAAGACTGTTTTTTATTTTTTTCTTTGGTAAGATACACCAGTTATTAGCTATCAGACTAATAAAACATCCTGTGGATATCTCCATTCAAATCAAATCAGCCTAAATTTTGAATTTCCCCGTTTAATTTGCCAAACGACTTATTTTATAAGGGTTTTAGCGCATTTATTCTATTTCGGACATGAAATTATTTATCCACAAAATCTGTGGATAAGTCTGTGTATAGGGTGTAAAAGTTCTTGTATATCAGTCAAACTGACTTTTGCTTCAGAACTTATCAATGTGGATTTTGGAGAGGTTGGTTCTATGTGGAGAGTTAATGGCCCCTTTAAAAGCCCCATCTGTGTCGAGAGATCCATGGATCTCGCAGTCGAACTGCGAGAATTCGGTGGTTAGGGAGAGCGCTTTTTATGGAGGAGCTATAATTGATTATAATTTGTCCTAAGGTCTCATTAGGACAACATGTCCATCCTCTTCCTCCAGCTCTAGCCCTGCATTTTGTTCTTCAACTAATGCAGTATTTTGCTCCTGGATTAGGTCAATCTGTTGTTCTTGAATCAGGTCCGTATTTAGCTCTGGAACTTGTTCAAGGTGCTGCTCTGGGACTAGTTCTGCATTTTGCTCTGGGGCTTGCTCAATAAGTGGTTCTTGAACTAGCTCAGGATTTTGCTCTTCAACTGGCTCGGCATGTTGCTCTTGGACTGGCTCAATACGCTGTTCTTGAACTGGTTCGGCATTTTGCGGTGGAATCTGCTCAACATATTCCTGGACTGGTCCAGTATCCTGTTTCTTCGGTCTTACATTTTGTTGGATAAAGAATCGATTTTGGTAGTGGTTGGGGCTGATTTGTAAAACTATTCCATAATATTTTTTAATTAAACTTTTCTTGGCAACTTCTTCTGTAGCTAAATTCTCTGGGGACAATTCGTTGCCAGCTGAGAGATGATTCCATAGCTTGTAAAAGCTAGCTGCTTTATTTGGTGTGGCACAGAAGAAAAGATTCAGACTGCGAAGGAGTGCCGCATTTAGTTCCAAATTAGTCGCCACATTCTGTGGTAGTTCCAATAGCACTCCAATAATTTGTGTATTGATTTCAATTTCTTTGCTTGATTGCTCTTCTGCATAAAAGCGAGTAATGATGTTTAAAACAAGCTTATCTATAGCTGGAATTTCTTTTTGTAGTGTTTTAAGCGCTTCGCGATTATCAATGAGTGAACGCACTAACTGTATCGGCTCTGGTTTCAGTATTACTTCAGGATTAAACTGATGAAAGACACAGAGATCCATTAATCTTTGTATATCGGTACTCATTGGGATTTGTAGAATGTAAGACAAGAGTTTTTTATAAGTATATTCGCTATTGGGTTGAATGCTTGAAAAGTAGTGAAAAATCATGGACTCGAGCCATTGCTGATATTGGGGATATTGTTTTTGTTGTGAATTTAATGAATCAAAAAGTTCAATGGCTCCACTTTCCGGGGTAATTTGTGGGTTGGTAAGCAATATAGTAATTTGTTTTCCCGCCCAGACTTCTTCAATTCGAGCAACTAGTCTGGACCCAGGGAAAAGTGTTTCAATTTCAAGTTGAGCTTGTTCCTTGAGTTTAAGAACCGCATTAAAATTATCAAAGGCACCTTTTTGTTCCCAATTAGGCATTTCGGATGGTAATTTCCTAATCGCATCAATTGCGGTTTGAGCGATGTTGTAAATTTGTTCGTTACGGCCTAATAATGTGTCAATTTCCTTTAGATTTTCATGACTAATAGAATTTTGTTTTAGATTTAATGAGCTTAAGGTGCTGTTTTGTCCAAACATCCGTATTATGTATGGGACGCTAAGATCGGTGATTTCATTATTACTTAAGTCAAGAAAGTTTAGAGAGGTATTCACTGTTAATACAGTAAACAGTGCTTGAGCGCCATGATCATCAATTGCTGTGTGGTCAAGTTTGAGCGAGCTTAAGCCATAGTTAGCTCTTAATCCTTGAGCAATTGCTTTTGCTCCCTCGCCGCCCAGAGCATTTCTGGTGAGTATAAGAGCAATTAATACATTGTTTTTTTCTATTAACTCTCCTATGTATGAGGCTCCCAATTCGGTAATCTGATTCTTACCTAAATTGAGTGAGGACAACTTTTTATGAGTTTCTAACGCTTTGGTTAATTCGTTGAGATGTTCATCGCTAAATTGTGTGCCCCATAGATCAATCGAAAGCAGCGAGGAGTTATTAACTAAAGCAGCTGCTAAACTAAGAACTCTATCATCAGTAATAGTCCAGTCCGGCTCCAGATTTTTAAAAGAAGGGTCATTATTAGCTATTTTTTGCAGATCAATTGAAAAACTAGGCATATTTATTCCATTTTAAATTTATATGTAACTGCTCTGAGGGCATAAAAAATACATAATGAGCTCCCTCTCTGTCCTTTGAGATAATGTTTCCCTTTCAAGAACTCAAAAAAAGCTTATATTCCGTTTCATAGCCAATACAATTGGGCAAATTCGCAACGGAGTTGATGTGATGTGCAAGGGTTACTTCTAAGCTTGTCTCTTGAGGGGGGCTATGATGAACGTGGCAATAATTAATACCAAAGTTTTTAGCACCATGTCCATCGCTAATAACCGAGTCCCCCACCATTAATATTGAGTTTTTGTGATAGCTGTGAAGGGGTTGATTATGCGTATCAGAAAGTTTCTTCAGTGCAATATTGAAAATTTCTTTATTGGGCTTGGCAAAGCCAACGTCATCAGAAACAACAAAGCAATCAAACCAATTTTCAAGGGAAAATTTTTCTTTTTTCTTCAGTTGCGATTCAGAGAATCCATTGGTAATAATACCTAAAATGTGGCCTTTTTGGTGCAGGAATTCAATGGTCTTGCGAACTTCAGGAATCCATTCAATGTCTGCCAGTAGGTGATGTTCATAAGCCTCGGCCACTTCATCAGAAGAACTTATGCATTCAATGTCCTCGTTTAATTGTTTAAAACGTAAAAATCGCACATCACTGGGCATAAGCCCATTCTCTTGGGCACCAACGCGGGACCAAAGTTCATTATTCAATTTTTTAAAATGCTGTTCGAAGAGTGAGTAGGGTGTTGTTGGATAAAATTGGCTATGAATTTTACGGATACCGATTTGTTCTGCAGCTGAAAAATCAATTAAGGTATCATCTAAATCAAACAAAATAATTTGATACAACGTTTTACTCCTCGTATGGCGTTTTTATTAGGGCAGCAGCTTTTAGAACCACAAATGCAAATACCAATCCAAAAGCTCTTGTCCCCAAAATAATACGGCTAATCCTGAAATGCATAAAAAAGGGCCAAATGCGATTGTAGTATCTCTTGATTTATCGTTCAAGTATAAATATAAGAGCCCAATTATTGTACCAGCAATGGATGAACAAAGAAGTATTAAGGGCAGTAATTTCCAGCCAAACCAGGCACCAAATGCGGCAAACAATTTAAAATCCCCATTTCCCATACCAATTTTACCTGTGGCTAAATAAAATAGTTTAAGGAGTAACCATAAAGCAAGATAAGCGCCAGCGGCACTCAACACGGCGTCAGGCAGTGGAGTAAATAGAGTATGCGTATTGGCAATTAAGCCTATCCACAATAGGCTTAACGTTAAACTATCGGGCAGCAATTGCTGATCGAGGTCAATAAAAAACAGGCAAATTAATAGCCATATTGCAACCAGAGCAAAGCCTAATTGCCAGGTAAAACCAAAATGCCAACAGGCATAGAGCGACAGCATCATCGTGCCTAACTCAATTAATGGATAACGAGGTGAAATAGTCGCTTTGCAGTAATAACAACGGCCTCGGAGTATTAAAAAACTTAATATGGGAATATTTTGCCAAGCCTTTACCATGCTGTGACATGAGGGGCAAAATGAGCGAGGGAAAAACAAATTCAGTACAGTGTTCTCGTCATTTTTAATAGTCATTAATTCATTGCATTCACGCAGCCATTCGTTTTTGAGCATAATGGGTAAACGATAAATGACCACATTAAGCAAACTACCTACTGCAAGCGAAAGTAAGCTTATTGCAACGTAAAGGAACCAGGAGTGGTAGGTAACGAGTTCATGCATCATTTTGTTTTTCCTTTTAAATTACCGATCCTAATTTAAATAAAGGCATATACATCGCCACAATCAGTCCACCTATCAGAATACCAATGATGGACATGATAATCGGCTCTAATAAACGACTTAGTGTATCTACCGAATTATCTACATCTTCCTCATAAAAGTCTGCAATTTTATTTAACATTTTTTCTAAGGCTCCAGACTCTTCGCCAACAGTGATCATTTGCATGACCATATTGGGAAATAAGTGAGTATTTTCCATGGCCTTATTCATTGATATTCCAGTAAAAACCTCATTTTTTATATATTCTATTGCTTGGGAGTACATTCTGTTTCCTGTTGCTCCAGCTGCTGATTTAAGTCCATCGACTAAGGGTAAGCCTGCAGCAAAAGTAATGGATAAGGTCCGCGAAAACCGTGCAATAACGGTTTTTTCGATAATTGAGCCAATAACCGGTATTTTTAATAGCAATCTATCAATAGCTAATGCAAAGGCTGTTGAATGTTTTTGCCCATAAAGGAATGCGTAAATAGCCAAGCCAAAAGACGCAAAAATATAGTACCAGCAGGATTGGATGAAGCGAGAGATTTTAACTACAGCCAAAGTTAGAGCAGGCAAATCAGCTCCAAATGATTGAAATAAGGTTTCAAATTGTGGAACAACAAACATAAGTAAGCCTACAGTGACAACAAGCGCAACGCTTGCAATGGCGATAGGATAGCTTATCGCTTTCTTTATCTTCTTTTTTATGGATTCAATTTTTTCTTTATAACTGGCAATCTTATTGAGCATAATATCTAATGTGCCCGATTGCTCACCCGCTTTAACTAAATTACAAAATAGGTTATTGAAGTATTGAGAATGTTTCATTAATGCTTCAGATAGTGTTAAACCCGTCCCAATATCTTGTTTGATTTCATTAATTAATTGCTGAAGATGGGGGTTTATTTGCCCTTTCGCGACAATATCAAGTGCATGCAATAACGGTATTCCTGATTCAACCATGGTTGCGAGCTGGCGGCTGAACAGCGCGATGTCTGCAGAGGTAAGCTTTTTTTTCACTTGGTTAAATATAAAGAGAGTACGCTTCTGGACTACTTTATTAATAATAATACCCTGTTTACGTAGGTCGACTTTTGCAAGCGTTAAAGTTCGGGCTTGAATAGTCCCAGAGATTTTTTGTCCTAAGGAATTCTTACCTGAATAACAAAAGGTGCGCAGGGGGCTGGTATTTTTTTTCATGTGAATCATAACTTACTCAACGGTTACCCGATTGACCTCCTCTAGGGTAGTTATTCCTTGTCGTACTTTTTCTATACCTGATTGATAAATACTGGTCATGCCTTCTTGTTGGGCTCTTTTTAGAATTTCCAATGAGCTCGCGCCGGTCATAATAAGTTCGCTTAAGGTTTTTGTTATGGGCAATACTTCAAATAATCCTATTCGGCCTCGATAGCCCTCAGTACATTGAGAACAGCCTACGGCCTTATAGATTTGGTCTGTTTCATTTAGCTTCCATGCGAGTAAATTGGCTTTATTAAGATCGGTGCGTAGCGTTTTACATTGTTCACATAGTTTTCGCGCTAAACGTTGCGCAATAATGAGGGTTAGGGAACTCACAATATTAACGCTGGGAATACCTATATTGATTAAGCGCGTTAAGGATTCGACAGCGCTGTTGGTATGCAATGTGGATAAAACCAGGTGCCCCGTTTGCGCCGCCTTAATTGCAATTTCAGCGGTTTCTAAATCACGAACTTCACCAACCATAATAATGTCGGGATCTTGTCGTAAAAAAGAGCGTAACACATTGGAGAAATGGAGGCCTACTTTAGGATTGATATTAACTTGGTTAATGCCGTTGATTTTAATTTCAACAGGATCCTCCGCGGTAGAGATATTCACTTTTGGGGTGTTAAGCAGATTTAAGGCCGCATACAGACTTACGGTTTTCCCACTGCCGGTGGGGCCAGTTACCAAAATCATTCCTTGAGGACGTCTTATTGCCTGCATAAAATATTCGCGTTGTTTATGATTAAATCCTAAGACTTCAATGTTGAGTTTTGCTGTATCCAGATCCAGGATTCTTATCACTACCTTTTCGCCATGTGTTGTTGGGCAGGTGCTTACACGAAAATCAATAGGTTGTTTATTGGGGAGATTTGTTTTAAAACTACCGTCTTGAGGGATACGGCGTTCTGAAATGTCTAATTTAGCCATTACTTTAATCCGTGCAGTAATTCGGGCAGAAAGATTGGCTGGTGGGCTGGCTACCTCATGTAAAATGCCATCATGTCGATAGCGAATGCGGTATTCTTTTTCAAAAGGCTCAAAATGGATATCAGAAGCCCCTTGCTGAATGGCTTTAAATAAAATTTGATTAACAAATTTTACAATAGGAGCATCATCGCTATCCATTGGATTGATAGTAAATTCATAGTGTTCGTTATGAGGCGTTGAGGCATCGAATGCAGACAATTCCTGATGATGCTTAAGACTTAATAGGTGCGAGAGCAATGCACTCAATTTATTTGCTTCTACGGCGATCGCATGGGTATGTAAACCGGTATGGAATTGGATTTCTTTTAAAGCATGATGATTGCCAGGATCTTCGGCTGCCAAATACAAATGATCTCCACGACAAAAGAGCGGCAGCATGGAATGACGATGCACCAGAGTTTCATCCACTAGGGCTAAGGGGAGGGTTTTGACCTCAACACAATTTAAATCCAGCATGGGAACCCCAAAGCTTTGGGCCGAGACGTGTGCAATCTGGGTGGCAGATAAAATATTATTTTTGATAATATATTGAGATAGGGACATTTTTTCTGTGGCAGCTTGGTGCGAGTAAGTTGCGGTTTTTGCAGGACCTAAAAACTCTTGCAAAGCAAATTGTTGTCCAGTTATATTTAATTCCATTTATTAATTCCTAACCATTTTCCATATAAAAAAGGAAAATGGATTGTTTGCGGGTGAAACTCGTTGTATTGTAGTTTAATTCAGGATTAACCTTTTTAAAAGGCATTACTTTGTTGATTAAACAGCAAAAAAGATACTATCGGGCATTGAATAAATGGTTTCAATCACCTCTTGGTCTTTTTGCTGCGCATGAATTTTCTATTAATTTGGAAGCAACCGGTCAGCATGTTTATGGGGACACCTTAATCCAGCTGGGGAATTGTGGCGACAATCTGTGGTTAGATAAACTAGATTTTGAAAGCAAATGGATTGTTTCACCTTTTGCCTTATCCCATCAAGTTCACATCGAAAGTGAATTAAATCATTTGCCCTTAAATGCGAATAGTATTGACTGTGTTGTTGCCCCCTTGAGTTTAGAGCCATTTAATATGGGTTCCAGTTTAATCGATGAGATTGATCGGGTACTCAAGCCTATGGGACATGTTATTTTGCTTTGCATTAACCCGTGGAGTTTGTGGGGGGGGGCCATAAAATGCGGTTTATTGACTTGCTATAACGACCATAATATAAAAATGCGCACTCCCTTCAATTTAAATCGCATGTTTATTCAAAGAGGTTACCGGCAGGTTTCTTTGAGTAATTTTTGCTACTTACCGCCAGTAAATAGGGCGTCAGTGATTAAAAAGCTAACTTTTTTAGATGAAATAGGTAAGATGCTCTGGCCTTATCCTTCTGGTTTCTATTGCTATATTGCCCAAAAGTATCAAGTAATACACCCTACCTTAACGTTAAGGTCTTTATCACAGCCAATTAATGATTATCAATCATCATTACAACCGGTTACTTTAACCTCTACAAAGTGAAAAGTAATAGATAGATGGATTATCTATACCCAAAACATTCGTATTTTTGTATAATTCGCCTCTGCGTTTAGAACAGGCTCATTTTATGACGAAGAAAACTTTATTCAGAATTACTTTTGCTAATCAAGAAGCAATCTATGAAATATATGCGCGATCTATAAAGGAGAGTGATTTATTTGGCTTTCTTGAAGTGGAAGAGCTGGTATTTGGTGAACAGACTACATTAGTTGTCGATCCTTCTGAAGAGCGCTTAAAGTTAGAGTTTAGTGGTGTAAAGCGTACCTTTATCCCCATGCCATCGGTTTATCGCATTGATGAAGTAGAGAAGCAAGGAATAGCTAAAGTGAAGGATAATCCTGCCTATGGCAGTACTGTCAGTCCATTTCCTGGGAAAGGAAAAATCAAAGAATAGGGTTTTTTACATGAGTTAGAATGTAAAAACTCCCAATACATAACCTATCTTTACCGAGAGACACGTAAATGACTATTCCTAGTAAAATTAAAGAAGTATATGAAAAATCTACTTGCTTGTTTACAACTAATGAAGTTGAAGCAGCTTTAGATAGAATGGCGATTAACATCCATGAGGAATTGCAGGATGAAAACCCTGTATTGATATGTGTTATGGTTGGCGGACTGGTTCTTTTAGGTAATTTACTTCCTCGTTTGGATTTCCCTTTAGAAGTTGATTATGTTCATGCGACTCGTTATCGCGGCGCCACTGTTGGTGGTGATATTCATTGGAAAGTTAAACCATCCGTTAATTTAGCTGGAAGAACAGTATTGGTTGTTGATGACATTCTTGATGGAGGCATCACTCTAGCGGCTATTATGGATGAAATTAATCAATTAGGTGCAAAGAAAGTATATAGTGCTGTATTGGTTGATAAATACCGTAAACGGGTTGAAAATGGCTTGCAGGAAGCTGATTTTGTTGGCTTACAAATAGAAGATCACTTCATTTTTGGTTATGGAATGGATTACAACGAATACTTACGCAACGCACCAGGCATTTTCGTTGTTCATCCAGATCATGAATAAGCATCTTTAATGTACGTTGAGCGGCTTATGGCTCAATATCCATTCAGCCGCATCGTTCTTGCTTAATTCCCCCGGCGTGACCGTGGGAATTAAGGCGCTTACCGCATTTAAGGCTCCCGTGCTTCAGAGCTTTATAAAACATTCCCGTCATTCACTATATCGTCGAACAATCCTGAAGGATCTTCCTCTGGTGAGCAATGGTCTTCCCTTGGGCTTTTGGGGCTTCGAGGAGAGGACTCATCTGTAAAAAAGTTCCAAAAAATTCGTTCCTGATCGAGAATAAGCTTAGGTTTTGGAGAAGGTAATGAAACGTTAGCCTTCTCTAATTCCTTTTTTGCCATGTTTTTCACATCTTCAGTAGACGCTTTTTCATAAATATGAGACAAGCAATCGAGCATTAATTTTTGGCGTTTGGGTTCTACCTTAATCCAGCTGCTAAATTTGTCCGTGAGATTTGCTGCTACACTGGGATTTATTTGCTCCAATTTTAAAATAGTTGAGGCAACTAATTCATAGCCTGCGCCGGAGGCATTATGGAAGCCATATGGATTTTTGATAAATACACCTATTAATGCATTCACTTTATTCGGGTTGGTGATATCGAAGGCTTCGTGTTTCAATAGATCCGCTACGCGCCTTACCACCGTTGGTGAGTGTGCTGCTGCTTGTAGATTAAACCAATAGTTAATTGCATCAATATCGTGCTTCCAATAAGTATAGAAGCGTTCTAATAAGGGATTCAGTTGGCCGCAATTGAGGTTAATTAACAGACTTAATGCCGAAACCGTTTCGGTCATATTCTTACCTAAAGCCTCATTAAACTGATTAATTAAAGCCTGCTCTGATGCTTCAGGAGCTGCTGCTAGCAAATAGGAATAGCATACCGCTTTAAGACGACGATTACCTGCGGCATTCATGTCAAAAATGGCATGGGGCTCTGTTTTAGCCGGTGCATCAAGCTCCTTAATCATTCCTTGTAAATCAGATTTTAAGGCCATACCCAATTCTTTTTGAATCAATCGACGGGCTTCAGCAATTTTATCAAAATCAGCGTTAGGTAAGCTGGCAATCAACGACTCTTCTGATGGCAATGCTAATAACTCAGCTAAAGCCCAGGTTTTTTGTTGGTTATTCAGTAATAAATTCATGTAGGCGACAATAATATCCGAGCTAAAATCAAGCTCTTTGTCCGAACAATAGCCACGGACCATCTGAGTAATAAGCATTTTTGCTGCTTTACACTTATTATAAATATCTCCATCATATTGCATTAGCAAAAGTAGTTGGGTGTTACTGTACTCATATTCCAAGTGTACTGGTGCTGAAAATCCACGCAGTAAGGACGGCGTAGGGCGCTCGGTCATATGGGGATATTCAAATTCCATTTCAGGTTTATCCAACATAAGCACATCTTCTTGAGTCATTGGACTCCCATTTTTGCTAAATAACATGAGATTCACTGGAATGGGGCGGTCTTTACCCTGATGAGTGACACATTTTATTTTATAGGTTTTGGTTTCTGGATTGTATTCATCCGTTACTGTAACCGTGGGTGTGCCGGTGGCAGAGAACCAGTTTAAATAGGGACGTAATTCAATACCAGATTGACTACTTAATGAGTCAATGATGTTTTCTAGAGTAATGGCTTTACCTATATTCTTTTTCAAAAAGACAGACAGACATCTATTGAAAGCCTTTTCACCCATGGCATTCATCATCATACGGAAAATTTCCGCCCCTTTTTCGTAGGCTGCGGTGGTGTATAAACTTCGTACCTCAGTATATGATTCAGGTCTGGGGGCGCGCTCATCAAGGCTTCGTCCATCAAACATACGGGCTAAATCGACTCCTAAACAATGTTCTAAGAATAAAGAAGCTCTTAGGGTGGTTAATCCTTCTTTATAGGACAGATTAAACCAGTCGCGAATAGTGACTAGATTTCCGGTCCAAGTATGGAAGTATTCATGCGCTACCACGTCAAGAACACGGATGAAATCGGTATCAGTTCTACTTGGCTGAGTAGCTAATAAATTTGCGGTATTGAATAAAATTAAATTGGCTGCTTCAGATGCTCCTGATGCATATTGATTGACTCCAGCCGATTTTAGTGTGGTTAAAGGGGGCTCTAAATTAAATCGTTCTTCATCATATTTCATCGCACCTTTGAGTACTTCTTTAGCGAAGTCGCACTTTTCTATGTCGCTTTTGGGGAGATAAAATTCAATCGGTATTTCTTTATCACTTTTTGTTCGATATGTAGTGGCAGAACGGGTTAAATCACCTGCAACCATGGCAAAAATATAGCTAGGCTTGGCAATAGAATCATTCCAGGTAACTGAATGAACTCCATTATCATAGCTGCGTTGTCCAGTTATCTCTCCATTTGATAGAAGGGTTGGGTATTCATCTTTATTGGCGATGATCGTGGTAACGTAGTTTACTAAATTATCGGGCCTGTCGATGCAAGGGAATACACGTCTTAAGCCCTCGGTTTCTGCCTTGACTAAGACAGTGCCCGCTGTTTTATATAAACCAAATAAGTCCGTGTTTTGGCCTAATTCTGAAATGGCTTCAATATAAAAAGGGTCTTTTTGCGGTACGTTTTTAACGGTTAATACATGGTCTTTTAATTCGTACTCGCCAGGCTGCAGCTTTTTGCCGCTTAATGTAAGACTGATTAATTTTATATTTTCACAGTTCAGATGTAGGTCAGTGACCTCAGATGTAGAATTCGGATTTCGTTCAACTACGAGTAACGCTTTTGTTTGTACTGGCTCTTTGGTCAGATCGAACGTAAGAGAAACACTGGGGGTAATAAAATCCAAAACCTTATAGTCACTTATCTTGGGCATAACAACTCCTTTTTAGTTACATTTAATCCCGATGACACAATATAAGATCACCCTTTTTATTGCAACTGTTTCAAATTGTTTTTAAATCCCGGCAACCCAGCGTTCCTTGCGTTGAACTACTGGGTTACTTCGTCACTCGATTATGAACTTACCTAAGTATATTTGCTATATTTTGATGGTCTATAATTGAACAAAAGGATGGTGTTTCTAGGTAAGGGAGTGATTACCATGGCTATGGCAAAAAAAGCATTATGTAGTGATCAACTCGAGCAACAAAGGGTCAATGCTTTGAGTGCTTTGCAAATCATGGATACTCACAGTGAAGAGGGTTATGACCGCCTAGTGCGCTTAGCTGTTAATTTATTGAAATCTCCAATTTGTTATATTGCTTTTTTAGATGAAAAACGATTGTGGTTTAAATCATTGCATGGGTTAAAAGAGAACGAGACGCCACGAGAAATCGCCTTTTGTAATGAAACAATAAAAAGAAATGAACCCTTAATTATTCAGGATTTGACCCTGGATCACCGATTTGTTAACAATCCTTTTGTACGAAACTCACCGTTTATTCGGTTTTATGCCGGTGTGCCACTTACTTCTCCTGATGGTTACAACGTAGGGACTTTTGGTCTTGCGGATACTATTCCTAAAGACCTTAAACCAGAGCAGCTTGAGTTGTTGATAAACCTGGCTAATATCGCTAAAGATGAACTTTCTTTGCGTTATTCAAATCATGTATTGCATAAAATTAGAAAGCAATTAGAGATCCGTAATGATTTACTACGCAAAACTTTCAGTTTTTATATGTCTGATGAGGTGGTAAACACCATTTTAGCTTCTCCAGCACCTCATAAATTAGGGGGAGTGAAACTAAAATTACCATTTTATTTAGTGATTTAAGAAATTTTACCCCCTTATCAGAGAACGTTCCTGCCGATCAGCTGGTGGCGCTTTTGAATGCGTATTTTACTCGAATGGTACGGGTTATTGAGAAGCATAAGGGTACCGTGGATGCCTTTATTGATGATGCGATTATGGTACTCTTTGGCGCACCATACGCGACAGAAAATGATTCCTTGCGTGCCGTAGGTTGTGCCTTGGATATGCAAAAAGAACTTAAAAAATTTAATCGCGAAAATGTGCAAAAAAATCTACCGCAATTAGATATGGGGATTGGTATAAATACAGGAAATGCCATAGTAGGAAACATTGGTTCTAAAAGGCGTATGCAATACAGTGCTATAGGATCATCAGTTAATTTATCTTCGCGCATCCAGGGATTAAGCCTTGGTGGGCAAATCTTCATTTCTGAGGCCACTTATTCTGAGCTGGGTCAAAATATTGAAACAAATGGGCATTTGCGCGTTCAAGTTAAAGGGATTCAAGATCCAATTACGATTTATGATGTGGCAAAGGTTAAGAGGTAAACGTGCGCGGGGAATGGAAATTAAATAAAAAAGCCGTCATTGCGAACAAAGTGAAGTAACCCAGAGTTGAGTCCGGGTTGCTTCGTAGCTACTGTTTAATGTTTTTTAGCAAATACGGAGCGCAAATGGGAATTAATGGTTTCAATGGCATTACGACAAGCTGGGGTATCGGCTAAATCATTGAGCATCAAAAAGTCATGAATCGTACCATGATGACGAATTCCCGTTACAGGAACTCCAGCGGCATTGAGCTTATGCTCGTAGGCTTCGCCTTCATCACGCAAGACATCACACTCCCCATTAATAACTAATGCGGGTGGTAAGCCTTTTAATTGTTCAACAGTTGCTTGTAAGGGGGAGGCAGTTATTTCTTTTCTTCGTTCTTTGTTAGGCAAATAATTGTCCCAGAACCACTGCATCGCTTTTTTAGTAAGCCATGGACCTTCAGCAAATTCAGTATACGAACCATTTTCAAAATTAGCATCAGTCACAGGATAAATGAGTACCTGATAGTCAATTTTAGGACCACCACGTTGTTTTGCCAGTAGAGTCATTACAATTGCCATGTTTCCACCCACGCTATCACCCGCCACGGTTAATCGTGATGTATCCAGATTTAATTCTTTACCATGTTCAGCAACGTAATTCAGCGCAGTATAGCCTTGCTCAATTTGCGTAGGGTATTGAGCCTCGGGAGCTAAACTGTATTGCACAAAGACAACGGCAGCATGCGCGCCCACAGACAACTCACGTACGAGTCGACCGTGTGTTTGATAATCCCCAAAAACCCAACCTGCTCCATGATAAAACATAATTACTGGCAAGGGCTCTTTAGCACCTTGAGGACGTACAATACGAATATTGAGATCACCTTTTGCTTCCTGCTTAATCACGTGATCATCAATATCTACAGCAGGTTTATCGGTTGACAATTCCTGTAATTTATCAAAGATCGCTCTGCCTTCTTCTACAGGAAGATCATACAACGGTTTCCCACCGGCTTGTTTGATTTTTTCTATAAATGCCCACGTCTTGGGTTCGATGCGTTTACTTAAGTCCATTTTTCACACCTCGTAGTTAAAGTTAACATTAAAAAGCGTAATGAAGTATCTGCAAGATCAATTATAGAGCATATGAAGTTATTTATTGGTTTTTTGGGTGCAGTTCGTTTGCGTGTAGGCTGGGCGGTTAAACCCAGCATTGGGATTAGTGATATGTTCGCTGAGCTTAATTACTCGGCAATGCTGCCATTAGGCGAACGTTTACATAAGACCCAATTAGCGACGGATATGCTGCCTTAATTTTAATGGGGTTGGGAATTCATCTTGAATTGCTACCGCATAAACGTCGGGAACGCCCGTGTCATAGTTACAAACACCATTTTCGATAAGAACGCCAGGGGCAGTCATACTGTTTAAAATGTCATTTGCGTTTTCTACAGCTTCTTCTTCAGAATCAGCCTCAACAGGCGCCATTACAAAACCCCAGTTTTCATCGGTGCCAAAATTACTGATTTGGTAAGCAGCATAAACACCATAAACTTGCATGGACATTGAAAAACCTTCGGCTTGAATTGCACTTAGATCAGGACATACTTCTGAACTAGCAAAAGTAGTTCCAGCAAGAATTAAGGCGCTGGTAAAGGCTGCTAATTTTGCTTTAAACATAGATATTACTCCTGTATTGTTAAAAAAATCATTTCCTGGATAAAGCAATATGGTGGTTAGAATACGTTCCTGTCACTTAGAATTGAGTTGTGCCAAGCTCCGTGGCCCCGAGGCAAGCCACAGGTACACGTTAGTCTAAGAGTTAACGTACTTTATGTAGCCATTAGATTGCTAGTGTCAAATGTACAGTAACTGTGTTTATAGTCAACAAACTTTTTTCCTTTAATGGGTTAATGGGCATCTTCATTAATCCCATGCGACACTGCCGTTTGACTGAGTATTTTATTGGTAAATGCAATTGCAAGTGCGGAAATAATAAGCGTTAAATGAATAACCACTTGCCACATAATGCCAAAATTATCTAATTTGGTTGGGTCAATAAAGGTTCGTAATAGATGGATGGAGGAAATCCCTATTAGCGCGAGCGCCAATTTAACTTTCATCCCTCCCGCATCTAAATGCCCCAGCCATTCAGGCTGGTCCGGATGGGTGTCTAATCGTAAAGGAGAAATGAATGTTTCATAACCGCCTAAGATAACCATAATGAGCAGATTGGCAATCATTACAACGTCAATCAAGTCTAATACACCCAGCATAATTAGGGTATCATCGGCCTTATTGATGTGAATAATAAGTTCAGTCAGCTCGCATAAAAAACGATAAACATAGGCGGCCAGGATGCAAAGTAGCCCTAAATATAAGGGTAATTGAATCCATCTGCCCATAAATATAAAACGACTCATGATTATTCTGATGGAATTCATTACAACACCTCTATTTATAATTGAGGTCAGGATCATACTGTGTTTTATTGAGTTTGTTAATGGCTGGATAGGTCCATTACCCGTATTAAACTAAGTCCTAATACGGGTAAGGCGTATAACTTTTTAAGGAAAGATGCGGGAGGGGAGTAGATTTTGTTCTAAGTTATAATCCTCAGGAAGACGACCGGTTTTATCGCGTACCGTGGAGAGGTCTGTATTCTCTGATAACCATTTTTGGGATGCCTCTATATTCGCTCTTGTTGCTAGGTGTAAAAGGGTTAATTCATTTTCTCCAAATCGTGCTTTAGAGAGGCTTTCGACATTAAAACCCGAAAGAGCTCTATAATTGCCTCGGGCAACAGCGAGCATCGGAGGGGTTTGGTTATTGCTATCAGGAGCATGCTCGTCGCAACCCGCTTTTAAACAAGCCATAATTTCATTTTGTGAGCCTACATCTGCAGCGTAATGCAATAGAGAGCCTTTTTCATTGAACAACTTGCGAATTCGTTCATCTTTGAGCAATAGAATTAAGCTTGCTGTTTGTCCAGCAAGAATGGTTAAATGAGCCGGTGTGAGTCCCGTCAAATCTCTTTCTAGAAGTAATTTACTTCGTGTTCTAATTAGTTCGTCCAATAGTTTATTGAATCCATAAACGGCCATATAATGGGCCACATTCTTTTTCTCGGAGTCTATTTTTTGCACCACTTCAGGCTTATCTTTTTTTAATGCCTTGTAAATTTCTGTCCTGGTTTGTATTTTTTTTTCTTTTGCGGAAGGTGTATCTTCTATCATATTTAAAGTTAAGGACAAATGAAGAGGATAAATGCCCCTGCGATCGGGTGTGTTGCTTGCTTTTTTCTCTAGTAAAAACTGTACAATCTCTAAATTCCCATAGCTTGCGGCTAGGTGCAGTGGAGTTCTTCGGCTAATTGGATCTTGATTATTAATGTGCTGTACTAAAAACTCTTTATATCCTTTAAGTGTGGCCCATTGTATGGGGGTAAAGCCTGCAAGATTTCTATTGGGGATATTTATGTCTCTATTATGTAAAGGAAACAAATCTAAGTAATCTTCTGCCAATTTTTGTAAGGCTTGATATTCATTTTGGGGTTCAGATGTATCAGGCAGGCTTAAAAAATGATCGGAACACCAGTCTCTGAGTGCACTAAGCGGTGCTTCATTTTCATAGACCGGTGTTAGATTTAATTCTGTGGCTAGCTGAGAATAATTTTCAGGCATATTTAACTCCATTACTTGGGATATTTGTTTCTTTTCTCCATGTCAGGAGGGTTCTCATTAGCATCTGTCGGGGGTTGATCTACATTCATTTGGGTTCCTGCTAAAAAGGAATAAGGATTTCCAGCCGCCATATTTGCTTGAGATCTCTTACTCGTTTCTACTCTATCGTGATGGGGTTGCTGCTGATTAGCAGCCATATTGGCATATGCATTCGACTGTTCCATCGTACTCACTATTGCCCTGAGAAAATTATTAATGTCTTCTATAGGCATATAAGCATAAAATCCGATTCTATTTTCAATTTGCGCTAAATTATCCTGTATTTGAGCCAAGTGTCCATAATTTTCTTTCAATTTGTGTGTTAAGGTTTCAAATGTTTGTTGTTGAATATAAGCTTGCTCTGTTTCCTCGATCAGTTGATTAAGAGTTCTCAGAGTGGTTGTAAAATGCAATAACCCTACATCATATCTATTCAAACCTTCTTGAATTTTATCTAATTCTTGGTGTAGGTTCGGATCGTTTTGATATTGTTCTCTAGCTTGTTGAATGGTGTGAATAATAAGGCCGTAAGTCTCCATCATGTCGTTAATTACGGCTAATTCAATATTACCTAATAAGGGGTTAAGCATTTGGTTTTGCCAGGAAATCATGTGAACTTCTATGTCTGGGGCCAGGTCTGGATATTGATTTTTCATTTGATCCAGCTGATTCATCTTTTCCCAATACGTACCTAAAGCGTGGTGGTCTTTTTCAATGTCTTGTATCGACTGCATTGCGTGTTGGACTTGATTCATATCAAAGCGCTCAAGAGGATTTTCTTTAATGCACTGTTGGATCAATCTTGTATATCTGGCACCCACGTGCGTTTGAAAAATTGGTGCACTAAAATCATATGCTTCTGCATTGGCATGATGTTCCATAAACGATTGGATTGCATTTACTGTACGTGAGGGAGGAGTAGCAGCTAAAAATTCATAGAGATTTTTTCCAAACATAAAGGCTTCTGCATGAGAAATTGAAATAAGTGTATCGGGATCGCTATCCCAACTGAGAAGCTCTGGAGGGGTTATATATTTAGTTCTTAGCCAGTTATATCCGTTGCTTGATAAGGAGCTTAAGCTGGTAAAATTTTCTGCTGGGCACATGGATTTTGTGTCTGCTATTTTTAAAATACCATTTACCTCCAGCAACCAATTGGAGTTTTTCATATCCATATAGAATGTTGCGTTTTGTTCCATAAGAATTAAAGCCTGCGCCATTTGTGAATAGATATTCCCGGCCGCAATGAGCCGCTCTTCGTCTGAAAGCCGCATATTGGCTTGAGTGCTAATGTCATTACCAGGACAAAAATCGGTTATTTGTAAACATCGATCATTCAGACCATAGTTGTCTTTTGTAATAGCTACCGCTTTATTGAAGTGGACTTGAACAAAGTATTCCTGTAATTCAGGAATTTCTTGTAAATATTGAGCCTGCGTATCAGGATTTCCCATTCGATGTTCCAGTTTCAAAATTTCTTTTTCACCAGTGATCGCATTAATTATTAATAAATTTTTTGAGTTGGTTCCGCCACGGTACTCTACTTTATAATTGTTTAATATAAATAATAATTCGCTTTCCTCTATGGGAGTCAGCGGCTTCATCCACTGCAACATTAGGCTTAAGTTAAATTGTGTTTCAAGACTGTGTAAACTATTAGAAAGAATCGCAGCTTTTCGATCGTCAAGTCCTTTAATCCACTCTCTGAAGGATATTGGCGATGGTGAATTAATCCAGGCATGAATTCCTGCTTTCACGGGAGGAGCCTGAGGGGCTCCAGGTTGTTGAGCTTGTGGAGCAAACACTTGTGGGGCCGAAGAGGCCTCAAGATGCTTAAGTACCGTTTCTATGTTTTGTTTCGCATCTTGTATCAAGGTTTTTTTATTACAATGTATTATCCAACGGCCTTTATCTTCAAAAATCTGCATGCTGTGAACACCAAACGAATTCAATTGTTTGAGAATTGCTACCGCTTCTTTCTGACTAGAACAGCATAGCTCATAATGGCTTATCTCTGGGTATCCTCTACTAAAGACTCGTGGCTCTTTTCCCCGAATAATACAGTTTTGGGGCATGTTTTGATAACTTTTAATTGCTTCTTCGATGCATTGTCTCGCATCTATTTGAACGGTTAATTTATCACAATTTATCCTCCACGAGTCGTTTGCATTAAATACTTGAGAAGGATTAACCCCTAGTGCCTTTAATTGCAGTTGAATTGCATTTGCTTCGGCTTTGCTAGAACAGGAAATTTGATGATACTCCATTCCGTTAAATGCTTTCCTGAAAAAAAGCTGAGCTTTAGCTATATATGGTTCAGTATGTTGTTCATAATTATCAGGTATAGGAGTTATGAGTGGGGAGGGTTGGGGGGCTATGATTGCTGGAGCAGGAATTAAATTATACCTTTGTTGAGCGTATGCTATATTTGGGCCTGGAGGAGGGGCAACAGGACGTTGGTATCCAGGATAAATATGTTGTCCGTAGTGTGCAGCATGCTGATTGAGCGGAAGTATCGGATTTGGAGGCTGGTTTAGTGGTTTTAATAGGACGTTGTTTCTACCTGGATGAATTGGCCGTGGACGCAGAGGAGCAACAATTGCTGGATTTTGGACGGGAGGGTAGCCGTGCTGACCGTATCTAATTGGAAGGGCGGCGGGAGCTAGGGCCACTATAGGAGGGAATTCAGGATAACCCGCAGCATATAAGGGTTTGGGTTGTGCTCCATGCCTTGGCTCAATTAAATTCTTTTTATGGAATCCCATATCAAAAATAGAAAAGCGATAGTTCCGTGTTTTAATATCCGAAAGTGTAAAGACCTCTTGTTTTGTATTATCTTCCGGATTAATTAATACGATTTCATAATCACCATTTTGCATGGGTATTATACTTTCTATTCTTAATGCATGCCGTCCAACAGTATGGCCAAAAGCGTCTCTATCCCCATAATCTATACTAATATAAATGGGCTCATTGGGGTTTAGCATTTTCAAATTAATAATCGCATTAATATCTCGAGTATCAGTTGTTTCAATTCCTAATAGCTTACCGACAAATATAGTAGAGGTTTCCTGATGCCGTTGGGGGATGTTATGAGCAAAGATGCTGGCATCTACCCCTTCGTTATCCCAGGCACCTACATAATAGTAAGAACTAATACGCTCTAAAATTTTCACTGCAAGAGCGTTTGATTGTACACCGCCAGAGTCCCCATCTATTGCTTCAAGTTTTTGATTATCAATAAAAATTACATCTTCATCTGTTTCCACATCGTAGGAATAGATGTATTTTCCCTGCATTTTTTCTGGATTTAAGTAGTGGCTTTGATCGGTACGTTTAATACGTAGATACACACCTTCATGTGTTTGAGTGAATTTTGACCGGATTAAATCTTGGTTTTCTGGTCTGCCATTAAGAATACAATCTAATGAGCATAAAAGATAACAGTCACCTACTACTCCTTGTTGAATCAGGATATATTGCCCTTTTTCTGGAAATAATGGCGTCATAGTATTCACTTAACTGGTTTTATTACATATATAAATATAGTATGTATTTTGCTCACAATGACTTCCTGGCTACTCGAAAAGAGCAAATAAGCGCCTTTTTTCGCTCATTGGCAGGGCAAAAACGATGCGGTTTAGTAAAGTTCGGGCTTATCCAGGAACAAATAGCGCTAATAGGTATTTGGGATTGACGATGGAGAACGCACCTTGGGGCATGCACGAAGGCTTCACCTAAGTGGAACAAGTTCCTCTGGGTGGAGAATGGCGGGCTTTCCATCTCATCGTCAAATTAGAGCACGGCGAAGCCACCCCGGAGCAGGTAATCTGGGGTTGCTTCGCTATGCTCTCAATTATAAAGATTAAACTAGAATACTATCTAGCTATATTCTAGTACTTTGCCGTTGCATCGCTTGCAGGAAAAGTTTCTTTTAATGTCTCATCTAATTCTTTTTCGCGCGCTTTTTGTTTTTCTTTTTTGGTACTATCAGATTGATGAGTGTGATTTTTTTTCTTATGTGCTTGAGTACTTTTGCTCATAATAGTCTCCTTTTTGTTAATTATAGCAAATGGAGAATTTTGAGCTGTAGTGGCGGCGTTGATCCTTACGATTTCTCTTTATGGAGCTAACTCCAAGAGTGCAGAGGCTTCTTCATGAGTACTTTCTAGGCTGATGAAGCGATAAAGATCATGAGCAATGCCATCATGATCATGAAGATGGAGTTGTTTTTGATAGGATTTATTGAGTTGATGGCCAATATAACCGATGGTAACCACTAGAGCTACGGGCCAGCAAACGATCGTGGCGGTAATGATGAATGCGATGCCCCCAAAGTTAAATGTTAATGAATCCCATAGTTCAATATGAGCTTCGTTACGCTCTTCGCGCAATAGGCTGAGTAATTGTTGATGATGCTCATTATTTAAAATTTGACCGTTAGCCAGTTCACGGTTTACTGCAATTTGAGCTTTTTTGTATTTTTTATATTCTTCTGCAGTGTTATATAGGGCATTACCTAGCATACTAAATAGGGCTACTCCTGCGATGGCAAGCGGGCCGGTATAGATAAGGGTTGCCGCAAAGCTGATGGCTAAGATATGTGCCCCTAAAATATTAATCGCGTAATAAGAGCACTGAGCCTCCCAGTCATCTTTTAGCAAATCCATTTGGCGTTGAATCACGAGAAGCTCAACAGGTTCTGCACTTATTTTTTGCTCAGTTAATTCCTGTACTTGCTTTTTATAGTTCGCAGCCTCATAAAGCCACTGGGTTAAAAGCAATAAGGCATCAAAGACTAAAAAAGCAAGGATGATGGGGGATACTGACGTGATGGGAACATGGAAAAAATTAGGATAGGTAGTTAGTAAGCCAACTAGAGACCAAACTAAATCGCTGGCCATGGTGAAGCCTCGTCTCTCGAGTTCTTGTTTGAACACTTTAGAAATGGCTAGTTCTTTCTCAACCGACGCCTGGACTATTTGCTTGATTCCAATAATAAGGTTAATGATAAAGCGAAAAGCAAACAGAATGATGCCCAATGCCGCTAAGGTCTCACGGGATTGGTTTAAGAGGTTAATGCCATCGACAAAACCGTATTGATTGCCAAGAATTTCATTCATTTCCTGAATTAATTCAAAAAACGAACTATGTTCCAGATAAGCCAATAGCTGCATGGCTAGGGCGCGGCTGTAACCAAATTTAGAGCGATTGGTGTTTAGTTTGCCTACTTTCTGACGTATAGTGGTTAAGGTATCCAGACTAGTACCAGGGGCATCAAAATTAATTTTAATTTGTTCCAATAAAAAAATAAAAAATGTATTGTTGCTGGAGGCGTTCTCATTAGATAAGGAGTGGCCTTGTACGTAAGAGTCAATTTCCTTTTTTTGTTTTTTAAGTTTTTCTATTTCGGCTGGGTGATAATCTATTTCATAGTAACGAATCATTAAATCACAGACATAGCTGGCATAAAGCACCACTTCAACATGGTTTGCCCAGTATTCTTTATTGGAGCGGAGTATTTGGTATAAAGAGGAAAACTCATTTTGTAATTGGTTTAAATCAAAGTCTGCCTGAGCAAAAGAAAAATGTGCATCATTCCTCAAGGTATGATTAAAAAAAGCCTGCTTTATAAGGCTGATTTGTGATTTTCCCATAAACAAATCTCAATAATATTGAAAATAATCAAATAGTTTTATACTGTACGATGGGTTAAGGACTTATGACCAGTCGTCATGACTGGTCGATTATAAACCAGATAATGGAAACAGGAAATAGTTCGTTAAATATTTACACTATTGAGCGTTTTATTATAAAAGCAGTTTTCCAGGAGGAATGTGTATGAATAAGGGGAGAATGGGCATCGCTGCTTTATTTCTTTTAGGGACGATGGGTAGTGTTGCTGCGCCAACCAGTTCTGTAGTGACTTTAAGTGGGGGTGGCAATGTCGCGGCGGGAACCAGTACGAAGATTTCGCTTGCTGGTTTGATTCCTTCGGTGACTTATAATGTTATTTGTTACATCGATACCAGCTATCCCTTCCAGTATATTTTGCTAGGAAGCTCTTTTAGTGATACTACAAGTACCGTTACTTCATATAGCTTAAATGGAAACTATGTGATCCAAGATCAGCTCATTGTTGGACATAATATCGCACTAATTACAGGTTTATTCACTAATCCGACAACGGGATACCTCGTATTCACTAATTTGGATCAGAGTAACCCATTTAATGTGAATAACTGTTTTGGTGTACCTGTTTAAGCTGTTCAACCCGTTTAATGTTTTGAGGGATATATTATGAAGAGAAAAGGGATTCTCACGTTATTAGGACTGGTTGTTTCGACAGCCCTTTTTGCCGGAAATGCGCCAATTCAGCGGATTGAGGTCGTTAATTTGTTAGGGGCGAATGGCTCTGTGCCTACTGCAGTAACGATTTCTTTTGAAAATGGGCCCGCAACGCCTTGTTTTACGGCTACACTTCCTTATCAAGGGAGAATCACGGTATGGGCTGGAGTTGGTATGGCCTGTATTGCACCGATTACCAGTATTTTGATTAACCCGGTTGTTGGGTCAAAGGGGCCGGTATATTCTTCACCAAGTCCTGTAGGCGTTAGTAGCAATTATTATTTAAGTCAGCTAACGGTTAGTGAAAATGCGCCACCAAAGTATGATCCCACTAATGGTGATTTAGTCATGCCGGGGACAGCTCAGGCGGTTCTTAAGAGTTATTGATGTAACCATTACGAACGAAGTGAAGCAACCAAGGGTAGGAATTTATGCCCTGAATTGCTTCCTTATTACCTTCCTTGCGATGAAGGGATATAGATTAAGTACAAATTTTTAATTCCGATGTGATCCCCACTTTCTTTTTTATCAATCACATCGATGGAATATTATCCGGGAATGACAGAATTAATTGTTCCAACTGATTCGCGGACATGGGTTGATTAAAATAAAAGCCTTGAACTTTATAACAGGAATGCGATTCCAGAAACTTAAGTTGGCCCAGGGTTTCAATCCCTTCAGCAACTACATCTAATTTCAAACTATTAGCCATATTTATAATTGCTTGAATAATGATCTCATCAGAGCGGCTATTGTTTATGTTTTGCACAAATGATTGGTCGATTTTTAGCTGATCAATTGGCAAATGATGTAGATGATTAAACCCAGAGTTTCCAGTACCAAAGTCATCAAGCACGATGTTCACCCCCATTTGTTTCAATTGGCGAATTGCATGAATGACGCTGTTGGAATTAATAAGAACATTTTCGGTAATTTCTACTTCAAGATATTTAGCCTCAAGTCTGGTCTCGGTTAATATGGTTTTTATCATCGCAATAAAATTAGGTTGCATGAATTGCTTAGTGGCAATGTTTACTGCGATAGGGAGGGGAGTAAGGCCTTTATCTTGCCAAGCCTTGTTTTGCTTACAGGCTGTACGAATCAGCCACTCACCAATGGGAACGATTAAACCGGTGTCTTCGGCAAGTGGAATAAAATCCATGGGTAAACGAATGCCGTGTTCAGGATGATTCCAGCGAATTAATGCTTCTATCCCAATTAGCATTTGATGTTTCGTATCGTATTGTGGTTGATACTCTATAAAAAATTCATTTTCTATTAACGCTTGGCGTAAGTCGGTTTCTTTCTCTAAACGAGCAACACATTTTTCTTGCAGTTCACTGTCATATAATTGAAATTGGTTACCTCCCAAGGCCTTAGCTCGATACATTGCTAAATCGGCATGACGTAAAAGCTCTTCCACGGTTGTGCCATCTTGAGGATAAACGCTGATTCCAAGGCTTGCAGAGATCATTAGTTCTCGCTGCCCGATTTTCAACGTTTTATTAAGAGTGGCTAAGATTCTCTCTGCAACATATGCACCGTTTTCCATATGCGCTGTTTCGGATGGAACTGCAATAAAAATAAACTCATCACCGCTTAAACGAGCGATCATATCTTCTCTACGTGTAATACTCGATAAACGTTCGGCGACTATCTTAAGCAAGGTATCGCCTGTTTCATGGTTAAAACTGTCATTAATTAATTTAAATCGGTCCAGATCGATAAAAACCATGATAAAGCTTGAGTTATTTTCTTGTGCTCTAACAATTTCTTGTTCGACTCGTTCTACCAGTAATACTCGATTGGGTAGATTAGTTAAACTATCATGAGTAGCCTGATGCTCAAGCATTGATAAGGTTTGTTGCAGAGAATCAGTGCGATCTTTTACTGTTTGTTCTAATAGCTCCTGGCGATTTTTGGATTCTTGCATTAAGCGCCATTTTTTTGTTAACGAACATGCTAACTGACGCACCGCAACACTATCAAAGGGTTTTTTGAGAATTAATAGATTATCTCTTAGACCTAAAGCATTGACGGTGTCTTCCCAACTATAATCTGAGTAAGCGGTGCAAATTACGATTTGTATTTCTGGATCTAAAGCCCAAATTTTGGTGATCGTCTGCACTCCATCAAGGCCAGGAGGCATACGTATATCAACAAAAGCCAAGGCATACGGTTCGCCTTCATTCAACGCCTGCTGAATACATTGAATGCCTTCAGAACCTTGAGATGCACAGTCTATTTGAAAGTTAGGTAAGCTATTTGAGCTCAAGTCAGACTCTGGAGCTATTTCCTCACCAAAAATAAGTTGATTAAGCTTATTTAGATGGGCATTTGAATGCTCCGTTTTTAATATTTTTTGAAAGTCTTGATGAATAGCAGGATTATCATCAATAATTAAGATTCGAAAATCTATTTGCTGATTCATAACAAAACTCCTAGATGTCATTTTAATATGCTTGCTTTACTGTTCGGTAAATAGATAGTGAACGTTGCTCCTTGTTCATATCCCCCACTAGAAACTTTAATTTCACCACCTAGTTCATTAACAGCAACAGCAGATGCATGGAGTCCAAAACCATGCCCCGATTTTTTAGTTGTAAAACCAAAAATAAAAATTTGCGATAAATTAGCGTTTGAAATACCAACACCATTGTCTGAAATTTGAATTTCAATTTTATCTTTGGTTATTAGTTTGGTTTTAATTGTTAATACTTTAGGTGTATTAGTTGACTCAACCAATGCATCCTTCGCATTAGAAATAATATTGTTTAGTATTTGAAACAGCTTTGTTTTATCAACCACGATGGGTTTAAGATCACTATATTCTTTTATAACAGTAATTTTTTTATTTAGATAAGCTCCAGATAATAAAAGCGTTTCATCAATTAGCTCATTAAGTGAAATAATTTGTTCAAAACGTTCGTTTTTCAAAGCGGTTTGTTGGGTGTTGATGATGCTTTTTATGAGCGTTATATTTTTGGTCATATCTTCCAGTTCAGCAATTTCCTGGTTGTGCTCTTTTTCCCAGCATAGTGCCAGCTCATTAATATAGGCGGGGATATGCGAGCCTCGGCTGTCTTGGCTAAGAAAGTTGGGTAAGTCTTCTTTATGGGTATTCAATAAAGCAGCTAATTTTTCTAGTGTTTTTAAGGGGGTAGCATGTCTATTGGCAAGCAGTGTTTCAATGGAAATGTTTATGGAGTTGATGACATTACCTACATTATGTAAAACCGAGGCGGACATTTCTGACATGCCTAACTCTCTTGCTTTTTCAAATTGTTGCTGATTCTTGGCTTCCTTATAGTTGGAAGCCAAAAAGGCGACACCCATAATAATGAAGGTTGTTGCGGCAATAATAATCGATAAAACAGCTGGAGCTATGCCTGGTATTTCATCGGTGCTAATGGTTGGAGTGCACAGAGGGCTAAAGACAGAAGCGGCCATGCCCGTATAATGCATCCCAAAAATTGCCAAGCCCATGATCATGGCTGATAAAATTTTAATTCGATTTCTTAATGTGGCAACTACGGTATTACTTTTTAAGGCAAACCAAATTGCTGCTTCTGAGGCGATAACAGCCACGAGAATAGACAGTAAAAACAAGCTGGGTAAGTAACTTATATTTAAAGAAATGAGTAGGGCGGTCATTCCGGTATAATGCATGGAGGCGATAGCCAAGCCTAAAATGAAACCACCGGCAATAAGATGAATCACATTAATGATCGATCTTTTTAATAACAATAATGCGAAGCCTGATGCGAATACAGCGACGCACAGTGAAATAATGGTCCAATACACATCATATTGTAAGGTGATGCCCGGGATGCTAAAGGAAAGCATACCAATAAAATGCATGGACCAGATTCCTGAGCCCATAGCAATGGCTCCACCTATTAACCAGAGCCATGTGTCTTTTTTGGTATTATTGTGATCGCGTAACCGGCCGGTTAAGTCAAGAGCGACATAAGATGCCATTACCGCGACCAGATACGATAAGATGATTAATCTTGAATCATATACTCCTTTTAACTGATCCACTGGTAAAGCATTTGGTTGAAAAAATTCTGTATACATTTCCTTAAAGCTCTTTATGTTTTATGCTTCTATATAGTTCGTTTCTTTAATTTTAGCACGCTATTTTTAAAGTAGGTTATTCTCGTGGTGTTCCCTTGCTGAGCTCATGATAATGTAGTTTGGTGTTCGTTTGCTTTTTATTAATTTAGGAATGAATAAAATGAATAAAATAATCAGGATGATTGTGTTTTATTTGATTCTTATTGCGTTACTTATTAGTTATTTTGTTTTTTATCATAGCCCAGTTCGCCTGGAGCATGGGGTCTATATTAGCCAAATTGAGCCGGTACCGAGTTTTGAGCTTGTTGATAATCAGGGGAATGTATTTTCTGAAACAAAGCTAAAAGGTCACTGGTCTTTGCTTTTTTTTGGTTTTAGTCGCTGTAAGATGGTTTGTCCGTTGACTATGTCTGTGTTGAAGCAAGTCTATGAGCAATTACCGCCAGCAAAACGGCCCCAGATTATTTTTATTTCTGTAGATCCTGAGCATGATTCCATACAAGAGCTTAATCAGTTTGTTCATCAGTTTAATGAGCATTTTATTGCACTTAGAGGCCCAATGTCGGTAATAAATTCCTTACAAAAGCAATTGCATATTACCGTGTCGGCAAGCCCTATGAGCCATGGAACAGAAATTTTGCTTATTAATCCAGAGGCAAGGATACAGGCTTATTTTTATTATCCTATTGCGACTAGAGAGCTTGTAACTGATTTGAATCGACTTATTGATTTGCATTAAACGTTGGCTTATGGGTTTCGTCATTGATTCGCTGGGCGTCACAATGACGACTGGGTTTTAATTCGGGTTATCCATCAAAGGTGAAATCATAAGGGAATACAACGGAGACACTATTTCCTGGAAAGCCTAAAATAATTGGTCCAGCTTTAAGTTTGCCAACCCCTACGCCAGGTTGGGTTAGCAGCGTATTTGATGGTGTTTCGTAAGAAGTTGCGGTAATCGTTAATGGATGTTCATTGCAAGGTACATTTTCAATATACTGGGGGCCACTCTTGCCGGTTAAAGTAATTGATTTGCTAAATCCATATTCATTGGCAACATTAAAGGCCACATTTTCTTTGGGCATCACAGGAGGAGAGGCTACTGCTACTTGAACCATGCAGCTTAAATCGATGTCCCCTGCGTAAGCAGTGGATAAACTGACTAAGGAAAGGGCTACAATAACAGATTTTTTCAACATAATTAACTCCTTAAATGAGCAAAAATATTGCTAAGGAGTTCCATTATATAAAAGCGGGTACTAATGTACAGTTAAGTAATAGTAAATTAACACATGGCTTATATAGCCGGTTACTTGCAAGGAAATCTTATGTACATCTCTCATCACGCTACCTCCCGCGGAGCGTAAGCCAGAAAACGCCCTGCTTGAACTAAGACAGATGAGGCGACTCTCTCTCGGTATCATCGCTCTCATCAACCAAGCCGTCTATACTAGGTGCTGTTGGACCTCTAGTGGATTGCACGGTCTCGCGCGACCCAGTTGTGGCGGCTATATTTCCTTCGCTATTTCCATTATTTACGTTATGAAGCAAATCCTCATGAACTCTAGCCCCAGGTTTAGGTAGCTCGACTTTCGGTTCATCGCTCTGGGCTAGGGGTGATGGATTTGGGATGGTATCTATGACTTTCTTCACTCCTCTTAGTTTTGCACTAAGCTCTTCTGCCTTGATTTCTGCATTCACATCATATGCTAAGGCTATGGCGCTGGATGCAGTTATGGCTCCTCCCACTAAAACACCGCTAATTAATGAACTACCCCCCCCCATCAAGACTGTCATTCCACCCACTGCAGCAGCGCCAGCCGCACCTCCAGTAAATACTGAGGCGGCAACAATGATTGCAATGCCTACCACTACTCCGGCAATTAAGAGGCCTCCTCGTACAGGGTGTGCCTTCATGTAGTTTGCAAAATTAGAAGCTAAATCCGATACACCATTTTTTAACTTACTAAAAAATCCTTCTGTTTTAGGTGACTCGGGTTTGTCTGCTTTGGGTGCCCCAAGGTTATCCTCTGCTGTACCAGACGAAGGAGAGCGGGTTGTTGCTTCTTTCACGAAATTTGTAACACTGGAAGCCCACTCTGTTACTTTATTTTTAAACCTGCTAAAAAAACCTTCTTTTTTAGATGCTTCGGTTTGTCCTGCTTGATGCTCTATATTATGGGGAGAGGAAGAAGGGGGAGTTATCGGTACTTGGTGAGTGGGAATGACTAATTTTATGTCTATATCATTAGCGAGTTTACTGGGACTTTTTTCACCACTGACAATTTTTTCCATATCTGCCAGATTTATCCTAAACCCATTTTGGGTTTGCCAATCCGGCAGAGCAGCTATTGCTCTTTCGAATTGTGCTTTAGGGATCCAACTAGATAATCTTTTTACTTTTTCAGCCCCATCTACCAACTTTTGTAGATCTTCCGTTCTCTGGGTATCAGTGTATTTTGTCGTGAATTGTCCTACTCTTAAATTAGATTCGGCAGCATTATATGCACTTACGGCTCTCTTTAGCTTATCAAGTAGTGTTGCATCGTTTAAGATCGGTTCAGGAACAGGTAATTTTATCCCAAGGTTTGTAAAGAGTTGTTGAGGGCTTCTGGTTTCGTTTCTTATTTCTATATATTCTCGATAGTCGGAGCGTAGCTGTGCCTCTTCCATTCCTGATAGGCCTTTGACGCGCTTTTTAAAATCTTCTTCGCTATAATCTAACATTTTGATTTTTTCAGCTACGTTTACCAGCTCTTGCATATCTCTGGCACGCTCGGCATCGGTATAGGGATTCCCGTCGACACCACCAACTCTTAAATGATCTACAATTCCAGCATATCTGCCTATGTACTCCTGGAGTTGTTTTCTGGTTGATTTTTCGGGGGATTGAGCGAGTCTCGCTAAAGGATTTTTTGCCATAACATGTACTCATAATAAATTACTTGTCTTAAGTATAGACAATTTTTTTATTCTGAGATCATTTCCTTATGAGGTGACTTGCTGTACATACCCTATAATTTTGAATTTAAAAAACGAATATAGGATATTTGTTCTTCAAAGGAGGCAATTAATGCTCCTAAACGCCCCTCTTTTAGGGCCATACGTTCAAAAAAACCATACTGAACCTGGGCACCGCGAAGCTCCATTTGTTTTTTATCAACGGCATCTTCTTTAGTTTGCTTGGAAAGGGAGAAGTAACTATGTCTAATGCTGGGATCGGTATGACGTAATTGTTTGTATTGATTAAGACAAAATAAATAGAGTGCTAAATAGACTGTAAGTGCTTCACCATGAGCTTCCTCGGGTAGCTGCATTCTTATGTCGTTTGCAAATTGGAGGCAAGCGGCATAGCCTCGCCTTTTCTGCGTCATAAATTTTTTTTCTAATAACGCGTAGGTATCCTCTAGAAGAGTAATTCTCGAAATAGGATTGTCTTGTTCTGCATTCCAAAGTAACTCATAACTTTGAGTGCTTCTTATAAATCGAGTATAAGTGGTTGGAATTATTTTAAAAATGTTTGGCCAACAACGAATCAGTTGAATGGATCTCATATTTATATGGCCAACATGGAGGTCCAGAAAGTTAAGGCAGTTTGCTTTTTGATGATGCAGCCATTCAAAAAGTGCGAGTTCTGAACGTCGTTCCTCATCAGTTGTTCGGCGGCGGAAATAGATTAAAAAGGACATTAAGGTTAATTGTTCTTGAGTGTAATGTTTCTGAATGAGGTAAAAGGCCGCTCTAAGAAAGAAAATAATGTCTTCTAATTTTTGTTGTTCTTGTGGTCTTTTTTTACTAATTTTATCTGTTAATGTGTGCTGAGGGTAATTATCAAGCTCCTCAGCATCGCCATATCCTATCATTCTGCAACACTTGGTAATTAAAGCCAGCAATTCAGTTAACATCGGTTGTTTATTTGTTAGCTCATCATATAAATTATTGCCTAGTAAAAGGAATGATGCTTCCAAGGTCTTATGCGTGAGTTCGGTTTCAGGCTCTAATTCTTCCATGACGTTACTTATTTGTGCGAATAAATCGATACTTTGCGTTGAGTGGTCGTCTATTGAGCGCTGTGATTTGAGTTTCTCAATGAGTACCTTTAATTCTGCAACATTCATTTCTTTCATCCCTAACTAATTACTTACTTCAGCTTTAGAGAATATACGAAAAATATAGGGACTGGTAGGGCCTTTTTCTGAGAAAAGCGTTTCGTTTATTGTTTCTGCAATGAAAAATGTCGATAATGACTCATACCATTTAATTGTCGTCGGAGTGTCTTCACGGCGAACTCCACACCTTTAAAATTCTGTGCTACGCTTATTTTACATCAATACGCTAACTCTTGTTTCAAATTCATTTTATAAGGGAACAAAATGAAAAGACATGTATGCGTCTCTATTTCTTTATTCTGTTTATTAAGTAGCTCATTTGCTTTTGCTCACCCCGGTGGTGGTTTTCGAGGTGGCCCACCTCCACACCGTGGTTTTTCAAATCATGGAACTCATCATAATGGTCATCAGCACCATCGTGGTTATCAACATCATCAACATAATGATGACTACCATCAGGGAAGAGGCCGAGATTTTCAGAAACATAATGATGGTTATGGAGGGAACAACAGTAATTGGGGAAATGATGATCGGTGGTGAGCTTATTTAATTTTCATTTGATTAAGGGAAACTAATTTACAAGATTACTGAATTTATGCTTGAATTGTTAGCTTTATGGACTAGGCAATAATTATGTTTACTAAATCAAGAAAGCCTAAAGATATTCATTTATTCACTATTGACGAAATGAGTGTGTATGCAGTAGCACTGCGGAAGGAAAAAATAAAACAGCTGGATTTATCCGACACTCCCTTTACGTCAATGACTGTTGAGCAGATGGCCGCTTTAGGGGGAATGATCCATGATTCTAAGGTGAGTCATCTTATTTTAAAAAGAAATGACTTTGGATATCTTTCTATTAGTTGTTTAGAAGCATTTGCAAGTGCACTTAGTGGTGCTGAAAAGCTTGTTGAATTTACTATTGATGGGAATCGATTACAAGTCGCTAATTTTTCTTTAGAACATTGGAAGGTATTGCGTAATCTTTTTAATTCGCTCTCGTTGCAAAAAATTTCCTTGCAATATAACGATCTTAATGATTTAGAAGAAGAACAATTTGAGCAATTTAAGCTATTAATTGGGGAAATAAAGAAACCATGTCTTAGTGGCTTTAATAATTGGTCCTCGGGGCGTTGGAATGAAATTATAAATTCGGTGGACTGGCATGTGTCGTCTTCTGCGCCCCCTTAGTTGTTTGTTTAAAGCGAGAATTTTTATTCTCGCTGCGATTTTCTAAAAAATCTAGCTCGTCTGCCTCATCAAATGTAGATTAAATGGCACGTTTTTTCGTATAATACCATTTGACCAGATCGGGGGAGCTTCCTTCCTCAAGATTGTCTGCGCTGATGATTTCATTTTTACTTGTTTTAGACATTACTTCTTTCAGTTTCCATTCCTGGTCGACTTGTCCAAATGTCCAATATTCTTCAAATGGAGTCACATCCGTATCTTTGGATATGATTTCGCCATTTTTCTGTTGAATACGTTGAGCATGTGCGCTTACTCTGGCGGTGAATTCATTTTTTGCTTTATCATCAAAACTTTTTACTAAAAGTATTTCTACCTTACGTACACAAAAATTACGATACTCAATTGTTTTTCCTGAAGCTTTCCAAGCGGTTATTGACTCATTAAATTGGTCAACCAGGTCGGGATACAATTGTTCCTCGGTTTCAGCATTTAGTTCACCGGATTCAAGGGCCAAATGAACATTAGTAAATACCAAGCGTACGCGATTAAGCATGGCTTGTTTATTCCAGATTTTATTGCTCTGAACTAAAAAATTTAGCATGCGATCGACTTTATTTGATTTTTCCTGAACGTCTTTCGCTAGCCAAGGGCCCGCTGTGCCTAAGTTATCAACCTTATCTTGGTAAATTTTTTCAATCTGTGCATCGGTAAAGAACTCACAAAAATTTTCTACTTCTAAATAGTCAGACTCACGCGACTGTTCGATTTCACGCAGCAGCCAAGTATCATCTTGACGTTGGAACGTCCAAAACTCCTGAAATGTTTCGGGACCTTCATCACCGCGAATATATTGTCTGGTACGGTCATCTACATAAAAGTCACGTGCAGAAGCAGTTATTAACGCAGTAAACTCACGCTGGTTAGGTTTTTCTGTGTAGCGAACATTCACTAAATCAATGTTTAAAATCTGTAGGCGATCAAGGCGGTTAATTTCATGGTTACGAATCATCCCATCGATTTGTGTTGTATGCTGTTGAAACAAATCAGACATCAATAATTTTTTCATGGGTTCATACTTTCTTTTCATCCAACAATCTTGGAGTGAAAGAAAGGTTAAATGCACCATGCTTTTTAGTGCGGCAGGATCAACGGTCTTATCCTGCTTGGCAAGAAATGTCAGTAGTTTTAACGTCTTTTCTGACTTACGTTCAATGGTATTTCGAGAGTAGGTGTAATCCAGATTAGCATTTTGTTCTCGGGCACCTTTAATGGCATACCATATGATTACACCGGCGAGGATGAAAAAAAAGAACCCTCCATCACTATTGCTGCTGGAGCCTACTCTAAAGCCACCGCCATGACCACCCCCATGGCCACCACCCCCTCCTTTATTATGAACAGCAATGCCTGCAGCAAAATAGGTATGAGGTTCAGCGGTTTGTAGGTTATAAACCGTGGTTTTTGCATTAATTTTTTTCATGGAGGTAATTCGCTCAAACCGTAACTGATTACCCGCAAATGCATAAATTAAATTACCAGGACGTAGCGTTTCTACCGTTTTAAATCGGCCCTTACCCACATAAAAAGGATGCTCACCCGTTACTTTGATGGTTACGCTGGTTGTAACAATCACATAATAAGAGTTTACTTGATGTTTTAGTACGTGCTTTACCTTCGCCGGAACCAGAGCACCATTAACTTCATAAGCTTGAACTATGTCCCCAGGCTCAATGGTATTAATTGCTTTACTTTGTCCATTGGCGAGTAAAACGGGGGTATTCGGTAAAAAACAGCCTTTATTATGAACGAGAACCCCATTTGCAAAATAAGTCGCTCCTGAATCTACTAGTAGATTAAATGCGGGTTTATGAGCTTTAATATGAGTGATGCGATCGATGACGAGAGGTTGCCATTCATTATTATGCCAGATGATGATTTTATCACCGGCTTTGAGGTTACCTGCTCGGAGAAACTCTCCCGATTTTATAGCAAAAAGATGTTCTTCGGTTACATGAATAATGCCTGTTGAAAGAGTCAATTCCATGTAGTCTTGAGGGGTTACTTGGCTGGTGGCGACGACTTGAGCTTTTTTGTGTTGTCCGCCGATATTGCTCCACACCCAATCACCCGGGCGTAGTGATTCTATGGCACGTTCGCCTTGAGGTGTTGCAATGAATGTTCCTTGCTCGAAACACCCTCCGCCGCCACGAGTCCATCCGTTAATACTCAATGTGCACAGGACTGTTAGTGCTAAAAGAAATTGTCTCATCGGTTTAGACTCAACCATGCAATCCAGCAATTAGTCCGCCAAGAACAGAGGCGGCAATGATTATGCTGACGCCAATAATCACGGAAGAGACCACACGGCCATAATATTCTGCAACAGCCGTATTACCACGCAACATTTCTTTTGCCTCATCCATGTGAGGGGTATTTTTATTTAGAATTTGAGGAACAATGGTTGATACCATGAGCATTAATCCGGTACCGAGTATGGCTCCAAAAAAAGTGAATGACAGAGCCCAACAGATATTTATTAAAACTTGTGTAAGCATTTGTTACTCCAAGGGATTTATATTAAAGACTCACACATAAGCTTGAGATCGTCAAGTGCTTGTGGCTTGACTAATGACCCACTTTTATTCAAAGTGGGTAGAGAGATTTGTTTTTAACTCAAGGAAGAAGTATGTTTTCAAAAAGACTAAGTCATTTTAAAAGTATTAAAGAGTTACGTGATTTACATCCTTTATTGAATGAATTACGCAATAAAAATAGAGAGTTAACGGGGATAGTGGATAATAATGCAGGAAATCAAAGTTATAAAAAAAGCATCATCCTCACTAATCTTTGTGAGCAACTGGATGCAGTTATTCTACAGTTTGATGCGCTGCCCATTGCAGCCGACCGCATTATAGAAATTAATAATATTCTTATCTTAATTAAAATTTTACAAAATAGTATTTCTAGTTGTCTGGCAAAACATCGGGATGTTTTGAATCAGCCACGACCTACATTCACCTACACTTTGTCGCAAAATAGTACGGAAGCAAGCGTCGCGGGAGCCGCTGTTTTAGGTTTGGCGACGAGTTCTTTTTTATTTGCGAGTGTGCCTTTGTTAGGAGGATTTGCATTGGAGTATGGGTTGACCCAACTGGGGCTTAATAAACCCATAACAGCATCTGTTTCTATTTTGGAGCGATTGCTTAGCAAATTGGAAACCCTGGATTCATCCCTTACTTTTACCCTTGAGGAATTAAACAATACTAATCAGGCTAGCGATTTACCTTCAGCGCCTCCAATGGATGAGGAAATACTACCGACCTTTAAAACACTGTAGTTTAGCAAAGCTCCATCTATATTGCTCGATCTATGAATCTCACGGTTAAACAGGGAAATTTGGTTCGGAGTAGGTCTTTACTATAGTTGGCTCCACAACGTAATACGGGAATCTCGAAGGTTGATTCAAAAGCTATTAGAAAATAGCTCTAATAACTTTTCAGGAGGGCGTCCGATGATAGCCTTTCCTTTATAAGTGACAATAGGGCGCTGCATTAATACGGGTTCTTTTATCATGGCTTCGAGGATTTGTTCTTCATTCTCCAGGGACAAGCCTAGCTCTTTAAAAACAGGCTCATTAATCCGCACGAAATCTTTTAGTGCGAAATGAGCTTTTAACTCCTTTAGCTGATCTTTATTAAGCGGAGTTTTTAAATAGTCCACAATCGTGAATTCAAGGCCTTTTTCTTGCAGTAATGCGAGAGTCTCTCTCGATTTAGAGCATCTGGGATGGTGGTAAATAGTCATTGCGTGCATAGTGTTTTTATCGTGTATTTTTAGGATGTTGCACTATAGCATGTTCTTTATCTCGGTAATAATGCAGTGTATTGAGATGAAGTTATGCTACGAGACTTTTTTATTCAGAACAAGAAAGCCCTAATAAATTTAATGCATTTTCAATATAGTCAGAGACTAAAGGCCGAGACAAAAGGTACTGACCGGTGTGATCCGTTAACTCCTGGCTTGCGAACTCAATGGCAGTATCCCATTCACTTACATCAAAATCTTCTCGTCCCAGATACATTAAAGCCACTAGGGTTGCTTGTTGGTCAGCGCGTAAGTCATTAATAATATTAACTGCTTCGTCGTAAACTGCATCATTTTTATAATCGGCTAGAACATAATATGCGTCCATATCATCCGTGACTTCAGGAAAAGAAACCTCTTCTTTCGCTTGAAATTGGCGCATTTTATCAAGAATATTGCAAATCATGTCGGTATCTAAGTTCAGCATGTTTATACTCCTTTAAAAATTAACAAAGGATGCATCCATTTTGTGCTTTATTAGTTAAATTTTAGAACAATATTGGGGTGGGAAACGTGGATTCAGAGAGTTAATCGAAATAAATGTTTGGTTATGGATGAAATTGTAAAGAAATTCAGGGACATAGAGGTCCCAAAGTTTTAATGAACTAGCGTTTTGAAACGCTAGTATTTTATCCTGAACTATAGGTGTGGAAAATCTTGCCTCAGTCTTACCGGTATTTATTTAACAAAAACGGCTGGTTTTTCAAAATTATAAATAACTCCAAAGGCAAATTGAGCTGATACGGGGTAAATTCGTGAAATTTTGCTAACTCCGCCATTGGGTTCGAAAACGTGGCTTTTGAATTTCTCATAATTGGTTTGGCTATAATCTGCCATTAATGTCCATTGATTTGATAGGTTATAACGCATACCTACACCATAACGAACACCACTGCGATTTGCTTTTGAATTGTGTATGGTTGGGTCTGAATTGTGTAGCTGTACATGACCATTTGCATAACCAATGCGTCCATAAACAATAGCATCTTTAGTCAGTAAAACCCCAGGAAGGGCACTGATACCTTCACTATAGTGAATAGTAAATGACGATTTCTCGAAATTTCTATGAAGGTATTCTTTATTAACTAATCTATATTGAAGGGAGCTGGGATTAAAATTAGCTTCACCCGCTAAATAAAACCAATTGTGGGTCCATGAGTAGCCACCGAAAAATGTACCAAAAATACCGGCGCCAGAAAAATTCTGCTCATCAATAACATTAAAACTACCGTAATTATCAAAAACATGGGTTTTTTGAGTAAATTGGGCATACTCAGGTCCAATACCCGCACCAACATAGAATCCCGCAATAGAGGGACTGCTTAGAAGTAAAGAAACAACGCTACCACATAAAATTTTCCTTAACATGGTTATTCCCTTAAGTGGTTTAATTCGCTTTCATTTACCTCTGTCCCGGGGATAAGTCACGGGACAGAGGGAGAGTATTTTTCTCATAGTTTGAGCATCCAAGCTCAAATTACTTATCCTACATAGGTAAGATTAACCATGAATCCATTAGTGTATAAGTGATTTAATGAAATTCCGGTATTCAGTGATTGCCCAGGAGCTCTTCCCAACGAGCTTTTGCCCCAATCAGCAAACTCATAGCCAATACCTACTTGAACATGATCCGTTACTGATTTTTGAACACCGGCACCTACTGTATAGGTAAAGCTTGTTTGAGTATGACCTGCAAAATTAGGCGTTTTAACTGCTTCTTCAATAACAGGAACATTATTGAATGCATATGCATGATTAAAACCTACACCTACGCTAGCACTGACCCAAGGCATTACGATATAGCCCATATCTGCAAGTAATTTAGCTTTTGCCGCGATATGAGTATGCTGGAGTTTGTAGCTGTAAGTGAAGTTATTAAATTGTGGATCGGCATCATCCCAGATTTCACCAGATAGGCTGGTGTCTGTTGTGGCACCTACAGCAAGTCCAAATTGAGTCATCAACGTTGGATTTAGGTTATACTGTGCGCCTAAAAGGACTCCAAAATCAGCTAGTGCATGGTTTGCTTTATCTGCTGCGTAGGTTTTTTCGATCTCCGGAGTAAGATAGAACGATTGGGTCTTACCGCCACTTTGCCAAGCAGGACCAACACTAAACTCGCCCAGCCATCTCCAGTTCGGTTGGACTGGCCCCATGGTTCCTGCGAAAGCATTACCAATTAAAAAGCTTGTTGATAAAGCTAAAACAAGTGTATTTTTTTTCATACAAAATCGTCCGTATTAAATTTATAAATTAGGCAGATATTTTGTCTGTCTATACAAGTGAATTTCCAGATAATAGCCATCTATTTAATTCCAAAGGTAAAAATACCATAGTTTGCCATGTTGAAACTAGAGTAATAGCTAATTTTCTTGGGGGATTTGCCCTATTTAACGACAGAGTTATTTTTTACATAATCCATGACTTGTTGTGCAGAGGCAGTGGTAAATGGTTTACGTAAAAATAAAATCATCCCAACATCAGTCGCTTTCTGTCTGATATCAGAATCGCTATGTGAGGTTAGGGCGATAATCGGAGTGTCCTTATTTAAAGGGCTGTGCGCTTTGATGTATTGAGTAGTTTCAAAACCATTTGGGCCATCTCCGAGGCCAATATCCATTAAAATAAGGTCATACTGAGTTTGAGTGGTACTTTCAATGGCTGACTTCCCGTCTTCTGCAATATCGACTATACATCCCAAATGAGTCATATATGCTTTTACAACAAGTTGGGCAATTCGCGTGTCTTCGACGAGCAGTATTCGAATAGATTTGAGCATTGTTTGCCTTGTAATAAATCCAATTGTCTAAGTTCTATTTAAAGTAGGAGCATGCCCTATACTTTACGTTTGCTGCAGGTGTTTCCTGTGGGTATAAATTTCGCCAGTGTGAACATAATCACGACGGTGTTTCTTATTTTAATCCAAATAACACCATCGCGAACGTTTCTTATTGATTTTCACTGAGAATAATCTAATTTTCAAGAAAAGACTTTAATGCGTGTCATTAAAAAGTAGAGGAATCTTAAATGGTAAGGTGCAGATAAACGTAGTGCCTTTATTTAGTTCGCTTTGGACTTCTATTTCTCCTTCAAGCTCATGAATTATTTGTTTTACTACGTATAGTCCTAAACCAGCTCCCTTGTATTTATTTTGGTTGGCAGGAAATAAACGAAAGAATTTTTCATAAATTAACAGTTGCTTTTCTTCGGATATGCCTATTCCAGTATCGGAAACAATGAGTTGTAGAATCCAATGGCGCGAGTCAGTTCGCTCACCTAAACGAACCTGGCAAGAGACATGGCCTTGTTCTGTAAATTTAATCGCATTACTAATTAAGTTCATCATCAAGCGTTTAATTCGATACGGATCGCCCAAGAATACTTCAGGAAGTGATTTGGGGTAATCTAAAGTTAAATCAATTCCTTTGGCCAAGGCAGTTGCCTGCTCTAGCTTGACTACTTGTGATATGGTGTCGTTAAGATTAAATTTCATTTCCAGAAGGGGCGAATTTCCTGTCTCATTGCGAGTAAACTCGAGAATATCATTCAATAAATCCACGAACTCTTTTGCTGATTCATGAATTGTTTTCAGATACATTTTCTTTTCTGGGTCGGTTTCTTTGGATGCTAAAAATTCAATTAAGCTATAAATTCCACTAAAAGGAGTTCTTAACTGGTGCTCCATATTGCGTAAGAACTCTGTTTTTGCCAGGTTTGCTGCTTCAGCGGCAATTTGGGATTTGGCGAGATCTTCTTCCATTTTTTTGCGGTCACTAATATCGAATGAAATTCCAAGGACGCCATCAACTTCCCCATTAATATTGAGTAGGGGAGCTTTTTTCGATAAGAATATGGAGACTTTATCGGAGTTAGCGAGTTTCGATGCTTCTTCTCGAGTAATCACGTCTTTTCGTTGCATTACGCAGAGATCCATTTCGCGTAAGGATTCTGCTTCATGGCTCCAAGGCATGTCAAAATCAGATTTGCCAATCATATGCTCTGGGTTTGAAAAGCCGGCAGATTGTGCCTGGGCCAGGTTGCAACCTTGATAAATTGAATCCTTATTTTTCCAATAGACGTGCCCAGGTAAGTTATTCAGGATATTAAATAGCCTATGTTCAGTTGCCTCTTTATCCGCATGCGCTTTTTCTTCCTGAGCCTTACGGCTCGTAATATTCATGGAAATTCCAGCTAGGCCAATAATTTCGCCTGAGGAGTTAAACAGGGGGATTTTTTGGGTAAGATAGGTTGTTTTTTCCCCTAAATTATCAGCAATTTCTTCCTCAAAAATACATATATTACCGAAAGTTACGACTTGTTTGTCGTTCTCGCGGATTCTGTTGGCTTCGTCAATGCAAAGAAAATCATAATCTGAGCGGCCAATAATTTCTTTAGGAGCGGCAAGTCCTAAATATTTTGCGAAGACTTTATTGCAATCAATGTAATTAAAGTGTCTATCTTTCCAATAAATATGCACTGGCATCCGTTCTATGACTTGACTGTATAAATCAAATCGTTTTTTCATCACTCTTTGTTTTTTAATTAACATGACTATCACTAAGTTGTTGAACATCAGAGGCATTAAAGGCCAAATTGATGTATTGAGACTCGAGCTCTTCAATTTCTGATTTTAACTGGCTCGCATAAATATGTTTTAGAAAAAAGGTGGTTTGGTTTTCTTTAGAGCATCCGTTTACTAATGCGATTTTTTTCATCTCATTAAAACGAGTCTGATGCAGAGTTGTTAGTTCATTTTTCACTAAATCGCGATAAGGGTTTTCACGTAAATTTTGAAGCCGTTTACCTGAATATTGAGGATGGCTTGCCGTATTTGCCAAGATTATTGTTAAAGGGCTTATTTGCATAATGCGTTGAATGTAGGCGTTAATGGTTTCGGTTGCATTAAGTACCTGTCCCTGAACAACGAGACAATAGGGCTTTGCTAAGTCGATTTGCGTGGCTAAATTATATTGTTTCAGCTCAGTACCTTCGATTAAAAAGTAAACAATGTCTATTAGTTTTTGGTGATTATCGTAGCGCTTAGTAATCAAAATCATTGGGATTTTTTGTAAAATATTATGATGAAAAATAACCTCGCTGCTGATGTAACAGGGGAGTACCGCTCGATTTTCATCAGCAATTTTGCATACTTGTGGTAACAGTTCCTTCAGACGCAATGTGTCTGGAAGGGCTTGGCTAATCGTGATAATAAAGTCACATCCTAATTCGCAAATTAATTGTTGGTACTTGTGTGTAAGCCGTTTTGCTCTGTATTTGGATATTTTAAGTTCTCGAGCAATATACTCCAAGTTGATGGCAATAGGAATATGATCTTCGCGGACATTAAAATGGGTCAAAAACCAGGAAAGATAAATAAATACGATTTCACTGTGGAGCGAAATTAATAATTGATGACGATTTAAAAAGGTCGAAATTTTTTCTGGTGCATCTAAATGTTTATTGTAAGTCACTGAGTGTTTAACAGCCTCTTCCCAGTGTCCAATGAGTTGGTTTAGATGTGCTTTATAGGAATTTATTTTTTCTAATTCTTTTTTGAATTGATTTAAAGAACTTTCGGAGTGTAACCATTTATAACAGAGATGAATAATCTTATAGGCCCTGATTTGACATAGGTTTTCGCCTACTTGTGCATCAAATGCTGTAAGCTGTCCCTTTAAAAAAGATTCGAGTGCTGTAATTGCAAGGGTTACAACAACGTTTAAAAAGTACAAATTATCAAGCTTCTGTTTTTTATGTAAGAGCTCGGCTTCCTCGGTCGAGTAAGGAAGCAGGGCCAATATGCTAACATTACGCTCTGTGTTCATGCCGGTTTATACTCTTTTAATGTATCTAAAATAAATGATCAGTAAGGTAACTGCGCCACAAGTAATTAAACTGAATATATAACCTGCAACGAGTAAATAATCTCCTTCGATTAATCCGTGGCCTACAGTAAAAAACTGGATGACATTAAATCCTGCGAAGGTTAGTAAGGAAACGCCTTGTACTGACTGATGCCTTAAAATGGAAATGATTTGAGGTATAAATAAAAGAGCATTTGCAATTAAACTGATTGAAAATCCAAAATTAATAAGAAGCTTGGTAACGTCCATTCGGTGCACATATCCTAATTACAGTAATAAATTATGTGAATGCGTCACATCTCGGGATGACATTCTTTTTCTAATTGTTACATATCACCTGGGGAAATATAAATTAATATTTAAGATTTATTCATTTATAAGGCTTGATATATACTATGTGTTCTAATATAAACAAATAAATGTACTTATGAAGAATCCACAGAAAATTAAGTGTCCTACCTGCGACAAACCCAATACCTGGACTCCAGATAATAAATTTAGACCCTTTTGTTCTGATCGGTGTAAATTAATTGATCTTGGTGAATGGGCAAATGAGTCGCGAAAAATTCCTGGCGAGCCCGCTGATCCTTTCACGCCCAGTGATGAGGTTAAGGATTTTTAGTTCGCGATAACATTTTAATTAGATCTCGAGTTACGGCGGTATCCATAAGAATAGGGAGTAGGACGTTGGCTAAGTCCGGATACCGCGGTCGAGTGTATGGCTAATAAATATAGGTATTATAATGGAGATGCTACTGTAATCTCAGCAGGTGCATTAATAATCACGAAATGAAACCTCCACGAAAGTATTTAAACCACTAATGAGTACTCAACCAACGGCTCACTTCCTGCATACTCTCATTAATTACTGTAATCGCTTGTTGATATAATTCCTCTAGCAATTCCGAGTGTCCTGTTTTCCAATAGCGCTCGAGATATTGGCTGGCTATTTTCATTTTCACGGTACCCACATAAATAGCGCCCCCTTTAATTTTATGGGCAAGTTGCTGAATTTTATCCCAATCAGGGGTTTGATGAGCCTCTTCCATGAGCTGCAAATCTTTGGGTAATGAATCCTGAATCAGTAAACTAAGCATTTCGGCCAAGATGGCTTGACTCCCCGTGGTCTTAATGCCTTCGTCAATATCTAATAGAGGGTACTCGCTTAGATCAAATAGATACTCTACGGTATTGGGTAAATCAGCTAAATACTGTGCGGTTTGAGAGTCATCCTCTTTCTTTTGGTGTCCTGGGATAAACGCATCAAGAATGTCGGAACAGTTTTTTATGCTCAAAGGTTTGGTTAGCACGGCATTCATGCCGGCTTCAATACACCGTTTTTTGTTTTCATCGCCAATATGTGCAGTCAGGGCTATGATTGGGGTGTGGGTTTTTCGTGGCAATTCTTGCACTCGAATTTGATGTGTTACTTCATAACCATCTAAATCAGGTAAGCCAATATCCATAAATATTAAATCATAGTATCTGCTTTTCCAAAGTGCTACTGCTTGTCTTCCAGATTCCGCGATTTCGGTATTACAATTTAGTTTGCTAAGAATGGATTTAGCCACGGTTTGCGCAATGGGGTTGTCTTCAACAACTAGAACACGAAACTCATGGGTACTTAAATCACTATGAGGTGTTGAAAGCTCTTCGGAATAGTTTGGTATTTTCGGAGCGTCACACTCCTCATCAAGTCCTAGATCATCATTAAGCAAGGGTTCTTGTAAAGGAATGATACAAATAAATTTAGACCCTTTTCTGGGTTCGCTTTCCAGATAAATTTCCCCTCCGAGCTCATCAATAAACTGTTTTACTACTGAAAGTCCAAGGCCTGCGCCTTTATAAATGCCTTGGTATGAAGGAGTAAGGCGAGTGAATTGAACATAAATTTCTTGTTGTCGTTCTGGGGGAACGCCTATCCCTGAATCTTCGACAATCAGTTTGATGATTAGCTCCCTATTGTTTCGTTTAGCAAGCTCTGCACTGAGTCGAACAAAACCATTATTTGTAAAGTTTAAGGCATTGGCGACGAGCTCGAGAACAATTCGATGCACTCTAATTTTATCACCAATTAAATGAGCAGGAATTAATGGATCAATATTTAGAGTAAGCTCCAGCTTTTTTTGAGCTGCTTTGGCTCGATTTAAATCAATAATTTGTTGTAATGATTTTTTTAAATCAAATTTTTTCTTCAGTTTGGGGATTTCTCCAGAACTGACCCGGACAGCCTCCAATACCTCATCCAAAAGATCAAGTAATGCGTGGCTTGAGGCCACTAAATTTTCGGCATATTCTTTAATTTGGGGATTATCGGACTCCAGTTTCAGTATATCCGCAAAACCGACAATACCTGTTAATGGGGTGCGAATATCATGACGCATGTTTTCTAGAAATTCGGTCTTGGCTTTATTGGCTATTTCTGATTTTTCCATGGCCGTTTTTAATTCGGCTTCAATTTTTTTTAAATAGGAAATATCAATAGTATTGCCAACAACACCGACCACATTGCCATCTTTATCCCATAAAGGTCTTTTTGCAGAAAGCTGCACCAAGGTTTCACCATTAGGTAGTTGGTTGACTTCTTCGCGAGTAATTTCGACTTTGTTTGCCATGACTTCAAGGTCATTTTTTCGATATTCATCGGCGGTTTCTTTACTGAATAATTGATAGTCTGACTTGCCAATTACATCAGCACGGTCAGTAATAAAGCCCATTTGATTTAAGCTTTGCGCCCCTCGTTTGTTCACACCAGACCAAATGCCATTTTTATCTTTCCAATAAATGTCGCCAGGAAGATTATCTATAAGATTTTTTAATTGAAAACTTTCTGCATCCAGTTGGCTGATTTTATTTTGTTGTACCTTAATAGTGAGCTCCAATTCTTTAACTCGTTGGAGTAGTTTTTTTACAGCAGGATCTTGGGATACTGTATTTCTCATTAGGTTAATCTCACAAGCTATTTTTTGCAGAGCATGTTTAAATAATAGTCAATAGTTAGCAGACTCTCAATAGCAGTTTTTTGCAGGGCAATCTATTTGTATCACACGGGTTTGATTAAATAATATTACGTAAGTATAATAATTATACGAGCCTTTGTTTCTAAGGTTTATGGAGAAAGAGGGGAATATGGAAATGGTCTTTTCTGATCAAAGTCTATTTGGCAATACCAATACATCAAGTGACTCTTTAACGCTTCCAGAAATTAACTTACCTGTTATGGATGCTTTATTAGAGAAAGCCTTTGCTGATGGAAAAAGTGACATTTTTAAAAAAACTGCCATTTATTATGTTCATCATCCATTACAAACCTCAATTAATGTGATTGATGGTTTAATAAGGTTAGGGGCTAAACCTAAAAACATATTTATTCTTGGCAAACGCTATTCTGAATGTGAAGCAGTTGTTTCTGCCTTAATCAAGAAGGGTGTTCATTATCAACCCTGTTCCATGCAAACGAATATTGGTCGTTATTCTTATAGTTTTATTCGTGATATAAACTGGTTATGGGCTGGCATGGTCGAACAAATCAAAAAGGAAGACGTTAAGGAAATCCTGATTCTGGACCATGGAGGGCATGCGATTGCTTTTGTTCCTCTCATGCTGTTACAGCAATATAAGGTTCTCGGAATAGAAAAAACTACCGCAGGCTTTATTAATAATGAAAAACATGGAGTTCCACCTATACCTATTATTGATGTGGCGAATAGTGCCGCAAAACGATTCCTTGAATCGCCTTTGATTGCCGAAGCGGTGGTGAATAAAATAGTTTCGTATTTACCTGAAAATATTAATGATTTTATTTTCGGTGTGGTTGGATTAGGCTCAATTGGTGAAGCGGTTGCTAATCGATTACGCTCATTGGGGTGTAGGTTGATTGTTCATGACATTAATCCCGGAAAATTGCAGTCGATTCACGGAAAACCTAATATTCTGTGCACGCACGATCTCTCGGCACTTATTGCTGAGTCTGATTACATTTTTGGGTGCAGCGGACGCGATATATCTGAAGGGCGCTTGGAGCAATTTCGCTTATCCACTTCAAATAAAGTATTAATTAGTTGTTCCTCCGAAGATAAAGAATATTTATCTTTGTTGCACATGATTAATCAGTACTCGTTAAAAGAACATGAGCCTTTGGATGATATTGAATACCATACTGAATTTGGATCCACTATTCATCTTCTTCGCGGAGGTTTCCCGGTTAATTTTGATCATTCAGGAGAATCGGTTCCGGCAAATGATATTCAATTAACGCGATCTTTGGTTTTGGCCGCTGTATTGCAGGCATCCGAGTATTTTAAGAGCCCGCAAATAAAAAAAGGCGTCTATGCTTTGGATTCAGCGTATCAACGCTTTGTGATTAATGAATGGCTTAAATACCAGGATACTTCGAATATCCAGCCTGAAGAGCTGTTTAATTTACTTAATGAGGATTGGATTAGCCTGCATTCAAATGGGGTATAAAAGTGGTAGGTACTTGTTCACTTGCCCACCGCTCCTTCTTCGAGACGTTATATAAAATTGGTTCTTTTTTCCTTAATCTAAGTCAAAGGCTGAGGGGTAATCACCTTATTTTTTGATCCTGAAATGCATATCAATATGTATTTGTATGGACATTTGTCTCCATGTGTACTACTATTTTATATATAAATAGTAATAAACATGGTGATTGGTATGCATGCTAGTACAAGCCCCATCAATACAATCCCTGATGAAGTTGTATGGAAATCTTTGTTTAATTTGGTTGAGCGTTTTGACCTTAAAGAGTCTGAGGCACGTATTCTTATGGGGGATATGCCGCGCTCAACTTACACTTCTCATCGCTCAAAGCTAAGTAGAGATCAGAAGGAGCGTGTTTCTTATCTTTTAGGGATTTATAAGGATTTACGCATTTTATTTGATGATGCCGAGCAGGCAAGAACATGGATTAATCGTAAAAATACATTACCGCCATTTAATGGACTAACCCCAAAAGAATACATGTTAGAAGGGGGGATCGTTCGTCTTGCTGATGTGCGAAAATTTTTGGACTTTTGGCGAGGATATTAAATGCATTCATCCATCAATTATGACAAAAATGTGCATCGACTGGTTCCTTCAAAATTTCCTCCCATTTCTTTGTTTGATTGGGCTGACAGTGAGGAAGAGCTGGAGCAAATCGCTTTACTTGAGGGATTAACGAACGAGCGTATACAGGCTGAACTTGGCCGCATAAATGTAATCCCTAAAGAGGATTGGATAGGGGGCCTAGGTTCCACACCACTTATGGCCGCATTTACTCATATTGGCCAACCCTCTCGCTTTACTGATGGTAGTTACGGTATTTATTATGCTGCGTGTTCATTAGAAACCGCAATAAAAGAAACCGTCTTTCATCGGGAACGATTTTATAGTGCATCCCAGGAAAAACCTTGTGCAATAACTATGCGTGAATACATCGCCCAAATTAAAAAGCCATTAATTGATTTGAGAAGTGGTGAGTATGGTGATTTACTAAACCCAGATCCAATGTTTTACGATAAAAGCCAGGCTTTTGGAAAAAAGGTTCATGATGAAAAGTATTGGGGATTGCTTTATCCAAGTATTCGAAAGGCAGAAGGATTATGCATGGCGGTCTTTAGACCCCCTGCGTTAACCTTACCCAGGCAGGGTTGCCATCTCCGTTATATGTGGGATGGAACTCGTATTTCTGAGGTCTATCAAGAGAGTAAGATCGCTAATTTTTGAGGTTGTGGCGCTGTTTGGGCTGTTTCTTGAAACCCTCTCTTGGCACCATCCAGACCAAATTAACTTATTCATTAAATGTATAACCACGTCACGCGGTTTGATCCAAGTCTAGAATAAAATGGCAAGACTCCGCGAACAAGTCGCTGTTATAGATAAAGAACACATCATTATAACTAATGATTGATTTCTAAGTGTCATTATTATCCCCTTGCGCAGTAATGAGTTAATATTTAGGGTAGGCATTTTTTATGACTGGAACAGTTTTTGCAAGGAGGTTAATTCTGCTGCCAGATTAGTTTTTGGCTTATTGATGCGGGAAATTTAAGGACAATTTTATTATGAATATAAGAGCAAAAAGATTTGCTATTGCATTGACGTTCTTAGCCTCAGAATCTGTGTTTAGTGCCATTACCTCGGGACAGATTACTATTATTAATGGCTTAGCCAATGAATCAGTTTCAGGGACGGGGACTACCGCATCAAATATTAATGTTCAAGTTTCAGATGCTGTGGGGTTATGTTCTACAACACGAACAGTGAATTATAATGGTTCAACGATCGTTAAGTGGGATTCTACCAAAACGCATTCAATTACCCAATGTATAGGAATTACCTCTGTCAAGGTAACTCCTTTGAAGGGTTATGTAGGCACCCTAAATACTATTGTCTACGATGTTACACCGACTACAACTGTACCAGCACTTACAGCTAGTGGTGCAACTATCTATACGGCCCCAACTAATCCGATGTCTAATTTAGTTCTTATGGTCACAGGAACGGGCAATCCAGGCTCTAACCAGGCGGTTTCAGGAACTACATGGGGGATTAATGCGGCAGTAGTTCCGGTTTTTGATATAAAAAATGGTGCATTAACTACTGTCGGAGTACCTGGGGGAATGGGGCTAGCTGGATTTCAAGCGGAGCAAGCTGCACGTCTTTACGGTGTTCTGCCCTATGTGTCTGAATAATAAAAGAAGAGAGTTAATTATGGATAATAGAGGGTGTCAATTTGTCAAGTTAGCTATGGCTTTTATGTTAGTTTCTGGAACCGCATTGAGTGCGGTTACTTCAGGGAAAGTTACCATTATTAATAGTTTGGCTAATGGGATAAATGTGGGGTCTACAGCCACCAGTATTCTCGTTCAGGTTTCTGATCATATTGGTGCTTGCTCATTGCGGCAGATGTTAAATTTTAACGGCTCTCTCGTGGTAAAATGGGACGCCCAAAAGGCCCATTCAGCAACTCACTGCACAGATATCACTTCGGTTTCAGTAACCACCTTACGCACAATTATCGGCTCAACGAGTACCATTATCTATGATGCAACTACAAGCACTCCGGTGCCTGCAATCAATGCAACAGCTCCAGTGCATTATCTAGCTCCGACGATTCCTGTAACTAATTTAGCTTTATTGGTTACAGGAACAGGAGTTCCTGTATCAACTCAGGCTGTTTCTGGAACCGCTTGGGGAATCGGTGCAGCAGCTGCGCCTGTTTTTGATTCAACAAATGGTAACTTGCTCATTATGGGGGTACCTGGTGGGAAGGGTATGGCTGCTGTGCGGGTGGAGTCCAATTAAGTTTAAGCCTCATTACAAATATTTACATAAGGTTTCGGAGGAAATCACGTCCTCCGAGTGTATCGATTAATTGAGGTGAGCCCATTAGGAAACTGGAATAATCTTTCTTTAATACCGTTGTCAAATACGCGCAATAAAACACAGTTATTAATTTACATTTAATCTGGATTCATTATTTTTTCGCGTAAGTGCGCCAATAAGTTGGTGTTTTAAACGTGCCAACAGATGCTCTAACTTTCTCCAGGAATGTAGGACCGGGGTCTTCTTTATCAGTTTGATAATTAGGATCTAATTCTTGCCAAAGCGGGGTATTTTTAAAGTCTAAATAATCATTATGTCCAATAACATATTCTATTTGTGGGTATTTTTTCTTTAAATGGCAGACTAAAAAGGCATTTGCTTTAACTTGTGCATCCGTCAGATCATCTTTACCGTCTATTCCACCAATATTTTCAATGCCAATGGCATAGTGATTAAGGCCGATTACATGGCGCGCCATCCAATTATCGGGCATAAGTTGATAAATGCTGCCATCACGATCGACTACAAAATGACTGGATACATTTAATGCTCCTGGTAAATCTTTAGTGCGCGGGGAGTTTTGGGGGAACGCAGGGGAGTCAAATACACGAAAGGTTACTTTTAAGCTGGAGATACAGGTCCAATGCAACACAATCATTTTGGGCTCAATTTTGATGGATTTAGAGTCTATTCCATAATGATCCTTTTGGTATTGCTGAGTTAGGGCAATACGCTCTTTACCGAATTGAATCGGAGCCTGATGAATCACTTGAGGCTTTTCACAAGAAAAAGCATGTGCAAATGAACTGATAAAGCATAAGAAAAGTAGAGAGTTTTTCATATTAGTTTTTTAATACCATAAAATAAGCGTTTACATAGTCAGGTAAAAGGCGATTAGCTTTGTAAAATGCTTCATTACCTGCGTATGTTCCTGTCAAAAAGTCGACTTGATATTGGTTATGTGTAAAAGCACCGCCTGTATCTGCAAAAATACCGGCCCGAGTAATTAGTTTTCCAGAATGATCTGGATATTGCACCATCAATAGTTTACCCAGACCAAATTGTTCCAGATCCGCGGCAAAGGTTACTTCACTGTTTACTGTAATTTTATGATCTGCGTCCTTTCCATAACCTTTAATACCATTCACTTGTTTAAAGTACCAATATCGATCCTGCTGATAAGGAGGCCTCGCCTTATCATAGGCAATATTATTGCAACGATGTACATTAAATACTTTAGTTTTATGGCCTTGATCGATAAATTCGGCGACGACAGTACCTTGCAGTAAAGCGGCTTCTAAATCAGCGCGCTTTAAATATGCTAATACGGGAACATTTTTATTTGCCAAGGCTCCTTTGATGATGGCTTGTTTACCATAATGAAAACGTGTTAATCCCGGTTTAGCATTTGCCTTCTCAAGCGTTAAAGTTGCTTCATCTTGGGGTAGAGCATACAAGGCAACCGGATAAGATGGATTAGGCTTGGAGACCACTTTTGCTTTATGTACGTAATATTTCGTCATCAATATTTTATCTTGTGGCAAATGAGCAAGCAGGGTTTTTTGAGTTTTCAGTGGCTTTGCTTGTGCTTGATCGGGATACCAACGAACAAAATCAAAATGTTGTTTCACAAACGCAGGGTTATTCAATTTATTTTGGTTTTGACAAATAAAGGTTAATGTTTGTTTCACCCGAGCCAGAGGGATTTTAAAGACTTTTCCCTCATGAATTACTTGAGGATCATAGTGTTGCCCTTTATTTAAATAGGCTAGAGTTTCTTTAGCTGTTGCACATAAAGCAGCGCCATTTAGTGCATAACTTGGGGCTGGGAGTGGTTCTGTGTTGGTAAATTTTGCAGCGGCAAAGTTTGGGCTGCAAACGAGCATACCCAAAAAGAAGGCTTTAATGTTCATTGTTAATAGATATGAATTAAAAACAAGATGATATCACATCTTAGGGGCGAGGTGGTTCAAAACTACAAGCAAGATCCTTTGATAGTGTGTTATCTAGTGCTTCATGGAGCTCTTTTTTAGTGCTTCCTTGATTCTAGTATAGATTAACAACTGGCACTTTTGAGCAATAATAATTCGATTGCGAATTATCTTGAAGTAAATAAAATAAGGCTAAAAACAAAAATTTTTGTTTATTATTTTGTCAAATATGTAATAATCTAGATCTCAACGTGCTTAACAAGTAGGATTTTTTTGTTAAAAATGAGCATGGTATGATTAATTAGGATTAGTAACTGAGATAAATTGATGAAATATAGTTTGCTTGATAAGGCTTATAAGCATTGTGTTCACAATGGTTATCGATATACAGAGCCACGGGAGAGGGTGCTTAAAATATTAGTGAATGAAAATAAGCCTCTAGGTGCCTATGAAATTCTAGAAAAGCTTTCTCAGGAAGTTACAAATCCTAAACCGCAAACTGTATATAGGGCGATTCAATTTTGGCATGAAGAGGGATTTATTCACTGTATTGATAGTCTTAAATCTTATGTAGTCTGTTTGCATGAGCATCATGTAGGCCAGACACAATTTCTTATTTGTAATCATTGTGACTTTGTTCAAGAACTTGATTGTGTTACTGATATTAATCCTGCATACAGTGCAGCGAATCAAATAGAATTTTCTATCAGTAATATCACTATTGAAATTAAAGGCTTATGCCAAAGTTGTAGGCATAGTTAGCCCTTCTCCAATAAATCGAAAGAAGGGCTATTAAGGTAATATAATATTATCTGACAAGAACGTATCTACCATTGCGAACCACATATTGGTGGCCATTATGGTAAATAACTTTGTTTTGATAAGTAGCGGGTCTTCCGGTGACAAATCCAACACCAGTACCGACTACATTACCTACGCCTTTACCCACCGCGGCGCCTGTGTGTGCTACGAATCCAACACCTTGACCTACCGTATTAGCACCATATTTTACGCCATTACCCACGGTATTAAAGCCATACTTGAGGCCATTACCTACAGTATTAGTAGTGTATCGTACGCCTTTTCCCACAGTGTCACCGGCTGTATTCATTGTATTACAACCGGATAAACTTAAAACCGCAAGTAAAGTTGATGATGTAATAATTAGTTTTTTCATTATTTTCCTCCATGAGTGTAATTCTTTAATGATCACACTTTATCACTATAGTACAAATTTTACGCATTTGCGTTTAGGGTGCCAGATATAGATCTTTTGTTAGGAAAAATCGTAGCCCGTATACGGGAGCGGTACACTTGTATCGCTGTATTACGTTGACTCATGGAGTGATAGACTCTATTAAATTTCACCAAAGCTCGGAGACTTTAAATTTAATTACGGTATTATTAAATGGAGATAAATTAGCTCATTAATAAACTAAACCATGGAGAAATAAGTATAAAATTTCCCATTGTATAAAAAAAATGCATTGCACAATGGGCTCGATTGTTTTAGTCTAACTTGCCTTGATGTTGATTTTAATTTCATTCTGTGTAAAATTATTTCCGCTATGAATAAGAAATTACTTTATACAACCATTACTATTGGCCTTGTTTCGTGCGCTTGGGGATTGTTACATTACAAGAAACCTCAAGAGCCTATTAAACAAGAATCTATTTCAAACGTTAGCTGTGTTAGTAAGCCGTCAAAGATAATAAAGAAGACAGCAAAGCCGTCTGCAAATACAGTAAAATTAATTGCTGATGCTGCGTGTAAAACGGTTTCTAAGCAGGTTGCTATTCAATTAGTTAAAACAGAAAAATTAGCTAAAACAGAAAAAAATGCCCCCCCCAAGCCTCAAGAAAAACCGATTAATGTAAAGCAGAAAATTAGTGGTAGTCTTGCTTTATCCTCCGTATCTTTTGAGGAACTACCAGGTTGGGACACGGCTGATGTTAAAAAATCTTTATTAGCATTTCAGTTGTCTTGTCAAACCTTTTTGAAAAAGGAACCTTCACATCCGATTGGCTCTCAGCATATTAAGCTAAAAGCGGGGGATTGGCATCCTGCGTGTAAGGCGGCTGTTGCGATTGACACTGTTTCAGAAGAGGTTGCTCGAACATTTTTTGAAAAATGGTTCCATCCGATTAAATTTGAGCAAAAAAGACCGGTTAATGGCTTATTTACAGGCTATTACATGCCGCAAATCAAGGGTGGCTTAAAGAAAACATCCAAATACAATACACCGATTTATGGTTTACCCAAACGTGGGGGACGCAATAAAACGCGAGCGCAAATTGATAATGGTGCACTTAAGAAAAAGGCGCCTATTATTGCTTGGATTCACAGTCCTATTGAACGATTATTTTTAGAAATAGAAGGATCGGGGGTTATTTTGTTACCTGATGGCAAGAGTATTTATCTTGGCTATGCAGGAGAAAATGGGGCACCTTATACTTCAGTTGCTAAGATCCTAATAAATAAAGGAATTATGACTCGTGATAATGCTTCTAAAGACGCCATTATTCGCTATTTAGAAGGGCATCCGCAAAAAGCAAAAGAGATTATGCATCAAAACAAGTCTTTTGTTTTTTTTGAGTCATTAAAGAAGCCGATGGCTTTAGGGGCACAAGGAATGGCTCTTACACCGGGTTATTCGTTAGCTGTAGATAAAAAATGGATTCCTCTAGGAGCTCCATTGTGGTTAAGTACGACACGCCCTAAAAAAGATCAAGATGAAGATAAGAGTTTGCAGCGCCTTATGATCGCTCAAGATACGGGTGGTGCAATTCGTGGCTTTATGAGAGGGGATATTTATTGGGGCTCAGGAAAAATGGCGGCTTATCTGGGCGAGCATATGAAAAATAGAGGCCGTTATTGGCTTTTGTTACCAAAACACATACTCAAGCGCTTTGCTAAGCGTTAGAGATATACCAATGCATGTAGCCGTATTAACGTAGCGTAATACGGGATCGAAGCCTGATTTATACTCAGATCCCGATTACGATGCCCTAATACGGGCTACGATCCTCATCGTGAATTATAATGGAGGAGGAGGAGGTCGTCGTCCCAGCAAACCCATAATTAAAAATACCAGGAAAATGACCAGGAATAAAAAGAATAAAATTTTTGCAACCCCTGCAGCGGCTACCGCAATACCACCAAATCCAAATGCTGCAGCAATAAGTGCAATAATAAAAAAGGTTAATGCCCATCCTAACATAATGTTACCCTCCTTCTTACTCTTCTTTGTGTAAAAGAATAATGCTACTTTTTAAGTATAGCTTGTTCTGCTCGCATGCCCAACCAAAGACCAAATTGAAATAAAAAAGCATTTAGGCACAAAATATTTGTTTTACTGTGCTAAATCTACCATAATAGACGCTTTTTCACGCTAGTAATCTTATGTCATCGAAGTCACTTACAATTAATTTGTTACAAGAGCTTGCGCAAGCAGCCGAATTAAATAAAGAAGGCAAGACTGCTGATTACATTCCTGAACTTGCTAATGTAAATCACGAATTAACTGCAATTGCCGTACATCCTATAGGAGAGCCTGTTCTTTCTTATAGTAATAGTCCTCTTCATCCCGTCACGCTACAAAGCACTGCTAAAATGATCCCCTTGATTGGTTTGCTGGAGGAGTTTGGTGGGGAGCAATTATTTGAATGGGTGAAAGTGGAGCCCTCGGGAGATGATTTTGCCTCGATTACTCGTTTAGAACAATTTGGGCCTAAGCCTTCAAATCCTATGCTTAATGCGGGCGCCATTACTTTATGTTCACGCATACCTGGTACCGGCGAGCAACAATTCAGATGGTTGGAGCATTGGGTTCAAAAATTATTTAAAGATCGGCTAAATATTAATCCTTTAGTTTTTGCTTCAGAAAAACGAACAGGAAATCGTAATCGTTCACTCGCGTATTTGTTGAAAAGTAGAAATAACCTTGGCGCAGATGTTCATGAAACCTTAGACCTTTATTTTGCTTTATGTTCCTATGAAGCCCTGTTGGAGCAAATGTTGTATCTCCCAACCTTGTTGGCGAATGGGGGGAAAGATCCAATGAGTGGGGAACAAATTATCTCTGCTGAAACCTGTAAAATTACTGTGGCCATCATGGCTACTTGTGGTTTATATGATGAAACAGGTACTCATATGGTTAAAACGGGAATGCCTGCTAAAAGTGGGGTATCTGGTTATACTATAGCGACTGTTCCTGGTAAAGCCGGTATTGTGGTTCTCAGTCCACGGGTTAACTCCAAAGGGAATAGTATTCGTGGAGAAATCATGTTGGAAGGACTGTCCAAAGCGATGGGATGGCATTTTGCTTTGCCATAAACTGAGCCGAATTCCCGTGATTTTACTGCGGGAATTCGCAAGTTGTACTGCGCCTATTACGTTAATACAAGATAATCTTTGCTCTTTGAACACTCCTTAAACCTCCTAATGAATCATTTGGTCATCAATAGCGATTAATTTGCATTGAGCGGAACTGTATTGGTTACAAATTTCTAAAGCATTTTTTGCTGCGTCATCTTTTGTACGTTGTCCTGAGCGCCAGCCAAAGCCACCCTTTGGGGAAATCGCAAAAGCTTTATGTGGGGATCTTATTGTGTAGTTTGCAAAGGCTTTTTGAGCACTACTGGATAAATAGTTTGGTATTTTTAAACTTGAGGTGGGTAATGGGAGTAATGAATTCACTAAGGTTAAATGGTGAGTCTTTAAAAAATTGTCAACAAGAGGAGTCCAGTGTGGGACACCTGCTTGAGAAAATAGAAAATGACCTTCTTTGCCAAAGGCATTAGCGTGGATAAGGGTCGCATTGCCTCCGGATTTGGTGAATGCGGTGAGCAGTTTTTCGGCCAGTTCAGGATTAAAGAAGTGATCATTTTGAGCATAAACCCAAAGAGTAGGGACTCGGGATGTTTTTCCTAATGTTGCGAAAGCAGAGATAAGAGCATCTGTGCTGCATACATTATCATTTGATAAAGAACCACGTCCCCCGGCAAAATTAATCGCTGCCTTTAATCCTGCTGGAGGATTAAAGGCGGTAAATGCGAGGGTTGCAAAACCACCTGCAGAAAACCCTACTGCGATTATTTTTTTTGTATCAAATTGTTTTATGGTACCTAAATAATTTACCGCACCATGGAGATCGTCGGATGCTGCTTGGGCTGCCTGGATGTAATTAGGATGAGAGCAGGTTCCAAAACGTTCAGCCCATCCACCACCGGAGGTACCATAGCCACGACGAAGTACTACGGCAACAGCATAGCCTCGTCGTGCAAATTCGTAGGCTATGGGCAAGTAATAAAGAGCGCTCATTCTAGGGCGATCGCTTGCACTACGAGGAGAACCATGGCTGATAAGGGCTATAGGATGCTTGGCACCATCATTGGGATATACCAATAGGGTTTCGAGTTTAACGGGCCCTTGAGGAGTATCAATCGGGATTTGTGTTTCTTTCCAGGTCAATGGTGAATAGGCAAAGCTTGGAAGAGATACGTTTAAAATGAATAAAAACACAAACCAGATTTTACGTTCCATGTAATTCTCTTTAATTGCATGCAGTATAAAACTATAAAACAATTTCGTTATTTTTCAAAATAATACTTAGGAATAGCAGGGATTTCGCAAGAGTCCCATAAGTTCGAAGAGAGATAAGCTCGGTCTGGATAGGCGATACTTCGGAAAGAGAAGGAAGGAGGCTTAGAAGAAGGGATTAGCTGACTTAAGCTAAATAAAACGCCTCCAATCACCACGCGCAGTGCTAATTGATACAGTTAGGTAAATATAATTACGATATAGATATATAATATATATAAATACTTGCGTATCAAGGAGTCGTGTGATGCGAGATCGAGTAGAGGTTGACATGGATGTTTCTAGAGCAATAGTGCCCCATGATACGGATAAAGAAGTTTTTACTAACGGCTTACTGGATGCACCGCTTTTTATGCAAAAACTGATAAGGGATATTAAACGATGTGGCTGAGGCAGTTCGTAATCGGGATTTTGATTTTTTAAGTGGGGCTATAATGGATAAACCATATTTTAGAGGCCGGTCATCAGATGAGGAGATTATTTATAGACGGGCTTTAACGTTCACAGCTAAAGCCATGAGTGGTGAACTTGAACCCATACCAGAAACACTCAAAACGATATCCAACACTACACAATATAAAACTAATTATCAGACTCTAAAACAACCGACGAAGAAGTGGTGAATACCAATCGAAAATCAGGAGACTGCACTATTTTATAGGAGTAAGTATGCATCATTCCCTTCCATTAATAACTACAGTTGCATTTGCCTTCGCCCTAGCGGTGATGTTTGGGTTTATTGCCCTCAAATTAAAACTTCCTACCTTAGTTGGTTATCTATTGGCAGGAATTGTAATTGGCCCATTTACTCCAGGAATATTTGCTGATGTGAATATTGCTCAAGAGTTAGCTGAATTGGGGATTATGCTCTTGATGTTTGGGGTGGGGCTCCATTTTTCACTCGGTGACTTATTAAAAGTGCGAGCTATTGCGATACCTGGTGCAATTGTACAAATAGTGGTTGCTACTTTATTGGGGGCCGCAGTTGCTATTTTATGGGGCTGGAGTTATGGAAGCTCATTGATCTTTGGATTGTCTTTATCAGTAGCCAGTACTGTTGTTTTATTGCGTGCTTTAGAAGAGCGGGGAGCGCTTGAATCAATTAATGGGCATATTGCCGTAGGCTGGCTCTTGGTTGAAGACCTGGTTATGGTCGTTGTGTTGGTATTGTTACCTCCGTTTTCTTTTTGGCTTGGTGGTTCAGTAGGGCAAATCGATGCGACACATCCTTTTGGTGTTGTTTTAGGTATTACTCTAGCTAAGGTTGCTGCTTTTATTCTCTTAATGCTGGTAGTCGGCAAGCGTATATTTCCGGTAGTGCTTTGGCATGTGGCCAGTACCGGCTCACGTGAATTATTTACTTTATTTATTATCGCGGCAGCGATCAGTATTGCTTATATTGCATCAAAGCTTTTTGGTGTTTCATTTGCCTTAGGTGCTTTTTTTGCTGGAATGGTTTTACGAGAATCCTCTTTTAGTCATCGTGCAGCGGAAGATTCTTTACCTTTAAGAGATGTGTTTGCGGTATTGTTTTTTGTTTCCGTCGGCATGTTATTTAATCCGATGGTAGTAGTCCATGATCCCTTAAAAATCTTTGAGGTTGTCTGCATCATTATCGTGGGAAAATCGGTGGCTGCTTTTGCCTTAGTCCTGCTTTTCCGCTACCCCTTTTATACCGCATTAATTGTTTCAGCAAGTCTTGCACAAATAGGCGAGTTTTCTTTTATTCTCGCAGAATTAGGGGTGCGTTTTGGTGTGTTACCTGTAGAGGCGCGAAGTTTAATTCTCGCAGGAGCACTTATTTCTATTGCCTTAAACCCCTTAATTTTCCGTTTGATAGAACCAATTAAAAAATGGACTACAATGCATTCAAGGTGGTCGGTTTTTTTTGAGCATTCAGACGATATTTTGGCTCAATTACCGGGCAATACACCAGAAAAGTATCGTAATAAGCAAGTAGTTGTAGTGGGGTATGGCCGGGTAGGAGAACGTGTGGTTCAGCTGCTCACTGAAAAAGAGATTCCTTATGTGATAGTGGATAATAATCGTGAGTTAATTGCTAAATTACGAGCAGATGGAATCACTGCCATTTATGGCGATGCTGCTGATCCTTTTGTTTTGGAGCAGGCGCAAGTAGGGCATGCAAGTATGCTGATGCTTCTTATCTCAAATACCATTGATGCACGGAAAATGATAGATAATGCCTTGGAATTAAATCCTGATATTGACTCAGTTGTTCGTATGCATAATGAAAAGGAGGCGAGGTTGTTGCAGGATGAGATTGAAGGGAAAGTTTTTTTTGCTGAGGAAGAGATTGCCAGGAATATCGGGTCTTATGTGCTTAATCGCTATGATAAGTTGCAGGAGGTCACGGAGTAAGCATGGCAAGGTTTTAATTTGTCAGCGATGGTGAAAAATGACAATCATTGCCACTCAGCCAGCCAACCAACAGGTCCACGAATTATCGCGGTGTGAAAGTTCGTAATGAGTAGCAATAAAAATCTGAATCTCCGTGATTTATTAAATTAAGTAAAAGACTGCCGTCATTGCAAACAAAGTAAAGCAACCCAGTACTGAGCTTTAACGAAGCATCGGTCTGGGTTGCTTGGCCAAGGCTTGCAATGACGAAATTTACATGTCATGCATTAGGTCGAACACCCTACATACTACTCACCACTGCGGTTGCAACACAAGCTGTAGCAGCCATAGCCAAACCCACAACCGCCGCGGGTTTAAAAAAGCCATTCGCGTTTGTTGATGCGGTGGTCTTTGTTTGAGCTTCCTTTTTAATCAATGCATTTTCCGTTGTTTGAGGGATCAGTTGTGTAGGGCCATTAGGCGGACTCGCATTCACCAAAATATCTGCCTGAGCAATAATGTGCACTTGCGAGAATACATAACCTTCCTTTTCTGCATACAAGTCATATTCACCCGGCGGAATGTTTGCAAAAAGAATTCCTCCATCTAATGAGGTACTTGGTAATGAGCGTACAAAAGGATTCGTTTTAGGGATCCTTGGGAATATAGCAAAATAAAGCGGGGTTGACTCAACCGCTGGTGAAAGTCGTACCTTCACCCCTTCAATACCTTGGGGAATATCATCTAAGGTCGTATTGGGAGGGGTAATTGTAGCTGCAATATGGGCTTTACCAGTGGATGGTGTAAAACCTGTGGCCCATTGGATAAATGAATAAGCCATTTCAGATGGGACCTGAAATGATACATTTTTTAAATAGTTTTTATCATTAATCCCTTCCGGAGGTACAATGAAGGTTGCGGATTGAGTTGGTTTGTATCCAGACCAATAAGAGCCAGGTTTTTCAAAAATTAAGGTAATGGGTTGGCCAATAGGCCATTCAATGGAAAACTTTCCTTCCTCGTCGGTGTAAACGCCTTTTTCTTTAGCACCTAGAGGCCATACTAAACCACCGGAAATAGCATTTCCAGATACAAATGAACGTGCAAATCCAGAAACTAAAGCTGTTTGTTTGCTCATAAAAATCCTTTGGGATTAAAAAATGTAAATCATATCATAGACCATTATAAGAAAAAGGGTTCCTTGTGGTAAGAGCACATAGCCCCTCTTATTGGCTTCGGTAAGTCCCTTGAATTGAGGATTAGAGGAAGCCTGAAAAAGAAAAGTAATTGCTGCGTGGCTTTGGGCTTCATCGGTTGGAGATGATTCATCTATGAAGCTAGCTGCTAAATTATAAATGTTACGCAAATAGATCTACAAAAACTACCAAACTCAATTACATTTCTTGTCTATAATTCGAGGAGGACAATTTTAAATACGGAGATTTAAATGAGCAATCAATTTCAATATAGACGCCTGGATAAAGAAGACTGTGCTTTATTATTAGTGGATCACCAATCAGGGCTTATCTCTCTAGTCCAGGATTTCTCACCCAATGAGTTTAAGAATAATGTTCTTGCTGTTTCAGCTTGCGGTAAATACTTTAAATTACCTACAGTGCTAACCACAAGCTTCGAACAAGGCCCTAATGGTCCTCTTGTGCCTGAATTAAAAGAAATGCATCCGGAGGCTGCTTACATACCACGTCCTGGAAATATTAATGCTTGGGATAACCCCGATTTTGTTAAAGCAGTGAAAGCTACTGGCAAAAAGCAATTAATCATTGCCGGTGTTGTGACCGAGGTTTGTGTTGCCTTTCCTGCACTTTCAGCTTTGGAAGAGGGTTTTGAGGTATTTGTTGTGACTGATGCATCAGGTACGTTCAATGAGGTCACTCGTCATAGTGCCTGGTTGCGAATGCAGGCAGCCGGAGTGCAATTAATGTCATGGTTTGGTATGGCTTGTGAACTTCATCGTGACTGGCGCAATGACATCGAAGGACTAGGTAATTTGTTCTCCAATTATATTCCTAATTATCGAAATTTAATGACTGGTTATTTTGATAAAATAAATGCTGGCAAGTAATTTTTGGGGTAGCGCAGTTGCTTGCGACCAGCTACCCTAAAAAGTTTTAAGAGCAGTAACTATCCTCATTGTTTTGTCTCATTTTTTTCCATAACCGCCTTGATAAAGAAAATATTTTTATCAGAATGATCAATAACTTTATTGACAAGAAAAAAACTATTCTATAAATTGCCGCCCTTTAACTCGAAGTAATTAAGGGACTTGGATATGCCTAAAAATGATTTCTTTCGTAGTTCCAGTGTAACCACTGCCGCGGTACCTGGGGGAGCCACTGCTACAGTTTCAGGGATTGGTGGTGGACTCTCTCAATCCGCATTAGCAGCACAAAAAGCAAGCGCTGTACTTTCAGCAAACAGTGGCCATCGCGATTCCTTATTCCATGCATTAAAAGCTTTATTTGAAGATCAACCACAAATGGAGCCTTCTGTTTTAGAAACTTATTTACCTGAATTGAAAGAGGGATTGATTGCAACAGAGCATTCCATCGCTTTTGTGGTTCGAAACGTTTTATTAAGCGTTTACAGTGGGGCAACTCATGTGGCACAAATCCCTAGTGATCTCGCTTCAGTAATCAAACATACTGGGCACGGTTTATCACATATAGAAATTCCATCTGATAAAATAGGGGAAGCATCCCAAAAGACATCCACATTTAAACCCAATGCCAAGGGCTCATTCCAAAGCATGCAGAGTGTATCTGAAGCTATGGGTAAGCATGCGGAGAAAGTCATGGATGGCTTGGACAAGAATTTTCCGAAAAATAACTCACATGCCAGCGGGCATGAAGTATTTGCCTCCACGCTTGCCGGCATGAGCACTGGCATTACAGGAGCCTTACCTATGGCATTGGCTTTAGGAACGGATCTGGTTGGGCAAACGCTTAAAGAAATAAGTGCAATGAGTCATTTTGTAACCGAAGAATCGGTAAGCCAAGAAGGCAAAAAAAATGTCTATGTTGCAAGCAGTAATGTTTCAAAAGCAACCCAAAACAGTGACAGCCAACAATCCAAAGTGCGCTCACTGGAGCTGGATGAAGAATTATCCAATATGGAGGGTGCTTCTCACTTGTTGTCTAATCAAAGCCTTACTTCTCCTATTAATACCGTATTAATTCGTTTAATTGCCTTATCCTTATTTGTAAAATCATCTCGTGCACTTAATAAAACCTCCCTGGTCATGTCGGAAGGGCGGTTAAAAAAAGCTTTGGTTGATGCAACCGCTCAGGGGCCTTCTGGTGGAGTTGATCGCATCAATAGCCTACACTCCAATTTTAGCTCCTTGTCTAATATCTTGCGTCTTTGTGCCGATAATCTAAAGGGCCCAACCGCTATTGAAACTACAGTACACAGCAGTGAGCTTATTTCAAGCCGTTCAATGTCCGTATTATTGACTAATATGTCACAACTTGCCGACGTAGTACGTCAATTGCTTAATCAACAACCCAATCAAGAAGAAAACTCTTCGAGTGCCAGTATTAATCGCGTTGTCGATTTAGCTCAGCAGGGCGTTTTAAACAATTCAGAAGCAATGATTAAAGCCGTACTGGACCGCATTGAGCAAGAAAATGGCCAGCATGTTATTCCAGGGCTAAACCAAGACATGGCAAGCCAGTTGAACACAGCCTCTCAATCGAGCTTAGCTTCTCTTTTATTGAGTCACAGCGTATTTACTAATCCAATCTTATTAGCTAAGAAAGCGAGTAAGGGAGGGGTTAATACGAACGAAGCACAGAAAAATGAAGCATTGCTGGAAACACTACCGAGCCTAACCCAAGGGCTTAACATGATCCAAGCATCAACACGAAACATGATGCACGAAATGGAACAGGTTATGGGCCAAGGTAGCTCGAAAAAAGATGGCTCCTTATTATCAACACATCATACAGGTGCTAGTAATACAGCCACTCTTTATTGGGTAGTAAGTGCTATTTTGCTGATTTGTGATGAAATGCTCAGCATTTGTCGTTCGCTGAGTTTAATCGATAAGAATCGTGCTAATGAACTGTCTCAACAAATTAATGAGTTACCAAGCAAAGATGAATCGGCTCAATCCAGTGAACAGATTGCTTGGGATAGTCATTCGCAGCAAGAAAGCAGTGCAACTCATGCGATAACTGCTTTACGACTGACTTTATCCCACAGCGGTGTTTCTTTAATGAGAATCGCTATGGCGTTACACCATGCTGTAGAAAATCATATGGATACCGAGCAACGAAATCTTGCAATGCACACATTGCAAAGAACGTTGTTGTCTTCAGGTGCGGAAGCATTGCGTTATCTGGTTGAGGGATCTTTGTGGTCAACAGGCGGTGCCTTGGCCTTACCTGTACTGTCGAATGGTTCGGCTAACTGGTCTCACAAACAAGCCCATTCTACGGATCAGAATTTGCATCCAGTGCAAACTCATGAGAGTGAAAAATCCAGCAAAGAGAGTACTGAGACATTTCAACCAATCGGGTTTTTCACCGATGCGGTAGCTGGCACAGTAACTAATGTACTGAAAGTTTTAGCTCAAACCGGTTTAGTAGGTTTAGATACAACCATCGAACTTATTAAAATTCTGGAAATTCTTAGCCTGCATCGTGATTCTCATATTGCGTTGCGCATGGAAAGCAATGATTCATCAAATCCCAATGGTCTATCTAAGAATGTTGTTGAAGATCCGAGTGCTGGTTCTACTGCTGGAACAGGGGCAGTACTTATTAATATGCTCGCATCCTTACAAACACTAGATCACAGCTCCCAAACCCAATCCACTTTATCAGCTCAAGAGCGTTTGAAACAAGTCGTCGATCAGCAGATTGAAGGCCTGGCTGTATTGGATGATGATGAGGAAGGGCGTGATAATAAAAAAGGCTTAAAAGAGTTTTATCGCGTTATTATTGGCTTGTTGGCACCTGAACAAAATGTACAAGCTCAAGATGATTTAGTGAGACGACTCGATTTTGGTGGTATTGCTTTATCCAGTTATCACTCGTTATTTGGTGCTTATGATGAAGAGCCGAGAGCCGATCTACGATTTGCAAGGCAATTTGCCAATGATGATGACGCCCAAGGTTTATTGCGTCGATTCATTGATGAAGCCAAAAAACGCGGTTCTCCTTTATTGAGAAGCTTACATAATGCGCTGCCTGAAGAGCAACGCAGTGCTAAAGCCCAAGTCTTGTTTGAGCATGTGTTTGAAGAGGTCTACCAAAATTATAAGCAAGTCAAAATAAAAGACATTATCACCCACGGCTCTCCGAGAAGAAAAGAACCTACTCGTGATGCATTTAAAACGGATATGGGCTTAATGCCAGTTCAAGTGCAGCAAGATGAGCATGTTGAAGAAGATAATGGATTAAGATTAAGGTAAATAATATGCCCCAGTATCAAGCATTAGGTACGCCTGAGGACCCCATTGTGGGTTCTAAGTTATTGGAACAGCTCCGAGCGAAACTGCCACGCATAATGCGTGAGCAGCTAACCGGAGATACCTTAGTACAAGCCTACTTTTTGCTGGCGATGTTAAGTGATGATGTATGCATTCATGAATTGCACACGTGCTTGCAAGAGCAATACCCAAAATCGCCCACTGGGCAATCACCAATTGAACAGGCCTTAGCATTAGTCGCTCAATTGCAGAGCTCTGCATGCGATCCTAAGGCTGTATTTAAATACCGCTTGCCCAGTTTTTTGGGCGAGTATCCTATTCATAGCCAAGAAATCAATCGCAAGATTGAGCAATTTAACCAGCTCATTGAAGCCTATTATGCGAATGAGGCAGCCCAAGAGCTTGAGCCGGACGCTTTAGATGAGGCTTATCAAGCCGTTTTGCATGCTATTGAGCAGCATCATATGGGCTGTAATCCACATAGTTTATGGCAGTTACTCAAGGCAATGACACCTTGGTCATCCGCTCCAATTGAGGAGTTTTTAGAAACATCTTCCTATTTATTATCTCCCATTAGTAATGTAGAACCTCCTGTATTAAAAGAGCCAGCACCGCTATCCAAACAGCCAGTAGCTGAAATTAATCTGCCTTTATCTTCGAATAAGATCACCAATGAGAAGCCTTTTTCAGAAAATTTTAATTACAAGTTTAATGAAGCAGGACTTATTGAATCCAGCGATTATTTGTTAATTAATGGATTTGCTTTCAAACCTGGCGGGCATGCGGATGCATTAACAAAGCAAGCACCGGAGTTCTTACCCTGGAAGCAATGGAAGGGCGCTATTCGACGACAATTATCTCAACACATTGATTTACCACTCAATGATGAGTTTTTTGATTGGTTGCAGAGTGTATTACAGCGTCTGGGCATTGAGTTTATGGCGTTGCAGGAATCATCCGATGAATGCTACGTGAGTCCTTTTTTACGCCAGCAGACCACTTTAAGTACCTTGAATGAAGACATGATTCTGGGCATTTTACGGGAACAATGCGAGCGTAGCGAAACGTTGATTGATAGCAGCAATTTGTTAGTAATTAGTCGTTACTTAATGCGGTTTTTACAAGCGTTTCAATGCAATCGTGGGCAAGCATTAGGAATCGGTGCTAACTGGGGTGGGGTAGTTAATGAGTCCAACGAGTCGGGGACCGATGCTTTTCGCTTTAATGATTCAGAATGGGCCGCTCATTTTAGAAGCTTGAGCCTGCATCGCCAAGGTCCGGCTGAAGCGCATATGAATGCAACTATTGGAGCCCGTTTTGAACTCGAGGCTTTGCTTTCAAGCTTTGAATTCATGACCCAGCTTCAACCGTCTGAATATGCTAATACACTCTATGGTGGTTTGGTCGATAATCTTATGACAACCCTGTTTCCTGAACCCCATTATTTTGAAAATTCTGCCTATGTTAAGTACCGTCGGCACTTTGTTCTTAAACATACGGATGAAGGGATGCCGCAGGTTGAGTCTTTCTATCAGCCCGATTCACAAGGTACCTATTTCAAAACTAAAAAAGGGGATTTCAAACAGACTCCTATGTTTCGACAAGCGGGTTCTTTAGTTGTGGAATCTTTTCCACGAGATGCAGGCTCCGGTGAATGCTTGCAGTCCCTCTCGGTGGCAAATCCATTATGGCCCTTACAATTGCAATACGCTCAGGCTGCTTCAAGTAGTATCCGAGGTCATACGGTTTATAACCCAATCGGCCCAGACGAATTTATTCCTGATACATTTTATGGGCAAATTATACGTGAAAGTGAGCATGTATCCGTGCCATTTATTGGGGTGGTACCCAAAAATTTTGATGGTCATTTTAAACAGGTTGAGCTTTGTGCCTCATTTGTAGTGCGTATGTTGCAATCATCGCGCTTAATGACTTATTGCCCTACATTCAAAGAATATTATTTTTCTATTTTATCCCGATTTTTACCCTCTATGGAGTGCAAGACACCAGCCTTACCTCTTAAGATGAATGCTACAATAAGACATAAATGGAATGACTTTGATCGCATGGTGCATGATACGGAGCGTGGCGCGGAGGCTTGTGAGAAGGCATTCTTTTCCTTATTTAGAGAATTAGTCCATAGCCTTTATTCCTTAACTAAAGAGGATGCAGATTTGCATTACTATTTTGTTGAGTTGACTCGCTCCCCTAAGGTGTTTGTTCCGCATAATCGTGCCACCTGTGAACGTTTGATTCGTGAATTGACGACACTAAAGCCTTTATTAACAAACGAAAATAGAGCTAATCATCAACAATATGAAGCTACGTTACATTATCTTGGTGAGTTAACGGGCTTCTACTATCCTGTTCCTTGTGATGAAACGGCCAAAGCAGTTGCCGAACAAGCTCGTCTTCACATCAGCCCGCTATTGAAAAAGCCTGCAATCAAAGATTATTTTGCGATGCTTAGTCAGCAAGCACAGGCAAATATCTCACCTAAAGTTTCACCGGGGTTGATGCATGATGCCTTAAAATATCAACGCCCATCTCCCGAGGTATTCCGCGATTTTTATAGTCGACGACATGCCGTTAATTTTTCTTCGGGTTTTCGAGGCATCGATGGTGAGCAAATTGTGACACCCTCAACACGAGAGATCCTTTTAGATAAACTAAGTAAAACGGTAGGAGCGGCATTACCACTGATTCGCCGCAACAAAACCATTTTTAGTTTGCTAACGCAACCTTTTGCTCAAGCCTATATCCACGGTAGTAAGGCTTTTCATCGCCAAGAGGAGTACAAAGTATTTTGGGGAATCTTAGGAGGTATTGGCGGCTTTTTTTATGGGGCGGTGCTGGGCGCAAATTATGCCTTAACCAGCTTGCCTAGAGCGATTTATCATGGTTGGTTTGCTCCTAAAACAGAGCAACGTAAAGCGAATCATGTTTTAGCAATCTCTTCAGCTGCTGGTAATGAGCCAGGGGCACATATTGAAGCGATGATGAATATTCGAGATCATTTGTTGACGCTTATGGCTGCCGCAAATGAGCGTACTCCTTCCTCTGAACAATTAATTGCTTTGTTGTTGGACTCTGTGAAGAAGATACATCCTTCTTTATTATCCAGTAAACTAGCTACGGAGGCGCGTTATACGGAAGTGTTGAAAGAGGCTTTTCCATTAGATTTAAATGCGTGGAATGAATTATTTGAGCCGGTAATACAGGTAGGAGAGGATAGGGCATTGCAAGCTATTCTTAACCAGTATCCTTTGCAAATCGACCGGGTACTCATTTATGCCCTATATGAATGTTTGACTGCATCGAATAGCCTGCAAGGAGTTTCCGAGGTCATTAAAACAGTTGTTGATAAGCATAAATTAAAGAGCCCGCAAGACCACGCTTTAGCCGCTTTAGTTCATTATTATGCGTGTAATCCTGAAGCCCAAAAACGAGATATGACGCAGTATCGTTTTCATGGGACGGCGATAAGAAAATTAAAAGAGCAAGAGAAGCAATTACGCAAAATCCAAACCTGGATAAATAATGCTCTTGATATGCAATGGTCTTTAGAAACATTGTTTAGTCAGTATATCAAGGAATACCATGTCTTTTTGAATAAAGACACCTTGGAGCACATTGTTTCCAAGCTTCCTAACAGCATCAAAGCAATCGTGTTAGAACTTATCTCTAATCCTGCGGAGCAAGCAATAACGTTATTGAATGATTATGAGCTCGATCGATCGCAACAGGCCTTTCTTTTGCAATGTTCACGTTGTTACCGAGAAATCAGCTCTCAAGCAGTACAACAACGCATTCAGGATTTGGCGGATTTTACTAAGCAACCGGAGCCAATGCTCAGTGTGAAGGCGCAGGAGCATCTGAAGTTAACCCAATTTAAGCAACGCGAATGGCAACATCGGTTATTAGCAATGGATGGTGTAGCGCCCATTGTTGATGAAACAAAACAACAACTGGCTTTAGTTTATCACGCAGATTTAGATGAGTTAGTGCGCACTTATGAACACTGTTTAAATGCAGCTGACCGTAGTCAGGCATTTAATTTGTTTTATAGTCAGGCGTTAAAGATGCTGAATTTCTGCCCTATAGAAAGTCCTTTACGTGATTGGGTCAATGTGAGCATGAATGTTTTTGTAAATGAACTTTTAGATCAACAGCAAACGACTATGCATAATCCTTTGAGCAATTCTCCAGCAGCACAACAATGGTTAGGTGATTTGATGACCCACAAGAATGCGCTACGGGCACTCCTTAGCCAGCAAGTGGAGCAAGCCTCATCTTTTGACCATGCGGCACTGCGTTGCCAATCCATTCTACAGGCAGTAGAACCATTACAACCTAAGCGAGAAGCTATTCGCGGCACAGGCATGCAAAAGTTATTACGTATCATTTGTCAAAATACGAATACATTGACCGCAACCGGTGATCAAAAAGCCAAACAAGTTGCTATTTCAGCCTTATGCAAGCATTCGATTACCATGACTCGAGCATTAGAGCGTATTCAAGAAAAAGTTCCCGAAGATAATTTTGTTCGAGCTGTTGATATTAGTTGGAAGGGACTTAAATAGGCTGGTTCAAACTCAGTTCTCGTCATGGTGAGTGCTTAAAGACAGGAGCTTCTATCCCTAATTGAGGCAGTGTCTTATTAGGGATAGGTTCCTCTTTGGTGGGATTTACAATTTCATGTATTTTTGGCCATGTTTCTCATGAAATTTCTGTTTACCGTATGCTTTATTGTCTTCATTCATATCATCTTGCGCTGAATCCATTTGTGCCAGTTGTTCTTTCACCCGAGATAACGCTTTTTCCATGGTAATCGGTATATTGGCAGATAAAAGCTCAATGATACTCATTACAAAATGGCCGTGTTCACTTTGAAATACTGGCTGGCTAAAATCATAAGTATTTTTCCAGCAGTTAATAGTACCATTAGGCTCAGGCAGCTCACCACAGGCTAATTGATATAGAGTAGCAGCTAGAGTCTGACACTGTAATAATTCAAGATTAACATTGTCATTGAAGAAAACATTTGACGAATGATAGCTTTTGGTGGCATTAATCATATTGCTTTGGGTTTTAGCCGATTTGCTCTCCAATAAGCCTTTAATATCACTAAGGATAATTTTTCCTTCATTTAATAAAATATTACTTGGCTTCATATCGGTATACCAGATTTTCCGCTCATTCAAAGAAACCAGAAACTCCATCAGCTGTTTACTACAGTCCAAGAGGGCTTTATCAAATTCTGGCGCACTAATTATTCCCTGTTCTTTTTGTTCCCTTAAATTTGCAAAATAATTTTTTAAGTTACCTTCTGGATAAAACTGACTGTACTCAAAGTACAGTTCATCATTGCCTTCTTTGGCAATGGGTTCCATTGCTAAGGGGGCAGGGATCTGGGGCATGTCTTTACTGCATTGTTCTCGAATTTCTCTGGGTGAGCGATGTTTGCTGTCCCCGGTATTTATCGTGCGGAAAAAACGAACAATAAAGGTCATATTTTTATCTGGATTGGTGACTACGATTGCAGGGTTATTCTCCGCATTTAACGATTCAAACTCTAACTTATTATCAACTGTTTTCAGTTTGTTGCCGATCAGATTAGGATATGTTGAAGGGCTATTTTCCAGGTGATAAAGGCTTGTCAATTGCGCTTTTCCTGTGAGCTGTTTTATTTTTTGTTGCAGCTCACGTTGTGCACTCTCGCTCAGTATGTGTTTTTTAAACTCATCAAGCGAGTTTTGTTCGGCCCATTCTTTTATGGGAGCTTTTATTTTGTTTTCTTGCTCGAGTTGCTGTAGGTAGACGGCTAGTTTGTCCACATATTTCAAAGCTCTTAATAACTGATTTTTCTGTTGATATGTATTTATTTTTTGTACTAGTGTATTAACTTGTTTAATTTGAGTTCTTGTTGTACTAAATGGTGAAATGCTTTGTTGCTTTAATAACGGTAACATCATATCCATTGCCTTAATAAATCCCATTATGATTTAAATATAGGCTTTGGCATCGCTTTTTCAAGTATTTATTTTGATCTATTTGTTATTTTATTGATCGAAATGAGTATTATAAGGCTTAATCATTGCGGATGCGATTGAGATTTCTCGTTCAGATGCCGTCCATGCAAACGAAGAGACACAGCCCAGAACGGGGCTATAAAGAGTATCATTCTGGGTTGGTTGGTGAAACCTACATTGATGGTCTAACGCTAGACTCCTCTTCTACCTGGTTCACATTGGCAATAGCTTTTTTGCGGTTTAACTCGATAGTGTCCATAACCACTGCAAAATTTTCTAATAAAACCCTCGCTGCTTGAATGTCAGATAGTTTGATGGGCTTTTTGGTAATAGGATCTTTTTCAAGCCGATTCAGCGTAGACAAATCATAATAGGCTTCTTTATACCCAACAGGAATATCATTGAAATAATCTCCCATGATAGGATCCATAAATTTCTCAAGCAACATTTCTTCTTCAGAGCTTAATTTACCCAATTTTCCGACACGCACAGCGATTGACTCCTGCTGGGTTCGGGTGAGTCCATCAATATAGGCTTGAGTATATTCTGTATATTGATCTGCAATAGGGGCTTGCGGTGACGAAGATGAAGCAACTGGTACGTTTCTCACAACAACTCGCTCGACAACGCGTTCGACCTCAACAACTCGTGTTTCAGGAATAGACCGCCCCATATTATGTTGCGTATAGCTAGGGCTTTGTGCTGCTAGAAGCTCACCTGCACAATAGATTTCAGCCGTAACACTGCCTCTATGGATGGATTTTATGACATCTGTGTGAGGTCGGTGTGTAAAATATACTTTTCCTTGACCATACACGGTTAGTTTTAAATCTCTTGCTACTTCGCCTTCAATGGTGAGTATCCCGGCACCATCTTTGAATATCTGGCATTTAGTACCGATATTTCCTTTGATAGTTAGATTACTTTGTTCCGAAATATTTATTCTGACATTGTACCCAACAGCCCCATTGATGGTTGTTGAGCCTGTGTCTTGTCGAAAAAAGTTCGTGTCATTTGCAATCTCATCTAGCTCGACATTATCTGAACCTTCGTGATTGATTCTAAGTCTTCGAGAACTCCAAAAAAAGTCAAACAGTCCCATTACATCTCCTTATTAAAGGCCGGATAAAAAAATCGATTTTGAAAGCTAAAAGAATAAAATGCAAGAAATTTAAGCGCTTAAGAGTAGGTTATTTTAAAAAACTAAATCGTCGCTTGGATGGTGGGGTAGCCCTAATCCCGGGAGCTAAACTCAAATCCCTGGACTAGGACGGCATTTTACGCGTAAGGAAGAACTAACACGGTTGTACCTACATCAATGAATTGTTCATTTAACCACTTTGCAGCACCCGGGAGAACACGAATACACCCATGGCTAGAATTTGCTTTCGGAACCTCATAAGCCGCATGAATTGCATAGCCATTATGGAAATGCATGCAATAAGGCATCTTCGCCCCGCCAATTACATGTCCATCTTTAGCGATAGGGTACTCATTGGATTTACAATCAGCGCCTTTCTTATTAAAAACAGCATAAGTTCCGGTTACTGTTTTACATTCTTCTTTGATGTCATCACAGTAATTCATTCCACCTGATGCACTGCCCGTCATCACTCGATTACCTTGAGCATCATAAGCGGCCCAAGCGTATTTTTTAGGATTAAATACAAATAATTTTTTACCTTTTACATTCCAGGTTTTAGGAAATGCTTTACGTCCTCGCATATCATCCTGGTAGGGGGTTGTATAATGTAGGCCTCCAGCATCATCTGTAATTACGTCTTGTTTGGCGCATGATGCCGCCATTATTCCTGATAGAAGTATTAGTGGTATCGTTTTTTTCATTATTAAACATCCCTATTAACAAAAAGATGCCTTTATCATACGTCCTTTTGCTGTAATTAGGGAATAGTTTTATATAAATCAATTGCTTGCGAATGAGCATTTTTTAGTACGCGTACATTATGCACAATAGGAATAACTTCTTGCATTTAACAGTAGAACCTATAACGAATAGATGCCATTATTCAAATAGCTTATTTTTAAGGAGAACCCTATGTTGGTTAAGGATTTATTCATTAATATCCCTGAACGAGCTAATGCATCAAAAACTCAGATACATATACGGATAGTCAGTGAAAATGAGGACAGCCTCAATGTGATGCCCTACGTTTTTATGCTTCCTGGTGGACCTGGGGCTAACCATTCACACTACAAAGATTATGAATGCCTTCATTCAAGCGGCAATATCGTATTTTTTGATCCCAGAGGATGTGGGTTGAGTGATAAAGGGGAGCCTTCATCATATACTATGGAGAACTACATTCAGGATGTTGAGGTAATTCGTCAGCATCTTAATCTGGAACAAATAAATTTATTGGGCAAATCATACGGAGCAATGTGTGCCTTAGGATATACCCTGACTTATCCTGAACATGTTTCTAGCTTGGTTTTGGCTGCAGGCTCTCCAAGTTTCAAAAATATTGAGTCCGCTCGCCTAAACCTTAAAAAGAGAGGCTCTATTGCTCAACAACAAGTTTGTGAACAATTATGGGCGGGAAGTTTTAATAGCGATGAAGACGTTGAACACTTTTTTGCGGTTATGGATACAATGTATTCCTGGAGAAAAAGACATAATCTTCCAGTAAATCGCCCCGCACCAGAGCATGCGTTTTCATGTGAGTCATTGAATCAGGGATTTGGTGGGTTTTTGCGCACCTTTAATTATGAAGAGCGCCTGCATGAGGTAGGATGCAATACGCTTATTCTGGTTGGTGACGAGGACTGGGTTACTGATAAAAAGCATTCTGAGCTTATGGCCAGCAAAATCCCCAACACTCAATTTATCATGTTTCCTAATGCAGATCATTCAATGGAATCCGATGTTCCACAAGAGTTTTTTTCAAGTATTGAAACCTTTTTGAAAAAGCAGTATGAAAAAAGAAATCAATAGCATTTTTTAAAGAGGAAGGGGATTCAGAGAAGGAACAATTGAATGTGGATGCAGATAAAATCACGGCTAACTCATATTTCATTAAAACATTTCTTGAACTCCCAAGGTGTGGCTTTGAGAGCCTCAATCACATTTAATTGCAGTCATTAATCCACTATTTTGTGAATACTGTGGCTAAACCACGGGAATTTGGGAGGGGGATGATGAGGTAATTTTTAAAGCCCCGATCGCCGTCTTCATTGCTCTTGCAATAAAGATATATAGCCCGCAAGAACTCGGGCCAGCAGTGATAATTAAGTATCTCTCCTGCGATTCTAAGACCTACTTGCTAAAGCGATTGGCTTTGGCTCATAGTGATCATTATATTGCTCAATGATCCTGTCCAATAGACCTTTCACTATACTGTAATTTTCGATTCTTTTTACATCTGATAAAACTTCTACCTTAAAAAATCCAGCCCCTCTCGTAATTGGACCAGGATTTTTGCTCAAATCGTATTCTAAAATTTTAAGTACTAATACAACGGCCTTTAATAATAGCTTATGCTCTGTAACTTCTTGAATATTTTGTAGGTAATCATTAACCGATTCAAGTAACCTCTTTTGTAGGCCATCCACTCCGGTAGTCATGAGCGAATAAATTGATTGAAAATTTAAGGAGGTGGGTAAATCCGCCAAGGCATTTTGTAACCGCTTTAAGGAGAGTATTTCTTGGTCGCTTAATTCTCTGTTTATAATAAAATAATCTTCTTCGAGATTATCATCCTCTTGTTCTTCTTTCTTTTCGAAATCGTCGTATTCCTGTTCTTCTTCGACATCCTCTTCTTCCGCAATGTCTTGTAAGATAGTTCCATTAATGAGGTGGGTAATTAACTGTTTACTCACGCTTATCGTCAGTGGCATTTGCCCCGTTTTACATTGATATTTATCTTTAACATCATCATTATCAATTGCTGTTAAGGGATTGGTTTTTTTTAAATAGTTAAGGACCATCCTTTCCGTTAAGCTCATAAAACTTCCTTCATTACAAGTTAAGAATTTATTTGTAGCATAAAAAGATAAGCGAGGAAATTCTTCGAGGTCGTTAGTAGCCTCTCAAATACAATCCGAATTTCCGCGCTTTTGACCAGGGATCCAATGGATGTAGTGAATCCGCAGAATTTCGCTGTTAAGCTAGTTTTTAGCTTGAGGGTCATGGCTATGCCAAGCATCGGAACAATAGTCTACCTTATTGCTTTATTTCAAAACCACAAGCATTAATTCCGGCAGAACATATATTCGTGGATTTATCTTGTTGCCAATAGGAACCATAAGCGCGAATTTTCTGATTAACTAATGGAGATAATTTAACGGTCATCCATAAATTAGTCCCAGGTTCTTTAGGATTACTCCATTGGTAATAGCAAGATAAATTACTGTCTTCGGTGATTAATGCTTGCATAAAACCTATTTTTTCTGGGGCTGGCCAACCATGGTAATCGACAACCCAATCCACTCCATTAACATTAAAAGCACCAGGATTTGATTGATTCGCTGCAACTTGCTCAGGGGCTGGACAAAACCAAAGTTGTTTCGGTTTGGGATGGAGCCAGTTTTGCACATAATCAGTAATCTGTTCTTCGCGGTTAAGGGCAATAATTAATCCGACAATAACTAAGATAAGGAGAGCGTATTTACGTTGCATTTTTAATCACTCAATTTACTGATATTTACAATGTTTTCCTAATATACACTTATCTCATTGTCACGTCTAATGGCGCAAACATAAGGGAAAATTACCTATTCGAGGATACGAATAGCCATTCTATTTACCTATATTAAATAGGCGTATTTGGTAAAAAGGAACTAAATCCCCTCCCGCTAAAGGCCGCGGGAGTTCGAGTTGCTTTCTTGTATCTTAAGTATTTTGTCGAGACGTCACTGGTTTATTTTCGGGCTGTTCATCAACATCCATCGCCGAAACACTTGCTCTCCCTTGATTAGCAGGTGTTATAAAAAATCCATTAGGATTCATCGCGGGGCTTAGGAGGGCTGCGCGTTGCTCCTGATGATATTGATTTAGATCGGTGACGAGTAAGGGATGATATGCTTGTGGGCGCTCTATGGAAAAGAGCAGTTCAATTTCCTTGGCGGTAATATGGCCCATTCTAGGAGCGTATTCATCAAGAAATCTAGAGCATAGGAAGGAAAAAGTATGTTCCGGCAGGTAGTCAATGTCAGTTAGTGTATTTTTGTCTTCAATTCGGACATAAATTTCTTGCAACAAGCTTTTTCTATCTGCTTCTGATTGTTGAGTGTAGAACGCATTGATGTACTCATTAACATAAAATTGAATGGATCGTCGAGTCAGGAAGGGGAAGTGGTATTCTGTTGCCGGTTCTAAGGCAATTAAGATCCTCATAAATGGGCCTTGATCACAGGAGGGGTTGCTCGCTTGGTCAATTAACTCAAGGAGCAAAATATTCAAAGCCTCTTCCTTATCGGTGATTCTAAATGGCTCAGGTGACTCTTGTTCTGTTTTCGCATAATAAGCAATCGCACAAATTAAATGTAATAGTTTTTTTGCATCCTTTATACGTTGACGTTGTTGGACGGTGGTTGTGGGCGTTTCTACTAGTTTGGCGCGTCCTATAATCTGATTGAGATAGCCTTTTACTAACATATAGGGTTTCATGCTCTCGAGAATTGGCTGGCACTCCGCATCAAAACCAGTACCTCGAGCTCCGAATAGATAGGAGGGAAATTTGAGTAAAAACTCCCTGCTTTTTTTCTCTAATTGTTTTTCTACAACTTCAGCCTCTTTTTGCGGAATCAATTGTATAAAAAAATCTTTTCCCTGTGCTATTTTTTCCATACGTAAGGTTTCGGTATCTCCTAATGCATTCATCCATGCAGAATAAATGAGCTCAGAAAACTCATGGTTTTCTCTGCTATGTATTGCCTGAGCTTCTTGTGTGGGGTCCGCATTAAATTTTATTAACAATTGGGTACGAATTTCCTCAAAGGTTTTTTCTTGTGGTGTATTTTGCGTTTTATGAATGCAGTGATTATAAATAGCATCCAATAGCGTTTGGGTTGCTGCATTTAATTGAGCTCTTTTTTGTAGGTTCAATTGCCATTCTGCAATTTCTTTTAAAAACTGTTCAGGAAGGATTACTTGCTCATTATCGCGTATTTTTTCTAATAGGTAAGCCAATATTTCCGCCGCATCTTGGGCTAAGTTTGGCAAGGAAAATAGTTTGCTATAGGTGGTAAATAGATTGCGAGTTTGTTCCGGTTCTTGTCCCGACACGCGCACCTCTTGAGCTAGATGATTAAGCCAGCTTGGTTCCAGGTTGCTGAGTTGGTCCATTAATGGACAGAGGTCTTTACTCTTAGGGCCTACTACATAATGCATTATTATCAGGGGGAATAGTGCTCCCAAACACTCTTTTTTTCTGTTTTTTGAAAGACTATATGAGCTAATAAGTGTAGAGAAACAGTGAGGCACACTCGCCTTATTCTCTAGTTCCATTTTGCTGACTAAACTAAAGAGAATACGCGAGATGGGGAAATAAGATTGCGGTGAAAGTAGCGTGTCCTCCGGAATGATATTGATTAATTCCGCATTAAATTGGGCAAAATAGCTCAAGGTTGTGCCAGGAAGGGTTGTGAAGGGTTGGTTATTGGCAAGATGAATTAATGTCCAATAGGAAAAATTAATTAAGGATTCAACGGATTGCGATAGTTCGGTTGCACTTAACTGGGTAGCAAAGTGAGCAAGCGCTTGTTTTATCTCAATCAGATAGCTTTCAGTGAGAACCGGAAGAGGGTAAATGGGAGTAGGCGATACTGTGCCTGCGCCAAGTCGATGTGCCAATAAAGGATTGGTAAATTGATACGCCAGTAAATAACTTTTAAATAGTTGTTTCGGTTCCCCTTGTTTCTCTTTGAGTACATTCCACAGGTTGGTTAATTCGCCATAACTTTTGCTTTTAAAAATCATGACGCTTACGCCAAAGAATAATCCAGCGGCTTCAGTGGCATTGGCTACTAGATATTGTTGTAGCCATTGAACAGTAATTTGAGGGAGGGCGGCTTGTTGTGGTAATGGTGCTGGTGGTTGTAATCCTGCGGGTAATCCGGTTTTAAGCTGTTGGGCAAACAGTGCATCCGCGGGGGTGTTTAAGGGTTCAGGTAGCCGTGAGATGCAGTAAATTATTTTTTGAATATAGACTAGGTCTTTTTTAAGGCTAGAGTTACATAGTCTATTTATTTCTTTTAGATTTGGCCAGCTTTGGGTTTTTTCAATAAGCTGTTGGAATAGCTCGAGATTAATTACAGGATTACTAAGAAATAATTGCCATGGTTGAACATAATGAGAAAAGCTGCATAAATCACGATAGCACTCATCACTAACAATTTCTTGATAGATTGCTAATAATTGAGTTGGCTCTGCAGTGATAGAAAAAAAACGCGAATTAAATTCGGCTTGAGAATAGGGACGAAAACCTTGTTTCCAATAATCAAATGTTGCAATAGGAGCAATCGCATAGAGCAAATCTAAAAAAGTAGCCGGATAATAAGACTGAATATTTTTAGTTTTTAATTGCTCCCCCAATTCCCCGGGAAAATACTCGGCTAGAATCTCTGCTATAGGGAGGTATGGTTGTAAAAAGGTGATAAATACATAAGCATAATTATTGACAAGCTGTTGTTTGATTTCCGGTCTTTCTGTCAATAAATTTAAGTTCTCGTAACCGATGCAGTTAAGAATATTTTCAATGATACTGTAACCACCAGTGGGTAACCGCTCTTCTTGGGTAAGCTGGATAAAATATGCTTCTATTTCATCAACTGTCCATTGCAAATAACCTTCACGATTACGAACTTTATTGATATGAACCATGTGGCGATTATTTACAAAGGGACAAATTAATTCGATAAATTTATCTATTGGTAGGTCTGCATTTTGCATCGATTGCTTGAGCTCAGCTACTTCTGTTTTAAATCTATTAAAATCAATTAGATTGGTTGAATAGCTATGTAATAAAGTGGCAATAGTTGTTTTTAGGGTTGTGGGTGGGGGAGCAATTTTCCTTTTTTTGACTTCGGGTTCGCTTTTAGCCATGTCTTGGGCGGGTTCAGGGTTTGCTCTTTTTTTGTTTTTCTTTGTAGCGGGTGATTGGGGCTCTGCGTCCGTGGTGACTTGATTAATGCTTTGTTCTAAAGGAGTTTGCATGGAAAAGCCTTTTCATCAAATATAAACACGATATTTTAATTTAAAATGTTATTTTAGATCAAATAATGATCATCAATATCATAAATGAGTCTTTTTTTATATGCAAAAGCGCATTGGCGGAGGATAATGAGGTAGTTATCAAATTAGCAATTGTGTCTCCCAATAAAATTCGGGATAATAGACAATTAATACTCATTTGATCCTCAAACATGCTGAACATTCTAAACGATGTTGATTTAACTCCCTTAAATACATTACGCTTAAAATCAACAGCGTCTTATTATGTTGTCTTAAATCAAGTCGAACAATTAGAAGAACTTAGAGACGTTCTTTCTAATTTCTCAAAGTTCTTTATTTTGGGAGGGGGGAGTAATTTAATTATACCTGCCCGATATCAAGGCCTAGTTATTCATAATGAGTTACGTGGAATCACTATTAGGAAAGTTGGCCAAGAACAGATTGTGACGGCAATGGCTGGCGAGAACTGGGATGCATTTGTGGCTTATTGCACCAATCAGGGTGCTTTTGGCTTGGAAAATTTAAGCTTAATCCCAGGTACGGTGGGGGCTGCACCTATTCAAAATATTGGTGCGTATGGAGTTGAGGTTAAAGATTTTATCAAAGAGGTTTTGGTATATGATCTTCACACTGCAAAACTGGTTATTCTTAGCAACAGCGAATGCCAATTTAGTTATCGAAACAGTTTTTTAAAAAATAATTCGCGTTTTATAGTGATTAGTGTCAGTTTCACTTTATTAAGCGAGCCCAATCTTAATGCTAATTACGGCGATGTGGCCCAAAGACTTTCATCTTTAACGAATCCAATACCGTATGACTTGCGTAATATAATCATTAGTATTCGTCAAAGTAAATTACCTGATCCCAATGAGCTAGGTAATGCAGGGAGTTTTTTTCATAATCCTATCATCCCCAAAGAAACTGCACATGAGTTATGTATTCAGTATCCTAATTTACCAACATTCCCCACGCAGGATCCTGAGAAAATTAAACTATCCGCAGGGTGGCTGATTGATAGTTTGGGCCTGAAGGGTTTACGACAAGGCAATGTAGGTATTTACCCGCAGCATGCATTGGTTATGGTCAATTATGGTGGTGCTTATCAAGCTGAACTATTGGAGTTTGCTGATTCGATTCAATCAAAAATTAAAGCTCATTATGATGTGGAACTTAATATTGAACCCATTATTTTGGATTGAAGTTAATGGTAGTTTTATTCTGGTAAGTAGAAAAAAGACAGATCATTAATATGAATGTAGAAAATGAAGCTATGACCTTACATAATTGATGTAAAAAAGCCGTGTTGCATTAGTTAGTTGAATCCGCCCTCCTGTTTATTACATTAAGTCTGATTATCAAAATAATCAGACTTAAGTGTCCCGTCAATCATCCTTCTGAATTAATGCTCTCTTGAGTTATAAAGCTCAGTTTCAAATTCCGTCTCACTTTATACTTTGATTACATGGCAAGAACCAATCTTTATAGCAAGTATTGTCACGATCTGGCTTCGAGCTGTTAAAAAATACGTGGAGCAGAAAATCCCTCATTAATCGACTTAATATATAACTTGAGATCGAAACGTATTCTTAGCTAACAATAGAAAAATGGTGTGGTAGATTTGACTATGATAAGGGGTGAAATCTTTCCCTTCAGAGAACGTTTTCCTATATACTCGCTTCAAAATTGGAGAGAAGCATTTGAGAATGTTTCTGCTTAGATTGACCCGCTTAGCGGTGCCAAGGTACTTTTATAAGGATATAATTCATGAATAAAAATCGTTTAAAATACATAATTCTTGCGGGATTAGTACTGTTAAATCCAGTCTATGGTGGTATTCCTGTATGGACGTTTACCCAAGTCTCCGGATATCCCCCCTCAGTGAGAGTAAGCAGCTCACAGACAACGACCATCAAATACCTTTTGACCAATCAATCCCATAAAATACATACATTATGGATGAAGCCTATTCAAGGAATAACCTCATCAGGATGTATCTCCCCTTTGAATTATCAGGAAAAATGCATTTTAACTCTGGATGTAAAAGGGAGCGATTTAAAGGGGGACATAATGGGAGGTCCAGAGGTATGCGAGCGGGGTAATCCCAATCAATGCTATCGACCAAGCCAGGCCGACAGTTTAGTCATCCGACTAACGCAAAGGCCTCCTGGCACAGCTACTTTAATACCCAGCACATCAATACTGGGACTTTCAATCAATTGCCAGCCCGCTTCATCTTGTATGACCACGCAAGATGCAGCACTCACGGGCAACCCAAGACAAATAACTATTAAAAACACAGGCTCTGCTCCTGCCACCAATATCTCAGTTAGCGCCATTAAGCTTCCTTCAGGAACGAGCATCAGCAGCACAACATGTACGGGCTCACTCAATGAGGGGGATTCCTGCATGATTACTTTAACACCAGGCTCGATAGCCAGTAATGATTCAAATAACGCTGCATGTACAGCTGGCACGCAGCCAATTGCTGGTACGGTGATGATTAAGGCAGATGGTGGTGTTTCCAGCCAAGTAAATATCTATGTATTAGGCTATGGGTGTCAGTACCAAGGTGGTTTTATCTATTCGATTAATGACACCACCTTAAAAACCGGAAGTATAGGCGGTAAAGTAACTGCTCTTGTTGATCAAGCAATGCCTGCCGTTCTCTCTGGTCCTTTAAATCCCGGCATTATTTGGAGTTCCAATGGGAATGGAGTGGGCAATTTAAATGTGGATTACACAAGCATTCTGGGGATTGATGAAACATCGACTACTACTGCCCCCTCTCCCACCGTACCCTCTTATCCGGCTGGCACACCACCCTATAGCGCATGCAACGGCAGTACCGATGGCTCATGTAATTCGAGAAATATTGTTTCTTATTATAATCACATTCGCAGCAGTGGAGGAAGTGCACCTACCCCACTTAATTATTATGCGGCAGGCCTATGCGTACTCTATGCCATAGACTCGAATGGTAATACTCCATGTACAAATGGATCTTGCTATAATGATTGGTATTTTCCGGCAATTTGTGAGATGGATGCTAAAGATCTCTTTATAAGTTGTCCTAATGGAACTCAAAGCATGGTAGGCAGCCTTTCTTTCTTGATTGGAAACTCCAATGCTCCCTCCCCAAGCACCTCTTGCTCCCCGCCCAGCGGAACTACCTGCCTTGCAGGACTTTATTGGAGTTCAACCGAAGATTCGAACGCTCCACAGACTGATGCAAGATCTGTAGATATTGATACGAGTGGCGGTGTTCAAGGCGGCAGCGATAAGTTTGTTTCGATTGGAGTTCGATGTTCTCGAGCGTTAAGTTATTAGACTTTTTACCTGCTTTGCCCCAAAGCAGGCAATCAATATTAAGTTTTACTTAATGGGTTTGGACGGCACCTTCCAGTAAGCTTTTGTTAATCTAGGAAAAAGGGGCTTTTGAATTTTAGATACGAAGATCCTCTTCTGAAATTCTTAAAGTCTCTATTGGCCGTTTCATTGCTTCCCCAGCTCATTATTATTAATAACAAGCCAAGTATATTCTCTCGTAAATAGATAGCTTGCAATTTATTTTGTTGCCATTGCAGTGAACATTCACTTCACAACAATCTGCATTTGATTTATTCGTAATTCGTCGTTTTCCACCATTTTTGATTCATGGAGTTGTTGCTTCATAGCCATAGACCGTTCAATATGAGCATGCTGGTTGTTTCTGCTGTCATGTACTTGGGTATGTTTTTCTTCATGTTGAATTTTCTTTTCTTGTTTGATGATTTTATTTTGTAGCTGACGTTGCTCGGTTCCGTTGCTGTTAATTTTATTTTCACATTGATGTAGCGACAAGCGGTCTTTTTCTATTGAGTGTTCTTGTTTGGCAATTTGTTGTTCCATTTCTCCTATGGAACTTAATCGTGAGTTTAAATCTCTTTGTTGTTCTTGAATGGTTTGTTCTTTTTGACCAATCATCACCTCAGTATTGCTGATTACTTCTTTTTGGTGGCTAATCTGTTTTGTAAGTTCTTGAACTATAATGTGGTTGCTTGCCTCTGCTTTCTTTAGTTGCCCAATATCTTGTTCGGTATGCAGGATTTCGGTTGCTAATTTTTCGACCTTTTTAGTTTGTTTTTCAATCTCGTTATTTATCTCGTCATTAAGGACTATACCCTCTTGGATTGATTGTACTTTAGTGCTTTGTTTCCCGATGTCTTTTTCTAAACCATTTACTTTGACTTGTTGATTTTTAACACCTTGCTTTTGTTGTTCTATGCTGTTATCTAGTTGAACAATTTCGGAGTTTAATTGCTCAAGCTCCTTTGTTTTTTGTGCAACAAGGGTGTTTTCAGTTTGGTTGGAAGCAGAACCAAACATGGAGTTGAAAAAAGAAGTAATGGCCTTAAAAATCCTGGTTATAAATGATTTATTCTTTTCTTTTTCTGCGCTTTCTTCTTGCAATTGACGGAGCTCTTCCGTCAATTCAGTTTTTTTAGACCCTAAATCATCTCTTGTATCTTGATGATTTTTAAGTAAAATTTCATTGGATTTTAATATGGAGCCTTCTTTACGATGCTCTTTCTTTAACCCATCAAGAGTGAGTTTTTCTTGTTGCAGTTGAGTTAGGCGTTCCAGTTTAATACGTTCTTGTTGATGCTCTGTTACCAATCCTTCAAGATTAGTTTTTTGAGAATCAAGTTCTGCAGACATTGATGAAACGTGCTCTAATTCGCTCTCTAATTGGTGTAACTCATTTTTTTGAACTTGGATTGCTGTATTAAGATGATCTAAAAGCTCAATTTCTTGAGTTAATTTTATGTCCATTTGATTGGCTGTTTCTTTCTCTTTAATGAGCGCAGTAGAGACATGATCTAATTGATTTCTATCAGTGCTTAGTTTTTTCTTTATTTCTTCAAGTTGGCGTTTATTCAGTTGCATCTCTTCTTTGACTTTCGCTAACTCTGTTTGCAGCTGGATTAGTTGCCCCTTCTCAAAATCGAGTCGTTCTTGATTGGGAGTTCGGGTTGTTCTCTGAGTTTGCTGGATAGGCCCTGGCTTTTGGGCTTGCACGCTTTGTTGTGCTGCTTCATGGTTTGGAGCTCGGTGAGTACCGCTTTGTATATTGTGGTTTACAGGCATTTCTTGTTGAGGTTGAGGTATTCGTTGTTTTGCGTTAATTACTGGCGCTTTAGTATCTGTTGATGATTCGAGTTCTCTTTTTTGATATTGCTTTCTTTCTTCGATTAATTTGTTATTATCTTCATATTCACTAATAATTTTTTTAATTAACTTAAGAGTTTGATCTTGGCCAAGCCCTGTTTTAGATGAAAAAATACGTTTGTTTTTTTCATCTGTTAAAAACTCATTTAATGCCGGAATTAATTCCTTGCCTTTTTTTATGTCTGAAATTAATTGAGCCAGTACTGCAATTTTCTCTTTTTTCCCTGATTTTTGTTCCAGTTCATGTTTGCGATGCTGTAGTTTTTCCAGAGCAAAATCGGCAAACACATCTGCTTCAACAACTGTTTTATCTTGGTCAAAGTTTTTGAGAATCTTTTTAACCATGGCCTCTTCAGTTTTGTTTATATTGGCCCGGCTGTTGCTCATGGTATAATTCGCACCTAATGCTTTAGCGATATCTGAACACAGCATTTTTGCGCTGTCTTTAATACCAAAGGCACCGATGGTATTCCCAGAGGCTGATTCGTGGATCTTTAAGGTATTGAATAAATGAGAAAATAGTTCGACAAATTGTGCCCTTTTTTCTGGGCCATCATCATAGCTGGGCAATTCATTATATAAACTGTAATAGGTTAACATCGCGTTATGATAGAGCTCTTCAAGTCCGGTGCGGTCTTTACCACTTTTACAATTGGTACTGACGTTACCTCCTGCTGCTTCAATAAGTATGGAGGTAAGGGCTGTTTTGAAGGCGGCTTTATTACGGTCGTCTAAATTGGGAGATTTTTTTAATGCTTCTAATTGAGCTAAAGCTGCGGTCATTATCTTCATTTGAGGATGATTACTATCAACCCCCGCTTGTTGAAGATTTGTCATCAACCCTCTTGAGTAATTCATTACTTCATTGGTGTATTTCCAGTCAATAATTTGTGCTTTGCGGAAAATATTAACGGCATCATTACCAAAGGCAACTTGGAATTTATCTTTATATCGAGGATCTTTAGCCAAAAGCTCGATGGCAGCTCGTTGCGCATTGATCATTTTGTCATCTGCAAGGCCTAGTAATGGGCTTAACAAGCTTTGGCTTGCAATCATAATTCTACCAGGTAATTTAGCATCTGGGGTTAATCCCCAATGGGCACGGAATCGTTCTTCAGCACCTTGTATCTGATTTTCTATTAATTGCTCTGCATTTTGAATGGTTATCTGTTGGCGTTCTTTTTTGGGGACTTCAATGGCATTGAGGGTGGCATTTTTGGTGCTTTCACTCTGTAATGCTCCATCAATAAAAAAATAGTTTTTTCGAGCATTTTTCATTTCCAGGGCTTGTTGCATGGCAGAAGTTCCATAGGTTTCTTGCGCAAATTTAGTCCATCCATCAGCAGACTTAGTCGCCCTTTTCACTCGATCTTGATACCAGCGTTGCTCTTCTGGGTTGAGTTTTTGAAACCATTCAGGTTTTTTAGAGTCTAATACTCGCAGGTATTCTTTTTTCTGGGCTTCTGTTAATTTGGCATCTAAAGGAATATCCATTTGAATCAGGTTTTTCTTTCCTTTATCGGTAGTCACTGTGCTTTCATTAATAATAACCCTGCCTGCATTCATCTCAGAAAGAACATAACGCTCATAGCCTTTGATGATTCTCACTGCTTCATTATGACTTTTTATCTGGGTGTTGCTATTTAAAATGTTACCTAGCTTATTAATAAACTCATTGGTTTCATCATAGGTATTCACCTTCTGGTTTGGGTTTCCTGCTTGTTTGAGGGCTTCTTGAATCGATTCATTTACTAGCTGCTCTATTTGAGCGCGTATCGCTTTTAATTGGTTCTTTCCCGTGACATGTTGGCTTGCATAGGCTTCTAATGTTGCAGCTAAGGCTACTTTTCTTAATAAAAGTGAATTGACACTCACCAGATGAAGTTGTTCACTGGATAAATTTATTGGTCCATCAGCTTTGATGTATGTAACAGGAGTTTTTCTACCATCTATTTCAATTGTTTGTTGTTGACAGGTAAATGGAGGATGGGGGTATTTAGCTAATTGTAAGTCATCAATGAGCTTTTTGAATGGAGCTTTTAGACTGCCGTTACTCTCTGCTGTTAATTTAGTTGTTTTAAGATCCGGGTGTCTGGGGGGGGCTGATTTCTTAAATTCAGATTGTGCTTTATGAAGTACGTGTTCTGCGAGTATAGGCATAATTCACTCGATTTGTAAATAACCATTATGTATAATTATAGACCTCAAAAGACTTCGGGTTGCTAAAAAAAGAACATATTTGTCGTTATGAGGCCATTCTGTTTACCTTGTCGCTGAGTTAGTATGATGGCTGTATGCAAATCAATTGGGATATCAGTATGATGGGTAAATTTTTCGATGATTCTCCACTTTATGGCCCCAAGCCTACGATTCGTTATTTAACTGAGGAGTTGCGGGGGGATGCATGGGACGTTGTGAAACAAAGCGGTGTCCGTATTAAGGAGGCCGAGCTTGCTCAATATGCACTTAGTTTGGGTGGCGAACATTCATTTAGGTTTGGGGTAATTGCTCTATCAAGAAAGGAAATTATTGGTTTTGCTTTATTTAGTGATTATGAGGAGGAGGTATTCTTAAATCATTTGTATGTCTGCCCGGGCAAAAGATTTCAAGGTGTTGGTTCATTGCTTATGAAGCGGGTTCAGCAATATGCTGGAAATCGTGAAATTTCCTTTATTGATACGAGTAATAATTTTATGCCTTGGATGAGTGTATTACCTGTCGATGAGCGGGCTAATTTAATTAACGCGCTGGGGTCTTTTTATTCACGGTAAGTGCAATTGCAATAATACCGAAATGAACTGCTGTTCAGAGCACAAGCACCGAGGGGTTCGAAGCACGGCCCCTGTATTTCTCGCTGTTTCGCCCTTTTGCTATAGTTTTTTAAAGCCAAAATAACACAGCACAATGCCTATAATTGCATCAATTGTCGCGCCAATGTAATGGATTGTTGCCGTATAGGTATATAACATTGCTGGGTGAAAAATGATACTCGCTCCTTTAAGTAAGGTTAGCCATGCGATGAGTGTAATGATTACTCGCCAATCCCTCACCCAAAGATTATGAGTTAATACGAGTAAAATACCGATAATCAGCGTAAAAAAACCAGTCACAAACAAAAGCGGTTCATTCTTTGTTATCTCATTAACCAAACTGACAAAAGAATTCATGTTGATAAACATAGATAGACTAACGATAAGAAGGTAGGCTCCTATGGCTTTGGCCAAAAAACGTGAGTTATCCATTTAAAATTCTCCTACGCACTCAGCTAAGAAATTGATTTTTCAACCCTTAAGCTACCTTTAAGTATAGCATAATTCACGTTTCATGGTCTTTTGTTGAACAATTTCAAGACAGCATTACTCAATAAATCGTGCATTGGGTACAATCTGTCTAATCCAATCTTGTACGGCACTAACTCTTGGGAACCATGAAATATCACCATAGGCAGCATCGCCATTTCCATCGGAATTAATTCCTGCAATGACCCAACCGGTTTTTATGTAAATCCATGCAGGCCCTCCGCTGTCTCCTGAGCCCAGAATACCAATAAGTGGGGAAACAGGCATGGTTATACCATGAGTCGTGAGCGGATTGCGTATTGAGCCATCCTCCTTGGGTAACCAGGTACCTAAATAATTACCCGCATCACCTGTTTTCGGGGTTGGAGTTTGGGCGTTTACTACAGATTCAATCAATCCTTGGGCAGCAGCAGGCTGATTACCTGTGTCTAGGGACGTATCTTGCCCCTTGGTGCCAGTTCCACGCCAACCATAACCGATCATGGTTAGCACTTTACCTCGCTCTTCGTTACCTTTATAAAGCGCAGGTTGTGTACCTCCTGTAGTTACTTCTTCTTTTAAACGTACAATAGCCAAATCGTAACCTGTTCGATCATTGGCATTCGCATTCCACAAGGGATGTAAAAAAACCGCTTCTCCGTAATACTCTGTGCCATCAAGGGTTTCATAAGTGTAATCTGCTGCTTTAGTGCCTGAGGGAAACATATGTCCGGCAGTTAAAATATAGCCATGCCCATTGTAGTTACCTATCCATGAACCGGAGCCATCCATAGCATTTGATTGCAGAAAAATTAATGAGCTAAATTGGGGAGCCCAAGCAAGTGCTTCGGCTTTTTTAAAACCTGATTTTTTATAAGTACTATCAAGAATAATTACGGCCCAACTCGTGGTTGTTAGGCTTAAGGATAATATGATTATTGAAAGTCGTACTAACCCAGTCATTGTATTGCTCCATGAGGTTTGCAATTCATCCATTATTTATTCAATCATAGTAATCCGTCAGCCCACTCGCAACTGTTCTCATTGACTCTTAAGCGTAATCTAACCTATGATAATGTCGCGCTTTTGAATCGATTTTTTATTTTTTAACAATAGGTTACAAAGCGATCTGGGGACTTGGTTCCACTACTCTAATTTAGCGATTATATTTGTAGGTTGGGCATGGGGCCTAATAATACTACCTTAAGTAAAACACCCATTATGCCTACGTCAGACGGCTTTTGTCCGCGTGCTCCAGAAGTTCTCTGGATTCTGCGAACACGTCGCGGAATGTAGATGCAAAAATGCCTTAAGTTAGCGTCATTTAGATCATTTCCACCTGCGAAACTCATAACTTACGGATAACTTATGATAAAATATTTAAGGAATTTTAGTGTCGTTTTGTCGCTGTTGATTTGCCACAGTGCTTTTTCTGTAGGTGGTTCGTTTTTTACTATTTCTGCGACGGGGACCCCGACGAACCTAAGTGTCACCTTATGCTTAAATGGTAAAGGCGCTGTGTCATGTCAAAATTATACTGTCTCTGCCTTAACATTAAAAATACTGACAACCCTACGTAATCGTAACTACCCATTCGCGGGAATTAAAATAAATAACCCTGGTTACGCCCTTTCAGGATGTACTCAAAATAGTAATGGCTACTGTCTCTTTTCCGTGAGTAATACTACTGCAGCAATTCTTCCTATCACACCGCCGACATGTCAGCCAAGTGTCGTTAATTTCACCCCATCAGTCGTTCAAGTTAATAATCCAACAGGTAACGGTGCTAATCCGGCTCAGCAATTTACGGTTAGCATGACCATGTGCAATTCTCAAGGAAAGGCCCTTATTCCTTCGGTTAATAATCCTATTCATGTCGATGTTTATGGCGCACCTCATGGGGCAATCTGGCCTACTTCAACGACGACGAGTACAGGGACTGTAACATTTACTTACAGTGGTCAGGCATTCCCGAATAATATTTCCCTCAATGCCTGGATTAGCGACCAGACGAATAATGGTGCTGCGCTTGGTGTCATGCAGGTGTTAAAGAAAAATAAGCCATCCTCTTGCGCTTATGGTACTACGAGTTATCATGTGCCTTTGTCACAAACACTACCCTATGCGTTAAAAATAAAGGCTGATGTAGGCTATAACCAATATGACTCTACAGGGACTTTTGCTGGTTATACGATTGATACAGGTTCATTGGGAGTTGTGGTACCCACGAGTGAGCTGCCTCATAACGGCAACGTAATCGGACCGGGTGCACCAGGAGTTAAATATTATAACAGTAGTGGCAATACTTATTCCGGTAATTATTATTTGGCGCCTGTACGTATTAAAACATCTACAGGGACTGTACAGACTCAGCCAATTATGGTGTTAGGGATCGATAAAGCTTATTGTGTAGGGCCAGCAGATAAATCATGTCATACGACCCCGCCTACACCCGATTTACATTATATCGGTGTTGGTTTTAACCGAAACAGCACGACCTCCAATGATTTATTTAATTCGCCAACGGCAAATGCTTTTCTGCATATAACCAACGCGAGTAATGGCACAGATATGAGCCCTGGTTATTACCTCACACCTGGGGAGGTAAGCTCCCGGCCTGACGGTTTAATTTTAGGTATTACCTCTACTGCAGCAAGCTATAATGTGGTTGATTTAACACCCAACATGGCAATTCCTGGTGACTTTAATGCGCAATCAGGTTGTTATAGTTTTCCGGGATTGCCAACGGCTAATCAGTTCTGTGGGACCGCCCTGCTCGATGTGGGCATTGACTCGATGTTTATTGATTTACCCAAAGTTCAATGGCCCGATGGCACCCATGGTGCTGATAATTATGTACCGGCAGGTATCGATATGTCTGTGTCAATGGGGTCTTTGAGTACGCCCGCGATGAGTTACAGTTTTAGCACAGTTAATGGCAGTGTACCTCCCATTGATAGTCCTACTCCAGTGAGTGTGCAGTGGATTAATAGTACTGCCACGGGCATGGTTTTCATCAATACAGGAAGACGCCCATTATATAAATATAACTACTTTTATAATGGTCAGTGTGGGCAGGTAGGCTTTAAAGCTTTACCGTAAAGTATGGAGTTCAAGATAGACTGGCTGTTCAGCCAGCCTATCTCTAGCGTTGGGGCTAAGTCTGGATTGCACTTCGTTGTTTACAACGTAGGTTGAATCTGATCTGTAGGTGCTGTTGTTGTAGCCGTAATGACCACTTCTTCAGAAACTTCTTTAACTTGTTCCAATTGATCGTAATAAATTGCTTTAATATTACCAGGTTTGCATAATGTTTTATTATCATATTTCAAAAGCTTTTCAACAGCCTTGGGATTTGCTTCATTAAGCACATTTTTCATTTGGTCGAGAATTTGTCCTGGCTCCATTAATGCCTCAAATCGTTTAATTAATTGCTCTGCTGCAGTTGGTTGTTCCGCCGATTGTTTATTATGAAGTTCTTGCCATCTATTTACTGTCGCTGCTTTATGTGGCACTTCTGTAGACAAAGGGGCTGGAATAATCGTTGGTTTAGAGGGACACTCGGCCGCGTAAAGCGTGCTCACCTTATTTTTAAGTTGTGTCTGCTCATCTTGGTTCAGTCGAACCACCTTAGCTTCATTAACTCGAAAATTATCGCCAAAAATCTTGGCTAACTGCTGTGCTTGTGCTTCCGTTTTAGGCACAATTTGTAGGGAGACGGTCTTTTTATCCTCGCTCCATTGACGCCCAATATCTGCTTTTTCTTGATGGGGTCCATTTTTCGCATTGACTAGTCCCACAATACGAGGAAATACCTGTTTATCAGAAATAACATAGAGTTGGGTGCGTTCTTTTTTCTGTTGATATTTGTTTTCAACAGTATCGACAAGCTTATTGAGTTTTTCTTGGGATAAATTGCAACTTAAGCCTGTAGATGATTGGACCATAGGCAAGCCAAACTCCGTCCCTAAGGTCTTTGCAATTGAACTATTTGTGGTACTTAGGGTATAGGTCCCATTTTCTTCTCGTTTTAATTGAAAAGGAATTCGTCCGGCTGGCGGATCAATGTGCAGTGTCTTAAGTAAAACCTTAGCATCGTGATAGACGGCTGAGCTTGGAGAACAATACTTTTCTAAGTGATCGAGTAAATTCAGTTCTTGCTGAGTTAGCGGCATACGTTGCGCAAATACCGTCAAAATCTGCTGATTGTTTTTATGAGCTTGGGCCTGCATACCATCAACAAATTTAATGTAGTCATCAAGCTCAGCATAAGGCATTCCGTTTTTTACCGCCATCTCAATCATATCTGTTTTTATTTTGATAAAATATAAATCAAAATGGCTGACTTTCCCGGTAGCAAGATCCATACTGTAGACATCTACTAACGCCTGTATTTTGCTTGCATCAGCGTTCTTGCTTTTAATTGCTCCTAACTGTTTTAATAAGGCTTGTGGAGACGGCGTATTTTCTTCAATACGGCGTAGCTCCTGCCTCAAACGCGGAAAGCTTTGTATTATTTCTTCATCAGGATTTTTTCCGGTGATCATTTTTTTTAATAAATGAAGACCAACCATCCGCTCGGATAAATCTGTATCATAAAAAACACTGTAATTTCGATACATCGCGTGTCGTGCTACGCCGATTGCTGATGAGCCTCTAAACAGAGCAGGTAGGTTTGCATAAGGATTTACAAATGAAAAATCATCCTGAAGGCTTGCGCATACCCCTTCTCCTTCATATGGTTTTCCATAATCAAATCCATAAAAGGCTCCATCAGCAAAACCTTTATTTTGAGCATCTTTGCCGATGCCATCTCGGTCGCCCACGGCAATACCAAAGATTAAATTTTTAGCTAAGCCAGGAATCTGTTTGGAATGGGTTAGTGCTACATTTTTCTTATCAACCAGAACTCCATTGTAATCAGGTTCTCCACCATTATGAAGAAAACTGGTGAGTTCTTGTAAGCCGTTTTTCCAAGCACATGCTAATAAGGCATGCGCATCTGTTCCTCTATGATTAACCCACGCAAGCTCTTGTCTTTGATTTTGGGCACTAAAGATGCCGGCTAAACGAGTTCCAACAAACTCTCTTATTGCCTCTTTATTCGCTTTGATTCGTTCTTTTTGTCCTTCAGCATAATCGAGTTTATACATCCAGGAGCTTAATCTGTCATTCTTAGCCACCGCTTCTTTCACTTGCTCACAAAGCCATTCAATACACGAATGTACTTGCATGGGGCTATGAGGGCCTGGAACAAATGAATTAATAAATTGAGTAAATATTTTTTGTTTTTGTTGTAAATCTACCTTTTTAAGCGCTTTGTCTAACTCAGCGAGCATGAGTTTATCATTTGCTTTTTTTACACTTTGGGGATTGGCTAAAATTCGTTCCAGTTCCTTAAAGAAATTATCATCTAAATCAATAGCTCTAAATCCAGGTTCAACGCCACTAGGTTTTTGAGCATAACAAAACTGGTTTGGTCCAAACATAGAGCCCAATCGGCTATGCTCTTTGGTTTTACGTAAGGCACTCTGACCAATTGAACCTTCAGAAGGTGTTATTCTCGGTTCAACTTTTGGAGCCGAGCTTAGTGTGGGTGCACTTTGTGATAGAGAGTTACTCCCGGTTTGTTTTTTTTGAATGGGCGGCAATAGCGATTCGGGTTTAATCTCCGCTTGAGCATCGAATAAACGTCTAAGTACGCCATCATTTTTTAATTGATAGCGAGGATTAATACCTATTTCAACTCCTAAATACTGTTCACAAAGTGCCTTAATATGTTGACTCACTTTATTATTCGTACCTAATGAAGCATATTCAGTTGCCATAATGTCCAGCATCGTAATGATTTTTGCATCTTCAGATAAGTCACTACGAAGTAAGATTTCAGATAATTTCTTATGGACTTTTTGGGCTTCGGCATCCTTGGTAGTGAGCTCCCCTAAGGGTTTAAGTGCTTCAACAAGGACCACATATTCTTTTACACAATGGGCAGACGAGATAGTATTGGCAGTTTTTTTATAGCTGGTGATGGACTCCATATAATTCTGTGCAAACTGGCTCTCCAGGCTATAGGGCTGTCCTACCTCTGACTGTGGAGTTACTTTATTTGCCAGTTTCATGCGCTCAACGTACCGAGGGTCCAGTTGCATCCCTTCGAGCAAGGAATGATAAACTGCATCACGTAAAGCAGCCGAGTCATTGCCTGCATTCGTAAGTGTTTGCCAATCGGCCCCATAGTTGATGTTCCCTTGTCCAGGAAATCTAGGATTTGTGATTAAACCTTGGAGTGCCCGATAGCCACAACTCCAACTGTCTCTTTGTAAGTTATCGGTCACTGGATTAACATTTTTTACTGCTGCATTTGGGAAAGCACTATAGTGACCGTCTTGATAATTGATTGCATTCGTAAGAATAGCCCGCTCGTTTCCTCTCAGTGGCATGGAATCTTTATAATCTATGCTAATTGAATTAGTGGCAGGATTAACCGTTATCATGGCACAAGTCCAATGGGAACCTTGGGCTCGCAACGAGCCATTGTTGCCGCAATTGATGAGTAAAGGAATGGAATAAGGCACATTGCTATGTGCATGTTTTTCTCGCTCGAAATGCAAAATCATTCCAATATCGTTCGCATTCAAACGAGTTATATGCGTACTGTTTTTTATATTGAGCTTGATCAACATGCGCTCTAAATCAACTTCACCAAGCCATTCTGTAGCTCCTAGATCGCCGCTAAGTAATTTTTCTGCAACACCTAAATTATTATTTTGGGCGTGCAAATCACGTAAGGAACGATGGGCTACATTTTGATTTGCTTCTAACCAAAGCAAAACTGACTTTTTTTCATCAAATCCATTGGCAACAGGCGGGTCAGTATTGGTGAAGGCAATTTGCTTATCTAAGAGTTGTTTTAAAATTTTGTATTCCGCCACATAATCTTTCCGAGTCTCTGGATTATGGCTACCAATACCAGCGAGATTTAGGTTATTCCCATTATCGAGTTGATTAATATGATCAAGCGCTGCAGCCAGTTGTATAAAGTTGGCCCTATTTCCTAACCAGGCAGGATCAAATCGCTCTTTGAAGGTATCTCTTAGGTAGAGCTCTATAATCCGGCGTTTCTGGTCGGCATCCAATACACTTTTGGCATCGCTAGCTGATATCATTTCATCATCCTTGGGTTTTACATCATCCCTAAAACGTGAGGGAATTCCTGAAGAATCCTTTGTTCACGATTCGTACAGCTTCTCATTCAGGAGCTCCTTTATCGTAAACTCCTCTGGGCACGAAGTCGTCATTCTCTATTGTAATCCAGGCCTGACACCACTTGGCGTTGTTGGGGTTATTACCAACTCATCAGGTATTTCTTTAATATCTCCTAATCGATCTTGAATAATCGCCTTGAGATTGTCCTCATTACTCAAGGTGTTATCGTTGTATTGCATCAATTGCTCAACAACATCAGGGTGAGCTTCGGCAAGAGTATCTCCAATTTGTGCTAGAACATCGGTTTTATTAATTAATGTTTCAAATCGCTTCATCAGTTGTTCAGTAGGCGTTAGTTCATGTTCTTTTTGATGAAGCGCCTTCCATTTTTCTGAGCCAGAAGTGGGCTCAGAGGTTTTTTTCATTATTGAGCTAAGTTCTATACCTGTGTCCTCAACACTGGAGTTAGTGCTGATACGGCTGGCGTAGTCATCACGAACATAAATTGCATCAACCTTTTCCTTGAAGACTTGCAGTGTTCTTGGGCTAATGTTAAGAATCTCGGGCGTATTTAGCGCTACGACCACCCCAAAAATTTTATGTATTTGTTTTACTTGCGCTACCGTTTTCGCTTCCACTCGTAGAGATAAATGGCCATCCTCTCCCCACTTCATTCCAAATTCAGCTTTCGGTGTTTCAGGGGTATTGTCACTATTTATCATTGCCGAAACACGTTTTAACACCGTGGCTTTGTATGTAGGATGATATAGCTCTTTTTCTACCTTCTCATGGTATTTCTGATCCGCAATAGCCATTAGCTTATTCAGTTGATCTTCTGTCAGCGTATAATTCACGGCTCCCTTAGTTACACTAGGATGGAGTAAGCTAAACTCCTTTTCTACTGTCTTCGCAATGAACTTATTGGTGGTGCTCAAGGTGTAAGTACCATTTTCTTCATGCTTTAATTGAAAAGGAATACGCTTACTTTGTGGCTCAAAACGTAACCTGTTTAGAAACACTTCCCCATCTGAGGACATGATTGATGTGGGCGAATAAATCTTTTCAAGGTTATCCAGTAAGTCCAGTTCTTGTCGAGTCAATTGTACTCGTTGTGCAAAAGTTTTTAATATCCGGGAATTATTTGTATGAGCTTGGGCTTCCATTTTATCAATAAATTTTATGTAACCTGAAAGCTCTTCATAAGCCATGCCACTTTTTACAGCCATTTCCATAATATCGGTTTTGATTTTGTAAAAATACAAGTCAAAATTGGATAATTTTCCTGAACCGACAGCCATTACCTGAGCCTCGAGTAAGGCCATAGTCTTTGGATTACTGCAGTCATGTCTAATAAGATCTAATTGTCTTAATAATGATTTTGGTGTAGGGGGACTTTCTTGAATACGGTGTAATTCTTGTCTTAAACCGGGGTAGCTTTTAATTACCTCTTCATCAGGATTCTCACCGGTGATCATTTTTCTTAATAAATGTAAACCCACCATCCGCTCAGATAACGGCGTATCGTAAAACACGCTATAGTTCCGGTACATCATATGACGTGCCACGCCGACAGTAGTTTCTCTTCTTAGAAACTCTGGGGTTTTAGCGTAAAAATCATCAAATGAAAAATCATCTTCTAAACTATCACAGACCCCATCGCCTTCATAAGGCTTACCGTAGTCAAAACCATAGAATGCTCCATCAGCAAAACCTTTATTCTGGGCATTTTTACCGATACCGTCACGATCTCCAATGGCAACACCAAAAATTAAATTTTTCGCCAGTCCGGGAATGAGCATGGAGTGTTTCAGCGGGGCATCCTTATCTTCAACTAATACCCCACGGTAATCCGGTTCCTTTCCATTACAAAGAAAATCAGTAAGTTCACGTAGACCGTTTTTCCAGCCACAAGCTAATAAGGCATGTGCCCCGCCCTCGTTATTATTTACCCAGGCAAGCTCTTGTTTTTGGTTTTGCTCACTAAAAATACCAGCTAATCGTGTACCTACGAATTCGCGGATTGCTTCTTTATTGGCTTTGACTCGTTCTTTTTGTCCTTCGGCATAATCAAGTTTGTACATCCAAGCCTGGAGGCTATGATTATTCGCGACGGCTTTCTTGATTTCGTCACAAAGCCATTGAACGCCGGGGTTAAGTTTTGTGCCTTCACGATAGGGTTTTGGGGTATGAGTATTAATATAAATAGCAAAAATTTCTTGTTTACGTTTTAGATTTTCGGCGCGATCAAGAACCGCTCCTAATTGATTGAGGTGATATGGGTCATCCTCAGACGGAACCTTGGCTAAAATGGTGCTTAATTCTTTAAAAAAAGTCTCATTTAAATCAATAGCTCTAAAGCCTGGTTCAACTCCAGATGGTTTTTGACCATAACAAAATTGAGTGAGACCAAACATGGTACCAAGACGCGCATCCTTTTCATGTTCGCGTAATGCCGTTTGATTCAGACGTGCTCCTTTCTTGTCTATTGAGCCTTCCGAGGGCGTTATTCTTGGCTCAAGGGGTTCCGTTGTTCTTACTGTAGGCGCACTATGAGATACACCTGTACCTAATGCTTTCTTTTTAATGGGGGGTAATAATGACTCCGTTACACCTTTTTCCAATTTAATTCCAGCCTGGTTATCTAGCAGACGACTCATTAAACCTTCTTTTTTAAATCGATAAAGAGGATCTTTATCTAATACTACACCCATTTGTTTGTCACAGAACTCTTTAATGTAATCAGCTAACACACTATTGGAGCCTCGAAAAGAGTTTAGAATTTTTGAGTATTTTGTTCCCATTACATTGAGAATCGCAAATAGTTTTTCGTCAGAAGATAATTCTTTATTCGTCATTACCTCATTGAGCTCCTGCTTTAGCTCTTTAAGTACGGTTGTTCTGCTGGTGGAAACGCGTATCGTGCCCAGCAGAATGCTGATTTTTCTATAATCTTCTGCAAAATTTTCTGATGCCCCAAGTCGAGCACTTCCCTTACCTTCAAGCAACTCGCGATAATGCTGAGTAAATTTACTGTCAATTTTATGGGATTTTCCGCTCGTTGATGTAAGCATTGATGGAGCCAGTGCCATGTCTTCGGCATATTGAGGGTCAATTTCCACTTCATCTAATAGTTCATCGTACACTACCTTACACAGAGCAGTAGAGTTATTTGCTGCACCAGTCAGCCTTTGCCAAGTAACACCTTGATTTACATTCCCTGTAACCGGAAAACCTGGTGCAGTAATTAAACCTCTTAATGCACGATAGCCACAACTCCAGCCATCTTTTTGTAATCCATTGGAGTTTGTATTCACTGTTTGCGTTGCATGAGGGAATGCACTGTATGCTCCATCTGAATAATTAAGGGCGTTGGTAAGAATAGTGTGTTCTGAGCCTTTAAGTGGCATTGAATCTTGGTAATTAATGCTAACTGTGTTGGTTGTGGGATTCACTGAAACCATTGCATAAGTCCAATGTGAGCCTTGACTACTTAGCGAATTGCTACCGCAGTTGATTAATAAAGGGATAGTATATGGGGCTGTACTAGTACCATGTTTTACTCGCTCAAAGTGCAAGATCATACCAATGTCATCTTCATCTAAGCGGGTAATATGAGTTCGGTCTTTTACGCCTAATTTAATGAGCATGCGTTCTAAATCAACTTCACCAAGCCATTCTTTTTTTCCCAACTCCCCATTCAATAGTTTTTCTGCAATACCTAAATTACGGCTTTGAGCATGTAAATCCCGTAAGGAACGACTTTCTAATCGTTGATTGAGTTCCAAGCTCCAAAGAATAGCTTTTTTTTCATTAAATTCTTGGGCTATGGGTGGGATATCATCGGTTAAAGGAGCTACATCTTCTAATATTTCCTGTAGCCGTAATAATTGTTCGTTATAATCTTCGCGCGTTCCTTTATTACTGCTGCCGATCGCTGCGAGTATTAAGTTGTCATTACCTAATTGGTCAAAGAAAATAAGGGCTTTTGCTAATGGAGCATAGTTATCCATCGTGTCTAGCCAAGCAGGATTAAATCCGTCCTTGAATCGTGCTCTTAGATAAAGTTCGATAATTCGGCGCGTTTTTTCTTCATCTAAGGTGTTTACCGCTTCGCTCGTAGATAACATATCATTGTCCTCTCTTTGGTTAATGACAAAAATACGAAGCTCTAATATTAATCTGCTTCTTCCTTAACTACTTTATGCCTCTAAAATTAAGGAACCATTAAAGCTGGATGTAAAAAAACTGAAAAGTTTAAATCCCGTAAATAATTTTAGTTGGCATTTATATACCCAGATTGCTTAATTTAAATTATAGTACGTTAATCTTAATGATAAGCATCTTGGTATTTTTTAATACATTTTCTTATCTTAAAATAGTAGAATGTTATAATTTCAACCATTAACTTAATTTAAGGCCAATTTATGGGAGCTCCAAAAACGGACGACGAATTACCCTATACGTTGTTTCCAGTAAAACAACCTAACGGTAAGATTTCATACTATTGTTGTGATTTCAGTGAAGAACTAGGCCATCAGGTTTATAAGGGCTATCCCTGTACTTTGATACAGCCAGTCTCATCATGTGCTACACCAACACGCATGGAAAAAGAAAAATTAGAGATTAATAGAGAAGAACCTGTCGCCATCAAAGTCTATGATGGAGAGCAGCGACCATCACCTTACCAATATTATGCTTCTGAAATTGCTGTTTTAAATATTGAGGCTCGTGATGTGCTTATTATGGATTACATCGAAGGATTTCATATCGTTCCAGAGTTAAGGGAAAATTCTCCGATAAAGCAATTGACCTTTTTTCAAGCCGTAGATCTTGCATGGCAATTAATTCTGGGTCTTAATCACTTACATTATAATAATCTCAGTGGTGTGCCCATCGTGCATGGCGATATTACCGGCAATAATGTCAAAATAAAAGTCAACGAGCAGGTCATCAATGGTAGAAAAATACGTAAGATGGATGCTTTATATATCGATTTGGATTTTGCCAAACGGATAACGGAGACGTATCAAGCTCCACAAGGGACTCATGAGCATTTAGCGCTGGAGGTTCTTGATGGAATCTACTCCGAAGCCAGTGATTTTTTTGCTCTAAGCCCTCTGTTACTGAGTCTTTTTGGGGCTCGTAATCCCTTTAAAGATATTATTGACTTCAGAAATCGCCATGAGTCTATGGAGAAAACGCAGTTAATAAAAAAATTTCGTGATATCCCGTTTTGTACGGAAGGCTTATTTTCTCATTTTGATAAGAAACCCGAGCCTGATGTTCTGATTTTGCTGGAACGCTTTATTATGCAAATGGGTGCTAAGGAGTGTACAAACCGTCCTGTATCAGAGGCTATTCTTGAGTTTTTTACGGCATTAAGGCAATTATGTCTGATTAACCCAGCAGATAAAGATCGTGAGTTTTATTTATTGCGTTTAGACATTGCTGCTCAAAACGAACATTGGCTTGCAACTCCTCAGCTCATCCAAAGGTTTTTAAATTTGGAATGCAATGTCCAAGATCGACTCATGGGATTAATGAATTCGAGCCTCAGTCTTTTATTATATCGACGTGTTCAAGAGCATAATGCCGCACCGGAGTTGATTGAGCGGTTGAGAAATGGTCTTGCTGAGCATTTAAGTGAAAAAAGCCGTTTATTACAACCTCCATCTCGACTCAAATCGCTATTCTTCTCTTCGGTTACTCAAGGTGATATTCAATGGTTGCTTCATTGTTATAAGCATAATGAGTTCGAGACGTTTCATGCGCCGGTGAATGAAAAATTAAAATCTAAACTCGTACATTGCTCGGAGTTGAGTATCGCGCCTTTTATTTCGGCTTTAGTAGAGGGAATAAAGAGACCGTCAGAACCCACATTAATGATGCCTTAGCTTGAGCATGAGAGACCGGCTAAGTAGGTAGTGTGGGGAATTCGGTGTTTTTTATAAGTCAAAGGACGATACCGAAGCACCCATAAGTACAAATTTCGTAATTAGAAGCTACGAATAAAAAAACAGCACTCATTTTATGCCATAATGGTAGAGAAGAAGGAATTCAATAATCAACGAAAAGGATGTCATTCCCCATGGCTGAAAGACTGATTGATTTAGCGCTGCAAGGTGGCGGGGCTCATGGTGCGTTTACTTGGGGCGTGTTAGATCGCTTACTGGAAGAAGAAAACCTACGAATCGATGGTATTTCAGGTACCTCCGCGGGAGCAATGAATGCTGTAGTTCTTGCGGATGGCTACACTAAGGGCGGTGCACAAGGAGCGCGTGAAGCACTTGGAGTGTTTTGGAAACGGGTATCCGATGCCGCTCGTTTTAGCCTTTTTCAACGAGGACCTCTTGATATAATACAGGGAAAATGGTCCCTTGATAACTCACCTTTTTTTATCACAATGGATATTTTCTCCAGAGTGTTTTCTCCTTACGATCTGAACCCCTTAGGAATTAACCCCCTACGCGACATTTTAACCGAATCCATTGATTTTGAACGACTGCCTAAAAGCCCCATTAAATTATTTATTACCGCGACTAATGTAAGTACGGGCAGAGGGCGTGTTTTTCGCAACAACGAAGTTACCGCTGAAGTACTTCTTGCCTCAGCCTGCCTCCCTACCATTTTCAAGGCAGTTGAAATCAATGGCGAGCATTACTGGGATGGTGGCTATTCAGGAAATCCAACAATAACTCCGCTTATACGCGAATGCGAATCACAAGATACCATTTTGGTTCAAATAAATCCGGTAACGCGACCCGATTTTCCGCAATCAGCAAGAGAAATACTTAATCGTCTCAATGAAGTTTCATTCAATGCCGTATTGCTCAAGGAACTTCGCATGATTGCCCTCTTACGCCAATTGGCAATTCCTGCAGATTGTGAAGGAGGAAAATGGGCCGGTATGCGTATTCACCGTGTGAGTACTGATATTATGGTTGATCTCGGTTATTCGTCCAAGCTTAATGCAGAATGGGATTTTCTCGTCATGCTACGAAATGAAGGACGCCGATCGGCAGATGAGTTTCTTAAAAACCATGCTGTAGATATTGGTAAGCGCTCCTCATACGACCTCGATGAGTTACTTGAAGGAGTATAATTTATGGGCGTACTTGGAGTTCTAGCTGCGCTCACATTGCTTATCGTTTTTGCCTTTCGTGGTTGGAGTATACTTCTTCTTGCACCAGGAGCTGCATTAGTCGCAGCGCTAATTTCTGGTGAGCCCTTGCTTGCTCATTGGACCTATACTTTTATGAATGGAGCCGCGCGTTTCATTGCGCAATTTTTTCCATTATTTTTATTGGGTGCCCTATTCGGTAAATTAATGGAAGACAGTGGTTCCGTATCGACGATTGCCCATTTTATGACCCAGAGACTGGGCGCAAGACATGCTTTGTTGGCCGTTGTATTAGCCGGGGGATTAGCTACTTATGGCGGGGTAAGCTTGTTTGTGGTTTTTTTCGTACTGGCACCAATGGCTCAATCTTTATTCAAAGCGGCTGTGATCCCCCGTCGACTAATGCCTGCAGCAATTGTGCTGGGAACTTCAACATTCACCATGTCTGCCTTACCGGGCACACCCTCCATACAAAATGCGATTCCTATGCCTTATTTAGGCACTACGCTGTTCGCAGCACCCGGCCTTGGAATTATTGCTTCGGCAGTGATGCTTGTTTTTGGCATGTGGTGGCTTAAACGAGCGGAAGCGGCGGCCAAGCGCAAGAATGAGCCTTTTGGTGAAGGTGCCATAGCGGACGCTGAATGCATTGCAAACGATCAACTTATTCGCGGGCGAGCCACGACGGCCCATGAATTTGATACGGCAGAAATTACGCATGGAGAGCACAGTAAAAATCCTCCCTCAATAACACTCGCTTTTCTACCAATGGTCATTGTTATTAGTGTCAACTTCTTAACGGCATTGTTCATTCTACCCCGTCTGGATTTTTCATTTTTAGCCAGAAAAGAATGGGGAGCAAGTTCGTTTTCAGAGGTGGGTGGCATATGGTCTATCGTGATTGCCCTTGCTTCAGCAATTTTTATCCTAATCCTCATTAACCGTAAACGCCTTCCTAACTTGCGAGAGACAATCGATGCAGGGGCAAATGCTTCAGTTTTACCGGTGTTAACAGTCGCAAGCCTGGTGGGTTTTGGGGCGGTGATTGCCGCCCTTCCTGCGTTTACTGTGGTGCGTGATTGGGTTTTAAATCTAGGTGGTGGCCCCTTGGTCTCACTTGCAGCGGCGACCAATATTCTTTCTGCAGTTACAGGGTCGGCATCCGGGGGGCTTTCTATTGCCTTGGAGTCGCTTGGTTCTACTTATTTGAATTTGGCTCAACTCCATGGGATTGAACCGGCTCTATTGCACCGTGTAGCTGTTATTGCATCTGGAACGCTGGATACCCTGCCTCATAATGGAGCGATTGTGACACTCCTTGCTGTATGCCAATCGACGCATCGTGAAAGCTATCTGGATGTTATTATCGTTGGAATTATTGGCCCTATTATTGCACTGACAGTGGTTATTTTTCTGGGAGCGTGGCTGGGTTCATTTTGAGTAACGTAGATGAAAATTATTATCATTTTAAAATTCAGCATAATCAATGAAGTTTTGAAAAGCTGGCGAAAAGATCGAATCTCCAGCCTTGCTGCAGCCCTGGCTTATTATACTTTATTTTCATTAGCCCCCCTTTTATTAATCTGTATTTCAATAACCGGAACTTTATTTGGTGAAGAGGCAGCCCGTGGGCAAATATTTGGCAAGCTCGACTCCTTTTTAGGAGAACAGGCGGCCCTCCAGGTCCAAGACATGATTCAAAATGTTAATCAGCCGTCTACGGCCTTAATCGCGCGGATTTTCGGCATCTTCCTTTTGTTATTAAGTGCTTCACGTGCATTTAGCGCAATTCAAGAAGGATTAAATATAATCTGGGGCGTGCACCCTACTCCGAATAAAGCTTTGCTTGATACTCTTAAACAACGTTTTTTTTCGTTTTCAATGGTATTCATTTCTGCGTTATTATTGTTTGCATCTTTAGCGGTGAGCGCTTTTTTGGCTATTTTAAGTAGCCATATGACTCATTTTATGGGCGTAAATATTTATTTGGAGCTAATCGCTAGTTACCTGGGTTCATTTTTATTAGTGACCCTCTTATTTGCGCTCATGTTTAAAAATTTACCTGATGTGGCGCTTCAATGGGATGATATCTGGGGTGGCGCTCTAATTACATCTTTAATGTTTAATTTGGGAATAATTCTCATTGGTCTTTATTTGAACAAATCGCCGCTTGATTCTGTATTTGGCGCTACAAGTTCCATTATTGTTCTGTTGCTCTGGGTTCATTATTCGGCACAAATTTTCTTTATTGGTGCTGAAATAACCAAGATTTATGCTGAGAAAAAATCGGTCCTCCCTAAGACGGATTCCTCATTTATCAAATGAAATTAAAACCTATTTTACTTGGGAGTTTCCCTGTGCCAGGATAATTTGTCCTGGCGACTAAGGCACTTACAATGACAATGAAGAAGAGCTATTTTCAATTTGATTGCTATTCTTCTCATCCGTAGATTCATAGGTGGCCTGTTTCGTTTTATCTTTAATATAAATTACATTTAAATTTCTATTTTCAATATCGAGGCACTGATACGCTCTCATATTATAAATATGTAGGGTCATACTAATCCCCGTGCTTGATGTTTTTCTACATTTAAGCTGATGAACAAAAGTGCTCCTTAAATCATCTGAATTGGTATTAAATTGTTCTCGCTCAATAGATTTACTGAAGGCGGCTGTATTTTCTCCGGTGGGCAAATAAAATTTCTCTGTCACAGGTCCTTCAAGAACAGTTACGGTTCCCTTGTATTTGTGATCATGAATGGAGGTTTTTTGTGTGCGTAATAAGACAAATACCCATATGGAAAAAGGATCATCAGGATCGTTATGCTCATAGATAAGATGTCTGGCAATCCCCATATCCAGAGTAAGATTCTCAGGTTTATAAGCAGAAGTATTAAATGCCAGTTTACCTTCTGTAAGTAATCTTGGTATTACCTCTGAAACGGTTTCGTAATTAATGATTTCTAAACTGTTAATGGCTTCACTAATTACTTGTTTATTATGTAATTTTGTATGATCAATTTCCGTTTTAAACATCATAAATTAATACTCCTTTTAATCCTTATTGTTCTCTTTGCCTAGCTAGTTTAGGGCATGTCGATCACGAATACCAACTTGCCCTGGTCTTTCAAGGTTAGTGCTCTTCACAAACAGTGTAATAACCATGACGGTAGGGATTGCTACGTGCTCTAAATTTATAATCACGGCAATGCTGACCACGGTCATCAATGTATCGCTTATCTAAACGAAATGAAAAATCACCAAAATTCATATCTTTTTGCCATTCACGTTCTTGACGAGCGCGATCTTCTTTATCCAGATCTTTAAAAAATTTACTCAGTTTGCTCGCATGACTAACAGTTAGAAAACACATTAGGCATAGTAATACGATTAATTTTTTCATAATTGGGTTCTTTATGAGTCATAAAGGAGGTAATTAAATCATATTTTATTTAAATAAACAAAAAAGTTATACTAATTAACAAATAATGTTTTAGTTTAAAAATTAAGAATAGAACGGTGAGGAACGTAGTGACGAGGCAACCTATAGGTAGCGGCACTGTATCCTGTATTGCATCACTCCATTCGCAATAGCAGGTAATTTTGGATATTAGATTAAATGAGGTTTTATGTCAGGACGATATTTTAAAATAAACTTAGCACTTACTTTGATTTTCATGGTGCTTTACTTGCTGTTACTCCCATTTATTCACTACCCGTGGACCACGCTACTTAAACCAATCCCTATCATCCTACTGATGCTTCTCACCACGCATATTCAGCCCAAACGACACTTGGAAAAAATTTTTTTAATATTCGCTTTAGGTTTCTCTGCTCTAGGCGACATTAGCCTAACCTTTCCTGGTTCTGAAGCCTTATCCCTGGGAATACTGGCATTTATGGTAACGCACTGTTCCTACATTTGCTTATTTTTAAAGAAGGGACATTTCCAGGAGAGAAGAATAATTGCTTTTTTACCGATATTACTCCTGATACTCGCATTTTTTAGCTACATATGGCCTCATTTAGGCGATATGAAAATTCCTGTAACGGTTTACATCGGTTTAATTGGCACCATGTTACTTTGCTCCTTCCAAGTACACCAGCACGTGCTATTAATCGGAAGTGGCGCCACTTTGTTTTTATTTTCAGATTGCATTTTAGCATTAGGGCAATTTGGCGGAGTCAAGAACGTCACCCTGTTTGTTATGTTTTTATACTACAGCGCCCAGCTTTTAATCACCTTAGGAATTATGAGCTCCTGGTCAAAAGAAGCAGGAAAACCTAGCCCCATTCGTCTTAGGCGTTGACAAAAAGAACCAGACTGATCAATAATGCGTCAGCTTATTTTTTAGACATAAGGGTTATTATGCAGTTTAAACTAATGACATGCACATTAATGCTGGCCTCTATTCTTGTATTATCAATGATGGGCCCTGTTTTTGCTGGGGATGTTACTGTTGTCGGTTCAATAAAACAAACATTAAAACAATCTAGTACAACTCCTATCGCGAAGCATGGCGTTAATAAAGATGCTAATGAAAAAATAGTCCAATTATTACGCGTTGAACTTTCTGAACAAGCAAAAAATAATTTAGTTACCCAAGCACAAGCTTTAGTTCATCCGACAACCACGTTAAAAGCAGATATATCAGCATTTCCTGCTAGTGTTCAATTAGGTATGAGCAATGTGCCTGTCTTGGATCAAGGGATTCATGGAACTTGTGTTACGTTTGCGGTAACAGGTGCTCTTGATGCGGCCTTGGCTAAAGGTGATTACATCAGTCAAGTATGTAATTTACAATTAGGAAATTACTTAGAAAAGTTAGGCCATGGTTCCAGCGGCTGGGATGGCAGCGATGCAGAGCAAGTATTGAGTCAGATTCAACAATATGGAATTGTTAATAAACAAAAAGAACGCACTATAGGTTGCGGCGGTTACAAACAATATCCTACGTATTTGCCTCATAATTCTGAGTTAACTATGGCTCCAGCACAATATGCAGTGATGCGCGAATTAGTTTATGGCACTCGAGTAAACTGGTTTAATGTTTTACAGGAAAACAATCCGGCGCTTACGTTAAATGAAGTAAAACAAGCATTAAATATAGGTGAGCGATTAGTTTTTGGTGTGCTCTTACCTCGTACCGAACTCGGTTTAGCTGGGGCAGTAGCGAAACATAAAGCCACTCAGTTCCCAGACACGTGGGTTGTAACTCCAGAAATAATCGCAGGCTTGAATAGTATTCACGCAGGCCATGAAATGATTATTACGGGCTATGACGACAATGCTGTAGCGATTGATAATAATGGGCAAAGACATCAAGGATTACTGAAGATACGTAATTCATGGGGTCGTTTTGTCGGAGACGCTGGTGAATTTTATATGTCTTACGATTATTTTAAACTATTGACCGTAGAAGTTTCACGAATCTCTCCTGTTCGCTAGTCTTCCAAGTGAAAGGCGATAAGCCTTTCACGCCCTTCCTGCACAATATGATACACTATGCATTATTCTTAATTAGTTGAGCAAGAAAAAAATGTATATCAAGCAGACTGTTGAGTGGATTCAATCCATGGTTATTGGACTCAATTTGTGCCCCTTCGCAAAACGTGAAATGAATAATGATGCCGCCCGCATTGAAGCCAGCTCGGCTACGGTCATTGAGGATGCGCTCGCTGATTTCATGATGGAAGTGGAATTCTTACAGACAAACCCGACAACGGGTACCACCGTGCTTATTTACCCCCACATTCTCAGTGACTTTTTTGAATATTTAGATTTCGTTGATTTAGCAAATGATTTATTAATTAAATCAGGATATGAAGGCATCTATCAAATAGCAACCTTTCACCCTGCTTATTGTTTTCTAGGCGTGAACGCAGATGATGTCACCAATTATACCAATCGCTCCCCATATCCCATGCTGCATCTTCTAAGAGAAGAAATGCTTGATCAGGCTATTGCCTATTATGGGGACACCGACGTTATTTCTGAAAATAACATGCGTCTCTTACGGGAATTGGGATTAGTTGAGGTAAAAAAACGTTTGGAACAGTGTATGAAATAGATAAGAGAGGTACGCATGAAGCTAACAAAACATCAACTTACAGGTTTATGGTTTCTTTCGGGTACTTTGATTTCCGTATTGGGCGAGTTTATTCGGGTTTATGAACCAAGCTCTACCTTTTTAAGTATTATAATAGGCTTAATTTCAGGTGCTGTAGCATCCTACTATTTAGGCTATCACTATGGCTATTTAATCATCGAACTTCCAGATTGGCATATACGTAACTGGTTTAAGACGCTTGTTTATGGATGGGTGATTAGTTTTGCGACACTTTACTGGATTTTGTTTTTGTTAGCACTGAGTAGTTTTCTGCAAACTGAATTTATACAGTGCCTCGCGGATCATCAATATTGGAAAATTGGATTTCAATTGCTGGTCCTCCCCCTCGTTTCTCTGTTAGCTACCATCATCGGCTGTGCTTTAGAGCCTGTACTTATTTTGGGTGCCAGTGCTTTTGGAGCGTTGAGCTTATTTCTCTTACGTAACTATGTAACCAGGTTTATACAATAGCGTATGTCTTTGGGCAACACTTATATCCAATTATCATAAGCTTAGCCATGGTAATTTGGTTAAAAACTATTTATCCATACTCTGCTAAAATAACTATAGAACAGCTAAACCGCATTAAATGGATAAGAAGAACATCATGGATCATTTTTCTGAAGCAGAACACAATCTTTTAAGAGCCTGCGAATTATTAAAAGGACTCTCTGACAAAAATTTTAATACTTTTCTGAGCTTATCGCAGCGCGCAGCTTATTCTAAAAATGAAACCTTACTTGAAGAAGGAAAACACAGTGATTACTTATATATTGTAATCTCTGGCGGGGTTGATCTTTATAAATCCACAGGTACGAATCAATATTTAATTGGCAGCCTAACCACTGGTCAATCAATTGGAGAGATGCGAGTCATTAAAAACCGCCCCTGCTCTTTAACGGTTACTACCAGTGTCCCTACAGTTGTTTTATGCATATTACTGAGCAAATTACGCCATTTAGAATACAACCAATGTTACGAATCTATTCTTGATTCGATTATTGATATTCTCAGCTTTCGGTTAACCTATACCAATGATCTTGCTGTAAAAGGTAGTGCCAATAAAAAGAAAAGTTGGAAACGATACTTTTTCCCCGCGATGGTTATGGCAACAATGACTTTACTTCTAAGTGAAGTTGGGGTTGCGGTCTATTATTTACTGACCTAATTGAGCAATGTTATATTAAAAGCCCCAGATTGTTCTGGGTTTTATCAAAAATTTAAATTAAGGATTAATTTATGCCAAAGGAAATCACCGTATCAGGTCATCCTAATGGTTTTTTTAACCATGGACATACCGGACAACATGGACATCCAAGTCAACAACATACTGGCCAGCATGGTCATCCAGGTCATCAATACCCCAATGCGGGACAGGGATACCCTTTACCTAACCCACATGTACATAGTTATCCGCATGTGCATGTAGTACAGCATGGTCATAATTCCACTCACACCCACTCACATAGCCACTCGCCCATGTTTTAATTAGAGGGTTGTGACTCGAATACCCGTATTATGACTTAATCTAATACGGGTATCTGCTTTATTACAATCCTAAGCTTGAGCTGGCAGTAAGCACTACTGGAGCATTTGGTTTTGCATTGCCACTAAAAAAGCCGCTTTTAACTGCTGGTAGAGAAGAGTTCTTCTGCACGGGTTCTTCTTTAAGTAGCGAGCGCTGATCATCAAGGATTACCTTACCATTTCCATCGGTAATCTTTAAATAAACTTTTCCATCTGTGCTTAGTTGAGAATTCAGTGCAACAAACTGACCGGACATGTCATAGGCCTGAACGTATTCAGTTGTTTGGTCATCAACACTGAGATGGCAAGTAAATAATTCTCGTAGTGCTGCCCATTCTTGCATTTTCTTCGCATCCGTTAAGGCCTTTTCGAAATCAGCACTTTTGGAGTTTATTACTAATGAATCAAATAATTTGGTCAGGTCCTCTATTATTTGGGGTTGTCCTGTACCATAACTAATAACGAAAAATTTGTTTCGTGCCTTAACTAAGTCCGAACCTTCATCTACTTCCTGAATTAAACTCTCTAATTGTGGTCCAGAAAGTTCATACTTAGAGTCATCCTGGCCATCAGTAAATAATAAAACGTTATGATGTTTTGTTGACTTGGTCAGTAATTCCAGTTGCTTTCTACTGACTTCATAAAGGCAGGTTGAACCCATTGCGGATAAACTATTAATAGCTCCTTTCAATAGAGATAAGCGCTTATTCGAATAGGTACCAATGGTTCTAGGTTCCGTATTAAATTCAATAATAGAGATCTGTGCCTGGGGTTGAAAATGAAAAAGAGCTTCTGAAAGTTTAATTACACTTTGTTTTAATGTAGAGAGGGAGCCTTCAAAACCCATGCTACCACTCGTATCTAAAATAAAAGTATATTCTGGAGGAGAGGATGCATACGGAACGAAGAAATAAGGTTTGATTTCAAGTTCACCCGTCTCTAAAGTTTTTTGAGCATAAAATACTTTTTTACTTTCAAAGGAACTTGCATTAATAAGAAGTAATGGTGACTCACTATTAATCGCAATGAGCTCATCAGGATAGGATTTAAGGAATTCTTTAATATTAAATCGTAGCTTATTATTTACAATGCTCAGATGTTTATATTGGAGCATGTTGAAAAAAGTGGCGTATGCTGACTCTGGAAGCTCAAATTCAATATGTTCTTTTTCTTCATCAAGCGTATATTTTAAGCCATCGTCGATTAAAACCTGCAATACCATAGAGCAGGATAGTTTATTTGTTTTTGTTTTTTTCTGATCGGCTCCTGTGCTCATTGCTATTTCATTAGTCAGTAACTCTTCTAAAGAAAACTGCCTGTACCCGGGTTTTATGGATGAGTTATCGGCTAATAAAGAACGTAAATTTTCGGATAACTGTTCACTACGTTGAAGCGCATCTGATTTGAAGATAAACAAGTCATCATAACAAGATACTTCAGTGCCTTCGAGGCTTATGCCCATACCATTTAATAGCTGGATCATATTTTTTGTACGCAGCGCGTTATTTGCAAGTTGTCCCATTCTAGCCCCATTTATTTAAATTAAAGTCATTTTGCGCGAGATAATACATACAAACAAAGCATTGCTCAATAAAAACTTTTATTGTCAGTATATTGGGGATTAGTTGCGTTATTTTACAGTTCGGCATTATCTTTGAAAAATATTTAATCATGTTGTATTGTTTAAATATAAACCCAAAGGAAATTCACTATGCCTCTTACAGTACTCTTGGATGTAGATCTAACATTACGAATGCTGCATTTTAACGATGACGGTACGCGTTACCGCGAGCTTAATCAAGCACTCGTTGACGAGCTTAAGGCGAGCGGGGTCAAAGAAGTTTACTTTTTAACAAATATGGATTTGTCTGATTCAGACCCAAATATTAGATCTCAGCAAAACGATAAGGAGCGTATGACGCGTAAAATCCTTATTGATGAGCTACAACTCCAGGGCATTAAGGTAAAAGCTGTTCTTACTGTTGCTGACATTGCTTATGGCAAGGGACCGGGTGCTGCATATAAAGATCTTTATACCGCCGCTTATGCAACGAAAAAGAAAGAAGAGCATCAAGTTTATCAACAGCGTTGGCACGATTATTCAAGCAAGCCCTATGAGGCGGTCGCCATGAAACCTAAGGGAGATGAAATGGCTGGATTCCAAAAGGAAGAAGCCTTTCGTTATTTCCTAGCGCATATGAGTGATGAAGAGTTAGGAACATTGATTTATGCTGATGATGACATGAGTTGCCTTCAAAAAGTGGATGCGATCGCTCAAGCACGTCATCTCCCTATGAAATTAATTCCTGTTAAACCAGAGGATTACCAAACAGAAGAAGAACGTGCCAAATATAAACTATTACTACAAGATGCTCATCCATTTGGCACGGTCTTAGCTCATTATAGAACCTTTGTGGGGAGTTACTTTTTCAGTACACATAACGCTACTGGCTTAGTCACCGCAGAAGGATTTATTAAAGAAATCAATCGATTGACTGATCCTGAAGCACGCGCTGCGAAGATAATAGGATTTCTTGCTCATGGAGAACACTCCCCCCACGACCTACATTCTTTTAGAACCATTTTGCTCTCTGCCTTATTAGAAAAAGACATCAGGCAAGATGAGCAATTAGAAGAAGTCGCTCATAATTATTCTACCTATCTGGATGCTTACCGACAAAAAATTAGTGCGACGGCCATTGCAAGTACCTCGGTAAGTGAAGGGGATGTAATTGATAGAGCGAGTCTTTCCCAAGAGATACCTGATTCACCAAAGATATAGGCATCGCCCCACACCTATCCATGCCCCATAGCTTGTCATCGGGGCAAGGGGTCTGGCATCGAGCTTTGGGGAAGATTTTCCCCTGACTGATTTTTGATAAAGTATAGCTAATAAGCGCTATAGCTATTATAGAGAGCCCTATTCCAGCCTAATAAAACCTTAATAATTTTCAGATAAAATACCCAGTTATAGACCACTGTGCGCAGGTTTTGACTATGACAAACCCGAAAAAGCCATATGAAAACTCCCGTGTTGATGCCAAGAAAAAACCAGAAATAAATTACTTTGTAATTTTTGGTGATAGTCTTTCTGACGGTAAAAATATGGGTGAAAAAGCTTCATTCTTAGGCTCCTGGGCAAAATGGTTATGGTTAAAAATGCTTGATTTAGATAAATCCCCTACTGAGCGATTTACTAATGGCTACACCTGGGCTGATGCACTAAAAGCAAGATTAGTCAGTAAATTTGCTAATGATACACAAATAAAAAAAGATTCGCCTCATGGGTTTAGTAGACATAATCTGGATAATGCAGACATTAGTGATGATGTAATTTCCCAGACACTTGTAGACCGTAAAAAATTTACGTGGGATGAGGTTTCTGAGCAGTCGGTTCTAGTAAAGCGTAAGAAAAGAGAACAAGAGGCGGAAGAAGAACAGCTTTTAGTTGCTCAAGTTGCAAGGAAGCCAAAGAAAGGGCATTTTCTCGATAACGTGGATGCTATTCTTGCCCACGATACAAATGCCGATCAAGAGCCCCTAAATTTTGAACTCCAAGATTCAAGTGATAACGTAGCCGACAAATTTATTTCAGACCCGAGTTATAACCGTTACATACAAGAGAGCTATTCGCTGGATAATGGTCGTAAAGCTCATTTTAATGGCCAAGTGTTTCTGGAAAACAATAGCCAAGGTGGTGCTACATCTCATAACTACAGAGGCTCAAGCAAATTCCTTTCTATTTTGTCACCGTTTACGGCAATCAAACTATTTTTTACCCGATTAATCGTTTCCAATTTACCGGAGCAAATTACTCAATTCTTGGAAAATAACGAAAAGCGTGAGATTACTCAGGAACAGAAAGACAAAACCTTGGTGACCTTGTTTTCTGGAGCTAATGACTTAATTACTGCTAATTCAAAGCCGATGGAGGCTGCTGCTGATTTGGCGGTGAAAGCAAGCATGGATAATCTTGAGCGTTTACTAGCCAATGGGTACAGTCATGTCGTTGTTTGTAACGCACCAGACTTATCGTTAACGCCTCGTTTTCAAAATCGTTCTGAGGAAGAGCGTGCGAATGCACATAAAGTATCCGAATATTTTAATAGCCAGCTTAAATTAAAATACAATGAGTTAAAAGTCAGGCATCCTAACTGTACAATACAACTTTTTGATATTAATTCAGTTTTTAGCGAGATTTACCAAGATGTTCTTAGTAACGGGGAGCAATCAAAATATGCTGAGTATTTTGATCAAAGTAAACTTAAAGAAGCCTACGTTTTTTCAAAAGATTTCCAAATCACAACTGAAAGAACCTCTCCTGGTTGCAAACATATGTTTTGGGATGATGTACACCCTAGCGCCACGATGCATGCCTTATTGATGGACCGATTTGTCCAAGATAAAAAAGGCTTGGCGATGTATGATGTTTCAGCACCCAAGGAGCAAACAGCGGAAAAGTTATGCCACTTATTTAGAGAAAAATACCATGAGAAATTGCAAGGGAGTTTCTTAGGTCTGTGGTCTTATGCTAGAAAAGAGTTACCTATTGATTATACTGCTCCTCAAACCGCATTGATGACGATTTTAACTTACGCACTGAAAGATCATTCACAGGCAGGGGATTATGTTCGTGAGGCCATGAGTGATTTAGGCTGGTGGTTGGAGGAAAAAGGCCCCAATCCGACTATTCCTGCTATTGCGGATGCGATGTATGCCTTAGAACAGAAATTGCCGAAGACTGTAATGCAAAGTTCACTTGCTAAAATGGCAAGTATGCTGAATGTTACAGGAGTTCCAACTCGACACCATGATTTAGAGTTAGAACCTGAAGTTGTGAAAAAACTTGAAAATTTAACGCTTCGTATGGAATCAAAATCTGTTGTTATGGCTCAACAAAATGAAGAGCAGGAGGCTATGGTTTTAGGGATGTAAGCACTAGCTTGCCTCATTTTATTCTCTACCTCTAATTACCGCGACTTAACCCTCAGAGATGGTCACAAAATGTGAGCACTTAACGCTGATCCATTAAATGCAATTTCCACTTACGAGAAAGAGCCTTAAGAACGGCCTGGCCACGAACACTGGTACCCGCCTTATCAAGACGAGGAGAGTAAACCGCGATCGCCATTTTATTGGGTATAATCGCAAGAATCCCACCACTGACCCCACTCTTTGATGGAATGCCAATAGTAACAAACCAAGAGCCACTTTTTTCATAAATCCCATTGATCACCATTTCAGACAGCACATCACGAACCAACTCTGGAGCAATTACTTGTTGTTTCGTGATTGGATTAACACCATGATTGGCCAAAGTTGCTCCCATTAAAGCTAGTTGCTTGGTATTTACCATAATCGAGCAAGCCTTAGTGTATCTATCTAAAACCTCATCCGGTTCACCAATAAGCATGTCACGGGATTTTAGTAATTGAGCTATTGCATGATTGCGGCTATTGGTCTGCGATTCAGATTCATAAATTTTCTGGCTTAAAAAGGGTTTCCCATCACTTAAGCTACCAATAAACGATAAAAGACGATTCCACTTTTGAGTGGAGTCATCTCCCTTGATGTAACTGGTGGTTTGTATAGCGCCGACATTAACAAAGGGATTATGAGGAGTATTCTGCTCCAAAGAGCGTATTGAATTAAAGGGTTCTCCTGTTGCTTCAAGACCTACGTTATTAAAAATAATGTCCTCACCATTATCCACCAATGCCAAAGCATAGGTAAAAATTTTGGACATGGATTGTAATGAAAACAAAACATCTGCATCACCAACGGACAACGATTGTCCCTCCACAGTGATAATCGAAATAGCAAATAATTCAGGGTCGACCTTTGCTAACTCCGGAATATAGGATGCTTGCTTGCCTTGAGTAATCCCCTTATCTTTTTCGTACAGGCTATTTAACGTTATTTCCGCATCATTGGGTAAGCTATTTTTGTTAAAAGAATATGAAGGGATATAAATTAGGCAGAAGACTACAAAAATGCTGATTTTGATTTTCATTGATACCTACCTTTGCGAAACAATTACCTAGTTAAATAGGTCAAATAACTTTGAAACTGCCTATTTTAATCTCGAGCCAGCTCCATATAGGCCGCTCTAATTAATTGGGTAATGGTACAAAAAAACATTGTGCCAAATTACTTCAGTAGTATTCATCATAATTTCCCCGGGAGTATAAGGTCCTAATTAAGGGACAAGCACGAGTCGGCCCTATTTTCTTGAGTATATTACTTTCTAGTATAGATGATGATTTATTGTTGTATTTATGAATTTTTCGATTAGTGTTTGTTCTTTCGGGTTCGATATTGGCCTAATGCTGACTATAATTAAGAAGGGTAACTTTGATGTAGCTGTTATGACCCCATCCGAAAAAGAATGGTTAATTGATGATAAGATAAATATTTATCGTATCAATCGAGGCCAACACATTAAATTAACCAACACATTAATACCTGGCTTTAGTCTGGGCTTAGGACTTTTGTTCTGTAAGTTTGCTGGAAGCGAAGAATGGAATAAGTTTTATAGTCTAATCGACAGTATTAATGAGTGGAACGAAGATGAGCATTTATTGGAACAAGTTTTGCGGCTTAAAGAAACCCAAGAATGGATTCAAGCTAATGAAAAATATAAAGAACTTTTGATCCAATTTCCTGGACTTAAGAATCTAACCTTCCATGAGCAAATTCAACAATTGGTTTCCTCCTTGCACATTAGCCCTGAAGAGCGGCATTGCTTACTCAGTGTAGAAATTCCCAAGGAACCTATCATAGAGGAGTTTATTGAGCTGGTAGAAACTACACAAAACCTATATTTGGAGCTGGGCTCCCCATATGGAGCAGAGGTTATAGCTCGTTCTGAGTTTGAGTCTTATCAGGTTTTACCTAAAAAAAGATTCTCTGAAGTACTACAAAAACTTCCAGCCAACATCCCTATTTTAATGAGCACCGGACGACAAATTTTTGCAATTTATCAGCGAGTATCCTCAAATGAGTGGATTTATTATAATTCGAATCATTTGAAAACCACTCCCCCCTTCACAAATCTTACCTCTTTATCTGATTATATTCTTAACACGGTTTATAAGAATGAATCCAAGGGCACCCACATCCCATTAGGGATAATAATTCCCAAACAAAGTAAAGAACTTGTTTTTGATTTTGGAGAGCTAGAGCAACTTTGTAGTCAATTTATTGATGAAAAAAACGTCGAGCAACACATTATGACTGCAGAGCTTAGTGATTATCCCACTGATCATCTATCTCCTTTGCACTTAGCTGTTGTGGCTAATGCCCAGAACAGTGTGAAACACTTACTTACTCGTGGTCTTGAAGTAAACACTGTAGATGGTTTAGGTTTTTCAGCGTTGCATTATGCTTCCGCACGCATTGCAAAGCTACTGATTGCCTATGGTGCTGATGTGAATCAGCCCGTAAAAAAGAAAATACAACTCAAAGAACCCAGTGAGTCGTTATATTGTTCCATAGAGAATATTACTCCTCTTTATTTGGCTAGCAATTTTGGCGAATTAGATAAGGTCAAACTGTTAATGGCCCATGGAGCAAACGTCGATGCCTGTTCCTCTACAGGCATGAGTCCCATTATTATCGCTTTACTTAAAGGCCATGTAGAGGTAGTCGGTTATTTATTAGAAAAGAATGCGCGGGTTGATTCTTTACTTAGAAAGCCTGAAGCCGCTGAGTTAATCCACTCCAATGATAAGAGCCTAAGGGCGCTGGATTTTTTTGGTGCCGTGTTTGCACCGCTTTATGCAAATCATACACCAGCAATGTGTGCTATTCGTCATGAACATAGAGAGATACTCAGTTTATTAATTCAGCACCGTGATGTGGTTCATGAAAAAGATCAATATGGGGTCACGTTGTTACATCGGGCAATCTGGTCCCACAACGTGCTTTTGGCGAAACAACTATTGGAAGGTGGGGCTGATCCGAATGCATTGAGTTCTCAGGCAAATGCCCCCAGTTCATTAATGAGCCCCCTTTATGTTGCCTGCCATCAAAATAATTTTAAAATGGCTCAATTGCTACTCCAGTATGGGGCCTCAACGCGTATTAATCGTCCTGGAGAGTTATCTTGCTTACTTACTACAATTGAAAATGGCTCGCTTCCTCTGATTCGCTTACTCGCAGAGCATGGAGCTAATTTCGCACAAATGCACCAAGGTGTTAGCCTGCTTGATTTGGCTATTCGTCAAAAACATTATCATTTAGTTGATTTATTATTAGCGCGCGGAGTTGAGCCAAGGATGAATAATGGATTTATTTCCACCCTACATCTTGCGATTTATCAAAAGCATATCCCAACTATTAGTAAAATTTTATCTTGGTATGTACAGCATGACATCCCTTGCCAGGAGGAGATGAATATAAGCAATAAAAATATATCCTTATTACTTCATCTCTATCACACATTAAAACATGCAATCCCTTTACAAAAGCAATTGTACTCCAGTCTGATGAACATCGAATCTGCTGATGGTTTAGCGGCCCTAGCGCATGCGGTGTTATTTAAACTGGGGGATAAAGCATTATTTATAAAAATTGCTGAAGCAATTAACGCGCAAGTTAATCCAAGCCCGGAAGAGTTAATTTCCATAATTCAGCTGGAAATGGCGGCCGACAGCGGCTTGTCTCAAGAGGGAAAAGATATTTTAGGCACATTGATACAATTTGCGCGTGATTATAAAACCACAGTGAGGTTAGCATCGTAGCTTTGCTTTACTCTGTTCTCTCAATGTCAGAGAATGAAGAGATGTTTGCTGGAGCCAACCGTTTCTCTATAGAACACAATTAGCTCCTGGAAAATGATTTTAGGCTGTTGCACTAGCACCAGTCAAATAAGTTCTTTCCTGATAAGCCAGAATAAAAAACCCAATGACCCCTGCTGCCAGAGTTACAGGAATTACCCCAATCCCATAAACAAAAGCTTGCGGATCATTAACCCCGCCATAAGCATTAATAACAAAACCAATTGTAGAGTGGAAGGCATAACCAAAAATCATAATGATCATATTCGCAATTGCCGTGGCCAGACCTGCCAGATCTTCGGGTACATAAGTCGATATTTTATAGATAGCTAAAATCTGATAAGCACAACAAACCCCTACTAATGCAAAACTTACGGTAATACTGGGTACTGCTAAAATGCCTGTAATTAATAAGGCAAAGATTAAGCACATGATAAGGCCGGAAGCAATAATAGTTCCTAAGTAATACCCCGTTTTTTCGGCAATAAAACTTAATACGGGTGCACCAAAACACATACCTAAATAAATCATTGAAGGCAAGTAGGTGGCGGTAGCACTATTTAATTGATAGGCCTCTTTTAAGAAAACCGGTCCCCAGACATCAGAAAATCCTTCAAGTGGGCCAAGCATTAAGCCTGCAAAAAAGCACATCATCATGATTTTACTGTTAGTAAAAATCGTTTTGATGTTGGCTCGAACTGACTCGTGTTGCACAGGCTTCGTATCGGGTACAATAAACCAAGTAATTAAAGCCAAAACCAGACCCATTCCAATAAAGATCTCAACTACTTGTTGGTAGCCCAACCATTGGCACAAATAACTTACAGGCCCGCCACCATAAATAGCACCAAGAAGCCCTATCATCACGGATAAACTTAACATTCGTGGGAAAAGACGTTCATTAAATGTCATGCGAATTATTTTAAAAACACCTAAGATTGCCGCTGAAGAGCCAACACCAATGAGCGCCCTGCCAATTAATGGATAAGCCCAATTTTCAGCACAAATAATCGGCAATAGCCCGATGACCGTCAATAAGATACAACCGGTCATTACTTTACGTGGCCCAAAACGATCCAACATAATCCCTATAGGTAAATGCAGCAGGGAATAGCCCAGATAATAAACACCAGAGAATTGGCCAAACTCTGTCGCATTAATATGAAACTGAGAGGTAATATCATTAAGCATGATACTTGGCATCACTCTTAATATATATTGATAGGCATAAAAAATCGAAACGATAATCCAAACAAACCAGGCGACCACGCGTGAAACAGACATAAGCATCCTCAAAATAAAGCAACCTAAAACACATCTTGCCCACTCTGTGAGCAATAGACATTTTATCGCATTTGGATTGAAATTTTTTTCCAAAAATTAACATAAAATGATTTAATTTGAATTAAAATTTTATTTTTTTGAGAAAATTTAAAATAAAATGCTAACATGAAAAATAACTATGATACTTATTAAAATAAAATGACATTAGACCGAACTGATAAAAAGATCCTCGAAATCCTACAAACCGATTGTCAGATGAGCAATCAGGACCTCGCTGAGCGCGTGTCCTTATCGCCCTCCTCTTGCCTTCGCCGTGTTAATCTACTCATGGATCATGGCTATATTAAAAAACAAGTTGCTCTACTCGAGCCTGAAAAACTAGAATTAAACCTTACCGTGATTATTTTAGTAGGGCTAAACAGTCATCAGCCCGCTGTGATGGCCCAATTTGAGGAACATATTCGCTTTATCCCTGAGGTGATACAATGTTATTTGATAACAGGACAGTCAGCTGATTATTTGTTAAAAGTTATCGTGCCCGATTTAAATGCTTATCAAGCTTTTTTGCTCGAGCAATTAACGCGTATTAATTGTGTTAGTAGTGTGCACTCTAGTTTTATTTTAAGAACTATTTGTGAAACAACAGCCTTGCCCTTAGAGCATTTATAAATATCTAAGAACGTTGCAGAACTATTAATATTGGATAAAGGATGAACCATGACAAAAATTAATTTAGAGCACTACCTCCAAAAAATAGGGCTAACAGTTCCCACCCTTTTGGTTGATTTATCTCCGGTTGATCGTCTGAAACTATTAAATGACATTTATTTTGCCCATGTTAAAACCTTCCCTTACTCTAACCTGGAACTTCGTCAGATTGCTCAATTCCATCCGGTTCAACGAACACCTATTTCTTTTTTTAACTATCCTTCCTTGCTTTCTGAAGAGCGACATGGAGGTTTTTGCTTTCAAACGGCAGCTTTACTTGCTGATGCTTTATCCCAAATAGGATATATAGTTAATTTATGTGCAGCTCATGCGCTTTTAGGTGCCGCAGTAAATGCACCGGAGATGTTGGCATTTCCGCGTACGCATTTGATTTTAGATGTTCACTTAGATGAAAATCGTTTTTTGCTGGATCCTGGTTTAGGTTCCTCATCACCTCGTTACCCAGTCCCCATAACCGAAACGGAAGAACCTATGTTTCAAGATGGTGAAGAGTTTCGCGTTTCTCGAATAGATAATGTCTATGTACTGGGTAAAAAGACTCGTCAGGGTTGGTTCCATCAAACACAATCTGATTTAGCCCCTATAAGTTCTGAAACTGCGGCATTTAACATGCTTAAGTTACAACTTCACCCGATGCCCCTGAATATTCGTGATAATAAAACAGTGGTTGGCATGATTACCGAGCAAGGACGTAAATCGTTATTTTGGGATGCCCAATCAGACATATTAAAGTTTTCCAAACAAGAGAATGGGCAATATTCACAAATTGAAATCAATGACTTTGAAGAAGGAAAACGCTTATTAGAACAAGAGTTTGATATTCATCATATTTCGGCGGATGATTTAGGGCGTTATTGCACTCAGACCGTATTACCTACACCCAAAGTAGCATGGACAGTTGATTTTCCCTTGGACAGAGCGGATTTGGAAAAAAATTTAACTCCCCGCTAAAAACACCTTCCGAATGCCGCGGCTTTGACCCAGAGATCCATGGATGTGGCTTGGTCACTGGATCTCCTGGTCACGCCACAATGTTTACCCGAATAAAGCCTTAATAATCTTCAACTTAAGACTTGTATAAGGCGGATATTTTATAGGTGCCTCAAACCAAAATGGTTTTTTCAAAATGCTTTTGAAATGACTAAATGTCTTAAATCCCGCCTCACCATGATAATTTCCCATACCACTTTCACCAACGCCGCCAAACGGAAGCTGAGAGCCAGTAATATGCATTAGGACATCATTAATACAGCCACCACCAAAAGAAACATCGCGTAAAATACGTTGCTGTATCGCCGAATCTTTACCAAATACATAAAGTGATAAAGGGCGAGGACGAGCTTTTATTTCCTGGAGAACAGCAGATAAATCAGTAAAAGGAATCACCGGCAAGATAGGTCCAAAAATTTCTTCATTCATAACTTCATCTGAAAAACTGATGTCTTTTAAAACTGTTGGCGCAATATAGTTTTCCTCTTCAATAACCTGTCCCCCCGTGAATAATTTTTGAGGGTTAATCAGTTTTTTTAAACGCTCTACATGCTTCTGGTTAATGATGCGCACATAGTTTTCGCTTTCAAGAGGATTTAAACCGAGAATCTGCTCGATTTGTTTTTTTAGCGCGTCAAGGAATGGCTGATAAACTGACTCTTCAACTAAAAGGTAATCAGGAGCAATACAGGTCTGCCCTGCATTTAAAAACTTCCCCCAAGTAATACGTTGGGCTGAGCGATCTAGATCCGCATCAGCAAAAACAAAACAGGGACTCTTTCCTCCTAGTTCTAAGGTTATGGGAGTCAAATGTTCTGCCGCCGCTTTGGCCACAATTCGCCCTACGGTAGTACTGCCGGTAAAAAATAATTTATCAAAGCGATGCGACAATAAGGTCTGCGTTATCTCCGTGTCTCCTTCCGCCACATAAAGATACGCCGGATCAAAATGTTGATTAATAATCTGCGCTATTGCCGCGGAAGTATTCGGGGGAAGCTCACTTGGCTTAATAATACTGGTATTACCTGCGGCGATAGCTGCAACTAAGGGGGCAAAGGTCAGTTGATAAGGATAATTCCAAGCACCAATAATTAAGGTAGTACCATAAGGCTCAGGAATTATAAAACTTTTTCCAGGCTGGTTCGCCAGATCAGTTTTTACTTTTTTAGGTTTTGCCCATTTGCTAACTCGTTTAATGGCGTCATCAATTTCTTGATAAATCAATGCTAATTCGGTGAGATAAGTTTCAAATTTCGATTTTTTTATATCTTTATGAATTGCTTCATAAAGAAGAGGTTCATTTTCTTTAATAATGCGTTTTAACTTATGCAGTTGTTGTTTGCGAAAATTAATATCTTTAGCGGTTCCTGCGGCTGCAAATGCTCGTTGCTTTTCGATAAGAGAGTGAATATCCATTTGTAGCACCCGTGCAAAGTTTTATTGAATTCAGTATATACTATACAGTTAAGTAAAGATAATTCACCTTGTTGAGCGCACCATGTGTCTTGCATTAATAGCGATTGAACAACACCCTCTTTATCCATTAATTATTTTGTCGAACCGGGATGAGTTTTTTAATAGAGCAACGGCCCCAGCTCATTATTGGGATGATGCGCCTGGGGTTTTTGCCGGTAAAGATCTAGTTAGTGGCGGAACTTGGCTTGGGGTAAATCAACAGGGACGTTTTTCATTAATCACTAATTACAGAGAGCCTCGTCATTATAATGCTGAATGTTTATCACGCGGACTTTTAGCTAAAAATTTCTTATTAGAAAATGCCATTGAATCCCCTCAAGATTATGTGCTGGAGCTAATCCCCTATGCCGACAGTTATAATGGGTTCAATTTATTAGTAGGCAACATGCGGGACATGTTTTATTTTTCGAACAGGGAAAATAAAATAAAAAAACTTAGTCCTGGTCTCTATGGTTTGAGCAATCATTTATTAGATACGCCTTGGTATAAGGTCTTAAGAGCTAAAGAACTGTTTCATAACCTGGTTCCTCAGCTGATATGCGCGCAAACTCCAGAAGAAATCAATGCCCTTTTATTTCCCATTCTGGAGAATCATCACTTTGCCCCTGAACATTTATTACCTCAAACTGGAGTGCCTTTAGAGTTTGAACGGGCGCTCAGTTCAATCTTTGTTAACATACCCAGTCGCCAGTATGGGACACGTTGTTCAACAAGTGTTTTATTTACTAAAGACACTACCTTCTTTGCTGAGCGAATAGTTGAAAATGCTCAAGCAAAGATAACCAATATTATGCCAATTAAATATCAATCGTAGTTTATCCTTACATTTTAGCGCGCTTGTCCTTAGCTTCATATTGCTCAGCCTCAATACCCGATGTAGGTTCGTCGCTTAGAGAGATCTTTCCTGCAAAAAATGTGATTCGATCATCCATCGCGGAGTATGTTGTTTTTACCTCTTGGATTTGCTTCTCATAATAACAATAACCTTCCAGAATATCTAACCGTTTGGTACTGGTTAGTTTATATTCTTTTATCCAACGTTTATATTGATGTTCAAAGTGTATCGCTGTGAGATTATCAGTGCTCAGTTTTGCAAAGCTAACCACTTCTTTAAATAAAGGAATAGCGCCTTTATATAAGCCTTCATCAATCCCATTAAGGTATTTATTAATATGCTGTCTTATCTCATGAAGCAGTATTCCTAAAGCATTGGATGCTTTTATGTATGCGGGATTGTTGGGGGCCGGTGCATTGCGGCATAAGATAATACAATTGAGTAAATAACGAAAGTCTTCTCCCTTTTGCTCTTTAGTATGTGCATAAATTGTTTCTCCTACATTCTCGTTTCGAAGAAATTTTATAATCATGCTGTTCGCCTGATTTGGGGTATAGGGGGATGAAAATCCTTTAATTGGAAAAAACTGTTCAATTTTAGTTTCAAGATTATTTAGCTTTGTACGTAAAATGGCCATTGAAGAAGGTTTAGGAGATGCTCCTTCAGATATACTGGTTCTATACCGCGCAGTATCATCAGTGGCTTTTCGTTTAGTAAATCCGTCACACATAAGAGCATAGAGGGTATTAATTTTTATGTGCTCTGCAGAAAGTTGTTGTACTAACGCCGTAATAAAGGACGTATCTATATCGTATTTACCTGGCACGCCATGGGTATTCAGTACAATCGTTACTTCGCTTTCATTAATCTCTTTTAATAGACGCATTAATTTACTTAGTTCTGCTTTCTGCTGCGTAAGCTTAGTGCGATTTAAAGAGCCTGCGGGCACGTTTAATTCGATACATTCGCTAAATAACGCTTTAACTGTTTGGCGATCAAGTTCAACTTCTTCATTAAATATTTCCTGATCGATCAATGAATTAGGATATAAACTACTTATAAGTATCGTATACATCAATAACCTCTTATAAAAAAATACTTACTGTTAAGGATTCCTTAATGATCCATACAGTAGTATCGATGATAGAAGTAACTAAACTTGCGTGGTGAACAATGAAAATGCTCTGTATTAACATCTATACGTCGTACTCCGATTATACAAAAAATGAACAAACATTGCTATGGAATAATGAAGTTAATCAGGATAGCCAAACCGTCAGAGCAGTCTTTCATAATGACACCGTTATTGATATTCCGGTTGTAGCACAAAAAAGGTATTTGAATGTTGATGAAATGTTAGAACCTTTACGTACCATACAATTCAGAGGTTATGACGAATGTCATATCGTGCTTAATACTCATGGTGCGGCCGGTGTTAATGATTTATCCGATGAAGTGGTAAAATCAGTAGTGTCTTTTATTTCAAACCGTGACATTAAAATAACACAAATAAGCGCATTACAATGTAATGGGTTAAAGGGATTAACTGCTTCCGAATATAGAGAAAAGCATCCAATGACCCCCGCACATCAAAATGTGAGCGATAAACCTGCTTCAATGTCTATCTTACAAGGAAAGCTCTGCAACCTTGAGACCCAAATTGAGCAATCTTTTTCTATTCATGGCTTTACAGGGGCTTATGATCCGGTTCGAGAAAAAGATAAAGTAGAAAGGCTACTTTTAAATGGTTCCCCAACCTCCTTATCTGTTAAAACAAAACTGGCCGCAGAAGAGGATTGTCACACCTTACAAAAATATATTGAAATATGTAAAACTTGCACCAATAAAACATCTAAAGAATATATACAGGCAACTAATGCATTAGGGAAACTGTTGCATAAGATGAACCAAAATATCTGTCTTTATTTTCAAGGGGTTCAAAAGCTTGATGACAGAAACAAAATCTTACTGCAAAAGGTACTTGCCGATTCAAGAGTTGAAGAGAATGATGTTAGTTTTGGACGCGAATATAAGCATTGGTTAAAAAAACATAAAATGGGCAGTGATGAACGTTTGGCGGTTTTTCAGGGTTATTGCCCTGTAGAGCCAGTACCACGCGTGGATATTGAAAAGAATAGAGCATCTTTTTCTGCACTGTGTTATGGTCATTTTGGGTATTTTACCAAAAGCATATCTAAACAGATTGCACCAATTCCAGAGTTAGATAGAGCATGTACATTTTAGTTTTTGAATGTAGCTCGTATTACGGGCTACATTCATTCTACCAATTGCGATCGGTTAATATGGGTTGCTCTCGCCACCCCGGTTAATATCATTGCTGCTTTCATTTCTTGAGCAACAAGATCCAACATCTGTTCTACTCCTGCTTGTCCTCGTGCAGCTAAAGCATAAGCTCCTGCCCGCCCAAGCAATACTGCTTTGGCTCCCAATGCGAGCATACGTACTACATCCAATCCTGAGCGAATCCCTGAATCAACCAGAACGGTTAAATCATCTCCAATGCTATCCACAATTCCAGGCAGTGCTTCAGTAGTAGATAACACTCCATCTAATTGCCGCCCGCCGTGATTGGATACGACAATACCATCCGCACCAAAACTTACCGCATCTTTAGCATCTTCAGGATCAAGGATACCTTTGATAATAATCGAGCCTTTCCAAAAGCTGCGTATCCACTCGAGATCAGACCAACTAATTGAGGGATCGAAATTTTTGCTTAACCAGCCCATATAATCTTCGAGACCAATTTCTTTGCCTAGATAAGCCGAGATATTTCCCAACTCATGTGGTTTTCCCCTCAACCCGACGTCCCATGACCAAGACGGTTTCATTAATGCTTGGAGCCAACGACGCTCACGTGCAAATGGACCCGACATTCCTGAATGAGCATCACGATAGCGTGCACCAGGAACAGGCATATCAACTGTGAATACCAGATGCGTGATACCACAAGCCTGTGCTCGCTCCAAGGCATTTTTCATAAAACCACGATCTTTAATCACATAAAGTTGATACCAGATAGGTTGAGGACTGTGTCGAGAAACCTCCTCCATAGAACAGACAGAAAGAGTAGATAAAATATAGGGAATTCCTTTGTTTGCAGCAGCTTTAGCAGCTTGGATCTCACCTCGACGTGCATACATCCCTAATAAGCCAACAGGACCTATGATTACTGGCATAGCTAATTTTTGATGAAACAATTCAGTTTCGAGAGAAACTTCAGAGATGCTTTTCAATACGCGTTGACGTAAGGTGACCTCTGACAAGTCAGCAATATTTCTTTTAAGCGTGTGCTCGGCATACGCACCTCCATCAATGTAGTCGAATAAGAAACGAGGTAGTTTACGTCGAGCAACATCACGATAATCGTTTACCGATGAAATAATCATATGCTTATAGTCCATAAAACAGAGTAGCCCGGTTGCATGCATCCGGGCTCCCAAAACGACATAAGACTACTTAGAAAATTGCTCGTCTTCAGTACTGCCATCGAGCGCTGTTGTCGCACTTTGGCCTTGCATAATGACATTTTGTACCGCATCAAAATATCCGGTACCGACAAAACTTTGATGTTTGGTTGCACGAAAGCCATTTTTCTCTTGCTGCATCTCACGTTGTTGCATTTGTGAATAAGCAAACATCCCCTCATTTTTGTAATCTTTAGCAATTTCAAACATGCTTAGATTCAAACTGTGCCAACCAGCAAGGGTAATAAATTGATATTTATATCCCATCGCAAATAATTGCTCTCTAAAAGTACGTAAATCTTTTTCACTTAAGTTCGCCTGCCAATTAAATGAGGGTGAACAATTGTAACATAATAGCTTGCCTGGGAATTTGTGATGTATTGCTCGCGCGAACTCTTCTGCTTCAGCAATATTTGGTTTTGAGGTTTCACACCAAATAATATCCGCATAAGGAGCATAAGCTAAACCACGACTAATTGCCTGTTCCAATCCTGATTTTACATAGAAAAACCCTTCTTTAGACCGTTTTCCAGTTAAAAAGGTAACGTCATTATCATCAAAATCGCTCGTGATTAAATTGGCGCCATTAGCATCTGTGCGTGCAATAATTAAGGTGGGGACCCCTTTAACGTCCGCAGCAAGGCGTGCAGCGATTAATTTTTGAACCGCTTCACTGGTTGAAACCAGAACTTTGCCACCCATGTGTCCGCATTTTTTTGCAGAAGATAATTGGTCTTCAAAATGCACTGCAGCAGCCCCTGCCTGAATCATATGTTTCATTAATTCAAACGCATTTAAATTACCGCCAAATCCTGACTCAGCGTCAGCAATAATGGGCGCAAACCAATCAATAGAATAATCTTGATCTAAACAATGGATTTCATCTGTTCTTCTTAGCGCATTATTAATTGCTTCTACTAAATTAGGCACGGAGTCAACGGGATAAAGGCTTTGGTCAGGGTACATTTGCCCAGAACTATTCTGATCCCCGGCAACCTGCCAGCCTGAGCAGTAAATAGCCTTTAATCCGGCTTGTACTGCTTGAATCGCTTGGTTACCAGTCATACAACCTAACGCCGTGACTAGCTCATTATGTTGCAACATCTTCCATAGTTTTTGAGCGCCATGCATTGCGAGACTGGATTCGATTTTAAGCGAGGGTCTTAATTTAACCACATCCTCTGCAGAATAAGTACGCGTTATTCCGTTCCAACGGGAGTTATTCTTCCAATCGTGGTTTAATTCATCAATTTGTTCTTGGATTTTCATGCTATGATCCTTTCACTAAATTAAATGGGAGTAAGCTTTTGTGGTTAAAAAGTCATCAAAAGTTTCTTTGAATATCATTTCTTCCATTAACTTTTTGGCATTTGTTAACGCTTCTGAACTTACTTCATCAGTACCACGACTTTGCATAACCATCTGGTACTCTTCATCAAACCACTGATGAAGCATTGGGACAGTGAGCGCAACACCATTGTCTAGCGAAGCCGAAAACTTTAACCATTGCCATAATTGTGCTCTGCAAATTTCTGCAGTAGCAGCGTCTTCCATCAAATTACGGATAGGAACACAACCATTACCTGTTAACCATGCCTCAACATAAAGTAATCCAACCGTAATATTGTTTCGAACACCTGTTTCAGTAATCGTACCGAGAGGAACCATTAATAAGTCTTGCGCTGTAATCGATACTTCAGGTATTTTCGATAATTGATTTGCTACAGGCATTAACTCATCAAAAGCTTTAAGCGCTACAGGAATAAGACCTGGATGTGCAACCCAGGTTCCATCATGACCCGCAAGAGCCTCTCTCCGTTTGTCGGCATAGACACGATCCATTGCCTCTTGATTCGCGTGCTCATCTCCTTTAATAGGAATTTGCGCAGCCATACCTCCCATGGCATGTATTCCACGACGATGACAAGTTTTAATTAATAAATTGACATAAGAGCTAAGAAAATGACTGGTCATAGTCACTTGTTGTCTGTCAGGTAATAAAAACTCTTTATGATTGCGGAATTTTTTAATATAAGAAAATATGTAATCCCAACGACCACAATTTAAGCCGACAATATGATCACGTAACTCATAAATGATTTCATCCATTTCAAAACCTGCGGTAATGGTTTCAATCAATACGGTGACTTTGACACAACCGCGAGGTAAACCTAATAGTTCTTGAGCTTTAAGCAACACATCATTCCATAACCTAGCCTCTAAATGAGACTCCATCTTAGGTAAGTAGAAATAAGGTCCTGTACCCTGCCCTAATAAAGCTTTCGCATTGTGATAAAGGTAAGTTAATGCATCAAATAATGATGCGGACATAGGCTTTTCGTCAATTAATACATGAGGTTCATCTAAGTGCCAACCTCTAGGGCGCACAATAAGAACCGCTGTTTTTTCATTAAGTTTGTAATGCTTATTGGATTGCGGGTCGGTGTATGTTATTTCTTTGCGGACGGCATCATATAAATTAACTTGCCCATCAATACAGTTATTCCACGTTGGCGAGTTTGAATCTTCAAAATCAGCCATAAATACTTTTGCACCACTATTTAGTGCATTAATAATCATTTTACGCTCTACTGGGCCTGTAATTTCAACTCGTCTATCTTGTAGATCGGCTGGTGTATTATGAACTCGCCAATTGTCTTGGCGAATGAAGGCCGTTTCTTCTAAAAAATTAGGATAGACGCCTTTATCAAACTCGAGTTGTCTTTTTTGTCGAGCCGATAAGAGTTCCTGTCGACGGTCACGTACAAAACGTTCCATTGTAACCAAAAACTCCATTAAATCTGGAGGCAAAATAAAGTTATTTGTGTGAGATAATCTACCACTGATCTTATAGTAGTTATTATTCATTGGATGCATCTCCACATGTTTTTTATCCAATTTTTCAAATTGGCCCTTGTTATAACATAGTTGAGAAAACTAGAAATGCAAAGGATTTTGTGAAAAAGCAGCACGATTTTTGTGCATTGCACTATTCTTTACGTTTATTGCTCTCTTTCTTTGCAAATTTCCCATTCGCAAGGAATTGAAGAATAAGCTCTCGTACTTTTGAATTATTCATGATAAGCATATGATTGGTGCTGATAATCATAGGTTCCATTTGTCCCTCCAGACGAGCGTATTCAGGTGGAACTTTCGCGTCGTATTTTCCGGCAATAATGGCCATTTTAATTTTAGGGACAGGAACGCGATGAACGTAGGATGATTGTTCTGTGCTGAGTTCAGCTAATGGCTTAATTGGTGAAGTAAATAAAGGGAACATTTTGGTAGATATTTTAGCCAACGTAGAACCTTGATTAGGTGGGGCTAACATGATTAAGCAACCAATTTGTTTCATTTGCTTATGTTTTAATTTTGATACCGCCTCACGAGTGATGATGCCTCCAAGGCTATGTGTAATGAAATTAATTTTTTTTCCAGGATTTTGGGTAATTAACTCATCAACAAAATGCTGCAAACGAATCCCATGTTGTTGAATCGAATAACGTGCTGAGGGATAGCTATACAAGTGAACCTCATACCCATAACCTTCTAAAAAAGATTTTAACGGCCGCATGCTCAGGGACGTGCGCATCAAACCATGGATTAGGATAACAATTTCTTTTTGATGTTTGGTTTTTAAACCTACCTCAGGCGGATTTAGCTGGGTTGCTATTGCATGTGTGGTTGAAAAAACCAAGATAAACATAACCAGCAAATAGCGACTGAAAACAGCTTTAGTCATGATAATCCTTTTTTTTTATCAAATATATTGCAAAAAGCAGTGTTCTCACAAAAAATACAGCAAAAAATTAACTACGAAAAGTCGATGAATTATACCACAATAATGCGTTTTTGTTTCCTTATCTTATTGATTCCCACTGTTACTTATTTGCTACTTGCTACTTATGTTGCCAAAAATGCAGAGCAGGATAATAAAAAACACGCTGATGCAATTTTAGTCCTCGGAGCCAAAGTCAATTGCGATGAGGCACTTAACCCCTGCTTGGTTGCTCGAGTTGAGCATGCTGTTGAATTATATAAAGCACATTATGCTCCTAAGTTGTTGGTTTCTGGTGGTGTTGATAAAGAAGATCATGCTAATGAAGCACAGGAAATGAAACAGATCGCCATGTCGCTAGGAGTTCCTGAGCAAGACATTTTGCTTGAGTCTAAGTCAACATCAACCTACGAAAATATGCTGCTTTCTAAAAAAATATTAGATGACGCACAGATGAACTCAATCATCATCGTAACCGAACCATTTCATATGCCTCGAGCCCTGCTTGCAGCAGAAAAAGTTGGTCTTAACGCGGTAGGTTCACCGGCAGTAAAAAGTGTATGCTGGGCGAATAATAAATATCTTACAATGTATTTTGCCAAAGAGCCCTTAGCGATTATGTATTATAAATTAAGAAATAGAGTGTAGATTTGCCCCATTCCCGTGGCGTGACCACGGGGCATATTCATAGCGCCGGAATTATCACCAGTCTACCCGCGTTGTAACTTATTAAGGGATCTTCGTTCAAATGCTAAAAAAACTATGCTTTTGGCTACTATTAATCCTAACCACAGCTCCAACCTATGCCCTTTCCATCACCAACATAGAACAATCTCAGCTCCCCAAACCCTATAGCTTTTTACTAACTCAGGCCTTAATGACACCAACCTTGGCACAATACTACAAACGAACACCGATTATTCAACCTCAATCAACTCATTTTAATCCAACTAAAAATATTTATGCTCGTACCATTACAATGCTCATTGATCGAGACAAGCAAAGAAATAATGTGTCTTACGCGCAAAAAAAAGGAACGGCACAAGTAATCGAATTAGCATTTATAACAATTAACTTTAATCAATTACCCAAAGAGGTTATTGAGGAAATTTGTCATACCAATACCCCTTTTGGAACTCTGTTAGAAAAACATCAAATAAAAATACTTACGCAAAATCGGGCATATTTTACAACGGCTTGCACCCCGGAAATTACCTCATTCATGCCCTGTGAGTTAAATAAGGTAGTGTATGGGCGTAAAAATACCATTATTCGAGCAGATAACAAACAATGGTTAGCCCATGTTATGGAGATCCTGCCCTAAATTAAGGTACAAGCCATAATCTAGGTGTCATGGCTTGATTTGTAAAAACAAGTCTAAAGAGTAGCAGAAGGAACGGTATCTAGTACTTCCTTTTCTTCGTGTTGATCCGACTGCGTAGAAGGAGCAAAAACTGACAAAAGAGGAAGATTGCTAAAATCGTCTTGTTGCTCTTTAATCAAGCCTGTCTTTATTTGATATAGTCGAACTAAATCATAGAATAGTTCTAATGTTTCATATAATGCTGTTCGATAACCATCCAAATGAGCGGGGTTATAGGTGATTTTAGTTTGTGTGAGCGGACACTTTTCCAGGCGTGTTAGTCTCATGCGAGCGTCTTCATAAAATAATGCCCCAGCGTCATAAACCATACCTGTTTCAACGACATAATAAGGCTCTACAAAGAGAGTACGTAAGACAGGACACATCAGATCAAAAGTAAAAGAATTTTCCTCTAACCAGGTATCGAATAATTCTTTAAATTCTAGTGCATCCTTGTTTGATTTAAATGGTTTACTCACGTTTCGTAATGTGTGTGATAGCTCCAATTTGTTGTACGTGAGTTGTGTATTCCCAAGACAGTCCATCTTTTTGTCTTTGAGCGCTCCTTCTGTACCTAAAGTTTCTATACAGACTTTTATCTTTCCTTTTACTTCATCTAAAGAGTTTAAAAGGTTCACAAAAAGCGCCTCTTTCCCCCTTTGCTTGGCCACCACATAGCTGGGAACGTCAACATAATAAGCTCGTTGTCTGGTTGCTTCCTCAGCAGCAGGTATTATCATGTGATCAGCATCGAATACCAATTTAGTGCTGTTAATTGCTTCCAATAACAGGTTGTATTTTGATTTTACAGTGCGCCTATCTAGAGGCTCGTAATTGAGCGTAGAGGCACCGCCTGTATGATTATCTCTCATATTATCATTTACGATAACCCATTTATCATTAATAAAAGCAAAACGAAGATGGCTGGTTTTAGCAATTTCTTTTTTAAAAGTTACCGAAATCATTCCAGGAACACGACTTTCACGAATCAACCAGCTGCCCACTACCTTCCCTCTAAAAAATTGCTCATATCCATTAATTGGCTCTAACTCAGGATAGCTCGGCAACTTCATCATGAAAATGGGAACAAAATCACCTTGTTCTTGGTTTGTAGAAGATGTTGCTTCTTGCTTTGCTTGCATGCAAACTCCAAAATGTACGAGATAAATAGAATGCGCATATAGTAACAAAATAACCCATTTAGTCAATATAGGAAGCAGTATTATACATTAAAAACTATTCTTTTAATTCATTGATGTATAACAAATACGCTATAGCTACTACAAAATTATCTAAGCAGTATATACTTGATTTAATAACAGTTATTGATGGACCAATAAATATGGCTAAAAAAATTAAAAGACCGGTACAAAAACAAGCTCTAGGCGTTATTAATATGCCTTACAAACCTATCCATGAAAAACAAACGTACAAGCGTATCGCCTGCGTGTTTCAAGGTGGCGGAGCCTTAGATGCCTACCAAGTTGGGGCTTATCGGGCAATTCATGAGCGTGGTTATATTCCTAATTATCTTTCTGGAGTATCTATTGGGGCAATTAATAGCTCTATTGTTGCGGGGAATCCTCCTGAAAAACAAATTGAAAAATTAATGGAATTTTGGAATACGATTGTTCCTAAATTATGGAGTGATCAATTTTCCCCTTGGAGTTCTTTTGATTATTTGCGCCATATAAATAACAGTATCACCGCCCTACATGTCATGATGTTTGGGTTAGAGGGCTTTTTTAAACCCCGTTGCATCGCTCCTAATGAGTTTACAACAGCCACTCCTGATAAATTAAGTTATTATGACACCTCTGAGTTACGAAATACCCTTGAAAAAGTAATTGATTTTGATCGAATTAATTCGAAAGAGGTTACCTTATGTCTTGGTGCTGTGAACGTAGAGTCAGGGGAAATGTCATTTTTTAATAACCAATTAATGACCATTACTCCCGAGCATATTATGGCGAGTTGCTCCTTGCCGCCAGGATTCCCTGCAATGAAAATAGGAGATAATTATTACTGGGATGGCGGAATCTATGCAAATACTCCATTGGTTACGGTACTCGATGCCCTACCAGAAGAAGATACTCTGTGTTTTGTTGTGGATTGTTTTAGTTTAGCAGGTGAATTACCTAAAAACATGGATCAGGTCGATGAGCGACAAAAAGACATTCGTTATGCCAGCCATTCTCGTCGCTTAACCAACGTCTACAGCAGTCGACAAAATTTACAAGCAGCAATTACCATTTTAGGACAACATTTAACACCTGAGGCGCAAAACGATCCTCAGATACAGCAAATTTTGCAATTAGGTAATCAAAAACGCTTTAGTGTGGTACATATTATTTACCGAGGCTCGCCTTTTGCCCATACATTCAAAGATTATAATTTTGGGCGCGAGGTGATTGAGCGACGTATAAGCACGGGATATGAAAATGCTCATGAGGTATTAAGCGAGCCTAAGTGGGAAGAAAAATCAACAAACCCCTTAGCATGCTCAATTTATGGTGTTACACCTGACTACTTTGATCAAAGGTAGGTAATTTTCAATCTATCTGAAAAGAAAAAATACGAACAGGGCATATAATTAACATAGAGCTGATTACTTTATGAGAATTATATGCCTAATGTAACAGAACACTTTGAGAAAGGTAATGTCGTCGATGTCATAGATTCGTTTAAACAACTTAATAATCAGGTAGCTCGCGATTATAGTCCAGCCTCAGGCCCCCTACCCAAAGCAGACTATACCTTTTACTTTGAAGAGTTAACTCGAAGACTAATGGCAGGTGAACGCTTTACTTATGAAAAAGCAGCCGATAACAGTCATGTTATTCGATTTCAAAACAAAGTATATAATCTTACTGAAATCATAGCTTATGCAAATTTAGATCATTTAACCTTTTCGCGAAGTGATTTGGACCAATATGCAGAATATTGCCAAAATATCTCTATTGTCCGCCCGGAAAACGAGCATGATGAATACCCTACAGAGGAGTATTTTGAGAAACAAAATAAAAAAGCAGGTGGTGTATTCTCTGACATGCATTATGGCGAAATGCTCGCGCTGAATGTTTATTCTACAAATTATTATGAAGAGATGAACCCCTTCTTACGTGGCTATTATGATTTTTCTAATAAATCACCCGCCGAAATAAGAGATGTTATTATACATAGCGCACTGTGTGGGCAAGCTCTCGCTCATGCACCTAATAAAACAATTGATGGAACGTTTCGCTATGAGAGCGTATATAATCCCGATTTGTTAGAAAAACGCATAAAAATAGCTCAGGAGGGAGGCGCTGAAGTAGTTAGAGGCTTTATTAGTACAGGTGAAGAACCTGCCCTAGGTTTTAAAAATAAAGTAGCTATTACGTATACTGGTCTGGTTGGGAAATATGTCGGTCCCTTATCTAAATTCCCTGATGAAAAAGAGTTTCTAATTCCTCCTACTCAAATGACTTATGAGGGCTATGCTCAAGAAAATGGCGTCCATTATTTTCACGCAAGACCTGTGGTCGACTTGAATTTCGTTCATGAACGAGCTCAAGAGCATGCTACTTCAAGTAACGTGAGCACTTCCAAAGTTCATGAGCTATATCATTATGTGACGGCAATTGATAAGACAATAAAAGCTAATTGCTCCCCAGATGAATATCAACTTTATAAAGCTCAAATTGGTGAAATAAAAGCTTGGGCTCATGTTAAATTACATGAGCTAGGACGAAATCCAATTCCCGCCAATATTTCTGCAGATTTAAGTGTCATGTGGGATAAGTTGTCCGCTATAAGTGCAAGTGCGCTCAAGAATAATGAAAAATTTGCTGATTATCATATAGATATGGAGGAAAAACGGCATGCGGAGCAACAAATGGCTGGCTATCAGTTAGCCCGGGAATGTACCCAGATAATGAATGAATTACATGCAGCGAATAGCCCTCAATACCCTCTCTTTTCGGCCAAGTATCCTAATGGTTTTAATGAGTTTGGTGTCACTGACTTGTTAAAAATAAGAGCCGAAATAAGTGAGGATTTACTTGCAAGTAAGAAACTCGATTGTTTAGTAAAATTGAGTGTAATTAAAGACGTGGGGGAACAACACAAAGATAGAACTATTGATAATTTTATTGGTCCAATGAATGAAGAGATTATTCGGACCAAAAGTGTTGTTCGACTTGAACAAATCAAAGAACAGCTGGAATGCAAAGAGGTACTACAACAAATTGAAGCTACTCGCTTTGGCCCTAATGACAAACAAATGCATAAATATGTTCAAGATACGATAAAAAAAATGGATCGATGTATTAATCTCGATGAGCTTAGGGCACTTAAAGAAGAGTTAAAATCTACATTAGCCATCTTAGAAAAAAATAAACCAGCAATTGATGAGTTAAAAAATATTATTCAAGATTTTCGTGACAGAGCGAACGCATTTACTGTGGGTATGAAAAGCAAGGCTAATCGGATTGAACGAGCGATTGGGGATGATGTTCCTATTTCTGAACGAGGAAAAGTTCAAGATGCTGAACCTGTATTGGAAGCTCTTGCTTCACACCGCCATAAGCACGGAAAGGTTTACCACGAGGATGGGCATATTAATGAAAAAAAAGCGTCTGGAACTTTTCATCATTTTAAGCAGAAGATGAGCGAGTTGAGGGAAAGTAGGCCCGTTGGAGTAGTAGAGAATGAGGTAGCTCCTGAGGTCGCTGCAATGAAATATTAGGATGATTATTTTTGTATAGAACACTAAGCGCACAGGAAGATTTTTTTTACCATAAAATATTGATTAAAAAATCATCAGTCGGTAAAATGTGTTCTTTTTTTGGATTTTTATTGAACATGACTTATTTAGCAAAAAAAGAATTAGATACGGCTAATGCTGCATATCAACAAGGTAACTATCAAGAGGCATTAATATCTTACGAAGAGGCAATAAAGCAACTTTATGACATTGGTTCCCAATCAGGTTTTTCTCCAACCAAAGCCTATTATGAAGCGTTGGCTTATTCCCATAGCCAAATTATTAAGTGCGTTACTCAAATAGTGGATACCCTAATAGCAGAATCTCCTGAAGACCTGCCTGATTATCAATCACTCATGAGAAAAGCACGCCATCATCGCAAGGACTTTTTGGTTGCCCATAACACCCTTGCGGAATGTTTTGGTGGCTTTAGTCGAAATGCCACAGAACGTCTGACAGATGTTTTTAATTCTTTAGCTAAGACTGCTGAAAAAATTAGTGATGCCATCAGTGACTTTGCGGACAGATATAACGACTGGCCAGGAAGAGATAAAGGTTATATGAAAGCCGTTATGTGGTTACAACGTGCTCAAAAATATCAGCTAAAAGCCAATCGAGCGGTTGAAAACAAAAATAGTGTACGAACTGAGTTACATCTTGGATGTTTAAACCTCATGGAACGTGCTTATTACTGTAAGAATGACGAAACTTATCTCAACAAAATCAGTACCTACATTAGCGAAAACAGATTGCACGGATTAGGTTTAGATATTGATGAGCAGCTTGAGCTGTTGAGTTATGAACTTCTTGTTGCAGTTGAAGATAATGATGAGGACGCAATCTATATCCTTAGCCAATGCTATGAAGGGATACTCATTAAAGATCCCGATTTGGATGAAAAATGCTCACTTATTCAAGATATTAAGAATTTATTAGCCAAAGCCAAGGCTAGAGAAGAAGCTATAGAACCCTCTTCAGAACCTAATCCTAAAAAACGAGAGCGAGAAGAAGTGCAAGAAGAGGACTCTCTTTTAGCTAAAAAATCAAAACTTACTGAAAATATTACATTAGATGTTCCTTATTTATTGGACGACGCCGCCCAATTAGGGAATGATATGATTACGCTTACTATGCCTCGGCCACAAGCGGTACTCCCTGGCGTTTCTCGCACCCTTCCTTTTTTTGCTTCGCTTTCGGCGCCAAAACCAAGTCAATTTACCTTTACTGAAACAATGAAGGAATTATCGGGAAGCTCTAATAGTCCTGAAACTTTAGCTAATTTGTTAATCATCATTGCTGATTTTTATTATCAAAGCAAACACTTAAACACATACTCGCCCTCACCAAAAGCCATGTTTATAGCCTGTTCATTATATGAGGATGTACTCGAGCTTAATCCACACCATGCTGTAGCTCGAAACAAAAAAGAAGAGTTCAAAAGTACTCCTTTAGGTGTCCAGATACTTAAACTGGTTCTAAGTGATAAAAAGGAAGTAGTTGCTCAGCAAAAAACAGCCTCTGGTATTTTTAATCACTCAATTTCATGCAGTATCAAAAACGTTCAAACCTATTTGATTGAAAATAATCAAAAACAATTGGATGAGCTGTTTACGAAACTTCTGAGATTTATTGGGGATACGATAAGAACAGAACAGAGCGTTGGAGCTCAATCTGAGGTAATCGCTGACATCATATTAAGCAAATGTCCTAATGCGATGTCAGTTGATCAACCGTCTTCTTCGCTCAGTATTGTTTAAGTTAAAGTGAAATTACCGGCATTGGCCGCTAGTCTTTCGCTCCGAACTTAGGGATACCGCGGTCAAGCCGCGGTATCTCTATCTAACCTGATTCTTGTTCCCAACATTGAATTCCTCCAATCACCGCGAAAACACCCTCAAACCATAAATTAGCTAAATACAGATTAATCATCTATATTGAATTTTAGCTGATCAAGTATTTACAACAGGGAGAAGAAATCATGGCTGATTATCATGAACATGCCGATCTAGCACGCCTCAAAGATCTTTTTGGGCTGGCCAAGCCCGAAGCAGATGGATATTTATCCTTAAATACCGCATTTAATCGCAACGACGGTGCGATTCCCAAAAAATATCGTGAATTAATGGCACTGGCCGTCGCATTTACCACCCAATGCCCCTATTGCTTAGAAGTACATACTGCCGCCGCAAAACGTGCAGGAGCAACACGAGAAGAAGTTGCGGAGGCCTGCTTTATTGCTGCTAATTTACGTGCTGGAGCTGCAGTTACTCATGGAACTTTAGCACTAAAATTTTATGAGCGTTCATAAGCGAAGAGTCTGGTTGCAAACAACTGGCCGCTATATCCCTTTACTAATACACTCCTCCTGGGACTTGTCTGCAAGTAAAGGAGGAGAGATGTATCAAGAGTCAGTTGGCTAGTCTTAGGGTAAAACATAGATAATTAAGGTAATTAATCCCGCCAAGGCAACCAAAGGATGAATAATAACTAGTAGCTTGGGAACTTTCATCTTTTTACGTCCCATAATAAATAAAGTTAACCCACCCATTGCCGCAAGCAAAAATAAAATCAAACTTGCAAGCAATAAAGGAGCTGTCCCATAAATGATTAAATAAGCGAACATGACTGAAACCGCGATCCCCGCAGCCAAACCATGCCCTACCAAAGCGATTTTATTCGCAGGTAAGTCCTGCAATATAGCGACTAAAATAACTAAACCAAAGGTTGCTGCCAAAAGAAACAAACAGATTGCTAATATTAACATACAAGGTCCTCACTTAATTAATATATAACATCTCATCATCTAACAACGTTTCTAAGCCATTACTGCCATTTTCATCTTTTTGATCATGCACGGCAGGAAGATTAAGTGCTGGAGCAGGATTTTTTAATGCATCTGTTAAACTAATAAATTTATATCCATTTTTTTGATACATTTCGAGCACATCAACTAACAAATAACTATTAAGCAAATTAGCATGAATAAGCAATATTTGCTTGCCATTTTTCCCACCGCTTTTTTTCTCAGCTAAAAGAGTTTGCTTCCAAATGAAGGCTAAATAACGCGCTTTTAATTTTTGGATATAAGCTGCTCGTGTGCGAAAAGGAACTCCATACGCCATTTTATTAAATTCATAATCTTTACTATCAATTGTCACAGGAGCTATGACGTAGTGATGCTCATTCAGATAATCATAAACCTGTTGTTTGGTCTTTTTATTTCCTTCAGCCAGATAAGGATAACGGAAGTATTTAGGCTCCGTCATAATCGGCGCAAGAATCTTATCCGCACGATCCACATCGCCAATGTATTTCTCCGCGCTCATTTGATTCAAGTTGTAATGCGAATAAGTGTGATTTCCCAACATAAATCCTGCTTGCCGAAATTGCTCAAGAAAATCCCATTGTCCTTTCTCAATCGCCCCAGCAATAACGAAACCCGTGGCAGGAACCTTGTATTTTTGGAATGCCTGGATGATTTGTGCAAAGCGCTCCGTTGAGCGTTGCTTATTGCCTGGCGTATTCATTTGTGAAGCAACCAGGGGCAAATCATCTATAGTGATAGCAATTTCTTTATCGTGCGCGCTACATAAAGAAGAAAATAAGAGCGTGAATAAAAATAATATCCGTAACATTGACGTTCCTTATCGTTTAAAGATCCTCTATATTAACCTAAATTAGGCTAAATTAAACTCTGCTAAAGTACAATATAAACGCCCTCCTTGCGTTGGCCGACTTTCAATAAGATAAATTTTATCAATTAAAACGGGTGAGAGCACAGTATTCTTAATTTGTTTTATCCCCTCTTTGGGTAAATTCTGCTTTAGAACCCTCCCCATAGACAGATGCCCCCGAAATGGACGAGTCTCAACAGTACATCCCGATTCAACAAGAGTCTGGTTAAGGAGCCCAGACAATCGCTGTAGTGTTTCTTGAGGCTCTACAGCTAATGAAAGAATTTTAGGATGCTCTAGACTTGGAAACCACTCCAGTGGACCCAAATACAACCAAAATGAAGACAGGCTCTTTACTAAGGTAGTAACGCGCGCGATAAGCACGGTGATCTGCTCCTGAGGAATGGCATTAATAAATTGCAAGGTACAATGTAGATGCTCTAAATCAATCCATCTAAGTGTTTTCGTGGGAAATACCCCTAGAGCACACTCCAAAATGCGTCCTAACTGTTCATTCATTGCCGGAGGCGGACGAATAGCGAAAAAAACACGTACTGTATTCATTATTCCCTTTTTGGCTAAATGTTCATTTATTACTAGAAGTATATCGCTTAAAATACCAATGCACGTGTCCTGGACACCGACTTAAAAATAATAATTAATGGAGTCTTTATGAAATTCAGTATTAAATTATCACTATTAGCCGGGGCTTTTCTTGCAGGATCCGCTTTCGCTGCTCCCGTATGCCCAGACCTTAAAGAAATCCAATTAGGTGGTTTCTCTGTAGCCTTTGGTACTAAAAATCATTATTTTGCTTATAAGCTCAGCAATTATAATACTGATACAAATTGGGGTTTTGTCATGGGGCCATTTGCAGTTGCTACCCGTGAAGCGGCTTTAGAAGCAGCCTATTTTGCCTTAAGCACTATGAATGGCTCAGGTATTTATTATCATGAATGTATTTACAGCACGGGTGTTTCTGATCTTTATGCTATAGCCATTCAAGACCCTGTTGTTATCCCCGCCAAAATGCAAGAAGCAATAGAAGCCTTAAAGCAATAGCTAATCATTCGACATTGCAAAAAAAGCGACGCAATCCCAGAAGTTTGGATTGCGTACCAAAAGAAAACCCGTAGCCCGTATTAATGCAGCATACGGGAACAAAGCAAAATGATGTGACTCAATCTGGCAAAGACATTAAGCTGGCATTACCACCAGCAGCTGTCGTATCTACCGTATAAGTACGCTCATGGCAAAGTCTAACCAAGTAGTTTGGCCCGCCCGCTTTAGGACCAGTACCAGATAATCCCTCACCACCAAAAGGTTGCAAACCAACCACAGCTCCAGTCATGTTACGGTTTACATAGCAGTTTCCAGCATGAATGTGCTTTCTAATGTACTCAACCGTTTCATTAATGCGGCTATGAATTCCTAAAGTTAAGCCATAACCGGTTGCATTAATTTGCCCAATTACTTTACCCAAATCTTTACGCTTAAATTTAACCACATGCAATACAGGACCAAATACCTCTTTTTCTAAAGAGTCAATGCTATCCAGTGCAAGTGCTGTTGGCGGCATAAAATATCCAGATTCTAATGACTCATCTAAACGACATTGGTAAATCACCTCATAGCGTTTTTTCATATTATCCACATGGGCCTTTAGCACGGATAAAGCGGGTTTATCAATCACTGGGCCTACATCCGTTACCAACCATTGAGGTTCCCCAACAACTAACTCCTCCATTGCTCCTTTCAACAGTGCCATAGTACGCGGATAAACTTCTTCTTGAACAAACAACACACGTAATGCAGAACAACGCTGCCCTGCACTTCCGAACGCTGAATTCACCGCATCAACAACAACCTGCTCCAATAAGGCAGACGAATCAACCAGCATCGCATTTTGACCGCCTGTTTCCGCAACTAAGGGAACAATTTCTCCCCCCCGCGTTGCTAAAGTACGATTAATTAAATTCGCAGTCTCTGTAGAACCAGTAAACAATACCGCCTTAATTCGTTTATCGGCCACTAAAGCAGCTCCCACTGTTTCTCCATCACCCGGCAGTAATTGCATTGCACCAGCAGGAACGCCAGCTTGATGCATTAACTTCACCGCTAAGGCCGCAATCAATGGAGTCTGTTCGGCAGGTTTTGCTATCACACAGTTACCAGTAACTAATGCCGCAACGACCTGACCAGTAAAGATTGCTAAGGGGAAGTTCCAGGGACTAATACAGAGTACGATACCACGTGGATGTAAGCTCAGCTCATTGAGCTCACCGGTATATCCAGTTAAACTCTTGGGGATTAAAATTTCTTGAGCTAATTTGGCGTAATAACGGCAAAAATCAATGGCTTCGCGTAGTTCTGCGACTCCATCATTCAGAGTTTTTCCTGCCTCAAGGCACGCAAGTGCTAAAAATTCAGCGTCATTCTCTTGCAATAAATCGGCATAACGCTCCAAGCAAGCAGCACGCTCTTCAACTGGTGTTTCTGCCCAACTTGAAAATGTGCTAACCGCTGCGGATAAGGCGGTTTCAACATCATTAACTGATGCATTCTGTACAATCCCCACTATTCGCTCTGCCTGCTGTGGTGAGCGTACATTTTGTGCATCACCTGGCTCTGGAGTCCCTGCAATTATTGGGCCTGAAGTCCATTGTTTGCTGGCAAAATCAGCTAAGATTTCTTGTAGTTGAGCGCGCTCAGAACGGTTACTAAAATCAATACCTTCCGAGTTTTTGCGCGGAGCAAAAATATCTTTAGGCAATGGAATATTTTTATTAAGGCGGCTAAACAAGGAACGTGCTTTGGCAACTGGATCTTCAACTAAAGAATCAATAGGAGCATTATCATCAACAATACGATTCACAAAAGATGAGTTTGCTCCATTCTCTAACAAACGGCGTACTAAATAAGGAAGTAAATCTTCATGACTTCCTACTGGAGCATAAATACGGCAAGGAATTCCATGGCAATTCGCTGGAACGACTTGTTGATAAAGCTCACTTCCCATTCCATGTAAACATTGGAATTCAAAGTCGCGGTAGCTTCCAGTGATATTTAGAATCATCGCTACAGAATACGCGTTATGCGTTGCAAACTGGGGATAAATAGCATCCGTCATTGTGAGTATTTTTTTAGCACAGGCTTGGAACGATACATCGGTAAACACTTTGCGAGTAAATACAGGATATTCTGCGAGTCCCTGCATTTGCGATTTTTTAATTTCACTATCCCAATAAGCACCTTTAATCAAACGCACCATCATTCGGCGTTTTTTGCTTCGAGCTAAAGCGGCAACCCAATCTAATACATAGAATGCTCTTTTTTGATAGGATTGTACTGCCAAGCCAAAGCCATTCCATCCATCCAAACTGTCATCAACAAAAACCCGTTCCATCACATCAAGTGATAGATCCAGGCGCTCAGACTCTTCGGCATCAATAGTTAAGCCAATACCATATTCTTTTGCTAAACGCGCAAGCACTAATAGCTTGGGAGGTAACTCAGCCATTACACGATCATATTGGCTTTCACTATAACGCGGGTGTAAAGCAGATAACTTAATTGAGATTCCGGGGCGTCGATAAACATCGGAGTTTTTCTCTGCCTCTTTACCAATTGTTTCAATTGCATCACGGTAAGCCTCAAAATAGCGTGCAGCATCAACGGTAGTTAAAGCAGCTTCTCCTAACATATCATAAGAGTGACGATACCCCATCGCTTCTTTCTTTTTAGCACGGGTCAATGCTTCTTTGATTGTGCGTCCTTTAACAAATTGTTTACTCATGATTCGCATTGCTTTATCAACAGCAGTACGTACTACTGCCTCACTACTGCGATTAACCACTTTCATTAAGGACTTGGTCAACGTATTTTCTGCCTTTTCAGGAGTTAATACTTTTCCAGTTAACATTAACGCCCAGGTGGTTGCGTTAACAAAAAAGGAATCGCTCTGGCCGATATGAGACTTCCAATTACCACCAGCAAGCTTATCTTTAATCAAATCATCGATTGTTGCACTATCTGGCACACGCAATAAGGCTTCTGCCAAACACATTAAGGCAATCCCTTCTTCACTGGATAAAGCATATTCAGTTAAAAATGAATCGATCCCTGTACTCTTTTTACGGTCGGAGCGTACGGACTCAACTAATTTAGTTGCGCTGGCTTTAATGGCAGCTAATTGTGATGCATCTAAATCGGCTTTATCGCAAAGCTCTGTTATCAACGATAACTCATCACCGCGATAAGCATGATTAATAGCAGCGCGTACCCCTTCTGGTAATTGTATGGTCTGCTTTTCAAGCATAGTATTCTCCGAACTAAAAAATAACAACGGGACATCATAGATGAGCCCCAGGAAAAATGGAATAACTCACTGCAATTTTGCGGTATTATATGATTTTTAGCCTCATCAATAAAGCAACAACCGTGCCAAATTCAATGTAAACATTGTGTAAATTATAATCTATTTTGTGTAATTTTAAACATAATGAGCTATTAATTAACCTGGAATCTGTATAAATTATGCGCAGAAAGCTTGGTAATTGTTTCATACTCTTTTGGCTTACTTTGCTAAGCTCCTGAATTGAATAATATTCCACCCTTATGGACAAGGAAAGATCTTGTGATTTTACAATTGCCTCAATTGTTAATATAATCACCGTTTTTTTCAAGAACCACTAACGGTGATTTTATAAGAATAGGGAGCTGTATGAATACATTATTAACTCTAATTTCAACCGTCCTGTTAACCGGTAATTTAACATCGAGTACCCCATCTTTTGCAAACACAGAAACAGAGCTAAACACCAAACTCCAACACTTGGCGGCTAAAGCTCCAAGGTTAGATAAAAACGTATTAAAACTCGCATTAACCGCATACACCAATGCTAACAAAAAAGGTTCAGTAAAGAAGCCCGTCCTTACAGTAATTGATTATTCATTGCCTTCAAACAAAGAACGCATGTGGGTATTTGATCTCAACTCAGAACGCTTATTATACAATACGTATGTTGCGCATGGCAGAAATTCTGGGGGCAATAAACCCACCCAATTCTCAAATACAAATTCTAGTAAGCAATCTAGTCTAGGAACCTACATTACTCAAGATACCTACATTGGTCACAAAGGATACTCATTAAATTTGCAGGGACTGGATAAAGGATTCAATGACAATGCGTACAACCGACGTGTGGTAATGCATGGTGCCTGGTATATGGAGCCAGGCTTCATTCGCAAATCTGGTCGCGCTGGTTTATCTTGGGGGTGTCCTGCTATCTCTGAAAAATTAGCAAAGCCTGTAATTAATACCATTAAAAATGGTTCTGTAATTTTTGCTTACTTTCCTGACAAGAAATTCTTATCTCGCTCAGGCTATCTAGTCGGCTAAAAAATTATTTGCTAAAATAAAAAAGCCAGGTTTTAACCTGGCTTTTTTCGCAGTCATCCATATAAGAACGTCCAGTCCTTATAAGTCATCCTGACAAAATCAAATCCGTTTGATTCAAGTCCATTTGCATGACTTAAATTTCCCTATAAGTCATCTTTTGAATTTAGCAATTGTGTTAACGAAGTGCAACCCTAAAAAAATATAAAAAAATATTACTTTTTATTTTTAAATCTATTAAAGATTAATGAAAGTTCTTATAAAACAAGAGTTTATTGGGTTCGATAAATTTACAAGCAAGGAATACCTCCCATTTTCCACGGGCATATTGAGATATTTCTTACAAATCCTTAAGCAATAAAGTCTTTTTTGTTTTACAATTTAACAATAAATATTGCTTAACTTGCACACAAAGCTTGATTCTGCTCTAGGATATTGGTAGCTTATTCGGCAAATGATAACGCTTTAGAGCAAAATGATGGATAAGCAGCAACAAATTGCAATAAAAAAAGATAAGTTACAAATTATAGATTGGTTAATCGAACACTTCCCTAGTGCGTTCTTTAAAAAGGGAAGCCAAATTAAACCGCTAAAGATTGGAATTTTTGACGACATAATTGATTTCTATGAGCGCCTCGATTCGCCTCCCTTTAGCAAGAAAGCGCTTCGCGAAGCATTAAGTTATTACAGCGCCTCTCCTTCTTATTTAACCTGCCAAAAGGAAAACACCGCCCGTGTGGACATTTATGGAAATGAAGTTGATGTAGTAACAACGGAACAGGCTAAATATGCGTACCAGAGATTTCAGGAACGCTATAATAAGAAAAAAGATACTGAGAGCGCTGCTAGCTAGTTAATGACGCAGTTAATTGTAGACTAATAAGTGGTACGAAAGCTGGGCTGTAAAGCCCAGCAAACATTAAGCTGGACTCTCGGGCATGCGCAAAGCAACTAAATAATTCACCCGCACATCTGCCCCTAAAGAAGCAGTTCTCAATATAGGGTTGTAATCCATCCCCTTCATATCCACCAACTCAAAATCAAAAGACCGTCCCATGGCAATCAATTCACTGGGCTTTATAAATTTGCTGTAATCATGCGTTTGCCTAGGTAGCAGATTCAATAGGTATTCGGCCGCAATAATTGCGCTGGCGTAAGCCTTTAAGGTGCGGCTGATCGTGGATAAAAACAAAAAACCATTAGGCTTTAGCAATCGCTTACAATGCTCAAAAACCAGGTGTGGATTTTCTACATGCTCCAACATTTCCATACAAGTAATCACATCAAATTGCTTACCTTCATACTGTTCAACAGGAGTACAAAAATAGTCGATTGATAACTTATTGCCTTTCGCATGCTCTTGGGCTGTGTGAATGGCATCTTGCTCGGCATCAATACCTGTAACATTCGCTCCGGACTTTGCCAGAGCTTCACATAAAATCCCACCACCACAGCCAACATCTAAAACAGTGGCATCCTTTAATGTGGCATGCTGAGCGATAAACTCTAAGCGAGTCCCATTAATATCATGTAGGGTCTTTAGTGGCCCTTCAGGATTCCACCAGTGCTTCGCATGTTGCGCAAATTTATTTACTTCCTCTGCATTTATTGTTGATTTATTCATAATGACATTAAGTCCAGGGGTTTAAAAAATTCAATCACATTCGGATTGCTTATAAAACTCACATTATATGGATGTTCCGCACGCAATCCTATGGGAAATTGATCTTGGGAAATGGTTTCTGCAATTTTCCCTAATAAAATTAATTCTATAGTCGGTTTAATAACCGCTAATTGACTTAGAAAACTTTGCATAAAGGGTTTCCATTGACGCGCATGATAAGGCACCTTTCCTTCGCTATAAACTAAACAGGCATTAAGTAATAAAATTCCTTTATTCATCATGCCTTGGAATAGTTGCTCTCCTGTTTTAACTAAGCTGTTTTTATCTAACTGTGCAATACGTTCTTGTGACGTATTATCAATAGACAAATCCCCACGTGCAACGAGCATCATTTTAATCCAGTTACGTAATGAGGTGGCACGATTCACGGGAGTACTTAAGCCTTTAGAGCTCCATAAATCACCAACAGCACTGTCCCAAAAAGCATAGCCATTAGCTGATTGCTGACGCGGGTATGGAGATTCACCAAATAAAATATACTGAGTGCTCGCCATGGGTAAACTAAATGCGGAAAAAATACGCTCAGTACCAGGAAGCCAACTAGGATTATCCATTAATTGTTGTAAGTACTCTTTGTCCATAGCGTCTAAAGCCTGGTTCAAAATACTTTTCCAATCAGAATGACACACATCAAGACAACTATAATTTTTCACAATTTTACCTTAAAACAAAAAATTTGCAGAGAAATGCACACCCACTTCCATTGTGCCTTTATTTTCAATATAATGATGAATATTTGCCCAGCGGAGTCCGCGTTATGACCACTACTGCACCCACTCAATTATTATCTAGCGATGCGGTACACAATCGTAACTGCTATGCCTATTTTCTTCAATTAAAACCCGCATTAAATGCAACTCTTAGGGAGTTACTGCCCGAATTTCAACAATTAGAGCACTGCCTCGAGGAAGCTTATAATGAAAATACTCCTTATGGAAACTTATACTCCTCCATTATTACGTCTTTAGAACAATTAATTGAAAAAGAAGCTCCTCTCACTGCCGAACAAAATGATGCATTAGATCAATTAGTTAAATTTATTTACCATAACGACAATCATATACTGGAAGGTGAATTAGCAGGATGGATAAATGCACTTTCATCACAGGCGCGCCCTTTTGCGTCGAACACCAGCAGCCTAATTAGAAAACAGCTAAGCAATCCAGAAAATACTGTAAACGAAAGGTCCCCTGCAGATGCTGAGGGTTTATTTAATCGGCTCTTCTCTTTGTTTTCACGAAATTTTAAACCACAACTTTCTACAAATATTCCAACAATTAAAAATTTTCTCTATAAAACTACGGATGATCCCATTGAATATCGTTTTAGTACCCAAGCCCAACGACACAATGGGCAAGAACGGGTAAGCCCCCTCTTTATTCGCTGGCTGGGAATCAATGCGAAAGAATCATCACAACAAATAAATCATATTTACTTTAATAATTTGGGCTATCATCGAAGTGATTTAAATATTGCAGGTGCTAAAGAGCGTGATTTAACGCTTACCCTCCATAAGCTAGAGGATGAATCAGAGTTAAAAGTTATGGTTATTACCCTTCCCGCCCATGAAGGAATAATGGCCTCACATAATTATCAAATTACTGATGATGAACATCCCTTTGATTCTGTATTTAAAGAGCTTTTTGAGGTTGCGGAAGGTAAATTACATCAAAGTGGAGTTTCTGATTTTTATATTAGCCCTAAAGCAAGAACCCTTTTATTTAAGAACCGCGACAATGAACAAGCGGAGCTAACGAAGCTGTTGGTAAAAAGTTTTGCCCAACAAGGGATATCCCCTGAAAGCAATTTATCCACCGCGCAGAAACAAGCTGTTTGGCTTCATTTTATAAAATATGAGCTTACAGACTATATTATTAGAACAGTCAAACCACAGAGTTATAATTTTTCATGCAAAGATGCAATTGATCGAGGTGCTGTATCCTCTACCTATTTTAATTTACTTAAATCTTTTGAGTCTGATTATCCACTCACTAAAGAAGAGTTTGAGCGCTCTTTAGATGCTGCGGCAGCGATGGTCAAAGGACGAGGAATGAATTTTCACCGTCAGATTATATGGAATGCTTTAGATGCTTATGTTCAGGCGCATTATACACAATTGGTTTTAGAGCAAGGCAAATCATGGTTAATTTATTGGCGTGATATGAATTGCCCTCATTCACGCGTCAAAGAATTGCTCCCTGCTCGAATTATGCAAGAAAGAGTGCTACTCGATTCTTCCCCGATCAACCCGGGGATTAAAGAGCATGCTTATCAATTACTTACGATGATAAGTGCACTAGATGATATAAATATTAATGAAAAACGTCTGTTACTTGAAGCGGTTTCACGCACCTCCGAACTGATTATTTCCCCCACAGAGGAGTCCATCAGAAATTATGAGTTGCTCGCTAAAGAGCTAAAAGTAAAACATTCTAAACTCACTAACATAGCGGGACTTATGGAAATGATATTAGGGATTATTTTATATTTGCCTTCATTTGGCTATTCCCATTCATTAGTTATGCACGGAAATGCTTTGAGAAAAACAGGCTTTTTCGCCGAGCAATGCGAACGAGTATCTATAGAAATGGAATGCTTCTCAAAAGAGATCTCAAAATAGTATCGATGTAGCCTGTATTAGCGCAGCCTAATACAGGATTGAAGGGCCAGATACCGCTCGGCCCAACCAGCATCCTCTTACTTAATAAATTAACCGATTTTACAAAACTTAATATTTTACTTGCTTCTCTACGGAATTTGTGATTAAAAATAGTCATTATATGGAAATTCTTAACAACATGGAGTGAGCTATGGCGACGACAGAACACAAGCTTGCAGAGTTAGTACAGGCAGATAAAAAAAAGCACAATGCAGAACATGTACTTTCACAATTACAATTTTCTGATGCTGCAAAAAAAATCATATTAGACCCCAATTCTTTTGATCAAAATACTAATGGCCTTGAGTCAATTGCTCCATCAAATGAGTTGTTGATCCAAGTCAGAAATAGCTTAGATGCTATTATTGACTCACTAGAGCAAAACCCAAGCATACTCACATCAATCACTAAATATTGGGGCAGCCTCTCTTTATGGGAAAAGATTTTTGGGGGAATTTTAGTTACCACCCCTACTTTGGTTATAGGCGTTGCAGCCAATGTTGGTTTTCTTATCACGCTCAGTGGATTAAGTGCTGGAGCCTATATTACCACTGGCGTCGTATTTGAAGATCATTATGAAAACACCAAGATAATTACAGAAAAACTAAAAAAAGGGGTTTTTGAGATTGCGGATGTATTGGTATTAACTATTCAGTCCTTAGACATAATTCGCCAAAAGCTAGCATCAGAGGTTGAAAAGTTTCAACAAGAAAACACACGGCTGACACTTAATATCAATAAGCTATCTGATGAAACCTATAATCTGAGCGTACAAATTGAAAGCTATATAATCACAGAGAAACATTTGCGACAAAATAAAGAGCACTTGGAATTAAGAGCTGAAGAGCTAAAAAAAGATCTGGTATTGAATCAGCAACAATATGAAGCGACCGTAATTGAAGTAGATGCATTAAAACAACAGCATGAGCGATGCACGCAGTTATTAACCTTGCAAGTTGATGAGTTAACAGTTAAAAGAAAGCAATTAGAGGATGAGTTAGATAAGACCAGAAAGCTCACTTCAACATTGCAAATAGCGGTACAAACTCTTTCAAGTACTGTAATTAATGATGCGCAACAACGAGAAGTCTTCCACCAACGTCTGGAAAACTTTGTAAAAAATAAAGAGCAAAGTTTTACTCAAGTTGCTGATCGTATTTGTGCCACAGAAGCAGAATTGATTTTAGTTAAGAAACAATTGGAAGAGAGTTTAAAACGTCATGAGGAATTAATGAAAACCCAAGAACAGTTGATTAGTAGACTGGAAATGATCGATCAATTAGTTCCCGAAACGCCCATAACCCGAGATAGCAAAATAAATATCGATGCACTGTGTGCCTATGGCTTTTTGAGTAAGCTCCCAGAGCTTTTACATCGTGAAGATAAGCCAGAGACAGAATCCCAACAACCAGTAAGCCACAAAAAGTAGCGTGCCAGATACCCTCACCGACATCCTGCGGCTGTTCCGCAGGGAGTCAATAATATGACAAACACTCTAGTTGTGAATCTTTTCAATTTAAGCTATTGTTTAAAATTAAGATTTAGAGTTTGAAATCATGATGGAACCATACAAACAACTACTAAGTACTATAAGCAATAACCAAGAACTTATGGTGCAACAGTTACACGATTTTTGCGAGATTAATTCCGGAACGACTAACTTAGAAGGACTAGCGCAAGTCGCTACCGCACTTAGTGACGTGTACAAACCTATTGCTGATGCAATTGAGGTAAAAAAACTAATTCCTTTATCTGTAATTAATATGTCTGGAGATGAAGCCATACAACGCTGTGGTGATGCATTATTCATTAGAAAACGTCCTCATTTAAAACGACGAATCCTACTGAGCGGTCATATGGATACTGTATATCCAGTGACTAGCTCTTTTCAAAAATTAACCTACGTTGATGATAACCATGTAAATGGTCCCGGTGTGGCCGATATGAAAGGTGGCTTAATCGTCATGTTGCACGCTTTGGCTGCTTTTGAGCAATCAGAACAGGCTGCTCAATTAGGCTGGGATGTCTTGATTAATTCAGATGAAGAGATTGGCTCGCCTGCCTCCAGTATTCTTTTTGATGAATTAGCATCTAACTATCAAGCCGCCTTAGTTTATGAGCCAGCAATGACACCTACAGGAACTTTGGCAAAAAACCGAAAAGGTAGCGCTAAATACACGCTAATTGCCACAGGCAAGGCGGCTCATGCCGGCAGAGCATTTGCAGAGGGAAGAAATGCTATCTGCTATTTAGCGGAGGCGGTTTGTGAAGTTCACTCCTTAAACGGCAAACGTGAAGGCGTTACCATCAATGTGGGTAAAATTGCCGGCGGTGAAGCATTAAACGTCGTTCCTGATAAGGCGGTTGCAAAACTCGATATCCGTATCAGTCAACCCGAAGATGAGCAATGGGTAAAAGAAGAGCTCGCTAAAATTGGCCAGAAATTAAAACGTCCTGATTATTCTTTAGCGATGCATGGGACGTTCGGTAGACCAGTCAAGAGAGTCTGCGCCGGTACAGAACGCTTATTTCAGCGAGTGCAGCATTTAGGTAAAGAACTGGGTTTAACCATTGACTGGAAAGACAGTGGCGGCTGCTGTGATGGCAATAACTTAGCCCGTCATGGCTTACCTGTTTTAGATACTTTAGGGGTACGAGGCGGAAATATACACAGCCATGACGAATATATTTTACTGGATAGTTTAGCTGAGCGAGCAACGCTAAGTGCCTTGCTTTTGCTTGATTTGGCGCAAGGTGGTTTAGAGGACTTACATAAATGATGCTATTTCGTAGCGCGCTTGACTCTGATTTAGAAGCAATTCATGATTTGGCAGAACAAAGCGGTATAGGGATGACGACGCTTCCTAAGGATATTAATTTATTGAAAAAACGGATCGAGTGGTCCTCCGCATCGTATAAAAAAAAGATAACCCATCCAAATAGTGAATACTATCTCTTCGTATTGGAAAATCAGAAAAACAAGGAAATTGTTGGTGTATCTGCGATTGAAGCTCGTATAGGCCATGATACGCCTTTTTATTCATATAAATTATCTAAACGTACACGGATATCACGCACCTTAAACATACGCAGTGAGTATGAGGTATTAAGCCTGGTAAACGATAATCAAGGGCGTAGTGAGATATGCACCCTCTTTTTAAATCCTAAATACCGAAAAGACAATAATGGGCTCTTACTCTCTAAAGGGCGTTTTATTTTTATGGCTCAATTTCCTGCGCGTTTTGCCTCAATTATAATTGCTGACATGCGCGGTGTTTCCGATAAGCATGGACGCTCTCCCTTCTGGGATAATGTGTGCAGCCATTTTTTCCAAATGCCTTTTGCCGAAGCTGATAGATTGACCTTGGCCACGGATAAGCAATTTATTGCTGATTTAATGCCACGCAATCCAATCTACGTCAAACTACTTTCGGCAGAGGCACAGGCTGTCATTGGTCAGCCACATCCATTAACTGCACCGGCAATGAGTATCTTATTAAAAGAAGGTTTTCGTTATAACAATTACGTTGATATTTTTGATGGTGGGCCCACCCTTGAAGTACCATTAAACGAAATAAAAACAGTTAAATTAAGTCGTTTAGTTACCGTCAGCAGCCTAAGTGATGAAGTGAGTAGCTCAAATTACTTATTAACAAATGCTCAATTAAATTTTCGTGCCACCATCAATACCGCGTTAATTAATAAAGAACAAAACACCTGTATTCTCAGCAAAAAAACCGCTGACCTGCTGCAGGTAAATCGAGGAGATATCGTACGTGTTTCTCCCTTACAAATTGCGACCACACCTTAGGAAGCTAAAATGATGATGCAAAGCAAAGGTCAATATATTAATGGTCAATGGGTAAAAAGTAATGGTTCTGTTTTAAAATCTATTAATCCCAGTTACGGCACCGTATTCTGGCAGGGAGTCAGCGCCACAGAACATGACATTTCTGCAGCAGCAGAAACCGCTCATCAGGCATTACCCGCATGGGCAGCTCTTGATTTTGAACAACGAGCTCAATTCACTAAAAAATTTGCAGAACAAGTCGAAAAAAAGCGGGAGCAGCTCGCGTTACTTATCGCTCAAGAAACGGGAAAACCGCTATGGGAATCACAAACGGAAGTAAGTTCGGTCATTGCAAAAGTTAACATATCGATTCTGGCATACCAGGAACGCACCGCAGCAAAACGCAATGCAACAGCCGAAGCAAATGCCTGTCTCCGTTTTAAACCTCAAGGTGTTGTTGTCGTTTTGGGGGCTTTTAATTTTCCTGCACATTTAAGTAATGGACATATTGTCCCAGCTCTTTTAGCAGGGAATACAATTCTTTATAAACCCAGCGAACAAGCCCCAGCAGTAGCTGAATTAATTATGCAATGTTGGCATGAGAGTGGATTACCTGCTGGTGTAATCAATTGCATCCAGGGGGATGCTCATTCAGGTAAAGTGCTTTTAGCTCAAGATATTCAAGGCGTTTATTTTACAGGCAGTTATCCAACCGGCTTACGTATTCATCAACAATTTAGTGATCGCCCCGAAGTAATTCTGGCTCTAGAAATGGGTGGCAATAATCCCTTAGTTATTGATGAAATCAGTAACATTAATGCAGCTGTATATCATACACTACTCTCCGCCCTGCTTACTGCAGGTCAACGTTGTACCTGTGCACGACGAGTTATGATTCCTGATACAGTCCAAGGCGATGCATTTCTCCAAAGCTTTATCAACGCCTGCAAAGCATTAAAAGTAGGTCCCTATGATCAACAACCAGAGCCCTTCATGGGTCCAGTAATTAGCTATGACCAAGCCTTAAAACACTTGCAAAGTCAAAAAAAGCTGCTTGAATCGGGTGGTGAATCCTTATTATCCATGAGTTTATTGGCAGAAAATACTGGTTTGCTCTCTCCTGGCATAATTGATATGACTAAAGTATCTAAACCCGCGGATGAAGAGATTTTTGCCCCTTTAGTTCAAATTCATCGCTATAAACATTTTGATGAAGCAATTAGCTTAGCGAATCAAACACGTTATGGTTTGGCTGCAGGTCTGCTCAGTGATAATGAAGCAAATTACCAGAGCTTTTATCAAAAGGTTCGCGCAGGATTGATTAATTGGAATAGACCTACAACGGGGGCTGCGAGCAATCTACCCTTTGGCGGAGTTGGTTTTAGCGGCAATCACCGCCCCAGTGCTTATTTTGCTGCGGATTACTGCGCCTATCCAGTAGCGAGCATGGAACAGCCCTTATTAACAACGCCAGCCCAACAATTACCTGGCATTATATTGGATTAGTAAATGACAATGTATGAATTAAACATGGATGGCTTGGTAGGCCCAACCCATAATTATGCGGGATTGGCTGCGGGTAATGTTGCTTCGATAAATAATGCATTCAGCATGGCTAATCCCCAAGCAGCGGCGCGACAAGGCTTAGAAAAAATGCGCCTTTTGCATAACATGGGACTAAAACAAGCGGTATTACCCCCTCACCAACGCCCAAATCTTGCACTATTGCGACAATTAGGCTTTGAAGGGAGTGTCGCAGAACAAATAAATAAAGCCTTTAAAATAGCGCCTGAGATTCTTAGTGCCAGCTATTCAGCTTCCAGCATGTGGACTGCCAATGCCGCAACCGTTTCACCGAGTATCGATACCTTAGATCAAAAAACTCATTTTACCGCAGCCAATCTGATTGGCAATTTGCACCGCCACCAAGAGGCTGATTTTTCGCAAAAACTTCTGCAATTTATTTTTGCCGATGCGGCCTATTTTCGTCATCATCCAATATTGCCTCGCTCTACGGTAACGGGCGATGAAGGGGCGGCGAATCATAGTCGTATTTGTAAAAGCCACTCGCAATCAGGCATTCACCTTTTTGTCTATGGCAGAAAAGCGTTAAATAGAGGGGAACACTCTATCGGCCCAAACAAATACCCTGCTCGTCAAACGTTGGAAGCATCTGAGGCTATTGTACGTAATCACCAATTACCGAGGGAACAGGTTATATTCGCATGCCAAAACCCTGTGGCGATAGACCAAGGAGTTTTTCACAATGACGTTATTTCGGTTGCGAATGAGTCCGTATTTCTTGTCCATGAGCAAGCATTCCATAACCAAGAAATGGTTTTAAATGAATTACGTGAAAAAGCAACCTTTCCCTTATCCATTATTGAAATCAGCAAAGAACAACTGAGTGTTAAAGATGCGGTAGAATCTTATCTTTTTAACTCACAAATTATTAGTTTAGCGAATAAAAATGAGATGATGTTGGTTGCTCCGATTGAATGTGAAACTAACCCTCGGGTTAGGCGCTGCATTGACGATTTAATTGCTGATAAACAAAATCCAATTAATTCAGTGCATTATATGGATCTGAAACAAAGTATGCGCAATGGTGGGGGCCCTGCGTGCTTAAGATTACGTGTTCCTTTACAAGAACAAGAACTACAAGCGATGCATCAAGGTGTTTTGGTGGATAATCCGTTATTGGATACTCTAGATACTTGGGTAATAAAACATTACCGTACCGAATTAAGTACAGCGGATTTAGTTGATCCACAGTTAATTACTGAGAGCTTCCAGGCCTTAGATGAATTAACGCAGATACTTAAGCTGGGTTCCATCTACCCCTTTCAAACAGAATAGACACACTACGATGTGGAAAACAAAGTTTGGCAAATGTATTTATGAATCGCCTTCAGGCTATAAGGTTTATCAAAATTTTTTTTATCGTTGGTTAACTTTAGGCTCAAGGGCCCTACAAACAGTAATTAATCGGCGCCATCCACAAAAGCCGGTTCTTCATTATTTACCTGGCTTAACCTTAATGGCACGCCAATATCCAGGACCAAGCTGCTTGCTGGGGCTTGGCGGCGCTGGAATCCCGTTAATGTTATCCATAGAAGAGCCCCCTCCACCGTTAGTTGTAATTGATAAAAGTAATGAAATCATTGATATTGCAAAACGCTTTTTTATAGCAGAAGAGCTTAAAAATCTGACCATTATTCATGCCGATGCCATGGATTACGTTGCCCAAACCAATGTAACTTATAAACATTTGATGGTGGATCTCTACAACGCCAATTTTTTTCCTCCAGAATGTAACAATGAGTTATTTTTTAGTTCATGCCAAAGAATTATTGCACAGGATGGCTTCTTAGCCCTGAATCTCGCCAATATAAGAGAACAATGGCCCATGTTTCAATTAGTAAAGAAATTCTTTAAACACACATTGGTTGTTCCTATTAAAAAAAGTGCCAATATGGTGATTATTGCCTCCAATGATGAAAGCAAAGAGCATTTTTTTCAACAAGCCGGAAAGTCCGGTGAGTTAAAACAAATTATGTGGGTCGAATCGTGGGATTATGTGGGGGATTTATAAAGACAAAGGCCTCAGCAAATTATCAAAGAGCGAGGATGAGTGCTGAGCCAGATCTTAGTAAAAGAGGATTGATTAATTGTTAATCAAATTATGCCCGCCATAAATACCATGAGGCGATACTTCGGTAAGGACTCCAAGGCTCTCCTAATTTTGCCAACTCTTTAGGCATTGGTTGTTTATCCAAAGATTTCATCCGTTTATACCCCTCTCGAATACCAAAATCATGAACGGGAAGCACATCTAAACGCCCTAGATTAAAAATTAAAAGCATTTCAACCGTCCAAGGCCCAACTCCGGGTAAAACGGTCAGCTTATGGATCAACTCGTCATTGGATAACTTTTGGGCCTGGGCAAATGTGGGTACATGGTCATAAAGAGTAGCCTCAGCAATGGCTTTTATTGTATTAATTTTTCTCATAGAAAAACCACATTTTCTTATAATATCGCTCTCAATAGATAAAATTTGCTGAGGTTCAGGAAATTTACTTTCAGGAAATAAAGCCAAAAAACGTTTTAAAATCGCTTCAGCCGCCCTACCGTGTAACTGTTGATGTGCAATTGCACGAATCAATCGCTCATAAGGTTCTTCTGTTATTTTAGGCTCTAACCCACAAGGACCGATCCTCTCGATGATTAATGACCAATCGTCATCTAAATCTGATAGGTAGGCACATGCTTGCTGATAAGTTGGATTAAATTGCTTTTCATCCCTTACGGCCATACTTGCTCCTTAGTTAAATCTCGTCCATATATATAGTGGAAGCACATTGATAAGCTCTAACACATGGTCATTTTTACTGATAATACAGGAAATTTTACACCCTATACACAGAGTTATCCACAGATTTTGTGGATAACATTTCTCTAATACCCAAAAAGAAAATAGACTAAGATCCTTATAAAACAAAGGCTTTTCTTGGTTGGAGATAAAGAAAGGGAATTAAAGTGATTGATTAAAATTAGAGATATCCACAGGATATTTTAAAGGTGTGAAAACATACGTATGTTATCAAAGATAAAAATAAAAAACAGTCTTGACATCCAATATTTTGAAAAAAATGTTCGGATATTTATTAAACAGTGTAGCCTGGTTGTCTGCACAAGCGTTTCTTAAACGGAGCAAATGAAATCGGATGAGTAATACCTGGCTGAAAACAACCAGGCCTCACGAAATGATTAAATTTCCATCAAATCTTTTTCTTTATTAGCTAACAGCACATCAACTTCAGCAATGTATTTATCAGTTAATTTTTGAATTACTTCTGTAGCACGACGTTCATCATCCTCAGAAATAGATTTATCTTTAACTAAGTCTTTTAATTGGCTATTTGCATCGCGTCTGATGTTACGAATAGAAACCTTTCCTTGTTCACCTTCATTACGTACTACTTTAATCAACTCTTTCCTACGCTCTTCCGTTAATGGAGGCATAGGTACACGAATCGCAGCACCCGCAGTTGATGGGTTAAGCCCTAGGTCAGAAGTCAATATTGCTTTTTCAACAGCAGCAACCATAGACTTTTCCCAAGGAGTAACCGTGATGGTTCGTGAATCACTTGCTGTGATGTTCGCGATTTGGTTTAAAGGAGTTGGGGTACCATAATAATCCACTTGAACATGATCCAGTAAACCAGCATTAGCTCTTCCAGTACGAATCTTTGTCATATCAACTTGCAATGATTCAATGGTTTTTTTCATACGTCTTTCTGAGTCTTGCTTAATCTCATTAATCATTATTCGCTCCAACGATAGTTCCTACACGTTCGCCCTCTACAATGCGTTTTAGCGCATTAGGAGCAGCCATGTCAAACACTTGTAAAGGCATGTTTTGATCTTGGCATAAACAAATTGCCGTTGAATCCATTACTTCTAAGCCTTGGGTTAATACCTCTTTATAAGTTAAATAATCATAACGCGTGGCATCAGGATTTTTAACTGGATCAGCGGAATAAACTCCATCTACTTTAGTCGCTTTTAAAACCACATCAGCGCCTATTTCAATTGCTCTTAAGCAAGCTGCAGTATCTGTAGTGAAAAATGGATTCCCTGTTCCGGCAGCAAAAATAACTACATGGCCTGTACGCAAATGAGTAATCGCTTTACGTCTGTGGTATGAGTCAACTACTCCCATCATGGGAATAGCTGACATAATACGAGCAGGTAAATCGATACGCTCCAATGCGTCTCGCATTGCTAAAGCATTCATAACAGTAGCCAGCATCCCCATATGGTCACCGGTTACACGTCCAACTCCAGCTTGAAAAAGCGCTTTACCACGGAATAAATTACCACCACCTAATACCAAGCCAACTTCTACGCCCATTTGAATTAGTTCAGCGATGTCTTTGGCCAAAGTATCTAAAACCGCAGGATCGATACCAAACTGTGACTTGCCCATAAGAGCTTCGCCACTAAACTTGAGTAGAATACGTTTATATTTTAGTTTTAGGTGACTGTCATTCATCATGAGCGAACCTGAGCCATAACTTCTTCAACAAAGTTGTCTTCTTTCTTCTCAATACCTTCACCAACTTCATAACGAGTGAATGCGATTACTTCAGCATTTTTCTCTTTTAAAAGTTGACCCACTTTCATATCTGGGTTTTTAACATAAGGCTGACCTAACAGGCTTACTTCATCAACAAATTTGTTGATTCGGCCTTCAATCATCTTGTCGATAATTTCTTGTGGCTTTCCACTTTCTTTAGCTTGAGCAGTGAAAATTTCGCGCTCATTTTCAATTGTATCAGCAGAAACTTGGTCACGGCTAACAACAAGTGGCTTGCTTGCAGCGATGTGCATTGCAATGTCTTTAGCAAGAGTTTCGTCGCCATTTTTCAGCGCAACTATTACGCCAATTCGTGAACCATGCATGTAGTGACCAACCACGCCATCAGTGCTCATACGCTCAATACGACGTAACTTGATGTTTTCACCGATCTTAGCAACAAGTTCTTGTCTTGCCTGCTCTACAGAACCAGTATCTAATGTAAGTGCAGACAATTCCTCAACTGTAGTAACTGAGCTATTTAATGCCGCAGCTGCAACTTTGTCTGCAAAGCTTGTGAAGTTCTCATCACGAGCAACGAAGTCTGTTTCACTGTTGATTTCAATCATTACAGCAGAACGTCCATCAGTAGAGCGTGCAATAATAACAACACCTTCAGCAGCAACGCGATCTGCTTTCTTATCAGCTTTTGCTTGACCTGCTTTACGCATTTCAGTAATAGCAGCTTCAATATCACCATTGGTAGCGATAAGGAACTTTTTACATTCCATCATGCCTGCGCCTGTACGCTCGCGTAATTCCATGACTAATTTTGCACTAATTGACATCTTCATTTTCTCCGCATAGAAAAAAGGGGCTGAGTTAGGTTTTACAACCTACCTGCCCCTATTCATAATATTAATTATTCACCAGCTTTTTCAGCACTGCTTTCCTTCTCAACAACTTCAACGAATTCAGCGTCAGAAGAAATTCCACCAACAGTATTACTGTTTTTAGCATCTAAAATAGCATCAGCAATGCAACGAACATAAATGTCTACTGCACGCATAGAATCATCATTACCAGGAATAATGTAATCAATGTTTTTTGGGCTATTGTTTGTATCAACAACACCAATAACAGGGATCTTCAAACGACGAGCTTCTTCAACAGCAATGTGTTCGAAACCAACGTCAACAATGAATAATGCATCAGGCAATCCGCCCATGTTCTCAATACCACCCAAGCCACGATCTAATTTTTCAAGCTCGCGAGTAAGCATTAATGCTTCTTTCTTGATCATCCCTTCGAACAGTCCTTTTTCTTTCATTTCTTTTAATTCTTTCAAACGGAAGATAGACTGGCGAACTGTTTTGTAGTTAGTTAACATACCACCTAACCAACGGTGATCAACATAAGGCATACCACAACGCTTCGCGTGTTCACGAATGCTTTCTTGAGCAGCTCTTTTAGTACCAACAAAAAGGATTTTTGCTTTGTTAGAAGCTAAACGACCAACATAGTTAACTACGTCGTTTAACATAACCATTGTTCTTTCTAGATCGATAATGTGGATCTTGTTACGAGCACCAAAAATGTACTCTCCCATTTCAGGATTCCAGAAACGTGTTCTGTGACCAAAATGAGCGCCCGATTCGAGCAATTCACGCATACTTACATTCATTATTTTTTCTCCAGGGTTAAGCCTCCACGTTCCCCATACGCCACCCCGAGGGACCCTAACGTACGTGCCGAAACGTGTGTGTATTTAAAAAGCGCCGTATTTATAACATAAAGTGGAATATTCAGCAATCTAATACTTTAATTAAATTAATACTAATTAAAAAAAATATGATTATGAATACATACAGATACAATCCACACCATCACATAAAAATATGGTTGAGCAATAATCGCGATCTATTTATGAATTTAGAAAATCAGATTCGTCTCAGTAAAATGCGTGAGACCAATCGGTCCGATGTCATTCATTTGATTTACGATTCATCGCTTCTTAATAGTAATGCAATTCAAGAGCTAATGCACTATTGCCAAGAACATCGTATCATCCCAGTGGACGTACGCATCGCACAAACCGAGATTGTTTCGGATAATGAGCAAAGATTATTTCATTTTTATGACGATGAAATTGGCCATTTAACTCAGGGCGGGAATCTTGCTGTTGCCAGTGATATATTAAGATGGCTATCTCCCTTTTATAAATTGGGTACTTATTCTGATTTTGATTATCCAATAGATACATCAGCACTTCCAGAACTTATCGATGTTGATGCTCCCCTATTACTTAACATTGGTAGTTTAAAACTTGGAAGTAAAGAGTTTATCTTGGCGAATAATGATTTTATTGCGGTAGTTGATGAACGAGCCGCAGGCCGGTTGATCAATAAAGTACACAAGAACCTATTAATGAAACTGACACATTACGACAATGATTTTAATGAACAGGTTGAAAAACAATTTAGAGATACCTTATTAACTCGTTACATCGTCCGATTGATGAGAAATCGTTCCGAAACCCTTTACATTGCTAAATCAAAAGATCTGAAACAACAACCCGGCCTTGTTGAGTCAAGGCCATTGAGCTCATCACGTAGCTACAGGAATTACATTCAACAAAGCATGGCGAGTAATGATTTGTTTTTACGTTTTAATAAGCAAGGGAATGAATCATCAGCGGATACCATACAAAGACTCAGAAATGAGTTAGAACAAAACCTTAACCTAGTTAAATTTTTATTTTTTAATAAAGAATATGCCGAGAGCAAACAGATTCTCCAGTTAAATGATGAGGATTTTTTAACCTACTATAGAAAAAAAGAAATTAATCTCTATCTTAAATCCATCATTGTCTGTACAACAGGTCCTGTTGAAATCGCCCACGCTCTTTTTGGTAAATACGTAATGAATAGCCCTGAATTGATTAAGGAGGTCCAACCGCTATCATTCAACCAGTATCAATTACAACATGCATTTAAATCGCCAAACTCAATTCCATTACATGAGAATCCATTAGGAATGATGAAGTTTCTTGGGGCTAACGAAGGCGAGGTCAATGATTCCTCTTGGTTGGAATCTGGAAAACTATTACAAGAGGCTCGAATAAAAGATCTTAAAACTCAAAAAGAAATTTTTTCTTCCAACTTATCTCAATCACTTTTAACCATCAAAAAGGATATAGAGACTAACCTGACAAAAAGCAGTAATCCGCTATTTAAGAAGCGTAATGACAGCAAAAAGCAGTTACTTAATGACGTATTGAAGTGTTTTCATGAAGAGCAAGAACACGATTTTGATGTGGAGCAATTCCAAAACCTTTTAAAGAAAAATAATCAAGCCACACATTTATATTTCAGCCCAACGAAACGCCTTCTTCAAAACTTACAAAAACTAAGCCATGAAGCTGTGGTGTTTGGCTTAACAGAACAAAGAAAAATTATATTAAATACCCCAGATAAAGAACTAAGAAATTAATCACCGGGTTGCTTCAACTAGCTCTTCTATAAAGCTTTCGAATCACCACGGCTTGACCGTGGTATCGCGTTCAAGCCGCGATAATTCGCTCCGTTACTAAATACGAGACTTTATAACTACATCAGCAACAGTATCTCACCTTAATTTTATCCAATAGGAACCAACAAAATTTATTGACAAGCCCATAGTTTAAACCGTAAGATCAAATTTTTATCACCAGGGGTGCTAAACCAATACCCGGTTTAGCTGAGAATAACCCTTAGTACCTGCACTGGATAATGCCAGCGAAGGAAGAGTGAATTATGTACAGTAAAAGCCTATTTTTTTTTCCAGCACCAAAGGTTAATTTTGTTTTTTCTTTATTGAAGACACCTCATATTGCTCAAAACTTAGAAAAGATTTATAAACATCCATTTAATCAACAATTGTTTGACGGGACCTTAAAAGCGGACGCTTTCGGCAACTTCTTACATGATGACTATATTTACCTGCATCACTATGCATTAGTACTAAAAAACATTTCAACCAGAGCAATGAATGTTAATTCCAGGCTGTCACAACAACTAGACTATTTGCACACCGACATCATTGCCGGTGAACAACGCATGCAAGAACAGTATAAAAAGTATTTTACCCACACAGATACATCTCAAGCTGGCTTAGCAATTTCATCCTATATTGATCACCTTCAAAAAAAGTCGCAGGATACCGAAGAGCTTCCCGTATCGCTCTGTAGTATTCTTCCTTGTTTTTGGGTTTATTATCAATTAGGAAGCAAAAAATTAGCCCCCAACCAATTAATTAAAAATCCTTATAAAGACTGGATACAAACCTATTCCAGCCCCACCTTTGTTGAGGCAACACTAACTCTTACTGATGTGATTGACAGCTTAGCACTAGAGTCAAGCCAGAGTACGCAAATGAAAATGAAGGCTGCTTTTGCTCAATCAGTAGAATACGAATTGCAGTTTTTTGATGAATCGCATGAGCAAATCCTACATCCATGTAAGCTATAAAATGCGAGAACCCCAGCCCCTACATCTATGGAGACATAATGAAATTTAATGATTACAAGCGTGCTTTAGGTAACGAGTTTGAACGCTATAAAACAATGTTGGAATTAGAAGAAAATAGAGAAAATAGAGAAAATAGAGAAAATAGAGAAAATAGAGAAAATAAAAAAGATTTTAGTGCTCAAAAAGAAGCAGAAATAATGATTCACCGAAAATATATCAATGAATTACCTATTCTTTTGGGCGATCCTGAATTTAAAACAGGTTTAATTCAAGATAAAAAGGACGAGAATGAGAAATATGCTCTTACTCTTATCGAGTACATCCTATTTAGAGAAACGCATCCATCAATCAAATCATCTGCTGAGAAAGTTATTAATTTTATTGTTCAAGACCCTGATTTAAAAAAAGTATTCTTATTTGAAAATACAAGTGTGAGGGCTTTTATTTTAACTATTTGCTGGCGTAAACCGGAATTAATAAGCGTATTAATTAGAGATAACATCTTAATGGATGCTGTTAAAAAAAATTCTTATTCTAATATTTTCCGGGACATGCTAGGCCATAGTCGTAATAAAGAAGATGCGGACTATGTCTTTTCGAACTCACTATTTGGCACTTGGAGTAACGAGTTAAAAGAGAATATTTATAATAAAATTAGTAAAAACTTTAAAGAATCGTTACCCGACTCTCTCCGGACTAAGGGGTTATTTGCAGTGGCACGTGCTAAAAAATCTCCTGAAGAAGAATACAAGCTACCTGAAACGCTTAAAAATGACTTACGTAATATTCGTCCAGGAAATGGTTGATAACGTTGAAATAATGTGTGCAGTATTTTTTACTGCACTTTATAATAAAAGCGTTATCTAGTACTCTTACAATCGATTTCCTTTAGTGTTGTCACTTGGCCAAATCGAGCTGCAAACACACATTCTACAATGAAGGTTGAGTATAGCCCCCACTATAATATTCTTGCCAACTTCGCGCCGGAGGAATAGGACAGGTTTTAGAAACCATATGCCATCCTTTCTCCTCATGAAATTCTTTATAACAAGCTGATTGATTTGGACTATTTGCTAATAACATAGAAGAGATAAGTACTACTCCCGCCACCAATGGTTTGATTATCATATTCGAGTTCCTTTTTCCTTGACTACATTAAAAAGTGAAACTACGCCAATCAATATGAGTATATTATTTACACAAAAAGCATGCAAATTTTTTATTCAACCGTAATATAGCCCGTAGAACCTCGGCGTAATACGAGTATCAATACCTTATTTTTTACGCGATGCTGCTATCTTAAAATTAACCGTGACCTCATCCTTAACAGCATCAGTACTCGCCCACTCCCCTAATCCCACACCAAAAGTGCTACGTTTAATTTGGGTTGAACCTTCCACAACTCCATGATCTTTCGGAGACTCTAATGCAGTAAACGTCAAAACGACAGGCTGAGATTTATTTTTAATGGTTAAAATACCTTCCGCCGTATAATGTTGTTCATCGATCTTATTAATTTTATTGGATTTAAACACTGCAGTTGGAAACGCTTTCACATCAAACCATTCTGGAGTGATCAAGATATTTGCTAGATCAGCATAAGAAACTGAAAGTGAATCCATACTAATAATAAAATCGAGCGAGGCACTTTCAGGTTTTATCGGATCAACCTGGATTGTTCCCTTAAATGACTTAAATGCCCCGGTTACTGGCGCATTATTTTGCGTTCCTGTAAAACTAATACTGCTTTCTGCGGGAATAATCTCCCATTGAGGTAATGAATCCGCATAAACACTCGAACAAAACGATAAGATTAAAAATATAATTTGTTGACTTAGTTTCATCGTAGCATCCTCCGTAAAATATCATCCTTATTAATAAAATGGTGTTTCAACGCCGCCGCCGCATGCAAGCAAATTGCAACAATCAGCGCATAACCAAGCCACTGATGCATCCACTCAAATAATGTGAGTTTATTTGGATCGGGAGCCACCAGATTAGGCAAAGAAAACAAACCAAAAAAAGAAGCGGGCAAGCCTGCTGCGGAGGTAATTAACCAACCAGTAATCGGCATAGCCAACATAAATCCATAAAAAATCCCATGCATGCTCCGTGCCGCAATTTGTTCTAACCAGGGTAATGCTAACTCAGGTGTGGTATTACTTAAACGCCAAATAAGGCGAAACAGGGCAAGAAATAGCACCAGGAAGCCAAACTCCTTATGCCATCCATAGAGTTTTAATTTTTCCAAACTAATGGGGAGATTCACCATGTATAAGCCCAGAGCTAATAAACCCATGAGGAGTGCTGCGATAATCCAATGGAGCAAAATAGCAATTAGACCAAAACGGGTTGTGGTATTTTTAATTTGCATTGTGATTCCTTAGGTTATTTTAAGGAAATAACATAAAGGTAGCCCGTATTGTGCTGCACTAATAGGGGCTACCACTAAAACTACCCTGCTTTTTTATCCTGATACGCTTCCGCATTAATATTGAGCTCCACTTCGTCACCAAGAGAAGGTAATAAAGTATTGATTCCAAAATCGGAGCGTTTAATGGTCGCGGTTGCAGTAAATCCTGCGGTCATCTTATTATTGATGGGATTCATGGCGGCTTTATTAAAGATCACATGCAACACAACGGGTTTACTCACACCGTGCAGTGTTAAAACACCACTAACATCTGCCTTATTTTCACCCGTTACATGAACTTTATCGCTGACAAACGTTGCCTTAGGAAAACGCTCTACATCAAAAAATAACTTACCTTTTAAATGTTTATCTAACTCAGGTATACCCGTTACGATATCAGCTACATTAATATTCGCTACAACTTTGCTATTCTCAGGATGCTCTTTATCAATAATAAGCTGCCCTGTTGCATACCATTTACCTGTTTGCGTTGAAAAACCTAAATGTTTAATGTTCCATGCAATATATGTATGATGATTATCGAGGATAAGGGTCTCTGCCTCTGCGTGTAACGCAGCAGAGAAGGTAATTAAACTAATAAATAACAAAACCCAATGGGCAATCCTTTGTTTCATATTTATGTCCTTATTCTGATTTGAGGCTTCCACCTACAATTTTTTCACAAAGTCCTTTAGGCATAAAAAGAAAAGCATCCTTTTGCTGATCTTTAGTTGCTGAGCCCGCGCATGATGCGGTGGCCGTGGAGCAATCATTCATACCCATTTTAGCAATGCCATAACATTTTTCCATTGCGGGAGCTTCATTTCCATCAGTTGCGTTTGCACTATTTGTGGCAAGAACAAAAAATGCGGCCATAACTGAATGTACAAGCTTATCCTTGGTTAGCATAAATCACCTCTAAGCTATTGATAGTCGAGAATATATTATTTGACAATAACCAGGACATCAAGTGGTTTATGCCCTAACTTCATGAAACTAGTGAGGAGCATATAACGGTTTTAGCTCTATTTCTGCCAGCCCTAAAGGGTCGTTCGACGTATTTAGGCTTTGACTGCTTTCCCTAGAGGATTTTCGAACAAACAAGCGAAAACTATCTTTCATTTGGCTGACTATTGCTTCACCTTGCTCCTGATCGTATTGACAGTAATGAGAGCTCCATGAAGATCTTGCCGCATTAAATAAATCGAAAATGTCCTCAGTTGAAACAGGAGTATTGGATGAGTTAAACGTTATAGATGCACCTTTCATTTTATCTTGGCGATGAGAGCAAATAATTTGGCCATCAAACTGTTTGATTACTTCGTATGCTTGAGCTAAGCCTCGCCCTTGACCACCTAATTTATTCTGGCCTATTTTATGAGAAATAAGGGAATTGCAGCCCGATAATTTCTTAGCATAATTTACAGATACACTGTCTGGCCCTAAAAAATCCGTAGAAAATCCATCGCCATCATCGAAAATACAAATGGAAGCTAATGTGTTTGAAATGTCCTCTAAAAAGAGCTTATGTGCTCCGGCATCAATCGCATTTTTTATGAGCTCATTTAAACTTTCCAGAGCGACCCTATGCGCCGCGGTTAATCGCGATGCTCCAATTTTTTCTTCAAAATAACATTGAACTTGATGTTCATAATCTTGCATTTGTGTTTTCCACAATTGTTTATCTGATTTGACTTGCTCTAAGGAAATCAATTCTAAGCATATCATGTACACATTCCTTCATAGGTTAAGAAACAAAGTTTGAACATCGTTTGTTAAGAAAATTAAAGAAGCTTTCGAATGAACTTCATTATCCTATGCTACTTTGGTTTCATACTCAACAAATGGAATATAATTTAGTTAACAGAAACTCGTATGGTGGTATCTCCGTCATTATTAGAAACCAGGATATTCGTTATTGAGTTAAGAGAGTCTTGGATTTTTTTCGTGTGGTGAGGAATAATAGAGTTCAAACCACTTTAAAATGGTGCTGTCATTCTCACCAATTTAGGGCTTAGTTATCATTGATTCGGAGATTTCTCATATGTATTTTATTACTCCTGGTGTTCTTTTAGTAAGTATGAGTTTACTTCCTTTATCACTTCTGGCCTATTCCGCACCTAATTTAAATAAAACATGTTTGAACAAATGCGCTACATCTTTTGGAAAAAAGTTAGGTGGTATAAATGAAGTAAGCGCATACAGTAATTGCTCTAATGATTGCGAAAGCTCTCGTTGGCACTATGTAAAACTAAATAACAACTCATTAGTAAAAACGGGGATGAAATGGCAATGTGTTGAGTATGCACGTCGCTGGTTAATAACACAAAAAGGATACACTTTTGCATCTATCGATCATGCTTATCAAATTTGGAATTTAAAAACAGCAACCCAATTAACTACACAGGAAAAAAAATCCTGGCTTCATTATACTAATGGTATTACTAAAGAAAAGCCACAACCCCATGATTTACTTATATATAACACCATCCAAGGCGTGCATGGCCATGTTTCTGTGATTGTAGGTGTGGAGAAAGAGCATATTTTAATTGCTGAGCAAAATTATGCGAATACATTGTGGGAGCAACAGAGCTATGCCAGACGAATTAAATTAATAAAGAAAAATGGGCATTATCACTTAGCAGATAAAGGTGTTATTGGTTGGATGCGGGTTGCTCGCTAATTTTTTAAAGAGAGTGCAGGATGCCTATTAGCCTGAATCATTAATGCTTTCCTCAAGCACATATTTTGATTATCATGATAAGGTAATGTCAGAAAAAACACCTGAAAAGGGTAAAGTAGCCAAAAGAGGAGCCTCCAGCAATGCCTCTAATGTCTCTATATTTTCGGATAAAGCTAACATCTTCGAGTCAATGCAATTCGCAATCCATCCAGCACAGGGGATCTTAGATGCTTTTAATGCCGTAGCCGTTAGCAAAGCATGATTGATACATCCCAACTTCATTCCCACAACTAAAATTACAGGAAATTGAGTAAGCTGCAAAAAATCAATCCAGGTTTTCTTGTCATTGAGTGGAACCATTAAGCCCCCCGCTCCTTCAATAAATAAACGTTCAATACCCTCTAACTGTAAGTTAAGGCAATAATCCGCAATCTCGGTGATGGATAAAACCCCGCCTTCTTCTTTCGCTGCCAGATGAGGAGATACTGGGAGCTTAAAGCGCCAAGGATTAATAACATCCAAGCTTAAATGGCAATGCTCTTGTAATGCTAAAGCATCGGTACTGACGTGTTGATTATTTAGCTCCAAACAACCACTTGCAATGGGTTTAATGGCAGCAGCTTTAGAAAAATACTGAAGCAAATTTGCGGTAACATAGGTTTTTCCGCAATCAGTATCAGTCCCAGTAATAAAGTATCGCTTCATTGAATAAAGCCTCGGAGTTCATTAAGGAATAAATCGGGATGAGATAAAAAGGGCATATGCGCTGCGCGATTGAAAAATACATAATTAAAGCCTGGGTAAATTTCTTGCATTACGCTCATTGTCTTAACAGGAACAATAGGATCGAGGCGACCAAACATATAACATGTAGGACGGTCAAACGTTCTCATTTGCTCTCGAAAATCCCAAGAATCTAAGATTTCCAGCCCCGATGCCAAACCTTCTTCAGTAGGTAAACATCCCAACTCCATATGGAATTTTGTTCTACTCGTTTGTAACTCAATAAATTCCTTTAAGGTGCTCTGTGGATCTTGTGATAATTTGCGATAAAACTCCGCAAATACCTCCAGAGCAACCCCCGGCCAAGATTCATCCAGTAAAAAGCGTGGCGAGGAACAGATATTAAGCAAATGAGTCACCCGTTGCGGACTATCTAAAGCCAACCGTGTGCCATATAATCCACCCATAGACCAGCCAACAATGGCAAAATACTCGGGTAATTGGGGGAGTAAGCTTGTTTTAAAAGCAGTCCAATCCATCATTGGGCTATGCCCAAAGCCAGGTAAATCAACAAGAATAAGCTGATACGTTGATTCTAATTCCGAGACTAAGCTCATCCAAATGTGCTGGTCAAAACCCCAGCCATGGAAAAAAACCAAGGGATAGCCCGAGCCGTACTTATTGAGATGTATGTTCATAAATTGCATTTAACTTATTAAATAAATTATTAATCTGTTCTGGAGTATGCTCATAATTCAAAATAATGCGTAATCCAGTTTCTTTTTTACCCACTGTGGGTTTACGAATTGCGAAACAACTGATGCCTTGCTTTTTAAGTTCTTGACTGTAGTGTGAGGCTAAATGTGGACATCCTAAACGCAATTGTTGAATTGGTGTCGATGAGTCAGCCCAATCAAAAGGAGAGGATTGAATGTGTTCACGAAACAAATTAACCAAGTGCCGCAGTTTTAAGCGCCGCTCATCCGCAGCAACAACCACATCTAAGGTGGTTAGTAATCCATAACTTAAAGCCGGACTAATTGCTGTTGAGTAAATTAATGAGCGACCAGCTTGCAATAACGCAGCGATCCAATCATGCGCCCCAGCAATTAAAGCGCCTTGTGCAGCAAAAGATTTGCCAAAAGGAATGACGCGTAATGGAACTTCTTCTTGGGTTAAACCATGATGGGAAACTGCCCCCCTACCTTGCTCACCAATAACACCAAAGGAGTGTGCTTCATCAACCAATAGTTCTGTTTGGTACCTCGCGCATAAGGTATAAATTGATGATAATGGTGCTATTTGCCCACTCATACTGAAAATTCCTTCCGTAATGAGTGCGGAATTAGGTGTGTTCCGAGGTAATTTGCGGCTTAAATCCACCAAATCATTATGAAAATAACGGGTAAAATGAACCTGTGATAAAGCCAAACCATCATAAGCCGAGGCATGCAATTCTTTATCAATAAAGCAATGAGCCTTTAATCGGCCGAGCAATGCCGTCATAGCAAGATTTGCAGCATAGCCTGAAGAAAATAAAATGCATTCATCTACAGCTAAAAATTTGGCAAAAGCCTGCTCCAACACACGATGATTTTCATGGTAGCCACTAAGGAGCATGGATGCACCACTACCGCTAGGAAAACAAGAGAAGCCTTGTTGATAGGCAGCAGAAATCCGCTTGTCCGCAGTCAATGATAAATAATCATTACTGTCAAAATGAATTAATGACGAGTTATCTGATTTAAGGACAGTGCGCTGTCTCAATAAGCCTTGTTTTTTAAGCTGGTTCGTATAGCTGGTTATTTGTTCTTTTAAGGACATTATTGCTCTATTAAATTCCCGCTACGGCGGGCTATGTTTGATTTAAATCTATTCACCAGGGGCACACGTCATCCCAAATCCTAAATGCCTCAGGATGACGAGTAATTTAAGCTTCAACCAGCTCAGTCAAGCCTAATTTATTAAATAACACCTTATCTTTAATGCGTTGCGGATTATCTTCCGTTAATAACTTATCACCAATAAACACAGAATTTGCACCCGCAAAATAACAAAGAGCTTGCAGCTCATCGCTCATCTCTGTACGACCCGCAGTTAAACGAATAGCACTTTTAGGCATTAATATGCGTGCAGTAGCAATAGTACGTACTAACTCAATGCCTTCAACACGTTGAGCCTTAGCCAAGGGAGTTCCTTCTACGGGAATTAAGCGATTAATTGGAACACTTTCTGGTGGAGAGTCCATATTAGCTAAGGTTAATAAAAACTCAATACGATCTTCTCGAGTTTCCCCTAAACCTAAAATTCCACCACAGCAGACATTAATGCCCGCTTCACGCACGTTATCCAAGGTTTCTAAACGTTCACTAAACTTACGAGTAGTAACTACTTTTTCATAATAAGAAGGAGATGTATCAATATTGTGATTGTAGTAATCCAGGCCCGCATCTTTTAAGCAGGATGCTTGCTCTTTATTGAGCATGCCTAAGGTCATACAGGTTTCTAAGCCTAGAGCTTTAACCCCTGCAATCATTTCTTGTAATTGAGGCATTACCTTTTCGGGAGGACAACGCCATGCAGCCCCCATGCAAAAACGTTTTGCACCACCATCTTTCGCTTCTTGTGCGCTCTTTAGTACAGCATCAACCGTCATCAACTTTTCTTTTTCTACGTGCGTCTGATGATGACCACTTTGAGAACAGTAACCACAATCCTCCGGGCAAGCCCCCGTTTTGATGCTCAGTAAGGTAGCAAATTGCAAAGAATTTGCATCATGATTTTCTCGATGGATGCTATGTGCTTGATTTAATAAATCATTAAATGCCTGCTCATAAAGCGCAGTAATTTCAGATGTTGACCACGTTTTTTTATTTTGAGTCAAAATTAACCCCTATTATTTGTCATAGAGGACATGATAAAGTGGCTCACCGTCTTGTCAACCAAAATTTTAAAAATGGTCAACATAGAGCAATTAATTCATCGTGATTTAAAACATGTTTGGCATCCTTGTGCGCAAATGAAAGATTTTGAAGTAATCCCCCCCATAGTTGTTGAACGCGCCCAAGGAAGTTATCTCTATACAAATAAGGGCCCTCTTATTGATGGTATTTCCAGCTGGTGGTGCAAGTCTTTAGGTCATGGGCATCCGGCAATAATCGAAGCGATTACTAATCAGCTGCAATGCTTCGAACATGTCATTGCAGCCAATACTACACACCCTGCACTAGTGGAATTGGCTGAACAATTAGCGCACGTCACGCAAAAGCAACATATATTCTTTGGCAGCGATGGCTCCAGCGCGGTGGAAATCGCCTTAAAGCTGACAATTCATGCGAATCAAATCAAGGGTTTAAGCCATAAAAAGCAATTTATTGCCCTGAAAAACGGTTATCATGGGGAAACTCTTGCCACAATGGGGACAAGTGACCTAGGGCTGTATAAAGCGCCTTACGAAGCCTACGGTGTGCCCTGTCATTTTCTAGAACATATTCCTTATGTTTCTGGGAAAAATGATCCCTTATGGGATAATTGTGATGAATATTGGCCTGCAACAGAAAAACAATTAAACACGCTTGCCGAGACAACCTGTGCACTTATTTTTGAGCCCATAGTACAAGGGGCTGGCGGAATGTTGTGTTATAGCCCTGACTTTTTAAAAAAACTGTCTGCATGGGCCAAGGCAAATGAGGTCTACCTTATTGCTGATGAAATTATGACGGGGCTGTGCCGAACGGGTGAATGGTTAGCTTGTGACCACGCAGGTATCAAGCCTGACTTGATTTGCTTATCTAAAGGCTTAACATCGGGTTCGATCCCACTAAGTTGTGTAATGATCGATAACACCATTTTTGAACTTTTTTATAATGACTATTCCAGTGGCAATTCGTTTTTGCATTCGCATACCTACAGTGGCCATTCCTTAGCTGTCTGCGCTGCTTTAGCCACTATAAAAGCCATGCATGCAGAGCAAATTATTCATCAAGCCCGCGCGCTAGGCGATTATATGTTTTCCTGTATGCAAGAAATTGCCCAGATATCTGGCAAATTAACCAATATTCGTGGTGTTGGGGCCTTGGTTGCTGCAGATTTAGAAACAACAACACCATCAAGTCGTATAGGAAATAAAATATACCAACAGGCATTAGAGCATGGTGCATTAATTCGCCCTATTGGAACTACCCTTTACTGGCTTCCTCCTTTAAACACCAATAAAGATATTATTGGGAATTTGGCGGAAATCACACTAAACTCTATAAAGGACGCCTATGGATAAAACACTATATTATGAATCAATTGCGGCATCCCTTTTTACACTATATTTATAGGCAATTTACGGTGTTTTGGGGGATCCTTTCCCTGACTATTCTTTGTTTCTGCTCCTACATTATGTGGCAGAACTACATTGCTAAAGCATATATTCAGGTATCCAAAACCGCACATAATTCAGCACATAGCCTTGATAATTTAATAGACGAAGCCTTTTCTCGTCTACACACCTTACCCATCTTAAAAAAACCACATTTAGATTGTAAAGAAGATCTTTTACCCTATTTAAACTATATAAATACAGCTCATCCTAAGATTTTAGCCATTGCAATTAAGGATACCAACCATAACCTTATTTGCTCTACCTTACCTTACAATAAGAGTTTTCTTTTGAATGAAAATACTCCATCACAAACACTAGCTGGCCCCCTGGAACTACCTACTTATAATTTTCCAATTTACGCATTAAAAAAGGACATTAGCCATTACCAAGTAGAATTAATTTTTATGGCTTCCATGCTTGAAGAACTGCTCAAACCAAAAGGACAAGAGCATTACACAGTCATTTTATACAATGAAGATGATCAAGAAGATTTGCTTAAAATTTCGAATAAACCAACCCAATCATTGATGTACAACCCGGTAGTTAATCCCAGATTTCCGCTCCTTGTTAAACCGATTGTTGTCAGCCTAAATCTCCATAATATTAAAGGTGTCGTGATAAAGGTAATTTACTCACCTCAACTTCTCTTTAGTAACTTACGAAACAGCCAAATCCTTCTTACGCTGGATATTTTACTCTTATCAGCTTTTTCATATTATTTGCTAAAAAATTTGATTCATGTTCGTACCTCATTAAAATGGTCGATAATAAAAGCCATCAAACGCCAACAGTTTTATCCGGTCTATCAGCCAATTTTTAATGTTGAACTGAATAAATACTCTAGCGTAGAAGTGCTCTTACGGTGGAAAACCAAGCACGGCGAAACGATTATGCCTGATTCATTTATCATGGAAGCAGAGAAGACCGAGTTAATAATCCCCATTACATTGCAAATTGCTGAAATTACCTTTAAAGAAACTAAAGATATTTTAAAATCTAACCCATTATTCAATTTATCCATCAACATTTGTGCAGCTCATTTTACACACCCCGATTTTTTTACTATGTTTTATCAATTACAACATCAGTACTCAATTCCAGCCACTCAAATTGTACTTGAAATAACCGAACGCAATTTGCTTGATCAGGATAATGATATCTACCTACAACGAATGGAAGAGCTACGTAATAAAGGCTTTTCATTAGCTATAGATGATTATGGTACAGGTCATGCAAGCTTAAGTTACCTACAACATTTTCCATTCAGCTATTTAAAAATAGATAAAATATATATTCAAGCCATTGGCACCAAAGCAATTACGGAGCTACTTAATGACGCCATCATCCATTTGGCTAAAAAAATAAATTTGATTATTATTGCAGAAGGCGTTGAAACTAAAGAACAAGTAAATTATTTGCTTAAAAATGAAGTACAATTATTGCAAGGATGGTATTTTTCAAAAGCTCTATCCATTGAGCAATTAAAAAGCCTGCTTCAGGGAGAAAAGAAATGAATTATTATGTACGCATTATTTTTTTGTTTTTATTGGGTTTTTCTGTTTCAGCTTTTGCACAACTACCACTGAATGGTAACTTTTGGCAATGTACTACCTATGATGCAAGTGGCAAACCATGGATTGCAGCGAGTGCCTATCGAAAAGTCGCGGTAAATTTTGCGTTTGACTTGTGTAAAAAAGAAAGTAGCGCCCCTGCTACATGTAAAACAAGAAGAAATAGTTGTGAACGCTTCGTTCAGGGAGTAAGCGTTGAACCGATGTGGGTATGCTCTGCTTTAGACCGCGCCGCGTTTGTTTGGCGCAGCAATACTTATCCGCGCCGCGATGATGCAGCATTGGCAGCCAAAGATTTTTGCCGTCAAAGAAGTACGGTACCAGAGACCTGCTATATCAATTTAATTACTTGTGTTAATAAAAATGGGTTAGATTAATGGTTTATTGTGTCGGTTTAACGGGTGGGGTTGCGAGCGGAAAAAGTACTGCGGCCGAGATGTTTGCAGAATTAGGAATACAGGTAATTAATGCCGATAAGATATCCCGCGCCCTGACTCAGCAGGGCCAAGAGGCTTATGTTCAAATTGTTGCGCGTTACGGTATTGAAATTTTAAATGAGTATAATGAACTTAACCGCAAGTCATTAAGAGCGATTATCTTCAGTGATTCCAAGGAGCGCACTTGGCTTGAACAGCTTTTACATCCACTTATTCGCCAAAAAATTAAAGAACGGGTTCATTCAGCCACTACTCCCTATTGCATTGTCGAAATTCCATTGCTAATCGATAAGAAAAACTACCCATATATTAATCGTGTTTTATTAATTCAAGCCCCCAAACATATTCAAATAAAACGTCTCATGCAACGTGATAACTGCAATCAAAAACAAGCCTTATCTATTTTGGCAGCCCAACCCGATGCAAGCCAACGTATAAAAAATGCGGATGACATTGTTGTTAATGATGCAGGAGCTCAAGAGTTAAAGACAGTAATTACTGCCCTACATCATCAATACCTTCTAAAAAGCCTAACTTGAATAGTGGTACCATTGTACATTCTTAAAAAGCCCGTCATTGCGTTCGAACGTCCACGTAATGACGAAATTTTCATAATGATTTCTTCTTAACCTGGCTCACATCAACATTGTTTTTCATTTTTCATTACCGCAAAAAAATTAATTAAATCATTCAAATCGTTTTCCGATAAAGATATAAAATCAGAGCCGCTCATCCTTCCCTTTGGCAAAATACGCACAGACTTAGGCTCACGGATAAACTTTTTCAATACGACGCGATCAGGATAATAATCCCATGGATTTTTAGAGCAGTTTAAATCAGGACCAATTTTACTTTTTCCAATATGATTCATGGTATGGCATCCTTCACAATGACTAATGTATATCTTATGGCCGTTAATAATTGATTTATCTGTGGTCTTTGGTGCAGGAAGTAAATATTTATAATCATGAGCTTTCATTATTTTTATAGTAACGACACTCCATGCCCAATATTCATTAGAGATATAAGAACGTTTAGGATAGAGCCAAATAATTTCGTAAGGTCCCGCTGTGGTTCCAGTATGATTATCAATAATTGGCCATTTAGATTCAGGTTCTATTACCAACATTCCAATGGATGACTGTTTACTACAATCCATAATTTTCTGCATTGGCACATATACATGAAAATCATCCTTGGCAATAAATTCAATAATTTTATTACTGGAATCCACATAGGGCTTAAGAAGTTTACATAATGGTATCCCTCTATGAGACATTATTTGATTAGGATAAGCTCGGTCGTTATTAATAGTTACCGGAGTAAGATCAGGATGAGCAAGTAAATCTGCTCGGTCTAAAATAATGGTTTTATCTGGGGTTATAATGCGTAATTGAGATTCTTGTTTTGTGTATGCTAAAGAGGTAAAGCAAATACAGCCGATTAATAAAATATACTTCAATCCGTTCACACTAACTCCTTGATTCTACTTCATAGCAGCGTTACAAATAACTATATTTCTGTCAATGAGGGAAAACCCCGAAGTATTTTCGCCAAATGAGTATATACCCTGGAATTATGTTAACTAAGTAAGCTATGATTTATTTAATAGGATAAAAGGAATAAACAGGCAATGAAGCTGGTTACATTAAATTTATGGGGTGGTCATTTAAGAATCCCTTTGTTAAAATTTATAAATTATCATAAAGATATTGATATTTTTTGCCTGCAAGAGGTCTACCACCAGGCACATCGCGTTATTTCTCGTCAAGAACGTGAGTTGAGTTTAAATATTTTCTCAGATCTACAAAAATTACTGCCCGAACATTATGCCATTTTTAAACCCGCAGTGGATAACGTTTATGGTATAGCCATGTTATTAAGAAAGAATATTGATATTGTAAGTGAGGGTGAAATTAATATTCACCAGAAACGATATCATCCTGGAGTTGGTGAGAATCACTCACGAAATCTGCAATGGGTGGAATGTGAATCCAATAATCAAACCTACTCGATTTTAAATGTACATGGACTTTGGAATGGTCGTGGTAAAAATGATACCCCTGATCGAATTGAGCAATCCCTACGTATCCGTCATTTTATGGATACAATTAACACGCCTAAAATATTATGTGGCGATTTTAATTTACGGCCCAACACACAAAGTATGCATATTATCGAAGAAGGCATGACAAATCTTATTACAGCTAATAAGGTTCGTTCCACACGTACCAGTTATTATAAAAAAAGTGAAAAATTTGCTGACTACATTCTAACTTCGCCAGAAATACAGATTAATCAATTCCAGGTTATGAGTGAAGAAGTGTCAGATCATGCCGCATTATATTTAGATTTTAGCTAATCATAAGTATAACCTGGTTGCTTGCAACCAGGACTTCTTAACAAATTCAGACTACAACTTGGGAATCAACTGCATGACTTCCCTATTCGCCTCAGGAAACTCATTAGGGTTAAGCTCATCCTGACGAATCCATTTCATGGCAAGCTGTCCTTCAATACAAATAGGATTTCCAGAAAATTGGGTCACCAGGAAAATAAGCAATTGTACGGAACGCTTAGCATACTGATGATGCACTTCACCAAGAAACTCATGATTAAGCACATCCAAACCAACTTCTTCTTTTATTTCTCGGATAAGTGCCTGTTCTGCAAGTTCATTGGCTTCTAATTTACCGCCGGGGAACTCCCAATACCCACCATGTGATGCATGAAGTGGGCGTTGGGTTACTAAAATGCGCTGCTGTTCATCAACAATAATGGCTACAGCAACTTTAATCACGACAAGCTACCATGACAAGATTTGTATTTCTTACCTGAACCACATGGGCATGGATCATTTCGTCCTATTTTCTTTTCTTGACGTCGGAACGTCTGTGACTGAGCAGTCCCACTTTCGTCATCGTTGAACGACTCACCATGGTTTAAGCTCATTTTGCTTACTTGATCCGCACGACGTTGCTCTTCAACTGCATCCACATCCGCTTCACTTTGAATTTCCACAGAGGATAACAGACGAACCACATCATACTTTAGAGTATCCAACATACTAGTAAACAAAGAAAACGCTTCTTTTTTATACTCTTGTTTCGGATCCTTCTGCGCATAGCCCCGTAAATGAATTCCTTGACGCAATTGATCCATTGCCGCCAAGTGCTCACGCCATTGATTATCTAAAGTTTGTAAAATCACTGATTTTTCAAACTGCGACATAACAGGTCTACCTGCTTGTTGTACTTTTGCATCATAATGCTTAATGGCTAAATCAAGAATTTGTTCTTTAATTTGCTCTGGCTGAATATGATGATCTTGTTCAATCCACTCAAGCAGAGGAGTTTTTAATTTAAACTCTTCTGATAAAACATCGTGTAATGCCTTAGGTTCCCACTGATCTTCTAAACTTTGCGGTGGAATATAAGTATCAACGAGGTTGTTGATTACTTCTTCACGCATCATCGTTACGACTTCTTCAGTGTCAGCCATTTCCATAATGGAAGCACGTTGCGTATAAATCACTTGTCGTTGATCATTTGCTACGTTATCGTATTCCAATAACTGCTTTCTGACATCAAAGTGATGACCTTCTAATTTACGTTGAGCATTTTCAATCGCTTTAGTCACCAGAGTGTGTTCAATCGGCTCCCCTGGTTTCATACCCAAACGTCTCATCATCGATGCAACACGCTCGGAAGCAAAAATACGCATTAAGTTATCTTCAAGTGATAGATAGAAACGGCTGCTGCCTACATCCCCTTGACGGCCAGAACGACCACGTAACTGATTATCAATACGGCGTGATTCATGGCGCTCAGAACCAATAATTCTTAAGCCACCTGACGCGAGAACTTCATCATGGCGTTTTTGCCATGTACTTTTCACTTCTTCTTTTTCTTCAGCAGTAGCAGTCTCAGACAATTGTGCTAAATCAGCAGCTAAGCTTCCACCTAACACAATGTCCGTTCCACGACCGGCCATATTCGTAGCAATTGTTACCGCACCTGGACGCCCTGCTTCGGCAATAATCTGTGCTTCTTTTTCATGGAACTTAGCATTCAATACTTGATGCTTAATCTTTGCTTTATTAAGCATTTGGCTCAAAAACTCAGACGCTTCAATTGATGCAGTGCCCACAAGAACAGGCTGTTTACGCTCTACACAAGCCCGTACGTCATCAATAACCGCTTGGAACTTATCTTCTTGATTTAAATAAACTAAATCAGCTTCGTCTTTACGCATCATGGGTTTATTAGTTGGGATAACGACAACATCAAGGTTATAAATTTGTTGTAATTCATAGGCTTCTGTATCTGCTGTACCTGTCATTCCCGATAACTTGTTGTACATACGGAAAAAGTTCTGGAAGGTAATGGATGCTAAAGTTTGGTTTTCATTTTGAATGGCTACACCTTCTTTCGCTTCAACCGCCTGATGTAAGCCTTCAGACCATCTACGACCTGGCATAGTACGCCCAGTGTGCTCATCAACAATAACAACCTGGTTATCGCTCACAATATAATCGATATCGCGATGGAACATTGAGTGTGCTTTTAATGCCGCATTAACATGGTGCATCAGCATAATGTTGCTGGCGTGATACAGGCTCTCACCTTGATCTAACAACCCTGCTTTAAGCAATAACTCTTCAATATGTTGATGGCCTGCATCTGTTAAATGTGCCTGCTTTTGTTTTTCATCAATCGTATAATCGCCATCACCTGCTTCTTCACTTTCTTGCTTTTTCAGATTAGGGATTAGTTTATTAATTTTAATGTACAGCTCTGAACTGTCTTCAGCAGCACCAGAAATAATTAAAGGAGTACGCGCTTCATCAATAAGAATGGAATCCACCTCATCCACGACCGCGAAATTAAGCTCGCGTTGTACTTTATCAGTTAAGCTAAAGGCCATGTTATCGCGCAAGTAATCGAAACCGTATTCATTATTAGTTCCGTATACGATATCGCAAAGGTATGCAGCTTGCTTCTCACTATGAGACATATCGGGGTAAATTACCCCAATCGTCAATCCTAAAAACTCAAATATAGGACGCATCCACTGACTGTCACGCTTGGCTAGGTAATCGTTAACCGTTACCACATGTACGCCCCGTCCAGTAATTGCATTTAAATAGGTAGGAAGCGTTGCAACTAAAGTTTTACCTTCCCCGGTACGCATTTCGGCAATATTCCCTTCGTGCAATACCATTCCACCTATTAATTGCACGTCAAAATGACGTAATCCCAAAGTACGTACAGATACTTCTCGGACCGTAGCAAAAGCTTCTGCTAATAACTCATCAAGACTTTCTCCGTCATTAAAACGGGCTTTAAATTGTGCAGTTTTATCTGCTAACTCGGCATCAGTCAGGGCTTGCATCTGTGATTCAAACGCATTAATAGCCATTACTGCCTTTTCCATACGCCGCAATGTACGCTCATTTCGGCTTCCAAACATTTTCTTGATCAACGTATTCAGCATGGCCTAAACAATCCTCTGAAGGTTTTAAATAATAAATGTGTTAATGTACTAAAAATTGGAAGAAAATACTATGAATAACATCAGAGTCAGCTGACATTTCACTCGTTTGAACCCAAATGGAGCGATTTTCGAACATTGAAATGAAAATCTTTGCCGTAAACACCTCAAGCACAACGTGCAATTCCCAATTAAGGTTATCATCACGACGTAAATGATGTCACATAGTAACAAAGCCCCCAGGCAGATATTTGCAATGAGGACGTATTTATAGAGTGTCAACTTAAAGTCCGTCTTCATTCACAGGCGGTACAAATTTTGTCATTGCTAGCCTTGGCGAAGCAACCAGGCTGTGCTTCGTTAAAAGTCAGTATAGGGGTTCGCAACGACGACATTTTTTTATAATGCAACCGCCTCTTCAATCTCTAATAGATAATGGTGGGTTTGCTCTAATAAAGATAAGTCTTTAGTCTGCAACAACTGCATCAATATTTTTTTCCATTGACTCGCGCCCGGCAAACCAAACGCCAAGTTAAATATAGGTTTTACCAATAAGCTCAGAGCGGTACCTTGATGATATTCCTCAATCAAATAATCTTTATATAAGCTCAATAACTGACTGCGCAACAACATCGGGCTTTGTGGATAAAGTGCATGATGGATGCACGCTATTTCATAAGGATTATCACAGGCTAGGCGACCTAACATGACACCATCTACATGCTCAAGATGTTCTTTGATTTCTTGATGGCTTTTAATATTGCCATTAATGACCATGGGAATATGGGAGATTTCTTTTTTTATTTGGTAAACAAAATCATAATTAACTGGGGGAATAGTACGATTCTGTTTTGGACTTAGCCCATTCAGCCAGGCTTTTCGCGCGTGTACAATAATTTTCTGACTACCCGCATCCACCAATTGATGTACAAAATCACTAAAAAACTCATAACTGTCTTGATGATCAATACCAATTCTTGTTTTTGCTGTAACCGGAATAGTCACTGCATCACGCATGGCCTTGATGCAATCAACAACTTGTTCCGGCTGACTCATTAAACAAGCGCCAAAATGTCCTGCTTTTACTCGATCACTAGGGCATCCCAAATTAATATTAATTTCATCATAACCCTCTGCTTGCGCTAATTTAGCGGAGATCGCTAAAGCCTGTGGATCAGAACCGCCAAGTTGTAACGCTAATGGATGTTCTTGTTGTTTAAATACTAAAGAACGTCGAGGATTATTTTGAATTGCACCCGTAGTTTGCATTTCGGTATATAAAAGCGAATGTGGAGCGAGAATACGCATGAACACACGAAAATGACTGTAAGTCCAGTCGATCATAGGGGCAATTGCTAAAGATGAAAACAGTATGTCCAATGTCATTGCAACGTTAATAAAAAAAGAGAGGATTATATCTTAATTATCGATTTTTGTACAAAAGGTATAGCCTGGTTGCCTGCAACCAGGTTAGATAACAATCAACATCATTGATTAGCCACATTCATCGCCTGAACCATCAACTGCAAACGTGATCTACCCTGATAGAAATTGATATCCAATTTATAAGCCATATGAACAAACTTGGCGCGGTGATTGGGCCATGCATTTAGATCCACATTAAAGGCAATTGCATCCACCTGTTGCCCACCCTGATTAGAAACCAGGGTCATTTTTAAATGATTCTTACCAACAAGGCGTTGATCCAATATTTCAAAAGTATTATCAAAAACCGGCTCGGAAAATTGCTGTCCCCAAGGTCCTGCTTGTTGAATTAATTGTGCTGTTTCCAAGTTCATTTCATTCGGTGCTAAGGGACCATCCGTAAGCAACTCACCTTCACACTGAGATAAATCAAGATGCTTACCCACTTCGGTCACTAAAGCCTCCCGAAAGGCATTCAAAGCTTGCGGATGAATACTTAAACCTGCAGCCATTGCGTGACCACCAAATTTAATAATTATTCCAGGATGGTCGCGGTCAATCGCAGCTAATACATCACGAATATTTAAATCAGGTACTGAACGAGCCGAGCCTTTCAGCTCCCCATCGCCTACCTCAGCAAAAGCAATGACCGGTCGGTGATAGCGCTCTTTCATTCTCCCAGCCAAAATACCAATAACGCCTTGGTGCCAGGTTTTATCAAAAAGACATAAGGCAATCGGTAAATGATTGCCTTTATAATCATTACTCGTGGACAGTTTATCCAAAGCCAGCATAGCCTGTTCTTTCATTTCCGTTTCGATTTGCTTACGTTCCTGATTTAACTCATCCAGCTGCTGGCTGTAATTTCTGGCTTGCTGAAAATCAGAGGAAATCAAACATTCAATTCCTAACGCCATATCATCAAGTCTTCCCGCCGCATTTAAACGGGGAGCAATAGCAAAACCCAAATCAGACTCTCTTAATCGCGAACACTCACGCCCAGCAACTTCAATCAGGGCTTTAATTCCATCTCGACAATTTCCCTGGCGAATTCGGGCCATCCCTTGATTCACCATAATTCGATTGTTTTGATCCAAACCAACCACGTCAGCAACGGTGCCTAGAGCAACTAAGTCGAGAAAACTTGCCATATTCGGCTCTGAAATTTGCATTTCTGCAAACCATCCCACATTCACTAAATGTCGACGTAAAGCAAGCATGACGTAAAAAATCACCCCAACTCCCGCAATCGACTTACTAGGAAAAGCACAACCCTTTTGATTGGGATTAACAATAGCACAGGCATCAGGTGTCTTATCAGCGGGCAAATGATGATCGGTAACTAAAACATCAATCCCTAATTGATTTGCTTTTTCCACCCCATCAAAACTGGCAATCCCATTGTCTACCGTAATAATTAAACTGGGACGCCATTTACTCGCAACTTCCACAATTTGTGGGGTTAATCCATAACCAAATTCAAAACGATTAGGAACTAAATAATCAATGAACTGAGCCCCCATCGCGCGCAATGCCGTAATAGCAACTGCAGTAGAGGTTGCTCCATCTGCATCAAAATCCCCAATAATCAGAATGCGCTGTTGCTCACGTAAAGCCTTTTCCAGCCGTAAGCATGCTCCATCAATTCCCTTTAATAAATTAAAAGGCAGTAAGGTTTGTAATTGCTTATCCAACTGAGCGATATCAGTAATCCCTCGTGTGGCATAGATTCTTTTTAATACCTCTGGTGTGTTAGGTAAATTTAAAGAATGCTCCGGTTGAGCACGACGCTTAATTAGCATGAATCAATTTTCTCCATATACGAGTAAACCAGTTGTCAGAATGACTACCGTAGGCGGTATTATTCCAATACCATTGAACCGGTCTTTTGGTTAATTCCTCTTGATGGCGCTCACTAAGCACGGAATATTCACTAACCAATACGACCCCATGTTCTTTGAGGTTTACTTCAGGACTGTATAAAGTAACGCTGCTGCTGCATTGTTTGGCTAACGGTAAAAAAGTCGCATCAGCACAAATTGCCATTATTTTGGATTCGGTAAGTTTTGCATTGCCCCAAGGCCATAGGCCATTAGCAGCAGACGAATTAGGCTTTGATGCAAAAAGCATTTGAGATTCAGTAACAAAACGTTGCCAAAATAATTTTTCATCCAATTGTGCCAGTTCAGGCATTAACGATTTATTTACTAATTGATAGACTGGTTTTGCTTTGAGTGGGCGCTGTTTATGGTCTTGGAGGAGCCAAGTTTCCGCATTATGATAATGTAATGTCATTCCTTCTTCAGCAAAATAGTTGGCAAAAAGCTCAAACCAAGGTTTGATTTCAGACTCTTTTAGTTCCAAATCCTCTCCAACAGCTAAAATTAATGCATCATTATGACTGGCTTGCCAGTGAACCGGGCTAACAATTAGCCAATCGCCATCAAGTTGATGAACTTTTCGTAGCAAGTCTCCCAACGGTGGATCAGTGGGCTCATAGCCAAGACAACATAACAAATTAAGTAAAGCAGTTCCTTCTGAGCTTAAGAGTTTTACGCCTTCAGGAATAGAACGGCACTCAGAATTAATAACAAGGTGCATTTAATGTCTCTTACTAAAACGTTAGGCGCTGATTAATCCATCTCGGCGAAACATCGCTTTTAAATTCCGTAAAGCTTGGCGTGTGCGGTCTTTATTTTCAATCAGTCCGAAACGAACGAAACCATCCCCCTGCTGACCAAAACCAATACCAGGGGATACAGCAACTTGCGCTTCTTTAAGTAAGTATTTGCTAAACTCTAATGAGCCCATCGATGCATAATGAGCAGGAATCGGTGCCCAAACAAACATCGTTGCTTTGGGTTTAGTAACCTCCCAACCAATTGCATTTAATCCCTCACAAAGCACATCACGGCGCCGTTCATAAAGGGACCTAATTTCCTCAACACAATCGTCAGAACCTTCTAAAGCAGCAATTGCAGCCACTTGGATTGGCGTAAAGGTACCATAATCTAAATAGGACTTAATCCGTGTTAATGCAGAAACCAACTCCGTATTACCACATGCAAAGCCAACGCGCCAACCTGGCATATTATATGACTTAGACATTGAATAGGTTTCTATCGCAATATCTGTTGCTCCAGGCACTTGTAATATCGAAGGAGCTTTATATCCATCAAAAACGATATCCGCATAAGCAATATCGTGAATAATCCAAATACCATGTTTTTTACCTAATTCAATGACTTTCTCAAAAAATGGGTAATCAACACAGTGAGTACTTGGGTTTGAGGGAAAATTGATTACCAATGCTTTAGGTTTTGGCCAACTGCTATTGATAGTCTCTTCAACAGACTCTAAAAACTGCATTTCATCAATTAATGGGATCTGTTTTACGTTGGCACCTGCAATAATGAATCCATAGGTATGAATTGGATAAGCAGGATCAGGAACTAATACGGTGTCACCAGGCCCACTGATCGCTAAAGCTAAATGTGCTAGACCTTCTTTAGAACCAATAGTTGCCAAAATTTGAGTTTCACTATCTAAGTGAACATCATAATTACGATGATACCAAGATGCCATTGCACGTCTTAATCTTGGTATTCCCTTGGACATAGAATAACGATGCGTATCAGGTCTTTGCACTGCTTCAATAAGTTTATTTACGATATGAGGTGGTGTAGGCTGATCGGGATTTCCCATACCAAAATCAATAATATCTTCGCCGCGCGCACGTGCTTCCATTTTTAATTGGGTCATCGTATTAAAAACATAAGGTGGTAACCGTTTAATGCGGGGAAATTGACTCATAATATCGACCTCTGTAGTATACTCGTAGCCACTATAACTCAATGAATCATCGAAAACCATGAATATTAATTTAGAAGCCGCAGAAAATAATGCAGTGCAAGCTTACAGTGAAAATCAAGTTCAGATTAATTCGATTACTTATGAACGAAGTCTAATCGTTTCTCAGAAAGAAGTCATCTCTGATCTGGAAATTCATGACATTCAGGCGATAGATGAGGAGTATTTACAGCAGTTACTTCAATTGAATCCTGAAGTCGTTATTATCGGTCACGAACAAACTGGAAAATTCCCTCCGATGTCCATAATCAGCACCCTATCACAGCATCGCGTAGGCATCGAATGTATGTCTATTGGTGCCGCATCGAGAACATACAATGTCTTATTAAGTGAACAACGAGCTGTGGTCGCAGGATTTATTTTTAAATAGGAGTACAACAATCAATGGAATTGATTGTCGTACCTCTAATGAGAATAATGACTACTTGTTCTTAATGGCTTATTACTTGATTCAGTAGCTCAATAGATTTAATTTTGAACTTTTTTGTATAAACTTGTCTTACCCAGAGTACACCTTGTGGATGAGATTATATCTCTTAAACAAGGTGTCCGGCTATTGGAGGGAAGAGCATGATGACAGTAGAGTAAATTATAAACTACTTTCCGGTTTGGCAATCAAGCACCAGTTTTCATCTTTGAGCAGAAGCTTTTTCCGGGTAAGGTGCATACCAATAAGCGACTACGCCAGACCATTAGTTGGCGGTTCTATATCCCCTAGATGTTCCACACGCGAGTCTTCTTTAGCAGAGAAAAAACCTACCTTAGATACCCCGAATGTCATCGCTGTAGTCGCTATAACAGCCCCCGCAATAACCACCCCTGACAGTCCCATGGTTGCTGCACAAAGCGCTGTAAATCCTAAAGCTACGGCGCCAATACCCAGAGCATGAATAAACCCACTTAAAATAGACATACTCATGCTATCCTTTTCTAAGGGTGAGGCAGTATGGGTTGCAGGAATACGCTTAACTTGCGAATCTCGAATTAATTTTTCAATATCTTTATCACTGAAAAGGAGCTCTTCTAGTAATGCATATTCCTCAGGAAATCGCTGGGCATAGTTATATCCATATTTGAGTTCGACAGGTATCGTACAGCTGATTTTTTCGGCTAGTATTTCTGCTTTGATTATTTGCACAAACTGGAGTTTTTGTTCTGGCTCCAGTGCCTGTATTATTTTGATAATATCAAAAGAATTTTTTACTAACTTAGTAAGTTCATTTTTTGTTATTGAAAAATAATCATTTTTTTGCGCTGGGGGTAAAAGCCTCATAAGCCACTGAAACTCTTCAGTAGTTTTAATAGAGAGAGAGTCACTAAGATGGATTTTTAAAAGCTCATAGAGAGCCGCTCTATTATCAGGTGATTTTATTGAAATTAAAAAAGTAGAAGGATACTTATCGTTTTTAAATATAATACTCATTTCATCTCTTAAAGCGACAATAGTATCGGCGTAAAGAGAAGGTTCTAAATAAGAAAAGAACTTTCCTAAATCCATTGCGCTTTGAATAGAGTCCATAAAATGTTCTTGTAAATCAATACTTATGCCCACTTGCTTAATAGTATCAGCAATAGATTTCATTTCTTCATCACTAATAGTCATAATTATTACCATAAAAACAATCTGTTTATTATTATACCACAAAAAATCTTAGATTGGCTTCGTCAATTTAACTTCTTCTCGCGTAATGAAGTGTGCCTGATGAATTTTAGGCGCAAAGAATCTCAATTACCGCGAAATTGCAGATTTCTTGAGCTTATTGAATTAGATTTTTGGGTACGACAATAACCCCTGGTTGCGAGCAACCAGGCTTTTCATGTATAAGCATTCACTTCATGATATTGAGGTAATCTTCCGCAAACACTTTAATTTGTTCTAGAGCGAGAGCTTGTTTTTTGAGTTGGTCACTGCGAATTTCATGAGGTAAAAATGGAGCCATTTTAGTAGTAATTAACTCATAAACATGGAGGTCTTGGGCTTTTATTTGTGACGCCAGCTCATGAATAATTTGAATCAATATGTCCTTTTTGATTTGACGAGCACTTACCAGCCGCTGTTCTAACCGATTCATCAGCTCTTCTAATTCAACAGTGGTTGCACTGCATGTGATCCGCATAAAGCCACTATTTTTTTCTAATCCAAAATAGGACAATGGCGCAACCATTACCGCATCATTAAATAACAAATAATAGGCGATATCCTCATCTGTCTTTACGGTGCTTATTTTTTGGAAAACTTGATTTGATTCCTGTGGCATTGGCAAGCCAAATAAATCACTAAAGTCGCCCATGGCATAGAATGTAGCTTCCACCTCATAAAGCGGATCAGGCATACTCGCCTCCATCTTTTTTAATCGCTGGAGGACATAACTTACTTTTTCCTCATAATAAACGGATAGCTTTTTTTGCTCATGATGGTCAAATGAGACCATCGTTTCCGCATACGCGATTTGAGCGGAACGGGGAACATGAATAAAATAGTTAATATTCTTATTCAATAATTCATTCATCAATTCAGCATCGAATACTAAAAGAATAGCCATCCGCTCACCTGCTGCAGACAGCGCTTTAGTTGCAGAACGTAATATAATGACTCTGTGTTTTAAATCGGGAGCGATTTTTAAAAAAGAAGGCATAGGTTTGAAGGACATTTCCACATAGGCTTCATCAAAAATAATATAAAAATCAGGGTATTTTCTCAATACAGCCGCAATTTTTATCATTTCCTTTTCATCTATCGTGTTGCCCAAAGGATTTGAGGGATTACAAAATAGAACCGCTTTAGGATATCCTTTGTCTTCTTCTGCGTACTCATAAGCTAGATCAATGCTTTCTTGCAACGATTGAGCTGTGAGTTTATAACCAGGATTCTTCATGACAGGGATAGGATGAAGTTGGTGCATCAGATCATTTGCATAGACACTGTAATGAGGAAAGGGAGTGATAATTCGATAACCAGGAATATCTTCAAAATGAGTATTGAACGTATCAAAAATAGTTCTTAAGCCCCCGATTCCACCCACAGTAAATAACACATGCTCCAATTTTATCTCCGCTTCATACCATCGGGACATACTCTCAGCCATAATTTGTCTGGGTTTTTTATCTCCTCGAGGATCCCCATAGTCTATTGCAGGATTATCAGATATTGTTTCCGGAGAAGAATGCCATTGTTCGGATAAATCATTTAAGCGCTGCCAGTAATTAAGATACGATCTCACGGTGCGTTGATTAATGGGATATGTGGGGCGGCCCAATCCTGCTAAGATCATTTTTTTTTCTTTACTATCGGAACGCTCTTTCAGTTCATTAGCCCACAAAGAAAGAAGCATAACTTTTTCTATTTTCCTGGCAGGTAGCCCTTCTGGTGTAAACATGTATTTCCTCTCAAAAAATGTTATTTGGTAGCCCAAGATCAAGATCGTCGACTACCTGTCAAACACTATCTTTTACTATTCATTCAAGAACATGACCTTTAAATTGAGGACTCTATTTCTTTAATTAACTTGCTTAATTTTATTATTGCTCATTTTTTCATCTTACTTAGATAGTACCATCTGCTCGGGTGGCCGACAAATCACACCAGACCATATTGAGTATTGTTTAGGTAATACAAAAAAAAACCTCTATAATCAGAAGTATAGTCACAGTAAGAAAAAAACAAACAATGGCAGACGAAAATAACAGCAACTCAATACAAGCTCTAGAGAAAACTGTAAAAAAACAGTCTGATATTATTTTTCAATTAAAAAGCATTCTTGATAATTTTCCAGGTGATGTTTATTGGAAAGATAAAGACGGCACCTGGATTGGGCTGAACGCCCATTGCTTATCGAGCTTAACTCGAATGGGCATCATAAAAACCCCATCTGAAGATGAAGTCATTGGCAAAACAGACTATGACTTATTTAATAAAACCACTGCAGACACCTACAGAGCCAATGACTTAAAAGTAATGAACGACCCACAGGAACTCGCTGTTGAAGAAAAAGTTTATCTACCAGACGGGCAATTAATTTATATCCACTCGACAAAAAGACCCTTATATGATGAACATCAGCAACTGATAGGAATTATTGGCAATACAATAGACATTACTCAAATGAAATCTATTGAACAAGCCCTTCAAAAAGCTAAAGAGCAAGCTGAAGCAGCAAACCAGGCCAAGACAGAATTCATTGCCAATATGAGCCATGACATTCGCACGCCGCTTACAGGAGTAATCGGATTATCCGAAATTTTAGAACGAACGCTAAAAAACGAGCAGGATAAAGAAAAAGCGCATATGTTACACGCTAGTGGGGAAGAACTCCTCCATATGCTTAATCAAATTTTGGAAGATATGCGCGCAGATAACATGCGGACAACAGATTTAAAAACTGATTTTTTTGACCTACACCAATGCATTAATGATTTAATTCGGTTGGAATTACCCGCTACGAAATTAAAACAATTAGTACTCAACGCAGATATTTTATCGAACGTGCCCCATTATATTAAAAGCGACCGAAATAAAATCCAGCGTATTTTATTAAATTTATTGGGGAATGCGATTAAATTTACTCATGAGGGTAGCATTACTTTAAAAATTGAATGTTTACATCGTGATGAATATAAAGTACACCTTAAATTCAGTGTTTCTGATACAGGAATTGGTATTCCAGAAGCCGTTCAATCTCAAGTATTTAACCAGTTTTTTAAAGTCAGTTCATCTTACCAGGGACTCTATAACGGTTATGGACTCGGTCTTCACATCGCACAATCTTACGTCGAGTTACTCGGTGGACATATTGCATTAACAAGCCAGGAAGGAATTGGCAGTACGTTTAGTTTTGATTTAGTATGCCCCCTCACTGAAGCACCCGATGAATACAAAAAACCGCAAATTGCTCAAAGTATAACAACACCAGACAGTGTCCATCATCTTCTTTTAGTTGAGGACAATGTTATCGCTTTAAAAACTCTGGAGTCACTTCTGTCACAAAAAAATTACACATTTACTTCTGCATCCTCCGGAGAAGATGCATGGGAATTCTGGAATAAGCAACATTTTGATTTAATACTCACGGATATAGGGCTTCCCGGTATCACTGGAAATGAGCTATGCCAGCGAATTCGCGAACAGGAGAAACGCGCTGGCATAGCAAGAACTCCTATCATAGGACTTACAGGCCATGCAAGAGAATGCGTTCTTGATGAATGCATACAAAGCGGGATGGATGACGTGCTCAATAAACCTGCACCAATCGATACGCTCCATTACTGCATTCAAAATACAATAAACGTTACTCCGAATAAAGATTTGCTCTCGGATACCTCAGGTCAAGAAGTTTCTTCAGCACTTCTTTTACCAGATGAAGAGCTGTTTCAATTAGAGCAGTTTCCTTTATTTGACGAAGTGCTTGTATCGAAGCAAATACCCGATCGACAATTTCTGATTATCATGATTGAAAACTATCTTTCTGAGCTTATGCAGCAAAATATCCAACAACTCGAACAAGAATACTTAAATAAGAATTGGAAAAATATAGAGAAAATCGTTCACAATATCAAGGGGGGGGTAGCTTATCTCGGTATCCCAAAAATGCTTGTTGCTTGTCAATATTTTGAAGGGTATTGGAAAACAGGACAGCACCTGTTATTGGAGCCTCTTTATAAACAGATACTTTCGGTACATAAAGAAACCAACGAGGAATTACGAACTTGGCTTGAGCAAAACAAATAATACATTCACCGAATAACGCTTATAGAAATGTAATTTTGGTCATTGGGAGCCTTCTCGAAGCAACCCAGAACAATGCCTCATTAAAACGCAGTATTGGGTTGCTTCACTTTATTGGCAACGATGATAGCTTGAACACTTACGCGCCAATTATAGTGCACTAGGCCCAAAGTAGCTGCGAAGGTCTGACTAGACTTGCCGTCTTGCTTCCAATATATTAGGAATCTGCATCAGTTTAGCCAAAAGCCGTGACAAACTGCTCAAGCCATCGATATCCACCGTCAAGGTAATAAATGTCATATTCTCATGCTTGTTGCTTTGCGTTTGCAGAGCATAAACATGGGCTTTTTCATTAGCCAGTAAGGAAGTCACATCCTTCAATAACTCAGAGCGATTAAAAGCTTTAATCAAAATATCCACGACATAATTTTCACGAGTAGCACTTCCCCAAGTTACCTGTAAAAAGCGTTGTTTTTGTCGCTCATTAGCATGAATAATGTTAGGACAATCCTGACGATGCACTGAAACCCCTCGTCCAAGAGTGATGTAACCAATCACATTGTCTCCAGGAACAGGTTGACAGCAACGGGCCATAAAGGTCAGTAAATTTCCTACGCCTTCAATACGTAGATCACTGCCAGTGACCTCGGGCTTTCCTTGGGCTCTAACAAATTTATCTAGATTTACTTCGGATGTTTGTGGAGGAGCAAGTTTATTAACAATCTGCCCAAGTTTAATATCCCCACGGCCTAAATTAGCATAAAGATCATCAAGCTTCTTGAAATGCAGCGCATTAACTACTTCATTGAGCTTATCTGATTTGATCCCTAAGGATTTGAGCTCCTTATCTAATAACTCGCGGCCCTCTTGCATATTACGCTCATAATCTTGCATCTTAAACCAATGCAATACTTTGGCCTTCGCTCGAGAGGTTTTTAAATAATTTAAATGCGGATTAATCCAGTCGCGTGAAGGCTTAATTTGTTTACCTGTTAACACCTCGACCTTATCACCTGTCTGTAATTGATAAGTAAGCGGAACGATATGTCCATTAATACGCGCTCCTCGGCAACGATGGCCTAAATCACTGTGTACATGATAAGCAAAATCTAAAGGAGTAACGCCTTGGGGCAAATCTAAAACATCACCATCTGGGGTAAACACGTAAACACGGTCTTCTAAAAATTCGGTAGTCGCACTTTCAGGAACGCCTTTATTGCTGGCCATTTCTCGATGCCATGCTAATACATCACGAAGCCATTCAATCTTGCGTTCATGGCTTTCTTTGCGAGGAGCACCACCCTCTTTGTATTTCCAATGCGCAGCCACACCCATTTCTGCCAAGTCATGCATATGGAAGGTTCGAATTTGTACTTCAAATACCCGCCCTTCAGGGCATTCTACCGCGGTATGTAATGACTGATATCCATTCTCTTTAGGATTAATAATATAATCATCAAACTCAGCTGGAATCTGTTTCCATAAAGTATGTACCATCCCCAATACTTCATAGCATTGATGGTCTGTTTCTACCAGAACTCGCACCGCAGTAGCATCATAGATTTCATCCAGAGCTACATTCTTACGCGTCATTTTTTTGTAAATACTGTGAATATGCTTAGAGCGGCCGTACACGGCAAAGTGTTCGATCCCGCTGTTTTTGATCTGCTCATTTAATTGTTCGACGATGTCATTAACAAAACTGTCACGCTCAAGACGCTTCGCTTTTAATCCTTTGGCAATGGCTTTGTAATCAGCAGGATGTAAATGACGGAATGCCAAATCTTCCATTTCCCATTTGATGGCCCCTATTCCTAAACGGTTGGCTAAGGGAGCATAAATTTCCATAGCTTCCGTAGCTAATTGAATGCACAAAGCTTCGGGTAAATGAGCTGTCGATCTCAGAATACATAAACGCTCAGCTAATTTAATCAAAACAACCCGTACGTCATCGACCATCGCCAATAACATTTTACGGATGTTATCAATCTGATGTTTATTTTGTGGGTATTTATTCAAGGCTTGAAAACTATGCATGGCGCTCATGCGCTCAATTCCCTTCACAAGCTTAGCAATATTGGACCCCAACTGCTCCTCAACATCATCAAGTGATAAATCAGCATAATGAACATTTTCGAAAATAATTGCCGCGGCCAATGTTTCGGGATCGACTTCAAGATCCGCAAGCAGATCCGCCATCTCCAACCCTTGCTGCAAACAGGAATGCCCTGTTTCTGTAGCATGATCCTGCCCTGACAATTGACTTAAAGCACAAGCACTTCGGATGAGTTCAATACTGTCCAAATAACCTTTTGCACCAAGTTGATGTAACCATAAATTCACATCAATGCTGCCATCCGCAGCCAGGGGAACAGTATCTTTGACTCTAACCATGAGTATTATCCTTTTTCAAACAACGCGATTGACTCGACGTGAGCTGTGTGAGGAAACATATCCATCACCCCTGCTTTAATCAAGACATAACCTTTTTCGTTTACTAAAATATCAGTATCTCTTGCCAATGTTACGGGATTACAAGACACATAGACAATACGTTCGGGGTTTAAGGCATCAATTTGCTTCACAATTTCTAATGCTCCAGAACGTGGAGGATCAATTAAAACCTTATTGCATGTTTGTTGTACTAACTTTTGTACCTCTTGAACATCATCTAAATTAGCGGCATAAAAATCGACATTGTTTAGCTGATTTAATTTCGCATTCATATAGGCGCGCTTAACCATTGCTTCACTGCCTTCAACACCCAATACCTTGGCACAAGATTTGGCCATTGGTAAGGAAAAATTGCCTAGACCACAGAATAAGTCTAGCACGATATCTGTACTTTTTAAGTCCATTAACTCCAGTGCAAGTGCAACCATTGAGCGATTTAACTCTGAATTTACCTGCGTAAAGTCAGTCGGATGGAATGAGTAAGTTATTTGATAATCCGGCAAGCTATAAGATAGATACTCACTGGAATTAGGTGGATAAAAACAATAAACACTGTCAGGGCCTGCTGGCTGTAAGAAAATCTTATACTGATAGTCTTCTGCAAATTGCTGAAGTCGTAATTCATCAGCAGCAGTTAATGCGGATAAATTACGGAAGATAAGGCCAATTTCCTCATCCCCAGCTGCGACTTCGATTTGAGCAATGCAGTATTTATCTTCCATAGAATTAATTAAATTTCTTAGAGGAATAATATCTTGATCCAGCCGTGCATTTAAAACGGGACACTGGGTAATTTCGGCAATATAACGAGGATTATTTCGCTCTCTAAACCCGACCATTGAAGATTCCTTCTTATCGACATAACGCACACTTAAACGGGCCTTATTACGATAATTCCAATGATTAGCAACTAAAGGTGGCAATACGGTTTTTGCTTGAGTATGACCATAACGCGCCAATAAATCGATTAATTGCTCTTGTTTAAAATTAATCTGCTCTTTTTCGCTTAAGTGCTGTAATGAACAACCACCGCACATTGCATAATGTGGACACTTGGGTTCTACACGCAATGCAGAGGGTTTAATCACTGATAATAATTTCCCTTCATCAAAATCTTTTTTTACACGGGTATATTGAAACTCTACCGTTTCACCAGGTAACGCCCCTTGAATAAAGGTAGCTTTTCCATTAATACGAGCCACACCTTTTCCGTCATGACTTAAATTAACGATTTCAGTGGTTTGGGGGGTGGGATTAGGTTTGGAACGAGTTCTTCTCATGAATTTCTTCTCAACAAATGTGTTTTTTAATCAAGGAAATACCGGTGTGCAAGGGTATCATATCCCCTTCCTGTTTGTCATGATAATTTGGCGAGCACTAATTCATAGTGAATAATTAAATATCATTGTACGCGCCCTGTTCTCTTATAAGTAGCTATGTCGAATTTTGACACAACCCAAAAACAGACTGATATATCAAGTAATTCACAACACTATACACAAGGTTATCCCCAGATTTTGTGGATAAAGCATAAATGCTTTAATCAGAGGATAGAAGATAAAAACCGCGCCAGCAAAGGGCTTAAGCAAGAATTTGAATTTATTAATTAAGAGAAGATATAAAGGCAGCTAAAAAAGTTATCCACAGATTGGGGACAGGAATAAGGAGACTCCGGCTCGCACATGATAACAAAGAAAAAAGTAAAAAACAGTCTTGACTTGGTATTTATATTTAATTTTTATAAAATAGAGAGCTATAGATAATGAATCTTTTGCACCCACCTCAGCTATACTTATGTTAGTAAATAATTTAACCCAACCAATACCTATATGAGTTTAAGCTATCTTATTTATTTAATGTTTATCATTATCTATGAAGTGAGAAAAAAAAGTTATCATCGGTATATACTGAATCCATTAGCTAAATGGCATTTAACCTACCCTTTAAATCTGCGGCAATTGGAGCAATTGGCACTGGCTAGAGGGGTAAAAATTAAGCTCACGGATACCTCACTGACTAAAGCAACAAGGCGAATCAATTATAAAAAAATTGAACATCCCCTTTTGAGGCCATGGGTCATTCAACGACATAACATAAAATTAAATAGACAGTGGAAGTTTTTGTATACAGTGATGAGTGGGAAATCTGTTCTTGATTTTGTGGTGCTCGACCAAGAAAATTTAGAGGCCGCTACTAATTTTTTTAAAACCTCGTTATCTGAAAATGGAATACCTGTAGAAATTAATTATTATCTTCAAAGTATTTGTAATGTAAAAAGAACAACTCGCAATGAGCAGTAAAGTCGTTCAGCCCTGAAACCATGTAAAAAAATTGTAACATCCTAAATGGGGTTCAAGCCTATCCTACTTATCGTTTGAGATTTATCAAAATACCAGCCTTATGGAGGTTAAAATTAGCACACCCACGTAAATGGTTGGTTTTCAAATAACTCACAGGTCTATGCACAGGGTTATCCACAGATTTTGTGGATAACCCCTTTTGCCCCATAAAGCACAAAAACACAGTGTAGACACGAGTCTTAAAAGAATTTTCTTGATAATATGCAGGTATGCTAGAGTGTATTAAGAGTTTTTCAGGAAAGTTATCCACAGGCGGGTGAGTGAGCAGACTAGTTGTCTGGGTCGGGTATGATAACAAAGAAATAATGAAAAAACAGTCTTGACAGGCCACTTTTTCTTAACTTTTTTAGTTTTTAAATGATGCAGCCTCTCCTAAGGAGTTTACCTTCAAGTAAGGACCTAGGTTACGCATCTTAGACCCGTAAAAATTTCATTAAAAGAATTGCGTCTTCTACTTTGTCATTATCTTTATAATAATCTTTTTTTATTTCCACCTCATCAAATCCCAGGCTTTTATAAAGGTGTAATGCCGCGGCATTACTTGGTCGAACCTCAAGCATAACCGAATACGAATCGTTGCTCTTATTTAGCAAGTCAAGCACATGCTCTAAAAACTTACGCCCATAACCTTGTGACTGCAACTCTTTAGCAATGCAGAAATTTAAGATATGGCACACATGATCCCGGCGTCTACAAATCATGTAGCCACTAAGTACCCAATCGTCATTCATTCTGGTTTCAAGGACGAGACAGTTATAGCCAACCAGCACGCAATCTCTTAAAATGGTACGACTCCAAGGGGTAATGTGAACCGTGGTTTCAATTGCATAAACCTTATCTATATCAGATTCGTGCATACAGCGGACATTCCACATCATTCCTTGTGCTCCTAAAGAAAATAACCCGTATTAGATAATAATCATAATACGGGTTATTTTAGACGTAAATCCCCGTTCGCTACGCAAATACGGGCTACACATATTTAATCTTTCTTTTTCTTAGGTAAATAAAGATCAGTAATCGTTCCTTCGAATGCTTCAGCTGCCTGAGCAATTGTTTCAGATAATGTTGGGTGAGGATGGATCGTTAATGCAATATCTTCCACATCACAGCACATTTCAATCGCTAATGCAGTTTCCGCAATCAAATCGCCTGCGTTAACGCCAACAATACCAGAACCAAGAATACGATTGGTGTCTGGGCAGAATAACAACTTAGTCATCCCTTCTTCACGTCCCATACTTAATGCACGCCCACTCGCAACCCAAGGGAAGGTTGCTTTTTCGTAACGAACGCCCTTCTCTTTGGCTTCTTTTTCAGTTAAACCTGCCCAAGCTAATTCAGGATCAGTATAAGCAACACTGGCAATGCAATTAGGATCAAAGAAATGTTTCTTACCAGCAATCACTTCAGCTGCAACTTTACCTTCCGGGATCGCTTTATGAGCTAACATAGGTTGGCCTACAACGTCCCCAATTGCAAAAATATGTGAAACGTTGGTACGTTGTTGGTTATCTACCTTGATAAATCCACGCTCATCAACATTAACGCCAGCTTTCTCAGCGTCAATCATACCACCATTAGGCTTTCTACCTACAGAAACAAGAACTTGTTGGAAGCAAAGTGGTGTATCAGTCTTGTGTTCGCCTTCCATAGAAACATAAATGCCATCTTTCTTCGCTTCAACCGCAGTAACTTTGGTCTTCAACAAGAATTTTACGCCTTTTTTAGTCATCCGTTTTTGTAACACGTTAACCAAGTCAGCATCAGCACCAGGAATTAATTGATCCATAAATTCCACAACAGTTACGTCTACGCCTAAAGCAGAATAAACAGTTGCCATTTCTAAACCAATGATTCCACCACCTAGAACCAATAAACTGCCTTTAATATCAGCAAGTTCTAGAGCCCCAGTGGAACTAAATATACGTTTGTCTTCTGGAATGAATGGTAAGTTAACTGACTCAGAACCTACAGCAATAATTGCATTTTCAAACTCAACCTCAACAGGACCATCTTTAGTATCAACGGTAACTTGATGGGTGCCAGAAAATTTACCTACGCCAGTCACCACTTCAACTTTACGCTGTTTAGCTAGCGCTTTTAAACCACCCGTTAATTTGCTAACAACGGAATTTTTCCAAGCAACCATTTTTTTATTATCCATGGTTGGCTTGCCAAAGCTGACGCCTTGATCTTCCATCTCATGCGCCTCTTCAACAACTTTAGCAATGTGTAATAAAGCTTTAGATGGAATACACCCTACGTTTAAGCAAACACCGCCTAGTGAATCATAACGTTCAACTAAAACAACTTTCTTTCCTAAATCAGCTGCTCTGAATGCAGCAGTGTATCCCCCAGGGCCACTTCCTAATACGACAACATCAGTCTTTATTTTACTAGCCATTGAAAAAACCTCTTTATTTATTAATCAGTTATTAAAGCAAAATTCGTCGGATATCACTTAAGCTATCACAAATAAAACGCGTGAAACGTGCAGCTTCTGCACCATCGATAACTCGGTGGTCATACGAGAGTGATAAAGGCAACATTAGTCTTGGTTGGAACACTCCATTCTCATAGACAGGTTTTATCTCTGAACGGGACAGTCCTAAAATTGCAACTTCAGGGCTATTCACTATAGGCGTAAATGAAGTACCTCCGATGCCACCGAGACTCGATATTGTGAAGCAACCACCAGACATATCCACGGGCATTAATCCCTTATCACGAGCCTTAGCACTTAAACGTCCCATTTCAGTAGCAATCTCGGCAATGCTTAATTTATCAACATTTTTAATCACGGGAACAACCAAACCATTTGGCGTTTCAACTGCGATACCAATATTGCAATATTTTTTATAAATTAAGTTAGCACCACTGGCATCCAAAGAGGCATTAAATTGGGGGAAAGTACGCAATGCTTTGCTTACTACGGCACAAACAAAAGCCAATAAAGTAAGTTTATAACCCTTATCTTTAGAACGTTCTGCTTCTTCTTTTCTAAATGCTTCAATATCAGTAATGTCTGCAGAATCAAACTGAGTCACATGAGGAATCGTGATCCATGAACGATGCACATTCACACCAGTAAGCTTTTTAATTTTATTAAGTGGTTTTGTTTCAATCTCACCAAACTGAGTAAAATCAATGACGGGGGCTGCTGGGATCCCGAAAGATCCTGAACCAGAAGCAGGTTGTCCGCTTAAACGCGCTTTAACGTAAGCTTGAATATCTTCTTTAGCAATACGCCCTTTGCGTCCACTTCCTTTTACCTCCGCTAAATTAACACCAAATTCTCTTGCTAAACGTCTAACAGCAGGACCTGCAGAAACTAATGCTGCAGATTCAGAACTATATTCAGTAGCAGCTGCTTGAGCACTTACGGGGGTAGGAGCCGTAGTGGGCGCTTCAGCAGCTGGTTTTACTTCTTCTTTTGGAGCTGGCTCGGCAGCGCCCATTGTCGTAGCAAGAAGAATTAAGTCTCCTTCAGAAACCTTGTCACCAACTTTAAGACTTAACTTTGTAATAGTCCCTGCCACTGGCGACGGTATCTCCATACTGGCTTTATCAGACTCTAAAGTAATCAGTGGCATATCAACTGAAATTTGGTCACCAACTTGAACCATCACTTCAATTACATCAACTTTGGCACCACCAATGTCGGGAATCTTAACTTCAATTTCTTTTTCTACAGTCGCAGACGTTTCTTGAGCCGCTGTTGGCTCAGGACTACGTTCAGCTACTGGCTCACTCGGTTTCGTCTCTTCTTTAGCAGCAACACTAGCAGTGTCTACTGTAGCTAAAAGAATCACATCGCCTTCAGAAACCTTGTCTCCAACCTTAACTTTTAAGCTGGTAATTGTTCCTGCAACTGCGGAAGGAATCTCCATGCTGGCTTTATCTGATTCTAAAGTAACTAATGGCGTATCAACCTCAATTTGATCGCCAACCTTAACCAAAATTTCAATTACATCAACCTGGGAAGAACCACCTATATCAGGGATCTTAACCTCTATTTCATTTGCCATATCTGTCCTCTAATGTAGTCTGGATAAAGGTTAGAACATGCTCTAACCTTTGTGGAGTCTCTTAGTGAGTTACTGGATCCAGCTTGTCAGGATTAATGTTGTAACGCTTAATTGCATCAACTACTTTAGATTTATCAATGCTGCCTTCAGCAACTAAAGCATTCAATGCCGCTAATACGATGTATTTTGCATCAACTTCAAAGAAATGACGTAAACGTTCGCGAGTATCACTTCGTCCATAACCATCAGTACCTAAAGTCACATAGTGGTTGGGCACAAAAGGACGAATTTGATCAGCAAAAAGACGCATGTAGTCCGTTGCAGCAATAACAGGCCCTTGTTTTCCTTTTAATTGGGCAGTCACATAACTTTCTTGAGCTTTTTGCTCTGGGTGCATCGCATTGTAACGCTCTACGGCTAAACCATCACGGCGTAATTCATTGAAGCTAGTCACGCTCCAAATATCTGAAGTGATGGAATAATCGGCTTCAAGCAGCTCAGCGGCTTTAATTACTTCCCGAAGAATAGTCCCACATCCCATTAATTGAACATGTTGGTTTGTTTTCTTCTTGCTTTCTTGTAATAGATACATCCCCTTAATAATGCCCTCTTCAACTCCTTCAGGCATATCAGGTTGTATGTAGTTTTCATTCATTACGGTGATGTAATAAAACACATTATCCATTTTTTCATACATACGATATAAACCGTTTTGAACAATTACCGCCAACTCATAAGCATAAGTTGGGTCATAACAAATACAGTTCGGAATCGTTGATGCCATAATATGGCTATGGCCATCTTGGTGCTGTAAGCCTTCACCTGCGAGTGTAGTTCGTCCTGCCGTACCACCTAACAAGAAACCTCGAGCTTGCATGTCACCGGCAGCCCATGCCAAGTCACCAATACGTTGGAAACCAAACATAGAGTAGTAAATATAGAAAGGAATCATTGTCAATTGATTGGTACTGTAGGAAGTTGCAGCAGCAATCCATGAACAGAAAGCACCGGCCTCATTAATTCCTTCTTCAAGAATTTGACCATCTTTAGCTTCACGATAGAACATTACTTGTTCATGATCCACTGGCGTGTAAAGCTGGCCAACTGGAGAATAAATACCGATTTGGCGGAATAATCCTTCCATACCAAAGGTTCTACACTCATCAGGAACAATTGGAACAATTCGTGAACTAAGTTCTTTATTCTTTAATAAAGTCCCTAGAATACGTACAAAAGCCATCGTAGTAGAAATCTCACGCTCACCTAAGCCTTTGGTAACTGATGCAAAATCAGCCAGCTCAGGAGCTTTCAGTGGCTCCACTTTAGTCGTACGTGAAGGTAAGTAACCACCTAATGCTTCACGTTGCTTTTTAAGGTATTTAATTTCTGGGCTATCATCTGCTGGTTTGTAGAATGGTATGTCAGCAATTTGCTCATCCGTAATCGGGATATTAAATCGGTCTCTAAATACTTTTAACTGATCTGCAGTCATTTTCTTTTGCTGATGGGTAATGTTTTGTCCTTCACCAGCAGCCCCCATACCATAACCCTTAATTGTTTTAGCAAGAATTACAGTAGGAGTTCCTTTATGAGCGACAGCTTCAGCGTATGCAGCATATACTTTTTGCGAATCATGACCACCACGATTTAAGCGCCAAATGTCATCATCAGAATAGTGCTCAACCATTTTCTTTAATTCAGGATATTGATTAAAGAAATGCTGTCTTACGTAAGCGCCATTATTTGCTTTATAAGCTTGGTATTCACCATCAACACATTCTTCCATGCGTTTTTGCATCCAACCTTCTTTATCCACTGCAAATAAAGGATCCCAACGACTGCCCCAAATCACCTTAATCACATTCCAGCCGGCACCACGGAACACGCGCTCAAGCTCTTGAATGATTTTACCATTACCACGAACAGGACCATCAAGGCGTTGTAAATTACAATTCACCACAAAAATAAGATTATCCAATTGCTCACGAGCAGCGATACTTAAAGCACCTAAAGACTCTGGCTCGTCCGTTTCACCATCACCTAAAAACGCCCATACTTTTCTACCAGTTTCTTTAATAAGACCACGATGTTCCAAATATTTTAGGAAACGTGCTTGGTAAATCGCTTGTAATGGTCCTAAGCCCATTGAAACTGTTGGGAATTGCCAAAAATCCTGCATTAACCAAGGATGTGGGTATGAAGACAAACCATTTACTTCAACTTCTTGCCTGAAATTACTTAATTGATTTTCATTCAGGCGGCCTTCCAGAAATGCACGAGCATAAATACCTGGCGAAGAATGGCCTTGGATATAAAGTAAATCACCACCACCTTCACTATTGGGGCCTTTAAAAAAGTGATTAAAACCAGTCTCATAGAGAGTAGATGAAGAAGCATAAGAAGCAATATGCCCCCCCAGCTCAGGAGCATATTTTCCAGCACGTAATACCATCGCTACCGCATTCCAACGAATCAGTGCATTAATACGTTTCGCCATCCCCTCATCGGGTGGGATCGGCTTTTCTTCATAATTTTTAATCGTATTTCGATAAGGTGTATTAACTGAGCTTGTTAACTTTACCCCTTCAGTATTAGCCTTATTTAAAAGCTGCTGTAAAATAAAAGCTCCGCGCTCAGAACCATCATTGGTCAATACAGCTTGTAGGGCATCCAGCCATTCACGCGTTTCAATAGGATCCAAATCTAAATTAGTTTCATTTGCCATGAACATGTCCCCGACATTCTTTTTATCTATTAAACACAATTAGGTATCGCTTGTAATCGTTTATGGATTACACCAGAACAACTTTGTTTACATGCTGTTAAGTCAGCGATGCAATCACATGTAACTTTGCGGCATTGTAGTGGATCGCGGTAAGAATTCAACTCACGCATTACCTTTTTACCCTCTACTTTCCGTTCATTCACATATTTTGAAAAATTTGCTGCAGATTGGCGTGTTGAATTCCATGAGCAAGTAGGACAATTATCAACACAATTTTGCTTACAAGACTCAAAATGCTGCGTGCATGTTGCATTGCATTGAGCTAAAGCTCTAGCCGTTCCCCTAAGCCCCGATTTAGATGCACAGCCAAAGAGACTAAGTAATAGCACACAAAAACAAATACGTATTAAAAAATTCATCGACTAAGGATCCATCTAATTAAAAACATGATTTCCCGACACTCTATGATTTATTCAGCGAACCCTGTATCACCTCAGATTCTCTGGATCTCGTCTTCAAGGGCGTCGGCACAGGTAGGTATCGCCAGTGAGTGCTATTACAACCAAGAAATCAATGTAAACAGCGCAATGAGTACCAACGTAACAATAATCGCATGCTCTACCAATCCTTCTGCTACTGGCATAGGCACTTCATCTGAATCATTCGTGCGTGCGGCTTGCAAACCGCATTCGCGGATCATTTCATTATTGAAATCTGGCTTCGCTAAAAAGTAGTTAGAAAATAGTTTAAAACCACGCTGAAAATTTCCAACTAACAAGAATAAAAGAACCGTCAAACGCGCAGGAATCCACTCAAGTAAATCAGCAACTTCATTGGCTTGAAAACTAACTGGAGCAATAGTTCGACACAAAGCAATTAAGCGGTAAGCCACCATTACAACGGGTCCACCAACAATGTACCAAAATATCACCGAGAATAACTGTTGATTTACCATAGACAGATAATTGCCAGCCAGCTCATTACTGCTCTCGGTTTCAGAATTAGTTACAGGATAAAAAATATTCTGTGGGCCTAAGCAGTAAAAAAACAATACTATATTTAAAAGTACGCCCATAAAGCCAAAAAATATTCCATGGAGCAACAAATAAATAAAACTTGTTGCAACAATGAGTGGCAATACGATTAGCCCTAGCAAAGCCCAGGGATTACTAAAAAAAACCTGCTTGTCTGCAATTTTTTTGATTGATTGATAATAACTACCAAACCAATAAAACCGTTGATAAGAAATAGTATGAACCAAAAAACGTTCACTAAACAAGCACAATAATATGACCAATAATTTCATTATAATTAATCCTTACGCATTTTATCAGACAGTGCAATAGGGGTTGGATACTTCAGCACAACTAAGTAGGAAGAAACAATAAAGGTTAAAATAGTTGTTGCTTGAATTAGATTAGAAGCTAATTCTGAAATAAGTTTAGAACTTAATGCAATACTTGCAACAAGCAAAGAGAACTCACTAGCCTGCCCCAATCGAATGCCCACTTCTTTGGAAACTTGTTTCTTTTCACCTGACTTTTCTAATAACAGGTAAAATAAAGCCGGCTTAATCACAAGAAGTAGCGCTGACAGAATAACTGCGGGAACAATTACTTGTCCTGCAAAACCAAAATTGAAGGTTGCGCCAATAGAAAAGAAAAACATTACCAAGAAAAAGTCTCTTAGGGGTTTTAAGCTTTCCGCAATAAAAAGAGAGATCGGGCTTGCAGCTAAAGCAACACCAGCAACAAAGGCACCGATGTCCTCAGAAAGGCCTATTTTTTGCGCCAAGACCGATAGTCCAAGACACCAGCCAATAGACAGTAAGAAAACATATTCCTGAGTTCTATCAAAGCGGGCTAACAATCTAATTAAAACATGCTTCTCAACAGCAAATGCAAACAAACATAATGCGGGTAAGGCAAGGCCTACTAAGAATACGTCATCCCATGAAAGTCCGCCGGACTTTTGCGCCCCATTGATTAAAATCAGTACCACAATCGCAATGACGTCTTGCATAAGCAGCACACTGATCATCACCTCACCCGTATGCTGGTGATGCAAGATGGTTGTGGGTAATAATTTTAAGCCGATGATTGTACTCGAGAACATCATCGCCCCGCCTAAAATCCACGATTCAGTTACTGAAAGCCCGAAATAACGACCGATACAATAAGAAATAACAGCAAACAGAAGTGAACTGACCAAAGCAATCCAAGTCACCTTCTTAAGCATATGTATTAGGTTTTGCGGTTGTAAGTGCAAACCTAAGAGAAACAACAGGAACACAATTCCAATGTCTCCTACCTGCTGCACCGTAGTTACATCCGGTACCAGCTTCATCCCCCAGGGACCAAGTATGGCGCCAAGCAAGATATAGGCTACGAGTAATGATTGCTTGGTATACAATACCAGCGTCGATAGAAATGCAGCCCCAGCAAAAATTAAAAATATTGTGTAAAAGACAGAGCCTTCATGCATTGATCGACTACCTCACCATTAAAATTAAACTAATTGACATCACCTAAGCATGTCATCCCGAAAGCAATCTGAGCTCTTCTGAATTTAACATAAGCCTTATAAGCTATTTAGAGGCCACCTTCAAAAGGTATTTCGTCATAAACCCCTTGGGATAACGTTTTTTCAAGTTCTACATCGATTTATGCTAATTATTCCATATACCGCTGCTAAATCAAAACAGAAAAAGAACCTTTTACACCATTCTGTGCTAATTTTTGTTTTAAATCGTCTGCCATATTCTTATTGCTAAACGGCCCGACTCGAACAATATAGTGTTTTTTATAATGTTCAATAGTTACCGGGGAGCGTGATAGGCGATCTAATTTCGCTTTCAATTGATTTGCCGATGCCGATGTTGCAAAAGCTCCTGCCTGAATAAAATAACGTCCTTCACTTGCAGGACCAGCCAATGCTTCAATCTCAACAAGCGCAGTACCTTTGGGGAAGACTCCCAACTTTAATGCGGCAGCATAGGAAAGATCGATTATTCGATCAGAATGAAACGGACCGCGATCATTTACTTTGACTATAGCCACTTTTCCATTATTCAGGTTCTTTACACGCACATAAGTAGGTAATGGCAAAGTTTTATGCGCAGCCGACATAATATACATGTCATAGGGCTCACCACTTGACGTGCGTTGTTTGTGAAACTTAGTTCCGTACCATGAAGCTGTTCCACGCGCTTTATATCGGTGTGTGTTGGTCATCACCCGATAAGTTTTACCATCAACATAATATTCAGTAGGATTTCCATACCGGCTTAAAGGTTCTTTAGCTGGCACAGGTTCTTTAAAGCTAATTTTACGTTCTTTAATTGGAGCTCCATCCTGGATTTGAGTGTAGCGATCCCCTTTATTTTTATATCGATTATAAATCGATTGGTTTCTATTCTGCTGGGTACTTTTTGCAGTATGCTTGCTTCCTGGCACCTCAGAGTTAAGAGACTGATTTGTAGTTTGGCAACCTGATAATAAGATTGCTACAGCAATAAGTATCTTTCTCATAAATTTCCAATTTGAAATAAATGTTTGCTGTAATATACAGAAAGATTAGGAAATTTCGAAGGATAAACTGGAAAAAAACCAATAGTTATATAAATTTAACCCAACTCGAACCAATAAAAACCTCATAGGATTACATAAATTCCAAATGAGCCAATAATAAGTACATTGTATTAAATTACCCTAGATAACAATATCAAAATATGTATGTTTTTATGAAAATAATTCAATATTTATCGAACTCTTAATTGGTCGCCTGCACTAGGCTGTGATAAGATATGACATTTTGTAACCCATATCAGGTAAAAACATGACACGTGCAACGTCTTTTTTATTGACTACATTGTTTCTTATCACATTATTCGTTCAATCAACAAACTCTTTTGCTGAGAGTACGGATAGCTTGGAACGGCCAACGCCTAATGCGGATCTGGAAAGACCGTCACCAACGGTTACTAATAAACCATTGGTTACTCCAGCAGCTCCAATACTAAACGCGAAAGCCTATATTCTAATCGATGTAAACAGTGGAAAAATTATTGCTGAGAAAAATAGCGAAGAACGCTTGCCTCCCGCCAGTTTAACCAAAATGATGACTTTATATGTTGTCTCAAATGCACTCCAACATGAACAAATCCATTTGACTGATTTGGTTCGTGTGAGCAAAGAGGCCTGGAAAATAGGCGGCTCACGGATGTTCATTAAAGAAGGGCAGCAAGTCCCTGTTGAAGACCTGCTCAAAGGAATTATCGTTGATTCAGGTAATGATGCTTGCGTGGCGATGGCTGAGCACGTTGGGGGAACTGAAAACTCATTCACAGACCTAATGAACCAACAGGCACAAAGCCTAGGCATGAAAAACAGCCATTTCACAGACAGTACTGGTTTACCTGATGCAAACCTCTACACAACAGCAAAAGACTTGGCAATTCTTGGTCGCGCTTTAGTTGTTGATTTTCCGCAATATTATGAGTGGTACAAACAAAAATGGTTCACTTATAACGGAATTCGTCAGCCTAACAGAAACCGTCTTTTATGGCGTGATAATCAAGTTGATGGTTTAAAAACAGGCCATACCAATGAAGCAGGTTTTTGCCTTGTATCTTCTGCAAAACGCGACAATATGCGCCTATTAGCAGTTGTTTTAGGTGAGCCAAGTGACTCATCACGTGCTGACGATAGCGAAAAATTATTAAACTATGGCTTTAGATTTTTTGAAACGCATCAACTTTATAAAAAAGGTCAATCTGTTACCGAACTTCCTCTTTACAAAGGAACTGCAGATAAAATATCTGTTGGTTTGAATGATGAGCAATTCATTACAATCCCTACGGGTCAATACCAACGTCTTAACGTATCAACAAAAATCCCTTCTTATTTGGAAGCACCAATTAAAAAGGGCGATAAAGTTGGCGATTTAGTTGTACAATTTGATAATAACATTGTGGCCACTCGCCCTGTTTATGCATTACAAGATGTAGAGTCTGGAGGTTTCTTTACCCGCATGAAGGACTCTATTCGCTTAACATTTAGAAGCTGGTTTGGCTCTTAAGGTTATTAGATGACTAAAACAACATTAATCGAGTTTCCCTGTCATTTTCCCATAAAAATAATGGGGAAAAACTCCCCAAAGTTCCTTGAGGAAATTAGGGAAATAACGCTAAAACATTTTCCAGAAATAGAGCAGGAGAAAATTACTCATAAGCCTAGTAAAGAAAATAATTTTTTAGCAATTACGGTTGTTGTTTATGCGGAAAATCAGGGGATGCTGGATGCCTTTTATCAAGACGTGACTAAGCATCCCGATATTAAAATGGTTCTATAAATGCAAATACGACAGCTGGGTATTCAAAACTATAGTGATGTTTGGTTACAGATGAAAGAGTTCACCTTGAATCGTGACGCCCAAACTCATGATGAGCTTTGGCTGTTGGAGCATTCTGCTGTCTATACTCAAGGTCAAGCAGGAAAACCTGAACACATTTTAAATCCCTCTTCCATCCCTGTCGTTCAATCTGATCGAGGGGGACAAGTAACTTACCATGGCCCAGGCCAATTAGTTGCTTACATATTAATGGATATAAATCGAAAAAATTTAGGTGTTAGAACCTTAGTTTCTCAATTGGAGCAAACCTTAATCTCTGTTTTAACTCATTATAATATTGAGGCTAGTGTTCGTTGTGGTGCTCCTGGAGTTTATGTCAAAGAACAAAAAATTGCCTCTATTGGTTTACGAGTCAAAAATGGATGTACCTATCATGGAATTGCACTGAATGTTGATATGGATTTAAAACCATTCTTAGGAATTAACCCTTGTGGATTTGCTAAAATGGAAATGACGCAAATCAGTCATTTTTATCCTCAAGTCTCGTTAGAAGACGTTAATCAACAATTCACGCAATATTTTCTACAACAATTTAGCCAATGAGCCCCTATGAGTTTGTTCGTAGATTATGTAGCACCACTTAAAGATTGGTTACAACATTACCCACATTGGGCACTGCTCATTACTTTTTTAATATCATTAGCTGAATCCTTAGCAATCATAGGCAGCATAGTTCCTGGAAGCGTTACAATGACGGCGATAGGAATGCTTGCAGGCTCAGGTGCCATGCGTATTGATTTGACGCTGATTGCCGCCACTCTTGGTGCGGTGGCCGGCGATAGCCTGAGCTATGCTCTCGGCTACGTTTACAGTGATCGGCTAACCGATATTTGGCCTTTTAAAAAATACCCTTCCTGGATCAAATACGGCAAAGATTTTTTTGAAACACATGGTGGTAAAAGCGTGTTAATTGGTCGCTTTGTTGGCCCGTTACGCTCAATTATTCCAGTCATTGCAGGAATAATGCATATGCCACAATGGCGTTTTCTGATCGCAAATTTCCTATCGGCTATTGGTTGGTCCCTACTTTATGTAATGCCTGGGGTCGTTATTGGGGCTGCCAGCCATGAATTATCAGTAGACTCGGCTACCCATTTATTTGTCATAATTCTCATCCTCTTGGGGGCTCTCTGGCTATTGAGCTTAATGATAAAATGGCTTGTGGTGAAATTAAGTAACTTCTTTAAAAGCAACTTACATAGTTTCTGGCTTAACCGATTAAAACGGAAATCCTTATTCTCACCTATATGTCGAGCGATTACGCCTAAAAGCGAGAAAAATCACGATACCACTGCATCACTTGTTCTAATCACGCTATTCTGTTTGACTTGCTTTATTGTCTTTACGGGACTAACACTTCAAGGGCAATGGCTTAATACACTAAATACTCCGACGCATTTATTTATTCAAAGCTTTCATTCCTTGGTATTAGCCGCTTTTTTCATTTTTTGTACTCAACTGACCTCTCCAATCACAATAGCTTGCCTATTTATTGTAAGCTGTTGCTGGTTTATTTATAGCCAGAATTATAAAGCAATAATTTATAGTATCGGCTTAATTCTTTTCAGTGTTTTATCAGCATTTATAATTTCTCATTTTATATATACCCCAAGACCACCTGGATTATTAGTGCTCATGCCTGGCTCCTCCTATCCAGCAGACCATATTCTGGTAGCTTCTGCTTTTTACGGGTTTATTCTGTTTTATATAAATAATATCTACTCCGCGTTCACCAATACACTAAAAACTTTTGTGTTCAGTATTCTTGCTCTAAGTGGTTTTGGAGCACTTTATCTAGGAGACTATTGGTTAACTGATGTACTAGCCTCTTATTTTGCGGGGGCAACGATCGGGTTGTTTTGTTGTTTACTGTATAGACGATGGTCTATAAAGCCAATGACGGTAAACAATGCAGTGTATATGATTTTGTCACTGCTTGCGTGTACTCTCTTTGCCAGCATGATTTCGACCTACACTAATTTCCGTACTCTTTCATATAACCATACTCCCTATCATAAAGAGTTTGTTCTCGATGAAGCAGCTTGGTGGAATCAGAAGAAACCTGCGTTACCCATTTATAGATTGAATCGAATTGGGAAAAGAATTAGTTTATTTAATATTGAATTTACCGGCGAACTCGAACTCCTTGAGGAGCATCTGACCCAAAAAGGATGGACAGCACATACTGAATCATTTTTATCTAATTTACTTACGTGGATAAACAGTCAACCAACCAATATTAAATTACCTTTATTGACACAATTATATGAAAATAAAGCCCCTTGTTTAAGTATGATTTATAAGGATAGCAAATCTAATTTAACTTTGGAGTTAAGAATTTGGGAGTCAAATTATCATTTATCCAAATCGAAAGAACCATTATGGATTGGTAGCCTACATCCGAGAAATCCTATCAATAAGGCACGCAATAACCTAGGTTACACTCCTAATTTGATTAATCCCCTAGACTATTTGACGAGTCTCCAGAGCACTTTTGATGTCCGTAAAATCACTCTTCCTCATGAAATGATTAAGTCTACAACTTACCCAACACAACCGCATGTTATTTTAATTAGACAAAAGTTGTAACTAAGTTAATAGCTCTTTTAATCCCACGTCTAGCCAATACTTTAAAATCCTGATATAACTATGTAAACCTAGGAAAAATAAGCTTTAATTTAAGAAATGAATTTAATGTACACGCTGGCTCAAGTTATTCAATATTTTTTTCCCTTAATTGCTTTGGTTCATTTAATTATTGGGATTAAAAGAAAAGCGATTCAGTATGTTATTTCTTCTCTTTGGATTAGCCTTATTGCGGTGCTGATTCACTTTCAGTTTTCTGGAAATCAAATTTTTAGCACTTATTTTGATTACACGAATGCAGCAATTTACTCCTTTACCCTCGTGGTTCTACTGGTTTCCCTGATCTATGTCATCATGCACTTAAGTAGTGGTCATCCAGTATTTAATTATGTTGCTACCTTTATTAATGCTTTAGTTGTTGTTGGTGCGTTTTTGGTGGTAATCAATGTATGGATTAATGCGTTCTTCATTGAAAATAAAAAAACAGGAACACCGGTAATGCAGGTTGCCCTATTTAGTAAACCAAGTTATTGTGGTTATAAATATGTATTTTATAAAGTGATGCCCGATGATACAGTGATGTATCTGTGTCCTAATTATTATGGATTAGTTGCTTCTGTAGGTCACTTGTCAACCAATCCAAGTTTTGTTACAAATCAGTTACACTTGTTGTCAACGAAAACGGCTAAACCAGAAAAAAGTAAGTAAGGTTATTGATACCCAAGCATTTTTAAGGACAGTTTATGTCCCCTGCCTGGGAGTTTAGAATTGTTCTACGGACTATTATTTGATACCATGCCTATAATTTATCACCTTAGTTTTTTTATGAAAAGTTTTATTACTTTAGCAATGATGCTGTTGAGTTTAAATAGCTTTGCAATGTCTCATAAGCTTGATTGGGATCAGGCAATTGATCGTGCAATAAAACGCTATGGCTTACGTGTTGAGCCACAATTAAAATCATACTTCACCAAAGCCAAGGTAAGCTATCCACCACGCGAAATTGCACTGCTTGCATTTAAAGCAGAGCGCCGAGTAGAGCTTTGGGCAAAAAATACTGATCAAGATTGGACCCATGTCCATAATTATCCATTAACTGGATTTAGTGGTCGTCTGGGTCCGAAATTACGTGAAAATGACAAGCAAATTCCTGAAGGCGTTTACAAGTTAGTGAATTTTAACCCCTTTAGCAGCATGCATTTATCGATGATGATTAACTATCCTAATAACTTTGATAGAAAGAAAGGTTATGAAGATGGTAGAAGACAGTTAGGTAATAATATTTTTATTCATGGGAAAGACTTATCTGTAGGGTGTTTAGCAATTGGTGACTTAGCCATTGATCAGCTGTTTATCTTGGCACGTCGTGTGGGCTTAAATAATATCCAGGTAATTATTGCCCCGAATGATTTACGACATGAAAAACCCTCAACATCCACCTTCGCCCAACCGCGTTGGTTGCCTGAGTTGTACGAACATATTGCCACCTCACTCAAGCCATTTGGTAAAAGCACTTACACTACCGTAGCCTCAACAAAAGTAGCCCGCACTTCGGCGAAGTCGTAATACAGGATTGTGAAACATATCTATGTACGAATGAAGCTTTGCTTCCATGTTCGCCGCGCACAAGGAATTAAAGTTTACTGTAGGATAAATTGGCTAGGCTATAAAGTTGCAGCAGCCCAGCCAATAAATTCCATATTTGAATAATATTATTCTTTAGGCAGCGAAGCTAAGAAATCAGTGACTTCTTTAGGAGTTAACTCATAAGTCTGTCCACGAGCCAAATAGCGTGGCATAGAAATCATACCATAACGAATACGTATTAAACGGCTCACCTCAACCCCCTGAGATTCCCACAAACGACGTACTTCACGATTACGGCCTTCATTTAGCGTCACATGGTACCAGGAATTTGTTCCTGCACCACCTCGAGATTCCAGACGCGTAAATTTGGCAATACCGTCTTCAAGCTCAACGCCTTTTAATAAATTCTTTAATATTTCTTGGCTCACCTCACCATGAACACGTACGGCATATTCACGTTCTAATCCATATCGAGGATGCATGAGGTGATTTGCTAATTCACCATTAGTAGTAAAAATAAGCAATCCCGATGTATTCAAATCCAAACGCCCTACTTGCACCCAACGACCTTGTCTTAAATGAGGCAGGTTATCAAACACAGTTTTTTCAAATTTAGGATCATGACGGCTTGATATTTCACCCACCGGCTTATGATAAAGTAGAATACGCGTATTTTGCTTCACTTTTAATGGGTTGGCAATTAACTTACCTTTTACCGTAATTTTGTCCTCGCCAGTAGCTGAATCGCCCAATTTTACGGGCTTACCATTAACTTGTACCCAGCCATTTTCAATCCATCGTTCCATTTCACGACGTGAACCAAGTCCCGCTTGGCTTAATATTTTTTGTAACCGTTCGCTGCTCATTCAGTAGTACACTCATCAATAGGATTATCTAAGGTTAATGTTTCCAAGACTTCGGGTAAGGATGGAAGTTCATTTAAATTTTTAAGGTTAAAATAATTTAAAAATTCTCTCGTTGTTGTATAAACCGCAGGTTTACCCGCAACATCCTTATACCCTGCTATACGAATCCATTCCCGTTCTAATAAGGTTTTCATAATTTGGCTATTTACAGACACACCACGTAACTCTTCAATATCTGCACGAGTTACCGGCTGTTTGTAGGCGATTATTGCCAAGGTTTCCAAAAATGCCCGTGAATATTTGGCTGGCTTTTCAATTTGCAAACGCGCAACCCACGGACCAAATTCTTTTTTAGTTTGAATAGTGTAGCCAGTAGCAACCTGCACTAGCTCAAGTGCACGTGAGGCATAGTCTGCTTTTAACACGTCAATTACACCATGCAATTGTTCTTTCGTCGGCTTTTGCCATTCCTCGAAAACTTCTAATAATTTATCCAAAGACAAAGGCTCGGAAGAACTTAATAACAAAGCTTCTACGATATTTTTTAATTCCATTTCATCCATTTTATGCAGCCTGTAGATGTATCGGAGAAAATGCTTCTTGCTGTGTAATAACAATGAGCGATTGCCTGGCCAATTCTAGTATTGCTAATAAAGAAACAACCAAGCCCATACGCCCTTCTTCTAAAGTAAATAACTGTCGAAACTCAAGCAATTTATGCTCTTGCAATTGCAACAAAACCTCATTCATACGATCGCGAACTGACATCGCTTCACGTGATATCTGGTGATGGCTAATATGCTCTTCACGCTGCAATAAAGTCTTCATTGCCGCAATCAATTCAGCTAAATCTACTTCTGGATGTACTCTAATTAATTCCATTTCAGGAGTTTCTAATTGAATTGCAAAATTATCTCGATTTTGTCTGGGTAAACCATCCAATAATTCAGCCGCACACTTGATCTGTTCATAGGCTTGTAATCGACGAACCAAAGTCATACGCGGATCTTCATCCTCTTCCTCATCACCGCTTGGTGTAACCGGTAATAACATTCGAGATTTGATCTCAGCAAGCATAGCCGCCATCAGCAAATAATCAGCAGCAAGCTCCATCTTTCGATATTCCATTAATTGAATGTAATGCAAATATTGCTTTGTAATACTGACAATAGGAATATCTAAAATATCAATATTTTGCTTACGAATAAGGTACAACAATAAGTCCAACGGCCCGCTGAAGGAATCCAAAAGAACCTCCAGCGCATCAGGTGGGATGAATAAATCCTCTGGAATTTCAGTAAACTCTTTACCGCCAACAACGGCTTTAATTTCCAGTTTACTGGGTAATTCAACTTCCATTAATAATCTATTCCCATCACTTCTCTAACCGTATTCATTGTTTTACTGGCCTCTTCACGTGCCGCCTCACTTCCTTCGGTAACGATACGTTTTACTGAACCCAAATCTGATTCATAATCGACAATAGAAGCTTGTATCGGTTCAAGCTCTTTCTTAATCGCATCAATGACTGGTCTTTTACAATCAACACAACCAATTCCCGCAGTACGACAACCTGTTTGCACCCAATCCTTCACCTCATCGGGAGAATAGATTTTATGGAATTGCCATACAGGACATTTCTCTGGCTCACCGGGATCAGTTCGTTTAATCCGAGCAGGATCGGTTGGCATCGTTAAGACTTTCTTTTCGACCTGAGCTGGCTCTTCTCTTAACATAATGGTGTTATGATAGGATTTAGACATTTTCTGCCCATCAGTTCCCGGCATTTTTGACGTTGCAGCAAGCAAGGGTTGTGGTTCGGTAAGGATGATTTTACCACTGCCCTCCAAATACCCTAAAAGCCGCTCTTTATCACCAATCGATAAATTGGCTTGATCTTCAAGTAAAGCTTGCGCAGTCTTAATTGATTCATGATTGCCAAGCTCTTGGAATTGACGGCGTAGTTCGCTGTAAATTTTGCTATTTTTCTTACCCATTTTTTTTATGGCTTCAGCAGCTAATTCTTCAAAATTAACTTCTTTTCCATAAATATGGTTAAAGCGACGCGCGATTTCACGAGTCAATTCAATATGGGCAACCTGATCTTCTCCTACCGGCACATGGTCTGCGTGGTACAATAATACATCCGCACTTTGCAATAAGGGGTAACCTAAAAAGCCATAGGTTGAAAGATCTTTTTCTTTCAGCTTTTCCTGCTGGTCTTTAAAGGTTGGTACACGTTCTAACCAGCCTAATGGGGTAATCATAGATAAAAGCAAATGCAGCTCAGCATGCTCAGGAACCCAGGATTGGATGAATATGCGTGATAGGCCAGGATTAACACCACATGCCAGCCAATCAATAATCATGTCCCACAGGTGCTTCTCCATGAAGCCGGGCTCGTTATATTGAGTGGTTAATCCATGCCAATCTGCAGCAAAAAAGAAGCAATCATATTGATGTTGTAATTTGATCCAATTTTTAAGTACACCATGATAGTGGCCAAGATGTAATCGCCCACTGACACGCATACCAGAAACAACACGTTTATTGGAAGTAAATAATGCTGACATCAATATCCTCTTTTTTGTTATTAAAATACAACCTAAGGGTAACTAAAGGAGATGAGGCCGTTTCAGAACTATCTAAACGGCTCTGGGTCCCCTTTTCCTTCCCTTAAAATCACTGGATAATCACCCGTTAAATCAACAACAGTCGTCGGCTCTTGCCCACAGTTACCGCCATCGATTACTAAATCAATTTGGTTACCTAATAGATCTCTGATTGCTTCAGGCTCACTCAATGGCGCTTTAGCTCCAGGAAGAATCAAGGTACTGCTCATTAAAGGTGCTTCTAAAGCATCCAATAAAGCAAGTGTAATCACATTATCAGGAACTCTTAGTCCTAATGTCCTTTTCTTTGGATGCAACATGAGGCGTGGAACTTCATGAGTTGCGTTCAAAATAAACGTGTAAGAACCCGGGGTTCGTGATTTTAATAAACGAAATATAGGGTTTGAAACACGAGCATAAGTACCTAGTTCTGATAAATCTCGACAAACCAAGGTCATATTGTGATTTTTATCTAATTGTCTTAACCGTCTAATCCGCTCAAGCGCTGCTTTATTTCCTATGCTACAACCTATGGCATAACCTGAATCGGTTGGATAAACAATTACGCCACCATCTTGAATTATAGATACAGCCTTTCTCAATAAGCGAGCTTGAGGGTTATCAGGATGTAATGCAAAAAACTGACTCATAAAGTCCCCTGTTTTATGTTCCATTCATGCCAAATAGGCACACAGTTTACCGGTAATTGCTTCTGACCGCCAAGGTTTACACGAGATATACCATCAGCATGAAAATCAGAGCCAGAAGAAGCTAATAGATTAAATCTTAAGCAAATCCCTGCCATCTCATTGATTTCAGTTACAGTCATCTCCCCTGAAACCACTTCAATACCTCTACCACCAGCCTCTTTAAAATCTTCAATTAACTCATGCAATTTAGATCGCGTCAATCCATATTTAAGTGGATGAGCAATAACCGCTTGACCACCCGCAGCTACAATACCTTCTACCGCTTCTTGCACAGTGAGCCAAGGAGTAGGAATATAGGCTTTTCTTCCGCGAACTAAATATTGTTTAAACGCTTTTTGCAAATCCTTTGCTTTACCTTCATTAACCAATACACGTGCAAAATGAGGACGAGCAACCCGAGTATGTCCAGCTAACTCGCATGCTTTAGCATAAGCATCGGAGACGCCAACTTCCTTGAGTGCATCACCAATCTGTTTTGCTCGTTCAATGCGACTTTCAACTTGGCGCTCAATTAATGCAAATAAATCCGCTGTATGATTGATTTGGTACCCTAAGATATGAAAATCATGTTTTTTCCAGCGAGTGCTCAATTCAATGCCATTAATAATCTTAATGGAGGTAGATGCTGCTGCCTGAACTAGTTCAGCATATCCTGCCACAGTATCATGATCTGTGAGAGATAAGCAGTGAATTCCTTGTTTTTGCGCTCGTTCTATAAGTTCTTGAGGGCTTAAAGCCCCGTCTGAAAAATGACTATGACAATGAAGATCGATCATGTGTTTTTCATTTTGCTAAAAATTTAATTGTATCATGAATATTAAAGAAATGAATTAGCTCAAGTCTTAGTCTTAATACAGGGCTGCTGCGTATTCGCATATCATGCTACGCGAAAACCGGCATTCGTTTAGAAGGTTGTTACTTTGCCACACACTATATCCTTACGCAAAAAGCGTGCAGGCGATAAAGCTTGTTGTAAATTTCTGGGAAGAAAAGTCATTTCATTATTTATAAGTGTGGCTAACCATTCAGCGCATAAAGGAATAGTGGTTAACCCACGGGAGCCAAAGCCCGTGCACGCATAAAGACCTGGATAATAAGGCCCTGCTTTAGCTATCCAGCGTTTTGCATTACTTTCGAATCCCGCATAGAGCGTATTAAAGGCACTCGCATCAGCTATTCGCCCAACGATGGGTAAATAATCAGTTGTCGTTGCCCGCACTCCGGCCCAATTAAATTTGATTTCATCCGACCAAGATACATCCGGAGCGATATTCTTTATTTTATTTAAATTAAGCAAATCATCCTGAGCTTTAATGGTTGCATGATCTGTTTTCAGTTCATAAGAGGCGCCAAGATAATGTGTACCTCCTTGTGCAGGCAATACATGGCCTTCAGCGCATAAAGGTATTCGTAAAGCAGTCGTTTCGGTGGTCGTCGCAATCACCGTCATCTGGCCTCGGATGGGTTTGATGGGTAGTGATTCGGTCTCAGAGAACGAAGTTACTTTATAGCCATTAGATAAGATTACTACCTCGGCGACATAATTATTTACTCGCCACCGCTTATCAAACACTAACTGCTCTACTACGCTATTTTTAACTAAGGTAATCCCTTCTGTTTGGATTAAGATCTGGCATAATGCAGGAGAATTAATCCATCCAGATAAGGGTATAAATAATCCGGATTGGTGTAACGGAATCCCCGCAAGCTCCGAAGCTTGTTGTGCCGTTACTAGGGAACCCAAGGTGGGATATTGCTTGAGCCAATCCTCAAGGCTTGCTTGGGCCTGTTGCTCTTTTTGATTGTACGCTAATAAAAGAGACCCATTGAGTACGCCTATGTCATGTTGATTTAAAATAGCGTGATATTCGCGACTTGCATATAAAAAAGCCGCCAACATAAACTGCGTTAGTGGTGAGTTGTATGCTGAGAGCTTTGGAAATAAAACAGCCTGTTGATTCCCAGAGGCCCCCTGTCCCACTTCATTCAGTTCATCAATTAAAGTGACCTTCCAGCCGCGTTTAGCTAAACAATGGGCAGTAAAACATCCAGCGAGTCCCGCCCCAATAATTACAGCAGTACGCTCTTTATAATACTCAGGTTGCCCAGCATGCCATGGAGTTTGCTTCTTTTTTAGACTTGTTAATCCATGTGGGTTAAACGTAGCGCTAATCATATGCCGTTTGGGGCCAAATCCTTTTTTCTTTTCAACAATAAAGCCATGTTGGCGTAGGTTTTCTTTAACGACACTAGCTGCAGTATAAGTCGCTAAAGTCGTGCCCTCTTGTGATAACATCGCAATGACTTTCATTAACGAATCAGACCACATGCTTTGATTTTTAGCAGGAGCAAAACCATCAAGATACCACGCATCAACATAGGTAGTACGCAATGAACGTTCTAGATTTGCTTCACCGCAAATTAATAACTGTTCATAGCATTCCAGCACATCTCCGAGCATTAAGGTTAACCGAACCCGCCCATTAGCAAATATTAAATGATGATAGCCTGGAGTTAATACCGGGTAATGTTCAATAAGCTGCATCGCTTGCTTCTCCAATTGAGGCCAGCAAGCTAATGACTTGATTAAATCATGACGCGTTAATGGATGTTTTTCGCAGGAAATAAAATGCAAACCACACTGCTCTGAAGCAGATTGCTCCCAAAGCTGCCAGGTTAATAGAAAATTTAAGCCCGTACCAAATCCTGTCTCAGCAATAGTAAATTGACTTTGCTCTGATGCATTCAACCATCGTGGGATTAAGTTATTGCCATCAACAAATACATAACGACTCTGTTCTATCCCGCTTGTTGAGGAATGATAAACATCATCATATTGAATAGAAAAAGGCAGGTCCTGATGCCAATCAAGCTCTGCCGTTTTAATCGGTACAAAAAGATTACTCACATACAACCACTCGTTCAGAAACCGAAGCCTTAGTCTCTTGCAGCGCAGATTCGCCGTTTTCTTTGATTAATGCACGTAATTTAGGAACGAGCACAAATAAAACCACTGCCGAAGCCACTGCAAATAAGCCTAACATTAAAAATACATAACTATAGCCGCTATTCGTAGCCAATGGAGAATCACTGCTTGATCCTGCTATCATCCAATTGGAGCTGTAGCTGGATAAAGTTCCGCCAATACCGGAAGTGAGCATCCACATGCCCATCATCATACCTTGTAATGATGTTGGAGCCAAATAACCGATCATAGCATAACCAATGGGAGAAATTAAAAGCTCACCGATACTTTGTAAGACATAACATAATACAATCCACGAGGGGTTAACTAAACCCAGCTCATTTGCATAGGCAATACCAATCGGTAATATGATGAAGGCAAAACCAATACAAAATAAGGCAATTGCAAATTGAGTAGGAATATTTACCTGGATTCCTTTCTTCCGCATTCTCTGTAGAGCAATTCCAAGCAATGGCCCCCCAATAACGATGCACACCGTATTAATATTTTGGAACCATTGTGGTGGGATAATCCAATCAGCAAATTGTCGCTGCACATTATGATCGATAAATGTAGTCAGCCCCATGGGTGCCACATGATAAAGCATCCAGAAAATTGTTCCAACCAGCATCAATACGGCAAAAGCCAACATTTTATCTTGAGCAATTTTTGTTTCTTGTTGCTTTGCAAGATAAACAATAACGCCAACCATCAATACACCGGTTAATAAAACCAATTTTTTCGCCCATTCAGCATTTTGTAGTACTTGGCTGAGTACGACAGGCAGGACAAGGATAAACAACATCCCCCAAGCATTAGATTTTTTCTGTGTAGCCTTATCTTTTAGAGCGTACTGTGTTTCGCGATCCGCTAGTTGATTCCAGCAGTACAAACAAATAATTAATGCGGCGAAATTTCCCAAACTACTTAGCAAGAACAGACGTTCATAATTTTGGCTTAGCTGAAAAATTCCGCTTAAGCTAAAACCAACGAAAAAACCAATGTTCATACCGGCGTAGTTCATTAAAAACGCCGATTCACGTCGGGTGTCCTCAGGAGTGAATCGTTGGGTCAGCATACAATTGATGCAGGTAACGTTTAAGCCTGAGCCAGCTAAAAATGCAGACAAACCATAATAAAGTAGGTTTACATCACAGAATGATAATAAAACACAGCCGATGACTTGAAGAACCATCCCTACACAGAATAAAGCACGGTTAGATAATAAACGCCCACCCCAAAGCCCGCCTAGTAGATGCAGACCATAATTGAAAGCGACAAAAACTCCCATAACGCTGTGTGCAGTACTCGTCTGAACCCCTAATTTACCTTCCATGTATAAAACTAAAGTTGAATACAGGACACTAAAGCTTAAGGTAGAAACTATCTGCATAGCAAAAATGGAGAGAATTCCCTCTGGCATAGAACTAAATAAATCCTTTTTTCTATTCAAGATGCCGGTCCTTTCAAGCATAAAACGTAAAATCACTATGACATGGGGAAAAATGACTGTCTAGTGTTTTAAAAATTAATTTTGATGGGTAAAAGTTGGCCTGGATATTGCTTAAATCCGTATTAAGTGCGCTCACTAAGTGGTGTCGAGCCCATGGCTCGACGTTTCTAGAGAAGTGCAAAAACCTGCCATTGCGAAAGGTCAAGCGATGGCCTGACCTCCCTTTAAAAAGAGCCTAAACTAAACTACGTAAAACCTGTTCTGCAGCTTCCTGGGTCTTCGCAATCTCTTGCTCTCCATGAGTAATAGACACAAATCCTGCCTCATACATTGAAGGTGCAAAATAAACGCCCTTTTCTAACATGGCATGGTAGAACTTCTTAAAGAGAACTTCATCCGAAGCAGCAACATCTGCATAATCAGAAATATACTTTTTTTCTGTAAAACAAAAACCAAACATACCGCCTAAAGACGCAGTAAACAATGGAACTTTTGCTGCCTCTGCAGCAGTGGCCAATGCTTGGCTTAAATGCTGGGTAGTACGACTTAATGCATCAAAAAAACCAGGCTTTTCAATTTCACTCAGAGTCGCCAAACCGGCTGCCATCGCTAAAGGATTACCTGAAAGAGTTCCTGCTTGATATACAGGTCCTTCTGGTGCTAAATAAGCCATAATATCTGCTCGCCCACCTAAAGCCCCCACCGGCATACCCCCACCAATTACTTTACCTAAAGTAGTAATATCGGGTCTAATACCAAAAACACCTTGAGCACCATGTAATCCCACTCTGAAGCCAGTCATTACTTCATCAAAAATGAGTAAGGCATTGTATTGATCACATAATTCGCGTAAGCCCTGCAGAAAATCAGGCTTTGGTAAAACAAATCCCATATTTCCCGCAACAGGCTCTAAAATAATGGCTGCAATGTCATTTGGATACTTTGCAAATAAAGCCGCTGTCTGTTCTAAATTATTAAAATCAGCCGTTAAGGTGTGCTCTGTAACACTTTGAGGAATACCTGGTGTGGCCGGAATACCTAAAGTTAACAGACCTGAACCTGCTTTAACTAATAAGCTGTCGCTATGCCCATGGTAACAACCATTGAACTTAATAAATTTATTCTTACCCGTAACCCCTCGAGCAAGTCTGATTGCCGTCATAGTTGCTTCAGTACCTGAATTCACCATGCGTACTTTTTCAATGGAAGGAATTAAAGAAATAATTTTTTCTGCTAATTGCACCTCAAGTGCCGTAGGCGCACCAAAACTCATCCCACTATGCAGCACTTCCGTTACTGCATCAATTACTGCGGGATGGCAATGTCCTAAAATGAGCGGCCCCCATGACCCGACATAATCAATATATTCTTTATTATCTTCATCAATTAGATAAGCACCTTTCCCTTGCTTAAAGAAAATTGGATCGCCACCTACCCCCTTAAATGCACGTACCGGTGAGTTAACGCCTCCAGGAATAACTGTCTGGGCTTGATGGAATAGATCAGATGAACGGGTCATAAATGCCTCCATAATTTTTGCCGGTATACTACAATACAAATATTGAATTTGGCAAAAAATCTTGACTGGCGCATGCCTTTCAAAAAGCTAAAGTGAGTACGTATTCTTTATTTATGTTTCCTAAAAAATTACCACAAATAAAAGAGATGATATTTAAAAATCCTCATATTGACCACAATTTGAACTCTAAAGAGTTACGTGAAAGCAAAAAATCACGTATACTGACCGCATTTAATGCACACAACTTAATTAAAGAGCGGGAAGCATGTATTCAGAAACTTATGCCAATTTAAAAAGAAAATATAATTTCGATAATTTTGAAGTAATTGCTGAAGCAATCGAAAACCATTTTAGTGATTTGTTTAAACTGGCGGTATTAAATGATGATGAAAACATCACAGATACTGCTAACAGTTACCTGCGCCTCTTTGATCAATGTATGAGCCAATTAAATGACTTATTTACCCCTGAAGAAGTTATTAAAAAACTTTACGAAATCCTACAAACACCAGCAATTCTTGATCGATTTAAAGAAGAGTTTATTTTTGTTCCCTCTCTTGGACTTCAGCCATCAAAACAACTCGGCTTCTTAGAAAAAACTGCGGTTAATGATTTTAAAATAGCCGAACCACTCTCCTATATTGACATGGTTCGTTTAGTTAACGGAATAAACGAACTACAAGCTTTTAATAAATCCAAAGTGCAAGTAGTGCAATTAAATCATTTAATTGTTCCTGGTGTTGCAGATAAAGAGAAGCTTAAAGCAAATAATGCGCTGGTTATTAATTTAAACCGGGATTTAAAAAGCATACCGAAATGGGGAGTAATCCACTTACCTAAAAATGGTAGTGAACCTGAAATTTATTGTGAAACTGCGCTAACAGAACGTGAAAAAGCAGATGTGCAAGATCTATTAGGGATGAATTTAAAAGAAACCCAATTTAAAGGAGCGACAGCAAACAGCCTTCCATCAACTGGATATATGGCAATTTCCTGGCTCGATAATAACATTACACATGCTTGGAACTTCGATACTAACTCTGATTTCAATAATTTATTTAAAGAGTTAGTTTTGACCTATTTCGGCGGTGATAACCCAGGGATGACCTATAGAATACAGCAAAAGGAAAAAACAACGTATTGTACCCAAGATTTCCAACACCTATTAAGAATTTCCGCAAAAGCATCAACTGAGAAAAATGACTTCCAAGGAGGTTGTCCTCTAGTATACATTGCGCAAACAGCGAGCTTGGGCGAGGTCAATGGCGAAAAATTCCGGCAAGGTGACATTTGTAAAGTAATTCAAGTAATGCGAGCAAACGACTGGCATATCGAGAACCTGCGTTCTTATAACAATAAAGCTCAGCGTACTTTACCAGTTGGGTTTGCTGCGACTTTATCGGCACATCCTGCTTTAGTAAAATCTGATAGTAAATCCATCACCTTAACTGTTCCTGATAATCTGAGTATTTCTAGCTTACGTGATACTCATATCACCGAGTGCTATAAAACACATACAAATAGCGAATGGTTTAATGCTCTCTGGATAAACCTTGGAGATTCGAGAGGAAATGCTTATCTCCCCAATGCGCAGAGAGAATTCTATGCAACGATGATCGTTTTAGCCCTAATCCGTTCCAAGGCAAAAAAACGCGTCATATCCATTAATCTCCCATCAGCCTATCAGCTGAATAATGAAGAACAACAATTTGTTATTAACTCGTTGTTGGATAACCCCTACGTTACCGAATTCCAAATTAATAAAGATATTTATCAAGATAACAACTCTTTGGAAAACATTAAAAAAGCCTTGTTACCCACCTTTGCACGCAACCGATGGCTGGCAGCGAATGACTATCGTCCTCCTTTAGTCGATAATTACTGGCGTCAAGCTGCACGCTACTGGCTAGTTCATTTAACCCAAGCAACTGATTTGTTGGCTCCTAAAAATGAACATGAGCTATTCAAAAATTGCATCATGGAAATGGGGAAACAAGGGCTTGATTCAGTTTTAGAATTATTAAACGATGAGATCGAACGCGAATATTTTGAAAACCTTTACGGGAAAAATAGACCAGCCTTCTATGCAGCCTGTTTACCTCATGAGTATGAAGTCTATTTAAGTACCCTCTTAAGCCATTTAAACAAAGAGGCTTATTTCCCCTTTGAGGAACTAGGCATTGCCTACCAACCAAAGAATGATAATAAATTAGTCGCAATTATAGACGAGTTGAACAAACTCAAGCAATTTGAATGCATTACTTTCGCTGAATGTATGAAGCATCCAGCTGATTGCAAAAAATTTCTCCAAAAATTGATTGATGGGGCGCGCCAAAATCAATGGACCGGATTAATTGCCATTCCTGAGTTAGATGATAAATCCAATACTCATGAAGCGGTTCGTGAATTACGCGTCATGTATTCGTTCTTGAATGACGTTATTTTAAAAAATCGTCATCAAAAGGCCGCTGATGAAATCCTTCAACACATTGAAGAAGTTAGTAATTTTGCAATGCCGACTGAAAAACCTATCGAAAAGACAATCCCAAAAGATGCTAAAAAAGACCCCATAGAGATAGATTTAGGACATCTTATTGACCGCACCTTAGGAAATCTCGACTCAAACAATCAGTGGCCGTTGAAAAAAGGAGGCGTGGTTCAATTGCAATTGCAGCAACAGCAACAAATTGAACAAAGTCGCCAAATGCAACAAGAGCAGCAAAAAGTAGTGGTCAACATGTTGGAGCAAGCTATGGTCGGTGAATTGGTCGACTATTCCAATGTTCATCGCCTCTTAAACCAATATTGGCTGCATTTTGCGAAAGAGAACCCGACCAAGCCCAATGCTGCTATTTTAAAAACTAATACAGAAAATTTACTGCAGGGATTTTTTCATACATGGATTAGTGCCAATCCAGAAGCTGATGCTCATCATGTCATTAAAAAAATGACGCTGGAGGCCGCTCAAGCCTTAATACGTAAACACAGCCGTTTGACCTCAGGTTTAAGTCCAGACAACCTCCCCAAGGGCTTTTACACCCAACGCTCCAAAGATGGCCATTTAATTTTATGTTATAGCCCAGAATTATCTTATGTAACCACACCTAATCCCCTAACCCTTGATTTAACGGTAAGTATTCCACAAGCCGAGCCGTGGGAAGGAGATTTCCGACAATTTAACCTGGATAAATATACCGCTAAGATGTCGAAAGACTTCGATGAAGAAGATTGGAACAATATTATATTGTTTGCTCACATGCAGCCCCGCAAACTTGACTACAGCGAAGACTACAATGAGTTCCTTAAAAATAATGGAATAATTAGTAGCCTACTCAAAGCTAATAAAGAGAAAATGCTCTGCCATTGGCCTGTCTTTTTACAAACGTGGCAATATGCGGGGGTTGACGGAATAAAACAATTCATAGCCCAAGATGAATCGCTAATGAATCCGTCAGTGCACGGATTAAAAGACCTCTTGCTGCAGCAAATCAATTCACAGGACTTAGCGCTGTGGGCATCTAAACTTAATATGGATCACCAGTACCTCCAAGCCTTGGGACAAATTTATTATAGATTTGGAGCTCGAGGCCTGACTACGTTCTTAAGTAAATTACGCCAACTCGAAGCAACCTTAGGAAGTGACTTCTTCGAACACTTTAACCAAAATCTAATAGGGAAAAGTGCCAACTTCAATTGCTTCATCACAGAGAGTTTCTTTCTCACCCTAGATGATATGATGACTCGACTCAAATCGCGGGAAGCACAAGGCACCCTGCAAGCATGGAGCAAAATCCTTGAGCTCCACATGCAAAGCCTGGATTGGGAGAGAGTTCAAGCATTATGGCGTGGATTTAGTTATTTTGTTTCTGAAATTGAGCAAATGGGACTAACGCTTGATGGTGACGAATTTAATGAGCTACTACCTGAAAACATGCTCGTGTGTCTTGAGCGCATTCTTCACAGCTTAAATCAAACTCCTGATTACGAGATGCAAAAAAAGTTTTTAACCAATCTCAAGTGCTTTGATTTAACCTACGGAGGGGTTCACTATGCCTTGCAACATGAAGGATTCAAGTATTTTGAAAACGAATTACATTTAAGTGAGTTCAAATCAGGATCGCCAACCTATGCCCCCGATTTCACCTCTCTATATGTATGGCGAGGTGACGAGGCCACCTTGCGAATGAAGCGTACCCTGGCCTCCAAAGCACAATTTAGCCAACAATCCTATAACTTGTTAGTGGCTAAATTAGGCAATGATGCCCTGGAATCACGTGATCAACTGTTATGGTTATTACATACCCAATACAACTCCATTGATATGGAGGCCACTCTTAATAAATTAGACAGCGCGGATGCCAGATTCCAAAAGCTAATTGCCCGCCATTTGTTTGATGCCATCTATATTCGTGGCAATAAACACCTGAGCATCAGCCTTGACGCGATGGCAGCCTTAGAGGCAATGGCATCAAGCATCAACCTTCCAGCTCTGCTCAGTAAATACCCTGACGGTACCGTATTAGAATCCTTAAGCATACTCCATCAGACACAACGTTGGAGCGAGGCGGAGGTAAGCAAGGTTGCAAGTTTATTGAATGCGCAACCCCAAAAGGCCCTGAGTTATCCAGAATCTCTACTGCGAGAAAGCTACAAACTGGCTACCTTATTTGGAGTGACTGATGTTGGGCTATTAAATCAATTTTATCAAGTGACTGAAGACTTACGCCCCATCGTTCGTAAGGAATTAAGGCTTTTAATCAGCCAAGTGCTCTCCATTGACTATGCCATCAGTAATTTAGATGCCCTAACCAATGAAGCCCATTGGAAGGGTATTATTCAGTGTATTGAGCTGATGAAAGACAACATGGCTCATACCAGTGAATACCGTATCGCCCTTATTGAACAATTCAATATCCAAGGGTTGCACTTTAAGTACTCAAAAAGCGGGGACTTCCGTGCGTTGACCGACAGCCCAGGAGATCGTCCAGAGGGGTTGGGCTTCTTTGTCGATCACGAAGACCGCATTTGGCAATTTATGCAAAAACACATCCTGGTGCCAACTGATAGCCATGCCAAAGAGGAATTAAAACCCATCGTACGTTTTTTGAAAAAATTACAATTAAACCGCACCTACCTCAATGAAATTGAGCCTCTTCTCTCGTCCTTAGAAAAAATGCCTGAAGGCCATTTTTGGAGTGCAACTTATTTCCATCAACTATTACGCGCACTTCAACCTGAAAACGATCAAGCGCTCTTCCCCATATCTTTACTGAAAGTTATGTTACAGGAAGAAACTATTGCACCGAAAAAAATCAATAATGTCGACAAAAACTTCCCTGTTGACTTGAAAGAGCCCCTGCAAGCCATATTAAAAAATACGGTATTTGACCGCCACCAACAAGAAATCTTATGTCAAATAGCTCTACGTGAATACAATTGGCAAGGCAACGTGGTTTTATTGGGTCAAATTATGGCCATTTTATCTATGGAAGGTTATGCCGAAAGTAGGACGTATGCCTTGGAAATCTTAGCTAAAAGCAAAAATACTCCACAATTGGAAATCCGCTTTGAAAATTGCCGTTGGCTATTGCAACACCCTCCTGCATTAGAAATTAATGCTCAATGGACTCAAACCACCGCTTTATGGTTAAAAGCCCTGAGTTTGCGGAAACAAGAAGAAGATTTATTCAATAAAATCAAAGCTCGATTTGTACATGACTCCAATACCCTATCCTTAATCTTGCACGTGGTGGCCTTCAGTACACTGCGCCCCGGATTACAAGATAGCGAAAGCTATCAGCATAACCTGAATAAGAAGGCGACCAAATTGGTGGACCGTTTGGCAACCATGGAGTATGCTGATTTAGTGCATTTGGCTAAGGCTTACCCTAACCAGCCGTCCCCTACCACCGCAGATATCCTTCACTTGCTGAAAAAGCAAGAAAGAGAGCAAATTAGTTGGTCGGCAAGCTATGAAACTTTTGCCCGCCACCCATTCACCGAGCCTCGTATGGATTATGGCGTAATCTCCGCCACTCGTGATGCGGACTTGCAGCGCATGATTGCAGAAACAAAAATTAGTGGTAAACAAGCACACAAAGGGTTAAGTGCGGAAACCAGCACAAGACTCACTCTAATTTTCAGTTACTTAAAACAATTGGAACGTGGTGAGCAATACATTAAAGACAGTAACATTGCCCTTGCACAGATGAGCCAGAAGGAATTAGCAGATGCCTTCCATCAATTATCCAAGACTAAACCTCAAGATGATTTAATTCGAGCGCAAATCTGGGCAGTACTTTTTGAGGTATTAGGACGAACCACCCGAAAATACCCCCATTTAGCTCAACAATTTGCCTTAATTGCCAATGATATTGGACTACAAGCCCAAACCAGAGTATTGCAACTGGCTACAGGGGAAGGAAAAAGCCATTTCGTTGCATTACGAGCAGCACGCAACGCGGGGCTTGGCAAAATCGTCGATGTTTGTACGGCCAAACGCACCTTGGCAGAACGCGACTTGGAAGATTACCAAAGCTTGTTTGATTATTTAGACATCAAAACCGCTTATATTCATCCAAAGTCATCCCGAGAAGACTACCTGGACGCACAGATTCACTACTCCACGTTAGGAGACTTGTCTCTCTTTTTAGATGAGCAAAGCTACTCTGGGCAATCTATATCCATCGCGCCACGCGACCGGGTCGCCCTCTTTGATGAATTTGATTTTATTCGTTTTGAAGAAGGCCGTAAGACAGAATTCAACTATGCCCGACCCACCGGAAAAACGCCCAAACAAATGACGTGGTTCTATCAAGCCGTTAATGCGTTTTACCTTCAAAACAAAGAAACATTAATCAAAGATCGCGTGATTAACATAGCCAAGTTACACGCCTTTGCTAAAGCATTGCAACATGATGCAGGGGAAATTGAAGAGCGCCAACTATTCATCACCAACATGATGCGCGACCCATTGCAATTGGTGCAATGGTTGCAATCGGCTCATGAAGCCTTCAGCCTGGAATGGGGGGTTGGCTTTACGGTGCGGGAAGAAAATATTGAGGTCGGTGATGAATCCTATCCCATGCGCGAAATCATCCCACTCTCAACCGACAACCAAAAAATGGTGGGATCCACCTTCAGTGCAGGGGTGCATCAATTGTTGGCCGTACGCTTAAATACGGAGGCGCGTACACAAGGAGAGCCACAAAACTTCCATATTCATCCCGAAAGCCACATCATCAGCTCTCAAGTAGCCGCTCAACGCATGCGGGAACTTTGGGGAAGTTGGGAAGGTTTTTCAGGAACTATTTCTGCCGCGCAAGCTGCAGCCTTAAACCATGAGCAAGGGACGGAAGTATTGCACGTACCCACCAACCAACGTGATTTACGCTTCTGGCATAAACCTAACTTCTATAACCGAAATGAAGCACGCATGGAATCCTTGGTCTCTCAAATCAAAACCTGTATTGAGAAGAAGCAATCGATGCTCTTTTCCTGTAAGAATGATCGACAAGTTCAGGAGTTGAACGAAGTCTTGAAGAAGCATTTTAGTGCAGAGGAATTGGCGCAACACTTTGTATTTTATACTAATGAGGAGCACCGTACAGCAGCTGAGGTTTTAATAGACAAAACCAGCAAAGAAAACTGGCATGGGGGTAAAAAACAACATGCCGTGGGCTTAGTCGCTTCCGGCTTTGGCCGTGGGGATAATGTTGGCGTGGAAGTTGTCTTCTTGTTTGATGTGAATGATACCAACGATAAACTACAAAAAGGTGGACGAACCGCGCGAAACGGTGCTGAGGGTGAGGTCTTCCAATACTATTTATCCAATGAATTAGTAGATGAAGAACAACGTTTATGGGAGGTAGTGAAGGCTCTACTACAATCAGATGAAAAGGTGAGAAAACTAAAAACCCTATTGGACGAGGTCAAACAGCTCGTGAATAGTCACGAGGAACAATGTTTTGAGCGCGTTATGCTCTTGCGTGAATATGTCTTTAGCTTACAAAACGCAGCCAACGAAGGGTATCATAATGCCATTGCACAATATTGTTCGTGGGGAATGAAAATCTTAGGTTCTATTGAGGATCCAAGCTTACGTCAAACCCTAACGTCCCAATTTAGCCTACACCTAAGACGATTAGATAAATCATGGATTGATATTTCAAGTCAGGAAAATATTAGTGTTGATGAAAAAATCGATGGGGTTGAAGATGAAATACAGAACATTTCACAGCTATTTATTCAATCGTGCAGAGATGAACAACTCGAAATCGAGCAGTTTATTTTAGAGCAGCATCAGCCAACTAATATTCAGATGGTAGTCCCAACAAAAGCAAGCAAACCCACAAACGAAGATCGGGCGATTGCAACTATTTGTAGTGTACTATCTCAATTACCAGGATTAACACTTGCTGGTAAAAATATAGGTAATGTTTCTCAATATGTAGGAGCTCTAGCCACCAATTCAAAACGACTCAAACAATTTGCCGCGGAAATTTCTTCATGCAAATCACTGTCTGTGTTTCTTCATAAGTTAGAGTTAGCCACTCAACAGGTTATAGAGCCCTCGGCAGCGTGGGAAGAACTCGAAAAAACAGCAGCACCAGAACTAAAACCCAAAAACTTATTCAAGGATGTTTCTGATGCAACCCGTCTACGCTGCGAACGAGCATTAAATGCGTTAATCCCGACATTAAAACAGCAAATACTCGAACTAATAGCTTCATCTAATCTTCTGTCTACTACTGGGCGACTTGAACAAGCGTTACCGCTGATGGAATATTTAGGTAAATTCTCCATTAGACAGCAACAGGAATGGGGAGCTGACTACATTGCCCAAATGCACCTACTCCCCCGAATATTAAATCAGGACTTATTTTCTTTGTTTTTGAGTACGGCTCACCCCATGAGTAGCGCTCACTTTGTTACATTTGGGAAAATTATCCATGTAATTAAAGAGAAAAATAAAGGGCTAGATTTAGAAGAATATGGCTCCCTTTATAATATGTTTATCGATGCAACGGCTGCAGAACCGGAGCAACGCGTTCGTATGCTAACCAAGTGGGAAACCTGGTCTAAATACGCTCCTGATAACCAGGTTAAAAACTTTTTAACAGATTTCTGTAATGCAATGACCCATTTTAAAGAAGGGGAAAACTGGGACATCTTCATTAACCTCGTGAAAAAAACTCAAGACTGGATTAATATAGGTGGTGAAGGACGTTATGCTCCCGAAGTCATACAGATGTGGCAAGGCCTATCGCGTCGCTCAAATGATTTATTACCAATAAATAAATTCTTGCAATGGGCGATAAAACTAGACGGACAATTGTGGTTTAAACTCATTAATGCATCAATGAGTTTATCTCCTGTAACAGCATTGAATACCCATTTTAACCAGCTTAAAACAATACTAGAAAATGAGTCATTAAAGAAGGAGCATAAAATAGGACAGTTTAATGATTATTGCAAAAAAATCTCCATTTTTTATCAAGCAATTTCTGGGCTAGATAAAACGGCTCAAGAAAACCTGACACTACAATTTGCGGCTTTAGAGCCAGAACAATTAAAATTGATGATTAAATTTATTGGCGAGTTGGGTGAACTTGCTCCGCAGCTACCACTAGCGATAGAAACGATGTTACGATACGTCGCTGATGACCGTATTGCACGTGAGTCCAAAACAGCGCTTTCAAATCTAATAGTTCAAATCAGTACGTCTCATGCAGCGAATCCGCATGCAAAGTACGAAGAGCTAATGATTGCGACTGAACGCTTCAAAAACTGCAGTGAACCCACATTACAGCTCTTATCAAATACATTAGATCGACTTCAAACTTATGAGCCTTTGTTTGATAACATCGCCTTTTATTTAGATAAACGAGTCTCTGCTGCCAGCAAAAACAGTGTCCTCGACGTAGTGAATTCATTTTATCAATCAGCTGCAACGGAAGGTGGTGATAGTCTCGCTATGTCATTGAGACCTGAAATCTCCCAGCTTTTTGATTTTAGTAATGGCGCTAAAAGGAATCAACGCCTGATATGGATGCATTTATTACAACAACAATCGTTTGTTAAAGAAAATGCTCATGCAGGACATCATGATTATACTTGGAATCATGAGCAGAATGAGCAATTACTCCAGAATGGGCTTAGTGAATATATTCAACACACTCAAGAAGTATTAGAGGAGCACAAGGCCAAGCACAATGTGCATGTAAAACGTGACCTAACAGTAAAACAACAACATGAGTTATTAAAATTGGCGGATGAGTTAAGCATCATCGGGAAACCTAAACTGCTTGTTCCCTACACGGCTGAAGAAAGCCATCGTAAGGCATCAGATTTGTCACATAATTTAAATAAACTAATAAGTACTTATCAAGGTTCTTGGTTCAAATCAAAAGAACGCTCAGAGCAAGTACAGGCATTAAATATTGAACTTGCGGGACTAACTGCAGATACTCCCCACTATTACGAAGTACTTCAAGCGATTAGTCGTGCTAAACGTGCCGCCATTCAAAACGATGAAGAACAAAATGAAACGCGTTGGTTTAAGATGAATAGCAGCGGCCAAAGTCGTTACTTTAATACCTTGAATCAAATGGAAGACCTGGTCTTACGTAAATGGTCATTGGATGCAAAAGAGGTGCACACCTTTAAACAATTTACGACCCATAACCATAATGAATTTATTGAATTAGTTCGATGTTTGCAAAATGCATCAGACAAATATTTTGATGAGCATTATCCTGCTCAAGATAACCCACATTTCCATGAAACACGGCATAAATTAGGTCGTTTCTTTGAAAATGTTAAAAACAAAGCTAATCTTGAAGCATTAAATACCGCACTAGCAAATTTCGATAACCAAATTGATTTAGGTAATTTTACAACAGACATGGTTAATGAGTTAATGGCTGAATTACGCACAAACGCATCAACTCTTCCTGGTCATTTAATAACCTTGGCAAATGAGGTTTTAATTCGAGGGGATGCATTGGCTTTAAATCTTGGTGAGCATACTAATGCCAAACAATTTAGAGAGGATATTCACATAAAAATACAGGTATAAATACATTCACGAGTAACCTGGGTAATTATTAAATTACTTAGGTTGCATATGAGCAAACCGCTGTACGAATGGGTTTTTTGTAGTTTCACTTTACATCTAAGCGTACAGCCGATAAATTATGCAGTTTTAAATGAGTATAAAAGACTATGCAAGAATATAAAAAATACATCTGTGTCATTTGTGGCTTCATCTATGACGAAGCCGAGGGTTGGCCTGAAGATGGCATTGAGCCAGGCACTCGTTGGGAAGATGTACCCGAAAACTGGTTTTGCCCTGATTGTGGTGCAGGTAAAGAAGACTTTGATATGGTGGAAATGGACTAAGGTTATTTCTACTCAATCACATGGAACCTGGTTGCTTGCAACCAGGAACCCTGAGCGCAGCGAATTCATTCCAGGCATTCTGCCGCAAAATAGCGAACAAATTCATTATTTCACCACAACCAATAAAACGATCCCAACCAATAACAATGTTGGTATTTCATTATAAATACGAAAGAAGCGCGAGCTTTGTTGATTTTTCCCCTCAACAAAAGCCTTTCGATAGTACCCACACAACAAATGGTACCCCCATAAAATGAGCACTAAAGTCAATTTAGTATGCATCCACCCTGCCTTCATATAATAGCTGGGGTTATAACTTAACAACCATAATCCAAGAACCGTTGTAATTATCGCAGCCGGCCAGGTAATTCCATAATACAAACGACGTTCCATAATTTTAAAGCGTTCATTACTGATTTCATCGTGGGTATCTGCATGGTAAACAAATAATCGCGGCAGGTAGAATAATCCAGCAAACCAAGCTACCATGGCAATAATATGAAAAGCTTTAAAGTACAACATAAATTAACGTCCTGAAGTTTTTTTGCCGCGTTTTCGCGAGCGTTTGATTAAATTCAACGATTCTACAGTTAGTGAGAATCCCATGGCAAAATAGAGATAACCTCGGGGAATATGGAAGGACAAGCCATCAGCAACCAGTACCATGCCAATTAAAATCAAATAACTTAGAGCCAACATCTTAATGGTTGGGTGTTTTTTTATAAAAGCACTTACCCATTCGCTGGCAAAAATCATAATTAAAATGGCGCAAGAAATAGCAAAAGCCATAACCCAAAACCGCGTAGTTAGCCCTACTGCCGTCAGTACGCTGTCTAAGGAGAAAATAATATCCATCAGCGCAACTTGAAAGATCACCATTTTAAAACTTACCTTGGCAACTGTTTTTTCATTTGTCTCTGATTCGTCAGGATCATCGGCTATTACATCCTGATGAATTTCATCCGTAGCTTTCCAAATTAAAAATGCTCCGCCAAGTATTAAAAATATATCTCGCATTGAAAAAGAAAGTTGACTGATCGTAATTAGAGGTTGAGTCAACCGAATCAAGTTAACCGCTAACCCCAGTAACATTAGGCGTGTTACCCAAGAAAAAGTAAGCCCCCAACGCCGTGCTTTTTTTCGCTGATGAACAGGTAATTTTTCCGTCAAAATGGAGAGGATGACCAGATTATCTATTCCTAAGACAACCTCTAAGATCACTAAGACAATTAAACTAGTAATAATATCTAAAAATTCCATCTATATCTCTGATTAATAAGTGGTTTAACCCATGATAGCAAACTTCGCACGATACCCTGCGAACATATTCTTTATAAGATACCATAAAAACAGCCGCCTTTATTATCTTTAAATAAGATAATAATAATTGCAATCAGGCTAACAAAAACAATATAATTAGACCTATTTTTGACCTTGGTGACACATGAGGGGACAGTTGTTATGTCAATACGCTATGATTTACTTTTTAAACTGCCCCAATATTTGTTGGGTTATCTTGTATATTATCCTGATATCCTTCCCTTTCAACATAATAAAGCACAATATTTTCAACATTGGAGCTCATTAGCAACAAGTAAATATATTTATACCAATGGCTATGTGATTGAGCCAACTAACTGGTTTATGTATGCATTTCAAAGTTTTAAAGGTTGGCTTGGTCTAGACAATCACTGTCAAAAAGAAAAAATTCAATTTAGTTTAGAGAAATTAGCATATTACGGATATTTGCAGGGTTATGACCAATCAGTTGCCAGGCAAATGAATCATTATTCATTACCAGCAGATTATTTAGATCTTGTTGATACAAATATTCAGCCTAAAAATCGAAAAACCACAAATATCATTCAACTCAGGCTCATACAGGACTACAATTCACTTGTAGCTCAGTTCAGTTCAGATTACCTCACCACAAGTTATGCATTCGGCCAAAAATTATATAAGTTGAATTTACCCGAAGAAATTCCATTACTTGATCCTCAAAATGAAGGTTTAATTGAGGGGACTATCGCTACTCTTGAGCCCGTACAAAAGCTCACTCTGAGTAGCTTAAAAAAACACTTAGCCGAACCCCAATACCTATATCCCAAACCCAGTCTTTATGCCAGAAAAATGGCAGAACACTATATCAAGGTAGCTAAGACCGAAAAAGGAAATTTCTTTTATGGAATAAATTTAATTAGCGCTGCAAAACCTAAAGCCCAACTACTCCTCGAGCAAGCACAACAGATTGACCCAGTTACTTATAATAAAGAATTAAATTTATATATTGAGCATCATTTGGAAAAGAAAGAATTTGATAAGGCATTTAATTTGATTAATCAACTTCCAGATTTAGATAGCGCACTTACATATTTACTTAAAAAATTCACAGAGCAACAACGCGAGGACTATGTTCTACAAGATACACCTTTGGCATTAAAACTAGCTCAATACATTCTTCAAGAAAATAGTAGCTTACACAATATTGAACTTGCCGCACATTATGACTCACTTTTGGCAGAGCATAATCCTGATAAAGCATTTGCTCTATTAGTACAAACTAATAGATATGATGAAGCATACACATTATTTGAAAAACATCACAAGAAAGTGCAATTTCCTTATAAACAAATAGACGCTTTAGCCCAACATTTTAATAACGTAGGTGAAGCCCTTTATGAACAAGGAGCAAATGAGCGTGCAAATAAACTATGGGACAAAGCAGAAAAAAATTATCTGAACAGTCTCTATGCCAAGAAAAAAGCCACCGCTTTATTACCCGAAGTATACACCGATGTTTATTACACTCACAAAAGACTTTACGCGCAACTGCTCATTGATTCGGATGCAGAAAATCCTAAAGGCCAATTGGAGGTGGTCAATAAAGCAATCCGCTTACTCAATGCCTGTTTCCCCGAAACAGACTTAGAAAAAGTGCGGCATCAAAAAATATTAGCTAAAGGTTTAATGAGCCAAGTAGCTTATTTGAGTGCAAAAATTAAGGTCGGGGTTACTTATGATTGTGATTTTGATGAACAAAGGAGACATCATCAGGAACATCAGGCTAATTTTGATCAAATTCGTTCATCCCTGCTTCGCGTTATTGAGTTATTAACACCTATGGATGATTCGGAGCAAAAACTAGGCCTTGCAAAAGCCCATTTTATTCTTGCCGATATTATTTTGTTTTTCAACTTAGGTGAAGAACATCGGACTCATTTTGAAAAAGCAGCCCAATTAGCCCCACAAAACCCTATCTATATATTTAAAGCCACTGATTTTTTATATGGGATTGAAGGAAGTGAAGAAAAATACGAGCAATATCGTGATGATGCAATTCAAAAACTCAAAGCAAAGGGTTATAAAGTAATGGATTTTTTCCATTGGGATACGGAACGCTGGAATAATAATAGCTTAGCAGCCAGTTATATTCCTGATATTCACATATTAAGTAAGGAGCGCACGCTCACCGAAGAGGAGGATAGTTCCGCGCAAATAGGGTTTAGATTATAGCCCCTTAATGATTGTTTGGCTTTCATTTTACCTTATTACCAGAGGATCCCGGAGTAGGACTAATTATAGGAGCATTTCCTTCTTTTGATAATTCGTTATATTGCCTGATAAAATCCCGTACCTTCCCACTACCCGGAGCGATGAAATAGGTATGCGGATTATCAGATATTCTAGGACTGGAAACGGTGGCTTCTTCTTTACTTTGATTATCCAGAAGATGCTGCTTATGCTCTGCAAATTGTGTTTTTAATTTAGTTAGTGTACTAAACTTAAGCACCTGTACCGTACTCATCAAATCATAACTTTTAAAAAATAGCTCTTCCCCATTGGCTACTATTTGTAATAGCAAATCAAGTTGCTTCATACTGCGTTTTTGTTTTTCATTCAGGTTAGGATTAGCTTGAGTAAAACTGTTAATAAAATCTCTTACCTCTTGTGTAAATTCAATTAAGGAGGCGGTTAAAAGCTCAAGTTCATTCACATCATCTTGAATCTCTACAAAATGCTCGCGTAAAGGAGTTAACATTCCAGGTTCCGCACCGTATTCGCTGATGCTTTTTCTAAAACTAGTAAAAGGCATCAGCTTATCGGCGACAGGATGTAATTTAGCAAAAGCAGTGACATCTTTTTCAAGCTGATCAATAGGTTTAGGTTTACTTGCATGAAACGATGATATAGATACTTTACGCGACTTACCGGATCTTGTTTCACTTTCTATAAATAATGGCGGTTTATTCAAATTTGCTAAAGTAAGCGATAAATCACAGGTTGTCTTTAGCGCTGCTCGGATATCTAAACAAAGCATAGTAGGATCAAGCTTTAGCCCCAAGGATCCTGGTGTATTTCCAGCTGCAGCCTCCTGCGCCTTCATACTATTAAAAAGAAGCACGAAAATATCTACAAAGTTTTTACGTGCGACACCTTGATCATCAAATTTAGGTAAAACTCCATAAATGGAGTAATAGTAGATCATTGCATTTTTATAAAGTTCTTCAACTCCTGTTCTATCCTTGCCACTTTTACAATTTGTAGAAACAATTCCCCCCATGGACTCAACTAAAATGCTGGTATAAGCTGCTTTAAAAGCAACGAAATTCCGCTCTCCACTCTGACCAGTAAAATTATCATTTCGCAGGTTAATAATCTCTTGCTGTGCAGCCTTTATCAAAATAAAACGAGCAGCTTGCTCTGTATTAAGCGTATTTTTACTTTGCTGTAGTTCAAGATAAGCAATGAATTGTTTCGCATAAGTAATAATAGAGTCCGTATGAGCCCAACGATTAAATTTTTTAGACAAGCCTCCAGATAACGCGTCCCCAAATCGTAAAAAATTCATGGGATCGTTACCCGTAACAATAGTCACATCAGGGAAAGTACCACTCAAACTGATCTCTTGAATTGCCCTTCGTTGTTCTCTTGTTAAACGCGTATCCGCCGTGGCCACCAATCTATCAATCATTGTATCGCTCAACAGCGATTGCACAAAAACTAAAGGACGAGGTCTTCCATTGGCGTCAAGCCCAGCCCATATTTGCTCAGAATCGAGGGTGACTTCTTGGCTTAAATATCCTAAAACCTGTTCTGCAGTTTGTTTTATATAAAAACCCCTATCTTTTTTAGTCACATGCAATTCATAAGGAACCATGGTGCCGGTTTTAAGACTGCGTGATAATAAAGTGTATTCTTTACCATCAAAGGTTACTAAAGAGTTCATACGAGCATTTTGTATACCCGGTATATGTGACATTGCAGAAGATTGGCTTAAACTTTCAAAATCCATCCAAGATTCTTCTAAGGTAGCGGGTACTTGTTTGAGTAACCAGGTTTGTTCCCAAGAAGAGAGCCCTCTAAACCATAAAGGTCGATTATCTTTCGGCAACACATGAATACTGACAAACTCTTTTTTTTGAGCTTCAGTAAGCTGATTACCAAGGTACTCATCTACTTGAAAAACAGAACGCTCAGAATCAATTTTTATCTCACTAATAAGAATCTGATCACGTTTATAATCAGCAACAAAATAGCGCTCTGCCGTACGAATATCACCAATAATTTGTTTGGGAGTACTATTCGTTTTCGCAGCAATGAGAGTAACTAGTTGGTTAATAAACGAATCCATATTGGTTTTGTCGGGAAAGAGCAGGCCACCAATATTTAACTGCTCGCCAAGCAGCTCAAGAATAGACTTTAATTGTCCTTCATTAGAGATTCCAAGAAATCTATCATCTATATTGGCAAACTCCAAGGCATTAAGTATGCCGGCAATGACACTGAGCTTACGCACGATAAGTGAGTTGTCTTCGAAGGTAGATAAGTATTTAGGCTCATTAACCGCCGCCCCGTTATAAGTTACATGAGTCACATCCTTGTGTTTTCCATCAAGTGCAAGTGGCTGCTTATTATGAGTATAAAGTGGTGATGGGTATTTTTTTTCCTCATACTCTTTCATTTTATTAGCGACGAAATCTAGATAAAAACGTGTTTCAGTCAGAGAACCGAGCCCTTTTTTCTGAGTATCAATAGACGCTACTGTTCGATTTTTAACTGCTTTAATAAGGTCTATTGCTGTTAATGGCATAAAATTTAGTTCCCGACGTCTTGGATATAAATTAAATAACTTGGTTAAATAATACAGATGTTTAATATAAATATATTAGCATATAAATGCGCACAAAGAGACCATGATGCTCTTTTTGTGGATTGAGGGGGGCGTCTTTAATTTTCTCACGCCTGTTTTGAACAAAAATTTCATATTTGAGCATTGTTTGTAAATACAAAAGATTCACTTTATTGATTTGCTTCGCTATAATTGTCTAGTTTTGTCTAATAGTGTGAGAAACTACAATCATCAAATTTATCAAAAAGCTGCTTAAGCGAAACAGAGCTCATCCAAATCCTGTTAGCACAGCTCATATCATTCCGAGAAATAATCACTCCATTTCTAAGGCGGACATTAGCAGTAATGCACTGAAAGTGCTTAACCGCTTAAATAGTAGTGGATTTCAAGCATACATTGTTGGTGGCAGTGTTCGTGATCTTTTACTTAACAAAGCCCCCAAAGATTTTGATGTTGCGACTAATGCAACGCCTAATCAAGTCAAAAGCTTGTTCCGCAATGGACGCATTATTGGCCGTCGATTTAAATTAGTCCATGTGCTTTTTCATCGTGAAATTATTGAGGTAGCAACCTTTCGTGGTCATACTGCACTGGATGAAAGCCAACAAACAAATGAACGTGGTATGCTGGTTCGTGATAATACGTTTGGCTCCTTGGATGAGGATGCCTGGCGGCGCGATTTCACCATTAATTCGCTTTATTATAATATAGTGGATTCATCCATTATTGACTTTACGGGTGGCTTTAAGGATGTACAGGATAAACTGATCCGCATGATTGGTGATCCAGTCACACGTTATACAGAAGATCCAGTAAGAATGCTCCGTGCTATACGCTTTAGTGCCAAATTACATTTTAATCTGGCACCAGAGACTGAGGCTCCATTTCCTGAAATCAGTTCATTGATTACCCATGTATCCAACTCTCGTCTATTCGATGAAATGACGAAGCTGTATCAATGTGGAAATGCTGAAACAGTGCAGAAATTACTAATGCAATATGGCTTATTCCAGCATTTATGCCCCCAAACAACCGCGCTATTTAACACTCAGTACCCTGTTAATGCCTTGTTGGCAATTGCTCTTGAAAATACGGATACACGAATCCAGGATGACAAACCTGTAACGCCGGCCTTTTTGTTTGCTGTAATTTTATGGTTCCCAATGATTGAGCGTTCTAAGCAATTACAAAGCTCCGGTATGGACCCTTTACCCGCTGTTGAAAAAGCGATGTCTATTGTTATTGCAGAACAAAATAAAATCATTTCGATTCCAAAGCGCTACACGCAAATTATTCGTGAAATATGGCTATTACAATATCGTTTCGGAAAACGGTTAGGTGGTAGAGCATTTAACTTATTACAGCATCCACGATTTAGAGCTGCTTATGATTTCATGGCCTTGCGTGCATTAGCAGGTGATGAGGCAATGGAACTGGCGCAATGGTGGACTTCCTTCCAAGAAGCTAGTGAAGAGGCTCGTAATAAAATGGTGGCTGAACTTAATGCTGGCTCACCAGCCAAAAAAAGCAGACGCCGCAAAAAACCTAAACCACCTGAACCAAAATGAATGTTTGTTATCTCGGGTTGGGTTCAAATCAAAAATCACCTGAACGCCAACTCAGACAAGCTATCCGCGCCATCCGAGCCTTAAAATCCACCTCACTAACGAAAATTTCGAGTTTTCATTGGACCAAGGCTTGGGGGTTACAAGGTCAGCAGGATTTTTGTAATGCCGTAATCGAAATCCATACGACCATAGCACCTTTACAGTTATTACGAGCCTGCCAACAAATTGAAAAGCAACAAGGTCGGGTACGCAAAAAACGTTGGGGCCCAAGAATTATTGATATAGACATACTGACTTATGGCAATAAAACCATCCAGATTAATAATCTGATAATTCCTCATCCCTATATTGCATCAAGAGATTTTGTGATTCAGCCTCTTTCAGAAGTGTGTGGAATTAATTTAATAAACAAATTACTTAAAAAACAGAAGTCTACAGGAATACACCCTTCTATTATCTCAGTTATAGAACAAAAAGAGCTCTGTGAATTAGAAGCATAGCGACTTATAAGGCTAATGATTTTTATTATCTCTAAGTATCTTGTTAAAACGCAGCTGGCAATAACGTTTTACCACACTCGCTAAATCGGCTACACTTCAAAATAAACAATATATTAATTGCGAGGGATGCCATGTATACCAATATCTTATTTGCTACGGACTTACTTACAGAACATAGCCATCTCGCTGAAAAAGCAGTGGATATAGCAAAACAACTTAACGCTAAATTATATCTCTTACATGTAATCGAATTGCCCGCTAGTTTTCAATTAGCTCAGGGACTAGGATTTACTGAGTTAGTTAATCCCGCCAAAGATGATGCACAAACGGTGTTATCATTGCTTGGTGATAACCTTCATATCCCTGTGGAACAGCAATTTGTTGAGATTGGCTCCGTTAAAGAACACATCTTTAGTAAAGTAAAAGAATTGAATTGCCAATTAATCATACTTGGTAGCCATTCCGCCTCAGGGTTAAGCTCTTTACTTGGAAGTACAGCTCATGCCACCGTAAACCATGCCCCCTGCGATGTGTTAACTTTGAGGATAAAATAGTTTGATGAGTGCTACGGGAAACTGCAGCCGATGTAATACCGTTTGTCGGCAAAATCCCTGGGTGTGCATTGGACTCGACCACAATACGTCACGCTAATAAAGACTACATTTCCCAGTCCCAAAAAAAATCAGCCGTCATTGCGCGCGCAATGACGAATAAGTTAATTTGGTAACCAGGATTAATCAAAATAAGAATAACTAGCAACTACTTCTTTTTTGACTTTACTTTTTTCTTTTTAGACCAAGCCATTAAACGTCTTTTCTTATTTACCTGGCGTTCTGATAGCTTATTCTTTTTCTCAGCATAAGGATTTGAGCCAGCTCTAAATTCCAATTTCAAAGGAGTCCCCACCAATCCCAAGTGTTTAGTAAACTCATTGTTCAAATAGCGTCGGTAGCTATCGGGTAAATCAGCAAGCTGGTTACCATGGATAACGATTACCGGTGGGTTGTGTCCGCCAAGATGCGCATAACGAAGCTTAATACGACGACCACTGACACAAGGAGGAGTGTGCTTGGTGCTAATATCTTGTAATAAACGAGTTAACTTTGGAGTAGAGAATGATTGCACGGCAGAAGCATAAGCTTCATTAATATCTTTAAATAAAGTGCCTACCCCACTACCATGTAATGCAGAAATAAATCTTATTTTAGCAAAACTAGCAAAATGTAATCTTCTCGATAACTCGCTTTTAATTTTTTCCTTATGCTCTTCGTCTTTGCCATCCCACTTGTTTACGGCAATAACTAAAGCTTTGCCCGACTCAATAATGAAGCCAAGTAAATTCATATCCTGATCAGTAATGCCTTCATTCGCATCAAGAAGTTGCAAACAAACATTAGACTCTTTAATGGCTTGCAGGGTTTTAATTACAGAGAACTTTTCTATTTTTTCATCAATACGTGATTTACGGCGTACACCCGCGGTATCAATTAAAACATAACGTTTATCATCACGTGTAAAGGGAATCGCAATACTATCACGGGTTGTGCCAGGCATATCAAATACAACAACGCGCTCTTCACCTAAGATACGGTTAATGAGGGTTGATTTCCCTACATTTGGGCGACCTGCAAAAGCAATTCTGATTTCATCCTCTTCTCCTATTTTATCCTCTACTTGAGGAGCATAGGGAGCTAAAATCTCATCAAGCAATGAATAAATACCACTGCCATGCGAAGAAGAAATCGAATGAATATCACTAATACCTAAGGATTGGAAGTCAGCACAAGCGACATCATCATCAAGCCCTTCAGTTTTATTAACAACAAGATGAACTTTTTTACTTAGTCTTCTTAAGTTTTCCGCGATATTCTCGTCGATTCCAGTGAGGCCCGAACGTCCATCAACTAGAAAGAGAACAATATCCGCTTCATTTAAAGCAACTGTTGATTGTTTTGACATTAAACTATCAACTTCAATATCATCGACACCAATTCCTCCAGTGTCGACGACTATATAAGACTTATGCTCATGAGTTGCTTGACCGTATTGTCTGTCACGCGTTAAGCCTGGAAAATCAGCAACAAGAGCATCTTGCGTTTTAGTCAATCGGTTGAATAACGTTGACTTACCTACATTAGGACGCCCAACCAGTGCAATTACAGGAACCATTATATTAACTCACAGATAGTTTACTAAGTATTCCGTTATCAGTTAGTACATAAAGCGTTCGTCCTGTTACGCTAGGAGAAATACTAACACCACCTGCGGCTTTAAACCGAGCCAGCATTTCACCATTTTGAGGATCGATAAAATGCAGATATCCTGTTTTATCACCAACGACTAAATTAGTACCTACAAGTGCCGGCTCCGTTAGTCCACGCGCCTTTAACACTTTTTGCTTCCAATTAACTTGGCCTGTTTGCTTATTAATAGACCAAATAACATCATGGCTATCACTCACATACAAGGTATTACCACTTAACAACATATTTTTATAAACAGAGCCTGGTTTCTTCCAGATAAATTGGCCATCATTTAAGGATAAAGCGCCAATATATCCTTGGTAGCTACCCAAATAAGCAACACTTCCATCGATAATTGGATCGGCATCAATATCAACCAACTGCTCTACATCGCTCGCGCCTGAGGCGTAAGCAATGCTGCGCTGCCACACTAATCGTCCACTACTAATATCATAGGCGTCCATTTTTCCATCAGAAAAACCGATTAGTACTAACCCACCCACAACAACAGGAGAAGAACTGGCTTTTAAAATCAAGCTAGGTGAGCCATGCTCTGCCATCCAAAGGTGCTTCCCATCTTTTGCATTAAACGCATAAACACGTCCATCGATGGTTTTGGCAATTACTTTACCGTGCGTCACTGCTGGTGGAGATAATACTTCACCAGAAACTTTCTTCTGCCACACTCGTTTTCCATCGGCCTGATTTAATAGAACCACTGAAGAGTTATCGGTGCCCATGGCAAGATAGCCATTACCTAATGTTGGACCGCTTACCAAGCCATGTTTTAATGGGGTGGTCCAGAGAATCTGGCCATCACGTTTACTCACAGCACGTACTAATCCACTTGCATCCGCTGTATAGATAAGGCCTCCACGTATCACCGGCTTTAACCTTAAATATTCTTTATTTTTAGTGGACTTACCCACTGGCGCAGACCAACCTTGTGCTACTTTAATCTTATCTTGTAATTCAGCCAGAGCTTTAGGCTTAGGAGTATTATCCTTACCTAATAAATAATCATCAACTTTTGAACATCCTTGCATGGCTACACAAAGAGCTAAAATACTTAATTTAACTTTCATCAAACTAAACCTCATTATGCTGCTTGAGTCTTCTTTTCATCCGAAATCATGGATTGAGTCTTAACGGCAATTTCATTGGTTTTCATTTCTAAAAATAAGTTACCCATTCCATTTACCTTAACCTCATCCATCGCTTGCTTATAGGAATTCATCGCTTCTTCGTATTTTCCTGTAGCACCGTAAATATCACCTTTCAATTCATTAATTACGGGTAAATAAGTAGCATCTTCAACTTTACTTAGCTCATTTAGGGCGTTAGTGTAAGATTTATTCGCTACAAGAATACGGGCAAGACGAATCTTCGCTATTTGTTTTAGTGTACGTAATTTGCTGTTATCAGCCACCATACGTAATTCACTTTGAGCTTGCTCTAGTTTATTTTTAGATACATAAACTTTAGCAAGAGTCATGTGGGCAGCATCAGCATATACCGATTTGCTGTGGTCCTTGATAAGCTCATTAGCAAAGGACTTTACGGCCTTGGTATTGTTATTTGATAAAGCAATCATCATCTGCTCATAAGCAATGGAGGCTTGCTGCGTCAATTTGTCTTCGTGCCAAGTGAAGTATCGATAGCCAGCGATACTAAAAAGTATGACCGATATGATAACGGAAACTATATTACCATAGCGTTTCCACCACTTTTTTATCGATTCTAACTGTTCCTCTTCTGTCATATAAACTGACATAACACTCTCTCCTGAACTATCAACGTAGCCTTATTTCAAATAATCATTTAGAAACTGAGTCACTGCGGTTTGATCCACAGTAATTTGTTCCATTCCAGTACGTAAATCCTTAATACTAACCTTCTGATTAGCAAGCTCATCTTCACCTAAAACTAAAGCTAAACGTGCTCCGCTTTTATCTGCCTTCTTAAATTGGCTCTTAAAACTACCCCCAGCCGTGTTTACCAGAACTTCTAATGCAGGGTATGCCGCACGAATTGACTCAGCAATAACAAGCCCTTTAACGATAGCCTCTTCATTTGTACCAATAACAAATAGAGAGTTCTCTTTAGTTTCTTGTTTCAATAGCTCTAAAGTTTCCATCAGCAAATAAATACGCTCTACTCCTAATGCAAAACCTGCAGCAGAAGTTGGATTACCACCTAATTGTTCAACCAAAATATCATAACGACCACCGGCACAAATTGTTGCCTGGCTTCCTAAGCGGTCAGTTACCCATTCAAATACAGTATGGCCATAATAATCAAGGCCTCTTACTAAAACAGGATTCACAACATAAGGAATGTTTAATGCATCTAAACCGGCACAAAAAGCTTGGAAATGGTCCCTGCTCTTACCTTCAAGCACATCAATCAATTTAGGCGCATTGGCAACTAATTGCTGCATTTCAGGATTTTTACTGTCTAAAATACGCAACGGGTTGCGAGTTAAGCGTCTTTTGCTGTCCTCATCAAGCAGATCAATATGATCATTGAGGTATTCCACCAAAATATTTTTATATTTTTGGCGCTCTGAAAGCTCACCAAGAGTATTAACTTGCAATTGAACTAAATCCGCAAATCCTAATTCAGTCCAGAATTTACGGCACAATGCAATGAGCTCCAATTCGCTTTGAGCTCCGGGGACACCAAAGGCCTCTACCCCTAATTGGGTAAATTGTCTGTATCTTCCTTTTTGAGGACGCTCATGACGAAACATGGGACCTAAATACCATAGTTTTTGCTGTTGATTGTGTAATAATCCATGTTCCAGACAAGCACGAACACAGCCTGCTGTTCCTTCGGGACGAAGGGTTATGCTGTCACCGTTTAAATCATTAAAGGTATACATTTCTTTTTCAACGATGTCGGTAACTTCACCAATAGTTCGTTTAAAAAGCTGCGTACTTTCTACTAAAGGAAAACGAATTTCCTGGTAGCCATAATTGCTAAGACAGGTAATAAACGTATTCTCAATGTAACGCCATAATCCAGTTTTTTCAGGCAAAACATCATTCATGCCACGGATTGCTTGAATTTTCTCAGCCACCTGTTTTCTCCAAAGGAGACATATCTGGTTTAGGATTTAATATGGATTGCATTTTGGAAATATCTGTTAATTTGACTTCATTGATTTCTTTATTATTCAACGATAAATCAGTAGGTGTGCTTTTCTCAGAAAACAATTGTTGATTTTCTTGGTTTTTCTGCCACCAAACGCCAACAGCGACCATAACACCTAAGGCAAATAAAATAGTAACCCAACGAATCAGGTGCTCTGCCTTATTGGTTTCTCGTTTTGTTTGTTGCCATAAAGCACGATCTGTTTTTTTCTCAGGAGCATAGCGCTCATTAAACACTGCAAGATAAGGCTCAGGGGAAACATCTAGCAATTTAGCATAAGCACGTAAATAGCCCTTCGAGAAGACCGCTCCAGGCAATGCGCCGAACTCATTATTTTCTATTAATTCGATGATGCGACCTCGTAAATGCAACTTATCAGCAACATAATCTATTGTATACCCTTTTTGCTCACGAATGCTCGCAAGTTGTGCGCCGGGATTGATCGCATGAACGATTGTATTATCATCAAGCGTGGTTATTGTACTCATTATTTGCTCCACCTATATCGAGATTTGGATCCATATTTTTAATAGTTTGTTTATACATTGCAGCTACTTCATATTGGCCAGCTTTTTCTGCGACTTCCTTGGCCAAGAACAACAACGTCCTATCATTTAAAACTAAATCAGCGTATTTTTGTATTAATGCGTACGCGCTTTCATTATGCCCACTCTTTGTTTCAATTTTAACTAACTCATAAAAAGAAACCTTCCTGGACGGGTCCTGATTTAATGCCTTTATAAAATAAGGCTTGGCTTGCTCTAGCTGATTCGCAGATAATGAACAAAGCCCTGCATTCTCATAAGCACCCGCTGTATGCACATAGTGCAAGTCAGCAACTGCTTTTAAAAAATAACGGTCTGCCTGTTTATAATCACCCTGTCGGCATAAAAAGGCACCATAATTATTAAGTTGCGCCCCAGCCTTACCGGCCAAAGACAATGCTTTTAAATAAAACGTTTTCGCTTGAGCCGGCTCACCCGTTTGCTCAAAATAATAAGCCATGGCTGAATTAGCATCAACGGATCTAGGCTCTTGCTCTAAAGCAGTCAGTAATTTCTGTTTCGCTCTAGGCCTATTGCCCTGTTTTAAATACCCTAGTCCTAATTGAACGTTATACGCTGAAGCCTTAATAAAATTCGGCTTTTTGAGTTGCTCGCCTCCGTCATTATCATGCGTGCATGCTTGCAAAAGCAAACACAAGGCAATGCCGAAGAAATAACGTACGTTCAATCCATGCTCACATAACGATTCAAAAAAGAATCGGCATTATACCTGCTAACACGTAAATTAAAAATATTTAATCACGAATAAATACGAGCACGTTAAATTAAGCATCTGCCTGCTGGGCTTTATAACCCAGCCTACAAAATACACTAGCCTGCTCGGCCTTCTGTTTTGGCTTCCGCTCCAGGCTTGGCTATAAAATTCAATTTTTGCCAACGCTGGGAACGGCTTGTTCTGTCTTTTACTTCACCTGCCAATTGTCCGCAAGCAGCATCAATATCATCACCACGTGTTTTGCGTGTGATGGTATTAATTCCATTAGCAATTAACTTATCTCTAAACGCATCAATCACTTCTTGTGGAGAACGTTCGTAGTGTGCCATGGGAAATGGATTAAAGGGGATTAAATTCACTTTCGAAGGAACGTTTTTTAGTAGCTTAATTAATTGATGTGCATGTTCGGGCTGATCATTCACCCCTTTTAACATCACGTATTCAAAAGTTACTTTTCTTCGTGGCTCGTCTTTAAAATACGACTTGCATATAGCCATAAGCTGCGCCAAAGGATATTTTTTATTAATTGGCACCAACTCATTGCGTAATTCGTCATTTGGAGCATGTAATGAAACAGCAAGCGCTACTGGGCTAGCTTCTCTTAAACGCTCTAAATCAGGTAACACCCCTGATGTACTCAAGGTTACACGTCGTTTTGATAGACCGTAAGCAAAATCGTCCATCATAATATCCATTGCTGAAACAACATTATCAAAATTAAGTAAAGGCTCACCCATTCCCATCATCACCACATTAGTCACGCGCTTGTCATGAGCACCTTGGCTAGTTGATAATTCTCTTGCTGCGAGCCAAACCTGGCCAATAATTTCCGCAGTAGTTAAATTACGATTGAACCCTTGTTTTGCTGTAGAGCAAAAAGAACAATTTAAAGCGCAGCCAACCTGTGATGAAACACAGAGGGTTCCTCGATTTGCTTCAGGAATAAATACTGTTTCAATACAGTTACCACAGTCAAGCTTAAGCAACCATTTATGCGTGCCATCATTTGATTTTTGGCAAGCAACGATTTCCGGTGCCTTGACATAGGAAAGCTGGGAAAGCTTTGCTTTCAAAGCTTTCCCGAGATTGGTCATTTGAGCAAAATCGACTAAGCCAGCTTGATGAATCCATTGGATTAGCTGTTGAGCTCGGTAAGGTTGTTCCCCCCATGAACTCAATAGTTCTCGCATTTGCTGATAATTATAATTCAATAGATTTACTTTTTGCTCAGTCATTTTTACTCCCAACCTTAATTCTTATCGCTCACAAATTTCGTGTGGTTCAAAGAAGAAAGCAATTTCACGAGCAGCATTTTCTAAGCTGTCAGAACCATGAACTGCGTTTGCATCAATGCTATCAGCGAAATCAGCACGAATAGTACCAGGAGCAGCTTCTTTAGGGTTAGTAGCGCCCATGATGTCTCTGTTTTTCAATACCGCGTTTTCGCCTTTTAATGCTTGGATCATTACAGGACCAGAAATCATGAACTCAACTAAAGCATTGAAGAAAGGACGAGCACGGTGAATGTCATAGAAGTTTTCAGCTTGTTCGCGAGATAAATGAGCCATTTTTGCAGCAACAACATCTAAACCAGCATCTTCGAAACGGGTGTAAATTTTACCAATTACAGACTTAGCTACAGCATCCGGTTTAATAATTGATAATGTTAATTCTTTTGCCATTATGCACACTCCATAGGAATTAATAGTTAAAGCGCGCTATTATACATGAAATAGATGCTTTATGGCTAATATAAATTCAGGTATCGAAGCGAAATCACCTAAAGCATGGCTGACACCATAAAATCACTGGCCAATTTCCATTCGCATTTATAACAATAGTGCTGAGCAAGCATATTTTTGGCTATTATCGCTCCCTGAGCGCTCGCTCGTTCATATGATACAATGCTGTCCTTAGGAGAACTAAACATCGCAGAAAGAGCTAACGCTTGAGGATTTTCAGAGTTTTCCTGAAGTTTATGATGAGTTACTTTTTTAATAAAATTTGTTTCCTCAACCTTATGATTACTTGGAGCTTAATATCACTAAATACATCAACCACCTACTTTGGATAAAATTAAGCTTTATCAAGCTGGCCGATGCTTTTATCAAAATACAATGACTCTCGGTTGATGAGATCTTGCTCAGGATCCATCTTATATTCAGGTAAAATTTTAATCAGCTCTATAACCCGTAAAATAGTGTCATAAAATTGGGCTCTAAAACCATTTGCGAAGGCGGTCATGTCCACCACCCGCTCATGAAAAACTCGTGTTTTCTCATCAAACTGAAGAATTATATCAGTAAGCTCAGAAATGCCTTCTATAATTTTCCTTTTTAAATCATCATCTAATGATAATTTAAGCTCTTCATTCATTTTTACCACGAAAAGCAAAGGATCACTTTGTAACTTAGGATTTGTTAAATCACAATTAATTAAAGCAAAATTAATTGCCTTACGTATTTTGCTTTTATCTTCGTTACTACCCATCTGCTTGGCTATTTGTGCTATGGCAGTTATGGCCTTATCAAAAGCTTTATTAAAGTCAGCCGATAGTTTTATGAGGAAATTTTGGCTGCTGGAAATTAAATGATTATGCTCCCCCTCTTTTTGATGATATTCCTCACCTAAAGCAAGAAGGTGCTGACGTTCATTTTCCAGAGCCTCACGCGTACTCGCTCCTGGAGATGATTCATCCTTCGAATTCTCCCCGGATAATAAATAATCAATAAAAAGTTTTTGTACATAGACATGATAATCATTTGCCTGCTGTAACACGATCCCATTAAGGACATTTCTTAACGGTATTTGTAGCACCTTATGATAAAAACTAAACGGGCTTTTTACAGCCGCGACTAAATCAATTTGCGCTAAATTGATATGATATCGACCTAGAATACGCTCCGCGGTTATCACCCCGTAAGTTGAAAACCAGTGGCTTAAGTCATTCTCTGATTTTTCTACGCTCATTTTTCATCCAATTTAATTTATTTACCGTATGTGATATAAGACTATTTATTTGAAAGTATAGTGTATTTACCAGATGTTAAAACGATTAGATACTGATTTACAAACATTAAATGAATTTCTCCAAATAAAAACCCCGCAAGCGTGGTTAGACCATGCTGCCAAGCAAATTCCTTTACTCTTGGTTGATCACGCACACTGCGAACGAAAGGCTGCAGCTACAGCCATTACTTTTATGAGCAAATATCCTGAACGGAAGGAACTAATTGAGGTTATGTCTCCTCTTGCTCGCGAAGAACTGCTGCATTTTGAAAAAGTGGTCAATGTAATGACGCAACGTGGAATTAAATTTGGACCATTACTTCCCTCTAGATATGCTACTGTATTACATAAGCAAGTCACACGGAAGGATGGGACTGAACGTTTATGTGATCAATTAATTGTTGGTGCTATTATTGAAGCCCGCTCTTGTGAGCGCTTTTATTCGATTATGCCTTACATTGAAGATGAAGCCTTAGCAAAATTTTACGCTACATTGGTTAAATCTGAGGCTCGGCATTTCGAAGATTATTTACGTTTAGCCAAGTTGTATGGGGGAGATGTAAATCAACGCATTGCTAAATTTTTAGCTCTTGAAAATGAGTTTATTTTAGCGACGGATACAGTATTTCGCTTTCATAGTGGAATACCAGATGTTGCATTGTAAGCACCGGATTATATAGGCATACTGAACACCGCCATTACTTCGCAATGGCGGCGTTTAATGACATTAATGAGGAGTAGGACTGGGATTATCTCCGCCAAGTTCTTGACGGTATTGTACTTCTGATGCCCGATTTAAAAACTCATTTAAGCCATGATCTGGATCATTTTTTAGCTTGTTAAACGTTTCTGCAGTTAATGGTTCATTTCCTTCTTTAGCTATAAAACCTTCCTCATTATTTGGATCTATTTTATAGCCCTGTTCATCTAACCACAAAGCAACTAAAGTTCTTAGACCTTGAGGAAGCCCATTTTTATCTTCCAGCTGCTGTCCCCCCGCATGTAACTTTACCTCAAGCTTATTATTCTTCTTTCCTAGTTGAACATCATGAACTAAGGTAGGTAAGTCAAGCCTTGGATCACCACGAAGCTTATCTAACAAAGTATCTTTCATGCCCACAATACCATTTTTCAGAGCATGCTTTATCGGGATAAAATACTGAGATGTTTTCTCATTAACCTCTTGATTCATTGCGTCAACAAATGCGGATAATACCGACATCAAAGCCATCATGGACGACTTCCAGTCGTGGATTGAGCTTTGTTCAGAGCCCATTACCGATTTAAGCTTATCCTCAAAAATAGCTTGCTTGGTAATCGCATTTCCTTTGTCATCATAGCGGACCACAGCTTCTTTCTTAATCTTTTCTATTTCCTCGAGAACGGCTGCATGCTGAAGGGCTTTTGCTTGATCTTTGGCTGCTAAAAAAGCTTTCTTAGCATTCTCCTCCGCTAAAGTCTTTGCCCCTTCATTCATCTCTTTTTTACGTTGAGCTATATCATCTAGTTCTGATCTATCTTCTGGCATATTTAGCTCCTAAAAAGACTCGCGAATGGTCAAAACAAACCCCTTTTGTATTATGATAACACAAGAGCTTGAGATTGTCATCCATACGACACGTGCATAAGATAGAAATTCTTTTGCCCATAGAATATGTGTACCACGAATAAATTGCCTGAGCTTACACCCGTTTTACATTACTTGAGTAAAGCTCGCCAGAAGATTTTTTCTACTTCAGAATGAACAGTGATCGACGTAGTATGTCTTGAAAATAACTTTATTTGTAAGAAAGAAATGTGCAACAAACTGTCATTGCATTACCGAGGCACGCAATGACAGCGTTCGTGTTTAATTTGCAAAGGCCATGCCATAAGGTGCTGGAGCATTATTAAGCTCTTCACGGTACTGTAGTTCTGTTCCCCGATTTAGAAACTCATTTAATCCATTAATGGGATCATTTTTTAACTCATTAAACTGTGCAGCAGTTAACGGTGCATGTCCTTCTTTAGCGATAAATCCTTCCTTGTTATTTGGATCTATCTCATATCCTCGTTCATTTAACCACAGAGCCACTAAAGTTCTTAAACCTTGAGGAAGTTTTAAAGAGCTCCGGTTTAAAAACGCATCTAGCTCATCTTTTGTTTTTTTAAAGACAGCATCGGGTAAAGGATGATGTCCTTCTTTCGTTCTAAACCCGTTTATATTGTGTGGATCTTGCTCGAATCCGTGTTCATCAAGCCACTGGGCAACCAATGTATCACGGTCTTGGACAACCATTTTCTCCCCACCCGCCTGTAATTTTACCTCGAGCTTATTATCCTTTCCTAGTTGAATGTCATGAACTAAAGTAGGTAAATCAAGTCTAGGATCACCACGAAGCTTATCTAAGAGTGTGTCCTTCATGCCAATAATGCCATTTTTTAAAGCATGCTTTATCTGAACATAATAAGGAGATGTTTTCTCATTAACCTCTTGATTCATTGCCTCAACAAATGCGGATAAAACAGACATCAAGGACATCATAGATGATTTCCAGTCATGGATTGAACTTTGTTCAGAGCCCATAACCTGCCGCAGCTTATCTTCAAAAATAGCTTGCTTGGTAATAGCATTTCCTTTGTCATCATAGCGAACAACACCCTCTTTCTTAATCCTTTCAATTTCCTCGAGAACGGCCGCTTTTTGAAGGGCTTGTGCTTGTTCTTTGGCTGCAAAAAAAGCTTGCTTAGCCTTGTCTGCCGCTAAGCGTCGAGCATCGACCTCCAATTCTTTTTTCTTTTGAGCTATTTCATCTTGAGTCGAAATAATTTCTGGCATACTGAGCTCCTAAAACAGAATCACATATGGGTAAAATAAAGGCCTTTTGCACCACAATAACACAATAATTTAGGGTTGTCATCCCAGTCGCTAAGTACATAACGCATCAACTCGTCTTGTTCACCAGGATAGGTTGTAAGGCCTGGTTTATGAGTATGACCATGAACAAGCTTGCTGACCCCATGCTCTTGCATATGTCGCATGACTGACTCAGTAACCACATCCATTTGCTCCATGGATTTACTCATATTATTTTGGCTGCGGGTGCGTACCTGATTCACTAAGCGTTCACGGTATTTTGCAGATAGGCTTAAAAATAATGCGGGGAAAATTTTATTGCGCGTTAGAAGCCTAAAGCGCTGGTGAGCCACATCATTAGTACAGTAACGATCACCATGTACTAACATTATTTTTTCATTATCTAAATAAATAATTGTTGGTTCTTTTAAAACAGACCATCCTGCCAACTTGGCAAAACGTTTTCCTAACAAAAAATCTCGATTACCATGCATATAAAACAAATTAATCCCTTGCCGGGTTAATGCATGTAATTGTTCTGCAATGCCCCTACTCCAATCGTTTAGAGTATCATCACCAGCCCAGGCATGGAAAAAATCACCTAGAATATAAATATTTTTTACTGAATTGTGTACGGCCCATTTAAGAAAAGAATCAAAATGAGCCTGAATGTTGTATTCTTCAGGATGCAAATGAAGATCAGAAATAAAAACAGCGTCTATCATAAAGGCTCAATGTGGATATGATCATCCAAAAGATAGATTTGGCATGGCCCATTATGCGGTTCAATTGCATCACTTAAACGATAAAACCCGGCAATTGATACCAATTCCGCCTCAAGCGACTGGCAAAAAATGCGCGCCTCTTTATCACCAGAAATCCCTGCTAAAGCCCTACCACGTAAAGCACCATAAACATGAATTGAACCATCAGCTAATAATTCTGCACCATGACTTACCGAAGAAGTGACAATTAAATCAGCATTCTTAGCGACAAATTGCTGTCCAGAACGTACTGGTGTTGTTAACAGTTTGGTTTTGGCTGCTTCAGGATGAGGTTGTTGAGCAGGTTCAATAGAGCGCTCAATGATTGGCTTATCTTGGGTTGCAGAAGCATGCAGTACAGCTAATCCTTGGCATTGAGCTAATGTATCGTGTAACGCACTTCCCCCCTGAATAGCAACAGGAATCATGCCATTAGTTCGTGCGACTTGAATTAAAGCATTCAAATCAAACTCTAACTGCTGAACCGCAGAAAGGTCAAAAACCACTGGAGTTTTATCAAAAAGCTTGGGGGCTCTTGTTACAGTTTCAATCAATTGCTGGGCAAAAATCTCACTATCAGTATTCAGTACTTGCAAAACAGTAAATGTGTAAAGTCGGCCTTTAAGCTTAAATGCTTGAGTTTGTGTTGTATTTTCACTCATGAGTATGATATCCATAACCAGATTTTTTGTTTATACTTACATTTATACTATCATGTGAAAAACAATAACAGAAGGATATTAAGGTGGATAAACGGTGGTTTGAACAATATCAGAATGGCGTTCCACATGAAATTGACCCTAGTCAATACTCGTCCCTTGTCGCTTTGTTCAAAGAATCATGCACTAATCATGCACAAAAAATAGCGTACTCCAATTTAGGATGCGAGATTACTTTTGCTGAATTAGAAGAACTAAGCCACAGTTTTGCAGCCTATCTCCAACAGCTTAAGTTGGAAAAAGGTGCACGCATCGCGATTATGATGCCCAACCTATTGCAGTACCCCGTTGCACTGTTTGGTATTTTGCTTGCGGGCTATGTCGTAGTGAATACAAATCCGTTATATACATCGGATGAAGTAATTCATCAAATGAATGATGCAGGTGCTGAAGCCATTATTGTGCTTGCTAATTTTGCTAAAACGGTTCAAAACGCTTTACCTTCAACCCCAACAATAAAACACGTTATCGTCACGCAAATCGGTGATTTATTTCCGCCAGTAAAACGTTTTATTGTGAATGCGGTAGTAAAATACGTCAAAAAAATGGTCCCTGCTTATTCGATTCCTCATGCAGTTGCATTTAACTACGTATTGCATGAAGGCAAACAATCAACCTTACACCATATCGACTTGAATCACAGTGACATCGCTTTTTTACAATATACTGGTGGCACAACTGGGGTAGCTAAAGGTGCGATTTTAACGCATGGAAATCTGGTTGCTAATTTACTACAAGCCTATGCCTGGATATCCCCTGCATTAGAGGAAGATAAAGAAGTTATTGTTACCGCATTGCCTCTGTACCATATTTTCTCATTAACGGCGAATTGCCTGACTTTTATGAAAATGGGAGCAAAAAACATATTAATCACCAATCCTCGGGACATGAAACACTTCATTAAAGAAATTAAAACTTGTGGCTTCACCACCATTACTGGCGTTAATACATTGTTTAATGGCTTATTAAATCACCCACAATTTAAGGAAGTCGATTTCAGTAAATTAAGATTGTCTTTATCTGGCGGAATGGCTCTACAAAAAAGTGTGGCTTTACGTTGGAGAGAAGTAACTCAATCGCCAATCCTGGAAGCTTATGGACTGACAGAAACAAGCCCTGCCGCAACCATTAATCCAATGAACCTAACAAGTTATAACGGCAGCATTGGCTTACCACTTCCATCAACTGATGTCTTGATATTGGACGATGAGGAAAAAGAAGTACCCATTGGCTCCAGTGGAGAAATTTGTATTAAGGGACCTCAGGTTACCCCTGGATATTGGAAACGTCCTGATGAAACGGCACTAGTATTTACCCGCACAGGCTATTTAAAAACTGGTGATATTGGTCGAATGGATGAAGAAGGATTTATCTATCTGGTTGATAGAAAAAAAGACATGCTATTGGTTTCTGGATTTAATGTGTATCCTAATGAAGTAGAGCAAGTAATAAGCATGCATCCTGGAGTACTGGAGGTTGGGGTCGTTGGTGTAGCGGACGCAGAATCAGGTGAACGTGTTAAAGCCTGCATCGTAAGAAAGGATCCAAACTTAACAGTGGATGAGGTAATTGCTTATTGTCGTGAGCATTTAACCGCGTATAAAATTCCTAAAATAGTGGAATTCTTTAATGAGCTTCCTAAAACGAATGTAGGAAAAATACTGCGTCGTGCATTGAAGTAATCAGATAGATCCGTTAGTGCCCGTCATCCAAAGCGCAACGAAGATGGCGGGATCTTTAATTCTCGATAATCAACTGCTTCATAATCTTCGCGGTAGCCCCCCAAACCCAATCGTCATGATAAACAAATTCACAACTTTTAAAGCGAAAGCGCCCTCGCTCCACGACTATATCCTTATAATTTCTTGCCGTTTGTACTAATGACATCGGAACCATAATCAATCGCGCTACTTCATCAGGATTTATCTGATAAGGATTAACGGATTCAATCTGTGCAAACCAAGGCTGAATCACTTTGCCTAATAAAGTAGGCTGAGGTTCTAAGGCTCTAATTAAAGTAACCCGATCGCCAGTAATTCCCAGCTCTTCATGCAACTCTCTTAAGCCGGTAGCATACAAATCAACATCCCCCTCTTCCCATCCCCCACCAGGAAAACAGACTTCCCCGGGATGTGCACGAAGATTTTCTCGTCGTTTTGTTAAAATGAGTGAATCTGAAGCACGTTCATATAAAACCATAACTGCTGAATTAGCTGGAAAACCTTTCTTGGAGTCACTTAAGTCCATTAATTATCGCCGCAATTTTGATGAAACATTCACGATATTCGTCTTCACATTGGGAGTCAATAACTATTCCGCCACCAGCTGCGAGGTGTAATAAATTATTTTTCGCAGTCACCGTTCTTATTGCAATATTGGTATCAAAATACCCATGCCGGGAAAAATAACCAATCGCTCCACAATAAACACCTCGCGCATAAGGTTCTTCCTGGCTGATAATCTGCATGGATTCAATTTTAGGTGCTCCAGTAATGGAACCACCCGGAAAACAAGATAAAAATGCATCTAAAGGGTGAAGGCTATCTAAGCATTGAGCTTCAATAGTACTCACTAAATGATGTACTGAATTATAGCTTTCAACAGCACATAAAGAGGTTACTCGCACAGAGCCTGGTTTGGCTATTTTACCCAGGTCATTGCGTAGTAAATCAACAATCATGACATTTTCAGCTTTGTTCTTTTCGCTTGCTTCCAACTCCTTGATTAAACGTTGATCTTCCACAGGATCTGCTGAACGACCAATGGTTCCTTTAATTGGAGATGTAAGTAATTTACCTTGATCATACAAAAGAAAACGCTCAGGGGAGAAACTTAAAATATCGGCATCCTTGATTCGTAAAAAGGCAGAAAAAGGAACAGGATTTTTACGACTTATTTTTTGATAAAATGCCCAGCTGTCCCCTTCATATCCAGCATGGAAAGGCTGAGTTAAATTAGTTTGATAACATCGACCTTTTATCAAAGATTGATGAATCGAGTTAAATGCCTCCTCGTACTCATCTTGCGAAATTAAAGGACAAAAGTCACTGGTTAACTCCGCTTGGCTTGGCTCATCTGACATGCCATTCCATAAAGCCAAAACCTCATCGATAACAGTCGCGGTTGAGGGCTGAGTATGCGCAGCAAATAAAGTTACGTTCTTAAGCTGATGGTCAACAATAATAGCCCAATCATACAATCCTAAGTCCAATAAAGGCATTGTCTCCAGGCTGGGTTGCGAAGATGATTCAATACCAAGTAGCTGAGCGCCCAAATCATAAGAAATATAACCTATAGCCCCACCTTGAAATGGAAGATCAGCGACAGAATCTTGTTCGGTTAGAACCTCACGTAAAGAGCATAATATTTCTGACACATTGTGCGTTTGTGGATCAACCCTGAGTCGATCATATGGATAAGCGCTCACTAGATCGTAACGTGCTTGCGAACGGTCTGTGCTTTCCAAAAGCACAAACCCGGGTAAGTGTCGCAATTTCTGGTAATACTCTTGCATGAAAGGGAAATAATCCAGTGCCAAGAGCATTGATTGCTTTATAATATTTCGCGTCATTTGATACAAATAATTAACTGGTGTTTAAATTAATTTGTGAGTATGCTATGCAAACGCTTTGTTGACAAGGAGCCATGCATGGCAACGGTTGCTCAATTTGATATTACCTATACTCAATTTCTCGATGAACAAGGCAAATTAGCAGGACAAGCACCTGCTTTTGCCAGTAATCATGAAGCACTCAAAGAACTCTATCGAGTCATGGTGCTTACTCGAACGTTTGATAAGAAAGCAATTGCATTACAAAGGACAGGTAAAATGGGGACCTATGCCCCAATTAATGGCCAGGAAGCGATTTCTACCGCGATAGGCCATGCAATGAAGCCTGAGGATGTATTCGTTCCTTATTATCGCGATTATGCAGCGCAAATTCAGCGTGGCGTAAAAATGTCAGAAATTCTAACCTATTGGGGCGGCGATGAGCGTGGCAGTGATTTTGCCTGTAAATCTCAAGATTTACCTATCTGCGTCCCCATTGCCTCTCAATGCTTACATGCGACAGGGATTGCCTTTGCGTTCCAATATAGAAATGAACCAAGAGTTGCGGTGGCATGTATTGGTGAAGGCGGAACTTCTGAAGGTGATTTCTATGAAGCCATTAACGTTGCAGGCACTTGGAAATTGCCCGTAGTTTTTGTAGTAAATAATAACCAATGGGCTATTTCTGTTCCTAGAGACAAACAAACTGGCACAGAAACCATCGCTCAAAAAGCTATAGCAGCCGGATTTTCTGGGATACAAATAGATGGTAATGACATTTTAGCAACCCGCCAGGTAATTGGAGATGCCATTGAAAAAGCCCGTCGTGGTGAAGGCCCTACTCTGATTGAGGCCATGTCTTATCGTTTATCCGATCACACCACTGCCGATGATGCCACCCGCTATCAACCCTCTACCGAAGTAGAGCAAGCCAAACCCAAAGAGCCTATTGCTCGCTTCAAGGAATACTTACTACAAAACAACCTCTGGAGTGCCGGGGAAGAAGAACAGTTAGTAATACACTGTGCCGCTGAAGTTGAAAAAGCCGTGGATGAATACCTTAGTAGAACACCACAACCAATCAGCAGTATCTTCGATTATCATTTTGCGGAACTACCAGAATATTTAGTGGAGCAACGCGCAATCGCTATGGAGGAAGCATCTAATGCCTGATATTACCTTAATTGAAGCCGTAACTCAGGCCCTAGCTTATGAGTTAGCTCATGATGATAATGTTGTCGTTTTTGGCGAGGACGTAGGTAAAAATGGAGGTGTTTTCCGCGCAACCGTTGGCTTGCAAGAGCGCTTTGGCGAAAAACGAGTGTTCGACTCTCCACTTGCTGAATCGATGATTGCAGGCTTAGCTATTGGTATGTCACTACAAGGATTAAAACCTGTAGCTGAGTTCCAATTTATGGGATTTATTTATCCCGCAATGAACCAAATTATTTCTCATGCAGCACGTATGCGTAACCGTACTCGTGGGCGTTTGACTTGTCCCCTGGTATTTCGTGCCCCATTTGGAGGGGGAATTAGAGCGCCCGAACATCATTCAGAAAGTACTGAGGCATTATTTGCCCATATTCCAGGCCTGCAAGTAGTTATTCCTTCGTCACCGAAAAGAGCATATGGTTTATTACTCGCAGCGATGCGAAATCCTGATCCCGTTATATTCCTAGAGCCTAAACGTATTTACCGTTTGGTAAAACAACCAGTTGAGGATAATGGAGAAGCACTACCAATTGGCAAATGCTTTACCTTAAAACAAGGTGATGATGTTACGTTAGTTACTTGGGGAGCTAGTTTGCATGAGACCCAACAAGCAGTGAAACAACTTGAAGATGAAGGTATTTCCTGTGAGCTTATTGATGTTGCAACCATAAAACCACTAGATATCGAAACGATTCTCGCCTCTGTGGAAAAAACAGGGCGTTGCGTTATTGTTCATGAAGGGGCAAAAACTTGCGGTGTTGGCGCAGAAATTTCCGCGCTAATTATGGAGAATTTAATGGCTGACCTCATGGCACCAGTCCAACGCGTTACTGGCTATGATACCGTTATGCCCTATTTCCAATTAGAAAAACAATACATCCCAAGTGTTGCACGTATAAAAAACAGTGTTATGAGCATAATGGAGTAATAATGAATATTTTTAATCTGCCTGATTTAGGTGAAGGTTTACCTGATGCTGAAATTCATGAGTGGTTTGTCAAGGAAGGTGATACAGTTGTAACCGATCAGCCTCTTGTTTCTATGGAAACAGCAAAAGCTGTTGTTGATGTTCCCTGCCCTCAAAGTGGTGTTATCGGGAAGTTATTTGGCAAGCCAGGTGATGTAATCAAAACAGGTGACCCATTAGTTGCATTTGAATCAAGTGCAACAAAAGCTACGGATAAAGGCACCGTGGTTGGAAACTTAGAAGAAAGCAGCGAAGTCAGTGAAGATAATTTTGTTATCGGCATTCAAAACGCTGACAAAGCCCGAATTAAGGCAACACCAGCTGTAAAAATGCTTGCTAAAAAACTAGGTATTGATTTAGCCGCACTAAAAGGTACTGGTGAATTTGGGGTGATTACACGTGAAGACGTGCAAGCTCAAGTCGATAAAAACTCCCAAGTGCCTGTTGGTTATGAGCCTCTACGGGGTGTGCGACGTGCCATGCTAAACAGTATGGTGCAATCACATGCAGAAGTAGTTCCGGTGAGCATTTTTGATGAAGCTGATATCCATAATTGGAAACCCGGAACAGACATTACTGTGCGTTTAATTCGTGCCATGATTCATGCGGCTGAAAAAGAACCTGCAATGAATGCCTGGTTTGATACCAAGCATGGTGCTCGCCAATGCTTTGATGAAGTACATCTTGGACTCGCTATGGATAATGAGGAAGGTTTATTTGTACCTGTTATCCATGACGCGGCAAAACGTTCTGATGCTGAATTACGTCAAACCATTAACGAACTTAAAACCTCTGTAGCCAATAGAGAGATTGGCGCTGACAAATTAAAAGGTGCGACCATTACCCTATCTAATTTTGGTAAATTCGCAGGCCGATTTGCTAGTCCAATCATTGTCCCACCAATGGTTGCCATTTTAGCGGTAGGAAGACTCTACAAGAGTGTTGTTGCGAATGATGATGGTGCTGTTGAAGTACATAATATGCTGCCGTTATCCCTTAGTTTTGATCATAGAGCGGCAACTGGAGGTGAGGCAACTCGCTTCTTGGGCGAGGTAATTGAGTCATTACAAAAAGCTTAAACTCAGATTTCTGCATGTTGGCTGGGCCTTACGGCCCAGCATCGAGAATCTGTTTGCTAAGCCCTGCGGCAGCCCAGCCTAAGATACTCCTTATCTTACATTCTACCTTTTACTTTTTGAGCAATTTTAGCTTTGCAATCTTGAAGTTCGTTTTGACTAAAATTAGTATTTGGTAGTGTTTTAGAACCCATGACAACTGGCATAACACAATCTTTTACTAAGCCTTTATGTTCCTTCTCGCCTCCTTTATGGTAGCCATTTTGCATACAGGCTTTCGCTATAGGCATACACGCATTAGCCCAACCATAAACAGAAACACTAACGAGTAAAGTAAACATCCCTGCTTTAGCAAGAATTTTGTTCATAATTTAATTCCTTTTAATGAATGAGATCTATTATTTTTGTACAGTTGCAAATAAAATATAGCACATCTCATTAAATTTGGCGTACTAGCGCTCACTCTACTTCGTGAGCGCTTTTGAATGATTAGAAAGGTTGTGCTTGATTAGAATTTTTCTCTTGAAGAACCTGCGCAAAATTACTTACTGTGGTTACTTCTTTTCCAACTAATGAGCTGCCGATGCTCAGGAGTAAGTCATTGGACATAGGATGTTTGACCTACACAAGTGCTATAGTTCCTACTGCTTATTGAGCCAATCCACGAGATACGCCAGGTTCATTCTGATACTCGTTCTTTTGCTCTTTTGAAGTACTCTCAATTGGAGAATAGTGATGTAAAGAAGACTCTACCGCGGTAACCGTTTTATCTGATGTAGCTCTCTTATTATTCCATAACTGCTGCATCGGATTGGATGTAGATTCAAATTCAGAACCCGCCTCTATCTTATCTTCATTATCCGAGTTACGCTGCAACCTATTCATTGCGAATTGAGCGGCATCATAGCAGTAAAGAGGACTGCTCAAAAAGGATAACGTAAGAAAACATAGGGACACCATAGCAGTCATTCCTACTAATGCAGCAGCAAAAGTAGCATAACGAGCCAGTTCAGTTAAGGTGGCTGCAGTTAAAATGAATGCAGCAGCAACTAATTGGATTGGGCGAACTAATAATAGCGAAATAACATTTACCGGTTCACTCATCGCCTTATAAAAAGCCACAAGCAAACGTTTTATGCGGCTCAAACCATTAGTGTAAATACTGTCATTAATTTTTTTATGATGCTGGGCTAATACCCCTTGAATATGCCGATTCTTATCTTCATTCCAATCATTGAGTAACTCTTGATATTGCGTTGACGTTTCATTGTCACGTTGAACTGGAGCCTTCTTATAGAGGCCGTTTTCATCAAGCTCATTTTTTAAAATTAGCGCAAAAAATTGTTCGTCATTTAAACTCTTCAGCTCTTGATGGTCTGATTCAGACCATATGTTCTTAGCAATATATTCATCACGTAAAGTAACTAAATACTCTTTTTCATATTGGGCAAATTGTGATGAAAGATAACTCTGGAGCTCTTGAGCATCATGTTTCCCTACAAAAATGGGAGTAAATACATTGATAAAAAAATCAATAACTGATAATGCTAAATCAGCGGTTCTTATCGCAACGAAACCAAGAAAAATAGTGATAATTAGGGGAATAAGTACGCTTAAATAAACCGCTTTTGATAAGAAATTAAATGGCTGCGAGTAACGAGCCAATTGAGCTGTTAATGGATTTTCTAACGTATACTCTAGCAAAGTTCTTAACGTTTTGCTCTTCGCAAGATTATTAAATAATTGTTTACGATCATGATATTTCTTATGAAGACTATTTAATATCTCTCTTGGTTTATCTGTCACGCCCAGAGAACTTAATGAACCATACAGCTCAGGATAAAGAGCTTTGAATTTATCCGATTGCAAGCGAAACGATAATTCATGATAGAATGTATTTTTATCTTCTTTCCATACTTCTGCATAAGATTTACTAACATGATAACTAATAAGTGCCCCAACCTTTTTCGGACTTAGCACTAACTCATGTTCTTGCATTGTTGACAGGTCATTAGCAATCGATTCTATTGTATGAACGGCTAACTGACTAGGTGATTTATTCATCAAATACAAACCATTTATCGCAAAGTGGTCAAATAGTAACATAAAACAAAATCACGAACAAATAATCCTAAAATAAACATTATTTGCTTTTAAACATTCAATTCAGTTATACCATAATGGCCCTAGTTCGCCTCGAACCAGTAAAGGCTCTCCATGCAGGCATGAGCCAAACACAAAAGAGCCTTCTATCTTAATCTTAGTATTGCAGCTATATATTTAGCGTGAAATTAGTGGGGTTATTAACCTCTGAATCATTGCCTACCACAGGAGCTTGAATAGGTGAGCCCATTTGAAGAGGCTCCAACTCAGAACTTAGATGGGCAGTGTTTTCTGGCTTATATGCTAATAAATACAATGGATTTTTCTGAATTTTAGTCGCATTTACTTCATGCTCAACAATATCTTTATCCAAAATGTACTCAAATAGAAATACGGACACATCGTAACTAAAAAGAGGAGCATTTAATACAGAAAGCGCAGCATAATATGAAAGCAAGTTAGCAGTATTCACTACTGCAAAAATGCCTCTTTCCGCCAATGAAATTGCTTCACCCAAGAGGACTACTGCCAATGTGAAAGGAGAAACGATTAAGGACATGGCTCGTTGCAGAGGAGCCTTATTTTCATCTGTTCCCGCTGCATAAAATGCAAAAAAAGCCGATCTTATTCTATCCAGGGTAAATGATGTGAGCTTTTTTATTCTTGCCTCAGCTAATTGTTCAGCAGAACTAGTCGTAGGCTCTCCTTCAGAGGGCGTTATGGTAGTTAGAAGGTAATCCCAAAAATCTGCATCATCCATAACATTTATAGAGGCATAGAACTCACTATCATCAAGTAGTGCTTTAGCCTGTGCTTCTATTCTGGCTTCGAGCAAAAATTGCTTTTTATATTCTGCAAAATTTGCAGTCTTATAATGAAGAGACATTTCCTCATATCCATCATCGGTTATTTTATTTAGCCCAATATTGATAAACCCATTCATGGAGTTGATAAGCGAACGTGCTATGCCAGAAATTAATTCACTCACTATTGAGAGCAATATAGAACTAACGCCAACAATCACTATCAAAATTAGAGCTCCAAGCTTGAAAGGGTCTGAATAACGCTCTAGATTAGTAATTAGTGGATTATCTGAGGAGTGGCGCTTAAGTAAATCTAGAGACTGACTTGGTTGAGTGAAAACTTCTTTAAAAAAACTTAAAATTGGAGTTGCAGATTGGCGTGCATGATGCTCAATTAATATTCTCTGTGGTTCATCAATGAGACCACGTGTTTTTAAATAAGTTGCAAGGTTCTCGTATTGAGTAGAACCGGCTAGACGATCCGAATGGAGTAACCGTGACAACTCTTTATAAAAATCCTGCCGAAGAGATTTTTTACAGGATTTATAGGTACTATCAATAACTTCCGTTATAACTTGGATTATTTCATCGTTTGCTAAAGAGGCTGAATTTGGAGATTCTACTAATTGCTGAGTAAGTTTTTGTACTGTTTGATGAGCTAATTGTTTTGTCATAAAAGATCTCGATACTAAATTACCTGCTAAGCATACTAACATACAATGCAAAATTAGAACAGTTTAGTATTAGGATTTATCTTCAGGTTTATACGGTTTCGGCTTGTTTTGATGCTGGACTTAACCGCCTAGCCTACCTTTTAAGCTGGATTATTTAATAAAGTTAAGACTTTTTGGCCAACTCGTTAAGTACAAATGCCAGGCGACATCCAGCAGCCGCAGTTTGCTTTTGGATCAAACTTTGTGCTCTTAGCTGATACTGCTTACTCGGCACTTCTTTAGGATGGATGTGATAAGCTTGGTTGGTCGCTAATTCATAAGATGCTTTAGCCCACTGTCCAGGATCATCTAAAGTAGAAATCTGATTACAAGGCCAACGCTGTTCTAATAGCCGCGCCTTAGACTTAATTTGGCCTATTTTGTTGCGGCCAATAAAAAATCCTGCGCCGTTATCCCAATATTGATGCAAATTAGCACCAACATAATTGGTGCCTAAGGGAAATAAATTGCCGCCTAAATCGCCTTTAGGTAAACGTTGACTGACTTTAGTGGCTGTATGTAGCGGTTGATGAATATCCCCGACCAAGTGAATCAAAATCAATAAGGATAAACGTTTATCCGAAGCACTGACCTTTTTTGCAGACAGTGCAGCAATCGCATTCTTAATACCCCAGATTGCATTGCTCGTTTCTACCGAAGGGAGCGCTGTATCGTCTTCAGCAAATGGGGTATTAATATAATGAAAGGTATCATACCAATGTACATTTTTAAACCGAATCTGATCTAACCAGATAGCTGCAGCAATAAAATTAGCATTAAAGGATTTTTTTGAACGTGAGTTCAAAATCTTACGGCACATTTCTTTGGCTTGTGGCGTCAAATTATCATAGGCAACTTGCGCCACAACCTGATGACCTTGCATATTCCATCCATAAGAATTCAACGCCATCAGACCAAGTACTAATACATAAAAAATCCGTTTCATCTGAGCATTACCTTAACCTAAATAAGGAGACCATGCAGGCTCTTGTACATCACCATCACGTGCAGGTAATTTCATTCGAATACGACCATCGAGAGAAACAATCCCTAAAACACCTTGATCCTGATTATGAGTAGCATACAGTACTAATCGTCCGTTAGGAGCTACAGATGGAGACTCATCACGTCCAGAAAAGGTTAAACTTACTATAGGGCCACCACTGACACTTTGTAAGCCAATATTAAATTGGCGATCATCACGATGCAACATAATGATATTTTTCATATCCGGCGTATAGGATGCACGAGCATTATAGTTACCATCAAATGTAACACGGCTTACTTGCCCATCTGCTAAAGATAAACGATAAATTTGAGGCGAACCACCGCGACCTGAAGTAAAGAGAATGCTCTTACCATCAGGTGCATAGCGAGGCTCTGTATCAATTGCATCACCAAAGGTAAGCTGCTTCATTGTCCCACTACCCACATCAACACTGTACAGTTTGGGCGTACCGCTTTTTGATAAAACTACCGCTAATTGATTACCATCTGGTGACCAGGCTGGAGCACCGTTAATGCCAGGGAAACTAGTAATTAAGCGACGTTGCCCAGTTTCAACTGATACTGTAAAAATTTGCGCACGCTTTTTCTCAAAAGATACATAAGAAATACTACGGCCATTAGGTGCCCAAGATGGGGACATAATTGGCTCAGATGAAACCAATAAGCTTTGTGGATTATAGCCATCTGCATCAGCAACTTCCAGTGAATACCGAGAGCCACGAGTACTTCTTTGTACGGAAATATAAGCGATACGAGTAGAAAAGATGCCTCGCTCACCAGTAAGTTTTTGATAGACTTCATCACTAATATGATGGGCTAAAGGTCTTAACTGATTCGCACCAACTTTATAAGTTTTCGTTAATAAAACTGTACCGTTGGCTACGGCATCCGACAGGGTAAAACTAACCTCATATTGCCCCCCCACGGGAACAACACGTCCTGTCACCACACTATCAGCACCTAATTGTTTTAAGGTGGCAACTGATGATTGCGCATTAGGACCTTGCGGGCCTGAAACAATTTTAAATTGGCCTGAAAAAGTTAAATCATGCTCAACAAGCTGAGCTATTTCTTGGGCGCCACGATCCGAGCCAAAAGAATTAATAGCTATCGGTAATGCTGAGTTGATCCCTTGAGTTAACTCTAAATCAAGAGCGAAAAGCTGTTGCGTAAACAACAAAAGAAATAATGTAGTTATTCGATTAATCACGAGTTTTATCCTCTAACTTGTTGTGGACGAACGGTTAAACTAATATCACGAAACATATTAAAAGTCGTTGCATCTGTAGGTACAGGAAGTGGTGACGCCTTGCGAATAGCTGTTTGCGCTGAACGATCAAGGAGTGGATCGCCACTGCTACGTGTTAACGTAACTTCCAATACGGCACCATCGGGAGCTAAACGTATTCTAAACTGGCTGGATAAGGTACTGTCTACATTTTCAGGGAGAATCCAATTTCTACCGATTGCATTTACAATCAATGCCTTATACTTATCGACCTCCCCTGCGATTCGTGCATCACGTTCCGCATTTTGCGCCGCCGTAGCCTGAGCTTGTCTTTTGCGCTCCGCTTCAGCTTTTGCAAGATCTGATTTTTCTTTAGCGATACGCTCTTTATCAGCAAGTTCTTTTGCTGCCTTAGCATCAGCTTCTGCTTTAGCATTTTCGGCTTTATGCTTTTCCGCCTGCGCTTTTTCGACAAGTTTTTTCTTATTAAGCTCTTCGAGTTTTTTAGCTTCAAGCTTCTGTTGCTTTACCAATTCTTCCTTTTGCTTTTTCAACTCTTCAATGTGCTTGGCTTCTAATGCTTTTTGCTCAGCCATCTGTTTAAGCCGTTTTTTCTCTTCTTCTGCCTGCTTCTTACGAGCAATTGCAATTCTATTAGCCTCTTCTTTCAGACGCGCAAGCTGTTGCTGCTCTTTGATGCGTTGCTGTTTGGCGGCTTCGGCCTGTCGATTCAGCTCACGTTGGCGATTTTGTTCGGCTCGTTTTTGTTGTTCACGCTCTTGCTTTAAACGATTAACCGTTTCCATCACTTGCTTATTATCAACGCTTACCGCTTTAACAACTTCTTGCTGTGGTGGCGGAGTCGCTGCGATAGGCTGATCAATACCAGGTTCATTTTTCGCTTCAGCAGTTAATACTGGGCGTTGGCTTGAATTATCCGATAGGAGCATCACTATTAAAAAAAGATGCAAACCAATCGCAACAAAAAAAGCATTACGGTAACTAGGATTTATCATGCTTGCCCCTCTGATTGATTGGGTGTTGTGTCATCAGTCAGTAATCCTACTTGTTCGGCGCCAGCTTGCTTTAATAAAGCCATCGCTTGCACTACTTTACCGTAAGCGACGCCTTGGTCTCCCTTAACTAATACATTGAGCTTCTGATTTGACTGTTTAGCTAATTCTAATTCAGCGGCCACACGAACCGTTAAAGCTTGCGGATCAATCGGATCCGCGGGTGTACTACTGATATTGAGAAAGTAAGTCCCTTCTTGGTTTACTGAAACAATAATCGGCTCTCTATCTGTTGGCGCCAAATTTTGGCTAGCCGCTTTCGGTAGATCAACGGTCACCCCTTGACTCAGCATTGGGGCTGTAATCATAAAAATAACCAGCAGAACTAACATTACATCAATGTAAGGAACAACGTTAATCTCAGATATGGGACGCTCACGTTTGGTCTTTGCTTTGATCATTTTGAACTTTATCCTCTTACAGTATTATTGTTTTGTTGTTCTATAAGTGATATCAATTCTTCCTGAAACAATTCAAATCGATCCAATAACCCATTAGCGCGAGTTGAATATCGGTTGTATGCAATAACAGCGGGTATTGCAGTAAATAATCCTAAAGCCGTTGCAACCAGGGCTTCAGAAATACCGGGAGCTACCATTGCAATCGTTGCCTGTTGTGCATGTCCTAGAGCTTGGAATGAAGTCATAATCCCCCAAACTGTACCAAATAATCCTATATAAGGTGAAATAGAACCAACTGAGGCAAAGAACGGTAAATGCTGCTCTAATTTTTCAGCTTCTTTGGCATGACTAATTTGCATTACACGCTGAATCGGCTCTAAAACCACCTGCCCTTGTTTTCTAGCGCGCACAAACTCCTTAAATCCTGCATGGAAAATTGCTGCCATACCTTGGCGCTCATCAGCATTACTATCAATATCCGCATAGAGTCGACTTAAATCGCCACTGTCCCAAAATCTACGGCTAAATGCTTCGGTCATTTGTTTTTTGCGGTTAAAAAACCAGGCTCTTTGAAAAATCAATGTCCAAGAAGTAATGGACGCAACGGCAAGCAACATCATTACTGACTTAACTACTAACCCTGCTTGCATAAAATACATTAATACATTTGCCTGACTACCCATCTTTTTTTGTCTCCGCTACCAAGATCTTTATTTTTAATTAGTTCAAAGAACGCCATCAAGATGACGTACCCTATTCTTTACCTGGAAATCGTTTCGGTTTTAAATTTCCATCAACACACACCACTTTAATTTGTGCTTTACACAGCAGCTTCTCCTGCTGGTTTTTCATTTCCTGTTCAAACTCAAAACTACAAGCGCCGGATTTTCCTAATTTAGTAGTAATGCTTAACAAATCGTCTAATCGTGCTGGAGCAAGATATCGGATATTAATCTCAGTAATTGCAAAAAGCGTATCGGTTTTTGCTAAATCACTAAGAACTAAATTATCTTGGCGCAACATTTCAGTACGAGCACGTTCAAAATAACACAGATAATTTGCATGATACACGATGCCCATATAATCCACATCTTCGGTATACACACGTACATCATACTGATAAATGGTTTCCTGATTCATGAATTATTCCGGTGCAACCATACTTAAACCAAAATGCTGATAAGCCCGAGCTGTTGCTATTCTACCTCGTGGTGTGCGCATAAGGAATCCTTGTTGTATTAAAAATGGCTCTAAAACATCTTCAATTGTCCCTTTTTCTTCACCAATCGCAGCAGCAATACTATCTACACCTACAGGACCACCATTAAATTGTTCGATAACGGACATTAATAGCTTTCTATCCATCAGATCAAACCCATACTTGTCTACATCAAGCATCTCTAAAGCTCTTTGGGCAATATCTAAACTTATTACGCCCCTACCCTTCACTTCGGCATAGTCACGAACACGTCGTAATAAACGATTAGCAATACGAGGAGTTCCTCGTGAACGCATCGCAATTTCTCGTGCTCCCTCCAACTCAGTCTTCACATTTAATAATTGGGCGGAACGCGCCACAATTTGTGATAAAGAGTCAACGGAATAATATTCCAATCGCTGCACGATACCAAATCGATCGCGTAATGGTGAGGTAAGTAAGCCTGCTCGTGTTGTAGCACCAATCAGAGTAAACGGGGGTAACTCTAACTTTATAGAACGCGCAGCCGGTCCTTCACCAATCATGATATCCAGTTTATAGTCTTCCATTGCTGGATAAAGAATTTCTTCAATGACTGGGCTTAAGCGGTGAATTTCATCAATAAACAGGACATCATTTTCTTGTAAGTTTGTTAAAATTGCAGCGATATCCCCTGCCCGTTCAATAACGGGGCCTGAGGTTTGGCGAAGATTTACACCCATTTCATGCGCAATAATATTGGCCAAGGTTGTCTTGCCAAGCCCTGGCGGGCCAAAAATTAATACATGGTCCAGCGCATCTTGGCGTTTCTTTGCCGCATCAATAAAAATCTGCATTTGTGAACTCACTGCCTCTTGACCAATGTATTCACGAAGACTGAGCGGTCTAATAGCGCGATCAATGGCTTCTTCCGAGGTAATGCTTTGGGTACTGATTAAGCGATCACTTTCCAGCATAGTTCTTATTAGGGTTCAGATAAATGCAGCTATGTTAACATATGTTATTTTTAATAACAGATGATTTATTTGGTATATCTGGCCAGAATTTAAAAATGTTTCTAAAAATAACTTATTATGCTAAAAAGAAACATCAACTAGTGGACTCTCCACACTAGAGGACGGCTCTGTTTCAACAGAATTTGGTCTAAAAAACGACATGAGCTTAACTTCGCGTTTACATTCATCTTTAATGGGAGCAGAAACTTCAAAATCAATATATTCGCTAAGTATCCTATTCATCCGCTCAACAAATAATCCTGAGGCTAAAACAAGTACCGCAAAACCCAAAATCGGTTGCATGGGAAAACAAGAGGCAACAATCACATATAAAGATAAATAAGCTGCTGTTGCTAAAAGGAATAACGCAGCCAATGATAATCCATTAGAACCATTATTCCAAAAAATTTCATTTTCTCTTGCCGCAGCCTTGCGCTCAACACGCTGGACGGCCTCGTTTAGCGTAATTTTATTAGCTCTCGCTTGCTGCAATGTACTAATAAAAAACTCATACATATGAATGACACGCTCTTTTTTTTCGCCAGCATTCAGTATCATGCTATGGTAATGAAGTTTAATTGCTTGTTTCTGAAGCTGGAACTCTTCGCTCAAAGTAAATCCTTCAAAAAGTTTATCAAGCTCAACATTACAATGTTTTAAGCGTTTTTCAAACATGTCTGGCATAACACTACCCTTTATGTCGCAATTTAGCGTGGCTTATTTTAAACCATTTCAGGAATTAAACAAAATTTTCGATAGATGCCATTAATAGTTTTCTGGCTCTAAAAATGCGGGAACGAACAGTGCCTATAGGACAATCCATCTTTTTAGCTATATCCTCATAGGTTTGCCCATCAAAAATATGCATGCCATAACAGGCGCGCAACTCTTCAGAGAGCATGGAGATAGCTAACTCTAATTGTTCGCCAAACTCAATAGTTATTAATGCGTATTCTGGAGATTGATGAGTCATGGAGTGAGTTTGATTCTCTTCAAATTCAGTTTCCAAGTCGCTACGTGTACTTGCTGTACGATAATGATTTTTAATAGTATTGTGGGTAATGCGATAAAGCCATGTAGAAAATTGACTTTCCTCCTTGAAATAACGCAGATAACGGAAAACCTTAAGTAATACTTCTTGAGCTAAATCATTTACATGCGTTTGATCATTAATATGAAAATAAATAATTTGCTGCACTTTATTATGATAACGCCTAAAGAGCAAATTGTATGCATCCTGATTCCCTTGCTGCGCTAAATTTACGAGCTCTTCATCGCTATAAGAAACATTACTGTTCATTACACCCTCTTTCTTTTCATTCCATTATGCGAAATTGGAGTTTAATTTGTCCGTTATGCTTTAGTATATATCATTTAGAGGAATTAGTGTGTTGAATTGCTCGCAGGATGAAGTCGCTATTTATTGATATCGCAGCCAAGCCGTAGAAAATAGGCATGTGCAAAATTTATTTGCCATAGCCCAGTTTGAAGCAACCAGGCCTAATAGTTCTATCGGATTTTAGAACTATTTGCAGGCTCAACTCCTAGCTGATGCTCATCATCTCCGGCATCATTATCAAAAAAGCCCAAGCCATTGGATGACTGATGGGGAGCCATTGCCTGAGTTTCTCCAGCTTCAACATGATTCTTCTGAATTAAAGGTTGTTTATCAGTATCCTGACTCGCTGGAGCAGTATAATGTCCAATTACCCCGCCAATTGCCATTCCACTAGCAGCCAAGCCCAGACAAATCACTAAGGCCCAAGGAGCGAAAGCAACACTGAGTGCTAAACCTACAGCAGTACCGATTAGTAAACCATCAAACATCCCCCAAAATACTCGTGCCGATGACTTGCGACTATTTGATACTTTAGGTTTGCTTATTCTTTCATTCAGCTTACTATCTAAGAGAGGATCGTTAAATGATTCTTTTCTATAACCCCTTAAGTCGCGAAGAATTTTAGCAGAAGACTCTTTTTTAATTAATTTTGGGTCTTCTCCTGGCACATGAAATTCCCCAGTATCCTCGACGAGCCCAACAACTCCAAGTTGCGGTTTATCAACCACTTTTTTTGCCACTTGAGAGTCAACAAAAACCTCTTGATGTAAAGCAGAACGAGGCTTGGTTTTTTTAAGTACATGTACCGTCTTTAGCGATAATGTATCGACACGTGGAGATTTGGCTAAGACATCTTCGGCCTCTTTAACCTTTTTCGTATTATGTTTTCTTATTGGTGGCAAGAATTCATATCCCTGTTCAATCCACTCTTTTAACTCCAGGAAGCCACCTTGATCTCGAGCAGCTAATTTGGCTAAGTCTTCAGGTGCCACTCTTCCAAGTAAATCGTGCCAACGTTTAAAATACTCCATAGCAACATTATAAATCTGATCAAACTCTTTTCTGGTATGCATTCCATTTTCATATTTCTTTTCTGCATCAAGCATTTGCAAAACCATCCCTTTTGCCTTATGTACATGCCGTGCATAATCCAAACCTCCCCAATTCATTTTGACCTTCTTCCATTCAATATCCAGAGCGTGGAAAGGATCTTTTAATTCAGCAAGTTTATAGCCTGAGACTTTATCGTGTGCAGTATATTTAACACCTTCATTACGCACCGAACTGTAGAGCCCTAAAGCGCGGTCACTTTTATCAATAATTCCAGGACGAATACCCGCCTGATGTAATATTGGTTCAACTCGTCCCAAAAGTTCATTGTATTCATGTTCCCTTCCTTCAGGAATATAAATGGTGATTTGCATTCCATTAAATACACGAATAATATCGCGCAAAGCTTGCTCTTTTTCCGAAACGGTCAAAGAGTCAGTATTGGCATCAGCCTTCTTCATTGCTGTATACATGGCCAGGGAGACGGTATTGCGCGTTGTTTTAAAACAAGGAACACCATGTTCTACAAGAATGGGATAAATTAAATCCCATGCTCTATTAAGATCCTGGGGATGAATACTTAAATGAATTTTCCAAGATGAATCTTTATTATTGTTCGCATCAGTTTTTCTAAAAAAAGCAAACATCTCTGAGTCATGGATTCGATGAGGCGAAGATTCTTTATTAAAAGCAATCCAACAGCCGGAAACACCACCGATATATGCCTTGTAAGAACCGACTTTGACTGGAATGCTTTTCGGATAGACTCCATCTAATCCGCTATAGGACATACTATCAAGTTCAACAGGCACCGACGCTTTATCTTGTTTTGATTCAATTCCCATGGCTACATCTCTTAGGATACAAAATGAGTACATTGTACCATAAAAGACCACCTATTGAACAATAAAAAATCATCCCCTCTAAAGAAGTTTCAAATGTAATTGACGAAATTGGTTTTGGGAAATTTGATCAATAAAAAGAACAACATGCTTTTTTTGATTTAGATAAGTAAACTGAATTAGCTGAAATAAAACATTATGAAGTAAAATTTGAGCTTCCTGATATTCTTGGCTTTCATCGTTATTTAAAACCAAAATCCATTTACTCGACCTGAATTGAATTTCCTTAATACCATTCCTCGGCTTTTTATTTAGCCAATCTAAACGCAGTAGAGTCAAAATAATAGCAAGCAGAATAAGTTTTACAGCTAAATAAAGAGCGGAATAAAAAATTAACCCTGTGGTTAATAAACTGATCACCAGCACCAAGCGGAAATAAATCTCCGATGGGCCAAGTTTAATGTTGATTTCGGATAATGGTAACAATTGCTTTTAACTCGTTATCCTCTGGGTCCAATTGCCCCATTAACCATGCATAAAGTTCGGGATCAGTACAGCTCAATAATGAATCAAACGCGTTAAGCTCATCTGCTGAAAGCTTATCAAGCCCCTGCTCCAAAAAGCGCTGCAGTATTAAATCCAACTCCAACATCCCGCGGCGACAATGCCACGCTAATCTTGCTTTTTCCCGTACATCCAACATTGTAAATCTCTTAATGATTTAATGAACCTGCAAATGATACACTACTGTATTTGAAATCGGAAACGCTTATCCATGATGAACACAACTTTTAATCACCTAATTAATCACCGAGCCCTAACAACTTTTGCCCCTATTGAAACAGAACTAAAGCTCCAACCCGAAAAGAATTATTTATTTGATTTATCTTACTTAGGCATTCTTGATGTCGCAGGAGATAAAGCGGGTGAGTTTCTGCAAGGCCAACTCACTTGTGATGTAAATTCAATCTCTGACATACAAATGATTCAAGGCGCCCAGTGTAATCTCAAAGGTCGTATCCTTAGCCTAATAGATGTATTCAATTGGAAAGGAATAAAATTGATGCTCCCTAAAGACTTATTAGAAGCAACAATTAATTCTTTAAATAAAACAGCGATGCTCTCGCGAGTAAGTCTTAAAGAAAATAAGGAGTTAGTTGCTCTGGGATTTTATTTACAAAATTCTCAGGATATAGTGCCTGACTCTCATTTTTTCCCTACTAATCTTTATGCATTAACTTATGGTGCTGACTATTGTTGTTTTCATTTAGGTAATGGTTTTTACATCTTTATTGGTGGAGCAGATTTTGCTGAAACCATTTCTAAACGCTTTGCTGAACAACAGCAATTATTAGGCTCTTTAACTTGGCACAGTTTAAGACTCGCACGACGTCAGCTTGAAATTTACCCTGATTCACGTGGCATGTTTTTGCCTCATCGTCTGGATTTGCAGCAAACTCCCTATCTTAGCTTTAATAAAGGCTGTTATAAAGGACAAGAAATTATTGCTCGCATGCATTACAAATCAACTTTAAAGCATCAATTAAATGTTTATTCGATTGTAACGGATGACGAGATTTATTCCGGACAAAAATTAATAAGTGAAACGAATGGCTCGGAGGTGGGTGAGCTAGTTGATTATTCTGTTTTGGCTGCAGGCCATTATTTAGTTGCTGTGAGTATACTTAAAGGAATTGAGTCTTTAGCTCTATTTGAAGGTCATAAAAAGGCTGTGCAGTTAGGAGAAATACCTGTTCAATAAGGAAAGCCTGGTTGCTTACAGCTGTTCTTCTGCACATTTATTCCTGCGCTGAATTGTCATGTGCAGGAGAGCAGTTGATTTCCATTAAAAAAGCCCGTTTAAAACGGGCTTTTTCATTATGCCATCTCTACTTCGGAATAAGACTGTAACGTTGTCTGAGTCAGATCAAGCAACTCTCTTATCGCAACAAAAAACATCGTATAGTTCAACACAGTACTTGCTTTCAAGTCAGATAGAATAAAGTGCCAACGCTCAATCAATGCAGTATGAGCATCCCCCCAAGACGTTAAGCGCTCATGTAAATCAGAGCTAGCACCATCGTAGTTAAGTAAACCATCGGTTAAGTGACGTTGTTGCCAATCTAAGTCATCACGTAATGCTTCTCTCGATAAAGACTCCCAATGATTATCCGTTGGGTGCATAATGATTTGCTTTCTTATCCAAGCAAGATCCAGGAACTCACCAATACCAAAGTAAACTTCAGCAACTTGCGATACCTTCATGTCACGCTTACTGGCAATTTCAATGATATCAGTTGCTGAGAACAACCCACGAGCTACAGTCAGTTCGTGTGCTAAACCAGCAGGAATACTTTCTTTAATTAACTCTTGATGGTGTTCCTCGTATCGAGCTCTGCGTTCTTCACTAAGAATAGAAGGAATAGACATCTTCAATTCATTCATTCCTTGAGAATACAGCCTCACTACTTCACTGATATCCATTGTTTTACGTTGTGTACGTAAGAACCAACGAGTAATACGTCTTGAAAGTCGGACATAAAACATCATCATTTCAATTTGTCGCTGTGCACTAATTTGGGTACCTAAGTCCTCAATCTGCTTCCAAATCGACTCTAAATTAAGCACTGTACGCGTAATCATATACGCTCTAACGATCGCAGAAACTGGTGCACCAGTCTCATCTTGCAATCTGTAAACATAGGTAAAGCCCATTTCATTTACAATGATATTACTTAATTTAGTAGCAATAATTTCCCTCTTCAGTGGATGGTCTTGCATTTGTTTGCTAAACCGCTCTTGCAACTGTTTGGGGAAGGAGTTAATTAAGAATTGTTCCATGTAATTTTCTTCAGGAACTCCAGAAGCCAGTATTTGCTCTTTTAAAATTGACTTGCTATAACACATCAACACTGCAATTCCAGGGCGTCCAAGACCTTGTCCCATTAACTTACGTTCTTGTAATGCCTTATCATCAGGTAAGAACTCAAGACTACGATCTATTTTTCCAGTTCGCTCTAACTCTTTAATATAACGGCCTTGTAATTCCAATGCCTGCATTGCCTGAGAAGCAGATAAGCTAATCGCGCGAGTTTGTAAGAAGTTATCGCGAAGTACTAACTTAGCCACATCATCAGTCATTTCGCTAAGCAACTCATTTCTTTGCTTAGGCGTTAAATCACCGACAGCGACAATACCATTGAGTAAGATCTTGATGTTTACTTCTTTATCAGAGCAATTTACACCACCCGAGTTATCAATGAAGTCGGTATAAACCAGACCACCACCAAGGGAGTATTCCATACGTGCTAATTGGGTCATGCCTAAGTTACCGCCTTCACCAATTACCTTACAACGTAACTGCTTCGCATTAACACGAGTCGAATCGTTAGCTCGGTCTCCTACATTTACATTGGATTCAGAACTTGCTTTCACATACGTTCCAATGCCACCACTCCAAAGTAAATCAACCTTCGCTTTTAGAATCGTTTTAATTAAATCATTCGGTTCAATTTCAGTCTGTTTAATGCCGAAAAGATCCTGCATTTCTTTACTAACTGGAATAGACTTGGCATTACGATTAAATATACCACCACCCTTAGAGATGAGTTTTTTATCATAATCAGTCCAATTTGAGCGTGGTAAGTTAAACAGACGCTCTCTTTCTTTAAAGCTAAGTTCTGCGTTTGGATCTGGGTCAACAAAAATATGAATGTGGTTAAAGGCCCCAACAAGTTTGATATGTCTGGACAACAGCATACCGTTACCAAACACGTCACCCGCCATATCACCAATACCTACAACGGTGAAATCATTATTTTGAATGTCTATGTTCAACTCATAGAAATGACGTTTTACTGATTCCCAAGCACCTCGGGCAGTAATCCCCATCTTTTTATGGTCATAACCCACTGAACCACCTGAGGCAAAAGCATCGCCCAGCCAAAAACCATATTCTAAAGAAATTGCATTCGCTAAATCAGAGAATGTTGCAGTACCTTTGTCCGCAGCAACAACTAAGTACGGATCATCTTCATCATGACACACTACGTTATCAGGCTTAACAACGCTATTATCAACATAGTTATCAGTGACATCTAACAACGCACGGATAAAGATTTGATAGCAGGCAATACCTTCAGCCATGATCTCTTCACGACTACCATTAACAGGTAAATTTTTAGGTACAAAACCACCTTTAGCACCAGAAGGTACGATAACAGAGTTCTTTACTTGCTGTGCTTTCATCAAACCAAGAATCTCTGTACGGAAATCTTCACGACGATCAGACCAACGTAATCCTCCACGAGCTACTTTACCGCAACGTAGATGGACCCCTTCAAGGCGTGGGGAATAAACAAAAATTTCAAACATCGGGTAAGGTTTTGGTAAACCAGGTATGGTTTTACTGTTTAGTTTGATGGAAATATAGTCTTTAGGATTTCCGTGCTTATCTACTTGATAGAAATTCGTACGAAGAGTAGCAGAAATTGCATGAATGTATTGTCTGATAATCTTGTCTTCATCAAGGTTGGATACAGAATCTAAATCAACTAAAATCTCTTCCGATAGTTCAGTAAAGCGATGCTCACGAAGCGCATTTTCTTCAGTAGGGTTACAACGAATCTCAAATAATTGAACCAGTTTCTTGGCAATGTTAACGTTATTATTTAACGCACTTTCCATATATTCCTGACTAAACGTGAAGCCCATTTGTTTAAAATACTTGGCATAAGTACGTAAAATAGCTACTTCACGCCAATTAAGACCGGCAGCTAATACTAATTGGTTAAAGCCATCGTTTTCTGCATTACTAAACCATACCTTGGCAAAAGCATTCTGGAATAACTCTTTAATGTTATCCAGTTCAATGACGCCGCCATCTCTATTGTATTGAATTGCAAAATCATTAACCCAGGTTACTCTGCCATCGTCAAATTTTAAGGCGTATGGGCGCTCAGTAATTGCACGTAAACCAAGGTTTTCTAAGATAGGTAACACATCAGATAAGGGAATAGTTGCATCATGATGATAGACTTTTAATCTAAAGTTATTTTCTGACTCATCCAAGGCACGATAGAAATTAATTCCTAAAGGATTTTCGGGAGTCAGCATTTCGATATGCTTGATATCATAAACGGCTGTGCGTGCAGTAAAGTTTTCACAATATGCAGCCGGGAAAGCACTTCGATAACGCGCAAATAAGCTGTTAGCTTGCTCTTCACCATAAGCTTCATACAAATTATATTGAAGGTCATCAGTCCAAGAGCGTCCTGCCTCGATCAGTTTCATTTCAATTTCTTTGAAATCATACTCAGGGCAATTTTCAGGATCAATTTTGATAATGAAATGAATTCGCGCAAGAACTGATTCAGTAAATAAAGTCGTATAGTTTATATCAACAGAGTTAAAGCTCGTTTCCAAAATCCGCTTCATTGCCATTCTTAACTCAGTATTTACGCGCTCTTTAGGCACATAAACCAAGCAAGACACAAAGCGGCGGTATACGTCCATCCGTGCAAACAAGCGAATTCGCTTTCTGTCTTGCATGTAAAAGATGCCCATTGCTATTTCTAACAACTCTTCTTCAGTACCTTGAATTAAGTCATCACGTGGCAATGTCTCAAGAATATTTAATAAGACCTTAGCAGCATGACTACGTGGCTTCAGATGAGAGTTTTCCATAATCACTGCTACTTTACGGCGCAAGAAAGGAATTTGAGTGGGATTTGTATGGTATGCAGCCGAAGTATAAAGGCCGATGATACGACGTTCACCAATAACATTACCTTGTGCATCAAAACGCTTAACACCGATGTAATCGGTATACGCATCACGATGAACACTCGCTAAAGTATTTGTTTTAGACATAACTAGAATACGAGGTGATAAAGTAAATTCGCGTGCTTCAGGAGCCATTGCAGAGATACTGCGCGTCATTGACTTAGTCACACTTTCTCGTAACACGCCTAAGCCGGTTTCAGGGATCGCTTGCAATAAAGTTTCACCACCCTTTTGTACTAATTCATAATCTCTTATGCCTAAGAAAGTAAAATGGTGATCCTCTATCCACTGTAGGAATGCTTTGGTTTCAGCTACTTCACCGTCATCAAGGGCTGAGGAAACTTTATCTATTTCTACAACAGCTTCTCGAACTTCGGAGCGCATTTTTTCCCAATCTTCAAAAACAACTCGGTTGTCCTCAAGGGCATGCAAACAACGGTCGTGTAATTCTTGGAGTACTTTAGGATCAGTTTGGCGATCGATTTCTAAGAATAAAGGAGCTTCATGGATTACACCGTTCTCTTCACCGGTATTGTCGCGCGGTAAAATAGCGGAGATATGGTTGTTTTGATCGCGTTTAACACGAATACCACCCATATGGATGCTTAAATGCGAGGCTAAGCCCATGCGATGAATAACTAGACGCAATGAATCAACTAGAAACGGCATGTCATCACAAACAACTTCAATTACGGTATGTGTTGTTTGCCAGCCATGACGCTCGAAGTCTGGGTTATAAATACGAATTTTGGTCTCATGAGGTTTGCGTTCACTAAGAAGTGACCAAAAGTTTGCTACGGCGCCATAAAGATCATCTAGTTCCCATGCGCTCAGGTCTTCCATGGCGACAGTTCCATATAATTGCTTGGCAAATTCGGCACAAAATTCAGCTTGTTCCCCTGTCATAGAACTTTTAATCCTATCGACAATAGCTTCTATTAATACCCCTTTACCTTCTTCAAATTTATATGACATTGCTTACCCCGTCAGTTTTGCCTTGTAGGGATGATGTACTCACCCCTAGTTTACAGCAGCTATTATTTTAATTATTACGAATCACTAATTCCTACGGTTTTGGTATTCACAAACTCTAAGATGCCCTCTTTCGACAATTCGCGCCCATAACCTGAATGTTTTATTCCACCAAAAGGTAACCGTGGATCTGAGGCAACCATTGCATTGACAAAACAGACACCAGCATCTATTTCATGCGTAGCAATATACTCACCTTTCTCCAAATCACGCGTAAACACTGCAGCACCCAAACCATAATGGCTTTGATTGGCATAAGCTATTGCCTCCTGTTCGCTCTCTGTTGATATCACAGAAATTACAGGTCCAAACAGCTCTTCATCAAAAGCCGGCATGCCAGGCATCACATTTGTGAGTAACGTGGGTGGATAATAAAATCCTTGACCTTCGGGAATTATACCACCACACAATAATTTAGCACCCTGTTTAAGCGATTTTTCTACTTGTTTATGCACTGTTTCACGCAAGTCAACTCGAGCGAGAGGTCCAAGCTTGGTTTCCGCCTCCAAAGGATCTCCCATTTTAAATAATTTCATTTGCTGACTAATCTTTTCTGTGAGCTCTTTTGCAATTGAACTTAAAACAATAATTCGTTTGGCAGCAATACAAACCTGCCCAGAATTATTCAAGCGGGAATTTACGATACAACGAGCCGCTAAATCCAAATCAGCATCTTCGAACACAACATAAGGATCGCTTCCTCCAAGCTCTAAGACTACTTTCTTTAAAAACTTTCCCGCTTGTGAGGCAACGGCAGACCCAGCCCGCTCACTTCCAGTTAAAGTAACAGCCACAATTCGTGGGTCGGCAATAATCTGTGCCGCTACCTTATTATCGACAATAACATGCTGAAATAAATGTTCAGGAAAGCCAGCATCTTTAAATAGCTGCTCTATTTTATTTCCAGTTCCTGATGAAATAGGGGCATGTTTTAAAATTGCCGCATTGCCAGCCATAATGGTTGGGGCTGCAAATCGGAATACCTGCCAAAAGGGGAAATTCCACGGCATAATGGCAAAAACAATGCCTAGAGGCCGGTGGCAAACTTTGGCTTTTTTCATTTCAGTCTGAATTGTTCGTGAAGCCAAGTAAGCTTCTGCGTGTTCTGCATAGTGCTCACATACCCAGGCACATTTCTCAATTTCTGCTTGGCCTGCAGTAATGGGTTTACCCATTTCAGTTGCCATTAAGGTCGCAAGCTCTTTTTTTTGCTCTTTAAGCATTCGTGCTAGTTTTAACATCAATTTCTTTCGTTCAGCAAAATCCGTTAACTTCCATTTACAAAAAGCATCATCTCCGGAGGCAATTCGCTCATAGCTCATTAATTCGTCTAAACAGTCATAAGTTTGAATTACTTTTCCAGTTGCAGGATTTATAGTTTGAATTTTCATCAAATCCCCCTATGAAATTTTATATTTCGTTAAAGTTAACAACTTTTCTTGCGCACTACTTTTGATTATTGATACTATTTTTGTATTCTATGAATGTTATATAAAAAACAACTGTAATAAATCATGATGTTAATAGCGCCGTTTTATACTTCGGCCAAGAAGAGTAGAATAGAACCGCCCTACTTAAATTAACATTCATTAACACTAGAACACTAGGATAATTAATGAGCTTAAGCAAACCACAGTTCCCACCAATGCAATATCTAGCAGCATGGTCGGTTCATCTATTTACTGCAAGTGCTGCTTGCATTGGCGTTTTTACTCTAGAAAAAATATATCACCACCAATACATTTTTGCATTATGGCTCATGGCAATTACAGTATTCATCGATGCAGTCGATGGAAGTCTTGCCCGCCAGGTTAATATAAAAAATGTATTGCCCAAAATTGATGGCGCTCTACTGGATAATATTGTTGATTACGTAAACTATGTAATCACACCCTGCTTTTTCTTGTTAGTTAAACCAGATATGCTGCCTCAAGATTTTTCCATATTAATTATCGCGGCAGTTACGATCACCTCTTCTTATCAATTTTGTCAGTCGGATGCGAAAACCCCAGACCACTTCTTTAAAGGATTTCCCTGCTATTGGAATATTACAATTTTCTACATGATTCTTTTTAATACTTCCGCGACTGCCAATGCCCTTATCTTAACCATACTTTCAATTCTTATTTTTGTACCAGTAAAATATGTTTATCCCTCAAGATTGGATTATCTGACCGACTCCAGGGTATTAAAAATGCTGATGCACTGTTGCTCGATTATTTATGGTATCAGTTCTATTTGCTTACTGATTAATTACCCAAACACCAATAACGTTTGGCTTTCTTTATCCATGGCTTATGTTGCTATGTATTTGTATTTAAGTTTTTATCGAACCTATTACCCGATGATAAAAGCGAAAATAGCAGCAAGTAAAGATTAGTTACGCTAGTGAACCTGCTGTTGCTTGTATAAGTATCAAGCACTTCTGTTTCCCTGCCTATGCCCCGCGGAAAAGCTGCGGTGCATAGGGAAATTAAGTATATTTTGTATTTTCCAATAGACTTTGATTTATTTATGATTAAAATAGCATCCAAATTTGCTTATAGAGGTAATTATGTCACGGTTCAGCTGTATTAGTACGTCCATTCTGTTGTCTAGTCTGATAATGAACAGCGCCCATGCTGTAGGCTCATTTCCTAGAGGATGTGAGGTTACTGGCTTTGGTTATAATCAAAACTATCTAGTATTAAATGAGTCTGGAAAACAAGCTTATTATTTAATTCAAAACCATTCAAATACATCAATTGAAATGGAACACCAAGCTTCTGATGAAGCATTTATGAGCCCTCCTTTGCATGCAACCTTTGCTCCAATGAGTTGGGGTGCGTTTGCATCAGACGTTAAAAATTTAAACTTCAAGTGCTATAAGCATGAAGGGGAAGCAACGGTTCTTGTCGATTGCCACACTGTTTTAGATATATGCCAATACCCACGCGTGCGTTTTGCATTGAGTAATATGGGTAATTACTGGGTTGCTTTCAATAAATCTCAAACCGCAATCATCCAGGAATCAGTAAATAAAGGTATTTACCTCAAATGGTGATGAATGGCTAATATTTATGAAAATAAATATTTGTTCCTAGGTGTTCTCGGGGCGCTTATTGTTCTTTATGGAACAACACAGTGGCCCCCTCAGCCCTATTATATAATTGGCGCTATCGCCCTGCTTGGCACAGCGATTCACTACAAGCTTTTTTATTATGTTGCTCTAGAGCTTATTCTGATCGCAGGGCATTTAGCTATTGTATTTGGTAGTGGAAGATATACTCAGCTGGCTCTACCTATTTTATTATGCTTTCAACTTTTAATTTTTTATTTATTTTTAGCTAAAGAAAGTAGTATTTTTTTACTCTTTGGTATTTGCGGCATTGCCTTGCTTTCAGTAGGATTCGCTTATGACCAGCAATGGATATTCGGTACTGGAAGCAGCTTCATTGCAATCTACTCTTATTACAGTGGTTCCAGAGGTCGCTCCCCTGCGTATATTTGGGCCGTATTAAATAGCATATTTGCCCTCTTATCTGTTTATAAAATATATTTTTTATAAACATTCCCCTACCCTTTGCCCTCTATGTTTGACTTGAAAAAACACACAAAATGAATTATTATTGCTCATAATTTATTTTAAATGCCCACATGTAAAGTGATTTTGAGGTGTGCACGTGTTTGACAGAAGTATTAGTAACTCAGGAATTAATTTGGACGAGCAGGCTCAAATTAGGTTGATAAAACAGGCACGATACGTCCTTGGTAAATGGTTAGGTACAAAAGATTTCGAATTGGATACCTCACTCTCCGCATTTATCCATATTCAATTTACACAAACACCACCACAAGATAAGTTGGCAACCTATATACATGCGCTCAATGATGTAGGGCTCAAAGCGACTATTAGATTTGCCAAGAAAATCCACCTTATTGATGCTGATTTACATTCACTCGCTAACCATCATCCAAATTGCTGGGATGGTTCTGATATTAAAATGGCTGCGTTCTGGATTAAACAAAATCCTAACTGGGTTGATAGTAAAGATAAAAATGGACTTTCTCCCTTATCTAAAGCAATTTTACGCAGTTCATGCAAAGTCGTCTTATTTCTGCTTAATAATAACGCGTTAATTACTGAATCAATACTTAAAACGGCCCTAAGTCTTTATAACTGTACGGGTCATAAGCATGCACTTACTGTTTTAAATATATTAAGACAGCACAGCGGTTATAACGATATACAAACTCAAATAAATGAATTAGAGGAAAGCGAAAAGAGGAATTTATTAGATGTTGCTAATAATTTTTTAAACAAAGCACGGGCATTAATACCTTTCTCGGTGAATATTCGAGGAGGAGATCCTTATAAAAAAATAATATTGTTACAGCTTGTCCGCTGCATTAATACCCCATTCATGAAGCAGCTTACCACATTAAATCTTGATCCCAACATAGATACCCCTGCCGAACAATCTTTTATGGTTGAACAGCCTGACGGTAAAATGACTGTCTACACGCTGAAAAGTCTTATGAATGAGCTGCTTGGACAACAAGTTCCTCGTGATAAAAAAATGCACCATAAAAATGGTGAAGCCATATCTAAAATGGAACTCATTGAAAATTTAGCCAAAAATGCAGCTAAACATGGCGTTGGCAATTGCATGGAATACATTGTTTTGGTTTGCATGTTCCTTGCAGAATATCAAACCCCATACGCCCTAAGATACGAGGCCCTAGGCATGATGGGACGCGGTAAAGGGGATCATAGCTTCATTGTTCTTAACCGACTCACAAATTCAGATCCTAGCGATCTCATAACTTGGGGCAAACAGGCAACAATTTGTGATCCCTGGTTTAATGAGGCAGTGAATGTCCATGAGCAATTACAATTAGCACCAAGCAAACAGGCAGCGGTCATTAAACATTGTTTGGAATATCAAGATCATATTATAACTGTCTTAAGTGCCCAAGATACAGGACTGGGACATTCTAAACGCTGGAATGCTAAATACAGCACGTATCCACACATGCTATTTTCTCAGAGAGAGCCATATAGAAAGGAGGAAAAGCTAACAGCACCCAACTCTGTGTTGCACTCGTCTAAGGGGGGAGGATGAGAGCTATAGGTTGCCGTTAAGTGTAGGCTAGGCTTTACAGCCCAGCCTACATGTAACACTACAAATGCACTACTGTTTGAAATCAGCTTATTTTGCTGGAGAAATTTCAACTTGTAGATTAGCAATAACGTCGCTGTGCACATGAACTTCAACAACGAAACTACCAATTGAATGTAAAGGACCTTCAGGCATAACGATTTCACGCTTGCTTACTTCGATTCCTTTTGCAACTAAAGCGTCTTTGATTTCGTTAACGCCAACAGAACCGTAAAGTTTACCTTCGTCACTAGCCATTGCATTAACAGCTAAAGTAACATCATTTAACTTAGCAGCGCGTTGTTCAGCAGCAGATAAAGATTGCTGTGCTTTCTTCTCAAGCTCAGAACGACGCTGTTCAAACATCTCAATGTTTGTAGGCGTAGCAAATACAGCTTTGTTTTGTGGAATTAAGTAGTTACGACCATAACCAGATTTTACGTGAACTTTATCACCTAGGTTACCTAAATTTCTCACTTTTTCTAATAAGATAACTTCCATCTTAATAACCCTCAAATTGACTCGTTTACCCGTTCAGGGAGATACGATCTAAAATTAAATATACTATCTAATGAACCAAAAACGATGTAGGCAAATAGTGCAAAAGTAGGTTTTAACAATACTATTAACATTAATAATAGAAAGACCTTAACTTGACTTTTGCGAGCCAAAATAAAATAAGCCAAACCAAATCCAGAGGCTAAGAAATAACTCAGCACTACTGGTAACACATTAATTGCTAAAGGAATTTCATAATAAGTACCCAAAGAGACACATAAGAGTATTAACAATGAAAGCCTACCGCTACGAAACATTAAAAACTCATTTTTAAACCCACCGGGTAAAAATAATTTGGATTGAATTGATCGAGCAAACATTAAGGAAACTATTGAGGAAACAATAGCACTTAGTATCTGGAGACCAAAAAATAGTTGCGCCAAACTAAACGAGTTTATGCCATCCATACCAGTTTCAACTAGCTCCTGGTATTGCATCAGTAACGCTTTAAGCTGGTTAAACTGTATTACAATAAAATCAGGTGCTAGTAATTGAATAAGCAAACATCCAAGAACTGCTTGAATAAAAAACACACCCAAAGCTGCTTGCCATTTTTGCGTGCTACGCAATGTAATTGCAGCAAAATAACAAGGTAAATAAGCAATTAGTGTATTAATTAATGCGCCGGATATTGGTATTAACATCATTAATGGAACAGAATGAATTACCAGCGCTGGTAACAAAACATCAAAGCCAGATCTGGCCCCTTTTCTTAATGTTACCAAGCTTACAAGGGCAACTGACAACCAAGTGGCAAAAGGGATAATTGAAAGTAATGCAGCATACATAATTGCTTGCTGCTTATTGTCAAGTAAAGCTTTGCACTGCTTAATTATAAAGTCACCCATGCGCATCATTCACTATCCGTGGCTATCGCAGTAAGGTAATAAACCAATAAATCTGGCGTGCTTAATTGCTTTAGCTAATTGTCTTTGAAAACGGGTTTGAGTACCAGTAATACGGCTTGGTACAATTTTTCCAGTTTCAGAAATGTAGTTCTTTAATAAATTGATATCTTTATAATCAATCTCGTTGCCGCCTTCAGCACTGAAACGACACATTTTTTTTCTACGAAAATAAGCTGACATATCTAATGACTCCTCTAAGCAGTTCTAACTTCTTTTTCTTTCTTCATTAAAACAGATTCTGTAGTAATCGCTTGTTTTTGAAGAGTGATTAAGTTTCTTAAAATTGCATCGTTGTATTTGAATGCATTTTTAATTTCTTCTAGTGCTTCAAGTGAGCATTCGATGTTCATTAGAATGTAATGAGCTTTGTGCACATCGTTAATTGGATATGCTAATTGGCGACGACCTAGGTCTTCTTTACGATGAATTTTACCTTCATGCTTGCTAATGATCCCTTCGTAGCGCTCAACCATTGCTGGTACTTGTTCGCTTTGATCCGGGTGCACAAGAAACATAATTTCATAATGTCTCATGGTTTCTCCTTATGGATTAATAGCCTTCTGCGGACATTCGCAGTAAGGCAAGGTTTTAAAAAAAGCTGCTAATTGTAACGCTTTTAATCGTTCATGACAATGATCATGCATAATTTTATACATTCCTTTGCAAGGAAGAACACAACCTAATTTTTTTTATCATTTTCAACTAAATATATAGTGACAAGCATCTACAAATTAGGTTAACTTTCTATTTGATTTCGTTGATTAACAACGAGCTTGGACATAATGATGAGGTTTTTAATGGATATTGTTTCTCTTCACTTTGAAGAACCCTTAATGATTAGTATTGATGATACAATTGTTAAGATCTTGGCATTTAAAACCCAAGAGCATGGGAATATTAAATTTGGCGTTGAAGCACCTCGTTCGGTTAATGTACACCGTGAAGAAATTTTCCATGCAATTAAACAAAAGCAGCTGTTAGAAACGACTGAATAATCCTTAGAAATGCGTCAAGTATCTTCTCGATGTATTAATTTTCTTGCTGGATTTATTCTTTTTTTTTCCGTTATAGCTTTTTTTATCAACTATTTTATTTATCAGTTTCCGGGAAATAATTATTTTCCGGATAACGTGGTAGCCTTCGGTATCTTTTTAGTTCTTCTTAATGTTGGACTTCATCTGAGCTTTGCAAAGGAAAGCAAAGCTTGCCAGATAGGTAACGAATTAATCTATTTTTTTTGGATAATGCTTATTATTGCGTTGGCAACCAATGCGGTTCAATTAACTCCATTTCCTATAATTGATCAATATATTGTGAAGTTAGAAACATTAATGGGGATTGATACTGGGGCTATTGTGAGCTGGACTAATGAGCACCCACAGGTAAAAGCCATACTTAGCGCTATTTATGACAGCTTGGCTTATCAAATGAGTATTATTCCTTTACTCGTATTATTTTCCTGCCGCTTTCATTTGTTACGTGAATATTATTTTCTATTGCTGTGTACAGTACTTCTTGGTTTTGGATTTTATTATTTTTTCCCTACGACCGCCCCTGCCAGTATATTCAACCATGTCTTATTTGATCCGAGTCAAATTGCGACCGGTTTGAAATTTTCCGAACTTCATCACCATATTATACCCAGCACGAATGAAGGCGGACTAATAGCATTTCCATCATTTCATGCCATTTGGGCACTTTTATGTATTAATTTACTTAGAGAATGGCCTATAGCCTGTATTATGTTGGGACTCACTAATGTCCTGCTCATTGCTTCTTGTGTTTTATTGGGCTGGCATTACTGCACGGATATTGTGGGAAGTTTGATTGTGCTTCTTATTAGTTATTTTGCTTTAAAACATTGTACAAATAAACAGGTGTAGTGGGTGGTCGCCTCTTGCAACCAGACCGCACCGTTTAATCAAAACGTAGCCCCTATTAGACAAAATAGTAATAGGGAATTTTGTGTGACGAATCCCCGTATTACGCGTTGCTAATACGGGCTACGCTGATGATACTACAGGCTTTCGTCTACTTTAAAACGCTCGCCATACTTTACTTCAAGGGTTTTAAATAGACTTTCCAGATTATTGGTACCAAAGTCTTTAGCATAATTCATTGGGCCACCCCGGAATGGTGCAAATCCGGTTGCGAAAATCATACCAGCATCAAGCAAATCAGAATCAGCTACTACCCCTTCACGTAAGCAAGCCGCAGACTCATTAACCATTCTTAGAATCAATCGATCGGCTATATGTTGATCTTTAGCAACCTCTGCTGGACGACTTTTCACAGGCTTACCATTTTTATATTGATAAAAACCTTCGCCAGTCTTACGACCGAGTTTACCCGCCTTGACCATGTCACGTAATTTCTGTGGAACGGTACCACCATAATGGGCAGTTAGATTTTCCGCTACAGCCAAGCAAACGTCCATACCAACAGTGTCAGCCAACTCAACAGGTCCCATGAACATTCCAAACTCTAAGGCAGCCTCATCAATGGTCTCTCCACTGTATCCTTCTTCTAAGAGCTGTACACATTCCATTAAATAAGGCATTAACACTCTGTTGATTAAGAAACCAGGGCTGGATTTAACAGGTAAAGGTAATTTAGCAATTTGATTGACGAAAGCACAAGAAGCTTGCGCAACTTGCTCAGCAGTGGATGCACCACTAACAATCTCAACTAAATCCATCTTAGCAACCGGATTAAAGAAATGAATGCCAACTAAACGTGTCGGATCGCCCATCACAATGTTTATTTCATCCAAAGGAATGCTTGAAGTGTTCGTAGCAATAATTGCATCTTTCTTTGCAAGTAGTTCTACTTTTTTGAAAATTTCTTGTTTTACATTTAAATTCTCAAAAACAGCCTCAATAATTACATCCGCTTGAGCAATACCACGACCATCAGGATCAGGAATTAAATTATCCATAGCCGCTTGAATTAAACGTGGTTTACGTAATTTTTTCTTATATAAAGAATAAGCTCGGCCAATAGCTGGTGCAATACGCTCATACGATTGATCTTGCAGTGTTACACGAAGTCCACGCAAAGCACACCAGGCAGCAATATCGCCCCCCATCACCCCAGCACCAATCACATGTACGTGTTGGGCTTTAAAGTTACTGTCTTTGGCAAAGGCTTTCATTCGCTCTCTTAAACCAAAAGCACGGATTAAATTTTTGGACGTAGTGCCTTGAGTGACCAAATGTTCAACCGATTCAATTTCCTTCTGGTACGCTCTATCTCCCATGCCCCCTTCTTTTTCCCATAAATCAATAATGGCATAAGGGGCAGGATAATGTTCCTTACGTACTCGCTTGGCGACATTTTTACGCATTAACGCAGCAAGTGGTTTACGAAGCCAAGCCGCATTAGTTAATCCTTGTAGGAATGAAGGCTTATGGCGTGGCGGCTTATTTTTAATAAAATAAACTGCTGCACGCTTTAATTGGCGAACAGGAACTACATCATCAACCATACCTAGTGCTTTAGCTCTTGAAGCAGCAACAGTACTTCCAGTTAAAATAGTTTGTGTTAAGGCATTAAAACCACCAATAAGTTGTGGTAGACGTACAGTACCACCCCAGCCAGGATGAATACCTAACATTACTTCAGGCAAGCCAATACGTGTGTCTTTTTCATCTGTAGCAATACGATAAGTACATGCCAGAGCTAATTCATATCCACCCCCCATACAAAAACCGTCAATCATGGCAACTGTTGGAATGGTTAGTGCTTGTAATCGAGAGAAGACTGCATGACCTTTGCGTAAGAAATCGACTGCTTGGGCAGGAGTCTCGAATTTAGAAAATAAAGAAACGTCCGCTCCAGCGATAAAGCCTTTTTCTTTTGCTGAATAAATAATTAAACCAATGGCATTTTTATCTTGAGCAATTTCTTGCAGCTGACTATTTAGCTCATCTAAGACTTCTTCATTCATGCTGTTCACACTCGTGTCGTGTCTATTTAGACCAAGCCACAAAATGTTTTCGCTGTCTCGTTTTAAGTCCCAGTTTTTATAATTATTCATGTCCTTTCACCTCAGTCACACGTTCCAGATACATAGCCCCGCCTTGTCCTCCTCCGATACAAATAGAGGCCATTCCACGCGACTCATTTCTTTGCTCTAATGATTTCAACACATGAAGCACAATACGTGCACCACTAGAACCTACAGGATGCCCAGCGGCTATTGCGCCCCCTTCACGATTTAATTTATCCATGGATGGAGCACCAAAAGCTTTCTCTAAACCTAGTTGCGTCTTACAATATTCATCATCATTCCAAGCTGCCAAGCAACCTAAAACCTGAGCCGCGAAGGCTTCATTAATTTCCCAACAATCAATATCATCTGCTTTTAGGTTATGGCGTTGCATAATTGGCGTTGCAGCATGTACAGGTCCTAATCCCATTTTGGCAGGATCAAGTGCTGCCCATTGGGAATCCACAATGCGACCAATTACATTTAAACGATATTTTTTAACCGCATCAGCACTAGCTAACAATAATAAACACGCACCATCAGTCACCTGCGAGCTATTACCAGCTGTAACCATGCCGTATTTCTTATCAAAGAAAGGTTTTAATTTCGCTAATTTTTCTAAAGTAGAATCAGGACGCATTCCATCATCTTGAACATACACACGACCTTTACTATCAATAATAGGAGTTACTTCAGTCATGAGTTTTTCATTATAAGCCTCTGCCAATTTCAAATGGCTTCGTAAAGCAAACTCATCCATTTGCTCACGAGTTATATTGAAGCGATAAGCAACTTTTTCAGCAGTTTGCCCCATGTTCATACCGACAATTGGATCCGTCAATCCGCGTAATAAAGCAATTACGGGCGCTAAATAAGAAGGTCTGAGCTGAGCGACTAAACCAAGTTTCTGTCCAATACTTTTAGCACCATACCAATTAGCTAGCCAGGAAACCATTTTATGGTTAAACAATAAAGGAGCATGGCTCATTGCCTCGGTGCCCCCTGCCAGAATTAAATCGCTGCGACCACTGGCAATGTCTATTGCCGCATTATCCAGTGCTTGCATGCCGGAAGCGCAGTTTCTCATTACTGTAAACGCGGGAACTTGATCACCACAGCCTAATCTTAAAGCCACTACACGAGCAATATTCGCTTCATCAGGACCTGGCATAGCACTACCAATAATTACTTGATCCAATTCAGTTGGAGAAAATGGTTGTCGATTTAATAACGTCCTACCGGCAGCAACTGCTAAATCAGAGCCTGAAAACGGACCCAGTCCTTTCGCTTTAAGATATGGGGTTCGGTTACCATCAACTACATAGACATCGCGACCACTTAAATTCGACTTCTGATTCATTGATCCTCCTTAATAATGGGTCTGATTTTTATAGTGTAAGAGTAGCAGTAAACATCTAATTTTGGAAACGATTAACACTGTTTTTCAACATGATTACATAGAGTTAAGTTGAATGATATATATTGCTTTTTTTGGAACACAATTAAACAAATATTGCACATCAACCTTATTTTTTTAATGAATTTAATATATTTTCAAAAGAAATGTTGACGTTACAAAAATAGCTGCGTATACTCCGCGGCATTGATTGGAGAGATGGCCGAGTGGTCGAAGGCGCTCCCCTGCTAAGGGAGTATGGGAGAAATCCCATCGAGGGTTCGAATCCCTCTCTCTCCGCCAGTCAACGCGCCCGTAGCTCAGTTGGATAGAGTATTTGGCTACGAACCAAAGGGTCGGAGGTTCGAATCCTTCCGGGCGCGCCATTTTCGAAGTGGCTCTTATAATAATAAAATAAGAATAAAGCTACTGCATCATAAAGACACTTAGGTGTCTTTTTTTGTTTCTACACTCTTGTTTTTTAGTCAGACGCGCACATACGAAGCACATCAACCAAATTCCCGCAGGCTCGAATCCTTCGATGCTTCAAACTCAATTGGAGCCACCACCAGTTTGACGACTTATAATTTAGCTAACTCAATAATTTGCTGGTAGTAACTATTATATTTATCTGATTCAAGTGAAGAATAATTTAAATTTTTTAATAAACTCGTTAGCTTAGTAAAAAAATTACGTGCCACAATCTTCTCTTCAAATTCATATTCTTTATTAATAATGTCCAGAAGTAAATTAAACAGCTGTTGTTGGCGGGCAATGGGAACCGATACATCAACGGGATCGTAAGCATCTTGCTGTAAATAAACCATGTCCAACATCAGTGCTTTTTGATAGATAACGAAGTCCTCCATCGTAATCCCTTCTTCACCAGTTACCTGCATCATATTAAAAATATCTTGCCCTTGATGTAATAATTTCGTTGCCTGATTCACTTTACTCGCCCAACCAGGTTCTAAATTCTTAACAAACCAAGGATTTAATTGTTCGAAATAACGCGACCAGGAAATTAAAGGATCCACGGCAGGGTAAAATCGTTTATAAGCGCGATCATAACTTAAACCAAGAAAGGTTTTGACGGAACTTAGGGTTGATTGAGTTACCGGCTCCTCGAAGTTTCCTCCAGCAGGAGATACCGTTCCTACAATAGTCAGACTACCTAAGGAGTTATCCAACGACTCAATAATACCCGCCCTTTCATATAATCCGCGGATGCTACTGTCTAAATAAGCAGGGAAACCTTCTTCACCAGGAATTTCCTCCATACGTCCTGAAGTCTCGCGCATGGCTTGAGCCCAGCGAGAAGTTGAATCAGCAATGAGCAAGACATTAAACCCCATTTGTCGATAATATTCACCCAATGTAATACCTGTATAAATGGATGCTTCACGAGCAGCGACTGGCATTGAAGAGGTGTTGCATATAATAATTGTTCTATCCATTAGGGTTCCACCCGCATGGGGGTCGATTAATTTTGGAAATTCAGTTATGGTTTCTACAACCTCACCGGCACGCTCACCACAGGCAACAATAATAACCACATCCACATCAGAATAGCGGGCCATTAAGTTTTGTAATACTGTTTTACCCGCCCCAAAGGGTCCTGGAATACATGCAGTTCCACCACGAGCTATGGGGAAAAAAGTATCGACCAACCTTAATGTCGTAATCAGCGGTTGTGTAGGATAATGACGCTGGGCAAGATTATTTGCCATCAATTTTTGTGCGAGAGAAAAACGAACAGGCCATTTCTGTATCATGCTTACTTCTCGTGCATTACCTTGCTGATCAAGTAAACGTGCAATAGGAGTTTCTGGGGTAAAAGTACCTTGTTGGATCCAGTCCACTTTGAGCTCCTGTCCTAGAGCAAATGGAACCATTATCTTATGAGTTAAACGTCCTTCTTGTACGGTTCCTAATACAGTGCCAGCATGAACGACATCACCGGCCTGCACACAAGCGATAAAAACCCATTTTTTATTCAAATCAATAGGCTGTTCTCTCACCCCACGAGGCAAAAAGTATCCATATTTATTAGCAAAATTGAGTAAAGGATTTTGTAACCCATCATAAATCATACCCAATAAGCCCGGTCCCAAATCAACAGAAAGTTGCTCCCCGGTTTGCTCAACTTTATCACCAATTGCAATACCATTGGTTCCTTCAAATACCTGAGCTACAGCCACATCACCGCGAATATGCAGTACCTCTGCCATGATTTGCTCTTGATTTGCAGCGCCTCGAGGTGGCGGGCAAATAAAAATGATTTCGTTTTTTACTATGGGTAGAGCCCCACTTTGCCGAATATGGACAATGCCTTCTTGAATTGCTATCACCTCGGCATAACTGGTAGCCTCGTGCACTTGCTTGTCGTTCATTGCTCACGTCCTTTGTCTTTACTTCAGTGATAAATGTTTCCAATCAATTAGCGTGTTACATAACGTTTCAATACAGTCTAAGGTATTAGATTTGTTAAAGCTTGACCAATAATTCACTACATTCCATCGTAATAAATAAATGGTAATTGCTTCAAAATCAAAATAATGCCCCTCCTCAATAATGGAGAGATGTTGCCAAATATGTGCCAATAAGAATTCCTCAACTGCAGCCGTGTTATTTTTCTCAATATCGCTTACCACTTTGGGGAGCCAGGGGTACACCGACTTTAACCCAAAATCAGCATCACTCCATTTTTGCACTAAGCGATGCTCCCAGTGACTAATCCAATAATCGTGTGGGTTTTCAGGCTGATTCTTTTTTTCATTCCTCATTCTTATAGCCGCAAAAATACTGCGTAAATCCAAGTACCAGTCAATAAGATTCACAATAAAAGGAGACTGATTTTTTTTGATATTTTGGTAAAGCATTTTCGTTGCAGCAACTGTTTGCTGGGGCATAAACCAACTTTTCCAAACTAATAACTCAATTGCAAAAACTTGCAAAGCCTGTTCTGCAGGCAACAACTTAAGACGCTTTTCCAACTGAAATCTGGAAATGGGGAGTGTAACGATTTTAAAAGACCCCCCAAGCCTTGGTAAGCTGGATGCAACCGTATAAAACTCTGCGCTCATTTTAATAATCCTTCTAATAAAGCTCGAAATCTGGGTTGCATATGTTTCACTAATAGACTGCTCACCGCTTCTTCGCTCAAATCCAAAACAATTTCTTCATTAAGCAAATGCACTTTAACTCCAATAAGGTTCTTCGCACCTGGATTTACAATGACGTGCATACCCTCCTTAAGCATTTGTTGCATCAATGACTGCACCAAAGCTTTCAACGGATCATTATTCATCAAGTCAGGATGCTGTCGAATATCATTAAAATCCAAAACCTTCTCTGGTAACTGAATTTCAATTTTTTTCGCATTAAAAGCACGTACTTGCTCTGCAGTATCACGTGCAATTAAAATAATTAATTGCCGAATCATTTCCTCATTATCCAGCTCTTTATGAACCAAATTTCTTACCTCTTGCGTAAATCGGTCAATCAGATTCTGTCTTAGCTCAAGGCGCATATTTTTTGCGGCAAGGTATAAAGCATCTTCGGCTGCTTTTTGCTCCTGTTGAATGCATTGAGAAGCTTCATCAAGCATGCTTTTCGCTTTAGCTTGTGCATTGTTCAAAAGCGTATTCGCTTTTTCCTGAGCTGCTTGTACTATTTTCTCAGCCTCCTCTCTACCGGCATTCACTCCCTCTTCTTTTAATCGCTCAATGAGTGTTTCAATTCCTTGAGAAATCATAGTTGTCGTATTATTTTGCTTCATTTCCATTGCCAGCTCCTATTTAAGTCCAGCACTCAGAACAAGCGCAAACACAAATATAAATACCGCAAAGCCTTCAACAATTGCTGCCGGTGCAATGGATAATCCAAAAATCTCTGGTTTATTTTTAGTTGCATTAATAGCACTGGCACAACAATAGCCTTGTTGAATCGCACAAAGCATCAATGCAATACCGGTTAACATCCCTATTCCAAATAAGCCACCTGCAACTTGCGGGGTAACTGTTCGATTTAAAGTAAACATAATCACAATCCCAAAAATTGCTTGGGTTGAAGGAAGCACGGAAACCCCTATGTATTTACCATAGCCGCTCTCAGTATCTAGCATGACACCAATAGCTGCTTGCCCGGCAATGGCACAGCCATAAATACTACCTACCGTTCCTAATGCCATAGGGGCAAATATTCCCATCCACCCAAACATTACCATTAACTCATTCATGAGAAATCTCCTGCTTCTTAAATGGTTGATAGTTATATCCATCCTCTTTGACTGACCACTTGAAAAACTCAATGTAATTCAATCGAAGCCCGTGTATTACTGCACTCATTAAACATAAACCAAAATTCAAAGCCTGCCCTGCAATTAAAACAATAAAGGCCAAAACCCAACTTGTAGGAGCTATAGTCTGTGCAATGGTATTGAAGGTAATCGCCATTGATGCGCCCGCCAAACCTAATGCAAACAAACGCAAATAGCTGAGAACATCACCAAATAATGAGGGCAACTCTACAATGGAGGCGGCGCCATACATCACTCGTTTTGCAAAACTTGTAAAATTAGTCACCGGCTCATTTGAAGCAAAAATCATAATCATCAAAATACTGGGAATTACAAGGAAGATACCCAAATGAGTTAAAAGCTCTGTGTGTTGTATTGAGCCTGCGGAAAATAGTAATACGGCACTAATTAATAAAATAAATCCTAGTGCTTGCAGTTTTTCATTCAGATGATGGGCAAACCAAATCCGCATACCACAACCAATACAAATATGAAGACAGCCTATGAGGATGGTAAAAATCATCATGTTTTTAAAATTATGAATATCGAGCAGGTGCAAGCTAGCGAGAAAAGTTCCCTTTTTAGGTTCAACGCCCCAATAACTGCCCAGCATAACCCCATAAATAATTGAAAAGATGCAAATCACTACCAGTAAAGGTCTAAGCCATTGCCCTACATTATATTTTCCTAGATGTTTCCACCCTAAAAAAGTAAATAAGGCCAGAATAAGCCCGTAACCAGCATCCGCTAAAATAATGGCAAAAAAAATGGCGAAGGAGAAAAAAACACTTATTGAGGGATCTAATGCATGATATCCAGGTGTTTGGTAGAAACGCACCAACTCCTGCCCTCCCTTTAACCAAGGGCTTGATTCTAATAAAGTGGGAGGTAATTCACCTGCTTCAGGCTCATCAATGGTAAGTCCTATTTGATGCTCATTACAAAAAGCACACACAGCAGACGCTTGCGCTTCAGGAATCCAGCCTTGAAGCACGAAAAACTCTTGATGCTCCATTGTTTTTTCAGATGCCTTTTGCAATTCCGAACGATCAGCAAACTGAGCGACTTTTTTAGCTAATAAATAACGAAAACGAGTCAAACTACGCCGTTCTTCAATAAGATCTTCTATCTGCTCATTAAGCTCATCTAATTCCTCGAAAAGATCATTTAAAGCAATAGCACCCGTATGTATCCGATAGGAGGAAAAGCTCTCTTCTTGAGGTTCCTCTTCAGCAAGGATGACCACATAAATAAACAGATTATTTCGGTACAATTCCTGTAAGGGTCTATCCTTAGGAAGGATGGCTAAGTATTTCAGTGGTATTTTATAAAACCAAAGCTTTATTCCATGCAAATCAGCTTCAACAGGAAATCTAAAATGCCCCCACTCAGAGAGCCCTCGAATTCGCTCCCTTAAGAAATCACGTTGATCGATGCAATCTCTCAGTGCCTGTTGATTCTCTAAAATCTGTTTCACCACATGATCCGGATTGCTATTTTTCCAAAATAAACGTGGCGTACCTTGTTCGGGTGAATCCTGAATATAGCGTAAGCTGGCTTTTATCTGATCATGTAAGGTCGTAGATGAGCTAGTTAATGCCGATTTGTTTGCCGCATTAATCGTAATCAGCTGGAGGCAGCCTAATTTTTGCAGCGCACGTAAAATCTCTGACTTGCAGCCGCTAAGTCCTAAGAGGGTTACTTTTTTAAAGGCCGCGATGCTCATAATCGTTGCCTTTTCTTTTTAGCAATTTTTGATCGGACGACTGCTGCACGTTCATTATCAGATAAAAAAATCTGTATTAAGCGAATATGAGTTAAGGCATTCGGAATTAATACTTTTTCAAATAAATTTTTCCGTTGGGTGACGGTTTGAATTGCCTTATCTAATAACTGTAATCGTGATAAAGCTATTTTCAATCCTAGGCGAATTTCAAGAAGCTCAGCCATCCGATGGATTAGAGCCTCAAACCAATGAGGTGTATTTAGATAGGGATAGTCGAGAATAGTCAATTGAATTGATTTCAATACCGGCAATTTGACTCCAACGATGTTTTCCTCTTGAATATCAATTTCCTTCACCTGAACGTATTGAGCCAAAGCATTGATCTGCTCATTAACCATAGGTAACTGGTTTTCTATGGTCGTTTTCAGTTCGTTTTCTTTTTCTTTTAACAACACCTTTTGTTCAGCAACAATGCCTCGTTCAGATAATAGCTTTTTCCTTTTTAACTCCAAGGATGGCAAATATTTCTTATAATTCTTTAAGTTTTTTTGCTCCAGACTAAGTGAGGTTTTATTAAGCTTGGGTTGCGTCATGCTTATTCTCCTGGGCTACCTGGATATTAAAATATTTATCAACCAATTCCTGCTTAATCAGTAATTCATTCTCATGGAAACATTCAGCTAAAGTTTGCCAGCATAAATCTAAGGCTTTTTCCAAAGGAATAGACACTTTAATGTCCATGAATCGTTCACGAAATAAACGGCCAAATTTTAATAAGCGTTCATCAAATTCAGAGATTTCAAAAGCCATGGCTTGTTTTTGCTCTGCCTCACAGGCAGCAGAGAAAAAGCGAATCATCGCATTCATGATTTGCCCATGATCATCGCGAGTTTGTTTGCCTATCACATGTTGTTTTAATCGGGATAAAGAACCGAAAGGATCAATAGCACCTGAGTGCAAATAAAACTGCCCTTCAGTGATGTATCCCGTGTTATCTGGTACAGGATGGGTCACATCATTTCCTGGCATGGTAGTTACCGATAAAATGGTAACTGAGCCTGCCCCTTGGAAATCACAAGCCTTTTCATATCGACGCGCTAATTGCGAATATAAATCGCCCATGTAGCCGCGATTTGAAGGTACTCGTTCCATTGCAATACCAACTTCTTTCAACGCATCAGCAAAAGCCGTCATGTCCGTTAACAGTACTAAAACACGCTTTCCCTCTTCGACCGCCATTTTTTCCGCAACAGCTAAAGCCATATCAGGGATTAATAAACGTTCCAAAATAGGATCTGAAGCCTGATTAACAAACATTACTGTACGTGCAATAGAACCATGATCTTCAAATGTTTTACGAAAAGCATAGTAATCATCAAAGAGTAAGCCCATACCACCAAAAACAATAATATCGGCATCAGCTTGAGTTGCAATTTTGGCAAGTAATTCGTTATATGGCTCACCTGCAATGGAAAATACCGGTATTTTTTGGCTTTCCACTAAACAATTAAATACGTCAATCATTGGAATATTAGTACGTATCATTTTGGAGGCTAAGGTGCGACGTGCTGGATTAACCGTTGCCGTGCTAATAGGTGTTTTATCATCCTGATCTAAATTAGGCCCCCCATCAATTGGTTTGCCCGTGCCATTAAAAACTCGCCCAAGAATATTAGCAGAATAGCTCACCATCATAGGCTGTCCTAAAAAAGTCACCGAGGAGTCTGTGGACAATCCTTTGGTGCTGCCATAGACCTGGAGAGTAACAATGTCTTCTTGCAAATGAGTAATTTGAGCCAATAAAGCAGGCCCGGAAGAGGGATGGATTAATGCTAAATCATCTAATCGAGGCACATCAATTAAATGAGTGCCCGATGCTGAAGGGACTGAAATCTTAAGAATGTCCCCCGTAATTTCCCGTATATTTTTGTAATGAATAATGCTCATTATGTTCCCTCACTGTATAAGCATCTTTTTAAAACAATCAACAACTAACGTTTTGTTTTTTTAAACACATGGTGAACGCCACTTCCTGCATTAAAATTACCATGTATTTTAATGAAGCTATTGATTTCAGGGACAATTTTGTTGCGGAACTTACTGCCATTAAATAATCCATAATGACCGACCCCTTCCACTAAAACGTATTTTTTCATTTTAGCCGGTAGATTTTTACATAGGGTCAATACGGATTTAGTTTGTCCAAGTCCAGTAATATCGTCACGCTCCCCTTCAATAATTAAAAGGGAGGTTTTCTTTATATCATGTAAGCGTATGTCTTTCCCTCGTGATTTATAATGCCCCCTAGCTAACAATTGCTCCTGAAAAACAGTATTAATTGTTTGCATATAAAATTCAGCGGTTAAATCCATGGTAGAGAAATATTCAAGATAAAATTGCACCGTTTTTAATGCTTCTTCGTGTTTATTTTCCGCATAGTCATCAATGGCCTTCTGCAAAGCTTCGATATGCCGTTGCATGTTCATGCTTAGGAATCCTGAGAGCTGCATAAATCCAGGATAGACAAGCCGCATGGCACCTGGAAAACGAGAGGGAACCATAGAAATAACATTTTGCTGAAACCAGTCATCCCTTCGTGAAACAGCAAGATCATTAACTACCGTAGGTGATTTGGAGGTATCAATTGGACCACCTAAGAGTACCGCACTTGTAGGAAGTTTAGGGTCGTTTTCCGTAGACATTAATGCTAAAGCAGCTAATACAGGAACGGTTGGTTGGCAAATAGCCATGACATTTAGATTAGGGGCTAACAACTTAAAATAAGAAATAACATATTCGATGAAGTTATCTAAATCGAATGAACCTTCGCTTAAAGGAACATCCCGAGCATTTTTCCAATCAGTAATGTACACATCATAATAAGGTAGCAAGCTTTTTACTGTATCACGTAATAAAGTTGCATGATGACCCGACATGGGCGCAACCAGCAGCATTTTAGGAAAAGCATCCTCTTTAACGCCTTTCTTCTTGAAATGGACTAAATCACAAAAGCTTTTACGATCCACGACCATTTTAACAATATCGTAATAATCATCACCAATTTTTACATCAATAATCCCAAACTTAGGCTTTTCATAAAAATTAGTAACCATATGTGCTACATAGCAATAGCCTGTGAGCCCGCGATAATATTTAATTACTGACTCCAAACTTCCTTTTATCATTTCTTTTTGCATGTCGGACATGTAAGGGATGTTAATAGGTAAACTCATGCTATCCGTAATACGCTTATATCGTTTTGACAGAATTAAACAATAATCTGAGTAAGGTTGGAGAACATTCATTCCCCAGTCATACCAATTATAGAGTGAGCGATTGTCGAGTGGATTGTTTAACATGAAGATTCCCTTCCTTAAGGAACGTTATCTTTAAATTATAGAGCAAATTTAAAAACAAAAATTGTCATGTATAATTAAATAAAACAGGAGTGAAGGAAACGCCATGGATAAGAGCTTACTTTCAGGAAAAAAAGCCTTGGTAATTGGTATTGCCAATGACAGCTCTATTGCTTATGGATGTGCCCGCATGTTAAAGACCGCTGGCGTAGAATTAGCAATTACCTACCTTAATGAAAAAGCCAAACCCTTTGTTGATCCCATTGCCCAAGAACTTGAGCCATTCATTTATAGGCATTGCAATGTAACTCATGACCAAGATTTAACTGATTTATTTGCCGAAATTAGCAAAACCTGGGGCCAAATTGATATTATTGTGCATTCAATTGCCTTCGCCCCCACAGAGGATTTACACGGCCCCCTATTCGCGTCATCAAAAGAGGGGTTTTTGCTGGCCATGGATATTTCCTGTCATTCCTTCATACGTATAGCAAACCTCGCCAAGCCTTTAATGAAAAATGGCGGCTCCCTATTTGCTATGTCATTCTATGGGGCGGAGAAAGTGGTGAGCAATTATAATCTCATGGGTCCAGTGAAAGCAGCATTAGAAGCCTCAGTACGCTATATGGCGGCAGAACTCGGTCCAGAACATATTCGAGTCATAGCCATATCTCCAGGGCCGCTTAAAACACGTGCTGCGTCCGGTTTAGACAAATTTGATGAGTTAATTCGAGATGCTGCACATAAATCCCCTCTTGGGTCCTTAGCGAATATCAATGACATTGGTGCCATGGTAACTTTTCTTGCCAGTGATTATGCAAAGAGCATTACAGGAGATACGATTTACATTGATAGTGGTTATCACATCATGGCCTAAAGAAATGGTCATTACCAAATTAAGGGTATTAAACGATATCTAACTTTCTTTTGATACTCTGGATATCCAGGTAAATCCCGTACCAATACGCTCTCCTCATTCAAAATACGAGCAACTAAAACTACGAATAAGATAGGCATTAAAAGAAGAGCCCACCAGGAGCCGAGAGCAACTGGAGTACCGACAAAAAGAAATAGAGCACCCAAATACATTGGATGACGAACATGCCCGTATAAGCCACTAGAAATAACTTGCTGTCCCTCTTCAACCCGAATATTAGCCGCAGCATAGGTATTTACTTTGGAAACGAGGTAAAAAATATAAAAGGAGATAACTACGAGTAGATTGCCCAGCATAGAGAAGTACCATGGCATGTGAGACCAAGCGAAACGAACGTCAAGTGAAGATAAAATAACTAGCGCAATACAAATCACAAAAAGCAAAGAAATAATAATTTTCTGTGCCAATTCCTTTTCATAGGAGACACCAGCCTCAGTACGACGTTTAAGTAATGCGGGATCATGTTTTGCTAAATACAAAGTATATGCAGAGGAGGCAGTAAGAAACACCAAGGTATAAACCCAACCTTGCCAATAATTCAAAGTCCCTGCGGGGATAAAAAGGAGTAACAACAGGATTACAATACTAATGACTGAGGAACGAATTAATTGGCTTGCATGCATGTCCATGATTTTGCTCTTCCCCTAGGCTGAACTGTTTTCCAATATCCATTAATTTTTCATACCATTATCTAATAGTGTAGCTTGATTTAGCAGTTTCTTAAAATCATTCTTACTCTCAAATTACCGCGGATTGACCACGGTAATTCGCTCGATAACAGTATCAAGCAACATGAATAATGCTATTACTTAAATGCCATTAAGATTCAACTCATCAATGTCCACATTTTTTACGCTTTCTATAAATTCACCCGCTACATTATTCACTGGCTTCTGGAAAAAGCTATTCCCATAATATGCTAACGAAATGATAGCCGTTGCAGAAGTTCCAGCAGAAAAGGCTGTAGCCGCAGATGTGCTCTCGACTAATGCCGCAAAAAATGTAGCAGTACCAGCCCAAGCACCCAAGAAAATACCAGCACCAAAAAACAGACTTGCTGCTAACGCAGTAACGAAAACTGCTGCCGAAAACGCTTTAATCGCAGCCTTAAGACTATGATATTTATCGGTAAACTTGGCGTCGCAATTTGCAAGGAACTCATCATAGGCTTTCGTTTTATCTAGAGCCTGAGGATTAGTTATCTTGATAAGCAATGTCTTCACCTCATCGCTCAGAAAATCAATTTCTTCACCTTGCAGTCCTAAACGATCTACTTGATTAATTAACTTATCTAAAGCGCTATATAAACCCGCATTAGCCGATAAACCATTGCGCAAAGCTTCTATTTTATCTAATTTCTTATTGTGTTGAAGCATCCTAAGTACTGAATGCGTGCCATGAGATTTGTTGGTGGTTGCTGTGAGTACATCTGTAAAACCAAATTCATCCAATTTATTACGCAATGACTCTACGGTATTTTCTTCTAAAGCTTGGTCACTAAAGGTACCAACTAAAATGAGTTTTGCATTGCCACTTCTAATTTGAAACAATGAAACATCTGTTTTCATTTGCTCTAGAACACGCTCATCGAGCACTTTAGATAAATTAATGCAATAGATACCTACCTTGGCTCCAGCCATAAAAGGTACATTAAAATTCTTATTGGGGCCATTGGTTCCAGGAGAATCCCAAATCTGCATGCCATCTAGCATTTGAAAATCCGGACCTATTGTTGTCTTATAGTCTGGGGAGCTGAGGTTCGTAGCTTTTTGATTGATTAATTGTTTTAATAACTCCGTTTTACCAGTGCCTTGCGCCCCAAAAATAAAAACTCTCATAGAAATCCTCTCTCAAAAACGCGCATCTTACCTTATTTTGACCTTTAAGTCCATTATATGGCCAAACCAAGTGGCAAAACTCAAAATGAAAAACAAGCTCCATCAGGAAAATTTTATTTGTATTCAATCAACGAAAAAGCATAAAATCGCTCTTTTCATTTGTGCTTTTTGGATATTGCCCAATATGAGTCATCTTCTTAACCTATCCATTCTTAAAAGAAATCGTGATTTCCGATTACTTTATTTAGGACAATTTATTTCTTTTGTTGGGACCATGATCAGTAGTGTGGCACTTCCCTACCAAATCTATCACCTCACTCAATCCACCTGGATGGTTGGCCTTTTAAGTCTGGTGCAGCTACTGCCTCTTTTAATTACAGCACTGATTGGCGGGGTGTTTGCGGATCGCTACAATCGACGTTTATTATTAATTATTAGTGAACTACTACTTGGTGTTGGATGTTTATTGCTTGCATTAAACTCCTACCAGGAAAATCCGTCATTAATTCTTATTTTTATTACCTCAGCAACAATGTCGGCGATCACAGGATTGCATCGTCCAGCTTATGACAGCATTACTCAGCAAATTGTTGACCCGCAGGATTATAAGGATGTAGGTGCTTTATCTGCATTTAAATACAGCTTTTGTATGATTATAGCTCCAGCAATTGCCGGATTGATTCTTGCTCATCATGGTATTGTCATTACCTATCTTATCGATTTGCTTACCTTTTTCCTTTCATTAATTACCTTAATGAACATGCATCACATTCCTAAACCTGTGGCAGAAGAACATCCCTCTATTTTGTTATCTCTGAAACAAGGTATTTCTTTTGCGTTTAGCCGACAAGAATTAGTGGGTAGCTATACGGTTGACTTTTTTGCCATGATTTTTGCGATGCCTAATGCACTGTTGCCCGCAATTGCTCAATCCTTTGGTGGCCCCCAAACTTTAGGATTACTTTACTCAGCCCCCGCCGTAGGCTCATTGATTGTTTCATTCTTTAGTGGCTGGACCTCCAAAATTACTCACGATGGTAAAGCGATTGCAGTTGCTGCAGCACTATGGGGAGCCGCGATTATTGGTTTTGGTTTATCAAAATCACTATGGCTTGCACTCTTATTTCTCGCTCTGGCAGGTGCATTTGATGCCATCAGCGGTATATTTAGAGTAACTCTTTGGAATAACACGATTCCTACTGAACTACGTGGCCGTTTAGCGGGAATTGAGATGATTAGTTATTTGAGCGGCCCTAAATTAGGCGATACTCGCGCAGGTTTTATTGCGTCAAGCTTAGGAATTGGTACAGCGCTTATTTCTGGCGGAATATTATGTATTTTAGGCGTAGGTATTTGTTGTTATTTCTTGCCTAAATTTTGGCATTATCAAACAAAGGGATAAGCTAAGCTTATGACTTAGACAACCTCCGCCATTGTGGTGCTAAATTCACAATGGCATCGGTGTTCTTGGCTCTATTGCTCATCGTTTTCGACACGTATGCAACAAATCGTACTTCTTATCATAACTCTTTGTTTTAACATCAAATAACGACAACATCGTTGAAAAAAGGTAGTCATGTGAAACCTGTTGTTCTTTCTTGCTCTGCATGCACTCGTTATCAAGCGCCAATTGTTCCGACAATCCTTTCGATGACCAAAAAATCATAGGTACCTTTTTCTGCTCATCAGGGGCCATGAAATAAGGTAATCCGTGCAGGAATAAATTATGTTCTCCAAGTGATTCACCGTGGTCAGAAACATAAATTAATCCTGTATCATGTGTGGTGATGGTACTTAATTCATCAAGTGCACGAGCTAAAACCGTATCTGTGTACAAAATAGCATTATCATAAGTATTAACTATTGATTCCTGAGAACAACTCGCTAAATCTGCCGTATCACAAGTTGGCTGCCAACGCTTGAATTGCTCAGGGTAGCGCTCATAGTAAGCTGGCCCATGATTACCCAGCATATGTAAGACAATCAATTGATCGCCCTTACCTGAACTAATTTTTTCTTTTAATTGATGTAACAGAATTTCATCAAAGCAACGACCATTCTTGCATAGGGCTTCAATTTTTAATTTCTCCATAGGCAATCCATCACATACGCCCTTACAACCTGATTGATTATCGCGCCACAATATTGAAATATTTAAACGACTTAACAAGTGCAGAAATGATTCGCTTTGCTTAATACGTTTTTCATCATAGTGGTGAAGACCATATGGAGAAAACATACAAGGTAAAGATACGGCGGTTGAGGTACCACAGCTGCTTACCTGGCTAAAATTAATAAGCTGGTGCCTGCCTAATTCTGGGGTTGTCTGGCGGTTGTAATCGCTTAATCCCCAATTTGCGGCACGCACCGTTTCACCAATCACCAGAACAATCACTCGCGGCTTGGTTCCCTCAGGCCTGGGTATTTGCTGTGCGTCTTTTGCAATCAGTTTTCTTGTTTGGTTGGCCTTCGTTTTCTGCTCTCTCCAATAAACCTTTGCTGAAGACGAAAATAGATTTAAGGGTGTAACTAAATAGACAATTTCTTTTTTGGCGCGATGTATCGGACTTAAATCATTATAAACAGCCCATCCACCGCCAAAAAACATAAGAACAGATAAGAATAGGCAGCCAAAACGGCCAGTCCAGTATGAAAGTAAATTGCGTTTATAAATACGAATATTCCAGACAATCCAACTGGGTAGTACTCCTAGTAACAAAAGATAAGGAATAATTCGCCATTGTAGTAATTCTTTGCTTTCCTGGTAATCGGTACTGATGGCATTAGTCACCATATTGGGATCAATATAGACATGAAAGGTATTCATGAAATAGACCATAATGGATGTGACTAAAAACAAACTAATCATAAACCATTTAAAAGTCCAACGGTTAATAACCAGCAATAATAGAAACCACTGCAATCCTGTAATTGCGATTCCAGTACAAAAAATAATGAGCCACGTATGTGCTGATGTTAATTCTTTGCCACTTAATAATTCTGCCCAGAACGAGGCATTGTATGCAAGAGTAAAAAATAAACTGCCTAATAAAGTAATCAGTTCACTTGACCAGTAACTCGGTCGTCTCGTGTTTAAAATGATAATCTCCTAAAAATAGGCGCATAGTTTACAAATTTTTTCTCTCTCGTTCAAAAAAAATCATCATTTAAATGATTAAATATGGATGGGGGCAGAGTAAATTAAAAGATCGAAGCCTGACACCCTGAGTTGCTTCACTCCATTTGCAATGACAGAGTTGAATATCCATCATTATGGAGACATAACGACGCAACCCAAGAATGTGAAGCACAGAACATAATTGTTATTGGTAATAATGGTAGCAGTTATTGGACCTGTCCTAATCCACGTCATTGCCAGGAGCGCGTGGCACAAAACATGGGTGCTTCACTACTTTCGCAATGATGGCGGCGTTTATTAAGTATGATATTTAAACCAAACAGGCATCACTTTATTAAGATAGACCATGAACTTCCATAGCCCTACCTGTGACTCTACATTACCAAATGGGTCGGTTTTGCTTTCCGGGTAAGCTATTCCTAAACCAAATAAACCAGGTCCAATAATACCTACATGGGGATTATGGCGTGTATCCTCATAATCACCAATCATAATATTTTTACGCTTTTCAAAACCAACTGCATAAACAACCCGATCGCATTCAGGCAAATAACGTGCAATATTAGGCTCAGAAGTATTGTAACGTACTAAATTGGCGGGCAATACACCATCAATATTTTCTCTTGCCCAAGCAGCCGTTTGCCCTTTCAGCCCGGTATTATCAAAAAGAATCCAATCGTCCATCTCAATCGCATAACGACAAGGTGATCGATAAAAATTAATTACTTTTTTCACCCCAAGTTCCACTAAATAACGCACGATGATAATGGCAGAATGTGATGAGCCGAATACACCATAAGTATCACTAAGATTAAGCTCTGCAGCCAATTTTTCTTTATCAATGGCAATATCAAAAGGAATGACATTAAGACCGGGATAGTTCAATGAAGAAGCCGAGGCGCCTGTAGCCAAAATAACATTTTTAGCTTGATAGGATTCAGTAGCTGTAGATAAAGTCCACATTCGCTGCGCTAGAAACATATTATGAATCATTGCCTTTACTGCATGCACCTTCTGCATCAAATTCGTACAAATCCACTGCAAGGGCTCTACCGCATAACCCAAAGTGCAGGTTTCCTCTTTCGGCAAATGCTTTAATGCAAAATCAGGTGCCTTTTCATAGTTAAAAGAACGCACGTCACTTAAGAAGCTAGTGAAATATTTTACGCTCGTATTACTTGAAACATTACGCCATAAAAGTCCTAAGTCACCCACGTTGAAATGAGGGTCAATCCATAAAATATCATTAGATGAAATACCCTGATCTAATAATTTTCCTACTGCGGCAATGCCCGCAGGCCCTGCTCCCACTACTGCCCATTGGAATTTCTTTTTATTCATTATTATCCATATTAATCACATTTATGCTGCGTAATGCAGTGGCCCTCATAGGTACAGGTTTGGATTGTCATACAGGAAGGATCAAAATGTCCACTCACAGGAGTTCCTATAACCTCTTCATTATTTAAACTATTATCAAACCACGCTGCATCTCCACCGGTATTAATAGTCGCAATCCCCCCCTCATTATACCAGTCACCATGGTGACCACCCGCACGATACACATTCCCACGGCTCCCCTCAATATACCAGACATTATTATAATAGGGTTGTTGGTAACTATTAAGATTAGGATTAACATTAACATAGACCACATGATGCTTACTACCTCCATGATGACATCGATGAGCATGGGCGAAGGAGATGGAATAAATAAATAGACATGCTATAAATAGAACTATGCGCTCTTGATACATCATTTTAGTTCCTTGGGTTGGACAGCAATTTCTTATATTAAGTATAGTCTGATAAGTTGAGGGCTGGCTGGGAAGAAGTTAGCAGCGAACGTTCCGTGTTGATAAATGACTCATAAATAAGTCAAATACTGTTGCTCAATAATCAATTATGCTACTATTCACGCTGTTCCACACTACTATTTTGGGGTTCACCACATGGCCGTTACCATAAAAACTGCTGACGAAATAGAAAAAATGCGCGTTGCAGGCAAGCTTGCAGGCGAGGTTCTTGAAATGATTGGCCCTTATGTAAAAGAAGGCGTTAGCACTGAAGAGCTGAATACTATTTGTCATGATTACATTGTTAATGTACAACAAGCTATTCCAGCACCTCTAAATTATAATGGCTTTCCAAAATCGATATGCACTTCGGTGAACCACGTTGTTTGTCATGGCATACCAGGAAAAAAGACATTAAAAGATGGCGATATCATTAATATTGACATCACCGTTATTAAAGATGGTTATCATGGTGATACCAGCAAAATGTTTTATATCGGCGCCCCTGCCGTTAAAGCCAAGCATGTAGTGCAAATTGCGCATGACTGCTTATTTATCGGCATAGAGATGGTGAAACCCGGGGTTCAATTAGGTGACATTGGTCATGCAATTCAGCAACATGCTGAGAAAAACCGTTGCTCCGTAGTTCGTGATTATTGCGGACATGGAATTGGACGCGTCTTCCATGAAGACCCGCAAGTATTACATTATGGAGTACCAGGTACTGGGATGAAATTGGAACCAGGTATGACCTTTACCATAGAACCTATGATTAATGTGGGCAAACACCATACCCGATTGTTACCCGATCAATGGACCGTGGTTACCAAAGACCATAGTCTTTCTGCACAATGGGAACATACCCTATTGGTCACTGACAATGGTGTAGAAATTTTGACTCTACGCGATGAAGAACGATAATCAGCTGCTCAAAAATACGGTAAAACAGTTTAAAGAAAAACTGCGGGAAGATTTTGATCAAAAAGCCAATGTGAGCACTGTTATTCATCGCCTTGTTACCTTTACTGATGAGCTGCTCATTAGCCTTTTTCATAAAAACCAGCTCGATCAAGGGGATAGTTTCTGTCTCCTTGCTTTAGGAGGTTATGGACGACGTGAGCTCCTACTTCATTCGGATGTTGATCTATTACTCCTGCATACCGATAAAATCTCCAAAGCAAAATTACAACGCGCGCAAGCCTTCATCCAAGATTGCTGGGATGTTGGGTTAGAAATTAGTCATCAAATTACCAATGTATCCTCCTGCGCTGAATTGGCCTGCCGGGATGTTAGCGTTATGTCAAGCATCATGGACATGTTTTTGCTCTGTGGACGCGGCGCCTTAATGGAAGAATTGCTGTATCAAACCCACCCGCTGCATATGTGGACCAGCAAAAACTATTTTATTGCCAAGCTACAAGAACAAAAAAAACGGGATATTAAATACGGTGAAACAGCCTATAACCTAGAGCCTAACGTCAAATATGGTCAAGGTGGGCTTCGTGATCTACAAATATTATATAGTATCGGTAAACGTCATTTTAATATTAAAAAATTAGCCGATGGCATTAGCTATGGATTTATCACTGATAAAGAATATGAAAAGCTAATGCACTGTCACCATTTTCTCTGCCGAGTCCGCTTTGCCTTACACTGTCTTGCAGAAAAGGCTGAAGAGCGACTTTCCTTTGATTATCAAGTTAAATTAGCAAGTTTCTTTGGCTATGAGGATAAACCGCATTCCCTAGCTATTGAGCAATTCATGAAAGACTACTTTAAGGTCATAAAAAGCAATCGCGAATTAAATGAAATGCTCTTACAGTGGTTTGATGAAACCATTGCTCAATCCCCGAAACAAAAATTAATTCCATTAGATAATGAGTTTCAATTATCTAATCAATACATTGAGGTGCGGAATAACCGTGTCTTTAGCCAAAGCCCTCAAGCTTTATTAAAGTTATTCCTATGGATAGCTGATCGGCCTGATATCGAAGGAGTCAGAGCCAGTACAATCCGTTTAATTAGAGAATCACTCTATTTGATTAGCCGGCGCTTTAAAACCTCCAAAAAAACCACCGATCTCTTTATAAATATTCTAAAAACACCTAAAGGCCCTTATGAAGCCTTACATTATATGAGCCAATATGGGGTTTTAGCCCATTATATTGAATGTTTTGCCCAGGTTACTGGCCAGATGCAATATGATTTATTCCATGTCTTTACCGTAGATCAGCACACCCTGTTCGTAGTGCGTAACATGTCACGCTTTAGCCAAGCACAGTACACCCAACAATTTCCCCTTTGTGCACAAATCATGCCAACATTGGATAAACCGGAAATCCTGTATCTCAGCGCATTATTCCATGATATAGCCAAAGGACGTGGGGGAGATCACTCCGAATTAGGTGCAATTGAAGCTCAGAGTTTTGCGCAAAATCACCACTTAAAAAAAGAGGATTGTGATTTACTCACCTGGCTAGTACGTAATCATTTATTAATGTCACAAACAGCACAACGCCAAGATATTTACGATCCCAACACTATAAAACATTTCTGCCAATTATTGCCTCAGCCTCATTATTTAGATTATTTATACTTGCTCACCGTGGCAGACATTTGTGGTACTAATCCTCAACTATGGAATGCTTGGAAGGACTCGCTGCTCAAAGAATTATATCGAGCAGCGAAACATATGATGCATAAAGCCCAAGAGCTCATGGATAAGACTGCTTTAATCAGGGCAAGAAAACAGTCCGCTTTAAATATCTTAGTATCGGAAGGCATTGCATCGAGCACAGTCGAAGAACTTTGGTTTCAATTTAAAGATCGATACTTTTTACATGAGTCACCCGAAGTCATCGCACGGCATACGAAGGCCATCTTGAATTGCACGCAATTCCCTTTAATTATGATCATGCCGCATCATAGTCAAGGTGGTACGGAGGTATTTATCTACATGCCCCACAGGGATGCTCGTTTTACCATAACCACTGCAGTACTTAGTAATAATCACGTCACAATTCAAGAAGCAATGATTATTACCTGCGACAATCAATTCGATTTAGATACCTATATTATTTTAGATGAGCAAAACCAGGCTTTTATTGACCCATTACAATCTGAAAACATACGCCAAGAATTATGTTTTCACCTGAAACAACAGGATCAATTACCGGCTATAGCTCAAAAAAGACGCTCCAGAGTTTTAGCTCATTTCAATGTAAAGACCCAAATCAGTTATAATGATGATCCTCATAACAACTTTACACGCCTATTTTTAGTAACAGGCGATAGACCAGGACTTCTTGCCACCATCAGCCGTATTCTTTTGACTTTAAATATTCATTTACATAATGCAAAAATCGCAACGGCTGGAGAGCGTGCGGAAGACATGTTTTACATTACCAACCAAAATAATCAAGCGCTAAGCAGCGAAGAAAAAGAACTATTACGCAATCATCTTACTCAAGAACTCTCGTAGAAACAAAATCCTAATAAAACATACGAAAAAAAAAACCAAAAGATGTATTTTTTTTATACTTTTGTACTATACTTTTACTTAAAGACTTCAAAAATCGCTCAGTAATTATTTTGGAGTTAACCATGATAAATGCAGAAACACCCAAAAATGAGCTACTACGCTTACAATCGCTCTATAATCTTCAGATTCTAGATACAATGGCTGAAGAACGCTTTGATCGCATTACACGTATTGCACAAGGACTGTTTAAAGTACCCATTGCCTTAGTATCCTTAATTGATAAAGATAGAGAGTGGTTCAAATCTAAATACGGCTTACATGTTCAACAAACACCTAGATCAATTTCTTTTGGTGCTCATACCATCCTTCAAGAAGAAGTAATGATTGTTAATGATGCACAACAAGACATTCGTTTTAAAGATAATCCCTTAGTGATTGGTGAGCCTAAAATTCGATTCTATTTAGGATGTCCTTTACAAATTGATGGGCAATTTAATATTGGTACATTATGTCTTATGAATGACATAGTTCCTCAACTAAATGGCTTAGGACATATTGACTTAAACATTGTAAAGGAGCTTGCTACTGCCGTGTCTAAAGAATTTATTACCAATCGCTATGCCACAACGGACTCCCTTACAGAAATTTCCAACCGCCAAGGTCTTCTTACTATTGGAAGACAAATTCTGAAACTGTGTACTCGTTATGATAAAAGCCTCATGTTGCTTTATTTTGACATAACAGAACTCAAATCCATCAATAAAGAATTTGGTTATGATGAGGGAGATAAGGTTTTAAAAACATTTGCTCAGTTCTTATTAAGCAACTTTCGCCATTCTGATGCGATCGCTCGGCTCGAAGGTGACAAGTTCTGTGTATTATGCCCTGGGATGCAAGAGGAGAATATCTCTGGGGTTCTAAAAAGGCTACAGAATAAATTTACTACTTTAAAATATGAACATCCGGTTAATTTTACAATGGGACATATTCAATATAATCGTTTAAAACATTTTGCATTGGCAGCGATTCTTGAAGAAGCAGAGAAGAAAATATACGAAACGAAAATGTATCATTAGTAAACGCGGAAAACCAATATACCAAGAACCTTAATTACATCAACTTATTATGAGAGATGTAGTGATGGGTTTGAATCCAGAAACCAGCCCCCTGAATAGAACGACGCATTATTCAATGAGAATAATGTAATGAAAACCCGGTTGTTTGTGACCGTGTTTCATTTTATTAGCGGCATGTTTTAAAGAAATCAGAGAGAAGATGAGCACATTCGGGCTGCATAATACCTTCATCAATTTCTACTTTATGATTTAAAGGATAGCCTTGAAGTAAGTTATATACTGAGCCTGCAGCTCCTGCTTTAAAGTCACGCGTGGCAAATACCAGCCGTTTAACTCGTGCATGAACAATGAGGCCTGCACACATAGAACAAGGTTCTAAAGTAACATACAAAGTACTATTAACTAAACGATGATTTTTTAGTTGTTGGGCTGCTTGGCGGATTACCCGTACTTCAGCATGTTCCGATGGATCATGAGTGGATTGCACTGCATTTCGGCTTATACCTAATAACTTGCCTTCTTGACTTACTAATAATGCCCCCACAGGAACTTCTCCCTCTGTTTGAGCAAGAAGTGCTTGTTGATAGGCTTTCTGCATCCAATATCGATCATTCATCATAATTGCAGCCTGCTGTCAGTGCCTTAGCAATGACAGCAAAAAAACAAACAAGTTTAGGTCTTATTATTCCCACTCAATCGTTGCTGGTGGCTTTCCTGAAATATCATAAGTCACTCGCGATACCCCAGAAACCTCATTAATGATTCGATTGGAAACCTGGCCTAAAAACTCCCAAGGTAAATGCGACCAATGTGCCGTCATAAAATCAATGGTTTCAACAGAACGTAAACAAATCACATATTCGTATTTACGACCATCTCCCATTACTCCAACACTCTTAACCGGTAAAAATACCGCGAATGCCTGGCTCACCTTATGATACAGATCTGCTTTTCGAAGTTCCTCGATATAAATGGCATCGGCTTTACGAAGAATATCCGCATATTCTTTTTTAACTTCACCTAAAATACGTACGCCTAAACCCGGGCCTGGGAATGGATGACGATAAACCATTGCATGTGGTAAACCTAACTCCAAACCAATCTTTCGCACTTCATCTTTAAACAATTCGCGAATAGGCTCTAATAATTTTAAATGGAGTGTTTCCGGTAAACCACCCACGTTATGGTGTGACTTAATAACTACTGAAGCCCCATTCGTACTCGTTGCGGCAGACTCAATAACATCAGGATAAATTGTTCCCTGAGCTAACCAAGAAACCCCTTCTATTTTGTGCGACTCTTCATCAAATACGTCAATAAAAGTGTGGCCAATAATTTTTCTTTTTTCTTCAGGACAACTAACACCAGAAAGCGCCTTTAAGAACCGCTCTTCAGCATTAACAGCAATGATTTTAATCCCCATATGCTGACCGAACATTTTCATAACTTCGTCAGCTTCATTAAGACGTAATAAACCTGTATCAACAAAAACGCAGATTAATTGATCACCAATTGCCTTATGCAATAAAGCCGCAACAACTGAAGAATCCACCCCACCGGATAAACCAAGCAGAACCTTCTCAGAACCCACTTGCTGTCTAATTTTATAAATGGCTTCATCAATAATATGTTCTGAAGTCCAATTGGTGGGAGCCTGACAAATATCTACCACAAAGCGCTGCAAAATACGCGTGCCTTGCAGAGTATGCGTTACTTCCGGGTGAAATTGCAGTCCATACATACGACGACTTTCATCAGCCATTCCCGCAATAGGTGCATTACGGGTTTCGCAAATAACACTAAATCCAGGAGGTAATTGAGTTACTTTATCACCATGACTCATCCATACATCTAATAAAGCCTCAGCCTCCTCTGTGGTGCGATCTTCAATTTGCGCAAATAATTTGGTGTGTCCATGCAGTTTCAATTCAGCATAGCCAAACTCTCTAATGTTAGAGGACTGTACTTCACCCCCTAATTGCACAGCCATTGTTTGCATGCCGTAACAGATACCTAATAGCGGCAATCCCGAGGTAAAGAGCCATTCAGGCGCGCGCGGGTTAGCGTGATGAGTTACAGTTGAAGGACCGCCAGATAAAATCACCCCACAAGGATTAAGTTTTGTGAACTCTTCTTGGCTGATATTAAACGGATGAATTTCACAATACACCCCTAATTCACGCACTCGACGTGCAATTAGTTGGGTGTATTGAGAACCAAAATCCAGAATAAGTAAAAGATGTTGTTTTAAATCATTCATTATTATTTATCTACCTGATAATTCGGAGCTTGTTTGGTGATGCTCACATCATGAACATGTGATTCGCGCATTCCTGCATTAGTGACTTGTACAAACTCAGTTTTGGTATGCAATTGTTCGATCGTTTCACATCCAGTGTAGCCCATGCAAGAACGTAAACCACCTAATATCTGATGAATAATTGTTTGCACTGGACCTTTATAAGGAACGCGACCTTCAATACCTTCTGGCACCAGTTTCTCTGAACCGGCAGTAGCATCCTGGAAGTAGCGATCACTAGAACCATGAGAAGATGCCATCGCACCAATGGACCCCATACCACGATAACTCTTATAAGTAGTGCCTTGGTATAATTCGATTTCACCAGGAGACTCTTCAGTTCCTGCAAACATACTACCCAACATAACAGTGTCTGCGCCAGCAGCTAAAGCCTTACACACATCCCCTGAAAAACGGATACCGCCATCGGCAATAACGGGGATTTTACCTTGCAATTCTTTAGCAACATTCGCAATTGCACTGATTTGCGGAACCCCTACACCAGTAACAATACGCGTTGTACAAATCGAACCAGGTCCAATTCCCACTTTAACTGCGTCCGCTCCGGCTTCATATAAATCTCGAGCGGCAGCTGCTGTAGCAATGTTCCCACCAATTACCTGTACCCCAGGAAAATTCTGTTTTACCCATTTCACGCGATTGAGTACGCCTTGAGAATGTCCATGGGCAGTATCAACAACCAGAACATCAACCCCAGCATCAACTAAAGCTGCAACACGCTCATCAGTAGATTCACCCACCCCAACAGCCGCACCAACGCGTAACTGCTCAGCATCATCTTTAACTGCGTAAGGGTTTTCTTTAGCCTTCTGAATATCTTTAACGGTAATTAAACCCCGTAATTCAAAGGCATCATTCACGATCAAGAGTTTTTCAATACGATGTTTATGTAATAAACTTCGAACCTCTTCACGACTAGCCCCTTCTTTCACTGTAACCAAACGCGCTTTAGGCGTCATTACCTGAGACACGGGCAAAGATAAATTGGTTTCAAACCGAATATCACGGCTGGTAACAATTCCAACTAAATTTTTACCATCTACCACAGGAACCCCTGAGAAGTGATGGTTCTTCATGACCTCCATTAACTCTTTAACGGTAATTTCAGGAGTAACTGTAACTGGATCTTTAACTATGCCACTTTCAAATTTCTTTACTTTACGAACCTCTTCAGCTTGTGCACTGATTGTCATATTCTTATGAATAATGCCTAATCCACCTTCTTGTGCTAAAGCAATTGCCAGACGCGCTTCCGTCACCGTATCCATCGCTGCAGATACCAGGGGCATATTCAGGTTTATTTCGCGAGTTAATTTGGTTTTTAGGGACACATCTTTAGGTAGAATTAAAGAGTGTGCAGGGACAAGTAAAACATCATCAAAGGTTAATGATTGCTGCACAATATTAAGAGACATTATCTTCTCGTTAAAGTAGTTAAATTAACCAAACAGTATATCACAAATACCAAATAAATTAAAGAGAATAGCCCTTTGAATACACAAAATACTAAAGAAATCGAATGTTACATTATCGACGAAATACTCGACTATTTATTCGACCAGATATAAACCAATTCCCGCAATTATTGCCCAACATCGATACGAGCTAACTCATTAACGATCAGCTTGCCTATTATCCGCGTGATAAAAACGAATAAAAAGGATAATACTTGAATTGAATATTCATTAACGTGTACACTGTTGGTTAATTATTGTGTTGAATCAACAAAAACAGGAAGGGTTCAGCGTTGGCTAAAATTATTGTTATTACTTCAGGTAAAGGCGGAGTAGGAAAAACTACTTCATCTGCAGCTATTTCATCAGGTCTTGCTTTATTAGGGCATAAGACTGTAGTTATTGATTTTGATATCGGTTTAAGAAATCTGGATATCATTATGGGCTGTGAGCGACGAGTGGTTTATGACTTCATCAACGTAATAAATGGTGAAGCAAGTTTAAATCAAGCGTTGATCAAGGATAAGCGTCTTCCTAATCTTTTCATTCTTCCTGCGTCCCAAACTCGTGATAAAGATGCATTGACCGTCGAAGGCGTTGAAAAGGTTCTGAATGATCTATCAAAAGAATTTGATTTTATTGTTTGCGACTCCCCTGCAGGTATTGAAACAGGTGCATTAATGGCAATGCATTTTGCCGATCATGCAGTGGTAGTTACCAATCCTGAAGTTTCTTCCGTTCGTGACTCTGACCGTATTCTTGGTATTCTTTCTAGCAAAACAAAAAGAGCCATTGATAACAACAAACCAATTCAAGAGCACTTATTGCTAACTCGCTATGACCCAGAGCGTGTTGAGCGTGGCGATATGCTCTCTGTTGCAGACGTAAAGGAAATATTAGCCATTCCATTAATTGGCGTTATTCCAGAGTCTAAATCTGTATTGAAAGCGTCGAATACGGGTGTGCCAGTTGTACTTGATACAAACAGTGATGCCGGTCTTGCTTATCAAGATGCTATTGCTCGCTTCCTTGGTGAAGAAAGACCAATGCGCTTTATTAGCAATGAACGTAAAGGATTATTGCGTCGCTTATTCAGCAAAAACAAGGAGGAAGTGACTGTATGAGCATTTTCAACTATTTACGTCGGAGAACCGCTTCTGCTTCAGTAGCAAAAGAACGCCTACAAATTATTATTTCTCATGAGCGTTCACAAAGAAATACTCCGGATTATCTGCCACAACTTCAGGATGAAATTCTGGCTGTTATTGCGAAATACGTTCATGTAACACGTGATCAAGTGAGCGTTAATCTTGAGCGTATGGGCGACAATTCAGTACTTGAATTGAACATTACCATGCCAGATGATGTTGCCGAAGAAGTTTAGTTTGCATTGCTGATTATGTTTTTTCCTTGGTTTTCATCACGTAGCTGTATTTCTTTTTTTGATTTTATCGAATCATAAATGTAGCCTGGTTGCTTGCAACTAGGTTTTCTTTTCTCTTACCAAAATCCATCCAATGCTCACATTAAAGCAAATCTGACTGCAAGCAACTAATCCTACTCTTTAAAAAAGCGGGAGAAAACTTCACAATGTTCTCCCCCACATCCCGTGGCTGTCCCCAGGATCCAGAAGCTCTCAGCTTACACCCTGGAATTCACGGAAAAACCACAGGCCGAGAAAGAAATCAGTCCCAGAAACTAATACGAGAAAAGCCAGGCTACATCTAATAAAGTGTGTAGCCTGGAGATTGATCAAACCAAATTAATGGAAAGGTACTTCGGGTTCTGGGTTAATTGCTTCCTCACCCAAAACAATTGCTGGCTGCTCTTTTTTAGCAGTTGACTTTTTCGCTTTAGATTCAGTACTTGGGCGACGTAATTCCTCATCGCTAAAGTCATCGACCTTAATCACTTCTTGCCTAGCTAATTCAGCATCCTTCATTTGCTTAGCTTCATCTTGAGTTAACAAGTCACTCGCTAAAGCCTCATCAATTTGTTCTAATACGGTTAGCGATTTTAATAGACCATCTTTGACCGCACGCATTAACTTTTTCTCTATATCTTCAACCGCACACATTTTATAGAACGCCTCTTCCAATCGACCAATTGGGCAATTTTCTCCAGCTTTCTTATAAACAAAATGTGTTAGTCGGTTACGAGTCTCACCGGGCTCAATTAGAATACGGGCTAGCTTATGCCCTAATTGATCGGTGGGTCTGTGTCTGCGATTACCTAAAGGTCTTAAAATAATGTTAAGTACTACTCGAGCCCAACGTTGTGGGAAATTAATAATAACCCCTTGCATCGCCATTTCACATTCGTGCAGCAATTGCTGACAGCTCCACTCGACTATAGGTAAATCAGCAGCGGGTTCACCATCATCATGGTAACGTTTTAGTACAGCCGAAAGTAAATATAGGGTACTTAGCATATCCCCTAAACGCGCAGATAATTTTTCTTTGCGCTTCAAATCACCGCCAAGAATAGTCATCGAAAAATCAGAAAGAAATGCCAAATTAGTACTGTATTTATGAGCTAACTGATAATAACGTTTTACTGCACTTGTTGGTGCCTTAGAAAAATGAGCGTCAGTCAAACTAAACACAAGTGATTTAGTAAAGTTTGCAATATAAAAAGCAGCATGAGAGAAAAACGCATCATCGAAGCCTACCAGATCTTGCTTTCTTACACTTTCCAATTCTTTAAAGACATAAGGATGGCAGCGAATCGCTCCCTGACCAAAAATAATTAAGCTACGCGAAAGAATATTAGCACCTTCAACCGTAATCGCTATAGGCGATCCCTGGAATCCTCTTCCTAGATAATTATTAGGTCCGAGACAAATACCTTTTCCGCCATGAATATCCATAGCATCTATAGAAACCTGACGAACACGATCCGTGGTATGGTATTTTAAAATTGCGCCCGCTACCGAAGGCTTAGCCCCATGATCAATAGCCGCTGCGGCCATAGTAACACCCGCATCAATAATATAAGTATTTGCCGCGATACGTGCTAAAGGCTCTTCAATCCCTTCAAACTTACCAATGGGTTGATTGAATTGCTTACGTACACGAGCGTAAGCACCGGAAGCTAGAGCTGCAGCCTGAGCCCCACCATTGGCACTTGATGGTAAAGAAATTGCTCTACCCGCACTTAAACACTCCATAAGCATACGCCAGCCATGCCCTGCCATTGCAGCGCCACCAATAATGTAATCTAGAGGAATAAATACATCTTTACCCTGAGTCGGGCCATTTAAAAAGCCGATGTTTAAGGGGAAATGGCGACGTCCTTTAATAACACCTGGGGTATCTGCTGGGATTAAGGCGCAGGTTATACCGATGTCTTCACCTTTCCCTAGTAGATTCTCAGGATCAAACATTCTAAAAGCTAAACCAACCACCGTAGCTACGGGGCATAAAGTAATGTAGCGCTTATTCCAAGTTAAGCGAATATCAACCACCTCTTTGCCATTAAGCTCTTGACGACACACAATACCTTGGTCAGGAATTGATGCGGCATCCGAGCCCGCATTAGGACCAGTCAAGGCAAAACAGGGGATTTCTCGTCCATCTGCCAGTCGGGGTAAATAAAAGTTCTTTTGTTCTTCAGTCCCGTATTTCAGGAGTAACTCGCCTGGGCCTAAAGAGTTAGGTACAGAAATGGTCGATGCAGCAGTAATCGAGCAGCCGTAAATTTTGGCTAAAACTGTCATTTGCGCGGTAGCGGAAAACTCTAAGCCGCCATAACGCTTAGGAATAATCATACCAAAGAAACGATTTTCTTTAATGAAACTCCAAACTTCAGGAGATAGATCAGTTTGTTTATGGGTAATATCCCAATCATTTAGCATGGAGCATAAGATATTTACAGGACCATCGAGGAACGCTTGTTCATCTGCGCTTAAACGAACCGGGGGTGTACTACGAAGCACTGAAAAGTCTGGAGCGCCACTGAATATATCGCCTTCCCAGCTCACGGTTCCTGCTTCTAATGCTTCTCGCTCGGTAGCAGACATAGCAGGCATAGCCTTGCTCACCGTCTTGAATAAATGTTTGGACACAAATTCACGTCGTAATGGTTTAATTGCGAATGCGATTAACGTAAGCTCAATCAAAATTAAAAGTGCTTTAGTTAAAAATCCTGGGGTACCAAAGTAAAAAACCAACCCCGTAAATAGAGCAAAACTAATAGCCCATACTGCGACCGCCGCTTGCCGTGTTAACAATACACCTGCAGCCCCTATTGCTAGAAGCACTAAAATAGCATGTAGCACTGTATTCTCCTTATGTTAGCTTATCCAAAACCATTAAAACCTGTGCCGCTACAACCTGTGGATGCTCCATAGGAAACAAATGGCTCCCATGGGTTTTATAGCAGGTAATATTAAAATTTTTTTTCATATACCGAAGATCCATTTTACCAACCACGTTACTTTTGTCACCATAAATTAATGCTGACGGGGTTAATAATTTCCCTTCATAACTTGGGATAATATGCGGTATCGTTCGATAAATTAGATACTCCACATGGCGATTAAAGCGAAGGTAGTAACCATCAGTTCTATGTTCCAGACCATATTTAATATAGTCGCTCAAACACGCATCTGCAAAGTTTTTAAACAAATCTCTGCTTTTTAAGTAGGGAATTATCTCTTCAAAGCGTTCCCAATACTCACGCCGCCCTTTTGTTCTTAAGGCGGGGGTTAATCTATCGATGATGCCAAAAGCCTTGGCAAGTCGCACTGCACTGGATTTCAATACCCCAAGTAAAGGAGAATCCAACATAACAACTGCTTTAACCAAATCAGGCCGTTCAATGGCTGCTAATAAACTTAAAACCCCACCCAAAGAATGACCTAGAGCAATCACGGGGCGATCTGCTTGCCGTTCAATACTGGCAATCACCTCTAAGATCAAATTATGCCAATTTTCCCCTACTGGAAAAGCAGGATCATGGCCCACCCTATCGATATAACAATAATCATAATAAGGCTTAAGACCATCCAGCATCTGCTTATAGCATAATGCTGGAAATCCGTTTCCATGGGCGAAATGGATTAGCTCCTTCATACAAGAGCTACTTGCCTACTTTCAGCTCTTAATGCATAAAGTGCAAAACTGTAATAAGCAATCAAGAGGAAGAATAAGATCATACCCAGCCCCGTAAATACACTATTAAGTGACAAGATAGTCATTAGCACCAATAGCATCGGGGTTCCTGCCACCATAATCATACGACATGAGGCAGCAAAGGGTATTTTAAAAGAAAAGAAAATTGATGAAAAAGTTTGCCCTAACAACGCAAGCACTAAAAAGAAAACAATAAAAATAGAGAAGAAAATACCCACGATAATAGGATAAAGTACCGCTTGAGAAGCGTATTTAAGCCCAGTAACAGAGTTTGCCTCCACCATTTTTTTACCATCAAATACTAAATTAGATCCCTTATCAAAAGTCTGTACAATAGGAGTACTTCTACTTGGTGGTGCCTCTTTACCCATAGTGAACAACTGGGGATTAGGAATCCTAAAGGCAATCTGATTTTTATTAATCAGAATATTTAAATAAGGATATTGTGCCGTAAAATCATTTACGGCCCCTGTAGTATCAATGATGACTACTGTCTGACCTTTATCATTTTTAACATAATAAGGCATAGGTTTATCGAAAAGAACATCACCATTTTGAATGTAAAAAACAGGGATTTTTAATAAAGGATTAACAATCTGTTCTTTAAAAGATTCATCTAAACTAATCGACATTCTAAAAAAGAATGGCACGCTCAGTATCGCGATAACCAATAAGAGATAAAGCACACCAAATCCCTTCCAGCGTTTACCCACATCCACATACAGACGTCGTGAGTAAAATGATCGATACAGTGCAGACCAATAATTATATACCGGTGTATCAATTGGTTTTAATGCAGTTTTTTCTTTACCCACGTCATTCTCCAATACGTTGTCCAGTTTGCTGATTAAACACATGTAATTTCATTTTAGGTAGTTCAACCTCGAATTGTCCACTAGGGATGGGTTGATCAGCAGAAACTCGTAAATTTAGTTGCTCTCCATTATTAATACAACGTGCCCTAATGAGCTTATCCGCCCCCATATCGTCGATATATTCAACAGTAACAGGAATGCTATGCGGCTTAGATTCCCTAGCCAATTGCACATGTTCAGCTCTAATTGCCAAAACCACGTCCATCTTCTCCTCAAGTGAGTAATTTGTTTCGGGAGCCGGAAAATTAATACCTAGGCTCGTTTCAATAGTAGCACTCTTTTTATTAAATACCCCTGAAAATGTATTTAATGGATAGTGACCAGTAAATCCTGCGACAAATAAGCTTGCTGGACTTTGATATAATTCTTGGGGGGTGCCAATTTGTTCCGCAAACCCTTGATTAAGCACAATCACCCGTTCAGCCATAGTCATGGCTTCGGTTTGATCATGGGTTACGTATACACTGGTAGTATTAAGCTGTTGATGCAAGCGCCTCAGCTCATGGCGCATTTCCGTGCGTAGCTTTGCATCAAGATTTGATAAAGGCTCATCAAATAAAAATACCGAAGGAGAACGGACTATCGCCCTTCCCATGGCCACACGTTGCTTTTGTCCACCAGATAATGCTTGTGGCTTTCGCTCCAAATAAGGCGTTAAATGCAACATTTTTGCTGCATCAGCGACTCGCTGTTTTATCACATTGGCCTTGAAGCCACGCATTTTTAACCCATAAGCCATGTTATCAAAAACAGTCATATGCGGATAAAGCGCGTAATTTTGAAATACCATTGCCATATCGCGTTTCGCAGCATGAACGTCATTCACGCGTTGGTCATTGATTAAAATGGAGCCAGAACTCACATCATCCAGGCCTGCAATCAAGCGGAGCAAGGTGGATTTACCACAACCTGAAGGCCCCACGATAACCATAAACTCGCCTTTTTGGATGCTGAGATTAATTCGGTCTAAGATAGTCGTTTGCCCAACGCGCTTTGAGACATCAACCAAAGTTACTGTTGCCATGTTACTTTAATCCTTTTTCAAACCATCGTTGCATCAACATCACAACCAAACAAGGTGGAATCAGAGCAACCAGGGCAATTGTCATAATATAATGCCATTGGGGAACTTGATCAGCCACCCCTGCAAGATAACGAATTCCCATCACTACTGTCGCCATTTTTGTTTCAGTGGTAATGACCAAAGGCCATAAGTACTGATTCCATCCATAGACAAATAAAATTACAAATAAAGAAGCGATTTGCGTTTTAGATAAAGGCAAAAGAATATCAAAAAAGAAACGCACCGCACCTGCGCCATCTAATTTTGCTGCATCGACTAATTCAGCCGGCACCGTTTTAAAAAATTGCCGGAATAAAAAAGTTCCTGTTGCTGAAACAAATAAAGGCAAAGTTAATCCCGTAAATGAATTTAACAATCCAAAAGAGGCCACCACTTGAAAGGTGGGGACAATACGCACCTCTACCGGTAACATCATGGTTGCAAAGATCAGCGCAAAACAGAGCTTTTTGAAAGGAAAATCAAAATAAACTAGAGCAAATGCCGATCCCAGAGCCAGCATAATTTTGCCCAAAGCAATGGCTAAGGCCATAGCCAAGCTATTAAATAACATTGCAGTAATCGGTTCGCCCCCAGTAACAGATAAACCTTCACTGAGAACCGCTTTTAGATTTTTTAATAACAAGGTTCCTGGAATCAAGGGGACCGATGATTGCATCATTGCGCTGCCATCATGACTGGCGGCAACGATGGCTAAATAAATAGGCATCAGCATGAGCAAAATAAATAAGGATAAAAATCCATGGGATAAAATACGAGACATTAATTTCATGCGTAATGAACCTTTTTCTCGAGATACTTAAACTGCACTAAAGAAACAAGTATCACAACAACCATTAGAATTACGGATTGAGCAGAAGAGCTCCCCAAATCCATTCCTTCGAATCCATCCTGATAGACCTTATACATCATATTCGTTGTACTGTTGCCCGGGCCCCCATGGGTCATCACATGAATGATTCCAAAGGTATCAAAGAAACCGTACATTAAATTCATAATTAATAGGAAGAAAGTCGTTGGCGATAACAAAGGAAAAATGATCTGCCAAAAACGCTGCCAAGCCGATGCCCCATCAATAATCGCCGCATCAATCAGCGATGGAGGAATCGCTTTTAATGCCGCAAAATAAAATAAGAAATTATAACTATATTGCTGCCAACTGGCGGTAAGGATAACAACCAGCAAAGCTTGATTGACATTATTTACATAATCAAAGTTAATTCCCAATGACTGCAATACATGAGTTAACCAGCCTAAAGTAGGATGGCATAGAAAACGCCAAAGAATCGCAGCGACAGCAGGTGCTACGGCATAAGGCCATAATAATAAGGACTTATAAACCCCTTGCGTTTTACTACGATTGTTAACTAATATTGCGGTAAAAAGCCCAAGGCACATGGTGCAAAAAGTCACACTACCGGCGATAATAAAGGTGACGATCATAGCTTTATGATAGCTGGAATCGGCAAACAAATCTGTAAAATTAGTTAGGCCAGCAAAATGCTTGTGTAATCCAAAAGCATCCGTATAAAAAAATGCTTGTACTAAAGCATTACACGCAGGCCAAATAAAAAATATTAGCGTGACAATAAGTTGTGGAACTATAAAAAGCCAGGCATAAAAACGCTGATGATTAAAGTGTGACATTAGCCCTGCTTGGTGCGGAAAATCGTGTAGGCCTATGATTATATACCTTGGATATATAGATTCAAGTGAAGTAATCACTTGATAGAGCAAACAAAATACAATTAGTATACGTTCAGGAAAGATACTTAAACTTGGCCGAAAATCCGAGTAACCATTTACCATGATTAAGGAAGATATTTTGCGCTACGTACACATAGAAAACCCCGGATCCTATAGCCGCCTTACTATAGAAAATGCCCCTACCCCTGAGTGTAAAGACACTCAGATATTAGTTCAGGTCAAAGCAACAGCTTTAAACCGTGCCGACCTCATGCAACGTTACGGAAAATACCCTCCGCCTCCCGGAGAGTCAACCGTTCCAGGTCTGGAACTTGCGGGCGATGTAGTAGCCGTAGGGGCCAAGGTCACTCAATTTAAACCAGGTGATAAGGTCTATGCCTTAGTTGGAAGTGGTGCCTATGCCGAATATTGCCTGGTTGAATCATCGCTTGCGCATTTAATTCCCGCGGGATGGGATTATCCCCTCGCTGCCGCCCTCCCTGAGTCCTTAGTCACGGTTCATGCTACCTTATTTAACCTTGGTGGATTAAAATCAGGACAAACACTCTTAATCCATGGTGCTGGAAGTGGGATTGCTTCCTTAGCAATTCAAATGGCGAAACAAATAGGTGCTAAGGTCATCACCACTGTGGGTAAGAACGATAAAATGGATAAAGCAGTACAATTGGGTGCTGATCAGGTAATCAATTATAAAACGCATGATTTTGAAGATCTAATTGCAGAGCAAAGTCTTGACTTAGTTCTGGATTTTATTGCCGGGGATTATTTTGGCAAGCATCTTCAGTTGTTAAAACCTCAAGGGAAATTAATTCAAATCGCCTGTCTTCACGGCAGCAAAGTTGAATGCAATCTGGCGTTAATCATGCATAAAAGATTGCAGCTTATTGGTTTTGTTCTCCGCTCACAAAGCCTGGCCGAAAAAGCATTTTTATGGAAACAAGCTCATGAGCGTTGGTTTGATGCCCTAGCAACAAAACAAATCAAACCCATCATTGACTCCGAATTCAACTTGGAACAAATCGAAGAAGCACAACAACACATGCAAGCTGGCATCCATTTTGGCAAAATTGTTGTTCACATAGCCTAAAACGTAGCCCGCGCTCGCGCAGCGTAATGTCAGATCGATGCTAATTCAAGCTCGCCTATGATTACGCTACGCTAATTTACTATTCCTCATAGTACGATCCAACAATTGCGCATAAATGGGTTCATTGCGTGCAAGTTGCAACATAATCGTGGCACAAATACAGGTGATCATCACCGGAAAGATTAGTGCGTAATTTTGCGTCATCTCCACAACCAAGATGCCACCGGTGATTGGTGAGCGCGTAATAGCAGCAAAAAATGCCGCCATTCCTGCTACTGCGAACATACCTGGATGCACCAGGAAATCGAGATGAAAAAATGTTAGCGCCTGAAACGAAGCCAAGCCAAGTAAGGTTCCTAAAGCCAAAGTTGGTGCGAAGATTCCGCCTGGAATGCCGGTGGCATAACAGCCAATGGTCCCCACAAAACGAATAAGAAACAACATACATAAAATGGAGAATCCAGGAGAAAGGGTTAAGGCTTGATGAATGATATGCATCCCGCCTCCAGTCACCGCTGGATTAGAAACCGCTAAATAACCAATGAGAAAGCTTACGATTAAAACATAGACTAATTTTTGCGATGCTGATAATCGGTCCATCCAGGACAAGGTTGCCATGAGCCCTTTATTAAACAGAAGTCCGACCCCACCAACAAAAAATCCGAAAAATACAAATAGCCACAATGCATCTATGGATGGAAATTGAAACACATCCATGGGAATGGTTGCTTGGGTCCCGATAATCAAATCCATCATGACCGTTGCGGTAATGCAAGTAATCACTACCATCGTGAAACTGGTAAATGAATAGTTAAATTGATTACGCATTTCTTCCATGACGAAAATAACCCCAGCCAAAGGTGCATTGAATGCTACCGCAAGGCCTGCTGCCGCTCCAGCAGCAATTAGGCTATCTCGGCGACGACGGCTCAGATTAAATACCGCCCCCAGCATTTCTCCCAGATTACCACCGACATGAATGGTGGGACCTTCGCGTCCTAAAATCATATTGGAAGAAATAGCTAAGATACCGAAAAAATATTTTACCGGTAATAAGCGGCGCCAAAAGATAGGCCGTATATGCAATAAAGCGCCTTCAATTTCCTGAACCCCACTGCCACCCGCTTCCGGAGCAATGTATTTCACGGCCATGAATGCGGCAAGCACCATGCTCATCGAGAAAATCCCAGAAATAATCCCAGCCAGCCACCCCTGCCCACCAAACAAATGAACTACATGCATTAAAGCAGAACCTAACAGATCGATTGATAAGCGAAATGAAGATCCAACTAATCCAACAATAACTCCCAGTACAATAGATACAAAGTACAGAATTACAATTTTATGACGCATTCCTTGTTACCATTCCCATTAAGTTCGTAATAATTTTTAATCCTGCTTGATTCACTAAAGACAGAATGGTTTCGGGATGAAATTGCACAGCATAAATCGGTAAATTTTGATGAGAAATAGCCATCACCACACCATCTTCACTCAGTGCAGTAACCTTAAGCTCCTCAGGCATTGCCTTCAGTCGTGCATAGAGTGAATGGTACCGCCCTGCTTTGAACTCATCTCCTAAGCCTGCAAATAAATCGGCGGAATCTAAAACCTTAATCATTGACGATTTACCATGCATTGGATATTCCAGAATATCTAATATACCCCCAAAATGCTCAACTAATCCTTGCAGGCCTAGGCACACACCAAATAAAGGAATACCTCGTGCGACCACCGCATTAATGCTTGCAGATAAATTAAAATCACTTGGCTTACCCGGTCCAGGGGATAAAACGACTAAGTCATAGTGATGTTCTTGCAAATAGTGTTGGGCTTTATCAAAACGAATCGTACTGACTTCAGCACCAGTCTGGCGAATGTAGTTGGCCAAGGTGTGAACGAATGAGTCCTGATGATCAATCAGTAACACGCGCTTTCCTTTTCCCGTTAGCGGCAAAGGCTCCCTATTCGCACTCGCAGGGGCTTTATGATTTAACATATCCAGAAATGCCGAGGCTTTTAAACGTGTTTCTTGTTCTTCTGATTCAGGAACTGAATCATAGAGTAAGGTAGCACCCACACGAACTTCAGCAATACCTTGAGAGATGCGTACCGTTCTTAAAACCAGGCCCGTATTTAAATTGCCATTAAAACCAAACCAGCCAACTGCGCCTGCATACCATTTACGAGGCGACTTTTCATGCTGCTCAATAAAATTTAAAGCCCAAATTTTCGGAGCTCCCGTTACCGTAACTACCCACATATGAGTTAGGAAGGCATCCACGGCATCAAACTCTGCTCTTAATGTTCCTTCAACATGATCTACGGTATGAATCACACGTGAATAAACTTCAATTTGGCGGCGTCCAATTACCTTAACTGAGCCTGCCTCACAAATACGTGACTTATCATTACGGTCCACATCGGTACACATGGTTAATTCAGATTCTTCTTTGGGAGAATCAAGCAAAGTCTGAATATTTTGAGCATCTTCAATTGCATCTGCGCCACGTTTAATAGTACCCGAAATAGGACAGGTCTCTACTCGCTTGTCTGTCACGCGAACATACATTTCAGGAGATGCACCAACTAAATACTCTCTCTCACCCAAATTAATAAAAAATCCATAAGGAGAAGGATTTAGCTGACGCATTTGCTTAAATAAATAAGATGGTTGTTCAGTATAGTGCGTGTAAAACGTTTGACTTGGCACTACTTCAAATAAATCACCACATGCAAATCGTTCTTTTGCTTTATTAACTACCGCCGCATATTCACCTGGTTCATGATCACAAAATTTTTCTGGCTTGTTGGGTGATTCATAGACTGAACGAGTACCTTCTCGAGGAAGACCATGAGTTAGGCGATCTTGAAATTGAAACTCATAACGATTAACAAAAGCCTCTTCTTTACGGTGGTTTACCACAAAGATTTCATCAGGCAAATAAAGAACCATATCACGCTGAGCCGGATCGCGCTCCTTATGCGCGAACAAATCTTCAAATTGGAAAATCAGATCAAAGCCCAAAGATCCGTATAAGCCTAAATAAGGTTCCTGCTCCGATTTAAAAAATGAAAGTAATAATCTGATTACGGTAAATACGGAAGGTTGTTGGCTACGCTCTTCCTCACTAAAAACCTGTTCGGAGGCTTTTATGTTAATCTGGATTTGTCGCTCAGTTTGGTCAACAAGTTCTAAATTTTCATCTGCGTTAAATAACTGTTGAATAAAGCCAAGTAAAACCTCCCCGCGTTTATTTAAGGCATCAATCTGAATAGAGCTCTGCTTGCAAACAAGGGCTAGAGGAGGATTACAAAATCCAATATCCCAGCAAGTATAACGCCCTGGATATTCAAAACTGGAAGCAAACAAGGCCCCTCGTTCTGAGTCCAAACGATCAATCAGGTGTGTGGTACCTTCTTGATAATCTAATTGCTGTTGAGAAACCTCAACATGAACCCCCCCCTGGGTTTTAAATTGTTGCAGCATGAATAACTTACTCGACTGATGATTAGGGATTACTCAACATTCTACTGTAAAAATAAGCAAGTTCCTATCAGTATAGACGCTAAAAAGTGCTCTCTTTTATAACTCCCAAGTACCCTTTTCGCCCTGAATCATAGCTAGCGAAATCTCTGATTCAGGACAGCATGCAATATAAAATAACTAATTTTTATATTTTGATGAAAATTGGGGTGAAATGAGCAGATACTCAGAGTCATTGTCTAAAAAGATTGTTGCGCTTGAACTCAACAAAGATCTTGTCGATCCAACAGTTCCTGAGAAAAATCCACACTCACTTGGCCGTACGTAAACAGTCGACGCTCTAAAGCTGCTCATTCGCTTTTCACTAGAAATTATAAATTTATTAACATCAAAAGCCTCAACTTGTTTTAACTTCCCTGCATCAACTGCAGGAACAATTGTTACAGGTAGTCCTCCAATGGCTTTAGAGGAATATGCTTCAATGTTTGCTCCATAACGAGAAACAATTTCACAAATCATGTATGCGATTGCATCCGGTAATTTATTATCCATCAGTAGCTGATGAGCGTTCTCGGAGTCCATAAATGGATCAGAGTGCTCCAAAGCATTTCTTAAGCTCACATAGTCGACTAACAAAAGATTTAGGTCTGGATGTATTTCCTTAAGCTCACCTAAACTGTACAGTTTATTAAAGAGACTAACAATTTGCCCAATCAAATAACTGGTTGCAAAATACAAACTAACATCACCAGACAAATGTTCCTGTATAGCGATTATATTCTGAGGCTCTGCTGCAATAACGGTGCCATTCTCTTTAAACATATGCGCTAATAATTTAATGCGGTTTTTAAGCGTCTCTATTAACTCGGATACTAAAGGAGGCTCCCCCGTTAACTCACCCTCTAATTCAACAGCACATTGTGTCATAACTGGGTAACTCTGTTGCATTTTCTTTTTTATCACATCTTTTCGTACGTCATCCTGGGTAGTAAGTTCCTTTTCAAATTGCGCATGGCGTGCTTCAAATGCCTCCCTTTTCTCCTTTCTCAGCTCACTCGAATAAAACTCTGCAGACTCAATAAGTCCTTTTACAATAGGAAGATTTGGATCCTTTATCGATAAAATACTGAATACTTTCTCTAATAACTTATCTTTATGTAACACCTTCTTTCCACGAAAAACATCCTCTAACTCGGTTAATACCTCTCTATGCGCTGCAAAAACATGTCCCAGATATTTCATATAGACCTCAAAATTAATATTTGAGTCTTCGCGCATTCCGAGTTGCTTTCTAATTCTCCCTTCCTGACGATAATGAATAAGGGATATGTCTGATCTTAATATTTCTTGTCCGGGAATAAAATTTTCTTTGTATACAGGAGATGGATCCTCTTCAAATTTAAATTGGCTGAATTGTTTTTCATAATAGGTCTTAGCAGACTCCCAATATTCGCTAACCTGTTGTAACCAGAAAACAATAGATCCCATCAATTTTTCTGGAGGGAACGGCTTAAAATTAGTATCTCTGACTTTTAGAACAACTTGCAATAGATATGACTTTAAATGAGTCAACTCTTTATGCAATTGCTCCAGGCGATTGGTGTCTGTTTCAAGCCGGAAAATCACCTCACTTCGTGTAAGTTGCTCAATATGGACTAAGGCATTCCTAATATTTATAACCATATTTGGATCAAAATAGTCCATTGTATTTAGGAAAAAACCCCAGTTTTTGCGTGTGAATAACTCCCCGATTAATTGCAATCTTCTAATAAAAGCCAACTGTGATTTCAAATCATAAGGCTTGGAGCCTAGCAGATCCATCTTATACAACAAAGCCATAGGATTACGTTCAGAATCGAAAACCTCTACATCACTTTTATGCATCACGGTGCCCTCTTTCACCCCATTGGGCAAGAAGACTTGTAAACGATATAGATTATATAGATGCTTAAAATACCATATTACTTTTTTGAATGTGGCCAACTCATCTATTGGGGATAATTCGTCTGGTTTTAAAGTATTACCATTAGTTTTAAGATTTTCTTGTATCCTAGCAAAAAAAGTTTTTAATTTACTCAGGTCATCATAAAATCCCTGGTCTAGCAAAGCTGCTTTTAAAGTGCAATTGCTGAAACAAAGACTCAAAAAATAACTCATTGCATTACTGTTTTCTTCGGCCGTATTATTTATCCTCAAGCCCAAAGAAAGCATCGAACTGAAAAATTCTGAACCGCGAATATCCATTAGACTGCCCATAAAATATAGGAAATACCAAGAATTAGAACCCCACGGTAATAAATGAACCAAGTCCTTGCATTTATCACGAGGCAATGCATGTATCGTTTTGAATATCATTCTCAAAACAAGCTGAGCATCATCAAGATAAATGTCTTTACAATACCCCTCAATTTCCATTTTCCCAAATTTTTCGAGTATATCGGAAGCAGGTAAAAAAGAATCGCCTCGTAACAATCCTGATAACAACATCTTATCCGCGATTTTAAGTCTCGTAGTCTTTGTTAAAACACTATCGTCAAGATATTCGGGCTTGATATATAGCTTTCTATCAACATAAGTTTGCAAAAAGAAGTTCATTAACTCATGAATATGCTCCACTTGAGCGTGAAATACGGTCGGACAGATTTTGTGATTATTTTCTAAACGCTCTAATGTTCTGACGTAGCTTTTCTGTCTCATATTAGTACGCACTTTTTCGGCGTTAGAGAGAGACTGCAAGTCTAAATTTAATAAGCCACTTTTTACACCTAACACCAAACGCCCCCATTCATCCTTAATAAGTGCATCACACTCAGCAACACCTTGAGGTTTATTTTGTTTACTAGATATTTTTTTGGCTTCTTCTATTGCAGAGGTGCCTTGAGCAAATTGATGCAAGTGAAAATGGCTTCGAGCGAGATAAATACATACCTCATAATTACATTCAACATCATACGACTGAAGAAATGCCCTACACTCACTTATGACTTTTTCATATAATTTTTGTTTAAAAACCCGTTGAATTCTGGCAAATTTTGCTGCCGAAGTTTTACCCATTATGAGTTCACCTATCAATATTTAAAACACTTAGAGCGCGCAATGGTACGTTATGCATTAATTAAGTACAATCAAGAAGACACAAATTGTCTTATTTATATAACGCTGGCTACATCTTGATAGCACTCGGACTGCAGAAAAAATACCATTCTCACTGATCTTGAGGCTAAACCAGGAATAAATTATTCTCATATGGCTAACAAAGGAAGCTTAGCCCTTGATATTGGTTACATGTGGGAATTATTTCAATGCTCAACCGCTTAAATGAGCTAGCTCCAATATTTAAAGTAATTTTATCTGTAGACAGTGGTAGCTCGAGCAACAGCTACCACATTTCTTGTTCCTGTAAAAGCTCTATAGATTAATGGATTTCACCCTTTCTTACGTGGAATTTAAGTCCACCTTAATTTCTTTAGGATAAAATTTAGTCGATTTTGTCCTCAGGAGTGTAGGTCTTATTTAATTTCCTTCGTCTTTACTATCTCAGTTAAAGAACATTTTTTTGCTATTGCTTCTTTAATCCAAAGCCCTACTTGATGATGGGCATCGCGAAATGGAATGCCTCTGAGAACTAAAGACTCCAAAACCTCGGTAGCATCAAGATAACCACTGCTTGCTTTTTCCTGCATTAACGTTGTATTAAAATGAATACTTTGTAAAAAAGGAGCAATAATTTGCAAACAAGCAGTAAGCGTGGTTACGGTATCAAATAAACACTCTTTATCTTCTTGCATGTCTTTATTGTATGCGAGTGGTAATCCTTTCATTATGGTTAAAATTCCCATTAAATGTCCGAATACCCTGCCACTTTTACCGCGGATTAACTCCAACACATCGGGATTCTTCTTATTCGGCATTAAAGACGAACCCGTAGCAAAAGCATCATCAAGAGTGATAAAACCGAACTCTTGAGTTGCCCATAAAATTAAATCTTCAGCCAAACGCGATAAATGCATCATAATAATTGCAGCCAGTGAACAAAACTCCACTACAAAATCACGATCACTTACTGCATCTAATGTGTTTTCAATCACTCCAGAAAAGCCCAATGCTTTCGCAGTCCAATCGCGATCCAGGGGTAAATTACTTCCAGCCAAAGCCCCTGCACCCAAGGGCGAATAATTCATCCGCGCGTGCCAATCAGCCACTCGACTTAAATCACGTTGAAACATCGAAAAATAAGCCGCAAAGTACTGACCAAGATAAATAGGTTGTGCTTGTTGTAAATGAGTATACCCCGGCATTTTGGCGTGAGCATGTTGGATGGCTAAATCTTCCAATACCTTATTTAGATCGTTCAACAAGGCAGCAATATGCTCTCCAGCATCCCGTGCATACAATCGCAAATCGAGAGCCACTTGATCATTACGACTTCGACCTGTGTGGAGCTTTTTCCCCACATCGCCAATTTTAGTAATCAATAATTGCTCAATGAACATGTGAATATCTTCACAGGACTCATCAAACTCTTGAATCCCGTGCTCTATGGCATAGCCAATTTCAGCAAGTGCCTGGCAAATTAATTCAGCCTCACTATATAAAATAAGCCCTTGCTGCGCGAGCATCGTAGCATGAGCCTGACTTCCAGCAATATCATGGGCATAAAGTGCTCGGTCAAAAGCTAATGAAGCATTAAAATGCATCACACGAGGATCAAGCTCTTTACTGAAACGTCCGCCCCAAGTTTTGTGACTCATAAAACATCCCCTTTATGTACCCTACCATATATTTTAGCGGATAAAGAGAATAAATTGATGAATCCTTCCGCATCATGTTGATTATAAACACAATCCTCCTCAAAGGTTGCTAAGGCTGGGTCATGTAAACTAAAGGGTGATTGCATCCCGTAAGGAATCATATTCCCTTTAAACAGTTGTAAGTTGACTGTTCCGGTTACATGCTGCTGTGTTACATCAATTAATGCATCCAAAGCTTTTTTCGCTTGTGAAAACCAACGTCCTTCATACACCATGTTGGCGTAAGTCTGTTGTAAGGATTGCTTTAGCTGTAGGGTGGCTCTGTCCATACACAAGGTTTCGAGCATTAAATGAGCCTTATACAAAACAGCCGCAGCAGGTGCCTCATACACGCCTCTAATTTTCATCCCCACTAATCTATTCTCAACAAGATCAGCAACTCCGATGCCATGTTTCCCTGCAATTTCATTAAGCTCAGCTAATAAAGCCACAGGTGACATTGCTCTGGAATTCAAAGCAACAGGTATTCCTTGTGCAAAATCAATGCGAATCATCTCTGGAGTCGCTGGAGTTTGCTCTAAAGGGGTTGTCATTAATAATAAATCATCAGGCATCGGTTGAGCTGGATCTTCCAAAACCCCACCTTCGTGGGAAATATACCAAGCATTGTGATCTCTTGAGTAGGGCGATTTAGGAGTGACTGGCACATCAATACCATATAACTTGGCATACTCAATAGCTTCTTGTCTGGACTTAATTGACCATACTCGCCAAGGAGCAATAATTTTAAGCTCAGGCGCCAAGGCTTTAACAGTGTATTCAAATCGTACCTGATCATTTCCTTTGCCCGTAGCTCCATGTGCCACGGCTTCGGCTTGTTCTTGCTTGGCGATTTCAACTAATTTCTGAGCGATTAATGGTCTGGAGATAGTTCCAAGAACGTACTGATTCTCATAAAGAGCCCCTGCTTTGACTAACTTCCACAGATAATTATCGACAAATTCCTCCTGTACATCGATTAAATAAGCTTTAGATGCTCCACTGCGAATTGCCTTTGCTTTAATTGCGGGTAAATCCTCACTTTGACCCAAGTCACAAATCACGGCAATGATCTCTGCTTGTTGGTAATGTTCCTTTAACCATGGAATCATTACTGAGGTATCAAGCCCACCTGAATAGGCCAGTACAATTTTTTGGATGGATTCAGCCATGAGTTACTCCTGATAATAATGTTTTAAATAAGAAATGGGTTGAGCTAAGTTTTTAGGTTGAATGTCTGCAATAATTTTCCCCTCTTTTAAAACCACCAGGCGATCAGCCATTTTGCTAAGAAAATCAAGGTCATGTGAGGCAATTACCATGGTCACACCTAAAGATTTAACCGAGGTTAATAAATGAATGACGTCATCAATCGTTGCTAAGTCCAAACCTGAGGTAGGCTCATCACAAAGTAATAAGGCCGGTTCCATCATCAAACATCGAGCTAAGGCAACACGCTGCTTTTGTCCACCTGAAAGCTGGAGGGGATAGGAACTTGCTTTATCACTAATACCTAAACGCTGAAGTAAAGCTTGGGCCTGAGGCTCATGATTTATAGTCTTGTTCTGCAAGCTGGGCGCATAGATTAGGTTTTGCAGCACCGTCATATGTGGAAACAATTGAAAGTCCTGAAACATAAAGCCACTTTTACCGCTGTAGCGAATAGTTCCTGCATCCAAAGTTTCTAATCCTTGCAGACAACGTAATAAGGTAGATTTTCCACCTCCAGAAGCCCCTGCCAGTCCTAACACGGTTTGTGATTCAACTTCGAGGCTAATCCCATTTAATACGGGTAAGGAGCCAAAATGCTTACAGGCATTGTTTATCGTTAGCATAACGCCCCCTTGGACTCAATTTTCTTGCCTAAATATTCAATAAATAAAACTAATCCATAGTAATAAGCGGCCGCAATACATAAAGGAATAAAATAAGTATATTGCTCCGCCGCAACTGATTGAGCTCGACGCATAACATCCATGCCACCAATCGTTGCAATCAATGCCGTTTCTTTAAGTAAGGTGATCGTTTCATTAATAAATGCTGGAAAAACATTTTTTATCACTTGCGGTAAGATGATGTCTTTCCACAAATAAAAACCAGAAATCTGTAATGTTTTTGCTGCTTCAAATTGCCCCTTTGGCAAGCTCTCTATGCCTGCTCTTAAAATTTCAGCTACATAAGCTGAGCTATTCAAACCAAAGGTCAATAAACCTGCTATTAAAATATTCGGCTTTAAGCCAATAAGAACCGGGACAGCAAAATAAGCAAAACTTAATTGCAAAATCATAGGTGTCCCCCTCATGATGGAAATAAACCCATTGATTATGGGCTTTGCAATCCCTTGATGACGCAGTAAAGCCAAGGTTGTTCCCAATAAAGCGCCAATCACCAACCCGCCAACCAGGAGAGTTAGGGTCATCATGACCCCATCACCGATAAATAGAATGTTTTGCTTCAACTCATCCATTAAACACCCCCAAACCATTTTTGTTTGAGTTTAGCCAGCTCCCCATTTTGCTCAAGACGTTGTAAGGCTTTGTTGATTTCATGGGTTAATGGAGAGTTCTTTTTCAAAGCCACCCCGTATCCATCATTAGATTTAGAAATCACCTTAAACGATAAGCCAGGGTTTTTCTGGCTGAACGATGCGCCTTGAGCACCATCAACCACAACCGCCTCAGCATGCCCTGCTTTTAAAGCAGCAATGGCTTGATTGTTATTATCCATAACCAACAATGTGGCATTAGGAATATTACTTTTTAACCAAATTTCCATAGTACTACCCAATTGCACCGCAATTTTTTTATTCGCAAGCTGCGCTACATTGTTAATAGGCTGCTCTTGAGAATAAACAACCGCGAGACTTTCAAAATAGTAAGGTGAACTAAAGTCAAAATTCTTTTTTCGTTGGTCGGTAATTGTGAGCGTCGATATGGCAGCATCCACCTGCCCCATGCTCAGCGCTGGTAAAATACTGCTAAATTGCATACTGTCGAAAACAACCTCTTTACCAAGTTGTTTGGCGATTAAGCGTCCCAAATCGATATCAAAACCTTTGATTTCACCACGCTCATTATATTCAAAGGGTGGATATTCCGCAGAGGTTGCAAAATGTATGAATTTCTTGTTTTCCTCTGGAGTATGGGCATAGCACCATGAAAATACAAGAGAAAAACTAATAGCTACTATATTGATTATCTTTTTCATATGAATATAAATCCAAATTTTATCCGTTTTATGAATTTAACAAGGCGGGGCTTGTTATGTCAAGCACAAGTGAATATAATTTCTGAAAAATGATTACATATTCAATGGAGGGATCATGAGCCAAGATGCACTTCTGGACGGACATATATTAAATATTGTGCAAACAGAAAAAATTTCAGAGCAGAGCGACTTACAACAAAGCCTCGCGGAACGAGGGTATACCATCCCGCAAGCGACCTTATCTCGTCGTTTGAAAAAACTAAAAATTGCTAAAGTTGCAGGGATTTATCAAGTGGTTGACTTTAATATTCCTAATCTACCTTTAGTATTGAATATACAAGTTTCTGATTTTGGATTAATCGTTTTGCATACTCATCCAGGTAATGCCAATAGTCTTGCTTATTACATCGATAAGAAATACGTCTCCTTTTCGCAGCACAGTACAAAGAACTCAGGAATTTTAGGGTCGATTGCTGGAGATGATACGGTTTTATTGATTGTTAAAAGCCAAGAGAAACAAGAAGAGATATTTCAGCTATTGCATACCGAGTTTCCTTATTTAACCTGAAAGCCTATCCTAATTCTCTACCAAACTACCGTGGCTTGTCCCGGTAATTCGGAAGGGAGGCCATCAATGCTTGTCCGAGATATCCAGTTCCACGATATTGTATTTGTAACTTAATATATCCTCGCTATAATAAGCTGTTTCTCCATTTGGACGTAGTTCATCATGACCATCACACCTACAGAACTAGAAAAAATCGCGCAACTCGCTTACCTGGATACAGATACGGATCATACTCCTCAATTAATACAAGAAGTAAATGAAATCATAGACTTTGTGGAGCAATTACGTTCGGTAGATACCACCGACATTAGCCCTTTATTCCACCCCTTTGCCTTACAACAGCGATTAAGGCCTGATGCCATTACTGAAGAAAGCTGCTTGGCAGAGCTAGAAGCCATCGCACCTTTATTTGAGGATGATCTCTATTTAGTTCCTCAAGTTATTGAACAGGACAAATAATCATGGAACAACTCGCTTTAAAACAATTATCTGAAGCACTCCATCAAGGAAAACTATCCAGTGTTGAGCTTACACAGCACTATTTAGCACAAATAAACAAACATCAGGAATTGAATGCCTTTGTTAGCATGGATGAAGAACATGCGTTACAAAATGCACAACAAGCCGATCGGCAATTACGCCAAGGGAATGCCCATGCGCTTACTGGAATTCCAATGGCACTTAAAGATTTATTTTGCACCCAGCGGATGACTACGACCTGTGGCTCAAAAATGCTGGCAAACTTTCAATCCCCCTATGAGGCAACTCTTGCAGCCAAATTAAATGAATGCGGTGCCATTTTAGTCGGTAAGACCAATATGGATGAATTTGCCATGGGCTCCAGCAATGAAAACAGTTATTTTGGCGCAGTAAAAAACCCTTGGGATAAAGAGCGAGTACCCGGTGGTTCTTCAGGTGGCTCCGCTGCAGCTGTGGCTGCAGGTTTAGTCCCCTTTTCTATTGGCTCCGATACTGGCGGTTCCATACGTCAGCCTGCTGCTTTTTGTGGGATCAGTGGTATTAAACCAACTTACGGCTTGGTTTCGCGTTTTGGCATGGTGGCTTATGCTTCCAGCCTAGATCAAGGTGGGCCAATGGCTCGGAGTGCTGAAGACTTAGCTATGGTTTTACAAGCTATTGCAGGTTTTGATAGTAACGATTCAACTTCTGTAGAAACACCGATTCCTAACTATGAAAATGAATTAAATAAGCCCCTAGGAAAATTAAAAATTGGCCTACCCTCTTGTTTCTTTCAACCTCAAGTAGAGCCTGAAATTCAACAAGCAATACACCAAGCAGTGACAGTTTATGAAAGCCTTGGTGCAGAAATCATACCGCTGGATTTAAAGTTACAACCCTTATGGGTTCCCTGCTACTACGTAATTGCTTGTGCAGAAGCATCATCTAATTTGTCCCGCTATGATGGACTGCGCTTTGGTCATCGCAGTGCTAAAGCCACAAATCTGAATGAACTGATTCGTTGTTCACGTAGTGAAGGCTTTGGTGCTGAAGTAAAGCGCCGCATTATTACGGGTACTCATGTACTCTCATCAGGCTATTTTGATGCCTATTATTTACAAGCGCAAAAAATTCGCCGTTTAATTCAAGAGGAGCTCCTCAGCACCCTTCGCTCCGTTGATATAATTCTTGGTCCAACCACGCCAACAACCGCATTTAAATTGGGCGAAAAAATCGCCGACCCTATTCAAAACTATCTGGCTGATGTCTTTACTGTCGCAGCTAATCTTGCAGGTATTCCCGCAATATCGATTCCTGCAGGCTTTGCTAAAGGCTTACCTATAGGCATGCAATTAATGGGTAAACATTTTAGCGAAGGACTTCTGTTGAACGCAGCACATCATTACCAACAACATACCGATTGGCATCGAGCCAAACCACAGCAATAGAGGTGATCTATGGAATGGGATACAGTAATTGGACTTGAGGTACATGTCCAACTAAAAACAAAATCCAAGCTTTTTTCTGGTGCCTCTACCGCTTTTGGCTCGGCACCCAATACCCAAACCTGCTTAATTGACGCCGGCCTTCCAGGAGTTTTACCTGTATTGAATCAAGAAGCCGTAACTATGGCGATTCAATTCGGCCTAGCTATTCAAGCGGATATTAATGATCAATCCATTTTTGAGCGTAAAAATTATTTTTATCCTGATCTCCCTAAAGGATATCAAATCAGTCAATTTCAAAAACCCATTGTGAGTAACGGCGCACTTAAGATTACTTTAGATGATGGTAATGAACGCGAAATAGAAATTGTACGTGCTCACTTAGAAGAAGACGCGGGTAAATCCTTACATGGTGTGCAGCAAGGTTTTAGTGGTATCGATTTGAATCGCGCCGGAACTCCCTTATTGGAAATAGTAACCGCTCCTTGTTTGTATTCAGCGCAAGAAGCTATCAGCTATTTAAGAACGCTACATCAATTAGTCCAGTTTTTAGGGATTTGTGATGGAAATATGCAAGAAGGCTCTTTTCGTTGTGATGTGAATCTTTCGTTAAAACCAAAAGGTTCTACTATTTTAGGAACTCGTACCGAATTAAAAAACCTAAACTCATTTCGTTACATTGAAAAAGCCATTGCTTATGAAGAGGCAAGACATCAAGATTTACTAGAATGTGGCGAAAAAATTATTCAAGAAACCCGCCTTTATAATCCGGATACCAACAGCACGCATACCTTACGTGAAAAAGAAAATGAAAATGATTACCGCTATTTTCCTGATCCTGATTTATTACCAATTCAAATTACCCGTTATCAGATTGCAGAAATAAAAGGACAGCTCCCTGATTTGCCCAATAAAATCCGTGCTCAATTAAGTCAAATCCAGAATCTAAAAGATGACGACATTGATTTCCTGCTCTCAGCTCCAGCAATCTATCATTTCTATAAGGAAATCAAAACACTAAGCCAAGCCTCAGAAAAAATGATTGTTAACTGGTTAAAAGGTCAGTATGCGGCTGCATTGAATAATGAGAATTTGAGCTTTGCATCACCTCGAGTTTCTGCAAAAACGATGGCGCAGCTCTTGGATAAATTGCACGAAGACAGCATTTCCTTAACGAATGCGAGGTCCTTGTTTGCATTATTATGGGCCGGTGAAGAAAACATCGATGCGCTTATTGAGCGAGAGGGCTATCAAAAAGTTGATGATACCGCAGGCTTAGAAGAAATGATCACCTCTCTACTTCTGCAATTCCCCGAACAAACCGCTGAATATCGAGCAGGAAAGGAACGCTTATTAGCCTTTTTTGTAGGGCAAATAATGAAGCAGACAAAAGGGCAAGCAAATCCCGAGTTAATCAATACGCTGCTGAAAAAACACTTGGCAAGTTAAAAGCTCATGACCATCATCACATCCTCTATATCACGCGGTTTGTCCGCGTGATATTTTAACACACAGCGGCATTCCTGGTTTCGCAAAATAATCACCCGACTTAAGGATAAAAAATGACTTAATTAAATACCATTGATTAACCAGGTTAAATGACAGCAAGAGGATTGCCATAAGCATCAACAATTACGACAGGAACTTTACAACGAAGAGGAACTAAACTCGCCGTTGGGCTTTACAGCCCAACATAACAACAACACAATGATTATATGAACGAAAAAAAAGTAGAGTCGGTCGATAAGCCGGGTTCTGTCTTGGACAATCATTCATCTGGGACATGCGTCACCGCATGCCTCAAGCAACCTACCCGAATCCCGTGCGGGTCGCACGTCATGACATTGTAGTCAAATGGATCCCTATTTGGTCTTGCTCCGAGTGGGGTTTTCCCTGCCACGCCTGTTGCCAGACGCGCGGTGCGCTCTTACCGCACCATTTCACCCTTACCTCCGAAGAGGCGGTATATTTTCTGTGGCACTTTCCGTAGGCTTACGCCTCCCAGGCGTTACCTGGCACTCTACCCTATGGAGCCCGGACTTTCCTCCCCTTACCGAAGCAAGGAGCGATTGTCTAACCAACTCTGCTATCAATGGTAGCAGAGTGCTTAGCTAAAGGCCACCATAATGAGTGCTTTATACGAAAAAACCACAAAAAACTACAACTTTCCACGCAATCTCAAATTAGAAATCGCGAGTACCGATGAACTCATCATCAAAATAACGCTTTAGCTTAGTACGTAAAGTACCACGGCTTACACCTAAAACACGAGCAGCTTTAGATTGATTGTAACGAGTTAATTCCATAACTGTTCTGAATAGAGGCGCCTCAACTTCTTCAACGATTAATTGATATAAGTTTAAGTTAGCATCTTTGTTATTAACAGTTGTTAAATAGTTTTTAACGGCATGAACGACTTGATGCGAAAGCGACTCGCTGCTTTGCACCATAACTTCTGTACTCATTTAAGTCTCCTAGTACAAATTAACAAATAAATTATGCTCAGTAGACTCTGTCACTGAACACCATGGTCTATATAGTATCAAACATCTCAAAGAGTGTAAACATTGTTTTAATGATATTCATTTATTAAGGAAATATTAAGATAAAAAATTTTATCACTTAACGCGACAAATCCCAAGGTTATTTCGTTATTTAATTTCATCTATTATGTTCATTAAGGATTTTTTTTGTACTAACCGTATGTTTTGTAATGAATAATTCTCGCCTTTCCTTAAGGGAACCTTAAGAACAAAAAATAATTTTCTTAAGGTTAGATTAATTATTGAGCGAATAAATTAAGAGGGAAAAAATTTATATTTTTGATTAAATTATTAATAATAATTAGGTTAGACTAAGGAATAAACCGGTTGAAAATCAATAAAACGAAACGGACAAATATTACTCTAAAGGTCCCATTTATCCGAAAAACATAAAATCAACGAATTGTTGGGATCTAAAAATATGGTCCTGTCGGTAAAAAACGTAGTAACGGATCAACCTAAAAAATCAAAGTACAGTGCTGGGAGTTGTTTCACTTCGCTCTCAAGGGCGACAATGGGATTTAAATGAAAAAACAGAATACCAATATTAGATAACATCTCATCATGGCAAAAGCGCTGTGACGAAGTAAACCTGGAATTCACGTCACAGTTATCCTAGGCCACTTCGTTTTGTTCCCCATAACAACTGTTTTTGGGGCAGGAAGGCATTAACACAAGCCAATGCGACTACTCAACAGTAAAACTCTCGCCACAACCACATTGCCCTGTTTGGTTAGGATTATTAAAAATAAATTTATAATTTAATCCCTGCTTCACATAATCGACATTCATATTTCTCAGAAAAGGATAACTCGCTTTATCAATGCACACCACATAGTTTTCATTCAACTGCATGACCAAATCTCCCGATTCAGGAGCATGGACATAATCAACAACATAAGAAAAACCCGAACAGCCTGTTTTTTTAACTGATAAACGCACACCCGCATACTCAGTATTTTTTTGTAAATAGGAAATTAAGTGTTTTATTGCTGATTCAGTGAAACTGATTTCTGGTTTCAGCTCATTTACTGCCTGTTGCATTACTACACTCATTATATGTACCTCTACGTATGCTGCTCATTCGAAAGCAACTTGTTATTCATTAAAATTAACGTTTCTTTAAATACACTAAAAATCCGTAAACCCAATGGATATTGAGCTACTGGTATATCCAACTCCTTGACCAATAACTGATAATCAATTGGTGGTAATTCATCAATTAGCTTACCCTCTATCTGCCGACATACCCACTCTAAACCAGCAATAAGATAAGGATTTCCATTCGTTTTAAAACAAATACGTTGAATTACCCTATTCCGTCCACATTGCATATAGAGCTCTATAGTTCCCTGCATTTTTTGATTGTTTGTAACAACGACGGTATGGTCATTTAGATCAATAATACCTACATGTGCAGGTGAAAAAAAATAATCAAGTACTGTTTTATTATACATCATAATGGGGACATATTACGTAAATGGGCCAGTTGAGCATTAATTACTGCAATTGCATGCTCTACCTCCTCCTCCAGGGTAAAACGCCCTAAAGACAATCTAATTGAACTCTGAGCTAACTCATCAGATAAGCCTATCGCCTTTAAGACATAAGAAGGCTGGATACTTGCCGAACTACAGGCTGAAGTAGTTGATACCGCTAAATCACTCAAAGCGAGCAATAAAGAATCGCCATCCAATCCTTTAAAACTGATGTTCAAATTACCCGCAACGCGTTGGTGCTCATGACCATTGAGCTGAATCCCGGGTATATGTTTAATTCCATTCCATAATCGTTGGCGAAACTGTAAAAGGCGTGTTTGCTCTTCTTCGCGTACTCGTTCAGACAATGCAAACGCTTCACCCATGCCAACAATCTGATGCGTTGCCAAAGTGCCTGAACGTAATCCATTTTCATGGCCACCACCAAAAGTTTGCGGTTGCAAACGCACTCTAGGCCGTTGCCGGACGTATAAAGCTCCAATACCTTTAGGTCCGTAACATTTATGTGCTGAGAAAGACATTAAATTGACAGGAAGTGTGCTTACATTAAGAGAAAGACGCCCTGCACTTTGTGCTGCATCTACATGAAAAATAATACCCTTCTCTTTCAATAATTCACTAATGGCAGCAATATCCTGGATCACCCCAATTTCATTATTTACATGCATAATCGACACCAAAATGGTATCGGGCTGTAACGCACGCTCCAATTGTTGCAAATGGAGTAAACCATCCGTACCAGGCTCAAGATAAGTGACTTGAAAACCATCCTTCTCTAATCGATGAAAACTATCCAGCACTGCTTTATGCTCGGTGCTCATAGTAATTACGTGTTTACCCTTATTCTGATAAAAACGTGCCGCACCAAGAATCGCTAAATTATCAGCCTCTGTGGCACCAGAAGTAAAAATAATCTCTTGGGGAGAGGCGTGAATCACCTCAGCAATCTGACTGCGAGCTTGCTCAACTGCCTGGGCCGCCCTACGACCAAAGTCATGTGTAATTGAGGCAGGATTTCCAAAATCACCATCAGGTCCTAGAAAATGCAGCATGCGTTCAACCACCCGCGGATCCACAGGTGTTGTTGCCATATAATCCAGATAAATAGGGACCTTAATTTCCTTCTTCACTTTTACCTCGTTTGCTAGCCCATTCCAGTGACTTTTGTACCTGGCTTAACATACCCCGTAAAATACTAACTTCCATCTTTTCCAGATTCACCCGATTAAACAAACGTCGTACACGTTGCATTAGACGTCTTGGGTTTGTTTCTTTTAAAAACTTAATTTCAATAAACACTTCTCTTAAGTGCTCATAAAATTGTTCAATTTCATCAGCAGTAGCATAGTCATCAGCAGCACGTAAAGAAACCTCCGCCTTAGGGGCTAGCAATTTCATACGTAATTCATAAGCAACAATCTGCACTGCCTGAGATAAGTTAAGGGAGCTGTACTCAGGGTTGCTGGGTATGTGAATATGATAATGACATTTTAGCAGTTCTTCGTTAGTAAGGCCGGCATACTCCCGTCCAAATACAATAGCAATTTGGGTGGTATCCGCTTGCTTGCTTACCAATTCAGCACTTTCTGATGGAGTTAGTCCGAGCAAAGATAGTCCACGGGGTCTCGCACTGGTAGCTAAAATTAACTGACAACCTACTAAAGCTTCATCCAATGTTTCAGTAACCACTGCGGTTTCCAAAAGATCATCGGCTCCGGCAGACATTTCGCGCGCTTTCATATCAGGAAAAGACTTAGGACTAACCAAGTAAAGAGAGCTTAGACCCATAGTTTTCATGGCGCGAGCCGTTGAACCGATATTACCCGGATGTGATGTACCAACTAAAATGATACGAATTGAACTTAAATTCATAAAGACGATTTAACTTAATGCAAAAGAGACCTATATGATATCATTTAAGTGCTTTTGCACCTAGCTGAATCCTATTAAGGCATCATGTAAGTGAAAAGAGTTACCTTGGTACAAAAAAAATATGCTAGAATCACCGGTTTTGTAAATTCAACGAGAAATCCATGGAACCACTTTTAAATATTGCAGTGAATGCGGCACGTCAAGCCGGGGACATTATTATTCGCCACATGGAGCAAGTAGAGCATCTCAAAGTAACTTCTAAAGGGCCTAATGATTTCTTTAGTGAAGTAGACATTAAAGCAGAGCAGGCAATTATTAATACCATCCGTAAAGCCTATCCCGATCACGGAATTATGGCTGAAGAAAGTGGAATGCAAGAAGGTACTGATGAAGATGCGGTCTGGATCATTGATCCCTTAGATGGTACATCGAATTACCTGCATGGGTTTCCATTTTTTTCTGTTTCAATCGCGTTACGAATTAAAGGCAGAATAGAGCACGGGGTTATCTATGATCCACTACGTCATGAATGTTTTGCCGCCAGCCGTGGACGTGGAGCGCGCTTAAACGACCGTAGAATACGTGTATCAAGCCAAACTCAATTAAGTGCTTCACTTTTAGGAACAGGCTTTCCTTCACGCGACGCAAGCATAGGCCAACGTTATTTACCTGCATTCGAAGCCCTATTTGGCAAATGCGCCGGAGTAAGAAGAACAGGCTCCGCTGCTCTTGATTTAGCCTACGTTGCCAGTGGCCGGATTGATGGCTTTTGGGAGTTAGGTCTACGTCCTTGGGATGTTGCCGCAGGCTCATTAATCGTAAGAGAAGCTGGGGGGTTAATCAGCGATGTTCAAGGTGGTGATGACTTCCTAAAACATGGCGATGTAGTAGCAGGAACACCAAAAGTCTTTAAAGCCCTATTACAGACAATCTCACCTGCTTTAAAATAACAAATCCCTTAAGTGTAGCCTGGTTGCGAGCAACCAGGTTTTTCCTAAACAGCAAAATCATAGTAATAAAACAAACAAGAAGATCGAAGAACCGACCCCATAGGTTGCTTCACTTCGTTCGCAATAACGGCAATTTTAATTAACTTCCAAAACTCCCATAAACTACGAAACATATCAAAGGCAATTCGTAGCCCATAAAGAAATGATATACTGAGCGCAACGAGTCATAATGATGAGCAGAAGGAGTTTGTGGTGAGCAAACCTGTCACTAAAAAAAATAATGAGTCACCTCGCATGAAAAATTATATGACCCCAATTGGTTTTTCAATGTTACAAACTGAATTACGTGATTTAGTCAGTAATGAGCGGCCTAAAATAGTCAGCGTCGTGAGTTGGGCAGCCAGTAATGGCGACCGTTCGGAAAATGGTGATTACATTTATGGAAAAAAACGCTTACGTGAAATTGATCGACGAATTCGCTATTTAACAAAACAATTAGAAAGCGCCGTAATTGTTGATCCAAAGCTTCAAATAGGTCTTACTCAAGTTTTTTTTGGCGCTACCGTCCAATATACCAATGAAGATGGTGAGTCCCATACGGTCAAAATTGTGGGCCTGGATGAAGCCGATATTAATTTAGGAAAAATAAGCTGGATTTCCCCTTTAGCGAAAACATTATTGAAAGCTAGAGAGGGAGATAATAGAACCTTGCGAGTGAAGGACGGCGAACGAAATTTAACGATAACAAACATCTCTTATAACGAATAATTTAGGTAAATGCCTATTATAATTCAAACTTCTTGCAAGATTGGCAAAATATGATTTCATCAAGATTTACTTTCCCATCACCTATGCGATACATCGCACTAAGTAGCACTTAATGCGATGTGCTTTCTAACAAAGCCTATTGACTATCTCGGACTGATATTAGGAGGATCATTTGGAACGGCTGGATCGGAAGCCTTTACTTTAGAAGTACCTAAAAAGCCAAAAAATTGGGCCCTTCTTACCGAATCATCTGGCGAAGGGGCTCTATCATTTTCCAGAATATTGTCCCAATCATCAATATTACTTGCCTCAGCTAATAAGCGCTCTAAAGTCCTCTTATCATTCGTAATATCCTCCTCGGAGAATAAAGGAGCACTTCGAATCCCCGATAATGCATTTTTCAAATAATCTTTCCAACTAATTTGAGATTCTAATAAGCTATGGCTTGCTTTTTCTAAATTCTCTAAATTATCCTCAACCTTTTTTCGTACTGCATCCGGATTAGGTCCATTAAGCATGCCGAAAAAATAAGCTTTTTCTGCTTTTGTTTTTTCGTAATTAAATAACAAGTTATAAGTAGCGATTAGATTATCCATAAGCTGTTGAGAAGGATGCTTTTGTTCTTTTGCTAAACTGACGAGCGTGCTGATGCAAGAATCAATTTGGGCTAAATAAACGGTAACCTCCGAATCCAATGGGCTAGATAAGCTTAATTGAAATGCGCTATACACTGAAATAACTTTTTGATGAAGGATTAACATGGATTCAAAATTGGATTTTGTATGGCTAATAAAACTTTTTTTAGCTTCAAGCGCCTCATCCCAAATACTAATTAAATCCCCAGCACATGCAGCTATTGAAGGAGTCTGTGTCGAACCATGGGTAGAAAATACATTTAATATCTGTTTACATAATGCCAAAGCTTCTTTTTTTCGCTCCATCAAGTGAGTTAAATTATATAACTGTGCCAAATCAAAAGATGGGTCTTTATCCAATTGCATCACACTTTTAATGATAGAAAAATGAAGTGCAGCTGTTTTATTATTGAATGTATATTCTTTAGACATATAAATCGATAATAATTTATCCCTTACTGATAAAAGGGTCATTAAATCAACAATCCAGGAGCGGTAAAGGATTAGCTCTAAGTGACTTAGATCATTGTGACCTATATCCTCCACCAAAAAGGAAATTTTGTTCCATTGTTGATGGCCACGTTTGGTTGCATATAAACGAAACACCTCTTGCATGCTCTGGAGGGTGGTACTCAGTACAAAGCCGTAATTATCTTTTTTATTGCTTATATTTTGCTTTAATGGGGTAAGATCTTTGATAATTAGGTATATAGGGGGAAATATTGACTGACTGTCTTGTTTTCCTCTCTTTTTATCTTTCTCTAAACTTCTACGCATATTACTATGATTTCCGTCTGTAGATGATAAGGTTTCTATTTTTTTTAAAAGTTTTTGATTAGAAATTTTTGCCTCTGGGATTAATGCGAGTTGTGCTTCGATAAGTAAGGCTCCCTCATAAAAACTACGCTCCCGCAGATGATTGGCAACTTCAAGCCAAAATAATATATTTTGCTCTATTTTTTCCAAAGGTACTTCTTTATAACAACTTTTTTTTATGAGCAATTCTATTTGTGCTCTAATTTCCATATAATATTTTAAAGCTTGGCTTTGGTGGGTTTCATCAGTGAAACCAATTGGTTCAATAAAATGTTCCGAACTTAAATTTTGTATAGCACCTAACAATAAATTTTGAATGAGGCCTGCAAGAAGCGCACTTTTTTCTTTATTTTTTTTCATAATCCTCTCATTTTAATAGTTAATTCCTATTCTATTTAAAGCACCCAGGCAAAGATAATTCTTTGAATTATTTCGTAGTGATCTGATATTGATCAACGTGACTTCGAGGTATTTTATCCAAATCGATTCGAATTGGTAAGGTTAGAATGACTTTCTTTCATTGTGAGTAAAATGCAATTAACTATTCAGTGGGGAAATTATGGGCATGCCTGCCTCAATTAATAAGAGGGTTATGGCATTGTTTGTGATGTGGAAAAATAAATAACGCTCATAAAATGGTAATACGGGTCGTTATAACATAATACCCGTATTACACTAAGTTATCTTGCTACAGAAGAAATAATCTACCTCAGCCCTGTCTTCATGCCCAGACTAGTTGGCAATTCATCGGCCATTGCCGTACCTAAGTTTTTAGTCACGCGATCAAAAATATTTTGCTTATGCGTGTAATCAATTAATGACTCAACTTTAATAACATCACGTGCCAATTGACCACTGCTAGCAAAACCATCAATCAAACCTAAAGGATAAGCTTGTTCACCAGTCCACATAAGACCTGAGAACGTATCATTATCAATATGCAAACGGCTTCCCCGCCCTTCTTTTACACGATTAATAAATTGCTCATGTACTGTATCAAGCATTACTTGTAGTTTTTGTTTTTGCGCATCCGTTTCTGGGGAGAATGGATCTAAAAATCCTTTATTAGCCCCTGAGGTTTGCAACCTACGGCTAACTCCGACCTTATTCATCACATCAACAAAACCAAAACCACTATAGATAACACCGATTGAGCCCACCATACTTGCAGGACTTGCGTAAATATCATCCGCAGCAGCGGCTACGTAATAGGCAGCAGAAGCACATAAATCAACACAGACCGCATAAACTTTAATGTCTGGATACTTGGTGCGATAATATTTAATGGCATTGAACATATACTCGGCCTGGACAGGACTCCCCCCAGGACTATTAATACGAATGATTAAGGACTTTAAACCCGAATTTTTATACGCAGATTCCATTCCCTTGGCAAAATCATCGGCATTAGCAGGCTTCGCATCAAATATTTCACCATTCAGATCAATTAATCCAACGTGAGGTTTGGTATTCGTACCGCTTTCTTCATTACTACTGGACATAAACTGATACGCAATAAAAAGGACTATTAATAAATAAATTGCCCTCATAAACCACCGCCAGCGGCGTTTACGTTTTTGTTCTTTTATGTAGTCTATAATAATTTGATTTAGCAAAGCTTGCGAATCAGGATTAGAATTAGAGTTAGAAGAAATTTCTGTTGTCATATTAATCACTTGAAATAATTAAATTAAACCTCATTCTACGGTAGATAAGATAGAAATAACACCCATAAGAGAAGGTGAATAAATATGCGAATGGACAAATTAACCTCAAAATTTCAAATGGCTTTGGCTGATGCTCAATCTTTAGCCTTAGGTGGAGATAATAACTTCATTGAGCCTGAGCATTTGATGAAAGCGCTATTGGATCAACAAGGTGGAAGTTGCCGACCATTGCTTAGTAAAGCAGGGGTAAATATTTCACTCTTAAAAACTCTTTTAGAACAATCATTAGAGAAGCTCCCGAAAGTTTCAGGAGTTGGCGGTGATGTTCATATCTCCAACTCATTAAATCGACTCTTAAACCTTACTGACAAAATAGCTCAGCAAAAGAAAGATAATTTTATCTCCAGTGAATTATTTGTCTTAGCAGCCATCAATGAAGAAAATGGCTCTTTGGCTCGTATATTAAAACAAGCTGGAGGCGACTCTAAAGCTATTGAAAATGCCATTAATGATCTTCGTGGCGGCGAAACGGTAAATGATGCCAATGCGGAAGAACAACGTCAAGCCTTAGAAAAATATACCCTGGATCTAACTGCACGCGCTGAACAAGGTAAATTAGACCCTGTTATTGGCCGTGATGATGAAATTCGCCGTACTATTCAAGTACTGCAACGACGTACGAAAAATAACCCCGTGTTAATTGGGGAGCCTGGAGTAGGTAAAACCGCTATTGTTGAAGGTCTAGCCCAACGCATCATCAATGGTGAAGTACCTGAAGGCTTGAAGAATAAACGCCTGCTATCCCTTGATATGGGGGCGCTAATCGCTGGTGCTAAATTCCGTGGGGAGTTTGAAGAACGCCTTAAAGCCGTACTGAATGATTTGGCAAAACAAGAAGGCCAAATTATTCTCTTTATCGATGAAATACATACCATGGTAGGTGCTGGTAAAGCGGAAGGAGCTATGGATGCTGGAAATATGTTAAAGCCTGCTTTAGCGCGCGGCGAGTTACATTGTATTGGCGCCACTACCCTAGATGAGTATCGTCAATATATTGAAAAAGATGCGGCTTTAGAGCGTCGTTTCCAAAAGGTTCTCGTTAAGGAGCCAACTGTTGAAGATACTATTGCTATTTTGCGGGGCTTAAAAGAGCGCTATGAGGTGCATCATGGGGTTGAAATTACTGACCCTGCGATCGTGGGTGCAGCAACGTTGTCTCATCGCTACATCACAGATCGACAATTACCAGATAAAGCAATTGACCTCATTGATGAAGCCGGAAGCCTTATCCGCATGGAGATCGATTCAAAACCTGAAAGCATGGATAAATTAGAACGTCGTCTTATTCAATTAAAAATTGAACGGGAAGCGTTGAAAAAAGAACATGATGACGCGTCCAAAAAACGATTAGACGACTTACAACATACCATTGATGAGCTCGAGCAAAGCTACTCCGATCTCGAAGAAATCTGGAAAGCAGAAAAAGCAACGATGCAAGGAGCTACGCAAATTAAAGAGGCGCTGGAGAATGCCAAACAAGAAATGGAAATGGCTCGCCGTGCTGGAGATTTGAGTCGTATGTCTGAGTTGCAATATGGACGTATTCCCGAATTAGAAAAACGCCTCACACAGGTTGCTTCGGCGGAAGAACATGAAACTAAATTAGTACGTAATAAAGTTACGGAGGATGAAGTTGCCGAGGTGGTTTCTAAGTGGACTGGAATCCCTGTTTCTAAAATGATGGAAGGTGAACGAGAAAAGCTCTTAAAAATGGAAGAGGTATTGCATCAGCGTCTCATCGGGCAAGAAGAAGCAATAAATGCAGTATCCAATGCGATTCGTCGTTCTCGTGCGGGCTTGGCTGATCCGAACAGACCCATAGGCTCCTTCTTATTTTTAGGGCCTACCGGCGTAGGTAAAACGGAATTATGTAAAGCATTAGCGGCTTACCTATTTGATACTGAAGAAGCCATGATTCGTATTGATATGTCTGAATTCATGGAGAAACATTCTGTTGCACGTTTAATTGGTGCTCCTCCAGGCTATGTGGGCTATGAGGAAGGAGGTTATTTAACTGAGGCAGTAAGACGTAGACCTTATTCTGTGATTTTACTTGATGAAGTAGAAAAAGCGCATACCGATGTGTTTAATATCCTATTGCAGGTTATGGATGATGGTCGTCTCACTGATGGACAAGGTCGCACAGTGGATTTTCGCAATACGATAATAGTCATGACTTCAAACTTAGGCTCTCATGTCATTCAAGAAATGGGTAGTAAACACAGTTATGAAGAGGTAAAAAATGCGGTTATGGAACTTGTCGGCCAGCATTTCCGTCCGGAATTTATCAACCGTATTGATGATACTGTAGTGTTCCATTCTTTAGCCAAAGCACAGATTGCCCAAATTGCTGACATCCAAATTGAACATCTCCGTAAACGTTTGAATCAACAAGAAATGCATCTTGATGTGAGCTCCGAAGCTCTTGCTCATTTGGCGGAAGCGGGTTTTGATCCAGTGTATGGTGCGCGCCCGTTAAAACGTACAATCCAACAGCAACTTGAAAATCCACTGGCACAATCAATATTGTCTGGAAAGTTTCGTTCAGGAGATACAATACATGTTGGTTATAAGGATGGTTTAATGCAGTTTACCGTATAGGATTCTCTACCTACCCCTGCGGCTTGTCCGCAGGGTCTGCTAAGAGCTTGTTTTAAGCAATAAGTCTCATCACATGACTAAAGAATGAATCGTCTCCTCACCTAACATGACGATTAATTGGGTTGCCTGGCTGATCATTGCCTTTGAGGTACCAAAAAATTTGTAATCCAGGACTACATCTTCATCACTCTTGGGAGCAAGTATACTGGACTCTGCCACTGAATCGGCATAAGCTTTAAAAGCCTTAAGGCAAGCCACTTGAACATTGATTGTGAGTTTCTCACTAAAACCAAAGGTATCCGTCATTTGGGTAATTAGCTTTTTATCTAAATTTCCTTGTTTCAATAACAAGATGTAAGCACCGCAACAAATACTACGGCTCGGATCAGTATTAGAGGTTACTAATTCATTTAAAAATTTAGAATGATCACTATTTGCAATAAAACTCTCATTGTTCATTACCCCATCAAGTAAATACTGTATATGCTCTTTGTCAGCTACTTTTTCAGTTTTTGTTTGATAATATTGATTAAGATGATGCTCAATTAATTCTCTATTTAAGGTACCGAAATTTTTGTGAGTCTTAGCCAAATCCTTACACCATTCATTTAATTCTTTTTCAATGGCTTGATTTTCTTGATCGAGTTTTTTCATTAGCGATTGCAAAAAATCAATTGCTTCAAACTGGCGAACCATCGATTTCCCAGTGGCTCTACGCTCGGAAATCATTTTCTCCAGGTTAGCTTTGAAGTTTGGATCCACTGTATTGAAATGTTCGTATGTTTGATATCGCTGTTGTTTTACTACTTTTTTCTCGTTATCTACAACTACCTCAACATCAATCTCCATATCCATATTTTCTTTGAATACTTCCAAAGCTTTAATTATCGTGTAGTCATCTAGCCTATTGACTTCACTAAGACCCAATACACTCTTTATTGCAGTATATAAACGACAATCAGTAGGATTCCAAAGAGCTTTGCTGCTAAACCATGCATAAGGATTAAGCCTAGATTTATTGTAATCGTTATATTCGGTTTCAATTCTCAACAACCGATGAATTAAACTACCTAATAAATAAAGGGTGTCACTTTTTATATCTATAGGTTCCTTTTTAGGAGAGCGCCTTATCTCGTCACTCAATTGATGAAATACATCACGATCGGTGATTCGCTTCGTCTCACAGTGAATAACATATTTATTGATTCGCGCAAGTAAAATAAAAAGTGGATTTTCTGGTATATCCGATGCTTCTTTTTTTTCAGCTTCGGTTAATTCGATTGTATAACGTGCCAAGTAATTAGAATATTCTCTATTCAAATTTTGAATATTACTCCGTAGAAATTCATACCCTACTGTTTTTAATGTCATACAATCTCCTTTTGCTAATACCCTAATCCTAAGGATTTTTTTCTAACAGCTAAGCCTATGCTGAATTTTGAGCTTGGTATCTCTATTCCCTAAACTACTTAAGCGCATAGTATTACCAACGTGTCATTAATCTCTAAGGGCACTCTTTTTTTTATAACAACCAATCTGAAATATTGCAACTATTAATTTAACTAATTGAACAGAAAAAGAATCATTCGCATTTTCTTCGTGGGAAAACATCGTTCAAGAAGGGAAACTACCAACTATACGCCTCAAGAAACATCTCGGGGCGTAGTTCTTTCACTTAATTTCTAGCAATGAATACTCGAATAACGCGCATCAATAGAATGGATTAATTGTTGATGAATGCCATTAAATCCACGATTACTCATTACCAAAATAGCATCCCCCTCTTGGACATTAGCTGTAATTTTCTTAACAATTTCCTCAGTATTTTTACAAACATGGTAAGGACAAGTCCAATTACCAAGAGTTGCAGTAAGATCAAAGTCATGTGGTTCTAATACATAAGCCCCGTGGACAGGCGCTAGCGCTTGTGCCATTTCTGCTGCATGAACTCCAGTACGCATGGTATAGGAAGCAAATTCAAGAACCGCGAAAATACGATGATGTCTGTTACTGCGTTTTACCGCATCAATGGTGCGGGTAATTGCCGTAGGATGATGTGCAAAATCATCATAAACAGTTATTCCGTACTTATTTGATCTTACTTCCAAGCGGCGTTTAACTGGGGTGAAGCGTCCTAATGCCTCTGCAGCCACTTTAGGATCTACCCCAGCATTAGCACTTGCAGCAAGAGCAGCTAATGCGTTTTCAACATTAAAGCGCCCTATTAAAGACCAATTAACTTGCGCGACTTCTTCGCCGCGACGCAGTACTTTAAACGAACTGCCATTTTCTTCAATGAGTTTAGCGCTCCATTCTGCATCACCATCTAAGGCAAGCTCCTCAACACCTGAGAAACTACCTCGTGCCAATACTTCATTTAAGGCCTTATCATCACGCGGTTTAATTGCAACCCCCTTGGCTGGAATAGTCCGCAGTAAATAATGAAATTGCAACTGAATCGCAGCTAAATCTGGATAAATATCAGCATGATCGAACTCAAGGTTGTTTAAAATAGCAATACGTGGGCGATAATGCATAAATTTGGGTCTTTTATCAAAAAAAGCACTATCGTATTCATCCGCTTCAATAACAAACCATTTACCATTGCCTAGGCGCGCACTGGTTTTAAAATCAGATGAAACACCACCAATTAAAAATCCAGGATTTAATCCAGCTTGATCCAAGATCCATGCAACCATTGATGTTGTGGTTGTTTTACCATGAGTTCCTGCAACCGCGATAACCTGGTATTTAGATAAAATATTTTCAGCAAACCATTGTGGGCCTGAGGTATAGCTTTTTCCTGCCTCAATAATTGCTTCAAGAACAGGCATACCCCGTTTAATCGCATTACCCACAATAACCACATCCGCTTTTAATGCTAAGCTTGCATCCTCATATCCCTCAGTCCAAGTGATGCCTTTGGCGGTTAGCAAATCACTAATTGGGGGATAGCAATTGGCATCACTCCCTGTGACCGTATAGCCTGAATCGCGTGCTAGTAGCGCAAGCGCGCTCATAAAGGTCCCACTTATCCCTAAAATATGTAAATGCATAATTCTCTCATTGAAGTGATGAAACAGTTAAAATATTAACGGCAATTAAACCAAAAGCGACGATCACTGATTGTATGGCGGTAGTGTCCAGCGCATATTTATAAATATGTGCACTAATCACAAATTGCCATACAGATAAGCTAATACTCATGAATAGATAAATAACACCTAAAAACAAGAGTACTGGACTCTTTATGTGTATATGCGACAAATACGGAGCAAAAAACACCAATGGCGCCACTAAAATGTGAATAATGATACTAGTATAAAATAATGCTGTTACCGTTTGTACTAATCTTGACGTAAATCCTTTTAAAAATAATACGGAATAGGTATAAATAACATAAGAAAAAAGCAGACAAGTAGCAATAACCAACAACCACCCCAAATCTCCCGAGGAGTCATAATAAGAATAGTTCCATTCAATTACCATGATGATGGCTAATGCGATGCCAGTCAAAAATACTCGAATAATTGAATAAGGTGTATTTTCAGGGCTTTCCTTTAATAAACAAATATTCCAATATCGGCCCAAAACAAAGTGAATCATTTAAAACCTTCATTTTTATGTGTAGCCTGAATAGCCAAGGTCACGGCTACAGGTTACAGCTTAGTTTATTAGGCAATATCTCGACACCTTGTGGGAAAAGCACTCTTTCCATTGTTAAGTTTAGTCTAGGAGAGGTTGAAAATTCTACTATCTTGATAAGAATATTATGTTTTTTATATGGATTGGGGCCGTATTAGCCTAACATTATAAAGCGACAACACTTAATTAATCTAAATTAGGCTGATCTTTTAATGCCCCTTGTCCTGTCGGAATGGGGTTATTCTTTTTACGAACAATTGTCAATTGTTGTACGACGGGTTGTTTCCATGGACCGGAAATCTTGTAGCTATAGGCAGAAATTTTTTGCATACCCTGATTAATAATTTTCGTCGCAACCCAGGTAGCAACACCAGCTACAGGACCGCCTGCAATGGTAGCCACAATGGGCAAGCTGGCTGTAATATGCGGGGATATTTTTAAACTCATATCATAGGTTTGTCTTACTAAATCTAAATCGCCCTTCATGCTTGCATACGCAACAGGCCCCTCGATGTAACTATCATGCGTCGTCATTCTTCCCTTACGAATCGAAAAGTTTCCCTGGAAGATATCAAAGCTGTATCCTTGGGAAGCTAAGTCACTGAAATCAAGTTGCAATCTACGTGGTATGGTTTGCAAACTTAAAATACTCAGTAATTTACCTAGATCCAATTTTCCTTCTGTTGATTTACTCAAATCAGTGATTCTGCCATTCTTGAGCTGCAAAAACATATCGCCGTTTAGCTTTGTTAATGAAAATCCAGCTAAATCACTGCTCCAGCCCCCTTTAAATTCTAGATAGCCTTTTTTAGCACGAACTGAAGGATTAACGCCCCAACGCTCAAGACTTTTAGCCACATTACTCATATCAAGTTTTAAATGGAACGCCGATTGATCAGATTTTTTTGCCTGTGTCCACGCACCATCAATATTAAATTGATATACAGGGGAATCAATACGGCAATAATTCAATGACCAACGCTTCTCGGTTGACTTGCTTTTTAGGGTCACATCACCAATCAGTACAGCCCCTACCGATAAGTTATCAACTCGTAAATCAAGATTTGGAATCTGGCCCGGATGAGTTTTTTCCGAAGAATCACTCGACTTAATACCTTTAGTATCAAACTTCTCTAAATGTAGCCGTTGAATATGGCCACTCAATTCATTCGCTGACACACGATATAATAAATCAGCGGCGATATTTTTTTGGTTCACGCTAAAAGACCAGTCTTTATTGGGTAATAATTTTGCTTTAACCGCCAATGCATCAAATTGCTGCTTCAAAATACTAAATTTATCCAGTGTAACATTAATAACTCTTAATTTATTAAATAACGATGGACCGGTATTTTGAGCTGTAGTATATCGATTATATACAGTCTTCCATTCGTCTAAATCAAAGCCTTTTAATGAGCCTACGATTGCTAATCCAGGGATTTTTGAATTAAGCGCTTTTGCGCTACCTAAACGAAACTGGCCTGAATCTAAATCTAAAACACCATTAATCGTCTTAAATAATAAATCTGTGCTTAAACGAGCATCATAATTAGATTTTAAGCGTATTGATTTATCCGCAAGTAAAGCCACATTCACTTCTAAAGGAAGCGTATCATTATGCGTTTTGCCAAGTGGCGCCGGTAAGTTAACAGCCAAACCTTGCAATGAAGAAGTTAACTGAATGGTATCAGCTTCAGATGACTTATTTGCTAATTTCAAAATGGCTTTAACGGGAAAAGAACCATTTAATAAGGAAAAAATTGGCGCATTATGACGAGTTTTCATGGAATCAACAGTCCAAGTCCCATCCACAGCAATGGAAGTAGCAGGTCTTGGCGTTTTTACAGACTGAATCTTAATATTAAGAGGATGTCCCATCGAGTTAGCAACTAATGAACTATCACTTACCCCGTCATCAGTGAAAAATAGTTCACCGTTTACACCCTTTAAGCCAAACTTCACAACATCATACTTTACCATAATGGCATTGTCTTTAAAGGTTAAATCCCCTTTAGCCAATACTTTGTCGTTTTCGGGATATAAAGGCACCTCTAAATTAAGGTTCAACTGAGCTGAGCCTTCTATGGCCAGTTGTTTGAGTAGCGCTAATTTACTTTTTAAAGGAGAAGACATCACATAATTCACCATCTTTTGCACGGGTGCATTGATGCTTCCGGTAATAATAAGGTTTTCTTTATTATTACCTATATTGTTAATACGCAAATTCATTTGATTGACAGGAACCCCTTGAAAATCAGCATTGAGAATAGCAATATTAACATTACGATTAGTTAATTGAATATCCCCTTCAATGTCCTTAATGATCTTCCATTTAGGATTAATGTAAAGCTCGCCACCACTTGCATGACTTGTAATCGTAAACTCACCATTATGCTCATCGAAGGGAAAGTCTTGCGCCATTCCATTTAAGCTAACAGTACCGCTCAACTCCGCAATATGCTTTAAATCTCGTGTTAACCAAGTATACAATTTGGCCTTCATATGTTTTTGAGGAAGAAATGGAGCCCATTGCTCAATATTCTTACCTGAAAACTCTGCATTCAAACGAACAGCCCCCATAGAATCCCGCGAGACTTGATCGACCGCACCCTGAACACTTAAAGTAAGTTGCGGCATGCTTAAGATAAAGCGATCGATACTAATCCGTAAGCCATCACTTAACTCCTTCCAATCAATAGACCCATTCAATAAAGTGAGATTCTGTGTAGGATAGCCATGTACAGCAACCAGCGTATTCTCAGAGTCCAGCTCCAAACGCCCTTCTTCAGGTTGCCAGTTGACCACACCCGAGAGATTTCTTACCTCGGGTATTTTCTTGTTCGGATTCGCATTCCAGCTTAATTGATCAAAACGAGTCAGCACGTAGGTAATTTCATTTCCTTGCGCCCATGTTTTGACAGGTACCTGCGCAGCACCAGCTGCAGATAATTGAGGGATTAGTGGAATGCGGAAAGCAGGATCGGCGAGCTTCACCAAAACTTGAGTATCATGCAACATACCTTGTGGTTTTATTTGCAGCAGATTTTGAATACTTATAGGCCAATTAATCGCATCTGAAAGTAAGGACTCAATAATGATGTTCTTAATAAAAAACTGATAGGTTTGCTGTTCCTGATTGTATTTGACCAAAAGCTGATTCTCAGGCCAGTTTAACCCACCCACACGCAATTGAATGTGATCGCCATGTAATTGCCATCCCTGATTGTCTGGTTGCCAAGACAGGTTTGCAAAAAAGGATTGAACTAATTGGCTTTTTTCTTTGTTGAGTAACCGCCAAGCCAAATGCTCTAATTTTACCTGAGCCTGTACTGATGCAACTGAGCCTTTATGCACGTCCATCCAGACCTGTAAGCCCCCTTTTCCGCCCTCTAAATGTTCGGTCGCATTGGGAAACAAGCTTTGCCATTGAGCTGGCATAATATTTTGCGCAGCAAAATAAAACTTCCCTTCAATTTCACCAAAATTATCGGGATCAAAATAACCATCTCCGAGTAATTGAAAATCAGTGCTATTAGTTTGCTCCAGTCTGGCACTACCCTTGAATTTATAATGGCCACCATGATTCGATACAGAAACATTTAGACCATCCACAGGAATTAAGCCACCATCGCTAAAATGAAAATACATGGAAACACGTTTGATAGTTAAACGTTCTTGCTGGGATAACCAAACTAAAATCTGTTTTGTCTTTTCAGGAGTCATGTCCTCACTGTTCAACGTATCCGTACTAATCCCATCAATAGTCCAATGATCGCCTTTTTCTCTTAGTGTGAGATGCATGTCATCAATATAAATAACACCGGGCTGAATTTGCCAGTTCCATATTGATCTAAAAACATTAATTCCTACAAGAAGTTTATTTAAATGAAATGATTTTTTGGAGTCGCTACCTAAGGTAACTTGTTTCAATTTAAGTACGGGCTGAAACCAATACCATCCTGTTTCCATCGTTTGAATAGTTACGGGCTGTCCTAAAAGGATTGACAGATGCTGTTCAACCTCACCTTTATATTGTTTTGCCCAAGGAGTTAACGAACGAAACACGCTAGACAAAACAGCCATAAGAATAATGAGGATGGCAAGGGTCATCCAAATTTTTTTGATAATCTTATTCACCGTATCCGCTTAATCACTCGTCGTTAAGTTCTCTACTATACCATTGCTTTTGTGCATACTCATCATTTTCTTTCTGTTCTTGGAGGTTCAATTTAGATTTTTGAGTCTTTTTAACTCGTTCTATTAATAAATTAACACTCTCTTCAGAAATTTTAGCTTGCTTGTACGTTGATTCTGCACTTCGTCTTACCTTGGCAAGTTGAGCTAAATGCCCATTTAGTTGCACTAAAGCCATATCGAGATGACTGATAAAATCAATACGATTACGCAAACGCCTCACATAAGCACCTTGTTCGCCCATGGTTTCTAATTGTTGTAAATAATCTTGCCGATAACCAACCAACTGGTCATGCTTTTCTTTATTTTTACTAAATTGCTCTTGAGCATGCAACAACTGTTTGTAGGCGGTGTTCGTTAAGTCCTTTTTTATTTCCCACAATTGTGTCAAGCGGTCCAATCGCTGATTCATGAATTAACTCCTACCTAAGTGACTTAGCTAACTCGGATAATAAACGGGTACTCTCTTCATAATTAACCTGTTCGCTCATTCCTTGTTCCATATATTTCCTAATCTTATCTCGAGCTAAAATTGCTTTATCTAAATGAGCATCTGAACCTTTTACATAAGCCCCCAATAAAATAAAATCTTTATTTTTCTCATAAAGAGACAAATATTTTTTCAACTGCAGCATATCTTTCATTTGCTCTTCAGAAACTACAGTCTGCATCACGCGGCTAATTGATGCCTCTAGATCAATAGCAGGATATTGCCCTTCCTCTGCTAAAGAACGGCTTAAAACAATGTGTCCATCCAAAATAGCCCGCGCAGCATCAGCAATGGGATCTTGTAAATCATCACCTTCGGTTAAAACCGTATAAAATGCGGTAATCGAACCACTTCCAGGCTCACCATTCCCCGCACGTTCAACCAATTTAGGTAGTTTGGTAAATACTGAAGGAGGATAGCCTTTAGTGGCTGGAGCTTCACCGATGGATAAGGCAATTTCGCGCTGAGCCTGAGCAAAACGAGTCAGAGAATCCATCAACAGTAACACATGCTTTCCCTGATCGCGAAAATACTCAGCAATACTGGTGGCAACTTTCGCTCCATGCAATCTTCTTAAGGGGCTTTCATCTGCCGGAGCTGCAACAACTACTGCCCGCTTTAAGCCCTCTTCACCCAAGCTGCACTCAATAAATTCTTTAACCTCACGACCCCGTTCGCCAATTAATCCTACGACAACCACATCCGCTTTGGTAAAGCGTGTCATCATACCTAATAATACTGATTTACCAACACCACTTCCTGCAAAAAGTCCGATACGCTGACCACGTCCCACGGTGAGCAAACCATTAATAGCACGTATGCCAACGTCTAAAGGAGTATCAATAGCTGCCCTTTTAAGCGGATTAATTATTGCAGACTCTAATGGGTAGGTTTCAGTTAGTTCAATAGGAGCTTCTTCATCAATAATCACTCCAGAACCATTAACAATACGCCCTAATAAAGGCCAACCCACCTCAATTCGTGCAACTCGGCCCGTAGGAACAATAATCATACCCGGAGCAAGTCCCTGAATAGCGCCAATTGACATTAAATAGGTACGCTCTTGACCAAAACCAACAACTTCTGCCTCAATCGAATGAGATTCATTGACATTAATGAAACAACGAGCCCCTACTGGTTGAGTAAAACCTTTGGCTTCCAAAGTAAGGCCAACAGCACGACTGATTCGTCCACAATGTAATAAACCAGAATGCTCTTGAGTACGCACATCAGACATTATTTTTGCCAAACGAGATTCATATTGTTCCATAAATTAATCCTGAACCTTCATGGGCATCAAATTGTCTTTCGTAATGTATTTGGAAAACAAAGTAGCAAAACGAGTATGAATACGACCATCTAATTCGCTATGTTCGCCTTTTAAATAAAAATCACCGCGATTTAATGTAGGATCTGCGGTTAATATTTCATGTAATCCAGGGAATTCGTTTTCTTTGATTTCCGCCTTAAGCCATTCAACATCAGAGGGATGCATAGCCAGCATGCGGTGATTGTTTAAGGTAGGTAATTCGGTCTTAATTTCATTAAGTAAATTCCGCAACTTATCTGGGTTTACCGAGAGTTCAACAGCAATGCAATGTTGGCTGAGCCAGAGGATCGTTTGTAATGTTTCCTGGATAACATGTTCATCTAAAAGTTTTACGGGGTTTTTCATTAAATCAAGCCAACGGACAAGCTCTTCCTTTTTCTTATCAATTTCTACTTGGGCTTGTTGCAATCCTTGTTCATAACCTTTTTGTATTGCCTCTTGCTTTAAACGCTCACATTCAGCACGAAAGACTTCACGCTCATCAATCGCAGGAGCTTCCTCTTCTTTTTTTTGCGTTGATTGATAATCCCAGACATTAAAATCATTATCACTGGATTGTTTTGTATGATAAGGCTCAAATTTATTTGCCATGTAAAACCCTTAGTCCCTTATATTTCATCCATTACGAACTCAACGACGAAATTTTCAAACCTTATTAAACGCTAATGGCGCCAACGTGTCTAATGTAGGCTGGCCCAGCATTGGAGGAGACTAGAGCTGAGTTTGCTGAGCTTAACAGACCAGCCTACGTTCTCACTTCCACACTACGAAAATTAAATCATTTCATCTCCACCCTTGGAGCCTAATGCAATCTTTCCTTCCTCTGCCAAGCTCTTGGCGATGGTAAGGATATCTCGTTGCGCACGTTCTACATCCACCACTTTAACCGGACCTTGAAGGTCAATATCTTCCCGCAACAGGTCAGCCGCGCGTTTAGACATATTGGTAAATATTTTCTCTTTCGTTATTTCAGTTGTGCCTTTTAAAGCTAACTTCAATAACTCTTGGGATACGTCACGTAATAAAGTTTGCACGCTACGGTCGTCCATATCGACCAAATTCTCGAATACAAACATCTTATCGCGAATTTTTTCGCTTAAATCCGAATCCCATTCTTTAATTTTGTCTAAGACTTCTTCTTCCATTGAGCCATCAAAATAGTTGATAACATCGGCTACACTTTTGATTCCCCCAACGGAGGCTGCTTTACTCACTTTTTGTCCGCTAAGTTGTTTTTCAATTACTTGCCCAAGCTCACTAATCGCTTCGGGTTTTACAGTATCAATATTGCACATACGTAATAAAACTTCTGAGCGCTTTTCCATACTAAAGTAACTTACGACTTCCGCGGCCTGCTCACTATCCAAATGAATTAAAATAGTAGCAATAATTTGTGGATGTTCATTTCGAATAACATCAGCAATTAATCGTCCATCCAACCATTTCAAACGGTTAAGGCCGCTGTCTTTATCTGACACCAAAATACGGTCTATAAATGGCGTAGCCTTTTCTAGTCCTAATGCTTCGATAAGTATGGTTCTTAAATAATGCTCCGTATCAACAGCCAAACTCGTTTGGTCGCCAATAGCGCTAGTAAAATCAGCCAAAACATTTTGCATTTTTGTCCTACTGACATTATCTAACGCAGCCATTGCCACGCCAACTTTCTGCACCTGTCGTGGTTCTAAATGCCTCAAAACCTCAGCCGCATTTTTCTCCCCCATACTGAGAAGCAGTATGGCCGCACGCTCTATTCCATCCATCGCTTATCCTCGATCAACCCAAGTTTTAACTACCTGCGCAACACGCTTGGGTTCTTTATCAACAACTTGGCGTAGTAAATTTAATTGTGACTCATAATCATGTGCATCACCTACATTAATTCCATCATCAAAAGCCAATTCGCCTTGAATCTCGGGCTGCTCTTCAAGATAAGGCAGATCCCCGCCCGCTCCTTTATTGCTCGCCAGGGTTTTAAGCATCGGCCTTAAAACCCCAAAGATGATTGACAGAATGAACATCGCACCAACAACTTGTTTGACTATAGACCAGAAGATGTCCTTTTGCCAAAAACGCTCTTCAGGAAGAGGTGCGATAGGATCTGGCTTAACAAAATCACTATTGATTACATTTAAACTATCACCACGTTTCGCATTTAAACCAATCGCATCAGCCACCAACAGCTTGATTTGCTCGATCTCTTTGGCAGTCAGAGCCTTCTTAGTCATCTTTTTAGTTTTTTCATCCATTACAGCAGGATTATCTACTAATACCGCTACTGACAACCGCTTAATGGAACCAGGTTGATTTCTGGTATGGCTAATAGTCTTATCCAGCTCAAAGTTCTTAGTGCTTTGCGTGCGTACATCTGTATTTTGAGTCGTCTCTGATGATTGCTGGCCTTGTGGATTTGCCGGAGCATTCGGATTCTTACCTGTAAGCGCCGGATTAGATTGCGGCGTATTAGATAATGAACCAGGAACTCCCTGAGCATCGCTGTTCGCATTACGTTTCTCTTGCATGGTTTGCTCGCTACGCAAGGAAGATTGTTCTGGATTAAACAGCTCTTGAGTTTGCTCGTAGCTGGTAAAGTCCACGTCTGCCGATACCTTAGCGCGTACACGACCATAACCTAATAAGGGGGTCAAAATGTCTTGAATTTTTTGTGCATATTGACGTTCAAGATTCTGTCTGTAATCAAGGAAGCGCTCAGTATCTGTAAATAAGCTCTGTCCACCACCCTCATTCAGTAATTGACCATCCTGATCCACCACCGTAACACGACTTGCTGCTAAATTAGGGATACTGGATGCCACTAAATTCACGATTGCCGCAATAGTTTGTTTTTTGAGTTCAAGCCCTGAATAGACATCAATAAAAACTGATGCACTAGGCTGTTGGGTATCACGAACAAATGCTGATTCACGTGGAATAGCTAAGTGTACTCGAGCAGCTTTAATGTCATTAAACTTGCTAATAGTCCGAGCCAACTCCGCTTCCAACGCTTGCTTGTAACGCGCAACCTCCATGAACTGACTACTATTGAAGGCGTTACCACTGGTGAATAGCTCCTCAGAGCCAACCGGATCGCGCGGTAAACCTTCAGCAGCTAACTTAAGACGTGTACCTTGTAATTTTTCTGAGGGGATTAAAATGGTACTGTTATTGTTATCAATTTTGAAATCAATACCATTACGCTCAAGAGCCGATACCACTTCAGCAGTATCTCGGGCATTCATTTGAGTATATAGAGGAACATAATTAGGATCACGAGACCATAAAACTACTGCTAAACCTATAGCAACACTCGCCGCCAAACCAACTAATAAACCAATTTGTCGCGGTATAGATAAGCTTGCAAATTTTGCTGCCACCATTGAAGCATTATCAGCCAATGCCATACTAAACTCCTGTAAAATCTACCCTGTAAAATAACTTGGGAGTTATGATTTGTCTATACTGGCATGCCCATAATGTCTTGATATGCTTGTAAAAATTTATTTCTAACTCGTAAAGCAGCCTCAAGCCCAAGATTTGACTTTTGAGTTGCGATCATTACTTCACCAATACTTACATTGCGATCGCCCAGTTCAAAACGGCTTTTTAAAGAATCGGCATTATTGCTTAAATCACTCACTTGATTTAAAGCACTTTTAAAAATTGCACTGAATGAGGATTGATTTGCTTCCCTATCGACTATTGCGCCTTCAGCCTTTGCTGCCATTGATTGCATTTGATCAAACAGGCCAACGGTATTAATGTCATTCATTCCTTCGTCTTCCTCTACATAACGTACTTATTATATCTATAAAACTTAAACCTCGAACGCATTTAGTCCCTAACGCTCGCTGTTTAGCTCCGCCTAAAAAACATGGTAACTATTCAGCTTAGTTTACTGAAAAATCAGGTCTAACCTACTTTGAACGCAAACCTATGTTTTCACTCACATACTAACATGAATGCTATACAACATACCCTTCTTCACGCATTTTTGCTAGCTTATAACGTAAAGTTCTCTCACTAACACCTAATAATGCAGCAACTTTTTGTCTATTCCCATTATTTTCCACTAAAGTTTTAACAATTAGTTCAAATTCATGCACTTGCAAGTTTTTCGTGCTCGCCGCGGCAACCTCCGTTTCTTGAATTACAATGGATGAAAGTTGTAAATGCTCTACTTCAATGATCCCTTGGGTTTGTAACACTAAGGCACGTTGAATAACATTATCTAACTCCCGTGTATTTCCAGGCCATGTATATGCAAGCATGGATTTTTGCGCTGTAGGACTAATTACTGGCACAATTGGCTGTTTATGATTACAGTGCTTGCGAATTAAGTAATTAGCAAGCGGAATAATATCATTTTTCCGCTCTCGTAAAGGGTGCCACTGTAAAGGAAATACATTCAGACGATAAAACAAATCCTCGCGAAAACGACCCGCTTGAACCTCATCTTTTAATTGTCTATTGGTTGTCGCAAGAATTCGTACATCCAAACTAATTGTTTTATTCGAGCCAATACGCTCGACTTCTTTTTCTTGTAGAACACGTAATAATTTTGCTTGCAGGCTTAGAGGCATTTCGCTCACTTCATCAAGAAGCAAAGTCCCACCTTGAGCTTGTTCAAATTTCCCCGGGGTTGATTTATAGGCCCCTGTAAACGATCCTTTCTCATAGCCAAATAAAGTGGCTTCGAGCATTTGCTCTGGGATTGCTGCACAGTTTATGGCAATAAACGGTTTTTTCTTACGTGTAGAATGGTCGTGGATAAAATGAGCTAATACTTCCTTCCCCGTTCCACTTTCACCACTAATCATAACCCCTACGTCCGATTGAGCCACTTTTAGGGCCATAGATAATAACGCTTGGCTTTTAGGATCTTGAGCTATCGGCTCGCCAGTATCCTCGTCATCCTGCTCAACCTTAATAAACTGATTAATTTTTTCAATGAGAACTTGGGCGCTAAAAGGCTTTTGCAAATAATCGACAGCACCTCTGCGCATCGCATCAACTGCATCTTGTACGGAACCATAGGCAGTCATCAAAATAACGGCTAAGCCTGGGCGCTTTCGTTGAATTTCATTCAATAATTGATTGCCATCTAAACCATCCATGCGTATGTCTGTCAAAACAACCGCAGGATTATGCAACTCAAGTAAAACAAGCGCCTCTTTACCATCCTTAGCGGTAATATAGGTATGTCCTGCAATGGTCATTGTTTCAGCTAAGGCTTCTCTTAAGACTGGATCATCTTCAACGATTAGAACATGACTCATAATAAAAATCCCTTTTCCAAGCTATAGTCTCTTACATTTCTATTCTTTTGACGGACAAAATGTAAACAACCTCTGATTTTATCTTAAGGCTTACGCATCATCTTAAAAAATGAATTTTAAGATTACGGCAAATACAAATTAACCTGCGTACCAACCCCTTCCATAGATTCTAAACTCACGGTTCCTCCATGAGCCTTTACCACTGCAAAAACAACAGCTAAACCTAAGCCAGTTCCTTGGGCTTTGGTCGTATAAAAAGGTGAAAAAGCATGGCTTTTCACTTCCTCCGACATTCCTTTCCCATTGTCCTCAACTGATATATGAATACCTAAATTATCCATTGATGCAAGGGTTAAGTAAACCTCTGTAGCCTCAGATTGTATTGCATTAATTACTAAATTTAAAACCGCTCCAATTAGTGATTCACCATGAATCATCCCGTCTTGGGACTTTAACTGGTTATTTACCTCCAACAATACCGAATGCGATGTAACATAAGGCTGTGCTCGCTGGCTTAATTGCGAACACCAATAATTCATATCCATCCGTGTAGGCTCTATAGTCTTCCCTCGAGCAAAGAGAAGTAGATCCTGAATCTGTTGCTCAATGCTACTGTGACACTCTTTCAACCTCTGCAACCAATTTTGCGTTCGTTCATCAAGCCCTGTGAGGCTATGTAAATGATCGGTAAATAACATCGCTGAAGCTAAAGGAGTTCTAATCTGATGCGCTAATTGCGCAGTCATCGTACCAATAGAAACCAAACGCTTATCATTCTCTTTCGCTTTCTCATAATCACGCGTTGTAGTGACATCAGTCAAGCTAATTAAAATCCCCGGTAAGCTATCTAAAGTAGCAAGAGCAGCATGAACACGCCGCCCATCCGCCAGAGAAACCTCATGACCATCATCTGCACGCGGTGCAAAAGCACGTAATAAAACATCCAACCATAAAGATCCTAATAACCCATAACCTAACATTGCCTCTGCCGGTGGATTTAACCAAACAATCCGACCTTGAGAATTAATGATAACTAAAGCAGTCGGAAGGCTCGACAAAATATCCCATTCAGATATTGGCACCTGCGGCCTTACTGCACAAGTTTGGTAATTTGAATAATGCATATTAGACATTATGATTATAGGAATCATATGACTGTAACAAATTTTAAATAGAAAGCAAAATGCTTTTAAAATCATAGGATTAATTTTAAATACTCTGTGGCGATTAATTGAGCAAAGCTTGGAAAAACAAATAGAATTTAATTTTTTAGAGTCAAGGTCATATTAAAATTTGTGAGCCGTTTTTATGAATGGTCTGAAAATATTAGGCAAATTGAAATTCCCTTTTCAATTTAAATTCCCAAATAGGATAGCTTAAAAAAGACTAAATCTCTCTTTCACTAAGCTGCTTCTGCCCCATCAAATTCACTGTCATCCGATTCAGTAGTAGATAAACGATTAAAATGCCAAGAACAGTAAAGTGCTCCGATTCCACAAGCCATTAAGCCAAAAGGTAATGCATTAAGTGTTCGCATGAGAAGATAAGCACTAGCAATGGTTAATAACGAAGAGCCAAACATTCGTACGGTATGAATAAAAGCCAAAACAATTCCAGTATTTTCTTTAAAATCGGCGAGCATTAAGGACATTACTGCCGGAGCAATAACACTAATCCCTAAATTACAAATGAGCGCAAAGGATAAGGCATACAAGTTAAATCCATAGAGAGTGGAACTCATTAACATCGCAAAGCCGCCTAAGAGTATAAGCCAACTTCCGATATAAATAGTGGATGCCATACTAAAATACTTGCGTAAATGAATTCCTAAATAATTACCCACGATAATATTTAATCCATTAAAGATAAAAATAACCCCATAGACCAAAGGTGAAAACCCAAATTGATCAATAATCAAGTAGGAAGAATTAATTACCGAGAGCATTACTGCCGCAAAACTAAACATCATAATCAATGAACCATTCCACAAATAAGTAGAGGGTAAAATTTCCTGATATGATTTTATTACTTTTTTAATTGAAAAAGGTTGTTGAGGTGCAGTCCAAAAAGGCGATTCAAAAAGTCCTTTACGTGTTTGCAGTAGTAATGCTATGCCAATAAAAGCCATCAATGCAAAATTGGCTTGCCAGCCAAAATAAGTAAAAATTAGCGAGCCCAAAACGGGAGCTAGAATTGGCGATATAGAGACAATCATAGAAACATAGGACAAAACCTTTGCGCGCTCTACTGCATCTTCAAAATCTCTAGACGTTGAAAAAGCTACTAAATTAGCACAACATAAAGCGAAACCTTGTAAAGCCCGCCCTAAAATCAGCACCTCTATACTAGGGGCGAAAACACAAATTAAACTCGCAATCACAGCCAGCATCAGACTACCTGGTAATAAACGCCGACGTCCATAATGATCAATTAATGGCCCCCAAATTAATTGAGCACACCCAAAAACGAATAAATAAATACTTAAAGTAAGTTGGCTTAAATCATGGGTGGTCCCAAAGTAAGTCGTAATGTGGGGCAATGAGGGCTGATACAAATCAAATGTTAATAAAGAAAAGGCTGAGAGTAATCCGATAAGTAAAATAGATGTTCTTGATTGCGGCATAATAACTAATTTAAAAAAAGGAATTATTTTAGTTCACTTTGATTTTATTTTCTATAAGTAATTTACCCTAATCATATAATTTTAACTGCATTAGAAATTTTGCTCGTAGGCTCTGCTATTTTTTTTAATAGTACCCTGATTAGCTCTAGATAAGATTGATAAAAACTATTTATTAGGGCGTACTATTTTTTGGAGCAAGGGAGTCATCATGATCAGCTCTCACCGCATTATTGCTAAACACACTAAATTTTCGAAGATTACTTTTTCCTTGGCCCTCACTACTTCGCGTATTCAAATCGATTGGTACTAATTCCGCAATGTTGGACTCTTCCGAAGGTACATTCGCATCTAATTTCTCTAAAGCTTCTTTTCGTTCTAATTTACCTAATTGCTCTTGATACTGGTGAAGGAGCTTTTGAAGAGAACTGATGTTATCCGTTAGCTTTTGTTTATCCAGCTCTGTGTCATTTGATTTCCCCTGGGAGGCAGTATAAAGCTCGCCTAACTCTATTGACTCACGCCCTTCAACTGCGGCTCGCTTATTTTCTTTATTTTTTAATGCATTTTGTACTACATCGATTTTCAACGTTAGTAATTTAACTTTTTCTTTTAAAGATTCATTTTTATATTCAATTTGAGACAATAAAAGTTGGTTTTGATTTAAACTATCAATCAGGACTACCCTTCTTTCCTCCAGCTGCGTGGTTAATTGCTCATGCGGATCACTAAAAAATACCTTATTTAGAAGCAGACTGCCTGAAACTAATAAGAGAGCAGCACCAATTAGTCCTATAGTAACTGGGCTTAAAGAAGCAGCTAATATTGCAGATGTCTGCAGGAAGCTCAGTTGTGTAAGTCCGCCACCAAGCGAAGAGGACAACCACGTAAAAAGCCCAGTAAATGCAGTAGTTACAAAGGTTAAAACAGCAGCAAACTCTTTAAATCTTTTTTGTATAGGTGAGGTTGCAGTTATCAGTTCACTCAATTGAGGTAATAACCGTTGAAGCCATTGGTTAAAAAACTGCCCCGCAACAATAAAAGGGGTTGCGACATAAAGAGCTAAATTTTTTAAAGTCTGTATTAATGTATGTTTTTTTTCCGTATTTTGGGCAATATCAATAGGTTCTCTTTGAATGTTGGCCGATGAAGTACTTGGAATTTCTAACTCGGAAGATATACCGAGCTTTTCCGCTGATTGCCGAAGTATCCTCAGTTCTTTTTCTAATACATCGTTTTCAGCATATTGACGCTCAATTTCCTGTGCAAGGCTTTTAATTTGGCTTTCATGCGCATCTCTGGTCTCAATTGCTTCCATTATTTTTTGGGACTTATCAAGATAACTGTAAACGCTATGCGCAGCCAGAACTATCCCACCTATCAACATCGCTGAACCAACCGTTATCCAGCCTACCGGCGTCATAGAGAAACCTAAAAAGGAGCTAACCGACAAAGCAAGGGTTATTACGGCACCGTATTTGGTAAAATGATCTAAAAAAGTATTAAAGCCAGTAAAGAATCCAGCAAGGTATTTTTGTTTGCTGTAAAGCGTTTTCACCGCTTGCTCAGTATTACGTTTTTCATACCAAGAAGTTACTTTTTTTAGTAAAGCAGTGGTTCGTTCGATTATCTTTATCATTTTAATCCAGTCAGAAAGAACCTTATTAATTATGATTATAGATGAGGCAATTAGAACAATCACTAACCCGCATGATGTTTTTATGTGTTTTAGTTGAATTACGGGGAATTAGAAGATAAGTTCCTTGCATGCTAAGAATTAATTCCGCTCATATATCAAATTTTGTGAGGCTCCAATTAGTGCCAAGCGTACTCGTCAAAAAATCAAGGTGAAGTACGCTATGAAAGGGGGTATTTTTAAAGTGATACACAAAAAACCAACAGCTTAAGCACACGCGGATTGCTTTATATTTTCAATTAATGAAAAAATATCACCGATGGTTTCACATCTCATTAGCTCGACTCCATGAACGTTTACACCGTAACGTTGATAAATTGCAGCAACCGTAGAAATTAGAGAAAGTGAATCCCAATATAATTCATCATTTAAATAAATAGAATCTACTAATAACTTTTTATCCACCATCAGTAATATAGCTAAATCTGTTAACAAAAGATCTTTATCCATTTCAACTCCTTTCTATTTCTTCGATTTTTTGATATCAACAACTAAATTATTTCAAGCAGTAAGCGGTTCCACTAGGCGTAAATTGGGAGCATTGAGTATTTCATCCACTGCAGAGTCAGCCATATGGCTCTCAATATTTAAAAGTGTATTTTTATCCATAAGGCTAAAATCAATATCAACAGACATCATGATCTTTTTATTTTGTTTCACCTGAATGGTTGTCCCTGCTTTGAAGTTACCATCTAGACCATAACGAAATTGTTCAAATTTACAGGTAAATTCAACATCCAGGGGAAAAACATATTCCAAAAAAGTTGCATTGAGGTAATTAAGGACAAAACTTTTTTTCTCACTTCTTAAGGAGGGAATAAAAAAACTTGCCGAAACAGATTTAACCATTTGCTGAACCGCTTCAAGAAGAACAGTTCCCTTTATATGCTGCCCAGCATAATCTGCATTTGATTCATCCAGCATTAAATAACATTTAAATAAATTATCAGACATTTTTTTGGGTTCTGAAATTATGCATTGTTTAGACTCAAAATAACTACTGGCACGTTTATTACGTTGCATACAACCAATAAATGAAACCCGATCAGCACAAAAAGAACACTGAAGCATCTTAATTGAATCAATCATTAAGTCACTTAGCCCTTGACCTATATATATTTGATATTTACTTTCAGGATATTCTGTTTCGAGCATGTTTTGAAACTCCTCATAAGTGAATATGTTTTGGTTATTTGAAAACTCAACAAATTGGTTCCCTATGAGTATTATTTTTGTATCAGTCATATTCTTCTTTTACAAATGAAATAATTAGAATATTTAACCACTGAATATAAAAAATTTACATTTCCAAATTCTATTGCGATTATTTTATGATAAAATAAGGGGGTAAAATAATAGAGCAAAATCCAACCAGTGGAAAAACATATGATTGGGACCAGGAAAGTTTACTGGCATGAAGTTAAAGATAAAATTAAAAATGCAAATTTGGAATTCTATTCGCTTGTCGATCGATTGAATCCTGGTGTAGATTTTCCACTCTACGTACTTAATTTCCCCTATGGAGCGCTAATTGGTGATGAGCACAGCCAATTCTTGCCTCTGGAAAATGGAACTCTGCTAAGATTAAACGATCCAAGCCTTCCAAGCGAGCTAAATTTACATTTGGGGTATGGCAAAAATAACTCCCCTATGGGAATGATTATAGATAAACAGTTTGAATGGTACGTTGATTTACCTCAAAAAAAATTAACGCTTCCAGTTCGCATTCAATCTCCCGGTGAATTTTTTAGTTACACACGGATTGTAGATATTCAGAGTAAATTTAATTATTCTCCTATGGGAGTTTTATCAGCAATATCTGGCGGAAGATCGGTCTTTATGCTTCCGAGCATTGGATGTCAATCAAGAATCACGAAATTGTGTCGTGACTTAAAAATCAAAGCCAAACCGCCCGGTTCATTGTATGAGCATTTTAATTTATTTAAAACTATTTTAAATTGCCCTGAAATTGAACAATCGTGGAATACAAGCCTAATTTATTTCTCCGAAAATTGGATAAATAATATTAAAAACAATCCAGATTGGTTTGACGTTCGAAGATATTTTTATACTATCTTTGCACAGGCCGCAATGTATTTAAGACATATTCCACATTATCAGACAGCATATTCATTACTGTTGGAAAAGACAAATCAAAAACCCAACCCCTACTTATTTGATTCATTCAAACATTTAATTGATATAATGACTGGAGAAACACCTGGGTTTTCACCTCTAATGAATCAGGACTTACTTCCTTTAGAAATACTTCAAGATGTATTTGTAGATAGTTATGGCCTTAAACAACAATTACCGACCATCATGGGCCCATCCTATTTTAAAATTAACTCAGATATGCCCTTACCTGTTTATTACTCACTACAATACCCCACGACTCGCTCTTTTTCGCCCAACTCTAAAAAATCAAGCGCTATGGAGGCTATGCGTGAATTTAAAGATATATGTATAGAGATGTTCGGTGAACTCATAAAGGATAACCATTTTTGTTCCAATACAATTATTCAGCATATCGCACAAAACATAGGAATTTCATTTTTTCACAATTCAAATGATATAGATGGGCTCATCAGTAATGTGGAAGAAATTCTTAAAGAAGACCCTCGTTTCTATTCATCTTTAACAAATAAAGATAATTTTCTTCCCGCAGAAGATTCTAAGTTCTTTAGAGGGTGTATTAGAATTGCCCCTCATAAATAGTTCTATTTGTAATGTACTTTTCTAGATAAGAAATAATATTTTTCGAATCACTAAATTATGATGAAGTGATATTCAACCCTAGAAATTAATATGGAGTTATTCAAAGTACTACTGGGATTTATATTCCTCATCAAGCCTTCTTAAAAATGCCATTTTTTCGGCAATCTTGATTTCTAAACCTCGAGGTACGGGTTGGTACCAATTAGGCTCTCTCATGTTTTCAGGTAAATAACGCTCACCTGCAGCATAAGCGTTGGGCTCGTTGTGGGCATAGCGGTATTCATGGCCATATCCTAATTGTTTCATTAACCGTGTGGGTGCGTTACGCAAATGGATGGGTACCTCTCGGGACTTGTCTTTTTTTACAAAGGCCATGGCTTCGTTAAATGCATTGTAACCTGCATTACTTTTAGCAGCTATTGCCAGGTAAATCACTGCTTGACCTAGGGCTAGCTCGCCTTCCGGGGAACCTAATCGTTCGTAGGTTTCTGCGGCATCGTTAACAATTTGCATAGCTCGGGGATCGGCTAAGCCTATATCTTCCCATGCCATTCTGATAATACGTCGAGACAAATATAAAGGATCTACGCCACCATCTAACATGCGGCAAAGCCAATAAAGGGCAGCATCGGGATTGGAGCCGCGAACCGACTTATGTAAGGCTGAAATTTGATCGTAAAAATTCTCTCCACCTTTATCAAAGCGGCGCATATGCTGGGCTAAAGAATTAACCACAAATTCTTTAGTCACTTCAGTCACCTTCGCTGCACGGCATGCAGTTTGTAACTGTTCTATGCAGTTTAGTAATCTTCTGGCATCCCCATCTACGTAATCAATAATAATTGTAATTGCAGCTTCATCGAATGGGATTTCAGCAAGGACTTCGTGATGCGCTTTTTCAAATAGCTGTTTTAATTCTTCATTAGTCAATGACTTAAGCACGTAAACCTGCGCCCGCGACAGTAACGCAGAATTAACTTCAAAAGAAGGATTTTCCGTGGTTGCACCAATAAACGTAACTAAGCCTGATTCCGTATAAGGAAGTAATGCATCTTGTTGGGATTTATTGAAACGATGGATCTCATCAATAAACAGGATGGTATGTTTGCCTTGAGTTAAATTCTCTTGGGCTTGTTCCATTGCGGCTCGTATGTCTTTAACACCCGAGAAAACAGCGGAAAGTGCGATCCACTCACAGTCAAACGCCTCCGCAGTGATGCGGGCTAAGGTTGTTTTACCAACCCCTGGAGGCCCCCATAAAATCATGGAGTGAAGTTTACCTCCCATGAAACTAAGACGTAAGGGCTTTCCCTCCCCCAACAAATGCTGTTGACCGATTACGTCATCAATATGTTTTGGCCGTAATAATTCGGCCAATGGGAGGGCGGGTGGTTTCTTTGACTCCGTCATTGCTTTACCACATCAACCCCTTTTGGCGCCTTAAATTGAAACAATGAAACAGCCAACTGGGGATTTAATTTAGTTTTTGCTAACTGCACCGTAGTCACTTGTCCTAGCTGATCAAACAAGACCAGTTCAGTTAACATATCTTTATGAAATACTAGTTTCATGCGTTGAAAATTTGCTTTAGAGGATTTGGATTGAAGGTCAAAAACAGAATTATCCCCTGAGCCACTTTGAACTACAGTAAAATCTCGAGTTACGGTATTGTCATAGCCACTTAAAAATAAAGCCGCCGTTCCACCTAAACCTTTTTCTTGTTTTTTCACAGTAACCTGCTCAAGATCCGTATCATAAATCCAGATATGTTGACCATCAGCAATCATCAATTGGGCCATAGGTTCTTTAGTCTGCCAGCGGAATCGTCCAGGTCTTTGTAGCGCCATCGTTCCTGATGAGCGCGACACCACCCGCTCTTTTGCTTTGACGACCTGCTTAAAACTGGCGGTCATAGAGCGAATCGCATTTAATTTAGTTTGTAACACTTGATCAGCCGCCTCACAAAATGCAGCGGCAGAAAAACTCATAAGAACTGCAAGCAGTATTTTTTTCATGATCAATCCTCTGTTATGGAGTTCACTAAGACATCACGATAGCCACCATCTAAGGGGCCAACAATTCCTGTACGTTCCATTTCTTCAACCATACGCGCAGCGCGGTTGTAACCAATCTTTAACCGTCGTTGTACTGCAGAAATACTGGCTTTACGGGTTTGGATGATAAACTCTACGGCTTGATCATAAAGTGGATCATCATCTTCAGCCTGACTATCGCCATCAGAACCGCTCCCCCCTTCATCACCATCTACACCCAATCTAGTGATGTCCTCAATATAGTCAGGCTCACCACGAGCTCGCCAATCATCCGCGATACGATGCACTTCTTTATCATCAACGAAGGCACCATGAACACGTAATGGAGCCCCACTTCCTGGAGCTAAATACAACATATCTCCATGGCCTAACAATTGTTCTGCACCTTGCTGATCCAGTATAGTACGAGAATCAATTTTGGAGGAAACCTGGAATGACATTCGTGTTGGAATGTTTGATTTAATCAACCCCGTTAAAACATCCACTGATGGACGCTGTGTGGCTAAAATCATATGGATTCCCGCAGCACGCGCTTTTTGAGCAATACGCGCAATTAGCTGTTCTACCTTTTTACCGACAACCATCATCATGTCAGCCAGCTCGTCAATAACAACGACGATATGAGGTAAAGCCTCTAACAAGGGAGCTGTTTCATCCATCGAGTCTACTGGCTTCCATAATGGATTCGTTAATGGCTCACCACTAGCAATCGCATCAGTAACTTTCGTGTTAAAACCAGCAAGGTTTCTAACGCCCAGTGAGGCCATTAATCGATAACGACGCTCCATCTCCTCAACACACCAACGTAAAGCGCTCGCCGCCTCTTTCATATCGGTTACCACAGGAGCTAATAAATGAGGAATACCGTCATAAACAGACAACTCCAACATTTTTGGATCCACCATGATCAAACGAACCTGGTCAGGAGTAGCCTTAAATAGAATACTCAAAATCATCGCATTAATCCCTACGGATTTACCCGAACCAGTCGTTCCGGCAACCAATAGATGTGGCATTTTAGCCAAATCAACAACGACTGGATGCCCTGCAATATCAACCCCTAAGGCCAACGCAACTGGCGAATGTGCCTGTTGGTACACTTCAGCTGATAATACATCAGACAAACGAACCATTTCCCGCGACTGATTTGGCAGCTCTAAACCCACTACTGTTTTACCAGGAATAACTTCAACCACGCGAACTGAAGTTACAGATAAAGATCGCGCCAAGTCTTTAGATAAAGCCGTTAACTTACTGACTTTAACCCCAGCAGCTAATTGCAATTCAAAGCGTGTAACAACCGGGCCTGGATGAACAGCGACCACATCCGCTTGCACACCAAAATCCAATAAATGTTGCTCAACATCCCGAGAAACTTGTTCTAATTCTTCATGGGTATAGCCCCCCATTGGTTTTCCGGGCTCTCCCCTATCCAACAAATCTAAGCCTGGTAAAGTGCCTGGATTGTGGAGTTTAGGAGCACGGATTTCCTGTAGTTCGCGTGGAGGTGCAGCAACAACCACGGGAGCAGGTTTTGCTACTTCAGCTCGGACGGGCTCTGTCCTAAGCGGTTCAGATCTGATTACCTCTGCTCTTACAGATTCCGGTCGTGGAGCAATTGGTTTCTCTATATTAGCCATTAATACTGGAGCTGCTTTTTCCTGTATTGGCTCAGGTTTAGCATTAAAGAGCTTAGGCACTGCTTTTTCGGGCGTAGGTGCCTCTTCTGCAGCTTGTCGGCGTGTTTGATATCCTGCAATCCATAAACAGCTTGTAGTAATTACATTTTTTACCACAACATAAGCCTTATTGAGCAATGAGAGAGTGTAAAAGCCAATGAGCTCAATTGCCTGCAACCAGGAAATTCCAGTAAGCCAAGTAGTTCCCACCAAAAACATGGCTAATAAAACGAGTACTGCACCATGTAAATTCAGCATATGAAACCATGCTTTACCCACGGCTTGACCAATAAGCCCTCCTGGACCATGGATGGGATCCAGGCGATTCCAATGAGCTTGAAAACTTAATATACCACTGCCCCCAATGACCATCATCAAGAACCCACCTAGGCGCAAAGATAACACGCGAAGATCAAGGACTTTTAATGCCCGAAGATCTTGCAGTATTGCCCAAGCAACATAAACAAAAACAACTGGTAATAAATAAGAGAAATAGCCAAAAATAAAATAAAGGGTATCGGCAATATACGCACCTACCTGTCCACCAGAATTAGCAACAGTTTTTCCAGCACGCGATACATGCGACCAGCCTGGATCAGTGAACTTATAGGTCATTAACGATAAAAGAACAAACAAAGCCCCAGTTACAGACAATATAAAACCGCCCTCACTCAGACGTTTGATGATGAAACTTGGCATGGTTTTTTTTAGGGAGCCAGCCTTTCTTCCCGATTGTTGTTTTGCCATAGGTATATTCAAAGGTTTGTTTATGTCATAATGTTCGCCATCTTAACACAAAATATCAAAATATTAAGGAAGGCAGAGTCGATGAGCGATAGTAACCACCACCGCTTAATCATCTTGGGTTCAGGGCCTGCAGGTTACACTGCTGCAGTCTATGCCGCAAGAGCAAATCTAAATCCCGTCTTAATTACCGGCATGCAGCCTGGTGGACAATTGACCACAACTACAGAAGTGGACAACTGGCCAGGAGATATTGAAGGTTTGCAAGGCCCAGCATTAATGGATCGCATGCAAAAACATGCTGAGCGTTTTGATACAAAAATTATTTATGATCATATCGTCAGCACGGATTTATCTAAAAAACCTTTCATTCTACGCGGTGATAGCGAAACGTATACCTGTGATGCATTAATCATTGCCACTGGAGCATCTGCACGTTACTTAGGTTTAGAATCTGAATCAGCTTATCAAGGTCGTGGGGTTTCTGCCTGTGCAACCTGTGATGGTTTCTTTTTCCGTAATAAAGCAGTTTGTGTTATCGGTGGTGGAAATACTGCGGTTGAAGAAGCTTTGTATTTGTCTAACCTAGCATCTCATGTCACCCTGATTCACCGACGAGATAGTTTGCGAGCCGAAAAAATCCTTCAGGACAAATTATTTGAAAAAGCACGAAATGGTAACGTTAGAATTATTTGGAACAGCGCCTTAGATGAAGTAATCGGTGATGGGAAAAAAGTTACTGGTGCAAAAATTCGCCATGTTCGTGATGATTCCACGGAACAACTCGATGTGGATGGCGTGTTCATAGCTATCGGCCATACTCCCAATACTGAGTTATTCAAAGATCAACTCAACATGAAAGATGGTTATATCACGATAAAATCAGGGCTTGATGGCATGGCAACCAGTACTTCGGTACATGGGGTCTTTGCTTGTGGGGATGTTGCTGATCACGTTTATCGTCAAGCGATTACATCCGCGGGTTTTGGGTGTATGGCAGCGCTAGATGCAGAGCAATATTTAGATTTAGAGCTGGAATAAACTCCCCTCCTCTCCCCATCGTGTGGGAAAAGAAAAACCCGGTTGTTTGGCAGCCGGGTTTTCATTAATTTACCTCTATTGCTTGGCTATTATTGATTTCTTCCCTTAGAATGTGTATCCATCGTATGTTCATATCACATTCGCCTTCAGAGCCGGTTTCAAACGCTAGCATTGCATAACTTCTGGAGAATGAGGGACAGGGCTTTGTGCTTCTTTAAAAAGCACTTGAGTTTACTTTTCTCTCAACAAAACCGTAAAACGCTTAGCATCGATTGCAAAATCGCTTTAGCATTATTACATTGTGGTTCAAAATCTGTTTGATACTTCTCTTTTAATGTAGATAAGTCACTCATCAATTGGCTTAATGTTGTAGACGGCAGGTTGTCATCTTAGCCTTCAAAAGGGTAAATTTTGAACGGATTGATATTTTTTGTCTATTGGTTTAAAGAAAATTCCATTCTGAAGCAGGATTAACTTATTGATTGGATGGAGTTGCTCTGGGCGTTTCTTTATTACGATTCAACATTTTTAACATAATGTCTTTCCCCATTGCCTCAATCATTTTCATAAATAAGGGCGGAGTTTTGGTTTGTAGGCGTCGCAAATCGGTATAATTCCAATAAATATATTCAACTGGTTCACGTGCATGGATGGTCGTGCTGGCGTTACCGTCACTAAAATAACTCATTTCTCCGATAAAATGATAATGCCCTAGTTCTAAGATTGAATCAGGAAGATCAATGTAAACATGACCATTGGTTATGAGCATTAAGGCTTTCACTGGTTGATTTTTTTCTAAAACAACTTCATTACAGGCAGAACCCCTATGGCTTAATTTAATTAGACGTAAAAAATCACTAGTTTGCATGCTGTCAAAGAATATTTTTTTAATCGATTGTAATTCATCACTTAAATATTTAGGCATCATATCTCGTATCAAAAAACCAATTTGCACGAAATTAACAAGTAACGAGGCAATTGCCCAGTAAGCCATGGGGGGGATGTGAGCTAATATTCCATATACTAGAAATGAGCCATCAGAAAGAGCAAAGATAATACGGATCAAAAGAACCTTTCTGCAGCTCAGGCTAAGAAGAATTAAAATGTTTCCCAAACTGTAAAGATAATCCAAGTGCAATTGCTTTCCCCCTCGCTGCATTTATAGTAATTGTAGAATATATTCAATATACTTCCAAATCTCGGGTTTTGGGAGCGTCAGGGAGAAACTGTGTAAATGTTAATAGAGCCTAACGAAGAGTTTATATTTCCAGATCCTGAAACCAGCGATAAACAAGGGCTATTACTTATCGGCGGCGACTTGAGCCCGCAACGTATATTACAAGCCTACTCACAAGGTATTTTTCCTTGGTATGGGCCTGGATCCCCCGTACTTTGGTGGTCACCTAATCCACGACTTATTGTACGCCCTTCGGCATTTAAAGTATCTCGTAGTTTACAAAAATCATTAAAAAAAACATTTAAAATCACTGTGGACACTGCATTTTCAGAAGTGATACGAGCCTGTGCTACGAGTTCGGAGCGAGTGGAAAATACCTGGATTATTAATGACATAATTGAGGCCTATACAGAAATACATGCAATGGGCTATGCTCATTCATTCGAAGTATGGCTTGACGATGAACTCGTTGGTGGATTGTACGGAATCAGCCTAGGACGCGCCTTTTTTGGTGAATCCATGTTTCATAAGGTCACTGATGCATCAAAAATTGCGCTTTATTATTTATGCCAAACGATGAAACAATGGGATTTTGATTTTATTGATTGCCAGCTCCCTACCCCTCATTTACTCAGCTTGGGTGCAGAAATTATTAGCCGTACTGATTTTATGCGTCTATTAAAAAATACCTTGAAATATCCGAATATGCAGGGGGTGTGGCAAACTACTTTTTCATAAACGTTGCGAACGCACAATTTATTAGGCACAGGAAAACCAAATTGTTCGCAACTATCTCTTGGCCAAATATCCTCCTGTATAACCAAACGCAACCTATCCTATGGTTTCATGTAGCTTGAACTACCTTCAAATAGTACATCCTTAGCCTTCCCTTCATAAGCACATAACCAGGCACCGAATACTTCTTTTGCCTGCCTCGGTATTTCATTCATAGGATTAGAAATTACTTCTTTAATGATTTCTTTATTAACAGTTATATTTTTACTATAGATATATACATTCCATTCTCGACCATTTTCATCTTCGATTATGGCAGCAGCACCAGTGGAAACTATTCGAAAATCATCTACGTTCATGGATTTTTTAGGCACAGGACAAGTAGGTTTTTCTTTAGGCCAAAATTGTCCAGCATTCACAACACCAACAAGACTGATGAGTATAAATAGCAAAATACGGTTCACTTAATGCTCCAGTTGTTTTATAAAGTATTGGATCTTTTATGCTATGAGGAGGTCAAAAAACCACCGACCTCATTTAACAAGTGAGGCAATGGTAGCCGAAAGGTTGGATTAAAACAACACAAGTGGAACAATTTAAAACAAACAAATCGTGAAACTATGATTGCAGGATAACGCACATTAGTACAATTAATACCTAAGTATAAATTTCAGCATTGCATAATTGCCATTATCTTCATTTTAGCAGTATACTTGCCAAAGAGTCATGTTTTCATTTTGAAAACATTAATTAACCGATTTGGTAATCATTTGAGAGACCTATGGCAAAAGAAGATCATATAGAAATGGCTGGCACAGTTATAGATACCCTGCCCAATACCATGTTTCGTGTTGAATTAGAAAATGGGCATATTGTTACTGCTCACATTTCTGGTCGCATGCGCAAGAACTACATTAGAATTTTAACGGGTGATAAAGTTAAAGTGGAACTAACCCCCTACGACTTATCTAAAGCTCGCATTATATTCCGCGATAAAAATTAACACCCTCAGATTTAAGACCATCTTTTTCATTCGGGCTCTCCTGTAATTGTATTTTTTCAGGAGAGTTTTGGTCGTGAATTTATAAATTACAGGTTTTGCTGAAATACGTCCAAATGCTACTTTTTAAAGTTCTGTTCGGAATTGCTTCTCATTTTTATGTGAATTCAATCATGCGGCGGAAAACTGAGTAGACCGAATTACCGCGGCCAAGCCGCGATAATTCAGGATAAAATAAACTATCGCCATGACGAAATTTACATACCCCGTCAAGGCCACATTTAAATTATAAGGCTTCGAAGATCGCTGCAGCCCCCATACCGGTACCGATACACATGGTTACCATACCGTATTTACCTTTAGTCCGCTGTAAACCGTGTAATAAGGTTGCTGTTCTAATTGCACCGGTTGCTCCTAAAGGATGTCCCAAAGCAATAGCGCCACCTAGAGGATTTACTTTCTCTGGTGGTAAACCTAGATCTTTAATAACCGCTAAAGCCTGAGCAGCAAAAGCTTCATTTAATTCAATCCAATCGATTTGCTCTAAAGTTAGTCCAGCACGTTTTAAAGCAACAGGAATGGCTTTTATTGGCCCAATTCCCATAATTTCAGGTGGAACACCTTCTACGGCAAAACTTAATAATCGTCCCATTGGCTTTAAATTATATTTACGAACTGCTTCTTCACTAGCCAACAAAGCAATACCTGCTCCATCACTGGTTTGTGAACTATTACCGGCAGTAACTGTTCCCTTTAATGCGAAAACAGGTCTTAATTTAGAAATAACATCATAAGAAGTATCTGCTCTTGGCCCTTCATCATCTGAAATCAACTTGGTTTTAACAGTGGTAGTTGAGTCTGCCAAATTTGGCTGTCTAATAGTGATTTCTACAGGTGCAATTTCTGCTTTGAAATCACCACGTAATTGAGCAGCAATTGCTTTTTTATGACTTTCAGCAGCAAATTCATCTTGCTGCTCACGAGTAATTTCCCACTGCTTCGCCACATTTTCTGCTGTTATACCCATTCCGTATGCAATAGCAACATGCTCATTATCAAAAAATGATGGATTTGCTGTGTATTTATTACCACCTAAAGGCACCATAGACATGCTTTCAACGCCACCAGCAAGAGCCAATTGCATTTCACCACTGCGAATCGATGCTGCAGCAGTAGCAATACTTTGTACGCCGGAAGAACAAAAACGGTTAATCGTCATTGCCGGAACAGATTGTGGCATCCCCGCAAGTAACGAGGCGATACGAGCTACGTTCATACCTTGTTCCGCTTCAGGCATAGCACAACCAATAACAACATCGCCAATTTCTTCCCAATCAACATCTTGGTGGCGGCTCATTAAAGTTCTGATTGTATGCGCCAATAAATCATCGGGTAGCGTATGTTTAAATACACCCCGAGGTGCTTTTCCTACTGGAGTTCTTAATACATCAACTATATATACATTAGTCATCTGTTAATCTTCCTTATGCTTCATTCTCTCTCGACTAAGCCGAGAGAGAAGATAAGTTGCACTTAATTACGTAATGGTTTGCCAGTCTCTAATAAATGACTGATGCGAGCCTGTGTTTCCGGCGTTGATGCTAAGGTAACAAAGGCATCGCGCTCTAATTTCAACATCCAAGCTTCATCAACCAGTGCCCCTTGATTGAGATTGCCACCACAAAGTACTTTTGCTAATTCTGTAGATAAGAAATAATCGTGTTGCGAAATAAAGCCACCTTCTAGCCAGTTCACTAAACCTGTCTGTAATCGAGCAAGCCCTTCAATCCCTGCAACTTTAAATTGTCTTGGTAAAGGTGGGAGGTAGTTTTCCGCATGCATCAATTTAATTTTGTTTAATGCGGCATAAAGTACTTCATCCGCATGCATTACAAAGGTATCCGTACTACGTAAATAACCCATTTGTTTTGCTTCAGCAGCAGAACCAGCTACTTGTGCCATCGCAATTTGTTGGAAATAGCTTTGAATAACCGTCATTAAATCAGCATGAGGAATACTCGCTGCACGCATCGCCATTTCTTTACATCCGCCCCCTGCCGGGATTACCCCTACTCCCACTTCAACTAAGCCAGGATATGATTCAAAGGCAGCAACAACCGCATCACAATGCATCATAAATTCACAACCACCACCTAAAGCACGTCCTCTTAATGCAGCAACTGTTGGAATTGAACTGTATTTTAAGCGCATGGCACCAGCTTGGAACTGAGCAATCATGTCATTAAGTGCTTGCATCTTATTGTCTTGGATCAATTTCATTACATGGCGTAAATCAGCTCCAGAACTAAAGTTTGCCGCATCCTGTTGATAAATAATGAGTCCACGACATTGTTTTTCAGCAACGTCTAAAGATGCCTCTAAACCATCCAAAACAGCCTGTCCTAAAGTATTCGCTTTACTCTTGAAACTAAGAACAGCAACGTCATCTTGTAAATGCCATAAACGTACCCCATCATTTTCATAAAGAACAGACGTTGGATGTGCTGATTCTTTGATGACTCGATCAGGGAAAAACTGACGCTTGTAAACAGGCAATTCACTGCGGGGCTGATAGTTATTTTTTTGAGGCGAATAAGCTCCTTCTTCTTTATAAAATGCATCAATCTCAAAAAGCCAGCCAGGTAACTGAGCGGTACTTAGCGTTGCTCTTTCCTTAATTGCTTCACTAATAAATTGGGTTGTTTTAGCTAAATCAGATAATTGCCAAGTTTCAAATGGCCCTTGCATCCAACCAAAGCCCCAACGAATCGCTAAGTCCACATCTCTTGCGTTATCCGCAATCGTCTCAAGATGATAAGCACAGTAATGGAATAGGTCTCTAAAACAGGCAGCTAAGAACTTAGCTTGTTTATTGCTTGATGTCATTAAGCCATGCATGCGGGCAACAGGATCAGCATTACCCATAATTGCTTTAAGCTCATCGCTTACTTCTGATTTTGATAGGCGGTAGCTTGCTGATTGAATATCATATACTTCAATGGCTTTACCATTTTTGCGATAAATACCCTGACCTGATTTTTGTCCCAAATGCCCTTCTTTAATTAATCCGGATAACCATTCAGGTAATTTAAAACTATGGTGCCAAGGATCTTCTTTTAATTGCTCTTGCATCGTACGAACTACGTGTTCCATGGTGTCTAAACCAACTACATCCATAGTTCGGAACGTTGCGGATTTGGGTCGTCCTAATAATGGTCCAGTTAACGCATCTACTTCATCTAATCCCATATTCATGGCTGAGGCATGATGCAAGGTAGTTAATAGAGAAAATACGCCCACACGGTTTGCAATAAAATTAGGGGTATCTTTAGCGCGAACCACACCTTTACCTAAATAGCTGGTAAGCCAAGCTTCTAAATGATCGACTAATTTTGCATCAGTTGTCTTAGCCGGAATAAGTTCTGCAAGATGCATGTAACGGGGTGGGTTAAAAAAGTGAACGCCACAGAAATTTTTACGGTGTGCCTCAGGTAATACCGCACACAGTGCATTAATACTCAGTCCAGAAGTATTACTAACTAAAATGGAACGATCCGTTAAATGAGGTGAAATACGTTTGTATAAGTCTTCTTTCCAATCCAAACGTTCTGCAATTGCTTCAATAATTAAATCACACTCAGTCAGCTCCGCTAAGTTTTGCTCATAATTTCGAGCGTGTAACAGGGCTGCTGTTTGTGCTGTAGCAAGAGGTGCTGGCTTTAACTTAGTTAAATTAGCGATTGCCTTGTCGATTAATGCATTGGCATTAGCATCTTTAGAAGGCAAGTCATAGAGAAGAGTTTCTATTCCAGCATTGACGCAATGTGCAGCAATCTGAGCACCCATAACCCCTGCACCGAGAACCGCGACTTTTTTTATGAAAAATGGTTCCTGCATTATTTTTCCCTCATTAATTAATGAATATCATTCACACTCATGGTCCTGTGGTTACAGGACCAATACAGGAATTGTTTACATTTGGCTAACCTGAGGCAAAATGGCATGATTGTAGAACACCGAAGCAAAGCACACAGCATCGGAGCTCAGAAAATCAGATCATTTTGGCCAAGATAATAGAAATATAAACAGTTCCTAAGATAGATTAAATTTAATACCCTGAGCTAATGGCAACTCACTACCCCAGTTAATGGTATTGGTTTGGCGACGCATATATGCCTTCCAGGAATCTGAACCGGATTCACGTCCACCGCCCGTATCTTTTTCACCACCAAAGGCACCACCAATTTCAGCTCCGGAAGTACCAATATTGATGTTTGCAATTCCACAATCACTACCCCAAGCACTTAAAAAACGCTCTGCGTGCATTAAGTTTTGTGTGAACATTGCCGAAGACAAGCCTTGAGGAACATTATTATGCATCTCAATCACTTCATCTAAAGAACGATACGACATCACATATAAGATAGGCGCAAAAGTCTCTTCTTGCACAATATCCCAATCATTTTTTACATTACAAACTAAAGTGGGCTGTACAAAAGAGCCCGATTGGTTCAATGCCTCGCCACCAAACACAACCTTGCCACCAGCTTCTTTCACGCGGGCAATCGTCTTTTTAAACTGCTCTACTGCATGCTTATCAATTAATGGCCCCATTAAATTATTTGAGTCTAAAGGATCACCAATTGTTATTTGCTCATAGGCAGAGCGCAGCTTTTCGATAATAAAATCGTATTGAGACTCATGAACAAATAAACGTCGTGTTGTAGTGCATCGCTGACCGGCTGTCCCCACCGCACCAAAAACAATCGCGGGAACTGCTAAATGTAAATCAGCTGATTCATCGAGGATGATGGCATTATTACCGCCTAATTCTAAAATTGTTTTCCCTAATCGAGATGCGACTTTTGCCGCAACTAATTTTCCTACGGCGGTTGAACCGGTAAAAGAAATTAGTGGAATACGCTTGTCATTAACCATCGCATCGATTACTGCCTGGCCTTGAGGAATAATTAAACTAAAGATTTCTGGACAGTTATTTGCTTTTAATACCTCATTACAAAGATGTTGAACTGCGATCGCGCAAAGCGGAGTCTTTTCTGAAGGCTTCCATAAGGTCACATTTCCGCAGATTGCTGATAAAAATGCATTCCAAGCCCAAACAGCCACTGGAAAGTTAAAAGCAGAGATAACACCAATGATCCCATAAGGATGCCATTGCTCATACATTCGATGATTTGGGCGCTCAGAATGCATGGAGTTACCATAAAGCATACGCGATTGACCCACTGCAAAGTCAGCAATATCAATCATTTCCTGAACTTCACCATCACCTTCTTGCTTAGACTTACCCATTTCTAAAGAAACCAAGCTTCCAAGTAAATCTTTTTTCTCACGAAGAGCTTGCCCTATTTGTCTGATGATTTCACCACGTTTTGGTGCAGGAACCATTCTCCATGCTAGAGCAGCATTTTGCGCACGGGTCATAACCTGTTCATAATCATCCATGGTACAAGGAGCTACTTCAGCAAGTTTCTCATTGTTTGTTGGACAGAAAGAGGCAAAAGTATCTGCATGAACATTGCTGTGCCAGCCTTGGCCACTGAAAGCTCCTGCATTGCTACCTTGAATATGTAATTGCCTTAATAATTCCATGTATAACTCCTTGAAAACTCTTTTGTATAGGATAAAACGGGACTGATTTAATTTGTCGCCCGCATTAGACGAGTCGTATACGGGGCGATATAGTATTGATACCCGTATTACGACTTCGTCTAATACGAGCTACGTAGTTACCTTAAGCGTAATAACGACCGAAGCGGTTTTCTAATACTGCCGATAATTGGAAATTTTCTTGATAGACTAGACCTTTGTACTCATTAGCTTGTCCTAATACCAGGTCAACTACAGCACAAACACCAGAAGCAGTACTTACTTGAATTGCAGACCATTCTAATCCTGCAATGACTTGTGGGTATATTTTCTTCACGTAGTTCTTTTCAGTCAGCTCACCACGTTTCATACCTTCAACAGTAACATAAACGATAACGAGATCTTGATAAGTCTTAGGAATAGAATTTTCTAAAATACGCTTTAAAGTTCCTCTATCTTCATTTAAGCGTAAATCATTCATTAAGAACTTCATTTTTTGGCAATGGCCAGGATAACGCATTGTTTTGTAGTTCATGGTTTGCACTTTGCCAGCATGCAATTCAGCCAAACTACCTAAACCACCTGAAGTATTAAATGCTTCATACTCACAGCCATCAATTTGAATTGCTTCCAAACCTTCTAGCGGAGATAAAGTAACCTCCTTGCCATATTTGATACCATAGCAAAGATTGCCGTACTCGTTGATTACCCCGTCAGTTGACCAGGTTAATGAGTAATGCAATGCATTGTTTGCGTTTTGTGGTAATGCACCTACACGCATTTTAACATGATGGCACTCTTCAAATTCTTGCATTAGACTATTTGCCGCAATGCTAATGAATCCTGGAGCTAATCCACACTGGGGAACAAACGCAGTTTCAGCATTTTTAGCAATTGCTTTTACTGCATCAGTAACCGATGTATCTTCCGTTAGGTCGAAATAGTTGGCGCCAGCTGCTTTGGCTGCTGAAGCAACATGCGTGTTTAAGAAATAAGGTAAACTTGAAATAACTGCCACAATATTATTTTTTTCCATATAGGCTTGTGTGGCTTGTTCATCGGTAACATCTAAAGCTACTGTTTTTACTTTGGGTAAAGCACTGAGTAATCGCTTTACATCAGACCCATTAAAATCAACATCGACCAAATGAACTTGATAAGAGCCGCTTTCCGTTAATAAACAGGCGATTAGACTACCAATTTTCCCTGCACCCGTAATCATGACATTGTACATATAAATCCCTCTCCATTGTAAGTCGGGGATAATCGTACACAAAAACTCGCTAATTGCAAAGTGAGCGGTGTTAATCTATATTCAAAATAGCTTTTTCAAATTTCTTGACCTGAAAACAGTACTCCTTTATCTTATGACTTTCCAATTTTATGACAGCATATGAAGCAAACTGCTTTAGCCAATTCCATTCCATTGAGTACTTCCATACGCATTGGCTATATTAAATATTTATTGATGCTTATTCTTGGGCTTGTAGCGGCATTGGGCTTTGCCCCCTTTCATATGCCTGGACTAACTATTTTAAGCTTGGCTTTTTTATATGCCAGTTTAAAAAATTGTTCTAGAAAACAAAGCTTTTATCGGGGCTTTTTTTATGGCATCGGTTACTTTGGCCTTGGGGTTTCTTGGGTTATTGTCAGCATACATGACTATGGTCAATTAAATTATTTCCTTTCCGGATTAGTAACCTTAGTTTTTATCATGTATCTGGCACTCTTTCCGGCCCTAGTTGCTTATTCCTTCAAAATTCTTGAGTTTAAGCACAGCAAATTGTTATCCGCTGTACTCTTTGCCGTTTTATGGTGTATCAGTGAATACCTCAGAGCAACATTGTTTAGTGGTTTTCCGTGGTTATTTGCAGGTACTGTACTGATTGATACACCAATTAAATACCTCATTCCGCTTCTAGGAATTTATGGCTTAAGCTTGCTGTGCGCTTTCCTTGCCTCATTTTTAGTACTTACAGTACAGGAAGAACACTCCAGCAAACGCACTATCTATGTAATTGTTTTCATTCTGTTGATGATTAGCCCGTTCGCATTCAAAAATGTGAACTGGACTCAAGTGCACAAAGACCCGATTACGATTGGTGGAGTTCAGGCAAATTTATCCATGCGGGACAAATGGGATGAAACATTATTTTGGAATATGTTAAAACACTATGAGCAAGCGATTAATAAGTTATTAGGCAAGCAATTAATTATTTTGCCCGAGTCAGCCCTCCCTTTACCCGCTAGTTATTTAGATAAATATTTGCATAAACTCAATGACAAAGCCATAAAAGCAAATAGTGCCCTGATGTTAGGCATATTGCAGCCGACAAATGATAGTGAAGCGAGTTACTACAATTCAGTCATTACTCTAGGAACAGGGAAAGGTAAAGTACTAAAGAGACAACTGGTGCCTTTTGGTGAATATATTCCCAAACCCTTACAAACCATTAATCGTTGGTTTAATTTACCGGATGCCAATCTAGTACCCGGAAAAATTCATCAGTCATTAGTTAAGGTAGCCAATCACCCAATCGCTAGCTTAATTTGCTATGAAATTGCCTATCCTTATCTTCTGAGAATGCAAATGCCAGAGGCTCAATGGATTGTTTCCATCAGCGATAATGGTTGGTTTGGACATTCGTTTGCCAGCTATCAACAGCTGCAAATGGCACAGATTTTATCGATTCTCACAGGTCGCTATCAAGTCGTAGTGAATAATGATGGGCTGTCTTCGGTAATTAATACCAATGGCGAGATAACTGAAATGCTTCCGCCCTTTAGCGCTGGAATTTTGCAAGGTACTATTTATCCTGCCGAAGGCATCACTCCTTGGATTAGATGGAGTGAAATGCCTGCGTTTATCTTTTGTATACTGTTTTTATCTTTTACTTTGTTCATGTGGTTTCGACGGAAGGCATGAGTGTAGTCCCTATTAGACAGAATCTTAGTACGGGATATGAGTCCCGTATTTCGCTGCGATAATATGGGTTACCATCGGGTACCTCTTTCAGAATACCTCTTCGTTACAGTCCGTAGGATGAGCTATAGCCTCTGGCATTAACGTGATGTCCAGAGAATGTCAAGAAATTTTTATGCATGCACGAGTCCGATTTTCTATTGCTGGCAAGCACAAGAGGAGTTATCCTTAGCGATCTTAAAGTTACTATAAAATAATATTGAACCATGGATAATACCTATATACCACAAGAAGTTGAGGAACAAGCTCAACAGTATTGGCATAAAAAACAGTCTTTCAATGTTTCTGAAGATTTAAACAAAGAGAAATTTTATTGTTTATCCATGTTTCCCTACCCCAGTGGAACATTACATATGGGGCACGTGCGTAATTACACCATCGGTGATGTGATCGCACGTTATCAACGCGCCTTAGGCAAAAACGTACTGCAACCAATTGGTTGGGATGCTTTTGGTCTACCTGCCGAAAATGCTGCGATAAAGAATGGCATTCATCCTGCGAAATGGACTAAACAAAATATAGAATCAATGAAAAAGCAATTTTTACGCTTAGGTAATGCCTATGATTGGCGTCGTGAAATTTGCACCTGTGCGCCCGAATACTATCGTTGGGAACAATGGTTTTTTATTCGCTTATTTGAAAAAGGCTTAGTGTATAAGAAAAATGCGGTTGTTAACTGGGACCCAGTAGATCAGACCGTACTTGCAAACGAACAGGTAGTTGATGGCCGTGGGTGGCGTTCTGGTGCTTTAGTTGAACGTAAAGAAATTTCCCAGTGGTTTATTAAAATCACCGCCTATGCCGATGAATTATTAAGCTCATTGGATACCCTAGATGAGTGGCCTGCTCAAGTTAAACAAATGCAGCGTAATTGGATTGGTCGTTCTACGGGAACAGAAATCCATTTCAACGTAAATAATTATACTAAACGTTTGAAAATCTATACCACTCGCCCTGATACCTTAATGGGTGCCACCTATCTTGCCGTTGCCAGCGATCACCCGATTGCGAAAGAAGCAGCAATCCATAGCCAAGAAGTAGCCGACTTTATTACCAGCTGCCAGGGTACTAAAATGGCTGAGGCGGAACTTGCAACGATGGAGAAACGCGGAATTGCAACAGGTATGACAGCAATTCATCCAATTACGGGTGAAGAACTTCCGATTTGGATCGCCAACTTCGTATTAATGCAATACGGCTCAGGAGCGGTAATGTCCGTTCCTGCCCATGATCAAAGAGATTGGGAATTTGCACAGAAATATAACTTAGCAATCAAGCAAGTAATCAAACCTGCTGGCGATGTAGCACATGATTTTACAAAATCAGCATACACGGGCGAAGGCACTTTAATTAACTCCGGTCAATTTGATGGTATAGAATCGACTACTGCAATTGCGACGATTACCAGCTTCATTGAAGACAATGATGCAGGTAAAGCAACCATTAATTACCGCTTGCGCGATTGGGGTGTTTCCCGACAAAGATACTGGGGTACACCAATACCTATGATCCTTTGTGAACAATGCGGTACCGTTCCAGTTCCAGAGACTGATCTACCCGTAGTCCTACCAGAAAATGTATCATTTACTGGCTCAGGCTCACCTTTAGCTCAATGCCCAGAATTCGTAAATGTCCCCTGCCCCAAATGCGGACAGGATGCTACTCGTGAAACCGATACCTTTGACACCTTTGTTGAATCATCCTGGTATTACGCACGTTTTGCATGTAAAGGCCAAGAAAATGCAATGTTAGATGACCGTGCTAAATATTGGACGCCTGTAGACCAATATGTTGGGGGAATTGAACATGCGGTAATGCATTTACTTTATGCTCGCTTTTTCCATAAACTGATGCGCGATGAAGGTTTAGTGAATTCAGATGAACCATTTAAAGCCTTACTGACTCAAGGTATGGTATTAAAAGACGGCCATAAAATGTCAAAGTCTGTTGGTAATATTGTTGACCCAAATCAACTTATTGACACTTATGGTGCAGATACAGCGCGTTTATTTGTGATGTTCGCCTCTCCTCCAGAGCAATCTCTCGAATGGTCTGATGCAGGGGTTGAAGGGGCTCATCGATTCCTGAAGCGTGTTTGGGCCTATGCTTACCAACATATCAATATGTTTACCGAGATTAATGACATTATCCTTGGTGGCAACGGACATGTGAATTGGCAACAAGCGGATAGTCGTTTGAAAAAATCACGCCATGTGGTGCACCAAATTCTTGCTCAAGCATCTCATGACTATGATCGGAACCAATTTAATACCGTTGTTTCCGGCTGTATGAAGTTATTTAATGAAATTTCAGCCTACTCTATGGAAACTGAAGAAGATAAGTTCTTTATTCATTCCTGTATGAGTATTTTGTTACGCTTACTGGCTCCAATCACGCCTCATATTACGCATCATTTATGGCAACAGCTTGGCTTTGAAAAGGCGATTATTGATGCCAATTGGCCTCGAGTTGATAAAGGTGCATTAAAGACTGAAGAAGTTGATTTTGTGGTCCAAGTTAATGGAAAACTAAGAGCACAATTTACAGCAAATGTTGATACCGCTGAAGATGTTTTAATTGAAGAAGCGAAACAACATGCACATGATTTTATCGCGGGTAAAGCGGTTAAAAAAGCAATTGTAGTAGTACACCGACAGTTAATTAACCTGGTCGTTGCCTAATGAAAAAGCTGTTCATACCACTAATGCTTAGCCTTATGCTCTGTGCATGCGGTTTTCACTTACGTGGTATGACGAATGTCCCTACTTGGCTCAATGATATTGCAATTATTGCCAAAAACTCGGATAAAGAGCTAATTTCGATACTTCAGGCGCAAATAGAAGGTTATAATATTCATGTGGAATCAGACCCTGCTCTAGCTAAATACTGGCTAATCATCAACCGCGAACTTATTTCACGTCAAATTGTTAGTGTGGGAGCAAGTACCAACCCAAGACAATATGTGCTCACCTTAGCCATTGATTTTATGCTGCAAACTCGTAAGGGAAAAATAATAAAATTACCTAAAACAGTTCAGGTTACACGTCAAATTACCATAAACAATGATCGCATTCTGGGCTCCACCGATGAAGAAGCTATTTTAATAAGTGAAATGAAGCAAGATGCGGCCGTTCAACTATTAAACCAACTCAGTCATCGTGATGTAGAAGTAAATATTAATGGAATTCAGCCTGTTAATTAACTAATGAAATACCATGCAGATTAAACAGCAAATGCTTGCCCAGCAAGTACAAAAAAAAATTGCCCCCTTCTATATGCTGATTGGTCAGGATACATATCTTCTTGATGAGTCATTGCGCACGATAAAAACCGCCATTAAAAAAGATTATGAGTGTGATGAAAAAATACTCTCTATTCAATCTGCAGATGATTGGAATAATGTTCTTGAGGAAGCCAACAGCTATTCTTTATTTTCCGATGCCATCTTATTGAATATTTATTTCGATAAAAAATCCCTCGATGCCAATGGAAAAAAAATTATCACCAATTATCTAAACTCGATTAATACCCGCTGCTTTATTATCATTCGTGCACCCAATATACCGGCAAAGCAATTACAATGGTTAGCCTCCCATGAACAAGCCATTCTTTCAGTTGCTTACGCACTAGGTCCGGCGAATATGAAGGGATGGATTGCCGCCCAACTAAGAGCTCATGCGTTTAACTTTGACCCATTAGTGCCCGAAATAATTCATCATTACACACAAGGTAATATGCTTGCTTGTGCTCAAGTCATTGAGAAACTGGTTTTAACCTATGCTCCCACTGATAAGATTAGTGTTCAACAGGCCCAAGAACAATTATCCGATCAATGTGATCATGATTTGTTTGAATTAACAGAAGCTTGCTTATTAGGTAACCCTGCACAAGCCATTCCAATTTTAAGGCATGCCGCAAATAACAAAACTGAAGCCACTTTAGTATTGTGGATGCTCACTCAAGAAGTAAGACTTTTACTTCAGCTATCTCATTTATTGCAACAACAAATGGATATTAAAACAGCCTGTAGCCAATTAAAAATATGGCCGCAGCGTTTTAACCATTACCAAACCGCCAGCAAGCGCTTAAATAGAGCCGAACTCCAACGATTACACCAATATTGCTACCAAATTGATGAACGCATTAAATCAAGCGTTAATGGCCAAATATGGAATGCACTGGAAAATCTGGCTTTATCACTATGCATTGGGAAATTAGTGGGGGATACATGGAGCATATAGCAATTTTTGGCGGGACCTTTGACCCAATTCATAATGGACATTTGCAAACAAGTTTAAGTATTCAATCCTCTTTTAAATTTGATTCTTATTTTTTTTTACCCTGTAAAGTCCCAACAATAAAGCCAGCAGCCTCGGCGACTAATAAACAACGTATAAAAATGATTGAGTTAGCCCTAAAGGCTTATCCTCAATTTAAATTGGATTTACGTGAGATCGAACGCGGCAGCCCCTCTTATATGGTTGAGACGCTGCAAAGCTTTAGAAAAGAATATTCCAATGCGTCAATTACATTAATTATTGGCTACGATGCCTTTATTTCATTACCTAGATGGCATCAATGGGAAAAACTGATTACTTTAGCCCATATTATGGTTATCAATCGCAATGAGTTTCTTCAGCATCAAACTTCCGAGTTAATGCAACAATTCACGAGCGATTATCAATGTAAGGACAAAACCGTATTGTTAAATAGTACGGCAGGAGCAATTTTTATGTTTGATGCCGGTCATTATGAGATATCCTCGACAAAAATCCGTGAAGAAATCAAAGATGACGTGAATGTAGGATTGCAACTCCCCCAAGAAGTCTATCAATACATTAAAAATGAAGGATTATATCAGGCATCATGAATGCCCTTTAATGACTTCCATTGGCTCAACCAAATGATAATTGCTAAAACGTCCCCAATACCTTGCTGTGGCTCTAACCATATCAGGGTCAAGGTATGGGCGAATGCTGTATTGGCTTGAAAATAAGCCGAGAACCAGTAACTTAACCTCAATAAATTTATCAATATTAATAAATACATTAGGCTTAAAATCTACGGTACAAGATGGAGATAAGTAACAGTATAGATTAGGAATTTTTCTGCATGCAGTGATTGTTGATTGATAAGTACTACGATGATCCTGATGGCTGTCATGGAACGAATGTGTATAAATATGAGTGGGTTGTACTTCTTGCACGATTTTTTCAATAAATTGAATAGTGGTCGCTGAATGATTAATATCCGTATCGGTGAAGCTTCCCATAAATAATTGGGCATTTTGAATTTCTGCTGCTTTCTGTGACTCCAGCGTTCTAATTGATGAATCCCCTCCTACTTCACCCATGCTTAAAGTAAGAATGTTTAAAGAATCTCCATCCGCCCGATGCTTCGCTAACGTTCCTGCGCAACCAAACTCTACATCATCAGGATGAGCACCGATTGCTAGCACTATTTTTTTGTCTTTAAATCGTCTGCCTCTGGACTCTTCTGCTAAAGTTAAGGTCTTGGCAACAAATTCTTTTTCCTGTAGCGGCTTAAAAAATAAACCATCGGCATGGTTTTGCATAGCAGAAATAATAAAATCCACCTTTTTGTCTTCGGTAACAATCAGTAATGAGGTTTCTGGATTTGCATTCTTTACCATAATGGTAATATCTAAATCATCCATTTCAGGTAAATTCATGTCGGTAATGACTAGATCCCAATCAGCAAGTGCTACTTGTCTCTTACATTCGTCAAGATCTGCGACATGAGTTACATCCGCTTTATCCTGCAACCAATAGAGAATGCTACGAGCCACCTTAATATTAGGCTCAATGAGTAAAATTTTATAGAGTGGTTTTTCCATAACATACCCAACTATTAAAAATTTAAGCAATAGTTATAGCTAAGTATAGAGGAGAAAATATATAAGTCAGTTTTTTATGCAAACGATCCCTGTATTTACGTTAGTATGTCTCTGTTTTTTTAGACCCACAGAGTGCTTTCCATTCTTCAGGTTCAAAGAACTCTTCCGTCCAATAACGAACCACCATAAGCTCTTTAAAAGGTAATAAATCGGATGCACAAGGTTTATTTAACAGATCATCAATTAACAGCCGAGGAATGTCTATTCCGGCAGCAGCAGTTAACGGTAGCGTACCAGGGAAACGAGGATTAATTTCTAATAGCTTAAAATCCCCCCTGGCATCGGCCTTAAATTGCACATTAGCAACATAGGTAATCCCTACCTTTTTAGCAGTATCAATGGCCATCATGGATAATTGAGGGTTAACACAGGTTTGTGCCGCAACCGCGATACCTGAGTCAATTTTCATGCGTAAACGAGGCACAGCAGCTATGGGATGGCCGGTACTGTGTATATAAACATCAACTGAATACTCATCACCAGGAAGCAGTTCTTGAATCAGATAACTACCATCATCAGGTAAGATTTTAAGATCTTCGATACTATTAATGCTCATGGCCCCATTTGAACCAGCACCGCGTCGTGGTTTGGCAAAACAAGGAAATTGCAACTGCGCTACATCAAGCGTCGGTGTAAGTAAATTAAATTCGGGAGTATGGCCTGTGTCACGGCAGTAAGTTAACAAGGAATATTTATCACGACAGCGCTCTAATGCCTCCACGGAACTAAGCGGCATTTTGATGCTATGCTTTGCAAATTGTTTTTCCTGTAAGGCCAAAGGACTCAGCTCACAGTCCACCGTGGGAATAAATAATTCGATTTGATGTTTTTGACATTCTTGAAGCAATACAGATGGGAATTGGGGTGAATTGCCAGGAGGAATAATCAATCTTCGGGTTGGAGGAACTAAATATAATCCCGCCGCACAAGGATCAATATCTGCCATATAAATTTCATGCTCTTGATTCAGGCTTTTCCAAACACTAATGGCTGCCGCGCCACCTGCTCCTGTTAATAAAATTTTCATCATGTTTTCCTTACGCGATGGCGTTATCTTCAGTTTAGCTCATTAATGTTACGACACAACATCAAGCCCAATACACACGCCATCCCGCTGAAAAAATAGTAATGTTATTAAACTCATAATGTTCTACAGCCCCCTCAATCGCCTGATGTTTAAACGTAGGGAAAATCAGACGTCCGTGGTAGCCCCAAAATTTTTGCGTCGTGTTGTATGAAGCCCCAACATTATAAAAAGCTGTGTTTTCAAATTCTTTACTTAAATCAAGGGAATAGGTAGTATTTTGCCCCCCTATTTGTTGATTTCCCCAAAAGCCTGTGGCGCTAATGTTGAAAGGAAGCGGAGTATAGTAAGTCAGACCGGAAAAATAGAGCTGGTTATTCCATGGCGAAGGAAAACCAGCCCAAAAACCCCCAAACCATTGTAAGGAGTTCCACAAGTACACATTTCCTGTACCACCAACACGAGACTCTATCGGTAAATTATTATGTTGTCGGAAATCATAATTGACACCCCAACCATATTCGCCAGGAAGTTGGCGTTGGTAAGCAAGAAAAATACTGTTGTTCGGCAGAATTGTTGGTTCAACAGTCAGGTCTAAATTTAATTGTTGGCTATTGTGAGTAGCAATACCGACAACTCTATCGGTAGCATTAATATCGCTATAGCCATAGAGCACACTGCTGTTTGATTGTTTGTCGAGAACCCGGTATTGGCCTTGATTAAAGCTCGCCATATAACGCGTGGAATTATTTAATTGCTCTAATCCCAACAATGAATCGCTATTTTTGGGGCTAAGTTCTAACGCTCTATTAAAATAAGCCCGTGATTGTTTGAATTTCTTATTAGTCAATTGTAAGCGACCCATTGCATTTAAAGCATCGACATCATTAGGATTTGTGGCCAACAATTGACTGTAAATAAGATTCGCTATGCGAATATGGTATTGTGCTGCTTCAACCCGTGCGATTCCCAATAAGGCAGGCCTGGACTTGGGATTTTTAGCCAACAACTCCTGATATTCAGCTTGAGCCTTTTTTAATTGCAAAGACCATTCATAAGTTAATGCTAATTCCTGCGCAGGTACAGGATCATTACCCGCTGCGGCATCTTTAGCACGTTGAAGCCAGCCTATAGACTCAGAGTAATTCTTTTGGGAACGAGCCAATAAACCATGTAATAAATAGACTTGAGCATCACGATGTCTTAATTGGTCGCAATAATTTAAAATACGTTGCACTTCATTCAAGCGAGGATTTTTGGCATTAAGCAATAATAGTCCAGCCGCCGTATTGCAAGGAGACGATTTTTCCGGGAGTGTTTTTTGCAAGGGCTGACTTGCAACCTTACTTGAGTTAAGTTGCCCTAGACCGATTTTGGCATCGACATTTCCAGGTTCCAGATTCAAGACCTCATTAAAATAATGTTTGGCCTGAACATAATTTTTTCCCATCATGTGAATGCGGGCTAAACCGTTTAATGCATCTACATCTTTAGGATTTTTCTGCAGTAACCCGCTGTAAATACGCTGCGCTGCAGCACTATTTTTTTGCCCTAAATCAATACGCGCTATACCGAGCAAAGCCGGACGTAAATCAGGATGGCTCACTAGGAGCGTCTCATAGATATTCTTAGCTGTTAAGTCAAAATGCGACCATTCATAAGTTACAGCCAATTCCAGTGCTGGCACAGGATTATCTATTGGAGCTGCATTCTTAGCTTTTTTTAACCATTCGATGGCCTGAGGATATCTTTTCTGTACCCGTTCATTTAATCCTTGTAACAAGAGTACTTGCACCTCAGTATTTTTCTCGCGCGCACAATTTAATAGAATTTGTTGGACTAACAATAATTGGGGAGGAGATTGGTTAATTAATTTTAACCCTTGAGCGGGATCACAAATAAAAATAGGTGTTATAGCAGAATCGAGCTTCGCAATTTGTTCATTCAGGACGTTAACCTGCTTCATGCCGATTTGCGCATCGACATTTCCTGGTTGCAGGGTTAAAACCTGATTAAAATAGAGTGCTGCTTCATCATATGCCTTATAAGCCATCATAACCCTCCCCTTACCATTCAACGCATCGGGATCGTTGGGATTTATGCTTAATAGCTTTTTATAAATGTCGAGTGCATCTTCCAACTGATTATTTGCTGTTGCTGTCCGTGCAAAACCCAATAAGGCCGGACGAGAATTAGGATTTGTCGCTAAAACCTGCTCATATATAGGTTGGGCTTTCTCTGGTTGATTCGCCCACTCATAGGTGACCGCCAATTCTAATGCGGGAATATAATTCGTATCTGCCGCAGCTGCTTTCGCTTGCTTCAACCAAGAAATAGCCTCTGTATAAAGGCTATTTTTCATACCCTCTTTTCTAGCGAGCAAGCCGTGCAACAATAAAACCTGAACATCTTTAGGCATACTTTTATCACAAGCTGCGAGTATGGTTTTGATCTGTGGAAAAGGCGAATTTTCTTGATTTAATAAAACGAGCCCCTGATTGGCGTCACAGACTAAGGGGATATTTTCAGCCCTCAATACAAAAGTCTGACCAAGCATAAAGAGCATTAGACTATACTTAGACCATGTCATATTCATGATAATCCATAATATCGGTGTAAAACACAAAAAATAATTAAAATCAAAAGTATTAACACTTCATAATAAAACAAACGCCGTTCTTCTTTTTGATCTGCCGCTAATATCTTTTGAAAATCGTAAGCTACCGCATGTGATTTTTTTCTAGGCTCTACTTTGCCAGTTTTTATGGTTTTATTCCATTTCATTTCGCGATGAAAAAACTGCACCGAATAAGCAGCTAAGGTAATAACACAAAGTAATGGTCCATAACCCACCAATAAAAGTAAAGGGGTGGTGATTTTTTGTGTGACACCCGCCCTATCTAAACGGTAAAGAATCCAGGCACAAAGCATACATAAAGAGATCCAGCTATTAGCCCAAAGCAAAAAATAATGATCATAAATATAGATTAATTCTGCCGAGCCATACTGATGAATAAGCAATGTTGCCTGGGTTGGAAAAACAGCAACGAGCATGTTAACTAAGGAAATTACTCCTGGAAAGATAATACCCTCAAACCAGACTCGTCTTGACGTTTTGGGATCAATACAAAAACTATAAAAAGTAGTAAATAAATAAGCCGCAAAACTGATTAAGGAAAAAATACGGAAGAACTGCCAAGATAATGCGGTATTTAAAAAATAGAGGGCATTAAGTGCTATGGAGGTAGTAATCATGATTAAGGGCATCAAAACTGTACTGAACCAAATCAAACCAAAAAAAATACCGCCAAGACCGCCAGGAGCGCTGGGACGAAACCATATGTTTTTAAACTTTCGAATAATCTGTACGTTCCCCTCCGCCCAGCGAAAGCGTTGCCGCCATAAACTGGTTATATCACCAGGCTCTTCAGCAATGGCAACTGCATTTCCGTCAAAAAGAACTTTATTATTATTCAGTTGGGTTTTAAATGTTGTGTAGGTATCTTCAACGAGAGTTGAGGTATCCACCTTCCCCCCCAACTGCTCAATATTAGCTCGGGTATGCAGTTGTGCTCCTCCCGCCAAACAGGCCATAACACCAAGCACATTCTGAGCACGCCGTGTTGCCGCCTGAGCGACGATGTATTCAAAACCTATGCTACGACTAATAAAGTTTCCTGGATTCTGTCCCTCTTTAATATAAGCGGTCACCGCACTAATCTGCGGATCGGCAAAATGACGAGTCATTCTCAGCAAGGTATTTTTTTCGAACATAACGTCCGCATCAATAATCATAATCGCCTCAGCCCAGGAATCGCTGAGGATGGTTTTTAAACCATGATTAACTACCGCGGCTTTACCAAAATCGATTTTTTCATTACGTCGCACATTAATAACATGCTCCGGGTATTCCAGGCTTTTAGCGGCAAGAATTACCGGCGTCTTATCGGTGCTTACATCATCTACGGCATAAACACGTAAACATTCGTAGGGATAATTCAAACTCATTAAGCTATCGATACTAAAGCCGATCACGTCCTCTTCGTTCCAAACGGGTATAATAATGGCCACTCTGGGTGTGTAATTTTTACATTGAGAGTAATGATTTTTTAATCCGTGAATACCGACTAAGAGAAATTGTAGGAATAAAGTAATGACTGGGACCGCTCCCAGTAAGGCTAAAAAAGACAAAAAGTCAATTAATCCAACCATAGATTAAAATTCATCCGTAAATAATAGCTATTTCATTACTAGCACTAGTGTATCAGGATTATAAAGAAAGAGAACCTGGTTGCATACAACCTAGTTCTCTTAACTACTTCTATTATATTTTAAGGATGAGGAATGGAGTCAATAATATTACCGATATTCCCTGAGACCCCATCGATAGACTTCATCTGATTCAGGACGATAGGAATATAGCTCGATACCCAGTTCACTATAGGCTGTAGTTGGTTACAAATAACTGAGCTTTGGGTATAAGGCTGATAAGGCAAAGAGGTCATTTTTAATACAGCCAATACTAATGACACCATTAAAACTCCTCTTCCAAAACCAAAACACCCTCCCAAAATCTTATCAATACTGCTTAAACCCGAACGGCGAAGCATAAGACCTAGAATAAAATTAATTACCGCGCCCCCCAGCATCACCCCAACCACAATAATCATGAACGCTGCGGCGGTGCGGGCAGTTTGGTTTCCTATAAACTGGGATAACCAAGGAGTTAAACTTTGTGAATAGTTATATCCCGTCCATATAGCAACTATCCATATACCCAAAGCAATTACTTCTTTTATTACCCCACGAAATAATCCGGTTATCGTAGATAATCCAATCAACACTATAAGAATTAAATCTATCCATTGAAATTGCATCGCTAACTGACTCCAGTATTAACCACAAATCCATTTAATTGCATCGCACTTGCCAATTGAGTTTTCAACTTAACTACGTTGTCTCTTATTGGAGAGTGCCCAACGTATACTTTGTAAATGGTCCCATTTCTTCCTGCGATACGTGCATAGCTCGCCTTATATCCTTTACCTTGCAATTTATGTACCAAAGCTTCAGCATTCGCTAATTTTGAAAAAGATGCAAGTTGTACTGCGTAGATATCACGCTTCACAGCCGGCCTTTTAGCAGCTACTTGGGCCACAACCGGTTGGACTAGTATTTTGGACTTAACCACGTCTACTTTACGTTTAATAACTTGTTGTGCAGCTACCTGAACCGGCTTAACTACGCTCACTGATTTAACAGTAGGTTTTTCGACTTTAGCCTGCACGGCTTTAACTTCTCTATGTACTGTAGTTTGTACCGCGTTGTTTAGCGCAAGTTCAATGGGCTTTTCGATTGCTGCCGGGGCGGGTTCTACCTTAGCAACAGGCATACTTGGCTCTTCATCAACCGGAGCTGCCCCATTAAAATCTTCTTTATCCGCTTTTTGAGAAGCCGCCGATTTAATATTTACCTTCGCTATTTTAATCGTTTTGAACATTTGCTCTTCGTCAGTAACGGCAACATTTGGAGCAACAGGTTTAGGGGGTAATTGAACATTAACACTCAGGTTACTATCTAAACGTTGGCTTGATTTTTTCATCATCGCAGGCAAAAAAATTGCTCCTAATGATAAAACCACAGATACACCCACTATGCGATGTTTTAATTTTTCATCCATTACCAGTTTCATCGAACCTCCTAATTAGACTGGACAGCCATTATATGACCCACAGTAAAAAATGACCCATAAACAACAATTAAATCACCTGGTTTTGCTTGATCTAATGCAGTTTTAAAGGCAATAAGTGGCTCATTATAACAAATTTCCACAAAAATTTCTGCATCATTAAAATAAGAAAGCAATAAATTTGCACTAATGGCACGTGTAACATCTAATTGGGCAGGATACCAGTGATCTACATAATCCTTTAACGGTAAAATTAAGCCTAAAATGTCTTTATCTTTTAACGCTGAAAAAACCGCATGAATTTTGTTTTTTTTACCGTAGTTCTGCAACGTCTTAGCTAATAATCTTGCAGACTGCGGATTGTGAGAGACATCATAGAGCACATCAATGCGCCCCTTCTGCAATTGCAAACGACCAGGAATAAAAATACGCGCCATGGCTTGCTGCATATGTTCGTATGATATAGGAAGGCTATCAGCCAATAGAAATGATGCCGTAATTGCAGCAGCAGCTGATTTCAATTGTATTGCCGGTTTCGGTAAATCATTTATTGCTGTGTCACTACAAAAAACTTTCCAGCTATGCTCACTTTCTTCAAATGAAAATTCCTTACCTAGATAAAATGAAGAAACCGGCAATGTTTTTGCCACCTCGACAATACTTGATGGAGGATTTTCGTCAGCATAAATAAAGGGTTTTCCACTACGTAGAATACCTGCTTTTTCATAGCCGATGGCGTCAAGGGTATCACCTAAAAAATCCTGATGATCCAAATCAATAGTAGTAATGATTGAAAGATCAGCATCGATAATATTGGTTGCATCTAAGCGACCACCTAAGCCCACTTCAAGGATAATAATATCCACCTGTTTTTGCTGAAAATACCATAGTGCGGCAAGGGTTATAAATTCAAAATAAGTTAATACAGTATCTTGACGTACAGACTCAATTAAAGTAAATGCCTGACATAAGCTCGCATCATTTATTGGGGTTAAACCAACACGGACGCGTTCATTAAAATAGATCAGATGCGGAGAAGTATAAGCCCCTACTTTATAACCTGCCGTGTGATATATATGTTCTAAGGCGGTTACGGTTGAACCTTTTCCATTGGTTCCTGCAACGGTAATGACTTTGCAATTAGGCTTAAGTAACTGCAATCGCTCGGCAACGATTTGTATTCGAGTTAGACCTAATTGAATTTCGTTGACATTTCGGGTTTCAAGATCAGATAGCCATTCAGCTAGGATCCATTCGTTATCGGGCTTTAGCAAAAAATACTCCTGACGGGAATTTTCAATAGGATAAAGCTCTGGAGCTATTTGCCTACCACTCTAAGCATTGCCGTATTACCGCGAGCAAGCCGCGGTAATACGAGAGTATGCGAGCACTAAACCTTGCGGGACTAAACCATCTGCCTAAGCAAATTAATTTTTGCAAGTCAGCTTAGCTACCAACTCAGAAACAACCGGACGAATTTCTTTTCGTTGAACAATCATATCAATATGACCATGCTCTAAAAGAAACTCACTGCGTTGAAAGCCTTCCGGCAAAGTTTGTCGTACGGTTTGCTCGATTACTCTTGGGCCTGCAAAACCAATTAACGCATTGGGTTCCGCCATAATCACATCCCCCAGACTTGCAAAACTGGCAGAGACACCACCCATAGTAGGATCAGTCAATACCACAATAAAAGGCAGTCCAGTTTCAGCAAATTTTGCCAAAGCAGCTGAGGTTTTCGCCATCTGCATCAAAGAGAATAAACCTTCTTGCATACGCGCACCACCACTGGCAGTGAAACAAATGTAAGGACGGTGCTCTTCTGCAGCGAGAGTAACGGCACGCACAAATTTTTCACCAACAGTAGCTCCCATTGAGCCACCCATAAAGTTAAACTCAAAAGCACTGACCACAACAGGCTGCTGCATTAATGTCCCTTTAACAACAATTAATGCTTCTTTTTCACCCGTAGCTTTTTGAGCTTGAGAAATTCGGTCTTTATACTTTTTGGAGTCTCTAAACTTCAATCGGTCAACGGGTTCTAATGTTGCAGCGATTTCTTCTTGGCCGGCTTCATCGAGAAACTGCCCAATACGAACTCGTGCAGAAATTCTATGGTGAAAGTTACATGACGGGCAGACCATTAGATTCTTGGTCAGTTCGGTACTGTATAGAACCTCGTTACAGCCAGAACACTTAAGCCATAAACCCTCAGGTACCCCTTTTTTCTGCGAGGTATCAGTATTTACTCTTGATGGTAATAATTTTTTTAACCAACTCATAAATTGGACCTATTATTTATAGAATCTTAGTCATAAAAAAAGCAGCCTTTTCCATTATAGGAAAAATCTACTGCTTTTTTCGCTAATATTATACACATAAAAAAATATTCTGAAATCGAATCCTGAGAAACGTTAGGTTCATTACCATAATCCCCTATTAGAGTAAACAGATTATCATTAATATTTTTTGCAAAGACCAAATAAAGCACAACACTGCAACATATTCATTTTATTCATCATTTTTTTTATTTTTTTTAAAAAATTTCCATTTTTTTCCTAAAGTTTTTTACATTGCAGCCGATAAACATTTTGGGAACAGGAAGCTCATATTAAAAATGAATTCTTGATTACTAAACGGAAAGAAAATCCCAAAAGGGATCAAGTCTGAGGAGACTATAAATATGGCTCAAGTTATTAATACCAACGTATCGTCGCTACTAGCACAGCGTAATTTAACAAAAAGCAGTAATGCAATGTCTACAGCAATTGAAAGACTTTCATCTGGCTTAAAAATTAATAGTGCAAAAGATGATGCTGCAGGTCTTGCAATTTCTACATTAATGACCGCTCAAATTAATGGTGTGAATAAAGCAGCTCAAAACTCTAGCGATGCAATTTCTCTTGCGCATATTGCTGAAGGCGGTATGGGTTCAGCTATTGACAACTTACAAAAAATGCGTGAATTGTCTGTACAAGCCGCAAACGGTACTAACAGTTCTGCTGACCGTTTGGCATTACAAGATGAAGTAAGTCAGTTAATTAGCCAGATCAATGATATTGCAAACGACACGCAATTCAACGGTCAAAGCATTATTAACGGAGCTTTCTCAAGTACTACCTTCCAAGTTGGTGCTAACGCAAACCAAACTACTTCTTTTGGAATTGATAGTATTTCAGCCAGTTCTATAGGCTTCCTGGCACAAGCTACTGGTACTAACGTAAGTACAACTACTGCTACTGACATCACTATTGGTATGGCTGGTACTCCAGGAACTAAAACGATTGCTTCTTCTGCCCTTTACGCTACCAGCATTACAGGTCAAGGCGCTGGTTCTGCATTCGCGAAAGCTGCAGCAATCAATGCAGCAAACGTTAATGGTTTATCAGTTACAGCACAAACTTCAGGTACTACGGGTGCTCTAACTTTTGCTGGTGGTGCTTATGCTTTAGACATCAACGGCATAACCATATTTGATGGTGATGATACTGCTTTAACTGCAACTACACTGAATGATTTGATCAACAGCCAATCTTCACAAACTGGCGTGGTTTCTTCATTAGATGCAACGGGTACTATTGTTACTTTAACTGCTGCTGATGGCCGTGATATCACTGTAACTGAAACTGGAGATACTCCATTAACAGCTGCAGGTTCATTTACGTCGGGTACTGCGTTAACCGGCACATTAACAATGACTGGTGACAACGTAATTTACTTAGGTGGTACTATTGCTGACTTAGGATTTACTTCCGGTACAATTATGACTGATACCAGTGGTATTGATACTCTGGACATTAGTACTCAAGCGGGTGCAACAACAGCAATTCAAAGAATTGACTCAGCAATAGCAAAAATTACTGCTAACCGTGCTGCTATGGGTGCTATGGAAAACCGCTTTGAAGCAACTATTGCTAACCTGGAAAACATTTCTGATAACACTCAAGCTGCTCGTAGCCGTATCCAAGATACTGACTATGCAGCTGAAATGGCAAATTTAACTAAGAACCAAATCCTGCAACAAGCTGGAACTGCAATGTTGGCACAAGCAAACAGCATGCCACAATCTGTTCTTTCACTATTAGGCTAATTGTAGGTATTTTAAATCGAAGTACAGGCTACTGTACTTCGATTTTTATTATTGCCCTAACAGCTAATAACTCTGTTGCTCTATGGGAATAGGAATAATAAATGACAATTGAATCAATCCCCCCAACAAATAAAATATTACAAGCAGACTTAGTAAAGCTTAATGATAAAAATCTTAAACCAATGACTAAAAGTGCTACCTCTACAGAAAATTTAGATACTGATGTCAAGCAAACGATTGATGAGGTAACTGGCTTATTACAAAGCATAGTAACAACAAAAATATCAGATAAAGTATTGCGTAAGCTTCCATCAGATGAATACTTGCATTTGTTAAGTTTACTTGATGAAATAGTTCAGGGATCCGTCAATAAACGCGTTTAAAATGAATGTTCTGCATTTGAATAAATAACCAAAATAAGAATAATAATAAGGGAAATTATGGGCTTATCATCACCTGGAATAGGATCGGGACTCGATATTAGAGGCATGGTCGATGCAATGGTTAAAGCGGACGTAGCTAGTGCACAAGCCCGTCATGATAAAAAATTAACTTCTGCCAATGCAGAGATTTCCGCTATTGGACAAGTTAAAAGTATCTTAGCCAATTTGAAAAATACATTAAATAATTTATCCAATATGAGCCAAATCAATAAAATGAAAAGCTCAATTAGCGATGCTAAATATTTTGATGCAACAATTACGACTCAAGCTCAACCCGGGACCTACCAAGTTCAAGTGCAATCCCTAGCCCAATCCCAAAGCCTTTCCAGCGCTTACTTCGCAAACAGCACTACCTCTTTAGGAGGCGGTACGATTACTTTTAATTTCGGTACCTATAGCAGTGATCTGAGCACCTTTACTGCAAACGCAGAGGTAAATCCCTTAACGATTACCATTACACCAGGAGGTGATAGTCTCCGGGCAGTTTGTGATGCAATCAATACAGCAGATGCTGGAGTAAGCGCCTGCATTATACAAGATAGCTTAGGGGCTCGATTAAGTCTTACCTCCTCTGAAACAGGAGAGAACTATGCGATGCAAATTACTAGTGATATCTCAGCATTGAATTATGACCCAACCACAAGTACTACATCACTAACACAAAATTTAGCAGCACAGAATAGTATGGTGCTCATTAATGGCATGGCAATAAATCAAAGTACGAATCAGCTTAAAGATGTGCTTTCAGGAATTACCCTTAACTTAAAAGATGTTACCGCTGGTTCAAACATTAGCTTAACCGTTTCAAACAACCAGGAACATCTAACAACATGCATTAACGACTTCATTAAAAAATATAACGAATGCATGACGCTACTAAGTAACGCAATTGGATATGACGCAGAGACACAAACCAGTGGATTTTTCCAGGGTGACTCCCAAATCAAAGGTTTAAAGCAAAACATGCAACACCTTATAAGCAGTTTTACTGCACCAAGTGGTAGTCCTTTTCAATCACTTGCAGACATCGGAATTACCACCAAAAAAGGTGGGGCGTTAGAGTTAGATCCAGATACGTTCAAAACAGCCCTCAACGAACACTTTGAAGCCGTCGGCGCTTTATTTGCAAAATCCATCACGGCAACAGATCCCAATATTCAAATTAACTCGATGGATACAAAAGTTGCTGCGGGAAGTTATGATGTTTTTTTAACTGATTTTGTTCCTGGCGCGAGTTTATCAGGGCGTATTGGTGATCTTCCCGGAATATCTACTGATGGTGTTACCCTGACAGGAGCTGGGAAATTTAATACTTTATCAATTAACGTACTTGCCGGTGGTACGGGTGATCGTGGTCAAATCATTGTCAATGATGGGGTTGCAGTCCTACTAGATAAGATGCTTGAAGGTTATGTCGGTGATAAAGGCGAGTTTGAAGAACGAACGGATTCGTTAAATAAAGACGTAACTCAGTTAAATAAACAGCAAAAACAAATTGATGATAAAAGTAAAATGCTGGAGCAGAAATATCTAAAACGATGGAATGCTGTTGACCTGCTTATTTCAAAACTACAAGATACGAGTGGAATGTTAAGTCAGGTTCTGGCTAATTTACCCAAACTAAAAGTTAAAGATTAAACTTACAAAATAGTTGGCTAGCGTTTAGTTACGCAGGCCAACTGATACATGGACTTAAAAGGTATCAATTCATGAAAAATCCATATAAAAAAGCAGCAGATCAATATAAATCTATTGAGTTAAAAACTCGAGTCGAAGCAGCAGATCCTCATGAGTTAATTAACTTACTCCTACAAGGTGCACGCAATCATATTGCGGCAGCGCAAGGAAGTATGGAACGCAAACAAATCCGAGAAAAAGGCGAGCACATAGGCAAAGCATTGGGTATTGTTGCCGGTTTAAAAACCTGTCTCAATCAGCAAGAAGGTGGTGAAATAGCTGCTAACCTACTTCAAATTTATGAACATATAGAAATATTACTGTTAAAAGCGAACTTACATAATGATGAAGAATTATTAGCTAAATCATGCGAGTTATTGCGTGAGATCCATGAGGCTTGGAAAGAAATTTCTCCCAAAGCATCAGACACGACAGATACAACAAATTAAGCGTACCCAAAATGTAGTCTATGGTTATAACACCCGTATTACGACTTCGCCTAATACGGGCTACACAACAAAATTAATTGCAAAATTTTTTAAAGTTATTCAGCAACATGCCGCTAAAGATCACATAAGCCCCCAAAATTGAGATCATGCCATGAAACTTATGATATCAATGTTGATCTCAGCATTCTTTATGCTGATTAGCTCACTTGCCACAGCGGCTACCACTCGTTATGGAGAAAGCTTATGTAGCTCACCAGATTACCTCTGCATTAAAATTAAAAATGGGGAAAGCTGGGATGAGCTCTTTCCTAATGCCGAAGAACGCGATATGGTGCGTCGCATTAATCGCATGAACATATCCTTACGTGCCGGCATGACCATTGCAGTCCCCAAAAACATCGATCGTTTAACAATTTATGATGTATCCCCCTTCCCTCGTTATATAGAATCCACAGGTGAAAAAACGATTTACGTTAGTCAAAAAAAACTAGCCTGGGGAGCCTATGATGTAGATGGGGAGCTTCTTTGGTGGGGACCTATTTCATCAGGAATTAGCAAATGTCCCGGGGTACGGGGTGGATGTACTACACCAACAGGTTCATTTCGTATTATTCGCAAACAAGATATAGAGTGTGTGTCTACGGTATTTCCACAAAGATCTTATGGTGAAAGTGGTGGTGCTTTAATGCCTTATTGCATGCACTTTTTCCGTGGTTATGCATTACATGGCAGCGATGATGTTCCAGGCTTTAGAGCAAGCCACGGGTGTGTACGCATGTTTACGGAAGATGCTCGCTGGCTTAATGAGGAATTTATAGATTTACCTGGTGGCGGTATGCAAGGAACCAGAGTAGTTATTGATGCGCCAAACGACCCCAATGAGAAATAACGTCTTTGACTGAGTAAAATCGAGCGCAGAAAATCCGTTCACTCTGGCCAAAATAGTAGAAATATCAACAAGCCATAGTCAGGCTGATATTTTATTTGATGTATTTGATACTAATGTGTTATTTTTAGCGGTTGGCTTTTGAGTGAACGAATCTGGAGAATAAAACACTAATGGCACATTACAATACACAATCGCTAGAGAACTCTGGCAAAGGGTCCATTATGTCATGGATCGTATGGGGATTAGCTTGCCTATTCTATTTTTATGAATGCCTTCTTCAAGTATCTCCAAGTGTGATGAGTAATGAGTTAATGCGGGATTTTGCTGTTACTGGGCAAACGCTAGGTATTTTATCAGGGGTTTATTTCTATTCTTATGCAGCAATGCAGCTTCCTGGTGGCGTGTTAATGGATTATTTTGGCCCACATCGCCTTTTAACACTAGCAACCGTAGTTTGTGCTGTAAGTACCATTGCTTTTGGTATGACTGATAACTTTTTCATGGCCTGCATTGCCCGATTAATGATTGGTTTTGGTTCGGCCTTTGCAGCAGTAGGAACCATGAAATTAGCAGCAAACTGGTTCCCTGCCCATCGCTTTGCATTATTAACCGGTCTGATGGTTACCCTTGGAATGCTTGGTGCCATTGGTGGTGAAACGCCATTAGCACTGCTTATTGAAGCATTCGGCTGGCGTAAAAGTATGATGATTATGGGCTACATCGGTCTTGGTCTCGCTGTATTGATTTTTATTATCGCTAAAGATGCCCCGAAAAACTCTCATCCCCCAGTCCATCATCACCCCCAAGAGGAAGAAGAGCATTTAATACCCAGTTTAATTGCCTTAATGAAAAATAAACAAATCTGGTTAGTCGCTTGTTACGGGGGGCTAATGTATATGGCAACTCCCGTATTTTGCGGACTTTGGGGTGTTCCATTTCTTATGACAAAAATGGCCATTACTAAAGAAATAGCTGCTAATTACATTTCCTTAGTATTTGTTGGCTGGGCTATTGCCAGTCCATTGTGGGGGATATTTTCCAACCGTATTGGTCTACGTAAACCGCCAATGTATATAGGTTGTGTTGGCGCCCTATTCTGCTCATTATTCTTTATCTTTGCTCCGATTGGTTCCTCATTCTTAATGCAATTTTTCTTGTTTTCCTTTGGTATATTTTCTGCAGGCTTTTTACCCGCGTTTACCGTAGTTAAAGAATTATGTAATAAAAAATATGTTGCTACCGGTTTAAGTTTTATGAACATGATGAATATGATAGGTATTGCTCTAGCTCAACCCCTTATCGGTTATATTCTTGATAAATTATGGACCGGTGAATTGAATGGAACGGTCAGAGTCTATCCTATGGAAGCTTATCACACTGGATTAGCTATTCTTCCATTAGGTATGTTCATTGCGTTACTTATTTTGCCCAAAATTAAAGAAACTTATTGCCAAAGCGTGAATTAAGAACATCATAAGCCCCCTTTAAAGTTGTGCTTAGCCCATAACGCATGAATTAGCGCGGCGTTCCACTAGGGCATCCTTCAAATTTTGACTAAAACTCGAATTACCGTGGCCACGCCACGTTAATTCGGGAGTAATGATGCACGTCATAATCCATGAAGTTATTCACAAAAATAGCATTTTGAAGTTTCTTGGGTATAATACACACAAATTGTGATCTCAATGTAGGTTTAATCAGCACGTACCAAACTTGCATTACATTTAAAGTAGATTTTACTATGGCTAAAAAACTGTATATTAAAACAAATGGCTGCCAAATGAATGAATATGATTCAACAAAAATGGCAGAAGTATTGCGCGAATCTCACGGGCTGGAGAAAACAGATCAAGTCGAAGAAGCAGATGTAATATTACTTAATACCTGCTCTATTCGTGAAAAAGCCCAAGAGAAAGTATTCTCTCAATTAGGACAATGGCGTGATTATAAAGCCAAAAATCCACACGTAGTGATTGGGGTTGGGGGTTGTGTTGCTAGCCAAGAAGGCTCAGATATTGTTAAAAGAGCCCCTTTTGTAGACCTCGTTTTTGGCCCACAAACATTACATCGCCTTCCCGCCATGTTGAATGAGCGTATTGAGAAGAAAAAGCCTGTTGTTGATATTAGCTTCCCGGAAATTGAAAAATTTGACCATTTACCGGCGCCAAGAGCTGAAGGACCAACTGCCTTCGTATCCATTATGGAGGGATGCAGCAAATACTGCAGTTTCTGTGTAGTTCCCTATACCCGTGGTGAAGAAATCAGCCGTCCTTTTGATGATGTATTGGCTGAGTGCTATCATTTAGCAACCCAAGGAGTAAGAGAAATCAACTTACTTGGACAAAACGTAAATGACTATCGCGGAAAAATGGAGAATGGTGAGATTGCTGATTTAGCACTTCTAATCCATTATGTTGCTGCAATTGATGGAATTGGCAGAATTCGTTTCACCACCTCTCATCCATTAGCGTTTTCGGATAACTTAATTAATGCCTATGCCGAAGTTCCTGAATTGGCAAATCATTTACATTTACCAATACAAAGCGGCTCTGATCGCATCTTAGGTCTTATGAAGCGAGGCTATACCGCTTTAGAATTCAAATCAAAAATCAGAAAATTACGTAAAATACGTCCTGACATTCGCCTGTCTACTGACATTATCGTTGGTTTCCCCGGAGAAACAGATAAAGACTTCCAAGCAACTATGGATCTAGTGCATGAAATCGGTTTTGATATCTCCTTTAGCTTTATTTACAGCCCAAGACCAGGAACACCCGCAGCTAATTTAGCTGATGACACCCCAATGGATGTCAAAAAACAACGACTTCAAATTCTACAAAACCGATTGCTACTCCAATCATCGCGTTACAGCCAGTCAATGATTGATAGCACGCAAAGAATATTGGTTACTGGACATGCGAAAAGAGACAACCAACAACTTTCTGGGCGTACTGAATGCAATCGTGTAGTCAATTTTGATGGTCCAGCTCATTTAATTGGTCAATTTGTGGATATTCATATTAATGAGGCATTACCAAACTCATTACGTGGACGTCTTGTTGAAGTTGAGGCTCATACATCCTAATGATAGAACATATTCAAAAACAACTAACAGTTCCCCGCGAGCACCATAATCAGCGCATAGACAGTGTGCTCGCACATATGCTCCCTGAATATTCCCGCTCACTTATCAGTAACTGGATAAAAAGCGGTGCCGTCACCATGAATCAAAAGCCCTGCAAACCGAAGGATAAGGCTTTGGATGGTGACCTCATTGAAATTAATGTAGATCTTAATGTAGTTGATACCAGTTTTGAGTCTTGTGCTCCTGAAGCAATACCATTAAATATCGTTTTTGAAGATGATGAGTTATTGGTCTTGAATAAACCTACCGATATGGTGGTACACCCTGGAGCGGGAAATCGAGAGCATACCTTGGTTAATGCCTTATTACACCATGCCCCCTCTCAGCATCATTTGCCCAGAGCTGGAATTATTCACCGCCTGGATAAAGATACTACGGGTTTATTAGTTGTAGCCAAGAGCTTAACTGCCCATACCTCCCTAATAAGGCAAATGCAAGCGCGAGAAATTCAACGTCACTACATAACCTTAGTGCAAGGTCATCTGATTTCAGGGGGAACCATTGAGACAGGTTTTGGGCGTCACCCTCGTAACCGATTGAAAATGGCCGTGCAAGAACATGGGCGTGAGGCAATCACTCATTATTCAATCAACAAACAATATCAAGACTTTACCCTACTGGATGTTAAATTAATGACTGGACGCACACATCAAATTCGCGTTCACTTAGCACATCTTAACCATCCGGTGGTTGGCGATCAGCTTTATGGTGGCCGTATGAAAGTCCCGGCACAAGCCTCAACCGAGCTACGCACACTCATTCAGGACTTTAAAAGACAAGCCCTACACGCATGTAGCCTTTCTTTTTTCCATCCCAAAACGGACGAGGAGTTGACATTTACCGCTCCTTTACCTGATGATTTTCAATATCTTCTTAACACATTGGACGCGCATTATGAAGACTAATTTAGCCTGTTGGCCAGCGCCTAAAAATATCACCGCACTGAGCACAACACGTTTGTCAGGATATAGTTTACCCCCGTATAACTCCAATAATTTGGGACTAGGAATTGGAGATGATGATCAGCATGTTTTGCAAAACCGCCAGCAACTGGTTGAGTTACTGCATTTACCTGGTGAACCTCAATGGTTACGCCAGACGCACAGTACTCGTTGTGTGTTGGTGGAAGAAGATGCACATCGAGAGGCAGATGCTTCCGTTACCCGCTCAAGTAAACATCCGCTCGTGATTCTTACCGCAGATTGTTTACCCATTACTCTATGCAATGTACAAGGCAATGAAATTGCCGCCATTCATGCAGGTTGGAAAGGTTTAGTCAATGGCATCGTAGAAAATACACTTGCCAAAATGCACAGCAAAGCCTCCGATCTGCTCGCATGGATAGGACCCGCAATTTGCCAAAAATGTTATGAAGTGGGCGATGAAGTATTTGAAACCTTCACCACGAAGTATCCTTTTAGCAAAGAAGCATTTAAACCAGTCAACTCAAAATGGCTGGCTAATTTGCCGAAAATTGCGGAATTGGTGCTGAACTCTCAAGGCATAAATGCGGTATATCAGTCCGAATTATGTACTTTTGAGTCAGAAAGTGAGTTGTTTTCCTATCGCAAAACCTCTCAAACAGGTAGAATAGGCACCTTAATCTGGTTTAATAATCAACCTCAACCTCAGGACTAAAAATGATAAAAAGCATGAAAGTACTCTTTAGTGCCCTGCTTCTTGCAAGCATGCCGCTAGCTCATGCGGCAGAAGAAGTAGCTATACCAAGCATGGCCCCTGTATTAAAAAATATTATGCCCGCCATTGTGAATGTTGCCGTGCAAGGTTATTTACCCAATGAAATCAGCGCTCCAGGAGCGGCAGCTGAAGAAGAGGCACAAAATAATAGACGCTCTAGACAATTACCTGAAAAAGGACGTAAGTTTGAAAGTATTGGTTCAGGCGTAATCGTCGATCCTAAACAGGGTGTTATCATTACGAATGATCATGTGATTCGCAATGCCACGCTGATTACTATTACCTTACAAGATGGTCGACGTTTGAAAGCAAGGCTAATAGGTGGTGACAGTGAAACTGATTTAGCCGTATTAAAAATTGATGCAAAGAACTTAAAATCACTACCTATTGGTGATTCAGATCAACTTCAAGTTGGTGATTTTGTGGTGGCAATTGGTAACCCATTTGGCTTAAATAGCTTCGGTAACAGCCAATCTGCAACCTTTGGTATTGTTAGTGCTTTAAAGCGCAGTGACTTAAACATTGAAGGTGTAGAAAACTTCATCCAAACCGATGCTGCGATTAACCCGGGTAACTCTGGTGGTGCTCTGGTTAACTCTAAAGGTGAGTTAATTGGTATCAATACAGCGATTCTTTCACCTTATGGTGGTAATGTGGGGATTGGTTTCGCTATTCCGATTAACATGGCGAAAGATGTTGCACAACAGATTATCAAATATGGCTCAATTCATCGTGGCTTGATGGGGATTTTTGTTCAGCACTTAACTCCTGAATTAGCTCAAGCGATGGGATATCCAGAAGATTTCCAAGGTGCATTAGTTGCTCAAGTTAATCCTGGGTCTCCAGCAGAGTTTGCAGGATTGAAAGCTGGCGATATTATTACGCAAATTAATAATACTAAAATCACACAGGGCACTCAGGTCAAAACGACCGTAAGCTTATTACGTGTAGGTACTAGTGCAAAAATTATGGTTCAACGCGACGGTAAGCCCGTCACTCTTGATGCCGTAGTTACTGACGTTAAATCCCATGAACAAAAACTCCAATCAAGCAATCCATTCCTTTATGGTTTGGCATTAAGAGCATTTGATCAAGAAACTCCACCTCATGGTAATGTTACAGGGGTTCAAGTTGTAGGTGCGGTAGAAAGCAGTGCCGGATGGCGTGCAGGTCTAAGACCAGGAGACATTATTATCTCAGCAAATAAGGCTCCAGTGAAAGACGTGAAATCCTTACAACACATTGCACAGCAAAAGAAAAATGAGTTACTGGTACAAGTATTACGTGGACCTGGTGCTCTTTATTTATTGATTATCTAAGCTTGGTCAAAACAACCCAGGATATCTACCCTCCTGGGTTGTTTTCTTAACCCTATCTTCCTCTCTATAGTGCCTTGCATGGGTAAAGAACCACGATGCGGCGTGCACCTACGTATTTCCGAGCTACACAAGAAAAAAACATACCCTTATCAATAATGACTCTTATCTTTTTCCTAATAGCACAACCATTATAAAAACCAGGCTAAGCTGCCTAAATAATTATCAATTATCATCATTCCCGAGCAATTTATATACAAAAAAAAGTATTTATTTATTTTATATGAAAAAAACCACTATTTTTATTAATTTAAGTATTGACATATGCCCGTCAAAAAGACACAATCTCGGTCCTCGCGGCTATGTAGCTCAGTTGGTTAGAGCGCGGCACTCATAATGCTGAGGTCGGTGGTTCGAGTCCACCCATAGCCACCATTTTTTCCTTTAAAATCAATTACCTTCCAGTAAAATCTTAAAAAACTTGTTGTTAAGTTTTTAAATTTGGTTATCATGTTACTATCTAGGATTTTGCGGTTTTTCAATGCGCTCGATAGTACTTACATTTTTAATATTATGTTCTACATTTGTTTATGCAAATGACATTAATATTTCTACTACCACCAAGGATGGGAATACAACGTTCTTTCTTCAGGCTGGTGCCTTTAATTTAGAAAAAGATGCTCAACAACGAAAAGCACAGTTATCTAAGCTAGTTGATTCACCAATAGAAATTAAAAATCTATCTGATAAGCGCCTCTATCTCGTACAAATAGGTCCCATCCATGATTACCCAACCGCAAGAGAATTACAGCGTACCCTTTCTCAAAACCTAAATACCTCCAAGAATAACGCACTAGCTCAAAATCAATCTTCTTTAGCCACAGCAAACTCAGCGACTAATAGTGGAGATCCAGCGCTAGCAATGCCAGAAGACAGCCAACTATGGAATTTACGCAATGCAGACATTCGGGCGGTCATTACTGAGGTTTCTCGTGTTACTGGCAAAAACTTTGTGATAGACCCAAGAGTACAAGGAAAAATATCCATTGTATCCTCTACCCCAATGTCATCCCATGAGCTATACCAGGTATTTCTTTCAGTACTTCAAGTTTCAGGGTATGCTGCGATCCCCAGTGGCGAAATTATTAAAATTATTCCCAATATTGATGCCAAAACACAATCATCAGATCTAAGATCTCGTCCTCGCGGAGATGACATGATGGTTGCTGTCGTTCCGGTACACTATGTTCCCGCAGAGCAACTAGTACCTGTTTTAAGACCGTTAATGCCACAATGGAGTAGCGTGTCAGCGTATGGCCCATCCAATATGCTGATTCTTTCAGGTCGTGCGAATAATATCAATAGCCTTGCAGATATTATAAAGCAGGTTGATAACTCAACAGCCAACGGTATTGATATCGTTCCACTTAGACATTCTTTAGCAATGGATATCGCAAATACATTGAAAGATTTGATCAAAGCCCAACCGAATATGGCTGGTGGACGCACGCAAATATCTATTTCTGCTGATGACCGTTCTAACTCTCTTTTAATTAGCGGTTCTAAGACAGATAGAATACGTCTGAGAATGCTTATTCTAAAGCTAGACCGTGAAAGTTCAGCAGGCCTCAATAGTAATACTCAAGTTGTGTATCTTAATTACATGCGCGCCGAAGATTTAGTTCCTATTCTTGCAGGTATTGCTCAAGCTAACTTTAGTGGAAATGTAGGTACCACAATTGGAACCATTACCCGACCAGCCTTAGACAGTACGAATCCCGCTTCAAATCTTGTAAATAATGGCCAAAATAACCAATTGAGCTCAATGAGTAATAACAGTGGAAGCGGTTTAGCTTCATCCGCCGCGACAGGAAATACCGCTTCAGCCAGTACCCAAAATGAAGGCTCCACGAAACCCACAGTACAAATCATTGGTGAACCCAATACTAACTCCATTATTCTTAATGCCCCATCCTCAGTTATTGGCGTTTTAAAGCGTGTTATTGCGCAATTAGATATTAAGCCAGCACAATTGTTAATTGAGGCCTTAGTTGCTGAAATAGACCAGGATGACGTAAATGACTTGGGTATTGAATGGGGTACCCAGCAACAAACAGGTAAACCCAGCGGCTTTAGAAATGGCTTCGCTATTCTTAATAGCCAAAGTAGAATTGACGATTTCCAAGCCCAGATTTATGCGTTAGCTCGAGCACATAAAGCGAATATTTTATCAACACCATCAGTCGTAGTTCTTGATAATCGCCAAGCGAAAATTCTTGTGGGTAAACAAGTGTCTATTGCGTCTACAAATTACCCTAACAATGCAAATGGTACCACAACATCCTCCAGCCCGTTTACCACCTTTGATCGGGTTAACGTAGCATTACATCTTTACGTAAGACCACAAATTACTCGTGGCAATGGCATTCAAATGCAAATTGACCAAGGTAATGATACCTTAGACCCATCGGCAGTAGCGGAAACATCAACTACACCTACATTTAGAATCAGCAGTATTGTAACCTCAGTGCATGTTGAAAGTGGTAATGTGGTTGTCTTAGGGGGCTTAACCCAAGATAGCCTGAGCAGCGACAATAATCGCATTCCCATTATTGGTGATCTTCCCGGGGTTGGCAGATTATTTAAACGCAGCATCCATACACGCGATAAACGCGTTCTTATGGTGTTTATCAAACCCATTATTCTGCGTAACGAACGTGATACGATTCATGCTACAGATCAGCGATACAATCATACTCGTCAATACCAATTAGATTGGTTACGCTCAGAAGAGGCCTTTGTGCAAAGTAACAACGCGACCGTATTGCCTGCGTTGAAGCGTGCTGACTTACCAAGACCCTTTAGCCGTCCACCTTTATTAGTGACTAAATAAGCCATGGATGCTGAAGAGAAATTCCTTAAAATTCCATACAGTTTTGCGAAGAACCATGGAATTGTTGTGGGGAGTGAATTGGCTGATGGAAAAGCAGTAATTTACCATCTACCTAATGTATCCTTACAATCGCTTGCTGAAATAAAGCGATTATTGCAGTGCGAGTTGTCATTAAAGCAAGTTGATGAAACTGCTTTCCAACAACATCTGGCCAATACCTATCAATCTAAATCATCGATTTTAGAAGCCGCAGGTGGAATGGAAGAGGATATGGATCTTTCATTATTAGCAAGCCAGCTCCCTGTCAGTGAAGACTTATTAGAAAATCAGGATGATGCGCCAATTATCCGTTTACTTAATGCCTTATTTACACAAGCAATAAAACAGAAAGCATCAGATATTCATATTGAAACTTATGAGGATCGCGTATTAGTTCGTAATCGTATTGATGGTGTTTTGCATGAAGTATTAGAAATTCAACGTGCCATTGCTCCTTTGGTTATTTCAAGGGTCAAAGTTATGGCAAAGCTCGATATTGCAGAAAAGCGTATTCCACAGGATGGACGTATTTCATTGCGTATTGGTGGACACAATATTGACGTGCGGGTGTCTACCCTGCCCTCAAATCATGGCGAGCGTGTTGTACTGCGTATTTTAGATAAGCAAGCAGCTCAATTGGATCTGAGCCTTTTAGGAATGCCCGCTCCAGCCTTGATAACAATTCGCCAATTAATTGCCGAACCTCATGGAATTATTTTAGTTACCGGTCCTACGGGTTCGGGTAAAACCACTTCATTGTATGCGATGCTTACGGAATTAAATGAAGTTACGCGCAATATTTTAACCATTGAAGATCCTATTGAATATGATTTAGAAGGGATAGGTCAAACTCAGGTTAATACCAAAGTTCAAATGACCTTTGCTAAGGGCTTGAGAGCGATTTTACGACAAGATCCTGATGTAGTAATGATTGGGGAAATTCGTGACCTGGAAACGGCGGAAATCGCGGTACAGGCGAGTTTAACAGGACACTTGGTACTTTCCACTTTGCATACCAATAGTGCATTGGGCGCATTAACGCGTTTACGTGATATGGGTGTGGAATCATTTCTTTTATCATCAAGTATTGTTGGCTTAATAGCCCAGCGTTTAGTTCGTAAACTTTGCCCTCATTGCAAAACACCTCATCAATTAAGAGATGATGAAAAAGAGCTAATGAACCTTGGGCCGGAGGCCGATTTATCTAAGGTATGTGAACCTAAGGGTTGTGATTTGTGTAACCATCTGGGATACCGCGGTCGAACCAGTATTTATGAGTTAATCACCATTGATGACACCTTAAGGGGTATGATTCATCGAAATGAGAATTTGCAGTTGATGGAGGAGCATTTAAGACCTACCATGCCGAGTATTCGTGATGATGGGTTTAAGCGCGTCCTGGCTGGTGATACCTCTTTAGCTGAAGTGCTTCGGGTTACTACGCAAAATTGATTATAAGGAACGCTAGCTGCTTACAACCGGGCTTTCAATTTTTACTCTCCCAAATGACCACTTATATCTCCTCCCCAATTCGCTGGAGGAATTTCTTCTCGAACATACCAATGAAAACTTGAATAAGGTCAATCAATAACTTTTTTTACCAATCCATGTTTTACCGGATTAAAGAAACCCGGTTGCAAGCAACCAGGTTTTCTTTTTTTACTTAACCAGCTTACGCCAGGTAGTTCCTTTTGGACCGTCTTCTAACTCAACTCCTTGCTCAAGTAATTCAGCACGGATTTGATCAGCACGTTCCCAATTGCGGTCAGTTCTTGCTTGAAGACGTTGAGCGATTAATTGTTCGATTATCACCTTATCGTCATCTGCAAGGCCTGCTTGCAGGAATTCTGCAGCATCAGACTGCAATAACCCCATTACCGCCGCTAAATGTTTTAAGGTTGCAGCGAGCACAAGATTGGCATTTTTATTCACTTCATGGCTTAACTGGAATAAAACAGATAAAGCTACGGGAGTGTTAAAATCATCATTCATTGCCTTGTTAAATTCAGCAATCCAATGCTCATCCAACTCACCATTAGTCAAAATCGATACATCTTTCATCGTTTGATACAGACGAGTGAGTGCCTTTTTAGCATTGACCAAATTCTCTTCAGAGTAATTTAATGGGCTACGATAATGGCTGCTTAACAAGAAATAACGGACAACCTCAGGATGATGTTCGTTTAATACATCAGCAATCGTGAAAAAATTACCTAATGATTTAGACATTTTTTCATTATTTACCTGCAGCATACCCACGTGCATCCAATAATTAGCAAATGGCTTACAGGTAGCCGCTTCACTTTGTGCAATTTCATTTTCATGATGCGGGAACTGTAAATCCAGACCACCTCCATGAATATCAAATTGCTCGCCAAGCTCTTCCATCGCCATCGCGGAGCATTCGATATGCCATCCTGGGCGCCCTTCTCCCCAGGGTGAAGGCCAACTTGGCTCTCCAGCTTTGGCCTTTTTCCACAACACAAAATCAAGTGGCGAACGCTTTTCTTTCACTACTTCAATGCGCGCACCAGACATCAAGCCCTCTAAATCCTTATGTGATAGCTTACCGTAATCAGCAAAAGTATCGACCTGATAGCAGACATCACCATTATCACTCACATAAGCATTACCTTTTGTCAACAAGCGCTCAATTAGTCGAATAATCGTATCAATGTGTTCTGTTGCTCTTGGCTCATAATCAGGGGGCTGAATATTTAAAGCCTTGCGGTCCTCATGCATCGCCGCAATGTAATGCGCAGTTAACTCATCAATGGGAATACCGCGCTCATTGGCACGTGCAATAATTTTGTCATCAATATCAGTAATATTACAAACAAAAGTTACATCATAACCTTGGGAACGCAGATAACGTACAATCACGTCAAAAGAAACCATAGAGCGTGCATGACCTAGATGGCAATGGTCATAAACCGTAATACCACAGACATACATCCCGATTTTTCCTGGATTAATGGAAACAAACGGCTCTTTTGTTCTAGTTAGCGAATTAAATAAATGTAACATTTCTGCCCCTTAGCTCACTTTTCCCCAAGTATCTTTCAAATCAACCACACGATGGAAAACACTCACGCATTCGTCTTTTTTCTCATTAACACAATAATATCCCAAGCGCTCAAACTGGAATACTTCACCTTCTGGCTGATGCGCTAAAGAGGGCTCACAAAGTCCTTGCATCGTTTGTAATGAGTCATGATTTAAAAATTGGAAGAAATCGTCTTCACGCGCTGGATTCGCATCGGTAAACAAGCGATCGTATTGCAGAACCGTTACTGGATAAGCATGTTCGCTTGATACCCAATGAATCACACCCTTAACCTTTCTGTCTTCAGGATTTTTTCCTAAGGTGTTTTCATCATAGGTACAACGTAATTCAACTACCTCGCCCTGCTCATTATGAATAACTTCACGACACTTAATTACATAAGCATGACGTAAACGTACTTCAGCTCCTGGTGATAAACGGAAGAATTTCTTAGGTGGCTCTTCCATAAAATCAGAACGTTCAATATAAAGTTCTCTGGTAAAAGGAAGATCCCGACGTCCTGCTTCAGGATCGTTTTGGTTATATGATGCATTCAGTTGTTCAACTTTTCCTTCAGGATAGTTTTCAATAACCACTTTTAAAGGATCCATCACACACAAAGCACGCTTCGCTGTTCGGTTTAATTCAGAGCGAACGCACTCTTCTAATAAAGTCATATCAATCACTGAATCACTACGCGAAATACCAATCATTTCACAAAATTGGCGAATCGCTGCAGGCGGATATCCGCGTTTACGCATACCACGTAAGGTGGGCATACGTGGGTCATCCCAACCAGAGACCGCACTCTTCTCAACTAACTCACGTAACTTACGCTTAGAAGTTACTGTATGTGATAAGTTCAAACGTGCAAATTCAGTTTGTACGGGTTTTGCAGGCACTGGTAAATTTTCGATAAGCCAATCGTACAATGGTCGATGATCCTGGAACTCCAAAGTACATAGAGAATGAGTAATTTTCTCTAAAGCATCTGAAATAGGATGCGCATAATCATACATGGGATAAATACACCACTCATCACCTGTACGTTGGTGATGTGCATGGCGAATACGGTACAGAACCGGATCACGCATGTTAATGTTGCCCGATTGCATGTCAATTTTTGCTCTCAATACATGGGTGCCATCAGCAAACTCACCGGCTTTCATGCGAGTAAATAAATCAAGACTCTCTTCCATAGGACGGTTACGGTATGGGCTTTCACGTCCAGGCTCTTGTAAGGTTCCACGATAAGCGCGAATTTCTTCCATGCTTAAACTGTCTATATAAGCTAAGTCTTTTTTGATTAATAACACGGCAAATTCATAAAGCTCATGGTAATAATCAGATGAATGGGTCATATCACACCATTCAAAGCCTAACCAACGCACATCATCAATAATGGCATGAACATATTCATCTTCTTCTTTGATGGGATTTGTATCGTCAAATCGTAGATAACAGATACCACCAAACTCTTGTGCCAAACCAAAATTAAGGCAAATTGATTTGGCGTGCCCTACGTGCAAATAACCATTAGGCTCTGGTGGGAAGCGCGTCACTAATGATTTATGTTTGCCGCTAGCTAGCTCATCAGTAATCAATTGTCTGATAAAATGTGCTCGTTTTTCGGTTGATTCTGTCATCGGTTTTTCCATCGTTTCCATATGATCTCTTTTGATCGTTATATTAAATACTTAGTTTTGCAGGTCGGGCCACAGCCCAACCCACACATTAATCATCACTCATCCATCGCACAGCGCATGGAATGTATCAAGCTTGCTCCGGCTTGCAGCATATCATGTTTTGCTTGATATGCCTCTAAAATCTGATTAATCAAAGCCGCACCAACAATAACCCCATCAGCAAAACTGGCCACTTCTGCTGCCATCTCTGGCGTTTTGATGCCAAAACCAACCATCAAAGGCAAGTTTACTTGTGCCTTTCGTTGTTGATATTGGGCCTTTAAGGAGGAGGTATCAAGAGTACTTGAACCGGTCACCCCTTTTAAAGAAACATAATATAAATACCCTTGAGCATGCTCTTGAATTAAAGCCATGCGCTCATCGGTAGTTGTGGGTGAGCAAAGAAAAATACTATATATACCGTGCTGCTGCCAAATAGAATTAATCTCTGCAGCCTCTTCAGGGGGTAAGTCCACTAAAATCGTGCCATCAACACCAGCTTCAGTGGCGTGTTGGGCAAACAATTCATAACCGTATTGCTCGATAGGATTTAAGTAACCCATAATCACAAGAGGTGTTTCTTTATCTTGTTGGCGAAACTCCCTGACCATAGCTAATACGTCTGTAGTATATACCTTATGGGCTAAGGCACGCTCCATCGCGTGCTGAATTACAATTCCTTCTGCCATAGGATCAGAAAAAGGAATGCCTAACTCTATAACATCAGCCCCAGCCTTTACTAACTCATGCATCAATTGTACGGTGATTTCAGGATAAGGATCGCCGGCAGTAATATAAGGACTCAGCATTTTTTTGCCACTCGCGTGTATCTTAGCTATAACTTTGTCTATTCGGTTCATACGCTAATCCCATCAATACTTGCAACAGTATGCATGTCTTTATCACCACGGCCGGATAAATTCACGATAATGTGTTGATTCTTGTTCATTGTCTTTGCCAATTTCATCGCGTAGGCTATCGCATGACTCGACTCTAAAGCAGGCATAATCCCTTCCACACGAGTCAAGGTACGAAATGCATGCAGGGCTTCGTCATCATTGATGGCTTCATACTTAACGCGACCGATGTCTTTTAAATAAGCATGCTCTGGTCCTACACCGGGATAATCAAGACCCGCGGAAATCGAATGGGTATCTTTAATTTGTCCATGCTCGTCACAAAGTAAATAGGTGCGATTACCATGCAAGACCCCAGGCGTTCCAGCAATTAGGGAAGCCGAATGTTCACCAGTCTCCAAACCTTTACCGCCTGCCTCAACACCGTAAATTGCTACAGACTCATCATTAAGAAAGGGATGGAATAAGCCAATTGCATTAGAACCACCACCAATACATGCCACTAAAGCATCGGGTAACTGTCCTTTTGCTTCTAAAAATTGCGCGCGAGCCTCTGTACCAATAATCGTCTGAAAATCACGTACTATCTGTGGATATGGATGAGGCCCAGCCACCGTTCCTATAATATAAAAGGTATCATCAATATGACTAACCCAATCACGCATTGCTTCGTTCAGTGCATCTTTTAATGTTTGTGAACCAGCGGTTACTGGCACTACCTCAGCGCCTAATAATTTCATCCGATAAACATTGGTTGCTTGACGCTTTACATCTTCAGCCCCCATGTAAACAACACACTCAAAGCCTAACTTCGCAGCCACTGTTGCTGAGGCAACCCCGTGCTGTCCGGCACCCGTTTCAGCAATAATCCTCGTTTTACCCATACGCTTTGCCAGTAAGCCCTGCCCTACCGTGTTATTCACTTTATGCGCGCCGGTATGATTTAAATCTTCTCGCTTCAGATAAATCTGGGCTCCACCGACGAGCTGACTTAAACGTTCAGCATAATAAAGTGGGCTCGGACGACCCACAAAATAATTTAATTCTCGACTTAGTTCTGCCAAAAACTCAGGGTCATGGCGATACTTATTATAGGATTGTTCTAATTCTTTCAATGCATGCATTAATGTATCTGCGACAAAAATGCCGCCATAGGGACCAAAATGTCCGTGCTCATCAGGAAGTTCTTTGTTATTCATTATATGTATACCTCACTGTGTAAACCAGGCTGTAAAGCCTAGTAGTCATGGTATTTAATCTAAGGCAAGCGTTGAAATACGCTTCATAAATTGCGTCATCTTTGTGTGATCTTTTATTCCAGGAGACGCTTCGATACCACTGCATAAATCTACTGCATAAGGATGACAGCTTTTAATCGCATCCAACACATTCGATTCATCTAATCCACCTGCTAATATGTAGGGTTTATCTAGTCGTTGGGGAATGACACCCCAATCAAAAGTAAGTCCAGTCCCCCCTCGTACGGTATTTGAGGGGGTATCCAACAATATAGCACGTGCACCAACATAATTTTCTGCCATCTGTTGAATGTATGTGCTTGAATCCGAATGAATGGCTTTAATAAACGGTTTATTAAACTGCTGACAAAATGCTACCGATTCCGCGCCATGAAACTGAAGTAGTTGAATCGGCAATTCTTCAATAATTTGCTGTACTAACTCCACGCATGGGTCAACCAAAACAGCAACTGTACCGACAAACGGGGGACTATCTTTTAATAAAATCTTTGCCTGCTCCACGGTAACATGGCGCGAGCTTTTGGGATAAAAAATTAAACCGATTGCATCCACGCCTAAGCCAATAGCATGAGCAATATCATCACTACGCGTCATACCACACATTTTGACTCGCACCCGCGACGGCTTCAATTATTTCTCCCAAAGAAAAGCTGGTCCCGGGCTATTTTGTAATATACCAAACCCTTGAGGATAAGTTACTTGCACTAAATACAAACCATAGGCAGGCGCCGTTTCCGCACCTAATCGTCTATCACGCGCAGCTAAAACCTCTTCTACCCAAGATACGGGGTGTTTTCCTGAGCCTACAGCAATTAAAACACCGGCAATATTACGTACCATGTGATGCAAAAAAGCATTTGCAGTAATGTCAATGATGACTAAATCATTGGTACGAGTTACCAGGATTTTATGAACATTGCGCATTGGTGTATTTGACTGACATTCAACAGAGCGAAAGGAAGTAAAATCCTTTTCTCCAACTAAAAACTGTGCGGCCTGATTCATTAAGCGGTGATCCAATTGCCGGTATTGCCAGGTCATATTGCTGCGCAGCAAAGCAGGCCGAATCGTTCCGTTGTAAATTATATAACGATATCTTCTGGCTGTTGCTGAATATCGGGCATTGAACTCTTCTGAAAGCTCTTTGCCCCATTTAACGCAAACATCTTTAGGCAGGAAGGAATTTGCACCATGAATCCACGCCCTTATACTGCGCTCTTTATCTGTATCAAAATGAACCACTTGATTGGTTGCATGCACTCCGGTATCCGTTCTGCCTGCACAAACAACAGAAATAGGACTATCGGCTACTTTTGATAAAGCATGTTCTAAGGCTTGTTGCACGGTATGCAAGCCCGTTTGTGCTTGCCAGCCATGATAGTGGCTACCATCGTACTCAAGCACCAAGGCTATACGCATTCATTATTCCTAAATAAAATGCCTCAATTTATATTACTGTATTTGCTTTGTCTATACTTTAGAGGATTCATTTTCAAAGTTTATCCTCCCAAGTAGCGGATAGTAATTATTTTTCTTGATCCATTTAATTAGCCATGATAGTTTCGTAGGCTTTATTTCGAAAAAGCACATTGAGACGCATTCTATGAGATGGAATTTTTTTGGTCACGGCATTGCAACCTTAGCATTTGTTTTTAGTAGTCCAACTTTTTCTCAAGATACACAACACAACATAGAACCATTTTGGAGTACAACAGGAAATTGGGTTGCTTCTTTCGGAGCTGGCGTACAGTATCCTCAATGGAATGATTTAATGAGAGTTAATAATACTCCGAACCCTTCAACTCCTCGCAGTAATAATTTATTTTCCACACGAAATCAAAGTGAGCCAGTAATTGGGGTTGCTTTAGGACGACGTTGGGAACATGAAAGCACCTGGTTTCCAGCCTATTCGTTTAGCGCGGTATGGAAGTACTTTTTCAGAACCAATATTGGTAATACCATTCTGCACAACTCAGGGCCTGAACTCTCTAATTATAAATATGATTGGGATTTAACTGCAAATATGCTTCTGGCATCTGCCAAAGTGAATCTGTTTCAGTATAAAAGATTTTCTCCTTTTGCGCATGCAGGAATTGGTAGCTCATTTAACAGAACTTCTCACTACAAAGAAAGAGCACCTGCTGGCGTTACTCCGCGAGTAAGTCCACAGTTTGCTAATTTCAGCACCAGTGAATTTACCTATAATGTGGGTGCAGGCGTTGATCTACTGCTTTCACCGAAATGGACTCTATCCGTTGGATACAGTTATCAAGATTTGGGCCAAATTAGTTCTGGCCCAGGAAAAGGCACTTGGTCGAATCAATCATTAAACCCAGGTTCTTACCATTCTAATGAAGTGTTGGTTTCTGTAAGTTATATTTTTGGTGCAAATCAAGCGAGCACAAAATAGACTGTGTAAATTATCGAACCCTCGACATGCTCCGGCATGTCGAAAATTTTATGACACATAATGTTAAGGAATAATCCCGTCTTGCGCTGCGCTAATACGGATTACGGCTCCGATAAGTTCATTAATATCTATGTTGTTAGTTGCAAGCATGTACATTTAAAGACATTTTAAATCGCTTGCATTAGCCCCACCTCTATTACATAATTTAGCCCCTGCTTTTTTCCCGGATTACTATGTCAGCATCATTGATTGATGGAAAAACGTTCTCTGCTCTCCGTCGAGATCAATTAAAACAACGTGTGCATGAGCTCATGCAACAGGGACATCGTGCTCCAGGTCTTGCGGTAGTACTTGTTGGTACCGATCCTGCCTCATCAGTTTATGTTAATAACAAACGTAAAGCCTGTGCTGAAGTGGGTATCACTTCCCACTCTTATGATTTATCCGAAGAAACCAGTCAGGAAGAGCTACTCAAACTTATTGATACGTTAAATGATTCTAAAGAAATTGATGGCATTCTCATTCAATTACCACTCCCCAAACATATTGAGGAAGCGGTAATTATTGAACACATTATACCTGCAAAGGATGTTGATGGATTCCATCCTTATAATTTAGGCCGACTTGCCCAGCGCAATCCTCTGCTTCGTCCCTGTACTCCTATGGGTATTATGAGCTTGTTGGAACATTACCAACTTAACGTCAAAGGCAAGCATGCCGTAGTAATTGGCGCATCCAATATTGTCGGACGGCCCATGAGTCTGGAATTACTTGCAGCGGGAGCCACGGTTACTGTTTGTCATCGTCTGACTCAAAATCTCGAGCATTTCGTGCGTATTGCAGATTTGATCATTGTGGCAACCGGCCACATGGATGTTATTGATGTAGCGTGGCTCAGTGAAAAACAAGTTGTGATTGATGTCGGTATCCACCGCCTCCCTGATGGAACGATTCGCGGTGATGTCGATTTTAAAAAAGCACTCAATAGAGTTTCCTGGATTACTCCAGTTCCTGGTGGTGTAGGCCCAATGACGGTTGTCAGTCTACTTGAAAATACATTAATGGCAGCCTCAGCGCGCAAACAATAGAGAAAAACTGGTTGCAAGCAACCAGGTTTTTCAAATAGGTTTTAGGCTATTTATCAAAAGAGTCCCAATCAAACTCGCCACTGAGTTCATCAAAATCATCTTTAAATTCCTCACGTAAGCGTTTGCGCTCTAATCGTTCTTCTAGCATTCGCCGTACGTTTTTTCGATGAGCAGTGTTTGTAACATCAGCATCATCATCGTAACTGTAATCAGAAAAAGACTGATCATCTTCATGCAGATCTCTCATCACGGTCTCCTATCAGACTTTTACCAAAGGGGTACGAGATACTGAAAAATTTACCCTTCTTACTAAAGAGTATAGTAGAAAATTTTTTTAATCTGATATAATTCATCACATTACTCTTACTTAAGAAAACTAATTTATGCTGAGCTATCAACACGGATATCATGCCGGTAATTACGCCGATGTCATTAAACATATTGCGCTAACACGCCTACTAAACTACCTTACCATTAAAGATAAGCCTTTGTTTTATCTTGAAACTCATTCAGGAAGAGGGGTTTATGACTTAAAGAATAAACAAGCCGAAAAAACAGGGGAATACAAACAAGGTATCAAACTAATTTGGCCAGATCATAAAGCTCTCCCGCCAGTTTTTCATAATTACACACACGCTATTGCAGAGCTCAATAAAAATAACGAGTTGAAGCACTATCCTGGTTCCCCCGCTTTAGCGATTAAGAACTTACGTGCCCAAGATCGAATGTATTTTTGTGAGCTCCACCCCGCTGAATTTGAGGCGCTAAGTACCATGCCCTGTTTCAACAAAAAAGTACATTTCAGCGAGACTGATGGGATTGCAGCAATGAATGCATTACTGCCTCCACCTGAAAAGAGAGGTTTAATCTTTATAGATCCCTCGTTTGAAATAAAAGATGAATACAAAACAATTCCTGCAGCAATAAAGCAAGCAGTTGCTCGTTTTTCTACAGGAGTTTATTGCCTTTGGTATCCAGTAGTTGATAGACGGCTTGTTGATAGGCTAGTACGAAACATGAAAGACATTAAGGGCCATAACGCCTTACGTATTGAATTTAATCTAACGATGGCCCCCATGCAGGGAATGTCAGGAGCAGGACTTTGGATAATTAATCCACCCTATACTTTTGCTGAAGAAATGAAAACCGCTCTAGATGCTCTACGCGTTTATTTTAACCCAGGGGTTTCCTCTTACCTTATTGAGACGTATTAACATGACAATTGTCCCTATCTCTGCATTCTCTGATAACTACATTTGGGCGATTATTGATAAAGAGGCAGGGATTTTTGATTGTGTTGATCCTGGCGACGCTCGTCCGGTGTTTCAATTTGCTAAAGAACAGCATTTGCAGCTACGGTCTATTTTATTAACCCACCATCATAATGATCACATTGGTGGCGTTGCCCAGCTCATTCATCAGTCTCCTAACTGTATAGTTTATGGACCTCATGATGCACGTATTCCTTACATCAACCATCATGTAAGTGAGCATCAAACCATAAACGTGGGACGCAATTCTTTTCGTATCCTATCTAATCCCGGACACACCTCCAGCCATATCAGCTATTATGAAGCTCAACATGGGTGGTTGTTTTGTGGCGATACGCTATTTTCAGCGGGTTGCGGCAGAGTATTTGATGGGACAATGGAACAATTACATCGTTCAATGGAGCTATTCAAATCCTTACCTCCAGAGACCGAGGTGTATTGTGCTCACGAATACACCCTGCAAAATTTACGCTTTGCTGAAACAGTAGAGCCTCATAATCAATTTATCCACCTATACATCCAAAAATTACGGGCACAAACGAATCCTTGTACTTTACCCTCAACTATAGAAATGGAGCGATTAATAAATCCTTTTTTACGAACTCAAAGTCCCGAAGTACTAAAGTATGCGCAGTATCATGGGGCTGTCTCTAATAACTCCTTAGATGTTTTTGCAGCACTACGCGAAGCAAAAAATCATTTCAAATAAAAAACAATAGAATCTAATTGAAATCATTGTGTACCAATAAAAGACAAAAAGGGTTTAATCATCGAATAAACTTTAGTACACTGGCAAGCCAATAGTATTCATAGGTAAATACCATTGAAAATAATAATAATAAAAAGATTTTTATTAGGTATTCTCATCTTTTGTGGTATTACCAATACCCATGCTACTTCTGATGTATGGGAAGTACTTCGTGGTGAATTTAAATTAGACCATGAAGTTTCACGGGAGGAAGTCCAAGCCCAAATTCGCTGGCTAATTGCCCATCCAGGCTATTTACAAAAAACCTTCAGTCAGTCCCAACCCTATATCTACCATATCGTTACAGAAATTAAGAAACGAAACTTACCCGGTGAGTTAGCCTTAATCCCTATGATTGAAAGCTCTTTCAACCCCTTTGCTTATTCGGTTGTAGGTGCCGCGGGCTTATGGCAACTCATGCCTGGGACCGGTAAAGATTTTGGAATAAAACAAGACTGGTGGTTTGATGGACGACGCAGCATTGACCATTCAACTGACGCAGCCCTCAATTACCTGGCCTATCTGAATAAATTTTTTGACGGCAATTGGACACTATCTATCGCATCTTATGACGCAGGTGAAGGCACTATTTCACGGGCGATCAAAGCCGCTCAACAAGAGAAACGCAGTCCAAGCTACTGGGACTTATCCATACCCAGAGAAACCCAAATTTATGTACCACGATTGCTCGCCTTTGCAGAGATTGTAAAAAATGCAGAGCAATATAAATTAACAATCCCCCCAATTCCCTATCAGCCTTATTTTCAGGAAGTAAACATTGGTAGTCAAATCGATTTAAACCATGCCGCCAAATTAGCAGGGATTAGTTATCGGGAGTTAATCAAATTAAATCCTGGATACAACCACTGGACTACAGCACCCTATAAACCCTTTAAATTATTAATACCAACAGAGAAAGTACGCCAATTTAATTTAAATCTGGCGAATTTTCCGGAAGATAAAAGAGTGAGTTGGACCAAACACCAGGTACAAGAGGGAGATAATCTAGACTCTATTGCCACTCGATATCATACAACAGTTAATTTAATTAAGCAGTTAAATCAATTAACGACAAATCAAGTCAAAATCAATCAATCCATCTTAATTCCCAGTACGCGTAATGCTCCACTGATGTCCGCCCCCTCTCCCAAGCAAGAAATTGCCTTGGTAAAAACGACCTATTATGGAAAACCGAGCCAACATAATGTGCCAACGCCAGCCCCGACCGCCCCGGCCTCTGCCTTTGCCCCCGCGGTGGGAAGCCACCGCATGATTCATATAGTGCAAATAGCCGATAGCTATCAACGTCTGGAAAAAATGTATGGTGTTAACGCGAACGATATACTGACTTGGAACAAATTATCTAGTGACCAACGTTTACAGGTCGGACAGCAATTAATTATTTGGAAAACAGCAAAGCCTGTAAGACCGTATATAGTTCAAAATGGTGATACCTTGGATGGAATTGCAAAACGTCATAAGCTTCCTGTAAATCAAATTCTTTCATTGAATCCTGGGCTTCAATGGAATACACCTCTATACATTGGACAAAAAATTCTTATCGGATAGGGCCAGCATGACGAGTATTTGGTCTTAGACCAGGACCACCATCAGATTCCTTAGACTGTTCATTTTTAACTAAATAGTTACAAAAATTTTTTATTTCCGGCCTCAACCTTGCGAGAGTGAAATCAAAACTTGTGTTATACTCAAAATAACTTGTTTATAGTATTAATGAATATATGAAATTACTATTTGATTTTTTCCCTATAGTTTTATTTTTTATCGTATATAAACTTTCTAATATATATACAGCCACAGCAGTGGCAATGGTTGCCTCATTAAGCCAGGTAGCGTTCTATCGCTTAAAATTCCAGCACTATGAAAAAATGCACTTAATCAGCCTGGCAATCATTATGGTACTCGGTGGAGCCACCCTCTTTTTCCACAATCCCTGGTTTATTAAATGGAAACCAACCGGCATTTATTGGCTTTCTGCTTTGATATTCTTCAGTTCAAGTTTTATAGGCAGCAAACCATTAATTCAAAAAATGATGGAAGCAAATGTATCACTGCCGTCCAAGATCTGGCATAGACTCAATTTTGCATGGTCTTTATTCTTTATTTTAATGGGTGCGGTCAATATTTATGTTGCCTACCATTACGACACTGATGCCTGGGTTAACTTTAAGTTATTTGGTGGTGTAGGATTTACCCTGCTTTTTGTACTAATCCAAGCGTTTTACCTAACAAAACATATGGACGAAACCGGACTTGAGAAACAATAGGAGCCAGAATGAGACTCTTGCTAGTTGAAGATGACGAATTACTAGGAGATGCTGTAAAAACAGGATTAACCCAGTTTGGTTATATAGTCGACTGGCTCAAGGATGGGGAAGCAGCTCGCGCTGCATTAAAATCAGAATCTTTTGAATTAATTATTCTTGATTTGGGTTTACCTAAATTATCAGGTTTAGGCTTATTACAAAATATTCGTAATGACGGCAACCCTACTCCTGTAATTATTCTCACCGCGCGTGAATCCGTCGAAGACCGTGTTAAAGGCTTAGACAGTGGTGCAGACGACTACTTGATAAAACCTTTTGACTTAAATGAGCTTAGTGCCCGAATCAGAGCGTTGGTTCGACGCTCTCAAGGGCGTGCTGACGCCGTATTACAGTATAAAAATATTACCTTGGACCCCGCCGCTCATTCGGTATTTGTGGATGATGTTCTGGTTAACGTGCCTCGCCGAGAATTTGCGTTACTGCAAAAGTTGTTAGAAAACAGCGGACAGGTTCTATCGCGCGAACAACTGATGCAAAGTATTTATGGCTGGGAAGAAGACGTAGATAGCAACGCACTTGAAGTTCATATTCATAATTTACGTAAAAAGCTTAATGCCAATTTCATTCGCACTATTCGCGGTGTTGGTTATATGGCTGAAAAAAATGATGGTATTGTGGTCTCGTGAAATCGTCTATACGAAAGTTTTTATTATTTAATTTATTACTGGCTATTACGATTACTACTACTTTAACAGCCATTGGTAACTATTATCTTGATCAAAAAGACATTCAAGATCACCTAGATACCTTAATGGCTGTTTCTGCATTATCCTATCAAGCTCTCTTGGGCGATGACCTACATCAACGCCCTCTCGTAAAAATTCAGGAAGCACTGGAAACAATTCCCCAAAAGGTAGACAATTTCTATCAAAAAAGATTTCTAAATGATGAACCACCAGAAAATTACATGGACAAGTTTAATTTTCAGGTATGGACTAATGGTGGAAAATTATTATTACATTCCTCTACCGCACCTAAAATTCCGCTTGCTTCAGAAATTGATGGCTTCAGTGATAAAAAGATTGCCGATCAAGATTGGCGGGTCTTTACCACTTATAATGCAAAAGCCGGAGTTCGCACTGTTTTAGCCGAGCGCTATGATACGCGCAATGAGCTAGGGCATCGTATTGCCCAAGATGATCTTTACATCATGCTACTCACCTTCCCTCTATCAGGATTATTAATCTGGATTATTATTGGACGAGGTTTAGATAGCTTAGATAAGGTTGCGGAAGAAGTCGCAAACCGAGCGCCGAGTCATTTGGAGCCTGTAGATTTACAAGAAGTACCTGAAGAAATAAAACCAGTTATCGACGAATTGAATAAACTATTCTTTAGATTAAAAGAAGGTTTTGAACGAGAAAAACGATTTGCTGCAGATGCCGCTCACGAATTGCGTACCCCTCTTGCTGCCTTGAAAACTCAAGCTCAAGTTGCATTACATACGAATAATATTGAAGAAAAAAATCAAGCGCTACAAAAGTTAATTGCGAGCGTAAACCGCAGTACCCACGTAGTGCAACAGCTACTTACCATGAGCCGCTTAGTTCCTGAAGCTGCACATATGGATGGCCGGGATGAGGTTAATCTAAGTCGTTTAGCTCGTGAAACCTTAGCGATGCTTGCAGCATCTGCCGTAGAAAAACAAATTGATTTAGAATTTGAAACCTCCTCAGAGAGTCTTACAATTCATGGCAACTCAACTGCGATTGGTATATTAATTCGCAACCTCGTAGATAATGCGATTCGTTATTGCAACGAAAATGGGCACATTATTGTTCGTCTTTCTCAACAACAAAACGAAGTGATACTGGAAGTGTGTGATAATGGTCCAGGGATTCCCGCAGAATTGCGAGCTCGTGTGTTTGAGCGCTTCTTCCGTATTCTAGGTAATAAAAGTCCTGGAAGTGGATTAGGGCTGGGCATTGTACAGCAGATTTGCCAATTACATAATGGTCGAGTTGAATTGGATGCCCCGATAACAGGAACTGGACTTATTGTTCGCGTATTTTTGCCGCTTGATGCTAAGAGCATGGTCTGAACCTTTACCAACTATAGAAGTACTAGAGTTTGTGAGGAAAGATTCAACCCCTGTTTCACCTTAACCTATATTGAAGAGTTTCTTAAACACCTTCATATTTGCACTATAGCTTTTCTTTTGACGAATCTGGCCCCCCAAAAGAGGTGCCTAACAAGAGTTATTAGCAAAAAAAGGAAAATGAGTCCCTTAATTTTTAAGGCATCTAATCCATTTATTCAAGAAACTAACGTGCAGCCAATATTTGTAAGGCATCACGAATTAACTGTTCACAACTCTTCGTGCCATCATCGACCTTATTCACGGCCTTCAATGCTTCTTGAGGCTTATAACCTAATGCTTCTAATGCACTCACGGCTTCGTCTTGCCCAAGAACCAAGTTGACCGGTGCCTGTAACGTATCCGCTGGTAAATCGGTAAATTGCTTAATGCTATCACGCATTTCCACCACCAAGCGCTCAGCAGTCTTTTTACCAATTCCGGGTAGCTTAGTTAGAAACGTAGCATTTTCCTGCTTGATGCACTGAATAAATTCGTTAGGCGTTGTACTGGAGAGAATGGCCATCGCCATTTTAGGTCCAACACCATTGACTTTGATTAATGCCCGGAACAATGCCCGTTCTTGCTTATCTAAAAAACCATACAATAACAATGCATCTTCACGAACAACAGTGTGAATGTGTAAGCCGACAGAGCCATTTAGGCAATCTAACTGAAAAAAGGTGTTTAATGAGGTTTCCACATCATAGCCAACCCCTTGGACACTCACCACTAATTTTCCGGGTTGATACTTATCAACTATTTGACCATCAAGCCAGCCAATCATCGTCTTCTTCTCCTTAAACTAACACTGTTGTTACCTATAATTGCAGATAATTTGTCGCGCATATAACTATGGCAGATAGCAATTGCCAATGCATCCGCAGCATCAGTTTGTGGCGCTTTATTTAAGGATAATAAGCTCACCACCATATGCCCTACTTGAGCTTTCTCTGCAGCACCATAGCCAACAACAGTTTGTTTGATTTCTCGTGCAGCATACTCGCTGACCTTTACACGATGTGATGCAGCAGCAACCATAGCCACCCCACGAGCATGTCCTAACTTCAAAGCGGAGCTAGGGTTTTGATGCATAAAGACTTGCTCGATTGCTACCTCTTCAGGACTATAATGATCCATTAATTGGCAAATGCCATCATAGATTTGTAATAGTTTTTGGCTTAACTCAGCCGTAGGTGTAGTGCGAATACAGCCGCTATCAACGTATTCTATTTTCTGGCCTACTTGTCTGATTAAACCATAACCAGTAATTCGTGAACCTGGATCAATACCTAAAATAACAGTCATTAGCTCATTGATTCTAAAATTTTTTCTGAGAATTCAGCATTGCTGTAAACGTCCTGAACATCATCCAAGTCTTCCAACATGTCGATCATTTTCATCAAGCTTTCAGCCGAATCATCATCAATAGGCACTAAGGTTTGAGCACGCATTGTTAATTGAGATTGCTCTACAGCCAGATTCGCATCGCTCAATGCGTTTAAGACACTATGATAGGCTTCTACTGGAGTAATTACTTCAATTTGTCCATCTTCCACGGAAACATCATCTGCACCCGCATCAATAGCAACTTCCATGACTTGGTCTTCAGATACACCTGCAGCCATGAGGATTTCACCTTGGTTAGTGAACAAATAAGCTACAGAACCATCTGTGCCTAAATTACCCCCATTTTTAGTAAATGCATGACGCACTTCAGAAACTGTACGGTTTTTATTATCAGACAAACAATCGACTAATACAGCAACTCCACCCGGGCCATAACCTTCATAACGCATGGCAACCATTGCCTCGCCGTCTAAGCCACCCACGCCGCGTTTAATGGCATTATCAATAGTGTCGCGCTTCATATTTGCAGCAAGAGCTTTTTTAATCGCATCACGTAGTCTTGGATTTGAAGCCTCTTCTGCTCCTCCCATACGTGCTGCAACGGTGATTTCACGAATTAATTTTGTAAATATTTTACCGCGCTTAGCATCTTGAACTCCCTTACGGAATTTAATATTCGCCCATTTACTATGACCTGCCATAACTGACCTCTGACTCGAATTAAATTTGTATGCGATTATACATTCTCTGTTATTAAAAATCTTCATCCTTAATTAGATAATATGCCCTGATAGGAAGGGACTAATGCCATAACATTACGTATTACGACTTCATCTAATATGGGCTACAAAATTGCTTGTTTTCATGGCACACTAACGATTAACGATTATATAAGGAGATAGACAGTGTATCTGCAAGGTTTTGGCAATTATCATCACAGCGAGGCGGTTTCAGGGGCTTTACCAAGTAACCAAAATTCTCCGCAGAACTGTAATTTGGGTCTTTATGCAGAACAACTAAGCGGTACTTCATTTACCCGCCCTCGCCACTTGAATCAGCATAGTTGGCTTTATCGCATACTCCCTTCGGTAGTGCAAGGAAATTACGAGCCTTACAAGGATGAGCTAGTAAAGCCCTACCCTCCGCAGCAATCTCCTAATCCATTACGCTGGTCACCTATTAGTAATGATAATGAGTGTGATTTCATTGAGGGCATGTTTCATCTTGCAGGATCTCACTTAGTAACGACTTATCTTTATCAGTGCAATCGCTCCATGCAGCATAGCTATTTTGCTAATAATGATGGTGAATTGTTATTTGTGCCTTATATAGGGGAAATTAATCTCCACACTGAATTTGGTAAGTTAAATATATGCCCAGGTATGATTGCAGTAATTCCTCGTGGAATTAGATTTAAAGTCGAACTAATCAGTAAAGAAGCGAAAGGCTATCTATGTGAAAATGCGGGTAATCCTTTAACTCTACCGCACTTAGGGCTTATTGGGTCGAATGGTTTAGCGAATCCCCGCCATTTTAAATACCCAACTGCCGCATATGAACAGCAAGTACAAAATGTTACTCTGGTTTGTAAGTATCAAAATAAACTATGGACCGCACCAAGCACTCATTCACCACTTAATGTAGTCGCCTGGCATGGTAACTATGCACCTTATTGCTATGATTTAAGCTTATTTAATACCATTAATACGGTCAGCTTTGATCATCCCGATCCCTCTATTTTTACCGTCCTGACTTCTGAGAGTGATACTCCTGGGGTTGCGAATCTTGATTTCGTTATTTTCCCTCCTCGTTGGATGGTTGCCGAGCATACCTTCAGACCTCCCTATTTTCACCGAAACTACATGAATGAATTAATGGGGCTTATACGTGGCGAATACGATGCGAAAAAAGAAGGTTTTGTGCCTGGTGGTGTGAGCATTCATAATTGCATGACCCCACATGGTCCTGACCAAGTAAGCTATGAAGCGGCTACTGCTAAAAAATTAGAGCCCGAAGCTTATTTAAATACCCTAGCCTTTATGTTTGAAACGCGTGATGTGTGGCAAGTTACAGAGCAAGCAATGGACGCTCAAGAACGACAAAGGAATTATGCTGATTGCTGGCAAGGGTTAAAGCCGACGTTTAAACTGTAGTTCGTAATACAGTTCTATATCTGTAGCAACTGTCTTGAAATGAAATTAAAGACAGTTGCTCCATTTGAAGTGTTTTAGAATAGATCTTCTTGAGTTAAACCTACTTTCTCTAACAGGCCGCGTAGCGTTTTTAAAGCCTCAACCTGAATTTGACGTACGCGCTCACGAGTTAGGTCGATTTCTTTACCCACATCTTCCAATGTTGCTTTTTCAAAACCACGCAAACCGAAACGTCGGGCAATAACTTGCTGTTGGTTTTCAGTTAACTTATCTAAAAGCGATTCAATGTGAAGGCGTAGGTTCTCATTGGTTAATAGCTCTGCTGGATTCACACTATTTTCATCGGCGATAGTATCTAACAACGATTTGTTTTCATCATAACCTATAGGTGTATCAACAGAAGCAACTTTATCATTCAAACCCAAGAGCTTTTGCACATCTTCTAAAGGCTTATCGACCATTTCAGCAATTTCTTCAGGAGAAGGCTCATGGTCTAGCTTTTGAGTAAGCTGGCGCGCTGCTCGCAGGTATACGTTGAGCTCTTTAACCACATGAATGGGCAACCGAATAGTTCTGGTTTGATTCATAATAGCACGTTCTATCGTTTGTCTAATCCACCAAGTGGCATAGGTTGAGAATCTAAACCCACGATTTGGATCAAATTTTTCAACAGACTTCATTAATCCCAGATTCCCTTCCTCAATCAAATCAAGCAAAGGCAGTCCACGGTTAAGATAACGGCGAGAAATTTTAACTACCAGCCGTAAGTTCGATTCAATCATTTTTTTACGTGCTGCCACATCACCTTTTAAGGCAAGCGTGGCATAGTGAACTTCTTCCTCAGCGCTGAGTAAGGGAGAGAATCCAATTTCACTCAAATACAGTTGAGTTGCATCCATCATTTTTATGGCATTTTTGCCGCGACTAAAAGAAGGAAAAGCAGCATCATCCGAAAAATCAGGTAACTCAGATTCTACCTCATCCTTTTCAGTGAGGACCTCCAAATCGTCATCATCCATCAAGAATGTCTCGTCGTCAGTGCTTACCTCAGACAACTCCTCATCCTTAAATTCAGTATCTTTAATTGACTCATCGTCATTTTGCATGATTTCACCCTGTAATGTTTAGCCGTGTTTCTAGAATTTACACCTTTTCAGGCAGTCATCCCATCACGAAATCCCTTAGAACATGACGAGCTGCAACCATATAGTACCTCTATTGTTGCAACAACCACTCATTAAATGTCAACCTTTTTGTAAATAATTCAACGGGTTGACAGGAATACCCGCTTTTCTGATTTCAAAATGTACACCTGTGTACTTACGATCAATGACTCCGGCAATAGCAATCACTTGACCGGCATTTACTCGTTGTCCTTCGGAAACCATAATTCGCGCATTATTGCCGTAAGCGGTTAAAAACTCGTTGTTATGCTTTATAATAATTAAATTACCATAACCTGACAAACCACTTCCAGCATAAGCTACTGTACCACTTGAGGCTGCAATAACTTTATCCCCAGACTTACAAGCAATATTTATGCCTTTTTTACCCTGATCCGGAACAAAAGATGTAACAACGCGTCCACTAACAGGCCATAACCATCCGGAAGCAGAACGAGCATAGCGCCGCGTGGGTGAGTGAACTATCTTAGGTGCGACAATTGGTGCCGGTCGATAGTGCTTAAATTGCGTTACTCGCTGGGGTATGGGTGCTCGACGAACTCCTCCTCGTACATTTAAAACCTGACCAACTCTTAATGAATAAGGAGGAGAAATATGATTTAAACGTGCCAAGCTGCGGTAATCTGTATCATAACGAAATGCAATGGCAAAAAGTGTCTCACCCCGTTGAACAATATGTGTTCCCTGTTGTCGGGAATACGGTCGCCATTTTGACTCAGTTACAGGAGCTAAATTGGACCCACAGCCCACAAGCGCGATTGCCAGAAAAAGACATAAAGATCTTTTGCAAAATGTCAGTATCATGAATTGCCTCAAGCAAATATTTTCAATAAAAATCTGCCGCAAATAGTTCTAAAACGAGGAAAGCTCGTATTCTTCGTCATTCCGTGGAGTCTGCCAGAATACTGGCTTCCGCGGACAAGCCTCGAAACGCTAAGGAAGGCCTGCGCTCTTATCTCATCCAGAATAACATAGCTTACTTCAGAATAATGTCCCTTACTAAAGTATCAAATTAACGCCAGTTAACCAACTGGATAATTGATCAAACATTTTATAATTGGTCATATCCAAATGTAAGGGAGTTATGGAAACATAACCTTCTTTTACTGCGCAAAAATCCGTACCCGGGCCACAATCAGCTGCTTCACCGGGCAAACCAATCCAATAAATAGGACGCCCTCGAGGATCTTGAGACTTCACTAAAGGCTGAGCTCCATGACGAGTTCCTAAACGGGTAACTTGTAGTCCTTTAATTTCATCGATGGGTAAATCCGGCACATTCACATTTAAAATGGTTTGCGATGGCAAACTGTGAGCACTTAATTGGGCTACTAATTGTTTGGCAATATGCGCACCTGTTTCATAATGTTTGATTGTGTCCCCCACCATAGACATGGCGATTGCAGGCAAACCTAAATAGCGCCCCTCCATTGCTGCCGCTACAGTACCGGAATACAGAACATCATCGCCTAAGTTAGCGCCATCATTGATTCCTGAAACAACCATATCAAAACCATTACTTAAAAACCCGGTTAAGGCCAGATGTACGCAATCAGTAGGTGTGCCTTCGACACTGTAATAACCATTCTCTAATTGTTTAACTTTCAAAGGACGACTCAAACTTAATGAGTTACTGGCACCACTGCGATTTCGATCCGGAGCAACCACCTCTATATCCACACAAGTAGACAACTCCCTCGCTAAAATAGTAATTCCTGGAGCATGCACCCCATCATCATTGCTTATTAATACTTTCATTGTTAACTCACTGGGGACTCTAACCATTTAACCACTGCTAAATACTCTTCCAAGTCATGTTTATTTTGAGCAATACTTGCTTGTAATTCTTTGTTATTCGCATCTGCTTTTAATTTCTGCTCTTGAGTGGCGACCGTCTCTTGTAATGCTAAAATCTTATTACCAAAACCTTGTGGGCTTTGTTGTAATTGGTAAGCTAAGCTATTCATTCTTCCGGCAATCTCTTGGATTTGATTACAGGTCATACCTTGGGGCTGGTGTTCTGGGCAACTTTTTATTGCCTGTTGTAATTCATTGGGGTGGGTTTGGTAATAATGTTCATCTTTTTTCATGCAAGATGTTAATCCCAACATGACTAATATTGCCACCAAGTACTTATTCATACTCAACCTCTTGATGTAAACTACAAAAAGTCGATATTATCATCAGATAATCCCTAATTCCATCTTAGTGAGAATTTCCACATGTTAGATTTTAAATTACAACGTGATGAACACACTGGAGAACAATATTTAGAAACCTCTTTGTGCGGAAAACCGTTACTTACCACCCCCCAATTAAATAAGGGGACCGCATTTACCCATGAAGAACGAAGAGCTTTTGGTTTATTAGGTAAGCTTCCCCATCGAGTGGAAACGCTAGATGAACAAGTTAAGCGCGCTTATTTACAATATTCCAGCTACACCACAAGACTGCAGCAAAATATTTATCTAAATAACTTACATGATAAGAATCAGATTTTATTTTATAAATTATTGCATCGTCATCTAGGTGAAATGTTGCCTACTATTTATACACCTATTGTGGGCACCGCGGTAAAACGTTTTAGCCATGAATACAGACAACCTCGAGGATTGTATATTGCGCATTCCGATAAAAATTTAATTGATGAAATTATCGGTAATCGTTCTAATCCAGAAATTGATGTGATTGTGGTCACTGATGGTGAAGGGGTTTTAGGCATTGGCGATCAGGGTATTGGTGGTATGGATATCCCTGTAGCGAAATTGATGGTTTATTGTTTATGTGGCGGCATTAATCCCGTACGTACCCTTCCTGTTTTCCTTGATGCAGGCACCAATAACCAAGACTTATTGAATGACCCTTTATATTTGGGTTGTCGTCATCCACGCATAAGTGGGGCAGCTTATGATGAGTTTATAGCAAGCTTTGTTCAAGCCATTCATAAGCATTTCCCTAATGCCTTTTTACATTGGGAAGATTTTGGCCGCGGTAATGCTCGTCGTATTCTGGATCAATTCCAAGATGAGTTATGTACCTTTAATGATGATATCCAAGGAACGGGGGCCGTTACTTTAGCAGCACTCATGTCTGCTTGTAATGTCACCGGTACCCAACTGAAAGATCAGCGCATTGTCGTTTTTGGAGCAGGATCTGCAGGAACAGGCATCAGTGACCAAATTGTCGATGCCATGATACGTGAGGGCTTAAGTGCAGAAGAAGCATATAAGCGTTTTTGGCTCATTGACAGACAAGGCTTATTACTAAATAACGATGCTGAACTTACTGGAGCACAAAAACCTTATGCTCACGATCCTAATGAGGTTGCCCAATGGCATGCTAAGAAGCAGAACCCATCACTCACGGATACAGTAAGACAGGTTAAACCAACCATTCTTATTGGCTGTTCTGCTCAAGCTGGTGCTTTTTCCCAGGATATTATTGAAGTTATGAGCCAAACTTGTGAACGCCCTATTATTTTCCCTTTATCAAATCCAGATGAAAAATGTGAGGCCAAACCTGAAGATATTTTAGCTTGGAGCCAGGGGAAAGCATTAATAGCAACTGGAACTGCATTTCCTGCTGTTGAGTATCAAAATCGTATGGTGCAAATAGCGCAATGCAATAATGCTTTAGTATTTCCAGGTATTGGCTTAGGGGTACTGGCGGTTAACGCATCAAAATTAACCAATGATATGATTCTTGCGTCGGCAGAAGCCTTATGCCGCTTTGCTCCAAGCATGAAAGATAGTTTCTTGCCCTTACTGCCATCTTTAGATGATGCACAAACAGTGGCTAAAGAAATTGCGATTGCAGTGGCTAAATCCGCAATTGCTTCGGGTCATGCGCAAAAAAATCAAGATGCAGATTTGGAAAAATTAGTTGCCGATATGTTTTGGATGCCAAGATATTTGCCATTTAAGAAGATTTGATTGTGATGCATACGGACTGATTTTAGCTGCCGTCCAGGAAGTCTGTTGCACGCAACTGTCTATTGGTTACATTCCCTTCCACGTCCCACAGCTTGTCCGCAGGACGTGGAAGTATAGAGCAGAACTGCATTGGCAGAGAGATGCACAAGAGTCAGTTGCACAGCCCAATTACTTACTTTACTATTTAACAAAATTAACTTTGATGGTTTTTAAGGTCGCTGTTTTAGGTTCCCAACTACGGCCATATTTAAATTTCAGCTCGGTACTTTTAGGGGCAACACTCCCTTTATTTAACTGAAAAACATAATGCATTTGACCACCCGCACCAACCATGTTCGTTTTAGGTTTCTCATAAGTACTTGAACTTAAGGTTAAAAGAGCATGATCATATTTAACAATTGACCATTGAAACCCGGTGGTGGGATTTGCAGGTAAGTTAATAATCAATTCAGAGGCCTTAGCATTCACCGTCATTGTTTCATCATCTGCATAAGCCATAATTGATATCCCCAAAAGCAGGCAGCTGAGTAATGCCCTCATTCTATTCTCCTTTAGATGCATCTATTGTGAGTTTAGCTTATTTTAAGTAAATCCTAGTTACTTGCAAGTGGGCGAGCACCCTTTTTGACAACAATTTGACTATAAAGGCCAAATTAAATACCATAAGGCGACTTCAATCAGCGGAGACGTTTATGTTTAATGCAGAAGACTGGAAAGATTTAAATTATATTTTTGATTTAAGCGATGAAGAAAACGATCGCAACTATGTTTCTGGTGTTTCAGAACGCGGATTTGAAGTATATACACGAAGGATGAATTTTTTTAAACCCTTCGAAGACAGTCCCGATTTTTTCCGTGACCTATTTACCATATTACGTTGTCCCCTTGCATTTTCAATTGGCTCGGTCATCGCCGCATACAATACCTTGATTGGAGCGATTGCGCTCGCTGGCGACTTATTAATCACCATGGGAAGCCTCATTTTTATGAGTGACGAGGCAGTAGATACTGCTTTGGCAAGCACCGGTGAATCATTGGCTTATGCAGGCACAATGCTTCTTGGTACAGCTATGGGACTTTTATTAGCAGTGCTTAGCATTCCTTACAATACCCTGTCTTTCGCTACCCGTGCATCATCCATGATAATACCTCCGTTAGCTAATTTGTATATAGAACCAGAATCATTCTCGATGATCTAAGCAATTTATCTCTCAAACCCGTATTACAACTACATCTAATACGGGTTACAATTTTTTGAAAAATAAAAGAATTCTATAATTGACGTTTATGCTGATTCACTTAAAATAGATTATTATCAACAGAGCTAATTTTCTTTGCCATAATATATTAAAGAAGTTATCCCTTACATAAGAGATCTTATGTTTGACAAAATTTATAATGCGGCACTGGAAGCCCAAGATGTTTATGAGCTAAATAAGAGCCTCGCAGATACACATATTGATGTACTTGATAGTTCGCCCCCTTATTTTACGCCTGCGGGTAAATTAGCAGCAGGAGGACACTATAAAGCCGCAGAAATGCTACGTAACATTGGAGCCCTGGTTGATCCAATCGCAATGGGCTATGCCTTTGCGGGTACTCATCGAATTGTTGAGGAATATCGCGTAACGCATCGGGCCGATCCCAGCTCTATTGCCATGGGATATGCCCTTGCCGGGGATCATGAAAGCGTCGAGCTCTATCGCGTTAAATGCCAAGCTAATCCAAGTACAATTGTCATGGGCTATGTCCATGCCCATAATGATGAAAAGGTTGAGGAATATCGCCTCCAGTATCGAGCCAATATAAATGCGATTGCCATGGCCTACGCGCAAGCCTGTAATCACAGTAAAGTGGAAGAATATCAAACCCAACATAAAGCCGATATCAAAGCCATTGCTATGGGGTATGCCCTTGCAGGCGAACATAAAAAAGTTAATGACTATAGGGTACAGCACAAAGCCGATGTAAATACTATTGTGATGGGGTATGCACTGGCGGGCAACCACAACAAGGTAGAGGAATATCGCCTCACACATGAAGCCAGCCCCAATGCCATTGCCGTCGGTTATGCTCAAGCGAGTAATGACGCCAAAGTTGAAGAATACCGTTTACACCATGATGCCGATGTCAGTTCAATTGCCATGGGCTATGCACTAGCCAACAATCATGTTCGCGCGGAAGAATACCGCCTATTGTATCGTGCGGACCCAGGCCTGATTGCTATAGGTTATGCGCGCACTGGGAATCATGGGAAAGTAGAAGAGTATCGCCTAAGACACTTAGTTAATCCTGATTTTATTGCTATGGGCTATGCACTCGCAGGCAATCATAACCGAGTGGAATATTATCGTAAGCATTACAGCGCATCGCTGAAAACAATTGCCCAAGGTTATGCCCGTTCTAATGAACCCGTTCCTCGTCTTTATTTTGCCGTAAATATACTCGCCCGACACGGGCCTGCAGGTCACGCAATCATCGATGTTATGCACCGACTAAGAACAGGTCAAGACCGCCGTTGGAATCCCTTTTGGATGAATAGTGGCACCAAATTGGATCATATTATCTATGCTGTTGAGGGTTTAAAATTTAGCGATCGTATTGAAGAACTGATTAATAATCCTAAATCAGAACTTTATATTGCTCTGAACACGCACCGCGCAGCTATTGTTAATCTATTCCGCTGGTTAGGATTTAGCCATGCACGTTCACTTATTTACGTTAAAGAACAACTTTCCAAAATGAAACAAAGAAAATAAAAAAATATCTATCGTTATGCTCTTGATATTAAACCCTATAAAGGCGATTATTTTACTTTTTTGTATGTAGGAGCGCGCGTGGAATACGAAACTATGGAATTTGATGTACTTATCGTCGGTGCGGGGCCATCCGGATTATCTGCCGCGATAAAACTAAAACAATTAGCCTTAGCCGCGCAACACGAACTGTCTGTTTGTATTTTGGAAAAAGGCTCGCAAGTTGGTTCTCACATCCTTTCTGGGGCCGTCCTAGAACCTAAAAGCCTACAAGAGCTTCTACCTGACACGTGGCAAGATGCGCCACTGGATACTCAGGTGAGTGAAGATCTATTCTATTTTCTAACCCAAAAACGCTCCTATAAACTCCCTACCCCAAAACCTATGCACAATGAGGGCAATTACATTATTAGCTTAGGTGAGCTTTGTGCCTTTCTAGCAGAACAGGCTGAAGCCCTGGGTTGTGAAATTTATCCTGGTTTTGCAGCGGTAAAAGCTCTTTATAATGACCAAAATCAGGTTATTGGTGTGGAAACAGGGAGTGTTGGTATTAATAAACATAATGAAAAAACAGAGCACTTCCAAGCCGGAATGCATTTGCTTGCGAAACAAACCTTATTGGCTGAAGGTTGCCGTGGCCAATTAAGCCAAAAATTGATGGCTCGTTATCACTTAAGAGATAAATCAAACCCTCAAACCTATGGTTTAGGAATCAAAGAAATTTGGCAAGTTAGTGCGGAAAAACACGAACCAGGTAAAGTTATCCATACTGTAGGTTGGCCTATGGACTATTCTACCTATGGTGGCTCCTTTATTTATCACTTGTCCAAACAACGGATAGCCATTGGTTTTGTTGTCGGTTTGGATTATAAAAATCCTTGGCTAAGCCCTTTTTCTGAATTCCAACGCTTTAAAACGCATCCCTTAGTGAGTTCTCTATTGGCTGGTGGGGAACGTATTAGTTATGGTGCGCGTGCTTTAAATGAAGGTGGATGGCAATCTCTACCTAAGTTGACATTCCCTGGTGGCGCTTTGATTGGGGATGCTGCTGGATTTCTTAATGTTCCTAAAATTAAAGGTATTCATATGGCGATGAAATCAGGAATGCTCGCCGCTGAAGCCTGTTTTGATGCATTAGAACAAATGGAAGCAGCACCTGTTGAATTAGTCCGCTATCCTGAAAAAGTAAAGAGTTCGTGGTTAGAACAGGAATTATATTCTGTACGCAATATAAGACCAGGCTTTAAATGTGGGTTAATTCCTGGACTGATCAACGCCGCGTTTGAAACGTATATCACCAATGGAAAGACCCCTTGGACTTTAACAAATCATGCCGATTACAACAGCTTAAAATTAGCTAAAAAAGCTAAAAAAATTGATTATCCTAAACCCGATAACGTGCTTACTTTTGATCGACTATCCTCAGTGTTTTTATCAGGTACATTTCATGAAGAAGATCAACCCTGCCATCTTGAATTAAAAAAACCTCAACTGGCCATTGATGTGAATCTAAAAAAGTATGCTTCTCCTGAAAGCCGATATTGTCCTGCAGGAGTGTATGAAATAGTTGAATACGAAGATGGGCCACAATTACAGATTAACGCCCAAAACTGCATTCATTGTAAGACCTGTGATATTAAAGATCCACGGCAAAACATCGTATGGCATGCGCCTGAGGGCGGTGGGGGTCCTAATTATTCGGGAATGTAGCCTTGCTGAATTAGAGCATCAAGTCCTGAGGGACGCTTGTGGACGTGAGCGCGTAATTAGATCATCGATTAGCATAAGATAGGTAGGGGTTCGTAGAATATATAAATTGGTTCATAGCAAAGCCCTGCGAAGCAACTCAGAACGATGCTTCGTTAAAACCCAGTACTGGATTGCTTCACTTGGTTCGCAATGACGGCAGATTTTTTATTTAACTTTAATTACATGCTGCGGTACTCGGACGGCTGCATGTGAGGCTAAACCTCTTCCTCTACAACGCCACCATCCACTTGCAGGAAAACCAGCTCATCCCACCACTTGCTTACAGAATATTGATTAAAATAAAAAGCCAATTGAGTTGCAAGCAATGCCCTGCATTCATCATCAAGATATAAACTGTAAGTAAGCACCATCCTAATGGTTTCCTCACTCAGCTCCCAGCACGCATCATTTAATTTTAAGAACGCTGTGGTAATCAACTCTTCACGTTCAGCATCAGAGATATAAGGGATACATGCAGTTAGTACCTGTATTACCGCCCGCTTAATTTCTAAAGGCGCTGGAGCAAGTAAGCCAAGAGCTGCGTTCAATACTTCGTTACGTCGCGCCTCATTAAAATAGGGAATGCAGCCTATACAATCCTGTAATGCAACCACGCAAATAGCAGGGTCTTTGTCATGTATTTTTAAGAGCATTTGCCCAAGAACCAACTGCTGTGAGTAGTCAGTAAGATAAGGCATGAATTTAATAATCGTCTTGCGGGCCATATTGTTTACAAAAGAGCTTTTATCATTTGCCATAGGCAGAATCAGATCAAAAACTCGCTGGTGATTTTTTTCATCCAAGCCAGGTATTAAGGGAGTAATCACTTGCAATGCCATACCACGCACAATGGAGTGATTATCATTTACTCTAGGAATAATTGCATTAAGTGCTACGTGGTGATTCTCATCGTTGAGGTACGATATAAGCGACAACATGGCTTGCAATATCATATAACGATGGCTCCAATCATTATCTCCCAAATAAGGTAAAATGACATCAAGTATCTGACGATGTTGCTCATTACTGATATAAGGCATCAACTGAAGCATTGACTGCAATAAGGCATCGCGAACAATCCAATTAATATCATTTAAATTGGCAAAAATAACATTAAAAGCTTCTTCACGCGTCTCATCACTCAAATGAGGAATACATACCCCCATAATCTCTAAAACAGCTTTGCGCATTCGCCCATTACTGCTATTCAGATAAGGAAGAGCCGCATTAAATACGTCTGCACATTGTTCTCTATTTAAATAATGGATGCATGCAGAAATAATTTTTAAGACGGCAAGGCTTATTTTCGTATCGTCCATACTTAATTTAAGAAAAAGAGCGTGAATTACCTCATCACAACATGCATTATCTAAATAAGGCATGCAGGTGGAGATAATTTTTAAAGATTCTTCACCAAGAAGCCAATTTTTATCATCCATCTTTACTGCAATCAGCTCACTTACTTTTTGATGTTGAGCATCATCAAAATAAGCAGTACGCACAGCGGTTAAAGGAAATGCATTTTCATAAATGCTATTTATTCCATTCGATAACTCCCAAGCCGCATCAACGGTTTGCAGGCTACTCTCCTGTTGGGATAAATGCTCACTAACGATTTGTTGTGCTACAAAACGAACCTTGGGCTCTTTATCATTTAATTTAGAGCGTATGGCAGCAAACATCAACTCACGATTCTTATCATTAAAATAAGGAATGCATACGGAAATAATTTTTAGTATGGCTTCACGAATAGAAGAAGTATCATCATTTAATTTTGGAAGAATGATATCAATTAATTCTTGATGCCTCTTATCATTAAGGCAAAGAATTAATACCGGTAAAATTTGTAATATAGTAAGACTATCTTCTGTATCTAGCCGTTGTCCTTTTAAGTTGCCGGAAGAAAAATGCGGATATTTGTCGCAGATATCATCAATAATATCTTTTACTTCGCCCTTAACCTGCTCTTTATTAACACTTAAAAGAGGGATCAAATTAATGTATTTTTTATGGGTATCGGCATTATTTAATAACTCATTAAAACACGCAATCCGCTGTTCCTCGGTCAAAAGCGGGATCCAATGATTGGCATGATGAATGACTAATAAATGTCGTGCTAATTCATCAGGTAAATAAAGGTTAGAACCAATAAGTAAAAAGACTAAGCCATAAAGGTGGGTTTCCCCTGTCTTATCCTTAATATATTCTCTAATTAATTCATCAAGATGATTGATGTTGTGAGCTTTGCAAAAAAACAAGTGCTCATGGCCCTGTCTTTTAGCCTTAATCAATTTTTTCAAACTTTGGATTTGCCAACGAAGATCATCATCTTGATTCCGAGAAAGCAAAATTTTGACAGCCCAATAAAGAGATTCATTGCGTAACTCATCAATTAAGTTAACAATCACCTCTGAAGGCATATTAAGAAAAGCCAGCTTATCAACCACATCCGGCGTTTTCAATAAGCTCTGGAGCACCACAGGACAAGCTGCTGCCGCCATAGCGTGGTGGGTTAGCATATATATAAGACTACCAAAGAGAAAGCTATAGAGAATGTTCATTATACTCCCTGGCTGCTCAGGGTCAATTTATTATGTACAAAGCCTGGATTTCCCAGATCCTATATTCTTAACACCAAATCTCGCAGCGCACCATCTGTTTAATATTTGAACTATAATTGTATAGTAGTGAGACTTATCTAAGGAGAGGATGAAATGAAAAAGCTTTTTATAGGATTATTGTTAGCTCAACTAGGTTCAATGGCTTTTGCAGATACTATTGTTACCGAAACAAGTAATTGGAAAAGCGTCCCGATCGTTATTGATCCAGGCACACAGGTTTATCGTTATGAAGGCCCTGTACCTGAAGGGGATTATTATTATTCCTATACTGGACATAGATGTTTTAAAGAAAAAAGAGATGTCGTAGGAGTAAATGCCATAATATTCCATGCGGGAGTGCCTGGTGGTAGTGATATCTACTGTTATGCAGAATAATGCAAACTAAAAACCTAGATTCAATTCATTTTTTAACTTTAAGAAATGCATTGTTTACTAGGTTTTATCTTTATTACTTATACGCTTATGAAAGAACAAAAAATAGTTAAACCTGAACAATCAAAAACATTTATCAAAGTCTGGTTAGGGCCTGTCTTAGTAATGGTATCTTTGCTAGGTATTCATTTGTTTATACAAAACAGCAGGCTCCTAAAAGAACTCTTTGCCACCTCCTCAGCGATAAGAACTATAGAACAGATTATTTTTTATCTTTTTATATTTCTAAGTGCATATTGGCTTGCTGTGAGGGTAATAAATAAAGCATTTACATTATTAATTAAATTAAATGCTTTTAGTGATCAATCACTGATTAAAATCATTTTGCCCTTATTTGTCGTTATTTTAAAAATCATGTCTTTTTTAGTTTTATTCAATATTATTGTTCAATATGTAAATATTCCCCCTGCACTGTCATTTATTTTCACGAAGATTACGAGCATTTTAATCATTTGTGCTATTAGTTGGATTTTATTTAAAGTAGTTGATATTGCAGAACAAATATTAGTTCGCCGCTATTTTACTCAAAAACGTGGCACGCTTGCCTCACGAAAAGTTTATACTCAAACCTTGATTATAAAACGAATTATATACAGTCTTATTATTGTCTTCAGTATTGGTTCAATTTTAATGCTCTTTGACAATGTCAGGGCTTTAGGTGCTAGTGTTTTAACTACTGCGGGTGTCGTGGGTTTAGTCTTTACTTTTACAGCACAAAAACCCTTGGGAAGTATTTTATCTGGATTAGAAATCGTCATTACCCAACCAATTAAGCTGGGTGATAGTGTCGTTATTAACGACGAGTTGGGAACTATCGAGGAAATTAATTTTAGAAGTGTGGTCGTAAGATTATGGGACTGGCGGCGCTTGGTTGTTCCCACTAACTACTTTTTAGATCATATTTTTCAGAACTGGAGTCGAACTAAAAACAGTAATTTAATTGGGACGTTTTTTTTATATGTTCATTTTACCCTTCCCGTACCTAAACTGCGCGAGGAGTTAAATACTATCTTAAGCACTTCTCCTTTATGGGATGGGCAAGTATCTAATATCATTGTAAGTGACTTACAAGTACACGTGATGCAATTGCAAGTTTTGGCGAGCGCTAAAAATGCCGATGATATGTCACGATTGAGAAATGAACTTCGGGAAAAACTCATTCAATTCATAGTAACTTTTTATCCAGAGTCATTGCCTAAATAGCTCGTATAGACCTTTTCAGAGAAATTGTCCAAATTTGGGCTATAATTAATACAGATCAATTCAGTAGTTATGAAGGAGGATACACCTATGAAAAGCTATCTAAATCCTCAGCCATATGCAGTAGATCGTGTGAGTAAGATTCATGAGAAACCAATTAAACCAGAGCATTATAAGTCTTACAAAAAAAATAAAACTGCTAAAGAAATTTACAAAAATGAATCAGAAGAGCAAGCTTGGACTGATGTTCTTGAAAAATTTAATCCTTATCAGAAGTTCAAACATGATTAGACTCTTACTCTAAAAATAGATCCTAATTTCGTAACTTGCTCGGTGAGATCCGTGTGTATCGCAAGATCCATGGATCCCGCGATCAAGCCGCGGGAGTTCGGCAAGCAAATTCTCGCTTAAATTAAGCGTTTTTAAATTGCTGGGTTTGTGCTGCACTTAATTCTCGAGCCATATCATCGAGATTCGACACCTGAATAACTTGTTTTTGAAATAACATCACTGCATCCACGAGCTGTTCTACATCCCCTTTTTCAGCCCAGAAACTTTGAAAGGCTAAGGGGGATTGTGCAATCAGAGCATCTTTGGAGACTAACGCATCTTCTTTTTTAGAAATAACGGTAATTAATTTATTTAATACGATAATTTTGTCATTTGTTTTTGCATCATATGGAGCAATAGTATCATCTCCATATGCATTAATTTTTCGCTGAATGACATGTGTCAGATAGTTACCAGCTTGCTCTACCGTCATGCCTTTCACTTCATTGCTGTATACAAATCGAGTAAATAATCGGTGATGATTGGGATTGATTTCCTGAGCTTCCTCAACATCGAGCCTTACCCCCTTTGCTACCCGAGGTTGCATATTATTCTGAGATAACTCAGATTTTCCTAAATGAAGTCTCTCTTTAATCCATATTTTTCCATTGTGAGGAAGTGTGCGCCACATCATATCAAATAGAGTTAAGGCTGCTGCAGACATTGCACTGACCATACCTAAAGTAGGTGCTACAGAGGGTAAAAGCATTATAAAGAGAACCGCACCTACAACGGCCGAAAGTAGTCCAAGCACAAATACATTATTAAGTGCCGCCTGAACATGATGCATCCGCTGGCTACGGTCGGCCTCTGATTCATAAGCTCGATAAAAATTAATACCCATCATTATCGTTTGATGGGTAATAGCCAGACTTAAGCTACTTAAAAAGAACCAGGGTCCGGCAGCAAAACTAAGCCCCATAAAGGCTGATAGTACCGCACCGTAAAGCGAAATACTCGCTAAAACAGCACCTGTTGCAGAGGCAATAAAGTTAAACCATTGATCTAGGTTTTTATTACTAGCCTGAGCTAATTTATAAGCATTCATTAATGCATTAAGCGTTAATAAAATCCCAATAAAAGGCAGCATAATAAAAAATAGCGGCGAACCTCCAAAAGCAGAATACCATCGAGTATCCGCCATGGTTGAAAATAACGCGACCTCTTGAGTTTCTCTAATGTATGTAATTACTTTTTGGAACTTGTTAACTAACATTGCTCACCTGTTATTAGAACAAATTAAGATTAAGTCTTGGTCTTCTGAAGCAGATATGCTTTCGTTCAGAATAACGTACTTCAGTGGATCCTAATTGCAAGCAACTGACTTTTCTACACTCTTCCCATGCATTGAGACTCCTACGTCCAGCGGACTAGTCGCGGGAGCAGGAGGAGATAGTCAAGAGACAGCTGCAAGCACTAGGCTACAACAAAATGATTTACTATTGGCGTAAATGTGGGAATAAAATTACATCTCGGATTGACTGCGAATTGGTAAATAGCATGACCAATCTATCAATTCCTATCCCCTGTCCTGCCGTTGGTGGTAATCCATATTCAAGGGCTTCAATGTAATCGCTGTCATAATGCATTGCTTCCATATCGCCAGCATCCTTTTCCTCTACTTGCTTACGGAAACGCTCTGCTTGATCCTCGGCATCATTTAACTCAGAGAATCCATTCGCAATTTCCCGCCCAGCAATAAAGAACTCAAAACGATCGGTAACTTCAGGGTCCTGATCATTACGACGTGCCAAAGGTGAAATTTCTGTAGGGTATGCCGTAATAAATGTAGGTTGGAACAGTTGATGCTCTACAGTTTCTTCAAACAGAATCATTTGTAACTTACCTAAACCATCGGTTCCTTTATACGCAAAACCTTTTGCTTCGAGTTGTTGACGACAGAACTCAACATTTTCTAATTGTTGTGCGCTAATTTCAGGATGGTAATGCAAAATAGCTTCTTTTACCGTCATACGTGCAAATGGCTGATTAAAATTAATCACTTGCCCTTGATAGTCAATCTGGCGTGAACCAACCACTGCATCACATAAATACTGTAGTAATTGCTCGGTAAAGTTCATCAAGTCATTATAATCCGCATATGCCTGGTAAAACTCAACCATAGTAAACTCAGGGTTATGACGTGTAGAAAGCCCCTCATTACGGAAATTACGGTTGATTTCATAAACACGCTCAAAACCACCAACAACCAGACGTTTTAAGTAGAGCTCTGGAGCAATACGCAAATACATAGTCATATCAAGACTGTTGTGATGCGTAATAAATGGACGCGCGACCGCGCCCCCAGGAATAGGATGCATCATCGGAGTTTCTACTTCGAGAAACTGATTCTTATCCATAAACTGTCTGAATGCTTGAATAAGACGTGAACGGGCCAAGAAAGTAGTACGACTGTCTTCATTCGCAATTAAGTCAACGTAACGTTTACGGTATTTTACTTCCTGATCCGCCAAGCCATGAAACTTGTCTGGCAATGGTCTTAAGGATTTGGTCAATAATTCAACATGTTCTGAATTTACAGTCAACTCTCCAGTATTCGTTTTAAATAACTCTCCACGAACACCAACAATATCTCCTAAATCCCAGTGCTTGAATTGTTCGTATATTTCAGGAAGATCATTAGCTCTAATGTAAATCTGAATACGACCAGAAACATCCTGAATATGAAAAAAACTAGCTTTCCCCATAACACGTCTTAAAACAATTCGTCCCGCAACCGCGACTTTAACATGCTGTTCAGCAAGCATTTCTTTTTCTGATTCAGCATATTCTTTAACTAAATCAGCAGCTAAATGCTCACGGCGAAATTCATTAGGGAAATTAAAGCCTGCTGTGCGTAAGTCTGCTAATTTTTGCTTACGTATAAGATAAACTTCGCTTTCATCTATATGTTCTACTTGTTGCTCATCTGTCATGCTGCACCTACTCCTGCTTTTAAACTGGCTTCGATAAATTGATCTAAGGCACCATCCAATACGGCTTGTGTATTGCTTGTTTCCACACCGGTGCGAAGATCTTTAATACGGGACTGATCCAATACGTAAGAACGTATTTGTGACCCCCAACCTATATCTGATTTGCTGGCTTCCAAAGCTTGTTGCTCAGCGTTTTTCTTTTGCATTTCCAATTCATATAATTTAGCGCGCAATTGCTTCATTGCTTGATCTTTATTGCGATGCTGACTACGATCATTCTGACATTGCACCACAATGCCACTTGGAGCATGGGTTATACGTACTGCGGAATCCGTTCGGTTTACGTGCTGACCACCTGCACCTGAAGCACGATAAGTGTCAATTCGTAAATCAGCAGGATTGATTTCTATTTCAATGTCATCAGCAATTTCAGGAGAAAGAAATACCGCCGCAAAAGAGGTATGGCGTCGGTTTCCTGAGTCAAACGGTGATTTACGAACCAGGCGATGCACCCCACTTTCAGTGCGTAACCAACCAAAAGCGTATTCACCACTAAAATAAATCGTGGCGCTTTTGATTCCCGCAACATCTCCAGGGGAGCATTCAATGAGTTCCGTAGTAAACCCATGTTGCTCACCCCAACGCAAATACATGCGCAATAACATTTCTGCCCAATCCTGGGCCTCGGTACCTCCGGAACCTGATTGAATATCTAAATAGGCATTACAGACATCCATCTTTCCGGAGAACATACGTCGGAATTCTAAATCAGCAACTTTTTGCTCAATAGATTGAACTTCAAGCCCTATTTCATTAATCGATTGCTCATCATTTTCTTCTCGAGCTAATTCAAATAACTCAATCGAATCATTGATGGATTGACCTAGCTCAGCTAGTGTCAAAACAATATTTTCAAGCTGGGTTCGTTCTCGCCCTAAAGCTTGAGCGACTTCAGGATTATCCCATACTGAAGATGATTCCAACTCTCGAACTACTTCCTCTAAACGCTCACGTTTGGCGTCAAAGTCAAAGATACCCCCTAAGCGCTTCCACTCGCTTATCCAGATCTACCAGATTAAGGTTAATTTGGTTTACTTCCAACATAAGTGTCTCATTTAAAAAATTAACTTCGCATTCTACCGCGAAAGTGCTTTTCTATCTAGAGTCAACTTAAATAAGTGCGTTAAATATACAAAACTGTGCCAATAACTCGGCACAGTTTAAAATGAGGGCAACTAAATATTAATGTACGAGGAATTTTAATGATTGAGGAAGTAGTTTAGATACACCGGGTACCCCAAAGCTAGTAAACATTCCATTATCTTGGTAATCAGCAGGTAATGCCGGATAGAGACTATTAATCGAATAGCTCCAGGTTGTTCCTCCATCACGACTAACCGCTAATAACGGATAATTTTTAGTGCCATTGGAGTAACCACCCGCTGCAAAACAGATAGTTTCTTTACACTGAACCGCATTAAAATAGCCATCAGTCATCCTATCATTCGTCATGCCCGGATAAGTACTGGTAATTCTATACGTCCATGTTTTGCCAGCATCAGTACTATTTGCTAGTAAAGGATAATTTCCATTAGCATTTTGGTAATTTCCACCAGCAATACAAATAGCTCCACTACAGGCTGAGGTGTAAAGTTGGCCAAAACCTTCCGATGAAAGAAAATCAGCGGGCAACTGGGGCTTAGAACTATCCATCGTATAAGCCCACGTCTGTCCCTGATCTGAGCTTGTCATGATTAAAGGATAAGTGCTATTTTGGTTGTTTCTATAACGCCCTACAGCAATACATATTTTGCCACTACAACTCACATTGTAAAACACCCCACTGTTAGAATAATCATCAACCCGGGTAGTACTATCAATAGGAAAAGACCATGTGGAACCCCCATTGGTGCTTAACCCTACTAAAGGATAACTCGTATAACTGAAATTATCATAAGAACCCACGACAATGAAATTAGAGCCACTCGCATCAACTGCATTAAGAACCCCATTATTATAGAAATCAGGAGGGAGTCCATCAGAATATCCATCTAATGTATTAGTCCAACTTGTTCCCTGAGTTCGACCAGTGGAAATGAGGGGGTATGTAAAAAAATCATCCGCAAGATAGGTGCCTACAGCAACACAGGTCGTGGCTGTACACTTCACATTTGAATACCCCTTGCTGATACTAAAGTTAAATAGTGTTGGCAGTGAAGCGTAAGACCAATTTGCTGTAATATTACTTCTAAAAACGATCGCTGGGTACGACTTACTGCTGTCAGAATAGGTACCTACCGCAACACAAAAAACTCCGCTGCATGAAACCCCCAAAAAGTTTCCACTAGTAAGGCCTGTAGGCTCTCGTACCGCACTATGTGCAGTCATTGTATAGCGCCAAGTTTGGCCGCTATCAGTACTGCTCGCAATAAGCGGATAAGGTTGAGTGCCATAGCCACCTACAGCAGAACAATTGTTCTGCACACAATCAACAGCCCAAAGTGGAGGTGGTTCATCCTCAAAATTATAAGCAGGCCCGCTATTCGCTAAGGAGGTAGGAAGTGTAGGTCCCGTAACTCCAGAAAGGGTGTAACTCCATTGCATGCCATTATCAATGCTCGTAGCAATTAACGAATTAGCTTTGATGTTATTGTCATAGCCCCCTACCGCGATAAAAGGTGTTATCGAAACCACGCTCACATTTAAAGGTACTGATGAAGAAGTGCAACTTGAGGCTTTACACAGATAAAAGGCACCTGAAGCAGCCCCACTAATGTCTAGTTGTAAGACACAACTTGCTTTGGCCGCAAGGGTAAGTGGGAACATGCAATTTCCACTGCTTAAATTCGGCATTACTGTTGATGGAAGCCCTTTTAACGTGTAGCCACTACGTATGGAGTTCGTATTATTAGTGATTGTGTAGTATGCAGAAACACTTTTTCCGATAGGTACCGTAGTTGGTAGTGTAGTCCCTGCTTTGGGTCCTATCGTAAAATTAGCCCCGGCACTTGCCTGAGCAGAGAAAAACATGGCAATAAGAGACAAGGCCAAATTATATTTTTTATTCATCTATGAAAATCCTGTTCCAATGAAATTAAATTATGTAGCTGATTTGCGCAACTAATTGGTTCGCATACAGAGTACGAATGCCGTAGGTAAATGGTACTGGGGCAATATAGTCACCAGCCACAATATGCCCTCCTTTAAACGAAGCATCACCAAAGCCACTGAATCGATAACCTAATCCCACGCGAACATTCTGGTTGACGTCCACATCAACACCAGCCCCCAGGCTGTAACTAAATTGTGATTGATTATTATCCCGGAAAGATGCAGTACTATTTAAGTTGCCAGTTTCTGCAGTTGCTGCTCGAAAACGCCCCACATCATTAAAGGCCGCACCTAAGCCCACTGAAGCATAGGGATGATAACGCTCATGAGTTGTCATTAAGAATTTGGCAGAAGCAAGAACTTGCTGTGTTTGAAAGCGGTACTGGTAACTATATAAAGTAGATGTTTCAGGCTCTACACCCACAGTATTAAATCCATGGACAGTTAAAGGTCCAAAATAGCTATATTCCACTCCTGCTTGCACTAATACATTATACCAAGGTAATGGATGTTCTAAACCTATAAATCCCCCAATAAAACCGTCATTATGCCCATCCTTTGAGCTTCGATAAGTATAAATATTATCATCATCACTCAAATAAGAGTCGTGGCTACCCGCATTAATACTGGCATATCCTTCCATAAAGGAAACTACTGAACGATAACTTGGAGTCATGGATTGAATACCTGATTCACCTGCCAACGCAAATGAAGAGTAGAAGCAGACTCCGGCTATACCAAGAACAGAGATTCCTAAACGCATATCATTCATCCTTAAATTTATTTCTTTAATATTCTGAAGCTTAATTACATCATCATCGGTAAATAGCTCGACGCATAAGATGGTAACATAATATTTTTTGAGTACAAGTCAGATTAATTTGATGAGGTAACAGAAGGAGATGTTTGTAAATGAAACCTGGCTGCTCGCAACCAGGTTACATTCATTTGATAATTAAACGGTTTTCATTGCAGCGCGGTATGCCTGCAAGTTCATTAAGAATTCTGCTTCTGCATGAGAAAGATGGCAACTATCAACAATCTCTTCGCGATTCCCCCCCATTTCCAGGATTTTCATCGCATGCTGGTAACCACCGTCATTATCACGTTTATTTTCTAAACCTTGGATTTGGTTATCCATACTAACTAGTTGTGAGTTTAATTCTTTAAGCTGCTTCGAGAATAATAAATCGGCATGGATCAAAACAGGATGATCTTTAGCGATTTGCTCTACAGACTTAGCAAGGCTTTCCTGACGTTCTTCAAGAACCATCATTTTTTTACGTTGAGCCCATAAACAATTTCCAAACAAGACGAAGAGCCCTACAGTTAAACTCATAATAATACTATTTATCATTTTATTTCCTTATTTCCCTACAACAACACGATGCACCTGTTTATTTAATGCTGGATTAAGAAGACGTTTGTTATTTCTGTCTACAGCAATAATGATGCTTACCCTGCGATTTAATGCCCTACCTACTTCTGAAGCATTATCAGACATAGGATATTGCTCTCCATATCCTGTTACCATCAAGCGGCTCGTATCAATACCATAAGAGTTTAAAATACGACCCACTGCTGCTGCCCGAGCAGCTGACAGTTCCCAGTTTGAAGGGTACTGCGGTGTTTCTATTGGCATGTTGTCAGTATACCCTTCTATAGAAACAATAGCATGTGATTTTTTAAGCTTTTCAGCAAGTTGCATCAATTTAACTAATGCATCTGCCTTTAAATCTACATCTCCGGAACCAAATAAAGCACCGGATTTGATGTCTAATTCAATCCAGCCCTTTTGGCGATTAATCTTGTAATTTTTATCTTCCAACTGGGATAAAGATTGATTTATTTCATCCAAACCATCTTGGTATTGCCCATAGACTTTTTTCGTATAGGGTCCCTTTTTTTGATCTTCCTTTGACTGCTGTTCGTGTGGTTGATCCATTTTACTAAAGGCGGTTTTCATCCCTTCAGAAAGTGATTTGTATTTTGCCGTATTTACGGATGAAATAGCATACATCACCACAAAAAATGCAAACAATAAGGTAATAAAATCAGCGTATGAGATAACCCAACGATGATGATCTACGTGTTCCTCAGTCTTTGATTTTCTTGATCTCATTTTTCTTCTGCTGTCCAAAATTATTAAGTTTTAGCAATAAAATGCCAGGACTTTCACTGGCTGCAATAGAAACCATCCCTTCAACAATCATTTCATCATAATGAACCTGACGCGCAATGCAGGCTCTTAACTTATTTGCTATAGGAAGAAAAACCAAGTTCGCTAAGCCCACACCATACACGGTAGCAACGAAAGCTACAGCGATACCTGCCCCGAGTTCATTTGGCTGAGATAAATGGCGCATTACCTGAATCAATCCAAGTACCGCCCCCAAAATGCCTAAAGTCGGACTGTAACCACCCATACTTTCGTAAACGTGGGCTGCACGTAAATTGTTATGTTCAATACGATCGATTTCTGCTTCTAAAACTTGTCTAATCGTCTGCTTATCCACCCCAATAACTAATAACTCTAATCCCTTATTAATCAGTGGGGTTTTTTCTACTTCCAGGTGATCTTCAAGAGAGAGCATTCCAAGCTGACGAGCCTTGCGTGCTAATTCAAACATACGTGTTCTACACGCTTCGAAATCGAGATGGGGTGGCTTAAAAATCCAGGGTAAAATCGTTATTGCCCGCTTAAAGGTGTGTAGTGGTGACTGCACCAGCACCGCACCAATAGTGCCTCCAAGCACAATAAGTAAAGCAGAAAAGTTGAATAAAGATTCAAGAGTACCACCTTCAAGCATTTGCCCAATGATGATGGCGAGAAAACTGGTCATAAGACCCATAAATGTTAATGCATCCATACGCTCTACTATTCCCTACTATTCCGGTAATCGTGATTTAACACGATGTGTTGCTTGACTAAGAATTTGTGAAACGCGTGATTCACTTACTCCTAGAACCTCCCCAATTTCTTTCAAATTCAAATCGTGTTCATAATACAAAGACAACACCATTTGCTCTTTATGGGGTAACCCTTTTATGACCTCTGACAAACGGCTCATTAAATCATTATGAAATACGTTTGCGTGAGGTTCAGTAGAGGTTTGTCCACCCTCTCCTTGCAAGGCATCGTCGGTAACGCCCAAATCCTCAAAACCATATAAATGGCTACTGGCAGAATCCTGCAGCATTTCATGGTATTCATTAAGCGGAATACCAAGCTCTGCAGCAATTTCAAAATCTTTTGCCTCACGCCCGAGTTGATGCTCTACATGCTTCACTGCTTCAGAAATCATTCTTGAGTTTCGGTATACTGAACGCGGAACCCAATCATTCCTTCTAACCTCATCAAGCATGTAGCCTCTAATGCGAATTCCAGCATAAGTTTCAAATGAAGCGCCTTTGGATGAATCATAATGTCTTGTAGCTTCTAACAAACCAAGCATCCCAGCTTGAATTAAATCATCAAGCTGAACACTACTCGGTAAACGTCCCAACAAATGGTGGGCGATGCGTTTCACTAACAAAGCATGATTCTTTACCAGCGTTTCCTGGATTTGTTGATTTACTTTGCTGTACGCAGCCAAAGCATCCACGACACTCTCCTTATCGCAAACTACCCATCAAATTTATACTTCATCCATTACTAAACGCTCTAAAAAGAAACTTGTATTGCCACCCAATAAAGACTTTAATGGCCAATTGGCTACACCTGCCGCAATTTCTCTTATAGATGCCGCAGCATTTGAATCCGGATAAGCCATTAGTACAGGTTTTTGATTTTTAACCGCCTTATGAACATGTTCATCAAACGGTATCGCTCCTAGATAGTCTAGCTTAACCTCAAGAAATTGCTCGGAAACTCGGAATAATTTGTTAAATAAATCACGTCCATCTTTCTCACTTCGAACCATATTGGCTACGATATGAAAATTTGGCCATCCATAACGCTTACTCATTACTTTAATTAATGCATAGGCATCCGTTAGCGAAGTTGGCTCATCGCAAACTACTACAAGCAATTCCTGAGCAGAACGAGTAAAGCTTAAAACTGTATCCGAAATCCCTGCGGCAGTATCAATGATCAGGTAATCCAAATCTTCAGTGAGTTGATTAAATGCATCAATAATACCCGCATGTTGTCGGCTACCCAATTGTGCCATAAACTCCGTACCAGAGGCGGCTGGAATTATTTTTAAGCCATTGGGACCTTGCAAAATCACATCATTTAACTGACAAGTTCCTTGAATCACATGCGACAAATCATATTTGGTATGTAAGCCCAACATAATGTCGATGTTTCCTAAGCCTAAATCAGCATCCAAGAGCATCACTTTATTATTCAGCTGGGACAATGCTACGGCCAAGTTCACCGAAACATTGCTTTTACCTACACCGCCCTTACCTGCCGTCACCGCAATGATGTTCATTGGCTTAACGCGAGATAAATTTCTCAGGCCCGAGGCTTGATCGCCAATAATATCATTAACTCTCAACATAATATTCTCTCCCAGCAGGTTGTCGCTCTTTACTCATGTAGTTCGCTTCTACTGGAAACAATTGCTGTTCTTGCTGAGCAAATAATTCAACAAGCTGATGACGTGTAGCTAATTTAATATCTTCTGGAACACGTTGGCCATGTGTCAAATAACTGATGCGTAATCCTGTTTCAATTGCAGCACTTAAAGCGCCACCAATTGCTTGAGCCTCATCCAGTTTAGTTAAAATACATTGATCCACACAATTGGTTTCATAGCGATGAATCGCATCAACAAGTACTTGGTAATGGCTTGTTGCAGGTAGAACCAATACCTTAGAAATCGATTGCATGTGATTGCTTAGAATTTGCATTTGGCGAATGACACGCTCATCTGATGGATTCATTCCTGCAGTATCGATGAGAATAAGCTTTTTATCGCTTAATTGACGTAATACTCGAGATAGAGACACTTCATCATTGGCAAGACATACTTGCACACCCAAAATTTTTCCGTAAAGCATTAATTGTTCTTGGGCTGCCATGCGGTAGGTATCCATCGTTACCATACCTAATTTATCGGCACCAAAACGTAGAGCAAAGCGTGCACCAATCTTAGCCAGAGTTGTTGTTTTACCAACACCGGTAGGTCCTAAAAATGCGTAAATGCCACCTTCTTCGATTCGACGTGTATCACGAATAGGTAATTGTTCAGTAATGTGGGTTAGAACAGCTTGCCATGCGCGTTGTTGATTTAAATCAGGGCGTACTGAACGTGTCCAAGCTGCCGCTGTTGTTGGGCTAACTCCTAAATACAAAAGCTTTTGTAATAAGACAGTATGTAAAGGTTCTGTACTTCCCCCTACACTTCCGCCTCGTAATTGAGCCTCAAGCATGCCACGCAGAGTTTGAATTTCCATACGCAAATCATCAAATGGTGTTTGAGTTTGGAATTTATCGACTTGACTTGGTGGTTCTGCACACGCAACCGCAGCTTCTGTTGAAAGAATTGTTTCGTCAAAATCAATCGCTGCGACGATTTCAACTCCACCATCAACATCACTGCTGGATAAAATAACTGCATCAGAACCAAATGTCGCCTTTATTTGCTGCATTGCTGTTCGTGTATCTGCGGCGACAAATCGTTTTAATTTCATAAAGCTCCCCCTGCTATGACGCGTACCCAATCGTCAATATTAAAAATTAAGTACTACTTCCGTTTTTTTATATAAAACAAATATTTACCTGAAAAATCGTAAAAAGTCAGCCCCCTATGTGTTTTTAATTTTAGGTTGGGTTCATGACCTAATCGCGATGCCTGAAGACATTTTGCCTTTATATCTCCTCTACCCTACATCCCCGGCTCGGAACGAAGGTAGTGGGAGTTTGGCTTAAGGCACATCATTAGGCCCAACCTACAAAAATTCTATATTACTTACCCCACGGTGCCAATGATTCTTATTTGTTTATTATCAGGAATTTCCTGATAAGACAAAACATGGAAATCAGGAGATATATTACGCACAAATCGAGCCAGTACAGAGCGTATTCCTGGTTGAACGACCAGTACTGAACTTTCTTGTTTTGCTTGCTGTTGCATAGCTAACTGCGCTAAAGAATGTTGTATTTTGTCAGCCATCCCAGGCTCAAAACTTACACCGTGGGAATTACCACTTTGAATCGTGTTCTGTAGTAATTGTTCCAGCTCTGGTTTTAACGTAATAATGGGTAGCTCTTCATTCATACCACTGATTTTCTGCGTTATCAATCGAGATAAAGCAATGCGAACTTGGCTAATTAAAAACTCACTATCCTTAGACTTAGGCGCCATTTCGGCCAAAGTTTCAACAATCGTGCGGATATCGGTTAAAGGTATATGTTCAGCGAGCAAGCCTTGCAGAACTTTGTTCACCATTCCTAACGTTAATCCGTCTGGTACTAATTCTTTCACCAACTTCGGCGAGGAGATAGCCAGCTTATCTAACAACTGCTGGGTTTCTTCATAACCAAGCAATTGTTGGCTATTACGCTCGAGAATTTGGCTTAAATGGGTAGCCACTACGGTAGACACATCAACCACGGTATACCCTAGAGTATGAGCTTGTTCCTTTTGCACTTCAGTAATCCATACCGCTTCCATGCCAAAAGCAGGATCACGGCCTTTGATCCCATCCAACTCACCAAACACTTGGCCAGAGTTAATTGCCAAAGAGCGATCCGGATGAATAACCGCCTCCCCCATAATCACGCCTGCAAGGCTAATTCGATATTGATTGGGTTTCAAATCCAAGTTATCACGCACATGCACAGAAGGAATTAAGAACCCTAACTCTTGCGATATCTTCTTACGTATCCCTTTAATACGTGCCAACAACACACCGCCTTGCGAATTATCAACCAAGGGAATCAATCGGTAACCTACTTCAAGACTAATCACATCAACGGGGTTTACATCATCCCATGATAACTCGGTTGACATACTTGGGCTTTGAACGACAGGTGTATCGCTTTCTTTCACCACCTTCTTTTTGTGCTTGTCTTTTTCTTGCTGTGCAAATAAATAAGCCATCCCTCCAAGACCCGCAGACAAGAGGAGAAATGCAACATGAGGCATTCCAGGAATAATACCAATCACTCCCAAAATCGCTGAAGCAATAATTAAGGAGCGAGGATTAGCCAAAACTTGGGAAACAACTTCACGCCCCATGTTTTGCGCACTGGAAACACGGGTGACAATAATTGCAGCTGCTGTAGATAAAACTAATGAAGGAACTTGGGCAACCAGACCATCACCAATGGTTAGCAAAATATAATTGTGTAAGGCATCAGAGATACTCATACTATGTTGGAATACACCAATGATTAAACCGCCAATAATATTAACGACGAGAATCAATATCCCCGCAACAGCATCTCCGCGGACGAATTTACTCGCTCCATCCATTGAGCCATAAAAATCAGCTTCCTGTGCTACTTCCAGACGACGTTTAATTGCTTGTTCTTGATTAATTAAGCCCGCGTTCAAATCCGCGTCAATCGCCATTTGCTTACCTGGTAAGGAGTCCAAAGTAAACCGAGCACTCACTTCTGAAACACGCCCCGCCCCCTTGGTGACTACCACAAAGTTAATCACCAGCAAAATCATAAACACGACTAAACCAACAGTGTAGTTTCCACCAATAACCACTTCACCAAATGATTGAATTACATGCCCTGCAGCATCAGTCCCATTGTGGCCATTCAATAACACCACCCGGGTGGAGGCCACGTTTAGCGCTAAACGAAGCAAGGTAGCCAGCAAAATAACTGTAGGAAATACTGCGAAATCCAAAGGCCTTTCGCTATAAATTACAGCCAATAAAACTACTAAAGATAAGGCGATATTAAAGGTAAAAAATACATCCAGTAAAAATGGAGGTAAAGGCAAGATCATCATGCCGAGCATGACCACCAACATCAGTGGCGTGCCTAGGCCTTGGCTCATCCAAAATTGAACATGTTGCCAGGCATTCTTAGTGCTACTCATTAAACATCCTCCTCACGCGCTAATTCAGGTGGAATAGGCACATCTTGTAATACTTCCGGTTTGGGGTCATAACGTGTTTTATCACGCAGCTGAAACACGTAAGCTAATACTTGTGCTACTGCAACATAAAGTCCTCTGGGAATTTCCGCATTCAATTTGGTCGAGAAATAAAGTGCTCGGGCTAAAGGAGGTACTGAAATAATTGGAATATCATGCTCCTTTGCTACCCCATTAATTTGGAAAGCGATCAAATCTTTTCCTTTGGCAATGACCATCGGAGCCTTATTCCCCTTTTCCTTATACATCAACGCTACCGCATAATGGGTAGGGTTAGTTAGTACAACATGAGCTTTGGGTAGTTCAGCCATCATTCGCCGTCTGGCAATTTCTTGCTGTGCACGACGAATGGCATTTTTAACCTCAGGCTTTCCTTCAGTATCTTTATATTCTTCGCGTAATTCCTGCTTAGTCATCTTCAAGCCTTTATTGTGCTGATATAATTGAAACGGAACATCCAGCGCAGCAATTAAAAGCAAGCTTGCAGAAACCCAAAGAAAGGATTTGATAACAATCAGTGCACCCGTACTAATCGCTATTTCAATAGGGCTATGTGCGAGCGCAAGCAGCATAGGTACTTGTAGGTTAAGTACGACAACAGCAACGATGGCCACTAAGACAAACTTAAAAAAAGATTTAATCATTTCGACAAAGTTCTTCAGCGACACCATACGCTTCAAACCTTGCAAAACATTTAAACGGGAAAATTTTGGCTTGACTACTTGACCACTAAATACCCAGCCACCCATTAAAAGAGGTGCAGCTAAAGAAACCAAGAAAATAACAATTAATAGAGGAAATAGTGCCAACACACCCATTTTCGCGGTAAAGAACAAGCGCTCGAGACTGACTACAGGGGTAATAATGATTTCAGTGTCAAACTCAAAGGCTTCACGCATCATCAAGGCTAATTGCGTTGATAACTGTTTGCCAAAAACTAAAAAACCAACTGCTGTAAATAATAAAGCAAAGGTAGTATTAAAGTCTTTTGAACGAGCAACCTGACCTTTTTCACGAGCTTCTTTAAGTCGTTTGGGCGAGGGCTGTTCGGTTTTTTCGTCGTTCTCTTGTTCTGACATTAACGTAACATCCCTACTACAAAACGTATTCCATCATCAATGATATCTGTCATCTGAGCCGCCACGCTAGGCAAGCCAATTTTAATCACTGCAATTCCCATCACCAAAGTAATAGGAAAACCTAAAGAGAAAATATTCAACTGGGGCGCGGCACGCGCCATAACTCCAAATGATAAACTAACTATAAGTAAAGACAATAAAGCAGGAATAGAAATTAATAATGCTTTTTTAAACATCCATCCTGAAAAAGTAATAACATTCCATAGCATATTGGAACTTACAGAAGTCTTCCCTATAGGCATTGTTCTAAAACTATCCATTAGGGTTTCGATAATGAGTAGGTGTCCATTCAAAGCCAAAAAGATTAAGGTCATCATCATTAAATAAAGCTGACCAACTAAAGGAACACTGGCCTTACTGGCGGGATCCACCATTACAGCAAATCCCATCCCTGTCTGCATGGAAATAATTTGCCCTCCTAAAATAAATACCTGGAAGGATAATTGCACCACAAAGCCCATCAATAAACCTAATAATAATTCCTGAGCAATGTATAAGGGATAAGCGGCATTAAAATTAAGAAAGCTAAGCTCTGGTGCCACTAAAGATGAGCAAATCCAGCTTAGAACGAAAAGAAAAATAACTTTAACTCGAGTCGGTATGAGCACCGATGAAAAGACAGGAACAGCAATTAATAATCCGCCCACACGTGCAAACGGCCAGACAACCTGGCTGATGTAACGTATTAATGTTGGATAATCAATATTCATTGCCGCATTAACCTATCAAATAAGGAATATTACTAATCAAAGAGCTGGTGTAATTGATCACCGTTTTTAATAGCCATGGCCCGGCAAATATCATCACTAAAAAAGTAGCGAATAATTTGGGAATGAAGCTGATACTTGATTCATTAATTTGCGTTGCCGCCTGAAACATAGAAACAACTAATCCAACGAGCATCCCTGGCACGACTAACACGGTAATCAGTAACAGCATGAGGTAAACCCCTTCGCTGAATATGGCAACAACCGACTGCGGTGTCATTGGCTCTCCCTGTAAAAATACATAAAAAATCTTAAGCGTAAGCTAGTTGCTTACAACTAATGGTGCTACTTAAGTGTTTTTACCTAATAACATTTTCGAATTATCACGACTTGACCGCGGTAATTCGGTCCTCAAAAGTAAGACCTGTTAGTTGCAAGCAACCAAGTTTTTATTTTAATTGTTCAATTCGTGGGTTCAGACCGGAACGGTTCTATGCAAGAATTCACACAGCAAAACTCGATGCCAATGAACCAAGGATTAATGTCCAACCATCAACCATCACAAACAACATAATCTTAAACGGTAATGAAATAATTAGAGGAGATAACATCATCATCCCCATCGCAATCAATACGCTCGATACAACCAAATCAATAATTAAAAACGGTAAAAATAAAATAAACCCAATTTGAAATGCTGTTTTCAATTCGCTTGTAATAAACGCTGGAATAATGACACTCATCGGCAAATCATCTAAAGAAGCAGGCTCTTTATTGGCAAATTTTTCAAATAAAGCCAAATCATTTTTACGGGTTTGATTGAGCATAAAGTGCCGTAATGGCGCTTGTGCATTCGCCATAGCCTGGGGAAACTCCATGGTTTCGGCTAAATAAGGTTGAATCGCAGTATCATTAATTTTATTAAATGTGGGGGCCATCACAAAATAGGTCATGAATAATGCAATACCAATTAATACCTGGTTTGTTGGAGCTTGAGCCAAACCAATTGCCTGACGTAAAATGGACAAAACAATAATGATTCGTGTAAATGCCGTCATTGCCATCAATAAACCAGGCAAGACCGTTAGCAAAGCCATAAAGATTAGGATTTGCAAATTGACGCTATATGATTCGCCGCCATGAGAGCCGGGTTGTACTGTCATTGCGGGTAAAGATAAGGAGTTTGCTGCTTGTGCTGCAAAAGGTAAAACACTTAATAAAACCCCAAAAATTACATAATTTTTTATTTTCATCTTATGATTTCACTACCGCCGATTTAAGCAGCTCCGCAAATGAAGGTTTATTTGGTGCATCAAAACCTGGAGGTAACTCTTCGCCAAAATCATACAGAAGTGTGATGTGACCGGAACCAGAACCCAGCAATAGATATCGTGTACCAACTTTCAACAGCATAATCTTTTCTTTAGGCCCTAGGATCATACTGGCAACAGATTGAAATCCTTTAGAAGAGCCTAAGTGTGCTCCTTGCAATCGCTTTACCACCCAAGATAAAACCATGATAACTAACAGAACCGAAAACAAGCCCAGCACAAGACGTACGAGCTCGCCTTGAGTAATTGCATGCTGAATCATCTTAATCGTCTAATCCGCTCAGCCTTACTCACGATGTCTGTTAATCGAACTCCGAATTTATCGTTAACCACAACAACTTCGCCGTGAGCAACCAACGTTCCGTTAACTAATACATCAAGTGGATCACCTGCTAAACGATCCAGAGGCACAATTCCCCCCTGATTTAATTGCAGTAAGTTACGAATGGTCATTTTAGTACGACCAATTTCGACCGTTATCGCAACAGGTATGTCTGAAATCAACGCCATTTTTTCTTCGTCATTTTCATGAGGTAGCGCACTTACCTGTTTTGGCTGCTCCATTGCTGAATCTGTCATCTCAATCCCCTAATAACTAATATGCTTGATTATCTTTACAGCGCGTTTATCATTTGCAGTACCCTGAGTTGCTGTAAAACCCGGTGTGCCTTCAATATCCAGTGTGACAATTTCTTTCATTTCCACCGGTATAAAATCCCCTGCTTGCCAAGCCATTACCCCACCTAAGGTAGTTGTTGCTTGCGCCATTGCGGAGCTGATAATCAATTCCACATCCATCAACTCTTCTTTTAAGGATTTGACCCAGTTCGGATCAATTTCATCCTCTGGGCGAGCGGCCCCTAACTCTAATTGCTCTTTAATGGGTTCAACCATGGAATAAGGAAGAACAAAATAAAAATCCCCTGTTTCCTTACCAAAATCTAAAGTAAAACGTACCACCAATAACATTTCTTCAGGTTCTGCGATGTTCACCAGTTGGGGGTTTGTTTCATCATTAAATTTTGTAATATCTAATTGAATAATCGGCTTCCAGGCTGACATCAAATCAGCAACCAATTTTTTAGACACAGCATCCATAACCCGCAATTCAGTTGCGGTAAAGTCAGTGCGGTCTTTTTGAGCAAAAAATTGAGAGCTACCGCCAAAATAATAATCAACCAAATCATAAACAAAGATACTATCAAACATGATAATTCCTTTGCCACGCAAAGGTTTGAACTTATAGACATGCATTAAACTTGGGTTGGGAAGGCCTTCCATGAATTCGCGGTTTTTAACAATTTGTAACTGATCTTGCGTAATCTCAAAATCTTTAGCCGTTAATTGATAAATGTCTGAAGCAAATGAGCGTACGGCGCGATCATAAATTCTTTCGAGTACAGGTAATTTACCTTTGATAATGCGTTCTTGAGTGGAAAAATTGAGTGTTTTTACCTCACTCTCTTCAAAGATAATAATAGGGTCAGCGGCTCCTTCGGAAGCCCCATCTGCTGCTTGCTTTGCAGCACTACTTTTTTTGCGGGAAGATTTTTTCTTGGCTGTTTCTTGGAACTCAGCATTTAATACTTCTTCTTCCTCAGCAGACTCATCAACTGACTTTAGAAGCGCATCTATTTCTTCTTGCGATAAAACGTTTTTCTCAGCCATAAGCAATCCATACTAAAAAATACTAAAATTCAATACTGCTTTTTGATGTTTCTATGCAAATTGCATATTTCTAAAAATTAATTAAAAATCAAACAGCTGATCCATTTAGACTACGCAATTTGACATAAAAAAGAGGCCCTCGTCAATGAGTTAAGAAAAATAAGACTTTCATTAGGGAATAACTGTAATTAAAACGAACTATTTGTATTTGCAACCCAAAATATAGCCAACAATTTCTTTTCAATCATTAGCTAAATCGTTATAGTTTTTATATCCTCACTAATCAGGCAATGGTACATGCACAGTAAAAAAGTCCTACTGTCCAATTTTAGCCATGCAATGTTCAGTCAATCCTTATGTGTTCGCCCCGAAAGTGAGCATGAGTTGATTACGTACAGTACCCAGCATCCGGAGCAAGCGATGCTTCCGCGAGGAGCTGGATTAAGCTATAACGACAGCTGCTTCAATACAGATGGCATTATTATTGATACCCAACGATTCAATCACTTAATCAGTTTTGATGCGAATACCGGTGTGGTCGTCTGCCAAGGTGGTCTACCCCTTAAAGATTTATTTTTAGTACATCCGGATTTTATTCCACCAGTAATCCCTGGAACCATTCATGCAACCGTTGCCGGGGGAATTGCCCATGATGTGCATGGAAAAAATAATCCACATGCAGGGAGTTTTGGTAATCATATTCTCTGGTTTGATTTACTGGTAGGAGCAAAGCTAATACATTGTAGTCCTGAGGAAAATCCGGAGCTGTTTCATGCCACAATTGCAGGTCTTGGACTCACCGGAATCATTATGCGTGCAGCCATTCGACTACAGAAAAGATCGCGCTCGCTAGAGGTAAAACGCGAGCAATTTAATGCTTTAGATACCTTAACTGAAGCCATGTGCAACTATGGTCGTGAACATGACTATCAAGTTGCCTGGCTGGATTTGCTGCATAGCACACCCTGCTCCGTGCTTTCCTTGGCAGATCATTCGCTTTCTCCTTCACCCACTCAAAAACGCCCAGCAATGACAGTACCCAAGCTGCCCTTTGGCTGCATTAAAAAATGGAATATGAAATTATTTAATTCTCTATTTTTTAAACAGCAGAAATCAGAAGAGACATTAGAACTCCTGCAATTTAATAATCCGCTGGATAAATTAAATCATTGGAATCGACTCTACGGCCCTAAAGGGCTGATGCAATTTCAAGCAGTATTTGCCCAAGAACAAGCGGCAGAAACTTTAGAACAGTTAATCCAACTAATAAGAACCTATAAAGCCACGCCTACCCTTGCGGTACTTAAACTATTGGCCCATTCAGGCCATGGCTTGCTTTCGTTTTGCCAACCCGGTTTCACGCTTGCCGTTGATTTCCTCCATAATGAGTATGCGGTAAACGCTGTAAACGCAATGAATCGGTTAATTACGGAATGTAATGGACGTGTATATTTAGCCAAAGATCAACTGCTCAATGTGGAGCAGTATCAAAAAATGTATGAGCGGCACAATGTATTTTCTGCGGTATTAAAACACTATGGCTGTACAGCACAGTCGGATCTGGCTCGACGTTTAGGAATAATAAAATGACACAAAGAACTTGGGTAATTTTAGGAGCAACCTCAATTATTGCCGAAAAATTCGCTCATATCGCAGCACAATCAGGACATCGCTTGCGCTTAATTGGCCGTCATGCAGAACAATTACACTTAATAGCTCAAGATATTCAACTACGCTATCAAGTTTCCTGTGAATTTTTTGTGGCCGATATGACCGCGCCTGAAACCCTACCTACGGTTTTAAACAAGAGTGAGCAAGAACTGGATTTATTTGTTGCTCACAGTGACTTTACCGAGAATGAACACTTAAATCCACATTCGATTCAGCATTTAATCCAAGTAAATATTCAGGCAACGACCCTACTTATCAATGCTTACTTAAATAAAGCACAAACACACCACCACCTTGTGTATTTAAGTTCCGTCGCCGCCTGCCGTGGACGTGCTAAAAACAGTCTTTATGGTGCGACTAAAGCCTGTATTGAAGTATATCTGCAAGGACTACAACAAGCCGCAAACAGCCATCAACACATTACCATTGCCCGCTTAGGTTTTATTGATACGCGTCAAACCTATGGTCGACCCGGGATCTTTTATGCAGGCCCTCCTGAGGCTTGTGCTCAAGCGTGCTGGAACGCTTTAGGCAAAAAGAAACGACTCATATATTATCCTTTTTTCTGGAGATGGATTATGGCTGTTATAAGCAGAATTCCCTTTTTTATTTATAAAAGAATGAGTTCGGTTTAATTTTGTATCTAAATTCCTCATTTCTTGCAAGAACACATAAAACATGTATAATTTGCCCACTATATGAACAATTGCTTGGGTATCTCAATGCTCCTCTATTTTCCAGCTTTTTTTGACACACCTCAAGAAAAAGACATTAACAGTAAACTTCGTCTACCAGCAACATTGGCCTGGAATATTAATGAATACAGACAGTTATGGAAATTAAAAAAACATACGGAAAGAGTTACTGCAAGTATTCATCAGTTACAATTTATTGTTCCAATGGATCAAACGCTTAATGATTTAAAGGTGCTTGTGTCATCAGCCTTTGCTCTGGCAATTGAAGGAAAGAAACTCAACCGTACACAGCATACTAATCGATTAGAAAATTGCTTTTATATTTTGGAAAGTGAACTTTCTGAGTCTGCAACTTGGGATATTTCTTTTAGTTGTTTGAACTTGATCTCTAATACATTCATTATTGGACTGGCAAGCGCTAGCACTCTTTTATTTACCGCTACAGCTCTTGCAGGACCAGGTCCTATGCTATTACCGTTAGCACTAGCAGTTATTGCTAGTTCACTCACTATGATTGCAGCTTATAGTATGTATGTAGATATACGTTTCGCACGCCACAAACAGCTTACGGAAATTAAAGAGGGTATTGACTTTCTGTGCGCAAACTACTGCCCTGACTACGAGTCTGAATCAACTAATGAAGATAGTTTAGCTTACAAATAAGCCTATTGAGAGTAAGTTTTTAAGTTTGACACCACAGTCAGAAATCCCCGACGCGCTCAAATGAGCCCCACTACGTCGGAGATTTCCCTTATAAAGAAAGCCTTAAGTGATTATAGTTTTTCAGACTACCCTTTCACACATAAAACCTGCTTCAACGTATAAACAATCTCAACTAAATCACTTTGTGCAGCCATTACTGCATCAATATCTTTATACGCTTGAGGCGTTTCATCCAAGGTGCTCGCATCTTTTTTACATTCAACACGAGCCAGTGCCCGTCTATGTTCATCCAAATTAACTAATTGTTTGGCTTTAGTGCGTGACATCACTCGTCCTGCGCCATGACTACAACTATGAAAACTTTCCGGCGTTCCTAATCCACGCACAATAAAGGACTTAGCTCCCATAGACCCAGGAATTATACCCATTTGCCCTTTTTGCGCAGAAACCGCACCTTTACGAGTAACCCAAACCTCCCGTCCAAAATGTTGCTCTCGTTGCACATAGTTATGATGACAATTTACAGAATACTCGTGACAAATAATGTCACGTTCTAATTGCTTGCTCACCGTATCGATAAGAAGCCTCATCATAATACGGCGATTTTCTGCTGCGAAATTCTGGGCCCACTCAACCGCTTGGCAGTAATCATTAAAATAAGTACTTCCTTCAGAGAAATAGGCTAAGTCCTTGTCTGGTAAATGAATTGTATGCCGTTGCATATCTTGTTTGGCTAATTCAATAAAATGGGTGCCAATTGCATTGCCAATACCTCGTGAGCCGCTATGTAACATAAACCAAACGTCTTGATACTCATCCAAACAAATTTCTATAAAATGATTCCCGCCACCTAAAGTCCCTAGGTGATTCACATTATTGGTTTTGATAAAACGAGGGTATTTTTCACAAAGCCTATCAAAAGGAACAGCTAAAGAATGATTCCATTGTTGCATCACGTAATGTGGAATCAAATTCCACTGGCCTATCTTTTGTCTGGGGCTGCTGCCAACAGGAATTGCTTCTTCGATTTTATTGCGTAATAAACCCAGGCTATCGGGTAAATCCTTGGCGACTAAGTTAGTACGAACCGCCATCATGCCACAACCTAAATCAACACCTACCGCGGCCGGAATAATTGCCTTCCTCGTTGCCATTACCGTACCGATAGTAGAACCTTTTCCCACATGCACATCAGGCATCACCGCTAAATGTTTATAAACAAAAGGTAAGGTAGCTAAATTTTTAAGCTGTTTCTGCGCCTCTTCATCAAATAAAACTCCATCAGTCCATGCCATAATTGGCACATTTGACGTAGTAATCATTTTCATTTTCTTTCCTGTTTTTGCTCTAAGGACACGAGCCAGAGCCTAACTTATATAGTTTACATATGCTATCTTAATAACATATATTGATGCTTCATGGATGAGATTTTGAATCCCACGCCCCTGACTACTGAGCCTGTTTGGAAGCAATCCATGTTAATCTTATTGGTTTTGTTTCCCGCCGTCATGTTAGAAAACATGTATTTTTTCCCCCATCTGGCGTCCCTCAATCCGGTACTGGCACGATTTTTAGGTGTAATAATCATTGTTTGTAGTATTTCTTGGGTATTAATGCCAATGGTGCATTATTCTTTGGGATGGTGGCTAAGTCCTATCTCAGCAAATCAGGAATATGGAGGATTTTTCATTGTTCTTTGCTTATATCTAATGGAAATTTGTTTTTTCCTGTTACTGTATCAGTATTAGTGATACACCGGAGCCACAATACCTGTTTCACAATACTGTTGTAAATGTTGCATAAGAGTTCGCCAAATCTCTACACAACGCTCAAGCTTAGGATCATTTTTATTCCAGCCTTGATGATTAATAGTAAGCGTGCACTGGTTATCTGCTGTAGCCTTTAAATAAAATCCAGCCTCGGTTCCTGGGGAGTTTCCAGGGCCGTCGATACATTTCCATACTACACATTTCCCCTCGTCCATCATCACTATTTTCCAGTCAAAAGAATGTTGATTCTCAAATTTCAATATCCAATCACTATCCGGTCGACCAGAACCTTTTACTTGCGTAGTAAACCATGAGCTCAAACCCTGAGCAGTGGTTAGCGCTTCATAAACGGTTGCACAACTTGCATTGATAACTCGATCATGAGAAATGGCAGACATAGCTCCTCCATCCATAGCGGTATTATTAATTAAGCTTAGCAGAATTACCTCATTTAATTTGTTAATGAAATGTGTCCGGATGAATATTTTTTATAAATAGTGTATATTACGCGAACTTTTATTGTTTAATATTCAGCTTATGTTTCTCAGTTTTTTCCAATCTGTCTTTAAATCTTCAGCTGTCAGTAATGCGCTTGCAAAAATAAATAATGATTACTTTACTAATCCCAATATTTACTCCTTCAATGCAGGGAGTAGTTTGTATTTTGATGAAGCCTCGTTGCAAAAAACCAGTGCTATTGATGATGAGCGCCGACTTTACATCTGGGTTTCGCAAATTGCTCGTTATTTTAAAGTAGGTGCAGACATCAAAGGTACGAACTCTAAAGACACTACCAGCACCTTGATTAGTAAATTTCTAAAAGACATCAGCACCTTAAATGATAGCACGAAGCAGTTTTTATGCACTGATGAACATGCATTGAACTGTTTAGTACTCGCTCTTTTATTAAGTAATAATAAAAATGACTGGAGTACCGTCTTAGAATTAATCCGTCAAAATAATACCTCCTCTCCTGCCCTATTAGTGCAATTAGAGTGGTTTTTTGATTTTGCATTTAACGCTACATCGCCCTCCTCCTGCGAAAAATTATTCACTCCGCAATCAGAGCCACTATCCTTAATTTCTCTGCCTGTATTTCCGGTCCTCAAGTTCATGATTTTGGCCCAACGTTACCTGCAAAATCCGAGCAGCGACTTTAGGGAGCTCTCTCATCTTGAACTACCGTTTACAGAACAAAGCCCTAAGTTGGAAATTTTAGCAGCACTAATTCAACAAGGCATTGTTGCCACTCAATTTACTAAGCATCCTTTTGTGCATGATTTACAGCATGCGCTAAAACAAATTTTCCGCGTCGAATTTCAAAACCTAGAAAAAGAGCCATCCAACAAAAAACCACTTAAAAAACCTCACGAGCGATTATTTTTAGAGTATTTTATTATTGATTCACTCAATAATATGAAACAACTAGAGCAAGAAGAGCAACTCATTGGTTTATCTCAAATGATTCGCTTTTTCTCAATGAAAACACTCGAATTTTACAAGAAAACCCAAGACAGCAGTGCTGCACTTGTGCAAAAGCTCTTTGCATTAGAAAAATACACAGAAACCTACATGCTGCATGATGACGTCATCCAATTTGTGACACATACAGATAAAAACATGATCGATGCAAGAATCGCTTTATATTGTGTGTGCTGCCGACTGGAACAATGGCTTTCAGGTAATACAGCTGTTCCTACATTCAATTCAATGGAAGAACCTTACATCGAGAAATTTAAAAAATTAAAACTTGATTTTAAAATGGGAACGCTTGCTCGTGAGCAATTATTTGCACTGGCAAAAAAAATAGTTCAGCAATTTGCGCAAGTGCAAAATAAGACCAGACAAGATGAATGCAAAAACTATTACAACACCCTTATAAAAAAATACTTATCGTCAGCACAGCAAAAAACGATAAATAAACTCTTTGAGGCCTCTATTGTAAATAAAAAGAAAGAGCTATTTCAGCCCCCAACACCATCGAAACCAAAAAATAATAAAATAAGTGAAAGCCAACAGATTCAGAAACCATCGGAAGAACACCAGGAAATAGCGAGCACATTAAGCCCAGTACTAACGTCAACCGCAGTTCCAATCCAGTCCGAAAAACCAGCGGTCCCTCATGAAACGAGTACGATTAATACTCCTGTGATAGCCTCCGAGCTTGTGCTTGCCTTACCAGATATTCAAGATCCACAACCTATTTCTACTAAAGCGAGTAAGGTAGTCTTCTCTCACCCACTAAAAACGACACAGCCTAAAATAACCGCCCCAAACACGAAAGAAAATAAACAAGAAAAAGCAGTGCTTCCTGCTAAGACAAGCTCGGCGTCACCCAAGCCCACTCAGACGGTTACAAAAGCTGTAGAAGTAAAAACTCTTCCGGAAAAAAACCTGACCAAGACATCACCAAAGAAAAAAAATAATACAGTCGTTACCCTCCCCCCCGTAGCGCTTATACCTCAATCACCCGAAATACTTAGCGAAAAAGAAAAAAGTGCCGAGCTAAAAACCGTGGAACCCCCTACACCGCTTAGCCCCCATTCATTTTTTAAGGCAGAACCATCAGCAGTATATCTAACACGAGGACAAATACCTCAAGAGCTATTGCAACTCATCGATGAATTACGTAAAGAATTTCCTAAGGCTGCATTTTATTTAACGGGGGCTGCTCCGGGAAATATATTGGAAGATAAAGAGCCTAATGACTATGACCTATTAGCTTTGAATATCTCCCTCTATGAACTCCAAAACGCCCTTACTAAGAAAAAGATTTCTTCCGAGCAGCGCAGTGTGAAATATCCCATTTTATATTGCCCTTTAACGTCTAAAATCTCTATTGATTTTTCTGTGAAATTTTTAGGCTCAAAGCAAACCACTCAAGAGTTATTAAAGGACGATTTCCTCGTGCGGGACTTTAATCTTAATGCCCTATATATGGAATTTACTGAACAGGCGCAATTCCCTATCTTTAGCTTTTCTAATGCCTTAGCCAAAAGAGCAGAAAAAAAGATTGTTGATGTAGTTGGCTCACCCGTTGAAACACTCAAACAAGATCCAATCCGTTTGTTTCGTCTGGCAAAATTAATAATTAGCTATCCTGATTATAATCTAGATGCAACCATGAAAAAGGCATTAATAGAATTACAAACTCAATGGCCGGAAATAATGAGTACGTATTTGCTGCAGGATAAAGCAAATCTATACCGAATGAGTCATGCCTTAAGAAAACTATTCTCAAAATGCAGCATGGAAGCAATCAACGAAGCATTCGTAACACTGCACGTATTACCAGTATTCTCGGGTAACTCAAAAACATTAAGTGATACTGCATGTGCGCGAATCCCTAAACATCTCCCGAGAGAATACTATTGCTTTAGTTGGATTTTAGCGAACTCCCTACAATATTTAGAAGAAAAAAAACAAGTCTATTGTCCACTTCTGACGGCTTTAGCGCTTACATCCAATGAATCGCTCTGTCTGCAATTTGTTGCGCAAAAAGTAAATAATAATGTGATTGATATGCAAGCATTCAACCTGATTAATGAGCCCGCATTAGTTGAGCTCTTACAGGAGTTCCATTTGATTGAACCATCCACCAAGCCCTCGCTGTAGTCAGTTACGTAGCCCGTAGTGATACGGGCTGCGTAGGTTAGAGAGCTTCGTCACCTCAAGATATGAATCATCGGCAAGATAGTTTTAATTAAGCCAAAAAATTGCAAAATATAAATTATTAAAACAATTAAGACTAAAATGTTTAAAAGGCTTTTAATTGCTCCCGGCATTGGGATAAACGCATTGATAAGCCATAAGGCCACCCCAAAGACAATAATTATCGCAATAAGGTTTAGTAGCTCGCTCATAAATTTCCTTTTTAATTGCTAGTAATGAAATTATAGCATAGAAGAGATTTTTTGTTTAAAAATAACGCACATGGGGTGATGAGCACTTTGCCTTTCCTCCTATGTAGGCACCATTACTACGGATTGCCTGAATATCCACTAAGGTGCTAATACATTACCTATGATGCTTCTTCAATTGTAAAAAAGCGGCATCTTCTTGGGCCGCTGCCCTTAATTAGCCATTTATTAATTAGCCATTTAATGGATACCGTGCTTCAGCCACGGTAAGGAAAGTAAGGGGTTTCTAGGTGCAAGCAACCCAGCAGCGCAAGATAACTTTATTGGCTATTTGTTTTAGTTTTCAAAAGATCTCGAATTTCGGTTAATAACTCTTCTTCTCGAGTTGGAGGAGTCTCTTTTTTCTCCTCTTTTCTTATGAAGGACATGCCTTTGACGGCGAGAAAAATTGAAAAGGAAATAATCGTGAAATCAATAATGGTCTGGGTAAACTCTCCCCATTTTACAACCGCATCTCCTACTGTGACAGATTTACCGGCAATATTAATTCCACCTAAAAGTAATCCAATCAGGGGCATGATGATTCCACTCACCAAGGAGCTTACTATCTTGCCAAATGCAGCGCCGATTACCACCGCAACTGCTAAGTCAACCGCATTACCTTTGACGGCAAACTCTTTAAACTCTTTCATAAAACTCATATTATCTCCTTATAGCGAGTTTTGATTTATAGCCCGTATCAAACAAAGATTTAACACAAAAGCTGGGACTAATAGCCTTACCTCGGACTAAATTCTCATTGTACCTACGTCCCACTTGCCTGCGGGACGTAGAATCTGTAGAGGTATGCATTCCAGATCTAAGAACCAATATACCAGTATATGCTAATATGAGCTATACTCTGCTTTATTGCGAATTACGAACCATGTCCTTGATTTCATTAATTTTCGCCTCTAAATCAGCAGGAACAACGCCCCCGCCTTGAGCCATGTCATCACGACCACCGCCTTTGCCACAAAGATGGCGTACTAAAGCTGCAGCTGCAGGAACTTTCCCTAGAATATTTTTGCTTACACCTGCAATCACATTCATTTTATCTTGATCAATAACAAAGAGCACAATAACCGCTGAATCCAATCTGGATTTTAATTGATCTAAAGTAGCGCGTAGAGCTTGGCTATCAGCTCCTTCCAGTTGTTTCACCAATAAATGTACCCCATTGATGTCTTCAACTTCACTGGCAAGATCAGCTCCTGATTTCTGAGCTTTCTCACTTTGCAGCTTAGCTACTTCCTTTTCAAGCGCCTTGCCATCAAGAACCAATTGAGAAACTTTTTCCACCAAGGTCGCCACATTCGTTTTCAATAAGGAAGCAAGTTCAACCAGTAAATCTTGTTGCTGATTAACCCAAGCTAAAGCATGGCTGCCAGTAACTAGCTCAATACGGCGTACTCCACTAGCAATGCCATATTCTGCAACAATCTTAAATAGGCCAATATCGCCCGTGCGTCGTGCGTGTGTACCGCCACACAGCTCTTTAGAAAACTCGCCCATAGCCAATACACGTACATCATCAGCATATTTCTCGCCAAATAAAGCAACCGCACCACTCTTTTTAGCGGTTTCGATGTCCATAATCCGAGTGACCACTTCGTTATTGGCACGAATCTGCTCATTAACCAGAATTTCAATCTGTTGTATTTGATCTGTAGTTACAGCCTCAAAATGAGAAAAGTCAAAACGTGCGCGCTCTGCATCAACTAGAGAACCCTTTTGTTGCACTTGGGGCCCCACAATAGTTTTTAATGCAGCATGAACTAAGTGTGTTGCAGTATGATTTAAACGAATGGCTTCACGACGCGCTACATCAATTTGTGCATCAACCAATTGGTCCACAAAAATGGAACCTTCAATAACTTCACCATAATGTACAATGGCTGGGCCATTCTTTTGCGTATCATCCACCCGAAAACGTAATTGATTTGCAAGTAGAAGACCACGGTCACCTACCTGGCCACCACTTTCAGCATAAAAAGGTGTATGGTCAAGTACAACCACACCTTTCATACCAGCGCTTAAAGACTGAACCTCTGCTCCGTCTTGCAATAAGGCAACAACTTGTCCTTCCATTCGGTCTTTTTCATAGCCATGAAAATCTGATTGGTGATCAAGTTGGGAGGCCGCATGATAATCCGTTGTAAACTGACTGGCGGCTTGAGACTGTTCTCTTTGCTGTTGCATTAATTGATTAAAGCCATCCATATCAACATACAAGCCCTGCTCTCTGGCTATGTCTGCTGTTAAATCAACGGGAAAACCATAGGTGTCATAAAGTTTGAACGCGATTTGCCCAGTAATTTCTTGACCACCTAAAGAATGCATTTGCTCTTGTAATAAACGCAATCCTTGATCCAAGGTACGCGCAAACTGATTTTCTTCTTGAGCTAAGATTTTTTCTACATGTGCTTTAGCACTAACCAGTTCAGGATAAGCATCACCCATAACATCAATTAGAGGCTGAACTAATTTAGAGAAGAATGGGGTTGGTAAACCCAGTTTATTCCCGTGACGTACTGCACGGCGAATAATTCTTCTTAATACATAACCACGTCCTTCATTGCCCGGGATAATGCCATCAGCAATTAAAAATGCACAGGAGCGGATGTGATCAGCAATAACTTTTAAGGAAGTATGGTTGAGATCAGAAATAGGGCCTAGCTTCGCAATGGACTTAATTAGGTATTGGAAGGAATCAATTTCATAGTTACTGTGTACACCTTGTACCACCGCAGCAAGACGCTCTAATCCCATACCGGTATCAACGGAAGGCTTAGGTAGTGGGTGCAAATTACCGTCTTTATCACGGTTAAACTGCATGAATACTAAGTTCCAAATCTCGATATAGCGATCGCCATCTTCATCAGGGCTTCCTGGAGGGCCTCCAGCAATGTCTGCGCCATGGTCATAGAAAATTTCCGTACATGGACCACAAGGACCCGTATCGCCCATTGACCAGAAATTATCTTTTTCTCCACACCGTGAAAAACGTTCTGCAGAAACCTTCATTTCTTTAAGCCAAATGTCCTCTGCTTCTTGGTCATCTTTATATACCGTGATCCATAAGCGCTCTTCAGGCAAGCGTAAAACTTCAGTCAAAAATTCCCAAGCGAACTTAATGGCCTCACGCTTAAAATAATCACCGAAGCTGAAATTACCCAGCATTTCAAAAAAAGTATGATGACGTGCGGTATAACCAACATTTTCTAAATCATTATGTTTGCCCCCGGCACGAACACAACGTTGTGCAGTGACCGCTCGTTGGTAAGAACGAGATTCAAGCCCTAAAAATAAATCCTTAAATTGCACCATACCGGCATTGGTAAACAATAAAGTAGGATCATTAGCGGGAATCAATGAGCTCGATTCTACCGGCTGATGGCCTCGTTGTGCAAAAAAATCAGTGAATGCTTGTCTAATTTCAGAACTTTTCATATTCAAATCGATACCAAATAGAGGGGGATGATTAACAGAGTAAACGTAGGTAACCCATACACATCAAGCCCCAAATTGAGTTAATTCTTGCTACAGTTCCAACTCCTTTGTTACCTGAGCAATAATATCCATACTAAATCCACGATAAAGTAAGAAGCGTTGTTGTTTTTGCATCTCGTTAAATGACATTTCCTCCTGGCCTTTACTTTTTTTGTGCCAAACATCTAAAGCATAAGCCAACCAATTGCCTTCTTCTTGCTGCAAAACATCATGAATTATTTCTTTATCGATCCTTTTATTATTTAATTCCTGGCGAATTTTTAAAGGCCCATAGCCCTGACGAATACGTGAACGACTGTATACTTCAACAAAACGATGATCATTTTGTAAATCCATCTGTTGACAAGTATCCAAAGCTTCTTGTGCTTCGCTCGAGCTAAATCCCTTCTGCCTTACTTTCTCATAAAGCTCTATTGCACCGTGCTCGCGCCTAGAGAGTAGGCGCACAGCACAGTCAAATGCTTTAGTCATCCATAGCCTCAAGCTCATCTTCTGTAGCAGAAGCCCGTATAGGTTGCTTCTTCTCTAATAATTCAGAACGAATTTGCTTCTCTAGCTCAACAGCAATTTGAGGATTGTCTTTTAGGTACATGCGAACATTTTCTTTACCCTGGCCAATTTTTTCTTGTTTGTAGCTATACCATGCGCCAGCTTTTTCAATAAGATTCAATTGAACGGCCAAATTAATAATTTCGCTTTCACGAGAAATACCTTCATTATATAGGATATCAAATTCGGTCATCTTAAATGGTGGCGCTACTTTATTCTTAACTACTTTAACGCGAGTCTCACTACCTAAGATCTCTTCACCTTTCTTAATTGAACCAATACGACGAATATCTAAACGCACAGAAGCATAGAACTTCAATGCATTACCACCTGTAGTCGTTTCAGGGCTACCAAACATTACGCCAATTTTCATACGAATTTGGTTAATGAAAATTACCAGGGTATTTGAACGTTTGATATTCGCAGTCAGCTTACGCAATGCTTGAGACATAAGACGTGCTTGTAAGCCTACGTGAGAATCCCCCATTTCCCCTTCAATTTCTGCTTTAGGTGTTAATGCAGCAACCGAGTCAACGATAATCACATCAACTGCAGCAGAACGAACGAGCATATCGGTAATTTCTAAAGCTTGCTCACCAGTATCTGGTTGAGAAACTAATAATTCATCGACATTAACCCCAAGTTTTTGTGCATAGCTTGGATCTAAAGCATGTTCTGCGTCAACGAACGCAGCGGTCCCACCCATTTTTTGGCACTCAGCAATAACTTGCAGAGTAAGAGTGGTTTTACCAGAAGATTCAGGACCATAAATTTCAACGATACGACCTTTAGGTAAACCCCCTATTCCCAAAGCAATATCCAAACCTAATGAACCGGTTGAGACTGCTTCGATATCACGGGATACAGTGCTGTCTCCCATACGCATCACTGAGCCCTTACCAAATTGGCGTTCAATTTGCGAGAGAGCGGCGGCTAAAGCTTTTTGTTTGTTCTCTTCCATAGTTTTTTCCAGGTAGATGTTAATGCAAGGACAAAATTATCACACAGATAAGAACAAGCAGCAAACTGAATTAAGCAGGATTGATGGGAATATTTTTTAGGAGTGAATGAACACCGGTTAAAGCCTCTTGGCAGGCAGCCAAACGAATCTCATGACGAGTACCTGAAAATTGCCTTCTCACCGTTTTGGCACTGTCCATACCTTGAGCAAACCAACCGAAACATACAGTACCTACTGGCTTCTCCACACTTCCACCGTCGGGTCCCGCAATGCCAGTAACGGATACTGCGATCTGTCCTGCACTGTGCCGTACTGCCCCAGTTGCCATAGCTGCCGCAACGGGCTCACTAACTGCCCCATACTCAAGAAGCAAGTGTTTAGGAACTGCAAGCATTTCTTCTTTGGCTTGATTACTGTAGGTGACAAAACCACGTTCAAACCAAATTGAACTTCCGGGAATTTCGGTAAGATATCCAGAAACGAGCCCGCCCGTACAGGATTCAGCCGTGACTAATTGCCAATGCTTTTTTTGTAACAGGGTTGCTATTTGGAGGATTAAAGAATTCATGAAGCACCAGAAAGTGGGTTACCCTTGACCTGAAGATATTAAAATTACATCTCCACCGACATCCCACGGACAATCTGTGGCACGTCGGAGAGGTGTAAAAAGCGTAACGCTAAGAAATCTTAGTGACCTTGACCTTCAGTTGGTTGTTGCTGAGGAGCAGGTGCAGCACCTTGTTGCTGCTGAGCATTGTCAGTAGCTACGGGTGGTTGTTTGTTGCCGTGCTCACCGCAAGCAGTTAACGCTAATGCCAAAAATCCAGTTGCAGCAATTAGAGCCAAACGATTCATAATTAATTCTCCCTATTAGTTTTATATATTTCCCTCTTGAGTTTAGCAAAGAAATTTAAGTTCAACCATGAGGTCCTGATAATTCACAGGAAAAATCCGTTTCATTATCCTAAGGAATTTCCTGAGATACTGACTTCCCGAGGTGCTTTTGTTAGAATCGGGACAATTTTATTGTTAGCCAATTACTATGACTGCTGCACACACGCCCATGATGCAACAATATTTACGCATCAAATCCGAATACCCCGATATGCTCTTACTTTATCGTATGGGCGATTTTTATGAATTATTTTTCGATGATGCAAAACGTGCAGCTCACTTGCTTGATCTAACGCTGACACACCGTGGCCAATCTGCTGATAAACCAATCCCTATGGCTGGTGTACCCTATCATGCGATAGAAAACTACTTGGCACGACTCATAAAAAAAGGCGAATCCGTTGCCCTATGTGAGCAAATCGGTGATCCCGCTACCAGTAAAGGACCGGTAGAGCGCCAAGTAACCCGTATTATTACCCCGGGAACCGTCACTGATGAGGCCCTGCTGGATGCTAAAAAAGATAATTTACTGCTCGCCTTGCATCAGCAAAAACAAAAAATCGGTCTGGCTTGGGTGGATTTAAGTAGCGGTCGCTTTCATTTGCTCGAACTCATAGAAAGCACTCAGCTCAGCGCGGAATTAACTCGTTTACAACCTGCGGAGTTACTTTTACAAGAAGCATCTCCTTTAGAAGAATACTGCCAAAACTTTCCGGTCAAACAAAGACCAGGCTGGGACTTTAATAGAGAGAGCGCGCAACATCGCCTGCGTGAGCAATTTCAAGTCACTGATCTGGCAGCTTTCGGCGAACACGACTACCCTACGGCATTAATTGCAGCAGGTGCCTTATTAGCTTATTTGCAAACCACTCAGAAACAGGCCCTGCCCCATCTGAATGCCATTACCCTGGAAAACTCCCAGGATTATTTACAACTGGATGCCTCCACACAAAAGCACTTGGAATTATTTGAAAACGTACAAGGTAGCCAGGAAAACAGCCTGATTTCCGTACTGGATAGAACGGCATGTACTATGGGTGGTCGGCTTTTAAAACGCTGGTTAAGTAGACCACTCAAACAACATCATTTAATTCAGGCCCGCCAACAAACCATTAGCGAAATGATTCAGCAACAGTCTGATGCAGGATTACATCAATTCCTACGCCAGGTTTGCGATGTAGAACGTATTGTGTCACGTATTGCACTTAAATCAGCACGCCCACGGGATTTACATGCCTTAAGTAATACTTTAACCCTGCTCCCGAAGCTCCATGCAGCCCTTATGCCTCTGCAAAGCATGCTTGCACTAGAACTGAAAGAGCACACCAAGCCTTTACCTGAATTACAACAGCTGCTTGCTACAGCTATTATTGATAATCCACCGGTATTAATTCGTGATGGGGGCGTCATTGCCCCGGGCTTTGATGAGGAGCTTGATGAATTAAGAATCCTCAGTACTCGTGCCAACGAAACCTTAGATAAGCTGGAGCAAGATGAGCGACAAAGTACAGGCCTTTCCAGCTTGAAATTTGGCTTTAATAATGTACAAGGTTATTATATTGAGCTATCAAAAGCTCAATCAGAAAAAGCCCCTGTTCATTATCACCGCAAACAAACATTAAAAAATGTTGAGCGTTACATTACTCCCGAACTCAAAGTATTTGAAGAAAAGGTTCTTTCCGCTCAAGTAAAAGCTTTAGCTCGTGAAAAGTGGTTGTACGAAAATTTATTGGCAGAAATCCAACGCAGCATCAGCGAGCTCACCCAACTTGCTCGAGCCCTCGCGCAATTGGATGTATTGATTACTCTGGCTGAACGCGCTCAAAGCTTAAATTGGTGTTGTCCAAAACTAGTGGCTCAATCACAAATATCTATTGAGGAAGGCCGTCACCCAGTGATTGAAAATTTACTGCAAGAGCGGTTCATTGCCAATGATCTACAACTAAACCCTTCACAAAATATTTTATTAATCACCGGACCGAACATGGGTGGAAAATCCACCTACATGCGACAAACTGCATTAATTGTGCTATTAGCCCATATCGGGAGTTTTGTACCAGCAAAAGCAGTGACGCTAGGACCAATTGACCGCATTTTTACCCGGATTGGAGCGAGTGATGACTTAGCCTCTGGTCGCTCCACCTTTATGGTTGAAATGACCGAAACCGCACAAATTTTAAGGCAGGCAACCGAAGAAAGCCTGGTTTTAATTGATGAAATTGGTCGTGGAACCAGTACCTATGACGGTATGGCCTTAGCCTATGCCAGCTGTGTGTATCTTGCTACCTCGATTAAAGCCTATACCTTATTTTCTACCCATTATTTCGAGTTAACTAATTTACCCGAACAATTTCCTTGTATCCGCAATGTGCATCTACAAGCTTCATTAGATACGGGACGTATTATCTTTTTATATCGTGTAGAACCCGGCTCAGCCAATCGCAGTTATGGTCTGGAGGTTGCTGAATTAGCCGGTATCCCTGCAGCCGTACTTAAAATAGCTCATTCCCATTTAAGTCATATGCAAAATAGCACACCCACTGTAGAACAATTTCAACCTGTAGTCGCAGCTCAATCCCCGATACTGCGTGAATTAGAACGCATTGACCCAGATCAATTAAGTGCGAGAGAAGCGCTTGATTTGATTTACCGGTTTAAACAAATGGAGACGGTGGATGCGAGGTAGCCTGGTTGCGCTCTGCCTAATACTTCTCATTGTATGCACCTCCTCTTTTGCTAAAAGCAATGATGCCCTGTCGATTAAAATTACGGGCATCAGTGGCAAAGTACAAACAAATGTTGAGAAACACTTGCAAGAACTTCAACAGTTAAAGCCATTAACCGCTTTTTCTGAGGATGAATTGCGTGAGCAAGTTCTCAAGGCCGTACAACCTTTTGGTTATTTTAAAGCGCAAGTAGCAGTAGACCAGCTCGATGCGAAAAAACTAGTGGTGTTCGTGCAGGCGGGCCCACAAATTTTGATTTCTCGCTTAACCATTGAAGTCATTGGCGAAGGAGCACCTAATCCATCGCTGCAAAATGCCTTAAAAAACATACCATTACATCTGTCTGCTCCGTTGCTTACAGAAGACTACAATCAAAGCAAACAAAATCTCATTAATGCAGCAGAAAGCCAAGGCTATATGCATGCTAATTTTAAAACCAATGAAATTTTAATTGATCAGGAACGCTATACCGCCGAAATTACTCTGATCTTTGATACAGGCCCCTTATATTATTTTGGCCAGGCCCAATTTGATCCTACCTATATCAATCCTAAATTACTGCATCGATTTGTTCCCTTTCGCCCAGGACAAGCCTATTCAGGCGATAAGATTCTGCAGCTTAATAATGATTTAACTAATAGTGGCTACTTTAGTTCCGTGGTCGTAAAACCACAAATTAGCGACAATACAATGGTCCCTGTGCTGGTCCATGTTGAGCCTGTACCCAAATATTCATACACCTTAGGTGCTGGTTATGGAACGGACACCGGGATACGTGGTCGTGCGGCCCTGCATGTCATTCCTGTAAATCGTAATGGACATAAATTTAATGCATTAGCACAAGGTTCTTTTGTACAAAGTGCATTACAAGGCCAATACGTTATTCCAGGGTTCAACCCAGTTACCGATCAATACAGCATTACTGGAAATTACTCCAATTTAAATTACAGTGCGGGTTATAGTAATGCCTGGTTACTGTCTTTAGCACAACAACATCATCTGACACGCTATAAACGAATCCTTTCGGTAAATGCTCTATATGAAGGATTTCATTACAATGCTGAAGAAAATACAAAACAATTTTTGCTCTATCCTAAAGCCACTTTATCCTTTATTAAAACCCAGAATATCTTGTTTTCTCCCTCAGGTTATAACATTACCATTAATGGTTTAGGGGCAAGTACAGCAACCTTATCAACCATTAATCTTGCCCAATTTTCGGTGGATGCTAAAGCGGCTTTAAGAATTGAGCCCTGGCGGTTGCGTTTGTATGGACATGTAATACAAGGCTTTACTGCCATTGATAATATTATACAGCAGCCACTCTCCCTCGCCCTATTATTAGGGGGCATGGATAACTTAAAAGCTTATAGTTTTAACTCCATAGGACCTGGAAGGATATTAACTTATGCCGGCTTTGAGATTCAAAAAGAGACGAAAAAGAATTGGTACCTAATCGCCTTCTATGATGTCGGCGATGTGTATAACCCAACTCCGGCGGCCTTCCAACAGGATGTAGGAGGAGGATTAATGTGGGTCTCTCCTATTGGTCCGATTAAAGTGGGAGTAGCACAAGAAATTAATAATCATTGGCAACGTACCCACCACAGTCCACGGTTAGTTATTAGTATGGGGCCCGATTTATGATTCGCTTTCTCGTAAAAACGTTATATTTTTTGATGCTGTTTTTTATTTTACTAGCAGGAATTGTAGTTTCTTTAATATCTACAACCCCCGGGTTAGAGACCTTAATCGATTTGGGGCGAGTCTATATTCCTGGCACGCTAAAAATCCAACAAATTAAAGGAACTCTGCTCGGTGATTTTACCTTAGGTTTCCTGGAGTATAAGCATCAAAATACCCACATAAAAATAAATAATATCCACGTGCAATGGCATCCTGGCCCCTCATTTAAAAATCATCAGCTAACCCTGCAATGGGATGCATTGAAAGGATCACTAAGTTCAGAGCAAAAATTCACTAGCCCTCATGGTAAGCTTACCGCCACAGCAACGCTCCCCGATCTAAGCGTTGAATTAACTACCCAAATCAATCCTTCTGCGGAGGAGCATTGGCAAATGAATGCCCGGCTATTAGGGGCTATGCCATGGCAGTGGACTTTTAGTGCTAATCTGTCACCTACCGCTAACACGTCTATTAAACATACTGGTTTGCATGCCAAGCTCTCATTAGATGGGAAAACAACTGCAAAGAATAAGGGAGGTTTAGTATTCACCCTCTCCCCGGGTACCTACCAAGTTCCCGATAATACGACGATTCCCGCATTGGAATTTAAAGGCGGCAAGCTCAATGTCGCTCTATCCCCACAAAAACTGTCTGGATCAGGCAGCTTTATGATTGACCCGAATAAGAATTTAAAACTAGCATTTCAATTACCTCAGTTCTCACTTGAAAAAGGATTCAGCGCGAAACAAAAACTGAATAGTGAGGTTCGCCTAGAAATTAACAGTTTGGATTTTTTACACAATATAAGTCCTGAAATAGACAAGCTAAAAGGACAAGTGGTCGCCTCGCTTAAAGCAACGGGTAGCATTGGGAAACCACAAATAGACAGTCAATTACTCCTGTTTAAGACAAGCCTCTTTATTCCCAAGCTAAAGTTAAGTTTAGATTCAGTCGATCTGGACGTTCGTAGCAAGAAAAAAGCCTGGGATGCCAATGGTTCTATCATCTCCGCGGGACATCGCTTAATACTTAAAGGTAAAGGAACTCTTGATACTGCCTATGTTGCAGAATTAAACCTTGAAGGCAATGATTTTCCCTTGATGAAAACCAATGAGCTCGAGATCACCATTTCCCCACAGCTAAAACTCCAGGCAACGCCTACTACACGTGTGATTTCGGGCTCAGTACTCATTCCTAATGCACAAATAAATCTTCAAACATTTAGTAATAGTGTGTCCTTACCTGATGAGGTTGTCTATAAGCAACAAAAACCAGAATCGCCCTCCTCCATTGCGGGTACTAGCATGGATGTTTTAGTTAAGCTTGGAGAAAATGTTGCATTAAATGTTAAAGGATTAAAAGGCCATCTTGATGGCGCTTTAAACCTAAAGCAACAACCCCAGGGCGCAATCAATGCTTATGGTGAATTGTCTGTTCGCGATGGTACTTATAAAGCCTACGGACAAGACTTAACCATTAAACAAGGCGAATTAATCTTTACCGGTGGTCCCATTGATAATCCTGGTATCAGCCTGCGCGCAGCAAAAAAAATTAATAATACCTCCACTTATACTAATGCATCGCAGCTTTTTGATTTTAATAGTTCGAATTTACAAAATGCTGGTTTTGGCGACACCATTACACTGGGTGTAGAGGTAACCGGGAGATTAATGAAACCCCAGATACAGCTTTATTCAGAACCTGCCATTTTTTCTCAAGCAGATATTCTTTCAATGCTGGTACTTGGACGTCCAGCCAGTCAAGCAAATAAAGCAGGGGCGCAGTTGCTATTAACTGCTCTATCCTCGATGAATGTTGGCGGTACGAATAGTAGCCAACTGTTAGAACAATTGAAGCAAACTTCAGGTTTAGATTTTAACGTACAAACCAACACTAATTACAATCAATTAACAAATACAGTAAATGATTCAACCGCTTTTGTGGTGGGTAAATCCCTTTCCAAACGGCTTTATTTGAGCTATAACATCGGCCTATCACAAACTGATACCAATATGTTAACGTTAAAATACATGCTGAATAAGTTTTTTAGTATCCAAATTAGTACCAGTGATACGAGTAGTGCTATTGATTTTTTATATACTTCACACAAGAAAAAACTCAAGAATACCAAATGATGCACACCCTTAAAGAGGCAATACTTATGACCAATTACAATATCCCTCTGCGCTTAACGCGTTTAAGAAACAATCCGGCAACGCGTGCCCTAGTTCGAGAAACACGGCTGCATGCTCAACAATTGATTATGCCCTTATTTATCAGTGAAGAACTAACTGCTCCTAAAGCAATCAATGCGATGCCTGGGCAATATCAATTAAGTCTTGATGCCCTCCCCAAAGAAATTGAAACTCTAAGTGCATTAGGTATTCAAGCCGTATTACTTTTTGGTATTCCAAAGCACAAAGATGCGTGTGGAAGTGAATCATTTAACGATGAAGGTATTATTCAACAAGCCATAAGAAAAATACGTGCGGTGAGTAAAGACATTTTAATTATTTCTGATTTATGTTTTTGTGAATACACCGATCACGGCCATTGCGGAGTGGTTTCCGAAGAGCGTATTGATAATGATAAAACCTTAGAGCTACTTGCTAAACAAGCAATTAGCCATGCTAAGGCCGGTGCTGATTGGGTCGCTCCTAGTGGTATGACTGACGGTATGGTTAGTGCCATTCGTGAAGCTCTGGATTCTGAAGGATATAAAAATATTCCAATTCTAAGTTACAGTGCAAAATACTGTTCGTGTCTCTATGGTCCCTTTAGAGAAGCAGCCCAAGGAGCCCCTCAATTTGGCGATAGAAAGTCCTATCAGATGGATCCCGCTAATGGCAATGAGGCCATTCGTGAAACAGCACTGGATCTGGATGAAGGCGCAGACATGATTATGGTTAAACCTGCCGGATACTACCTTGATGTGATAGCCAAACTGAAACAGAACTTCCCTGAGGTTCCTCTTTGCGCGTATCAAGTGAGTGGTGAATATTCCATGATTAAAATTGCAGCGCAACATCAACTCATTAATGAAGAACAGGCCATGATGGAAAGCTTAATTGCGATTAAACGTTCGGGAGCTGATTTTATAATTACCTATTTCGCCAAAGATGCTGCCCGTTTTTTGGACAAAACTTCGTGAATTATATATAATACTCACCGGTTTTAAGATATAATCGGTACGCGTTGTATGAAATTACAATTAAATTGGCGCGGGCCAATTGCTTATAATTACAATGGAGAAATAATGAATTTAATTGCTAAAAGTCTTTCAGCAGTAGCGTTGAGTTTAAGCGCGATCACTTCTTTCGCTGCTCCGGCTTATTTAATAACTCACAATAATACTAACGAAGAATCTAATGCTTTTGTTGCAGGCGCCCCATCTATTTACCCAACAGCTCCTCATTCATCTCGCAAAGTTTATTGGAATTTGGTGAAGTTAGCATGTCATGGTCACACTACTAATGGCAGATGTCCTGCTGTGATTAAAATGGCTACTAACACTGCAAATCCTATCGTGGTTGGCACGGTAGAAATGGAAGTGAATACTGGGGAAATTTATCCCAAGCAACTCACTGGAAATGGATACACAGTAACCGTAAATGGTCCTGGCGAGTCCACTATCAGCAAAAACTAAGATATTCCTATAACGTGTTGGGAATATTCTGACACGTTATACCGTCGTAGACTTACTTCATTCAAGCATCAATTCTCCTTATTACTCTGCGCAACAGTGCGTTCATTTGTTATTAAAAAATATCATAAGCAGTGCTCCTGTAACGTGAAAACAATTCTATTTAAGCAATAAAAAAAGCCACGCATGCGTGGCTTTTCAGCTTTTGAAAATTTCAAGAATTATTTCATTGGCGCTGTTTCTACTTTATCAAGAACCCAAACAACTTGTCCCCCCACTAGATCAGCAGCGAACTTACCATTGTTAGAATCAACGCTATAAGAAGAGCTTGAAGACAATTGTTGATAAGAATGAATACTTGGTCTGCTACCTGGGAACAGGTGAGTATAGCCAAGATCAAATCCAAGATTTGGTTTCATTTGATAATGACCACCAACAGCAACAGCCCAACGATCAACGTCTGGCAAACGAATGTTTCTATCTCTGTTGTTAGTTGGGCTCTGATCATAACCACCACCAACACGAAGCATTACGCGGTCATTAAAACGATAGTTCGCGCCAATTGCTACACGCCATGCATCAGTAAAGTTTTCTGCCACAGAGCTAATAGCATTTGCTCTGCTCACAGGAAATGGAGGATCTTCGCTAATGTTAGGAACAGGAACATTATTCAATTGAATGTCTTTGAATGTGCCCCAGGCAGTGTAAACAACAGAACCTAATAAAGCCAATTTTTCATTAACATCCTGATAACCACTTAGAGTTACTACATCTGGAAATGCAATCGAATTACTAAAGAGATCATAGTTTTTCCAAACGTTAGAAGCAGGAACCTCTGGTGAAACTAAATCAAAGTCATTCGCCAAACGACCTTTGAAGAAGCTATGTCCGTTGAACACATGTCTTACTCGAGATTGGTAATTCACCCCAATACGCGTATGGTTGTCATTAAACATGGCTAAAATACCTGCATGAAAACCTAAGCCCCATGAAGCGCCTTTATTTTTACTTGATGAGTCAACCAGAGACGGGTCTTCACCAAGAAAATCAAATAAAGCTGGCGCACCAACCATTTGGTTGAACTTAACACGTGACCATTGGAAATCCATACCCGCACCAATGGCAAAATGCTCGGATATTTGTGTACCAATTTCAGGAGAAATATTTGCAGTCAACAGCTCAGTAAAAGTGGCTGAATAACGTACTGGGGAAGAAGGTTTCCAATCCGTAGCCAAACCATAAGGAGCAGTAACACTTAAACCAAGTGTAGTACGCTCACCCACTGGTAACGCAAAATGAGAAGATGGAACAAAACCATTATAGTCACCAGCTAACCCGCGATAGTACTGACGATAAGGAGGCAATCCTGCTGTATTAAAAGTACTCGAGCCATCCATTTGGATAGTAGGGAATATACCTACTCCCCCGAAGACCGTTTGTTTTTCATGAAGAAGAGCCAAACCAGCTGGGTTGTACCAACCAGTTGACGCATCAGCAGCTTCTGCTGCAGCACCAGCAGCGTAGTTACCCGCTGTGTAACCAGCACTTTCACCATACAAAGCAAAACCAGCTGCATGAGCTGCGCCAGTCGTTAAAACACCAAGAACTGCGGCATTAACCAGCGTTCTTAAGGGCTTATGCATATTCATCACTCCTATACACTCCTTTAATAATCAGTACATCAACAGTTGAATAAAATCCGTTCGATGAAAAGAGTGTACCTTGTTTTCAAATCTTTAAAAACATTTTTTTCTTTTTGCTTTCAATAAGTAAAAAATATTAATCCATGGTGGGCCAATTGGATTCACGCTAGGCAATTAATGAACAATCACCTGGCAAATTTCATCAAAAGACAGCAATTTCAGTTAGTACGCAGAATAATTTTCAACTTGATATTTGTGCAAAAGAATCGCCGATTTAAGGCATAATGATAATTTGTCTAAAGAATCTTGTATCCCTACTAAAGTCCATGCTAAGGTGTACTAATTTAGTGCGGAAATAGACCATGCAGCAGATCGTAACAAAATTTGGTGGGACTAGTGTTTCAACGCGAAGTACTTGGAACAATATAGCTTCAATTACGAAAAAACACTTAAGCACTGGGGTACAGCCAGTTATCGTTTGTTCTGCGTTAACGCAAATCTCCAATAAACTTGAAAAGGCAATTGATGCCGCTCTTATTAATGAGCATCAAAGTATTTTGCTGGATATTCGTAATAGTCATCTTAATCTTGCTGAAGCCCTGGAAGTTAATCCTGAGGTGATTCACGATGACTTACATCAATTAGAACAATGGCTGACCGGGATTGCCTTATTGAAGCAAGCCCCCGCAAAAACTCATGCGCAAATATTAAGTATGGGCGAATTAATGATGACTCGTTTGGGGCATCTATTTTTAGAACGCCAGGGAATTTATTGCAAATGGTATGATGCTCGTGAATTATTAACTAGTACTCCTTTCCCTGATGGTCAATCAGCAAATTATCTTTCCGCACGATGCGACAGCGAACATGATCCCAAATTAGTAGAGAAATTCATTTCCAGTGGTGCAGAAGCAATTATCACTCAAGGTTTCTTTGCAGCAAATCCTGAAGGCGAAACTGTGTTATTAGGCCGTGGGGGTTCAGATACTTCCGCAGCCTTGCTTGCCGGCAAATTACAAGCTGCAGCCTGTGAAATATGGACTGATGTCCCCGGTATTTACACGGCCAATCCTCATCAATTGCCCCATGCACGTCTATTAAAAAAATTAAATTATGATGAGGCTCAAGAGATTGCGTCGATGGGGGCAAAAGTATTGCATCCCAACTGCATACCCCCGGTGCGTCGAGCCAATATTCCCATGTCAGTGAAGTACACTCAATTACCTGAGCACTCAGGTACGTTGATCACTAAAGATATTGATGAGTCAGCCCCATTTATTAAATCAATTCAAATTAAAAACAGCATTCTGCTTATTTCTATAGATACCTTACATATGTGGCAACAAGTAGGTTTCTTGTCGGATGTGTTTTCCGCATTTAAGCATCACGGTTTTTCTGTAGATTTATTGTCTTCATCCGAATTCAATGTGACCTTATCGCTGGATATTAATACGAAAATACATGATCGAGCGGCAATCAATGCCCTATTGGATGAACTCAACCAATTTGGTCGTGCAAAACTTATTGAGCCATGTAGTGCAGTTAGCTTAGTAGGACACCATATTAGAACCGTATTGCCACAACTGGGCCCTGCTTTAGAAGTCTTTGATTCCAAGCAAGTGTACTTAATGTCACTGGCCTCTAATGACTTAAACTTAACTTTTGTGGTTGATGAGTCTCAGGCAAATTTATTGTGCCAAAAACTGCATCATTTATTAATAGAAAATAATCCGCAAATTTTCTATTACTCTAAAAGCTGGCATGAAGAGTTTGGAGCCCCCTCAGTACGATTCGTACCGTGGTGGGAAAAAGAGCGCGATCGTCTACTGACCACTGCAATACAGCATTCTCCTTGTTATGTCTATCATACTCCAACGCAAGCAGAGCGTGCGCAACAATTATTAGCATTAAAGTCTATTGACACCGTATTTTATGCCATCAAAGCAAACCCCTATCCTTCTATTTTACAAACCTTAGAAAAAGAAGGAGTTGGCTTTGAATGCGTTTCGATTCAAGAATTGGATAGAGTATTAGAATTGTTCCCAGGAATCGATCGCAAACGTATTTTATTTACACCAAACTTTGCACCGAAGTCTGAATATGACTATGCACTGAAGATCGGTTGCTATATCACCATCGACAGCCTCTATCCATTAGAAAACTGGGCATCATTATTTAAAAATAAAGACGTAATTATTCGTATCGACCCAGGTACTGGAGCAGGTCACCATAAACATGTATCTACCGCAGGTAATGAATCCAAATTTGGTATTACTCAAAATGATATTGCGCATGTGGTGGCATTAACCAAGAAGCATAATATTCACGTAATTGGCTTACACGCGCATTCAGGTAGCGGCATCCTTACTCCTGAACTGTGGCAGCAAACAGCATCGATGTTAGCGTCATTAGCCCACCAGTTCCCTGAGGTTAAAGTGATTAATCTAGGTGGTGGCTTAGGTATTGTTGAAAAACCTGGACAACAGCCCTTAGATTTCGCCAATTTAGATGCCTTGCTTATGGCAGTGAAATCACGCTATCCGCACCTAGAGCTGTGGCTAGAACCCGGACGTTTTTTTGTAGCAGAAAGCGGTGTTATTTTAGCCAAAGTTACCCAGTGCAAAGAAAAAGGAAAAGTTCGCTTTGTCGGTATTGAAACCGGAATGAATTCATTGATTAGACCCTCCTTGTATGGTGCTTATCATGAAATCGTCAACTTAAGCCGTCTATACGAAGAAAAAGCAGGTTTTTCTCACATCGTGGGTCCTATCTGTGAATCCGGAGATACCCTAGGTTATGACCGATTATTACCGGTCACCCAAGAAGGTGATATCTTATTAATTGCAAATACAGGCGCTTATGGGCGCTGTATGAGTTCACATTATAATTTACGTCCACCGGCTCAGGAAATTGTCCTGGAGTAGTAGTTCCCTTGTGAATTATAAACGGATGTACACCGTGCTGAAATCCTCTGATTGACCTAAATCCCGACATACCAGGGAGATAGAAAAAATAAGAGGATTTAGCTATTCATGATACAATTTTCTCAAGATGACCCATACCCTTTGTTAGGAGTTTTACCCCCATCATGCTTGTTGATAGCCATCAAAGAAGTCAAGCGACTAATCCAACTCAATCATTCATCGTACAAGCTCCCGCCGGCTCTGGAAAAACAGAAATCTTGACACAGCGTTATCTACGTTTGTTAAGTACGGTCACAGCACCAGAACAAATTATCGCCCTTACCTTCACTCGTAAAGCTGCGAGTGAAATGCGCGAGCGTATTCTTCTAGCCTTGCAACAAGCTGCACAAAATATCGAAGCAAAAAGTGCACATCAGCAAATGACGCTTGAATTTGCTCAGAGTGCGCTCCAGCGCAATAGCCAATATCAATGGGATTTGCTCAACCAGCCTAGTCGTCTAAAAATTGTCACCATAGACTCGTTGTGCCAAAGCATTAATCAGGCAATTCCATTACTGGAAAAACAAATTGCTTACTCGCAAATTACTGATAAAGCAGAAAGCCATTATTTAAACGCGGGCAGAGCCTGTATTCAATTTGCTTTAGCGAATCCAGAATATCAACATGCAATAAAAACCCTCCTATTACATGTAGATAATCGCCAAGAACTTTTGTTGGATTTATTTAAAGAGTTACTCGCTCAACGCGATCAATGGCTCTATCCCCTCTTTCAGGCAAGGACTCAGGATAAAGCTATTTTTGAACAAGCATTAACTTTAATCGAAGAACATGAATTAGCTCGGTTTAAAGAAAGTCTTCCCTTTCAGTTAGCCGATGAATTGGTGCAACGGGTACGCGAACTCGCATGCATTGAAAATAATCCAGACTCTCCTCGCTATTTGCTGCAAGATTGGCATAGCTTTCAACACACAAACCAGAAAATTGCAACCGCCTTAAGTAAAACCTTATTAACCGGCGATTTGAATTTACGTAAAAGTTTTGACCATCATGTAGGGCTGTTAAGTAGCTCGTGCCCTGCTGCTGAATACAAACAACTTAAAAATGCCAGCAAAGAACTCTTAACGCAACTGGGTGACTATCCAGACTTTATTGAGACCTTAATCCAAGTCAGTAATTTGCCTAAGCCTGAATACGATCTAGAACAATGGGAAGTATTACAAGCCTTATTTATACTGCTACCACTGCTTGTTGGCCATTTGTATCTGCTCTTTAGTGAGCATAATGAAGTCGATTTTACGGCGATTTCGCAACAGGCACTGATCGCTCTGGGGGAGTCAGATAATCCTACTGACTTAGCCTTGTATTTGGATAACGCCATTCATCATCTATTGGTTGATGAGTTTCAGGATACCTCCATCACGCAATTTGAACTACTCAATAAATTAGTCCATGGTTGGCAATCCGGGGATGGGAAAACACTATTTCTGGTTGGCGATCCCATGCAATCAATTTATCGTTTTAGACAGGCGGAAGTAGGTTTATTTTTCCGTGCAAAAGAACATGGAATTGGTCCTGTACAACTTACCCCTTTAGAACTTAGTTGTAATTTTCGCTCCACAGAAACGATTGTCAGTTGGGTCAATAAACAATTCGCACAAATATTCCCAAAACAAGTGGATATTGAATCGGGTGCCGTATCTTTTCACCCCAGCGTTAACGTGATTCAGAATGATGAACACAGCGCTGTTCATGCATGGCAATTCCAAGGTCGTGAACAAGAAGCAGAAAAAATGATGCAGCTTATTCAAACAGAACAGCAAATAAATCCAGAGCAAAGCATCGCCATTTTAGTACGCTCGCGCAGCCAACTTGCTGAAATTATTCGCTTATTACGACAATACCAAATCCCCTACCAAGGCACAGACATTACCTTATTGGCAAACCTGCCCCATTTACGCGATGTTTGGTCATTAACTCAAGCTTTATTATCACCGGCAAATCGTCTTACTTGGTTGTCCATGCTGCGTAGTCCTTACTGTGGTATGTCCTTGTCAGACGTACATACTATTGCCCAATATAATAAAAAGAAATCCATTTATGGTGCTTTATTGCAGTTACATAAAATTGCTGGCTTAAGTGAAGATGGATTAATTAGAGCTCAGTTTTTTATTCGCGTGATGCAACAGGCATTGTCGCATCGCTATGAAATCAAACTATCAACTTGGGTAATTAACACCCTTAATGCCTTGCATGTTGATAAGGTACTGAATCAAGCACAACTGAATGATCTGGAGCAATTCTGGTCCCTGCTTGATCGCTACGAGCTCGATGGACGCTTATCAAATATGAAAGAATTCATGCAAGAATTTAATAAGCTATATTCCCAACAAGTAACCCCCTCCACATTACACGTGATGACTATTCATAAATCGAAAGGCTTAGAATTTGATACCGTGTTTTTACCCAGCCTAGGTTCCCAAGCCAATCGCGGTGATTCACCGATGTTAAGGTGGCTCAATTTACCCACCCAAGACCAGGATAATTTGTTACTCATGTCTCCCATACAGGCAGCCCATCTTGATCGTTGCCCAGTTTATGATTATCTCGGGCAATTGGATGAAGTCAAAGGAAGCTATGAAATACAACGCTTGCTTTATGTTGCCGTAACACGAGCAAAATCACGTTTATACCTAATGGATAATAGTGAAAAATCGTCAAAAAGCTCATTTCGTAGTTTATTAAAAAATCAGAGTTTTGCTGATGATGAATCCACTGGCAACATGGAAGAACTCGAACGCCCCTTACCCAAATTAGTACAGCTTCCCTTGCATCATTACCAAAACCAGCAATCCGAAAATGATGAGCCATTCTCGCGGAATGCGCCCTCCACTTTAGTATCGAATATTCCCCGCTTAACCGGAATTGTTACCCATCAACTCTTACAATGGATCTGTGATAATCATCCAGAATCATTAGATGATGTCCCCTGGAATTTAGCCCGTTATGAATTCAAAAAATTGGGGTTTGATGAAGGCATGCAAAACGATGCAATGCAGATACTTCAAGAGCAAATAACTCGCCTTACTCAGGATCAAATTGGTTCCTGGATTATTACCTCCCATGCTAAAGAACAGAATGAATATGAATTGCTAGTGGCTCCTCAAAATCGTCCCATTACCCGCATCATTGACCGAACCTTTGAAGACGATGGTAAACTATGGATTATCGATTTTAAAACAGGGAAAGAAGATAAACATAGCTTAGTTAAACATCAAGCCCAGCTAAATGAGTATGGTGTTTATCTATCGGAGCGTACGCATCTGCCCATTTACTGTGGAATTTATTACCTCCCCACAAATCACTGGGTCAAATGGCAATACGAACCGGCTCATAGCCAATAGCCTGCACCGTGTAATCAAGATCACTCTGGCAGGAAGCCTTGATTTTGCCTTGTTATCAACAAAGCCCTGAGCTATTATTCACCTTTTGCAATAAAGGTTCGTAATGACTGTTGAAAGCACGGTACTAAGCATATTAAATACCCTAAAAGATCCCTTTTTGGAGTGTACTAGCAAAGAGATGAATTTACAGTGTAAGGTCGAAGCTAGGGAAGATAAATTATTTATCGATCTAGTCGCCGGCTTCCCCGCGCTCTTGCTCGAAGCAAATTATAAACCGCTCATGCTTTCTGCATTACAAACCCAGTTTCCCAATTATGAGATCTCAATTACCATTGAGCAATTGATTAAGCCGCATCGTACTCAATTAGCGGGTAAAGGATTACGGGGTGTTAAAAACACCATCGCTGTCGCCTCAGGTAAAGGTGGGGTCGGTAAATCAACCGTAACTGTTAATTTAGCCACTGCATTAGCCCGTACAGGCGCGCGTGTAGGTATTCTTGATGCTGATATTTATGGCCCAAGTATGCCACTTATGCTGGGGAAAACGGAGCCAGTGCAGCTGCAAGGTGATTTCTATTTACCCGTTAAAGCCCATGGAGTCCAAGCGATGTCTATTGGTTATTTAACGAAGGATGAACACGCATTAATTTGGCGTGGTCCTATGCTTGCTAAATCATTAATTCAAATGCTGGACATTACTCTTTGGGATGAACTGGATTATTTATTTATTGATTTACCTCCCGGAACCGGCGACATTCAGCTGACTTTAGTGCAAAAAATCCCACTGACTGCAGCAATTGTAGTGACGACCCCACAAAACGTTGCTACCCTAGATGCACAAAAAGCAATAAACATGTTTTCTAAAACAGGAATCGATGTACTCGGTATTGTGGAAAATATGTCCACCCATATTTGCAGCGAATGTGGTCATCAGGAAGCGATTTTTGGTGCTGGTGGTGCAGAGGCTTTGTCTGCAACCCATCAATGCAGCTTGTTAGGGCAACTTCCATTGAATGGCTCCATACGGGAGCATTGTGACGAAGGTCGTCCAACGGCAACTCAAGCCCGTAACAATTTAACCGATGCGTTTATAAAAACTGCTATGCGTGCCGTGATTGCTCTTGGCAAAAAGCCAATTAATTATGCGGATAAGTTTCCTCCAATTGTAGTGGAATAAAAAGTACGGCCTTGAACAGGTATTAACAGCACTGCTCGAAGCTTGGTATTGTGTGGTTTAAATGGTCGAATTACCGCGACGTGACCGCGGTATCTAACGATCTTGCCACATTCCTAGACTCCTACACCCGCGTCAAAGGTCCGAAAAACTAACAAAACACATACAGATAAATAGTTAATTCATATAAGCATAAAGCCTAATAGCGTTTTGGTATTTCTTAAGTATATAATGCTGAAAAACCAAAGAATTTAAATCATGCAACGACTACTTATCATTACAATAACAGTACTGTATTCTTGTCTTAGTTTCGCAAAACCAAATTATCAAATTGACCTCATTGTCTTTGCGCAAAACCCTTCAACGACACAAAATTCGGGACCAGGATTAGATTCTCCCTTAATTCCCATGGCCTACACGAATGCTATTTCCTTAAGATCCAGTTCGGAAAAAACCCAGAAGCCTTATTGCTTGCTGTCTAACTCCTACTCCAGCTTAAAAGATCAATATTACTTACTAAGCCGCCGCTCGCCCCACCCAGTTCTAGGACATTATTCATGGAGGCAACCTGCGAATAACCAAAGCTCTGTTGCCCTGCCTTTGGTTGAACATAATGGATGGCAAATGCAAGGCACGCTGCGCATCACCCAAAGTGCTTATTATAATTTCGATGCGAATATTCAGGTATCTCCTCCTGGTAATCCACAAGCATCAATGAGCATAAGCCAAAAACAACGTTTAAAAGGTGATACAGTTTATTATTTAGATAATGATCATTTGGGAATGGTCGTGAAGGTTCATCAAGTATCCTAAGATTGGATAGAGGGTAATTCGGGATCAATACGTCAATTCAGCAGTGATCCCGTATTACGCTGAGCTAATAAGTTACAGTCTGTTTCTATGGCCTGTTCTGAGAAAAAAGCTGTTGATATACAGAGTCACCACCATTAATTATATTACGAGCTGTGTTCTCTAGGTCTGTACTTGGGTCTCCCGTGTATGGCGCAAAAAAATTATTCATTTTATTAACCATATTCCCGATTGGCCTCGTTGGTTCGCCTATTTTGTTAAACTGATAAAACGTTGTTCCTGTTATCAATACCAATAAACCAGCCCCCAAACGCGAATCAGCAAAAAAAGCTGGAATTGAAATTAAATTGAATAAACCTACTACGATTGCGGTATGAGCTACTTTTTCTGTACTTGTTGCTTCTTTTGGCATAAACAACTCCTTTTGAGTAATAATTCTAATACAGACTATTGGAGTAGCAATAAAATTGCAAGAGTCCCAAACTGTACACAAAACACTCATAATTTATTTAAAGTAGATTGTGCTTCAAATACAAATTGGTTATAATTTCACCAATAAGATTGCAATTATCAGGGGCTCTATGCCAAGTCAAATTAGAATTATTAATGCAGTCAACCTGTGTCTGCAACAGAAAGAAAATACTGAATTTGCCTTAAATCGTTTAGGTGTTTGTGCGGGCTTAGCGGGTTTGTATGTGAAATACAGCGTAGAGAACAAAACTCACCAATTTTTTGCCATTATCGAGCGTTTAGCAAACCTTCCTCCCAGTTATCGCATTGGTGATGATCCGCTAATTGATGACTTTATCATCCAAATAGAAAAAGTCTATAATCCCGAAGACTACAGTGGCCACCAATTAATTCAAGGTGATTTAGACAAAATACTGCACGTGGGTACCAAACCCTTAAGCAATGAATTTAACTTTGGTTTAGTGGCTGAAGAACAGGAATGGGCGCAGATTTTAGAGCAAATTACCCGCACTGACCGAGCTTATTATATCTGTAGTCACAATCACGCCGTTGCAATATCCTTTAAAAATGGAACATACTCCCTTTACGATCCAAACTACCAACAAAAAACGAAAGAATTTGCCTCAGCAAAAGAAGTTATTCAAGAACTTAAAAATTGCTTTGGATACAGAGATAAAGTATTTGGCCTTACTCTTCGTACCTTTGCAAATCCCAATATGCCAGCAGCAACCTACCCTACACCAACCGAACTTCACCCGCTCGTAGCATCAAGGCCGATGGGCAAAGCAGAACAGCCTACGTGTGAATTTTCAGCGATGGCACGCGATATCAGGAGCATAGATTATTTAGCGCAGAAAGATACGGCTAATTGGGAAGATTTAACTAAGGCTCATTTAATTCCAGAAGTCATTGAAATCTTGTTAAAACAACCCAAATCAGTTTCTATAAAAAAAGCATTACTCAGAAGTATTGGGCTCAATTTTTATGTTGGAAATATTGAAACGGCCAAAAAACTAATTGCCCATTATCAAACACATTACCCTAATGTGGAAGAACAAGTGCTCTTAAAAGAGCGACTTCAAGAACTTCTTATTAATCCAGTGACAAAACAGTCGCGATGCCTGAAAACCATAGCCGACTTCAGCGAATTTATAACCCTTTGCGAACACTTAGGACTCGCTCAAGAACATCAAACCTATCTTGATCACCTGCGATTCCTAACCCTCGTGCATCATAACGACCCAATTACACTCGAGCGCTTTTTAGGTGATTTATCCCCTCAGCAGTTAGTAAAACATATTCAATATGCGTCAATCACCAATCAACAACAATTGTTAGATACATTACTTAATGTTCCGATTAGCCCAGAATTTCTAAGAGCTGCTTTTACCCCTAAAGTAATTGAACATATTGGTGTTGTCAGTTTAAAAAAACTGCTCGATAAAGGATTTATTCCAGATATTCAGGATGCTCAATTACTAGCACGCTGCATGAATAGAAAAGATAAATCTATTTTTAAATTAATCGCTGGCGCCTGGGCAATACAAAGCAAGCAACACGATTTATGGGAACGGATTACAAAAAGTCAGGTTAAAGAACTCGATCTAGGTGCTACCATCGGTTCTGTATCCCTTCTAGGTATTTTGGTCTTTCTGAATAAAGAAAAACTTATTAGTGCAGCACCCGCTAATTTTTCAGAAGAGCCACTACAAAGCGCATTAATGATTGCCATTATGGATAGCAATAGCAAAATGAGCAAATGGCTGCATGAAAAAATATTAGAGCACGGCTTTAGCTTTGATCTGGATACCTTGCAGCATTTTTATGAAGATGCATTGGCAAATGAACATTTAACCAAACTAAACATCCTTGCCGACATAGGTTTTGATGTCCTACCTGTAGGAAAAAATACCGACAAACTATTAGCTTTGTGCCATGATAATAACGATTACTCAATCATTTTTAATTCTTTTGATGCCGCATCAGAAAAGGTAAAACAACAGATTATAGACAGCAGTTTGCGAATGAACCTTGTATCTGTGGCCAGACATTATGCACAACATGCCCCCCAATTCTTTAATGTTGCTTTAAATAATTCATTAGATAACCTAGCCAAATTAAAAAAACTAAATCAGGCCGCTCGTTTTCTGCCTCCAGAAACACTGGCTGTTAAACTTCAAGATCCCAACGGGAAAACGTTTATTGCAAATTGCTTTAAACAGAAATTACTCCACCTAGCAGGTGCATTAGCTCAAACAGTTCAGTGGACTGAAAAAGAATTAAATGAATTATGCGATGACTTAATTGAGGCCAAAAATGAAGAGGCAGTAATTAAGCTCATCCAAATCAATCCTCAGTTAAAACAAAGACAGGAATTACTTCCTCGATTAATCCAAAGTAATCTGCTTGATGTGGTTGCTTATTTGACGCCAGAAGAGCGAGAGCTAAGCCCCAAACAGGCCGAAGAATTATTGATTGCCGCACTAGCCAATAACAAAAAAAAGTTAGTAGAGAAATTTTTAACTCCTGAGCGCATCAACACCCTCGAGCAACCACTAATGAGTGTAGTTGAACAAGTCGTTGCCCGAGGTCATTATGAAATCATTGAAACTCTAGTCCAATCACCAATTGATTTAAGCTTGGATTATAAAGCACTTTATTTCTACAGCTGTGCGCAAAAGCAAGGAAAAATAGCAAACTTATTACTTACTAAAGCCCCTAATTTGGACGAAGAAGAAATCCGACAGTCAATTCAACAGCTTTTTGGTGAACACGATCAACCCGCTTATTTTGAGATTACTTATCAGCAAAGCTATGGCAGACTGTATCAACTTTTATTTAAAATTGGCTTAAAAAATCCAAGAGAAGAACTTCTAAAAACCATTTTAAATCCAGAAACCGATTTGAAATTTCAAAAAACCAGCCTCTACATGTCGCCTTTAAAACGCGCGCTTAAAGAAGAAAATGAAGAACGCTTTAATGTCATGTTTGGCGAGGCGAATGATTTACCCACTAATGTGGATGAAAATGTGCTAATCTTCTTACAGAATCCGGTGACCACTGCCAAAATATTACCGCTTTTCCTCAGAAAATATACCCTGGAAGCTTTGCTTTCTGAAGCACTGACCCAGGAAAAATGGGATGTTGTTGCCAACATACTTGAGCAATCTGTACAGTTAAATGTCCTTGACTTGGGGCTGCAGCAACAAATCGAAGATAAAGCCGAACTCATTATGAAGGCTTATATTAAAAATTTGGAAGCTCATTTTGATAAAGCAGATATGCGACCTCGTTTATTTAATTTGCTTTCAGGTCTGAGTGCTAATGTACTCCAGCATATTGCAACACCTTTGAATAAAGAAATCCAGGAAGGTTTAGCTCGCATTGAATTGGCCATGATTGAAAATAACCTTAATTTGGATAAGCAAATTTATCGCCACGCCTTTAGTGAGTTAACCATTCAACAGCAAAAATGCACCCAAGCTATTGAAAATTACCTTGGCCATCGCGATAAAACCCTGAGCTACTTATCCTATCTTTTTGATTACAGCCGTGGTCAAACACGAGCTAAACATTATGAAAACCTTATTAAATCAGCAGCCACTAAAGAAGAACTGTATGTGCTTGAATATGCTATTTTAATTAATTCGTACACTAAGCAATTTAAAAAAGATATGATTCAAGGGCTTCAATTTACTGATGAACAAAGTGCTAGAGAACAACTCAAAAGAAGCATTAAAAACTCTCGTTTAGGGAAATATGCATCGCAATTAGATGATATTATTGAGCGCATTAACAACAAAGCGAATGCAAATGACTCATCCTCAACTGAGGATCTGTTCAATGAGGAATTAGCGAGTTTAAGGAAAATATGTAAGCCTCGCAGTGCCTTAGAGCAGTACACCTTGTTCCAAACCTCAGAGCCTGCTCAGCAAACTGGCTTCTGGCATTGGCTTACTCATTTGTTTAGTAGTGACAATCAGGATAAATTGGCATCAATGCCTTAGGCTTATGCAAATGAAGGTGGCTTGACCCCGTGAGTACCTCAAACTTGGTTTAAAGATAATTATTGCCAACTTAGGCGTATATGACGCAATTGAACACTGAAAGTATTGAATAACAAAATGCCTATTAATTTCGTGTTAAATGCTCCCCCCTGAAATACATTAACCCTGAGTTTATATTTATAATATGGTAGCCTCCTATCATGGATTTTCCTTAGAAATCATCCCGTATTGGTACATAAAATAGCAATAATTAAGTCCAACCCCGAAAATAAATTTACACCTAGCCCGCAATCCTATATATTCGGGCTTTTATTTAAAATGTGTATTCTCAGTACACAGTTAAATATGGGGAATGATCGTATTGAATACATCACCATCGCAAAGCTCAAAAAGTATTATCATCTGGCTGGTTGGCGTTTCCTTTTTATTATTCCAATTTTTTTTACAATTATCTTCTGGTATTGTTATCGGTGCAATCATGCACGAGCAAGGTATCTCTGCGCTGACAGCAGGACTTTTAAGCAGTTCATTTTATTATGTATATACCAGTTTACAAATCCCCGTTGGCTTACTGTTTGATCGCTATAACACGCGCACCTTATTATCCGTTAATGCCCTCTTATGTGCCTGTGGCTGTTTTATTTTTTCCATGGGGCATACCCTACCTGTATTATTCTGTGGTCGCCTGATTATTGGAGCTGGTTCTGCTTTTGCTTTCGTTGGTTTAACGCGTGTATTACGGCAAAACTTCGCCTTGAAACAATACGCCTTTATGATTGGTTTATCTGAAACCTTAGGATTTACGGTCACCGTAACGGGCATGGTAGGGATGGGAGCCCTGATTAGCCAAATTAGCTGGAGATACTTTATTGCTATTGCAGGAACTGTGGGAATATTTATTGCCGGTCTATGCCGTATGGTTATTCCTAGCAATAAACCTGAGCCACAAAACCAACAGCAATATAACAAGCAATTAGCCCTTATGCTGAAAGACAAATTGATTTGGATTAATGGTCTATTTGTCGGACTGGAATTTTCCGTAATCACTGTTTTTGCAGCAATGTGGGCGGTTCCTTTTGTACAACTTAAATTGCATTGCGATATTAAAACGGCCAGTATCCTGACCTCTATGGTTTTATTGGGGGCTGGCTTAAGCTGCCCTATTTATGGCTGGTTATCCATCATTCTCAGCAGACGCAAACCGCTAATTCATTTCTCTTGTTTATCGACTGCATTACTCTTATTGGTTGTTCTTTATTTACCGATGCAAAGCACTCATCTTACCGGAGCTCTTCTCTTTTTGATTGGACTACTCTGCGGCGCTTACATGCTTGCATTCACGATTTCTAATGAACTTGCCCCCCCTGAATCCTTATCTGCATGTACTGGATTCACCAATACCTTAGGGATGCTCTCTGCTCCTCTCATGCAACCACTAATAGGCTACTTTTTGGATTACTCGAGTAATCACTCCGGGCATTATACTTTGGCAGATTACCAATTTGCCTTGTTGAGCGTCCCTATAGCTCTAGTTATTGCTAGCATATTGTCACACTACTTGCCTGAAAAAAACAGCAATGGAATGGAAAATATTCAAAAAGATAATCCTTCCTTACAAAAATGCCCCCAAGCTTAAACAATCCCAAAACGCCCCTTATTGCCGCACTTTGTTCGTAATAAAGACTATTATCATTTGCAAATGCTTGAATTTAGTGTATGATTTTATTCCAATTTTAGAATGAAAGTTTTTTCACATGGGATTTCATCATGAGACATCTTATTCTAGGAACGGCACTATTCTTTTGTGGCTATAACGCCTTTGCTCAATGTGAATTACGCATCAATAATCTCACCGATAAACCGGCTTTAGCCTTAATTCAATATGACCAAAGGTTAAATGATCGAGTAGATATTGCCCCGCATCGCTCTTTATTCGTTGATTTATACTACGATGGCTACTGTCACAGTGGCGCTTCCATCCAATTATATCGTGATGCTTCCGAATTATATTTTTCAGGCGTATTAGCACCGGGGCAAATATTTGATATCACCCCTTAATCCGTATTAACCATTTCAAAGGACAACGTGATATGCCAACAATTTCTGTATCAGGCTCGGAACAAAGCGATGCTGGTGAAATAAACATTGTGCTTGAAGAGAACCATAACGCAACAATTGCGATAACCGGTTCCCATAACCTCACGGTGCCTTTTGTTGAAAAGCTACGTTTATTAGCCGTAGGTGGCGATGGTCTGGATGGAGAAATAGGCGCAAATGGCCGTGATGGTTCTCCCGGGATTGATGGATGCGATGCAGATAGATATCGCTCTGGAGAAAATGGAAGCCCCGGTGAGGATGGGGAACACGGGTACGCAGGAACTCATGGTGGCCCAGCGGGCAATGGTGGTAAAGTAGATGTCTGGGTAAGGCAAGAGAATTTAGCGCTCTTGGACGCCATTTCCACCATAGATGTTTCAGCGGGTATCCCGGGAAAGGCAGGAAGACATGGTTTGGGCGGGCGTGGTGGCCGAGGAGGTCGTGGAGGCTCATCTTACTCCTGGAATGAACCCTATACTGTAAATCATACAGAACATTGGACCGATGCGGAAGGCAATAGCCATAGTCGTATAGTGGGAGAAACACACCACCGTCATCACTATTCTTCTGGTGGATGTAATGGTCGCGATGGTTTCGATGGTGGTTCATATGCTTACCCTTTATATCCAGGAGCGGAAGGAAAAGCAGGCCAAATTTACTTTCATGTGATGCGCGAAATGACGACCCATCATTTAACTCCCTATAAATTAATTACTCGAGCAATTCATTTCCAAGCCGCTGAAAATAGTGGCCTATGGGAACCAGGTGATGTCATTACGGCATTTTATGGGATTGAAAATGCGGGACTAACAATGATGTCCCCTCCCGAATTAATTCCATTAATGTTGGAAAATAATGAACTTTTGGAGTTAATTCAAACAGGTAGCGTTACAGGTAGTATTCAGCCTGGAACAACTCATTCGAATGAGGCAGCTCCGTTGCGGTTTCGCATAAGAGAACCATACAGCCATATGGGAAATGAGCCCTATAACCTTACGGCCAAGATTAATGTAGCAGCCCATAATATTCGCCTTAATCAGCCCTATCAACACAGCTGGGCTAGTGATGCTCTAAACATACAGTACCCTGCTTTACTCGAGGCGCAATCAACGCATTTTTCTATTGCCGAACATGAATCTCATCTACTGCAGGCAACGGTGAAAAATATCGGAGCAAAGGCTCTAGGAAAATATGCAGGGCGTGAACTATTTGTTGAAATGACGGCTGTTGATACTAACTTTTCTTTAGTTTCCGAACATATATCCTTCATAGAACCACAGAACAATCATCAAATAACTTATCGTGAACGCTTTAAACCAGGAACAGAACTCGGCGAGCAACAAACTTATCAGATGAGCCTGTATTTGCAACCAATTAATCGCAGCGAAAAGAAAACACTAATTCAAAGACAAACGATAACCGGACAACTCAGCCCTAAATACACTCCTCCTGCCAACAAATTCATACTGGTTATTAATTGCAATACAAGCAAACAGCAACTTAAATATTGGACAAACTTCCTTGGTGAGTTATCGGGAGATAGCCAATTAGCGATATGGAATACTTATTATTATCAAGGGTTAAATTTAAATGGGAGTCCCTGTTTGCTTGATGATGCAGCTCATGGAACCATCATTATTCTCGATGACTTATTCCCAGAAAAAACATTCAATAAACAGCAGCAAAATACTCAATACATTACTCCAGAACAATTACTAAAGGCATCACAGCAGTATGATGTTTCATTAGTTTCTTTAGGTCCTAAAGCACAAACTAAGCCTTATACACACCGTGATGTTGTATCTTGGCTAGATCCCAGACAGCAATATGCATCAATAAAACAACTAATGGACATATTGCTCCATGAAGACATTAACCAACCCATATTAGTACATCAAGTTACCGTCCCCTTAGAAGAACGGTGGTTTTGCAGAGGAAGAGAGCAAGCAGATGAGGTTCTTGCGTTAGTAAGAACGCAACTGAATAACGTGTTTCCTAATCGGACTTATCACGTAAGTATTGCCAGCGAAGAGGAACAACAAGTAACTATAAGTGTGCGCCGTTTAGCAGATACATTAGAGCAGAATATCCATCAGGTTTCATTAACAGATGAGCAGTTAAGTAATCCTGAAAATAATCGGGACTTGATTGAATCGGGAATAATAGAGAACTTATCTTTTTCGCAAAAATTAGATTTATTTATGCGAAAAAGTAATCCTTACCATCTGCACTTAGCTCAGGCAATTACGAAAGATTTATTAAATGAATCGAATGTCGTAATGCAAACTGGTACTTATAATAATTGGTTAGAGCAAATCATGCAAAAAAATCAGCGTGATTTTAGCTTGGAATTTAAAAAGTTACGCCAATTGGTTAATTTATTAGAGCAATTTGTGCAAAATGGAGATTTTGAAAATGTGCAGGCATGGTCTCCTTATGTAATGCGTATGATTGCGCAAGTGGACTATCATAGCAAACAACACTCTTCTTTTTGGACCCGACTCATTCATTGGTTTCTACCCCAAACCAACGAGCAAATTATTGCCAGTAGTCATGCCTTATGTGCTCAGGTTTGGGATTTGCAAAGTCGGTGTTTAAACATCCCTATTCAAGAAATAAAGGCATCGGCTCAACGTGAGGAACAGATTATTAATCTTGCTGTGAAACTGAAAACCTTTTTGCAAGAGTATGATGACCGAAGTTCAAAACAACATTTTTGCTTCTTTAATAAATCGGTACTCAGCAATATGGAGCGAAAAGCAACACAACAGTTATTGAGTGTTTGTGTAGAGAGGACCACGTTAGCTCCTTTAGATTGGCGTACCATAGAGCAGAGCACTAAACTTAAAGCGTTCTCTTCGCCGTTTAAACTATTGTTTCCTGAGTTTACTCCGGAACAGAGCGTAGTTTTAGCGATTCATTAAGAAAATCCTGGTTGCAGGTGTAGCGTTCAGGTAATGGTAAAAATAGTACTTGGGCTTGACAACCCAGCCTACATTAAATGGAGCCCTTTCGGGTTAGATTCACGGGATATGCAATTTTGTCATTGCAAGCCTTAGTGAAGCAACCCAGAGCGATGCTTCGTTAAAACTCAGTGCTGGGCTGCTTCGCTTGGTTCGCAATACTGACTGTTTTTTATTTAATTTAATAAAGTACATAACCCCGACAAGTTGGCCGGTAGAAGGAGAGGCAGTTACGTTGCCGACAACCAATCAGCTCCTATTATTTTATGCCGTAGCCTGCTCTTTAAATGATTGCTCTGTAACAAAACAAAAAGCACCTTTATTTTCTTTAGAAAAACCGGCAATGGAATGAGAGGAATCATCAGACTTCAATGTATTCAATAATTTTAACGTTAGCTTAGGCAATCCTACATTAACAATACATTGATCTTTATCTAAAGATTTGATGGACACAAACTGCGACATTTTCACGCGATTTCCCGTAGGATCAAGCCAACCCGCCACCGCAGCACTGGTTGCATCTTTTTCTTTTAAGTTCGCAGAATAAAAACCATTATCGTCGCTCAAGCGGCAGAACGTGGTGCTAATGTCATGAGGATCTTTTTGCTCCGCGCTTAAAACTAACTTACCAAACCAAGCTTTATTTCCAGTAACAAATTGCTCTTTGTCATCAACTTGGATATGCCCATTTAGCTGACTGGTTTGTAAAGCCTGCAATTTAACTCCAGGACGTAAAACTAAAGTTTCGCTGCTATGATTTTCTTGTTTTAGCATATCTACTTTAAAATTAAATCCCTTTTTATCCTGTTCCTTCACCCCGAAAATCCAACTGTCATTAATTGGGTTATAACGGATAAATGAATGGCCAACATGCCAATCCAAAGAAGAAGTAGTGGCCTGTTCAATTTTTTCATTACCTTCATAGAAAAAAACGAGCTGATTGGTTTGGCCATCAATCAGTGCAGCTTTGGTATGAAATTTTTCGCCTTGACGTTGCATCGCAAAAAAATATCCGTATTTATCGCCGCTTTCATTATTAACCATTCCCGAAAAAGTCCAACTGCCTGTAGTTGGATCAACAGGTTTGCTTTCCAGTTTTATTTCTTCTGTTGCCGCAGCAAACAAGACAGTACTAATGAACAATAAGATCCCAAATAAAAAACCACAACGTCGAATAGGTAACATATTAATAATAACCTTTTAACTGTTGATGTGACCACAATGCGTTCCAAAATGCATCATCCAATACTGCGTTTACGGGCAAATAATACATATTATCGGAACTAAACGAGCGACACTTTACTGCATCCTTTTCGGTCATAATAATCGGTGAGCTCAAATAGTTCAGATCCTGCGGCTTAAACTGATAGTGATCGGGATAAGAACAGGTATCGAATTCTATCTCTAATTGGCTTAAAGTGGAATAAAAACGTTGCGGATTCCCAATTGCCGCAATCGCCTCCCATTTTCCACTGACTGATTCGGGATTTATCTCCGCGCCAGTGCTAAGTTGCGTTATTTTACCAGGCCTTAGCTGCATCGGATACGCATTCTTCCAACTGCCCTGGTTTACGATAACGAAATCTACCTGATCCAAACGAGCGGCCGATTCGCGCAGAGGACCAGCCGGTAAACATAAGCCATTTCCCAAGCCTCGGGTTCCATCAATTACGGCAATTTCAATAGCACGTCCCATGCGATAATGTTGTAGCCCATCATCACTGATGATAATTTGGCACTGATGCTTTTCTAAAAGATAGCGCACCGCATCCATTCGTTTTGGTGCGATCACTACTGGACATTGAGCGCGTTGCGCTAATAATAAAGGCTCATCTCCTACATCTTTAGCGGCATCCTGAAGGCTCACTTCATGAGGAAAGGTTTTGATTGCAGCACCATAGCCACGGCTAACGATGCCTACAGATAATCCTTTGGCTTGGCATTGACGAGCAAGTTCAACAACTAAAGGTGTTTTCCCCACCCCACCAACGCTAATATTACCCACGACAATTAGAGGCACTGGGCACTTAATTTGGCAATAACGCTCTAAGTACCATCGTCGTAAAGAAGTAATACCTTGATAAGCCCAGGACAAAGGACTAAACACCCATCGTAACGCATGGTTTCCATACCATAAATTTTCGATGAATGAGGACATCAAATTAATGCTTCCTCATACCGTAGATTAGTTTGTTGCACCCCGTGCAATTGCGCGTAATGCCCTTGTAACGCTAACAGTTCGTGATGAGCACCCTCTTCTACGATTCGACCATGTTGCATCACAATAATTTTATCCGCATGCTGAATAGTAGAAAGTCGATGAGCAATTACTAAAGTGGTACGGTTTTTCATTACGCCTTCCAAAGCAATTTGGATATAACGTTCTGATTCACTATCCAGAGCTGAAGTTGCCTCATCCAAAATTAATATAGGCGCATCTTTCAAAATGGCACGTGCAATCGCAATTCGTTGGCGTTGTCCACCCGACAGTAATACCCCATTTTCACCAACACGTGTATCGTAACCATCCGGTAATTTACTAATAAATTCATCGGCGAACGCTAATTTTGCTGCCTGAATAATTTGCTCTCGACTTACATCTAAATGACCATAGGCAATGTTATTCGCTAAAGTATCATTAAAAAGGGTAACGCTTTGACTCACCAGAGCCATTTGCTCACGCAAACTACGTAAATTAATTTGGTTAATTGGCATGCCATCGAGAGTAATCTCTCCCTGAGATATCTCATAAAAACGGGGCAGTAAACTGGCGATAGTCGTTTTACCACTTCCTGAATGCCCTACCAAAGCAATAGTCTTGCCTGCTTCTGCAGTAAAACTCACGTCATGTAACACGTGTTGGCCTTGACGGTATGCATAAGAAACATGGTTAAACGCAATCTCGCCTCGTGCTCTTTGGGTCAATATGCTGCCCTGCTCGTTTTCAACGGGCTGATCTAATAAATTGAATACACTTTCAGCCCCAGCTAATCCTTTTTGAATGACCGCATTCAACGTAGTTAGGGTTTTCATTGGCTTAATTAACTGCAACATCGCAGCAATAATCGCTAAAAAGGAACCAGCAGATACAATAACTACCGTGGAGAGTTGAATTGCCGCAGCAATAATGGCGGCAATACCGATCGCAATCACGATTTGTACACCAGACACATTAATTGCTTTGCTCACCGCAACTTTCATGTCGTTTTGGCGTGAACGCTCTATTGCTTTACTAAATTTCGCGTTTTCATAATCAAGGCCACCAAAAATACGCACCACACGATAACCATCGATTGCTTCGCTGGCAATTTCCGTCACCTCACCCATGGTTTTTTGTACTTTATGGCTAATACGTCGAACTCGTTTGTTGGTATAGCTGACAATGAAACCAACAAAAGGAATGGTCAATAAAAACATCAGCGATAATTGCCAGCAAATAACCATCATTACGGTCAATAATCCCAGAATCAAACAGGTATTTTGGACGAAATCGGTTAAAGCTTCAGCACTAACCTGCGCTACCTGCTCTACGTCATAAAGAATTTTAGACAACAATTGCCCTGAAGTCGCTTCATCATAAAAATCAGCCGGTAAACGTGAGACATGGGTAAACACTTTCTGGCGAAGCACTTTAACTACAGAACGAGCAACCCAGGTCATGCAATAACTTCCCAGAGAGCTTACTAATCCTCTTAAAGTAATACCAATTAAAACAATGTATGGAATTTTTTTAATGAATTCTATATCGATGTTAATAAAGCCTTTATCAAAAAATGGCCGCATCATATACGTAAAACCGGCATCGATTAGCGAATAAAAAATATTGGCACCAATACCTAATGCCAAAACAGGCCAAAATGGTTTGACATAAGCAAGTAAACGCTTATAGAGGACGCTGGTTTTTACCGTATGTTTCTTTTTCATTGATCGGGAATTTGGGGTTGTTAGTAAATGGCTCAGATTGTATCGCTTATTAACCCGAAGTGCTAATGATCAATACACTCAAATCGCGATTAAGATATTTTTTTTAAAAATTTTAATATTAAAACAATAGGTTATCGTTGATGTTGTTTTAATTTTTTTATGTGGGTGCTTTGACTGTTTAGCTAAGTATGTATGGCTAATGCGGGCGTGGTAACCAGCCTATTTTCCCTTTAAAGCGGCTCGACTGCTAGCAAATCCTCAGCCGAACGACTTAATATAAATAGGAATCTGTTTAATACAACCGTCTATTTGGGCCACTAAATCTTTGGTTATTTATTTCATTTGGTTTTTAATCCTGCAACCAGTTCGCGAACTAAGCGAGGTCCCTGATAAACTAAACCACTGTATACCTGGACCAAGGAAGCTCCCGCATCCAGTTTAGCTTGAGCACTGACGCAGCTATTGATGCCCCCCACTCCAATTAAGGTGACTGCATTACCCACATATTCTTTGAGCAAACGTAAACACTGTAATGAGCGCTCTTGCAAGGGTTGGCCACTTAACCCACCGACTTCTTCAGCATTAGGTAAACTAACCACTCCCTCACGCGAACAGGTAGTATTCGTTGCAATGATCCCTTCTATACCATGGCTTAAAATCACTTCCGTCATTTGTTTCAGTGTTTCGATTTCTTCATCAGGAGAGACTTTTACAACCAAGGGAACATGGCGCTGAAACTTATCAGCTAAACGCTTTTGAGCCTGCTGTAATTGCGATAACAAATCAGCAAAATAGGCCTTTTGTTGTAATTGGCGCAGATCAGGAGTATTGGGTGATGAGATATTAATGGTGACATAAGTAGCATGCTCATACACCTTTTCCACACAATAGAGATAATCATCCGCGGCTCGATCTAAAGATGTATCTTTATTTTTACCAATATTAATGCCCAAAACACCTTGATAATGCGCTTTTTTCACCTGAGCCACCAAAGCATCAACCCCTTGATTATTAAATCCCATACGATTAATAATGGCTTGCGCTTGCGGTATGCGAAATAAGCGGGGTTTAGGATTTCCCTCTTGGGGTCGTGGAGTTACCGTTCCTAATTCAATAAAAGAAAATCCAACCTTGGCCAAAGCATCTAGGTGCTCGCCATTTTTATCTAATCCAGCGGCTAATCCCACGGCATGAGGGAATTGTATTCCCATCGCCTGAACCTGATTTGATTTTGCTGTTTTAAAACAGGCTTGTGGAATAAAATGCAAGGCGGACAAACTAAAAGAATGCGCCCTTTCCGCATTCATACAAAACAATAAAGGGCGGACAATAGAATACAAATTAGACATCACACTTCTGCGCCCACACTCGAAGCATCGCATTTTCTGCTTTATGCAAATGATAATCTACTTCCCGGACCTCAACCCCATAATTTTCCTGTTGAAGCTGCAGTAAAACGGGACCTAAAAGCTCTGAAGTTTTGCCTTCGCGATCGATAAGCGGGAAAACACGTACTTCTTTTGCTACTCGAGCTAATTCGCGAAGTACATTTAAATGAAAGTCTACGGTCTGATCCTCTAAATCAGCAAAAAGATAATGAGCACTCAAAGCAAAATCAAAGGAAAAATCAGGATAAGGTAAATGATAATCTGCAGCACCATAATAACGGCCTTGTGCCTTGCCCTGCTCGTAATCTGCAAAAAACTCTTTCATCCCTCTTTGGCGTTTTTCAATTAATTGTTCCAAACTCCCGTATTCACTAAAATCAAATTTATCTTGCTCTTTTTCTATTTCGTGTACCATTTCAGAAAAAATCATTACGGATTTGGAGGATAAGGTATCTTTATCTAAAACAAATAAAGGATCACAACTCACAGCTTCATGCGCTTCGTGAACTTGCTGCGCATTGACTGCACTTGGGCCACATCCATATTCTAAAATTCGGGAGTTCATATCTTCTTGAGATAAATCAAACATCTCGCGATACTCATCAACATTGTGTCCCCAGAGCACTAACTTCCGCATAAGCAACTCTCCTTAATAAATATAAATCTTGATTGCAACCTGCAGGGTGTGCAAGGCTGAAAGATTCCCTCTTTGTCAAACCCTCCACATGCCTCAGGGCATCGATATTCTTTCAGTACAGCCCCTTTATTGGTTGCGACAGCATTCTAAGCTCGTTTCAACTTCTAACTTGGCTTAAGATTAGGCGATTTTTTAAATCAGGTAAAGGAGCTTTTTATAAAATTAATATCAAAGATGAGTGAAAAAGAAACAAGAAATAAAACTCCATTAAACTTAACCCGCATTAAGACAGACCTAATGCGGACTATAGCTTTTTTAGAATAATCAATACACTCAATTAATTAGAACAGGTCCGTGGTTGGTAATAACCACCTCTGTCAATTCTTGAACCCGCTTTTCTCTAGCGGAAAGAGCAAAGAGGCTATAAGCGGCCATACCCCCACCAGCAAGACCTGCTGCAGTACCAGCAATACTCGCAGTGATCATTGCACCTTGAAACCCACTTAAAAATGCACTAACTAGCGTGGCAATGAACGTGCCTGAGCCAGTAATTGTTCCCGTAGCTAATCCCATACCCAAACCAATTATCGCACCTGCCATACATCCAACGACAGCTGTAGCAAGACCAAGCACTACACCAGCAAGCACCTTATTACCTACACTCCACTGTTTGCCACAACACAGATTTACGTTAACGTAATCCGTTGCCGCGGTGAGAATACTCTCTGGGCTTACATTGGGTGCGTAAATTGCATTAAGAAATGCAACTGTATTTTTTGCAACTATCAATACTTCTGAACTTTGAATAAGAGCAATATTTTTTCCTAAACAAATTTCAAAATTCAATTCTTCTTTTAGTACTGAAATCAAAGCCAGCAAATTATAACAAAGCGCATCCTTTACTGAGGCTCCATCTAAAAGCTCCTGGAGATAACCATTCACACATAAAGAGTTAATCGCTACATAAAGCTGCTTCTCATAAACTCCAGCCTCATTAAGTACTTGCTGACAATCATTGTAAAATTTTTTTAAACCAGTATGTCCTGTCGCAATATATTCTTGAGCATAATCTTTAAGCCGTTGAACTAAATCCTCATCTTTTGGATGAGTTACTAAATAGCTATCAAGTATCAAAGTAAAATTGCAATAATGCTCCAGATCAGTTTTCTCATTATTATAATAAGGATGAGTAACACCATATAGCACATGTTCAGGTACAGCCTTAGTCAATTGAGCATGCCGCCAATTAATTGCTTCCAACTTCTCTTTTTGGGTATTGTTAGCAATCAGATGCCCTCCGTAGTGAAGATTGCGTTCTTCAAAGGCAAGAATCCTATTTTTTACCCAAATGAGTAACTTTTTATAAGCTTCAATTTGTTGACGTTGTAATGCGCCTCCATCAGAACCAACATCATGACCATCTGCCTCGAGAATGGTCATAGTCTTTGCCTCCCCAAGATCATACAGTGCCTGATGCTCGACCTCAGGTCTAATTTGCCCACTATGTTGAACATCATACCAACCAGGTAAGGCCTCTACCTCAACTTTTGTAGCAGCATGGAACTTAGGAATAAAGGCGTCCCATCCAGCAGAACCTAAACCTTTCTCGTGTAAAGTCAGATGAGCATGTTTAACTAAATCACAATCACTTAAGTCATGAACCCTATTCGCTGTTATTAAATTACCGCCAATTGCTGTGGACCAACGAAAATTACGAGGAACCAGTTCATGCAAATCTACAGTGATAGTAACGCGCCCCATTAATTGAGGATCCGCCTGAATTTTTTTAATAGCGAGTAAGGCCGAAAAACACCCCTGCGAATGCGCGATGAAATTAATTTGAATCTTTTCAGTATTATCCGAAGATTCAATTTCCTTTTTTAAGTCAGTGATAAATGCATCAGCCTGGCTTTGTATTCCAATCGCAAATAGCCCTGCATGACTGTGGCAGCCATCATATACTCGTAAGGCAGTCTTACTTGCATTAATGTTGACACGAAGAGTCTCATAAAGCTTATCATTTTCGCGAGTATAATCCGTACCACAAAAAAAACCGATTATCATTTTCGTCATAAATAATGCTACCGTGCTGGATGTTTGTGCCCATTTTAATCAATGGTAGCGTATGCTAACCTTAACTCGATAAATTTTCATCTTTCTTTAATAAATTCATGTTATTGATGAGCCACCTCAATTCGAACATCACCCACAATGATCTTATTTAATTCGTTTTGATAGCGTTAAAACCCAACTGAAACACTTTAAGTCGGAGCGTCAACCAACGCATTTTGGGTGTAAATAATAATTTGTTATTCAATAATGAGATAAGAACAAAAACGGGAAAAAATTCTGGTTGCAACTTCAATGCGATTGGGTATAGTTAGTGCATTTACAAAAATTACAGGAAGTCATCTATGTATACAGGGCCAAACTATCAACTAGGCGAAACCTACGATCTTTTACGAGACAGTGTTCGCCAATTTGCTCGTACCGAAATCGCCCCTTTAGCTGCAGAAATCGATACCAGCAATACTTTTCCTAATCAGTTATGGCCAAAACTGGGTGATATGGGCCTATTAGGTATTACGATCAGTGAAGAATACGGTGGAGCCAATATGGGCTACCTTGCCCATGCCATTGCCATGGAAGAAATCTCTCGTGCCTCCGCCTCTGTGGGTTTAAGTTATGGCGCACACTCCAATTTATGCGTCAATCAAATTTATTTAAACGGTAATACTACGCAAAAAGCGAAATATTTGCCTAAACTTATTAGCGGAGAATATGTTGGCGCTCTAGCAATGAGTGAATCCAATTCAGGCTCTGATGTAGTCAGTATGCAATTACACGCTCAAGCTTCCGGCGACAAATTCATTCTCAATGGCACCAAGATGTGGATTACCAATGGTCCTGATGCACATGTTTTAGTTGTTTATGCTAAAACAGATAAGCAGGCAGGAAGCAAAGGCATCACAGCGTTTTTAATTGAAAAAGGAATGCCTGGATTTAAAACCGCCCAAAAACTCGATAAGCTAGGAATGCGTGGTTCAAACACCTGCGAATTGGTCTTTGAACAATGCGAAGTGCCTGCAGAACAAGTATTAGGCGAAGTAAATCAAGGTGTTAAGGTATTGATGAGTGGTCTTGACTACGAACGTACTATTCTTGCGGCAGGTCCCGTAGGCATTATGCAGGCTTGTATGGATGTTGTTCTACCTTATGTGCATGAACGCAAACAGTTTGAACAACCTATTGGCGAATTCCAATTTATCCAAGGCAAATTGGCTGATATGTATACAGATTTAAATGCAAGTAGAGCCTATTTATATGCAATTGCCAAAGCCTGTGATTGTGGGAACGTCAGCCGTAAAGATGCTGCGAGTGTGATTTTGTATACTGCAGAAAGAGCAACACAAATGGCATTACAGGCAATTCAAATTCTAGGTGGCAATGGATACATTAATGAGTATCCAGCAGGTCGTCTATTACGTGATGCTAAGTTGTATGAAATTGGAGCTGGCACTTCTGAAATCAGAAGAATGCTTATTGGACGTGAACTTTTTAAAGAAACAGCATAAGGAATATCGACATGGATCAGAATGATATAGTAATTGTTGCAGCCAAAAGAACGCCTATGGGAGGTCTATTAGGCACTCTTTCTGCACTGAGCGCGCCAGAATTAAATGCAATTACCCATAAAGCAGCTTTAGAACAAGCAGGCATAAATCCTGCCGAAATTGAAGAAGTAATTAGTGGTTGCGTACTCCAGGCTGGCATTGGTCAAGCACCCGCAAGACAGGCCGCCATCAAGGCAGGTGTTCCTGATTCAGCAGGCGCAACTACTCTCAATAAAATGTGTGGTTCTGGAATGAAAGCAGTGATGCTAGCCCATGACCTAATTAAAGCAGGTTCTGCAAATATCGTTTTAGCTAGTGGTATGGAGAGCATGAGTAATGCCCCCTACCTCTTACCTAAAGCACGTGCAGGATACCGTCTAGGACATGGGGAAGTTAAAGATCATATGTTTCTTGATGGGCTTGAGGATGCCTACACTCGTGGCCAACTGATGGGATGTTTTGCTGAAGATACGGCAGCTCATTTCAATTTCAGCCGCGAACAACAAGATGAATATGCAGCTCAATCAATGAGCAAAGCATTAAAAGCAATTGAAAGTGGCGCTTTTGCTGAAGAAATTGCAACGGTGACCATCAATACCCGTAAAGGAGATGTCAGTGTAACTACTGATGAAGGCCCTGATGCGTCAAAGCTATCTAAAATTGCGCAATTAAAACCCGCATTTAAAGCAGATGGTACCGTTACAGCGGCAAACTCAAGCTCCATTTCTGATGGCGCAGCCAGCTTAATTCTAATGACTGCAGCTCAAGCAGAAAAACGTGGTATTCGCCCATTAGCTCGCATTGTAGCTCATGCAACTCATGCACAAGCTCCACAATGGTTTACTACAGCGCCAATCGATGCGATTCGCAAAGTAATGAACAAAGCAAATTGGAAGCAAAGCGATGTAGATTTGTACGAAATTAATGAAGCATTTGCAGTAGTTGCCATGGCGGCGATTCAACAGCTTGAATTAAATCCAGAACAGGTTAATATTCACGGCGGAGCTTGCGCTTTAGGCCATCCAATTGGTGCATCAGGTGCCCGTATTTTAGTTACCCTACTTCACGCTCTGAAGCAACAAGGTAAAAAACGTGGTATCGCGGCATTATGTATTGGTGGTGGTGAAGGAACAGCAATGGCTATTGAATTGGTATAAAGCCAATCGCCAACGTCCCGCGACTTGTCCGCGGGGCGTTGACTCATGCGCTGTACCGCTAATAAAAATAATAATCTTTAAAGGAAGTACATGCTAAGACAAAGTCTTATCTATCTGGGGCTTAGTATCCTGGTAGTCATATTTGCAAAATACGCCCATCTTGTAGTCGTTTATGTTGATATGTTTTTCACTTACGTCAATGTAAAATTAACGCCCATTTTCAGCCAAACTGGCTGGGGACTCGTCATTCGTAAAATTCTCGTATTAGTGCTACTTCCTGTTACCCTAACAGCAATCCCTGCACTCTTATACAAAGCAATTAAAGGCAAAGAAATGCCTCACTTTATTGCAATCACCTGGACCATTTGGACGGTAATCGTTTTAAGCGATATTTTGGTACGTTAAGGACTAAAGCATGGCAAAATTAATCAGTCAAATTAATACTGGCAGTCAAGAGTTCAAAGCAAATCAAACTGCGATGCAAGCATTAGTTGATGACCTGCAAAACCACATTCAACGCATAGTACTTGGCGGGGATGAAAAAGCTCGTGCCCGACATTTAAAGCATGGTAAATTATTACCCCGAGAACGTTTACACCAATTGCTTGACCCAGGAAGCCCTTTTCTAGAACTTTCTCAGTTGGCCGCTTATCAAGTATACGATGATGTAGTACCCGCAGCGGGAATCATTACCGGTATTGGCTGGGTTTCAGGCGTGGAATGCGTGCTCGTCGTTAACGATGCAACGGTTAAAGGCGGCACCTATTACCCGCTTACCGTTAAAAAGCATATACGTGCGCAAGAAATTGCACAGATGAATAACCTGCCCTGTATTTATTTGGTAGACTCTGGTGGTGCCTTTTTACCCCTCCAAGACGAAGTATTCCCCGACAGAGACCATTTTGGTCGCATCTTTTTTAACCAAGCACAAATGTCCGCACAAAACATCCCGCAAATTGCGGTAGTGATGGGATCCTGTACTGCAGGAGGTGCCTATGTACCGGCAATGGCTGATGAATCCATTATGGTAAAAAACCAAGCCACAATTTTCCTAGGCGGACCACCTTTAGTGAAAGCGGCTACTGGGGAAGTAATTAGTGCAGAAGAATTAGGTGGTGCTGAAGTACACTGCAGACACTCAGGAGTGTCAGACCATTATGCCGAAGATGACGCACATGCACTGCATCTAGCACGAGTTGCGGTTACGAATTTAAATCGAAAAAAAGAAATTACATTAAAACGTATTGAAACCATTGAGCCTCTGTATGACAGTAAAGAGCTAGCTGGTATTGTTCCCGCTGATCCAAGAAAACCTTTTGATATCCGTGAAATCATTGCGCGTATTGTGGATGGGTCTGAGTTTGACGAATTCAAAGCACTTTTTGGCACCACCCTAGTTTGTGGTTTCGCTCATTTATATGGCTATCCAGTAGGAATTATCGCCAATAATGGCATCCTCTTTAGTGAAAGCGCACTGAAAGGAAGTCATTTTATTGAACTCTGTTGTCAACGCAAGATCCCATTAATTTTCTTGCAAAACATTACAGGATTTATGGTCGGCTCTAAATATGAGGCTTCTGGTATTGCCAAGCATGGAGCAAAAATGGTGACTGCGGTTGCTAACGCCAGGGTACCTAAATTTACCGTTATTGTTGGTGGAAGCTTTGGTGCAGGAAATTATGCCATGTGTGGACGAGCTTATTCCCCCAATTTTATTTGGTCCTGGCCCAACTCACGAATTTCAGTGATGGGCGGTGAGCAAGCAGCCAATGTTCTAGCGCAAGTCAATCGTGATAAGCTAGGAAAGCAAGGTCATGAATGGTCTGTAGACGATGAAGAACTGTTTAAAAAGCAAATGCGTTCCCAATATGAAACCCAAGGCCACCCTTTCTATGCAAGTGCACGTTTATGGGATGATGGAGTAATTGCTCCCCACGATACACGTAAAATATTAGGGTTGGGCTTGTCTGCAACATTAAATGCACCGATTAAACAAACACGCTTTGGCGTATTTCGCATGTAAGGGATAACACGTGAGCGATCTATTATTTGAAATTCAAGATTATCTTTGTTTACTGACATTAAATCGCGTAAGCAAACATAATGCCTTTGATAATACTGTACTGGCAGAAATGCAAAGCAAGCTTGATGCCGCAATCGCTGATCCACAAGTACGGGTTATTATCATTAAAGCAAATGGTAAACATTTTTCTGCTGGCGCTGATCTCGGCTGGATGCAGGATATGGCACGCTTCAGTGAAGAAGAAAATCTAAATGATGCCATGGTGCTTGCACGGTTAATGTTTACCTTAAATCAAAGCCCAAAGCCAACCTTAGCAATGGTGCATGGCGCAGCCTTTGGTGGCGGGGCAGGACTTGCTGCAGCCTGTGATATAGCCATCGCAGCAACCACTGCACGCTTTTGTTTTTCAGAAGTAAAGCTAGGATTAATTCCTGCCGTAATTAGCCCCTATGTGGTAAACGCTATTGGTGAACGCAGTGCAAAAACCTTATTCATGAGTGCTGAAGTGTTTGATGCAAGTAAAGCCATGACGTTGGGCTTGGTACAACACTGTGTTGCTGAAGAAGAATTACTAGAATTCACCTTAAATTATGCCCAACAAATTAGTAATAATGCTCCAGAAGCAGTGAAAGCCTCTAAAAGCTTGGCAGCTCACGTAGCGAATCAACCCATTAACGAAGAGTTACTTTATTATACCGCTTCATTGATCGCTAAAAAGAGAGTGTCGCCTGAGGGACAGCGGGGGCTGAATGCATTTTTAAATAAAGAAACACCTAACTGGAATTAGAGGCTTGCATGTTTAATAAAATTCTTATTGCTAACCGCGGTGAAATTGCCTGCAGAATCATCAAAACAGCACGCTCTATGGGAATTCATACGGTAGCGATTTATTCTTCAGTGGATAAAGACAGCTTACATGTACGTAGTGCGGACAGTGCTTACTATATAGGTGAGGCAACAGCGAAAGAAAGCTACTTAAATGCTGCAGCCATTCTCGGTGTCGCAAAAGAAAGTGGCGCTCAGGCCATTCATCCCGGCTATGGTTTTTTATCTGAAAATCCTGAATTTGCCCAAGCATGTGAAGAGGCCGGCATTGTCTTTATTGGCCCCTCCGTAGCAGCTATGGAAGCTATGGCTTCCAAACAATTAGCCAAACAACTTCTGGAAAAATCCAACGTACCTCTAACTCCAGGCTATCACGGCAGAGAACAATCCGAAGAGCATTTGCTTAGCCAGGCAAAAAAAATTGGCTTCCCCATTTTAATTAAAGCAGCGAATGGTGGTGGCGGTAAAGGTATGCGTACGGTCAATTCTGAAGAAGAGTTTAGTGCTGCCTTAGCTGGTGCAAAACGTGAATCAATGGCGAGTTTTGCCGATGATACCATGATTATCGAAAAGCTGGTTTTACATCCACGCCATGTTGAATTACAAATTATGGCCGATAACCATGGCAATGTGGTTCATATTTTTGAACGTGATTGTTCCATTCAACGCCGCCATCAAAAAATTATTGAAGAAGCTCCAGCTCCTAACCTCTCCTCTGCTTTACGTAAACGCCTAGCAGATGCAGCGTGTGAAGTGGCACGTTCTATAGAATATCGTGGCGCTGGAACCGTAGAGTTTTTGGTCGACTCACAAGAACAATTCTACTTTATGGAAATGAATACTCGATTACAGGTTGAGCATCCGGTTACTGAAATGATTACTGGCCTTGATTTGGTTTCTTGGCAATTAAAAATTGCTGCTGGCGACCCTTTGCCACTTGCCCAAGAAGAAATTAAATCTCATGGACATTCAATAGAATGCCGTATTTATGCTGAAGACCCCTATAATGAATTTATTCCATCTATAGGCCAGATTCACTTCCTAAAAGAACCTGCCGGTGAAGGTATCCGCATCGATACCGGGGTTGAACGCCTCTCGCAAATTACCATGTATTATGACCCCATGATTGCTAAACTCATTATTTGGGGAGCAAATCGCGAAGAAGCATTACAACGATTAGAACAAGCGCTAAGTCATTATTATATTGGTGGCTTAAAAACGAATATCCCCTTTCTTAAAGCAATCTGCCAACACCCCAAATTTAGTCATGCCGAGCTAAGCACCGACTTTTTAGCAAAAGAATCGATTCAATTAGCAACACCTGATGACGAAATTGCACAACTTATGGCAATAAGTTTTGATTATTTAAATACCATCAAAGAAATTGGCGATCCGTTACTACGTGATGCCTTTTCCTGGCAATCTCATAGTTTGGGAAATTGGGTATACCGTTATCAGAGTAAGGAAGCACGAATTGATACCCTAATTACTCCGATTAATGCCAGCCAATTTAAGGTAAAAATTAATGAACAAGAACACAGTCTTCGCGTATCATTAAATGAGATGAAGCTGACCATTGAATTGGATCAAAAGCAATACACCGCTATAGTAGAAAATACAAAAGATGCTTTGACCTTATATAGCACGCAGGGCCAAATTACTGTTGAACGATTTAATTGGAATACGTTAGGCACGCACTCAGCAGCTCATAAAGGCCAGCTAACCGCTCCCATGCCTGCGACTGTAGTAGCTATACTAAAAAATATAGGCGAGCAAGTTAAAACAGGTGACCGCCTAATTGTGCTCGAGGCCATGAAAATGGAGCATACCATTCATGCCCCAAATGATGGGATTCTCGCCGAAATTTTTTATACCGTGGGTGCTCAGGTTAATGAAGGTGAAGAACTATTATCTTTAAGCGACCCTACTTAATTCCTGGATTATGGCTTTTGCCTAGTCTGGGCTTAACAGCGAACACAAAGAGATGAATATGGATTATCCGCAGCGCGTGACAATTATCGAAGTAGGACCACGTGATGGACTACAGAATGAATCTGCTTTTGTGTCCAGTAAACATAAAATTGAGTTAATCAATGCATTGAGCCAAACCGGCTTGGAATACATTGAAGTCACCAGTTTTGTTTCTGCCAAGGCTATACCTCAATTAGCAGACAATGAGGAAGTCTTCCGTGCGATTAATAAAATACCATCGATACACTATTCAGCCTTAGTTCCCAATGAGCGAGGAATGCAGAAAGCCCTGGAGGCAGGTGTGAAGGAAATCGCTGTATTTACCGCTGCCAGCGAAGCATTTAATGAGCGCAACATTAATTGCTCTATTAATGAAAGCATCGAGCGTTTTAAACCTGTGCTTGCCTTGGCCAAAGAACAAGACATCAAGGTACGTGCTTATATTTCTTGTGTTTTAGGTTGCCCTTATGAAGGAAGTATCTCCCCCTTACAAGTAGCTGAGGTAGCAAAAAAACTGTGGGATTTAGGTGTCGATGAAGTTTCTTTAGGGGACACCATTGGGGTGGGCACCCCCAAACAAACCCAATTACTCTTAGATGAACTTCTTAAAATCTTACCTTTAGAGCAATTGGCAATGCATTTTCATGATACTTATGGGCAGGCAGTAGCGAATATTTATGCCTCATTAGGTCATGGAGTACATCGTTTTGATAGTTCCGTTGCAGGCCTTGGTGGCTGCCCTTATGCTTTAGGTGCTACAGGAAATGTAGCAACGGAGGATGTTTTATATTTAATGCACGGCTTAGGAATAGAGACCGGTGTTGACGTATTTAAAATTGTGGCTGTAGGCGATCTCATTTGTAAGATCCTCGGTCGCAAAAATCAATCAAAAGTTGCCAATGCCTTATTGGCTAATCCTTGTAACTAAAAGGGTTGCTTACATTTCTACTGCCTTAGCCAAAATGGTATGGTTTTCCGTGCATCAGTGGGTGAAAATAATACTCTTTTGACTCAAGCTTGTGAAAATTTAAGCCCCCTAAAAATAGAGAATTAAGAATGAGTGAGCTCGTATGGAAACCTCAAAACCCTAAAGCTACAAGAATGTGGCAATTTATGGATTTTGCTGCGGAAAAGCATTGCCAAGTTTTTGAAAAATATCAGGACCTACATACCTGGTCAATCAAGCATCCCGACTCATTTTGGTCGACCTTATGCGATTTCTTTCACTTGAAGTTTGACACCCCTGCTCATCAGGTTTTAAATTATTACAGTGAGATGATGGAGGCTCGTTGGTTTTCTGGCGCCAAATTCAATTTTGCACAAAAACTCTTATCTCGCCGCGATGACCACATCGCATTAATCAGCAGAAATGAGAATAATGAGCGACATGTTATGAGCTATGCGGAATTATATGCTGCAGTAGCCCAATGTGCTGCAGGCTTACAAGCCGCTGGAGTCATCACCGGAGATCGTGTTGCCGCCTTAATGCCAAATACACGCTTCACCATTATTGCCATGCTGGCAGCGACCTCGTTAGGGGCAATATGGTCATCATGCTCTCCTGATTTTGGTACTCAAGCAGCACTAGATCGTTTGGGACAAGTAGATCCAAAAGTATTATTCATTTGTGATGGTCATCAATACAATGGCAAGAAATTTAGTGGTGCAGACAAAATTAAGCAGCTGAGCTGCGCAATGAGCTCACTAAAACATACCGTCATCTGTCCCAATATTAATGAACGTATTGATTTAGCGGATTTACCCAAAGCGAGTTTCTGGGATGACTTTTTAAAACCGGCCAAAGAATGTGAATTTATCTCTCTATCCTTCGAACACCCTGTTTATATTATGTTTTCTTCGGGTACTACCGGGAAGCCCAAATGCATCGTTCATGGGGCAGGTGGAACCTTAGTTCAACATATTAAAGAATTGGGGTTGCATACCGATCTCCAGGCTAAAGATAATTTATGCTTTTATACGACCTGTGGCTGGATGATGTGGAACTGGACCGTTTCAGCCTTAAGCTTAGGCGTAACGCTGACCTTATATGAAGGTTCCCCTACGTATCCTGAAAGCAATCGTCTGTTCAAACTGCTTGAAGAAGAAAAAGTCACCGTATTTGGTACCAGTGCTAAATTCATATCTAGCGTTGAAAAAGCTGGCGTTAAACCGAAGGAACAATTTGATTTAAGTGCTTTGCGTTGCATTCTTTCCACAGGCTCACCCTTGCTACCTAAGAATTATGATTATGTATACGAGCAAATAAAAAGTGATTTGCAGCTTAGTTCTATTTCTGGCGGTACCGATATTATTTCTTGTTTTGCTTTAGGTAATCCCATGCTGCCGGTTTATCGCGGTGAATTACAATGTCTAGGCTTAGGAATGGCAGTAGAGGTTTTTGATGAAGAAGGAAACTCCATTAAAGAGGAGCGTGGTGAATTAGTATGTACTATGCCCTTTCCATCCATGCCTGTAAGTTTTTGGAATGATAAGAATCGCGAATTATATCATCGCGCCTATTTCAATCATTTCCCCGAAATCTGGGCTCATGGTGATTTTGCAGAAATAACCCCACATCAGGGACTGATTATCTACGGTCGCTCTGATGCAATATTAAATCCTGGTGGAGTTCGCATAGGTACAGCGGAAATATACCGCCAAGTTGAAAAAATTGATGAAGTGCTCGACAGCATCGTCATTGGCCAAGACTGGGAAGATGACGTTCGCGTCGTTTTATTTGTTAAATTGAGGGAAGCCATTGAATTAAATGAAGAATTAATGGATAAAATCCGCTCCACCATTCGCAAGAATGCATCACCACGCCATGTCCCAAGCAAAATAGTGCAAGTAACTGATATTCCTCGCACCATTAGTGGAAAAATAGTCGAGGTAGCTGTTCGGCAAGTGGTTCATGGACAACCGGTAAATAATCTGCAATCACTGGCAAATCCTCAAGCATTAGATGACTTTAAAAATCGCCACGAGCTTATGAGTTAAAAGCTAAAACAAGGCTTGGCGCCAGTATTAACCATAAGCTATGAATGAGTAGCAAGATAAATAGGGTACAGCAGCCAAGCCTTACAACCTCCATCGAACTATAACTGAAGGTCGAATTACCGTGGCTTGTCACGGTATCCACTGACTGCATTATCAATTGCATCGGACTCTTTAGCTCAATTATTTAAGGCCGTATATTTCTTAGGTTTCAGCAGTTTATTAAGGCATGCTATGGATACCGCGGTCAAGCCGCGGTAATTCGGAGGTGATACTAATGTTTGGTAATACAGTCTTCGAGAAGTTAAATTAAACAGTGACCGTGCACACAAAGGCATTCGCGTAATTATCGCCCGTTTTAACTGAATTAAGTATTTGTTCATTATTAGTACGGAATTTCCCTTGACCTAAATAGAAAAAGCGATAACCGCATTCCAAAGGAATACTATCAGGTGCACTCACAAAACGAATACTCGCTCCGACAGTTGCCGAGAATGTCGTGTTATTTCGACTGGAAAATGCTTGGTCAGGAATAACAAAAGAAGCCAGTGCCTGTTCTTTATAATGGCTTGCACTCATGAAGTTGGGACCGATACCCGCATCAACCGCGAGTTTTAGTTTTTCTACCTTGGTATCAAGTACGGTTTTAGCAACAAAATAAAGTGGTATGTGTTGCAATTTATAACGGTAAGATAGATTAGTAAATTCATCTTCTTGGATGATATAACCACGAACCGAAGTCTGACCTAAGAAAAATGCATTTATCCCATAGGAAAGTGGGAATTTACCTTGAATTACAGGACCATCAAACAAATATCCTAATCCAACTAAACCATTACCTTGATTGTGGGTCGTTACAGTATAGCGATTACCTATTAAATTTTCGGCAATATGAATCGTTTGTGCTTTTCCTTGAATTGCGGAGTAACCGCCGATTTGCGCCAGAAAGTGTCCTTTAAAAGCGGGACTTACAGGTCCCATGGATCCTGCAAATGATGCGGAGCAACTCAAAGTTGATAATAATGCTACAAATGCTGTACTGTACTTCGTGTTACACAAATACATGGAACATCCTTGTGAAAAAAGGAAAAATCATACAATGTACCGAACTATTCTGGCAATAGATTTATGTATAATCGACGTAGTTTTTGAAACCCGCTGTCTTGTAACTGCCAAAATAATCCTTTGTTTAAGCAATCAGTTTGTGTATAATTCCAAACACGGCGTCGATTTGAAATTCAGCTTGCGGACGCTCAAAAAAGTCTTCTTTTTTGAAAATACGGCTAAAGCGGGTAGTGTTCACCATTCCCTCCAGCCGTCCCACAAGCATAAAACATAATCTCAGGTTATAACAATGATTGAATTAGTGGGATTAAACAAATCCTTTTCTGGCAAACCTGTTTTACAGGATATTAACTTATTCATCCAAGAAGGTGAGATTTTCGGTATCATTGGTAAGAGTGGTGCAGGAAAATCTACTTTATTACGATGTATGAATCTATTAGAGCGACCGGATCAAGGCGATGTGGTTATTGACGGCCAATACTTGACCAGTCTTTCTCGCAAGGATTTAGCGCGAGCGCGCCATAAGATGGCGATGATCTTCCAACAGTTTAACTTGCTTAGTTCAAAAACAGTCTATGATAATATTGCCCTCCCCATGCGCATACAAGGCATAGACGAAGAAAGCATTCGCATTAAAATTGAAGAGCTATTACCTATCGTCGAATTGTCCGATAAAAAATTGGCTTATCCAAGTCAATTAAGCGGTGGCCAAAAACAACGGGTGGCAATTGCACGTGCATTAAGCTGCTCACCTAAAATTTTACTTTGTGATGAAGCAACATCAGCGCTCGACCCTGAGACTACCGATTCAATTTTAACCTTATTAAAAAAGATTAATGCTCTCTATGGAATTACCATTATTCTGATTACCCATGAGATGGATGTCGTGAAACGCATTTGTAAACGACTTGCAGTGATTGAACATGGCCGTTTGACCGAGACTACCTCCTTAGCCAATGTATTTAATAAGAAAGACAGCTTAGCCCGCAGTATGCTTTATGCTCAATTGAGTCCAGAGCTTCCTGAATGCCTAACCAGCAGGCTCGCCTCTTATGTTACCGATAAACCTTTGCTGCGTTTATTTTTCCAAGGCGAAGAGGCTACAGTTCCCTTCATTAGCCAAACGAGCCGTGAATTGAATCTGGATATCAATATATTGCTTGCGAATATTGATCGTTTTGACACGATAACTTGTGGCGTTCTAATCGTTGAATTAACCGCCCACCCTTTATTACTCGATGCATTCATTGAGCGCTGTGAGCAAGTAAAACTAACTGTGGAGGTTTTAGGTTATGTCCTTCCCGATGGCATATGATTTATTAATTGCAACTGCTGAAACGCTCTATATGGTGGTTACCAGTACTGTATTTGCCGTATTGCTAGGACTCCCTTTGGGTACCTTATTGTATTCATCGAATCATATAAAGCACATGCCAAAATTACATAAATCCTTATCCGTTTTTATTAATATGGCGCGCTCTATACCCTTTATTATTTTATTAGTTGCAATCATTCCTTTTACCCGACTCATTGTAGGCACTTCAATTGGTATGAATGCAGCGATTGTTCCCTTAACTTTAGGTGCCATCCCCTTCTTTGCCCGGTTGGTCGATAATATCTATCAAAGTTTACCCCATGGGCTTATCGAAACAGGTTATGCAATGGGGGCCAATACGAAGCAAATTATTTTTCATATCCTACTTCCCGAAGCAAAACCAGCCTTAGTTCATGCAATAACGGTTACGGCAATTACCTTGGTAAATTACTCCGCTATGGCCGGAACTGTAGGTGCGGGAGGACTCGGTACTTTGGCGATTAATTACGGTTATCAACGTTTCGATGCCGGGGTAATGCTCGCAACCGTAGTCGTATTAATTATCATGGTACAGTTAACTCAAATGTTCGGTGATTATTTAGCAAAACGTTTTGTACATAATTAATTATTGGAGTTGTCGATGCGGATTTTAACTTATATTGTTTTATTATTTAGTCTGGTGGCGTGCAATAAACCCTCCCCTAATACTTTAGTTGTAGGAGCAATTGCAGGGCCTGAGACAGAGCTCATTGAAACAGCAAGGGAAGTAGCAAAAAATAAGTATGATATTGATGTTAAAATTATTTCTTTTAACGATTACAACTTACCTAATGAGGCATTACAAGATGGTAGTCTGGATGCCAATGTTTACCAGCACTTACCCTATCTTCAAGCCGCAGTCAAAGCCCATCACTATAATCTAGAATCTATTGGCCGCACTTTCGTTTACCCCGTTGGTATTTATTCGAAGAAATTCAAAGAGCTCAGTGACTTGCCGGAAAAAGCGGTGATTGCCGTACCTAATGATCCAAGTAATGAGTTACGCGCATTACAATTATTAGAAAAAGCTCATTTAATTACTTTAAAAAATAATGACGGTAGCGGATTAAAGGACATAGCCAAAAATCCTCACCACTTTCAATTTAAAGAAATGGATGCAGCCCAATTGCCCAGAGTATTACCTGATGTGGATGCTGCGGTGATTAACACCACCTTCGCACTTCCTGCAGGCCTCACACCATCTCGTGATGCGCTTTTTACTGAAGATAAAGATTCACCCTATGCCAACATCATTGTAATTCGTAGTGATAGCCCTAAAAAGACGCAGTTAGAATTATTTGTAAAAGCATTAAATTCTGATGAAGTAAAAGCAAAAGCTAAAACACTATTCGGTGATGCAGCTATTCCTGCTTGGTAACAGGTTAGCTTGCGTGAAGCAACGTTCTCATAGCCATCTCTTCCTATACCCGTGGCTTGTCCGCAGGGTATAGGAATAGGGTCAATCGACTGGAACCAAATTCGCCAAGTTAAACTCGTGTAGAACTGAATCTAAGCTATTAATTTCTAAACTATCTTAATCCTACCTTAATAAAAATAGTGTTATACTTAATCTAATATCAAGTATAGAGGTATCAGATTATGGCTACTGGTTTTTTCAATCATGTTGTAAGCGCCCTAATAGACAAGCTAATCCTAGAAGCTCCCTTTCGTGGTTTAGAGCAAAACCCCACAAAACCTGAAGACCGTAGCCTGTTTAATAAAGTTTTCGGTGACCGGGTCCCCTATCAACGATTTAGCCCTGGGGCTATGGCACAACTTGCTGAAGGACACCTCCATTACCTTGACAGCATTGGCCTAGGAGCAAATGCTACGCTGGCTACTGATGCTGTTGATAAATTTGTTACTAATCGGGTTAATGATGTTCTGAAGCTAACCGAAGCCAAAACACCTGATGGGGTCTTAATTCATGAAAAATTAAGCGATACTGATCCAAATAAAAGAGATGCGATAAAAGCAGTCAAAAAAGACATAAATGAAATATTAAGCAGTAAAGCGCTTGAAGAGGGAGTTCAGAAAGAATACACCGCGTCGATGGCAGCATTCCAGGAACTATTAGCCGGCAGCAAAAAATACCATGTGCAGGAAGTACAAGGGCTATTGGAAGATATTACTAAGACCGCCCATACAGCCCTTAAAGCTCAACAAAAAAGTGAAATCGCACAACTGGAAACACTCTTTGAGAATGCAGAGTTTCAGACCAATCTTGCCACAGCACTGGACCTTCCCGATGGTACCGAAGCTTTAGAAGCTGTTAAAAAAAGCATGAGCGCGGATTTAGCAAAGAAACATGAAACACAGTTAAAAGCTTTTGAAGAAGATGTTAAACAAGCAAAAACTGATTTACATAAAGCGGCAGAGCAGCAACTAAAAGCGTTCTTATTTATGGCTGATTTATATAAAAACGATCCTAAAATGCAAGCAATGATAGAGAAGCTCGCTGAAGATAATCGACCCCATGCAAACGATGTTACTCTAGAAGTCTCTGAAGATAGAGCGGATATATCCTGCGTTAATCTTGACCAGCTACAATTTATTCAACGTCTCGGTGGCGGTGTAATAACTCCCACTAAAGATAAGGATGGTAACGTTCTGTCCTATTCATTAGATATGGGGATGAAGTTTACTAATCCTCGTTACTATTTTAATGACCATCATAAAAAAGACATGGAGATAATGGCTCAAGCAATTCGCGCTTCTGGCTCAGAAACCATTACCATGTCGCTTAATTTTAAAAATGAAAAAGTTGCACAAGAACGAGCACGTGAGGCTTTTGAAGCCTGCCTAAAAAGCGGTTTCCCCCCAGAGAAAATCAATATTAAAGTTAATGGTACTCTTTTTACCTATCAGCCTAAAGAAACTGATGGTAAACCAGAGAATCAAGCTATTTCAAGTCTCTATTACGATGATAAGAACCCAAATAAGAATAAAAGAGCACGATATGAAACAGTTGTCAAAGATTCAGAGAAAACCCGTGAGGCTTTAGATGCGATAATTAAAGCCGGCGTAGAGGAAAAGCTTAAAGGCTCAACAGGAGACCTGACATCAATTAAAGACGAGCTACACGAATTAAAACGCAAAGCAGCAGAAGTTAGTATGGGCGTTACGCGAGTATCGGATGAAGATCATGATGATACACGTTCATTAACTCACAGTTAGAAGCTGTTCAAAAAATTCCACTGTCCCTTAGGTCTTAATTCTGTTATTTTATAGACGAAAATAACGGGTTAAGGCTAAAAGGAGATGGCTATGAGTGCTCGTGGTTTTGACGAAGAAGAAAATGAACAGGAAGATTATAGCGCTAGTGCTACAATCGCGACCGAAGCGAATCCCTCTACAAAATTAGAACGCAGACGTAAGATAGAGGAATTACTGGAAGAAAAACTCTTAAGAGAAGAGATGGCAGAATTCGGCTAATTTTAAACCTGGGTTAGCTAGGGTAAATTAATCCAGGTTCCTATTCCCTACCTCATATCCCATAACAAATTTATATATCCTGATTGACTGATGTTAATTATTTAAGCAGGGTAAGCGCGTAATTTCCGGACAAGAAAATAATCACCTATTCTCAAACTCCAGCAGCTGCACCGCAGGATGCATATATATTCCAAAATGGTAGTAACTATTGGTATTCACTGCGTTTGATTGAGTTACCATTTAAGCAAGCAAACCAGCCAGCTGGTTTCGATGCGTGGATTGGCGAGAATGTTTAAGGAGTATAAATATCAAAACGCACTGTTTTACCTTCGATAGTTGCATTAACGGGTAACAAAGGTTTTATTTTTTGTGGCCATTTCACCACAACTCTTTGCTTGACACGAGTGATTGATGTGTTAATCAACTCCAATGCATCTTCATCTGCACCTATCATTTGCTGTAAAGCTTGCATGTCCTTTTTGACTAAAGCGGATTTACTGCGTTCAGGATGCATTGGGTCAATGTAAATAACATCAGGATATTCGGTAGCGGGTAACTGTTTTAAAAAAGACAGGGTATCACATGCACGCAGTGATAATTGAAGTTGCTGTTTATCCTGTGCCTCTTGATGCGATAAAGCATCTGCCAGCAAAGCAGCCATAACAGGATGTCGCTCTAACATCATCACTTCTGCACCAAAACTTGCTAGTACAGCCGCATCCCGTCCCCAACCGGCCGTAGCATCAATAATCTTTAAACCTGCAGTAGGCTTACATGCACGTACTAATCCTTGCTTTTTCCCATCTTGCCGGCGTTTCATCCAATGAGACGCGTGGAAGTCAGCATAAAGCAAAGAAAAACGCTGCATTTTTAAGGCAAGGCCCTCTTCACTAAGAAAAAGACAAGGATTAGCATCTTTGTCTAAATCAAAGTGTAATTGTTCTGCCACAACTAAAGCCTGCTCCCGCAAGCTGTCATCAGCATAACCTACAGCAGAAACAGTAATCATGTGAGCTGCAATAAAGAAATGTCGGCAACACCCTGCAGTAGTCTTTGTAAGCTAGCTAACAGTGCCAAACGATTCGCCTTGATTGCCTCATCGTCGACCATCACCATTACTTTATCAAAAAAGGCATCTATGGGGTCTTTCACGCTTGCTAATAACTTCAATAGGGCACCATACTCAGCAGATACATATAAAGGCTCTACAGCGTGTGTTACTTGATTAATTTGGCCAAACAACGACTGTTCTGCACCTTCTTCCAGTATAGCCTCATTAACCGCTGTCAGCGTATTATCCCCGACATGATTCAATAAGTTATTTACCCGCTTACAGGCTGCTGAAAGTGAAGCCGCTTCGGGAAGGTTAATAAAAGATTGTAATGCATGCAATCGCTTATCTAAATCATGTAACCAATCATCTTGGCGCGCACATACGGCATGCACCAAATCCCCCGCTAAGCCCTGAGCTTGATAATAAGATTGTAAACGCTCAAGAATAAATGTTTTTAACTCAGGAATTAAACTCGGCTCAATGCTTATCGCATTTCCATAATGCACAACTGCTTGCTCAAGTAAGGTGTTCAAACTTAAAGGAGCAGGAATAGCAATTAATAAACGGACAACTGCTAAAGCATGACGTCTTAATTTAAATGGATCTTTCGCTCCAGAAGGTTTTTGCCCAATGGCAAAAATTCCTACTAAAGTATCAATACGATCAGCTAAAGATAAAGCCATACCTAAAGGAGACTCAGGTAAAGCATCGGCAGCAAAACGAGGCATGTATTGCTCATTTAGTGCTTGTGCTACCGCGGGGTTTTCACCATCATGCACAGCATAATAGTATCCCATTAAGCCTTGTAATTCGGGAAACTCACCTACCATTCCCGTTAATAGATCACACTTACTCAATTCAGCTGCCCGCTCAGCCTGCTCTACAGACAAATTCAGAGCAGAACTTAAGTAATTCATCATCAACTTAACCCGCAAAGCCTTATCCTGCAAACTGCCCAGCTTTGCCTGAAACACAACCTTCTCAGTTGCTGCAATATGAGAACTTAGGGGCTGCTTTTTATCCTGTCTAAAGAAAAATGCGGCATCACTTAAACGGGCGCGCATTACTTTTTCATTACCTAAAATAACCTGCTGTGGGTTCGTGCTCGCAATATTAGAAACAGTGATAAAATGCGGGAGTAACTTTCCTTGCTGATCTTTTAAAGCAAAACACTTCTGATGCGATTGCATAGAGGCAATTAATGATTCAGCCGGAACCTCAAGAAACTCATCTTCAAAGTTTGCTATTAGAGCCTGTGGCCATTCAACAATAGATGTAACTTCATCCAATAAGTCCTCAGGCATTACCACCGTAGCGTGTCGACTCGCAGCGAGTTTTTCAATTTGCTCTTTGATCACTTGTTTTCTAAGTGCAAAATCAGCAAGAACGAATCCTTGGTTCATTTGTTCTTCATAGCTTTGTGCTGAAGCAATTTCTATTGGCTGTGGATGATGGAAACGATGCCCTCTACTGTGACGCCCCGTCTTAATACCAAGTAGTTGATGATCCACTACCTCATCACCATAAAGCATGACCGCCCAATGCACAGGACGAGCGAATTCATCATCACCATCGCCCCAACGCATTGGTTTTGCAATCGGCAATGCAGCCAAAGCCTGGCTTACTAAGCCAGGCAATAATTCTATTGTCTTTTTTCCATCGCTCATACTTTCATAGATAATCCAATCGCCTTTATCCGTAGCGATACGAGAAAGTTGTTCTAAGCCAACACCACATGATTTCGCAAAACCAAGTAATGCGGGAGCTGGTTTCCCTTCTTTGTCATAAGCGGCAGCTACCGCAGGCCCTCGCCGAACTATCAATTGGCTTTGTTGTTCCGCTTGTAATCCTTGGATGATTAGGGCAATACGTCTTGGAGTAGCAAAACGTTTTACTTGCCCATAACTTAATTGCGCTTTATCTAATGCCGCTAGTAATTGATTTGCAAACTCGTCTGCCAAAGGCCAAACGGAACCAGAAGGTAGCTCTTCACAACCTAATTCAAATATAAAATCGTTGACCATTACACACCTTTTGCCATAGGAAAGCCCAATGCTTCGCGTGCTTCATAATAAGCTTGCGCTACTGCTCTTGATAATTGACGTACACGTAAGATGTAACGTTGTCGTTCAGTAACAGAAATCGCTTTACGTGCATCAAGAAGATTAAATGAGTGAGAGGCTTTAATCACCATTTCATATGCAGGAAGTGGTAATTGCAACGCAATCAACTTTTGCGCCTCACCTTCATAATAATCGAATTGCTTGAATAATTCATCCACATTGGCATGTTCAAAATTATAAGCAGACATTTCTACTTCATTTTGATGGAACACGTTGCCATAAGTCACCACGCCATTTGCCGTATTACTCCATGGCAAATCAAATAAATTATCTACACCAAGAATATACATTGCCAGTCGTTCCAGACCGTAGGTCAATTCGCCAGTCACAGGCTTACAAGGCAAGCCACCTGCTTGTTGGAAATAAGTAAACTGAGATACTTCCATACCATTTTGCCAGACTTCCCAACCTAAACCCCAGGCTCCTAAGGTTGGCGATTCCCAGTTGTCCTCAACAAAACGGATGTCATCAGCTAAAGGATCTACACCCAGTGCGCGTAAAGAATTCAAATATTTTTCTTGGATATCTAGTGGAGATGGCTTTAGTACCACCTGAAATTGGTAGTAATGCTGTACCCGGTTTGGATTATCACCATAACGACCATCGGTAGGTCTTCTTGAAGGCTGAACGTAAGCAGCATACCAAGGCTCCGGACCTATTGCGCGTAAAAACGTTGCCGGATGAAAAGTGCCTGCACCGACCTCCATATCAAAGGGTTGCAATATAACGCATCCTTGAGCTGCCCAATATTGTTGCAGGGTGAGAATAATATCCTGAAATGTAGTTGGTTTTGTCATGAAAATCTCAAAAAAAAGCGATGGCGATTATTTTAACGCAGAATATACGAAATATGAACTGTTACCAGCCTATGCGAGAATAACCAGCACGGAAACCACTGAGATGAAATTAAGAAAAAATACTGAGGCTTCGTCATTGCGAAACATAGTGACGAAGCAAGCCTGGGGGATGGAGCACAACCCCGGGTTGCTTCACTCCGTTCGCAATGACGGCAGATCCATAACAGCAGTACTAAAGCCTACAGTTCATACAATTCAAAAAGAATTATATATTTAGGCTTAGTTACCCGCTGCTTTCTTAATTAACTCTTGTAATGATTCTTCGCTGGCAGCACCAGGAATGAAGGAAGGCTCAGTACCTGCTTTAAATTGGCCATCTGGAGTAGAAGCTACGATAAAGGCAGGAGTTCCCATCAAGTGTAATTTTTCAGCTAACGCACGGTTTGCTTCTAATACTTGTGCAACTTCTTTGCCATCCATATCCGCTTTGAATTTCTTCATATCTAAGCCAATAGACTTAGCTGCATCCATAACCATTTTATCATTTAAACGCTTATCAATGCTAATTAAAGCATGGTGCATTTGTTGGTATTTGCCTTGCATGCCCGCTGCTAAAGCTGCTTTTGAAGCTAATTCTGAGCTCTTACCAAAAATTGGGAACTCTTTATAAATTACTCTTAAGTCACTGTCTTTTTTGAGTAGGCTGCTAATAACTGGAGCCATTTTTTTGCAATGAATGCATTGGTAGTCAAAAAACTCGACAATAGTTACATTACCTTTTGGGTTACCAACAACTGTCGTTTTACCCATGAATAATTGATCAGTATTTTCTTTAATTGCCGATTGAGCTTGTTGCTGCATGTTTTGTTGTTGTTTTTGTTGCAGCGCTTGTGATGCTTCCAATAAAACTTCTGGGTTAGCTACTAAATAATCATGCACAACTTTTTCAACTTCTTTTTTTTGTGCATCAGACATAGCGGGAGCAGTATTATCATCTGCCATAACTGCAGGTGATACTAAAGATGCAGTGAGTGCTCCAACTGTTAATAGATTTGTAAATTTCACACAATTCCCCTTATTTAATAGTAATATACTTCCAACCGGCACCCTAGCATTCACTAGGGAAAAATTCAATAGCTAGGTATTTTAAACTTAGTGCACAACTAAGCTTCGACCACCAAATTTGCATAGGCCAACACCAGCCACTTCACCCCATGCTCTCTAAATTTCACCTGCACACGAGTATGCGCCCCACTTCCCTCAACGGCCAAGACAACCCCTTGACCAAATTTTGCATGAGATACGCTTTGTCCCAAAGGCAAGCCTGCATCTTGAGCGTGGGTTTTCGCAATCATCGGCTCTTTAGTTCTCGGGGAAAAACTTGAAGAGGCAGGCGCTTGGAAGCGTGCTTTAACTCGCACTTCATCCAACAACTCTTGGGGTAATTCACGTAAAAATCGAGAAGGGCGATGATATTCTTCACGTCCGTACTGGCGTCGAACCTCAGCATAAGACAAAATTAATTTCTTCATTGCCCGAGTCATACCGACATAGCATAAGCGACGTTCTTCTTCTAAACGGCCCGGCTCTTCCATGGATTGTTTTCCTGGAAATACCCCCTCCTCCAAACCGACTAAAAATACAGTAGGAAATTCCAAACCTTTAGCAGCATGCAAGGTCATTAAATGGACTGAGCGCTCATGATCATCAGCCTGCAACTCCCCAGCCTCCAAAGAAGCATGTGCTAAAAAGGCATTAACTAAAGGTAGCTCTTCATCTTCTTCTTGATCATAACGGAATTGCTTCGCGGCATTGATCAGTTCTTGCAAGTTATCCAGGCGAGATTCTGATTTATCCCCTTTAATTTTGCTAAAGTGCGCATATAAACCGCTCATTTGAATGACTGAAGATAATTGTTCATCCAATTCCATCGCAGCAGTATTGCGTTGTAACTCTTCGATGAGATCAATAAATCGTGCTAATGAGGAACCAGCACGTTGAGGCAAGCCCCCAGAGTAAAGCAGGTCTTTAGCCGCATGCCATAAAGAAGATTCTTGGGCTTTGGCATGAAGACGTACATCGTCCAGAGTTTTTTCCCCAATGCCACGCGTTGGGAAGTTCACCACCCTCTCAAATGCGGTATCATCTCCAGGATTAACCAGCATTCGTAAATAGGCTAAGGTATCTTTAACTTCAGCTCGATCAAAGAAGCGCAAACCACCGTAAATACGATAGGCAATACCCGCTCGTAAAAGAGCTTCCTCAATTACCCGCGATTGGGCATTGGAACGATATAAAATAGCGATTTCATCCGCACTAGCACCTTGATTAATTTCCATCATAATGCGTTCACTAACGAAACGTGCCTCTTCCAACTCGTTAAACGCACTGAATACTAAAATCTTTTCACCTGCACCACCTGCAGTCCATAAATCTTTTCCCATACGTGAATTATTATGGGTAATTAAGGCATTAGAGGCATCAAGAATAGTCGAGGTAGAACGGTAGTTTTGTTCTAGGCGAATAACTTGGGTTCCTTTAAAATCACGAGCAAATTGCTGAATGTTTTCAACCTTGGCACCACGCCAGCCATAAATAGACTGGTCATCATCGCCCACCGCAAGGACCGCCGTGTCTTCTCCAGCTAAAAGGCGTATCCAAGCATATTGAATGGTGTTAGTGTCCTGGAACTCGTCAACTAAGATTGCCTGAAAACGTTGGCGGTAGTGCGCCAAAATATCCGGATTATCACGCAGTAATTCATGAGTGCGCAGTAATAATTCAGCAAAATCAATAACCCCAGCGGTCTGACAAGCTTGTTCATAAGCACTATAAATCGCCAATAAGGTTCTACCAGGACCATAACTTAAGGTGTGCACATGTTGAGGTCGAAGACCTTCATCTTTGCGACCATTAATAAAGGATTGTGCTTGTTTTACTGGCCATTGCTCTGAATCTAAATTCAATGCCGCAATCACCCGTTTAATTACTCGCGCTTGATCTTCTGAATCCAAAATGTGGAATTGCTCAGGTAAATTCGCCTCTTTATAGTGGCGACGTAATAAGCGGTGGCATAAGCCATGGAAGGTACCAACCCATAAACCCAGCACTGGAGTTGCTAGCATGTTGTTAAGACGCGCCCGCATTTCACCTGCGGCTTTATTGGTGAACGTGACCGCAAGAATACCATGCGGTGACAGCTGTTCTTTCTCAATCAACCAGGCGATACGGCTAACTAAAACTTTCGTCTTACCACTACCCGCTCCAGCCAAAACCAAAGTATTACCAAGCGGTGCCGAAACCGCTTCGCGTTGTCGCTCATTTAGGCCATTGAGAAGTGCAGTAATACTCATACATTTATTCCAACTAAAAACTGTGAGCGTATTATCATCAATTTAATATATAAAAACTATAAAAATATTATCTCGAGAGGTTGAGGGGCTGGCCTTATGACGCTGCCTTTAAGTACTGGGGCATAATTTTCTGTTTTCCATGAGCCACTTGCTTTCTCGCCGCTCCCAGAGCAGAATAAGGGCATTAAACCCATTGATTCTTTAAAGGATTAAGATGCATTCTCTCTACCCTGCCATTAAACCGTACAAACAACATGAGTTGAAAGTTAGCGATTTACATACACTGTATATTGAAGAAACAGGAAATCCCGATGGAATTCCTGTTATTGTTTTGCATCAAGGGCCTGGGGGCTGCTCCACGGAAGGGTATTTGCGTCGTTTTTTTGATCCCCAACACTACCGTATTATTTTATTTGATCAACGCGGGTGCGGTCGCTCTACCCCACATTTAGAAATCAGAGAGAATACTACTCCTCTTTTATTAGATGATATCGACGCCATTAGGGATTTTCTAGGCTTATCGGAGTTTATATTATCTGGTGGTGGCTGGGGCTCTCTACTTGCTCTGCTTTATGCCCAAAAATTTCCTCAGCAAATTAAAGCATTATTGTTACACCAAATCTTTTTAGGCCGCCGACAAGATGATGACTGGTTCTACCGCGAAGGTGCCAGCTTGGTTTATCCTGATTATTGGCAAGAATTCATTGGTTGTGTTCCTCAACACCTGCGCGATGCAGTTCCGCAATATTATGCTCAATGCTTGCAAGGCACTAATGATTTAATCCGCATGAGTGCAGCAAAAAACTGGGCTCTTTGGGAAGCACGTTGCAGTAGCTTACAGCCTCATTTATACGTCATTGATCAATACAGTGACCCACACTTTGCTCTGGCCTTAGCAACACTTGAAACACATTACATTACCAACAAATACTTTATAGAAGAAAATCAGGTACTCGAAAATGCCCATAAAATAAGACATATTCCTACCTACATCGTACATGGTCGATTTGACCTTGTATCGCCACTTGCAGCAGCTTATGAATTACATCAAGCGATTCCGGCATCGAATTTAAGAGTGGTACGTGATGCGGGGCATTCGGACCGAGAGTCAGGAATTATTGATGCCCTCATTTATGCCAGTAAAGAAATTTCCAAACAAGGGCCTGATGCATGCTAATTGTAATTCAACGGGTCCGTGAAGCTCGTGTTGATATTGATAATGAAACCGTGGGGAAAATAAATCAGGGACTGATGATCCTCTGCGGTTTTGAACCAAATGATAATGAGCAAACCATCGAAAAGATGCTAAAAAAATGCCTCAGTTACCGCATATTTGATGATGCTCAAGGAAAAATGAATTTAAGCTTGAACGAGGTTAATGGCGGTCTATTATTAGTACCTCAATTCACCTTAATGGCCGACACTCAAAAAGGATTACGTCCTAGCTTCTCACGTGCGGCTCCCCCTGAGTTCGGCCGCCAATTATTTGACCATTTATTGACTTGCGCCACCCAACTTCACCCGGGAACGCAAAGTGGTTGTTTTGGAGCGGACATGCAAGTTCATTTGTGCAATGATGGTCCAGTAACCTTTTTAATGCAATTTTAAATCTACTCGTTTTCAAGAGCCATAAACTCGTGTAACATCGTTCCTAGGTTGGTTTAATAAGTTATAAAAATCATGCGATTAAAATTAATAAGTATCAGTTTGGCAGGAAGCCTTGCATTAGCGGGCTGTGTAACAAAAGGAACAAACCCCGCGGATCCTTATGAAAAATTTAACCGCAAAGTTTATAAGTTCAATTCGGCACTTGATAAAGTGGTTTTAAAACCATCAGCCAAAGTATACCGAGCCGTACTTCCTGCCTTCGTCCGTAAAGGTGTGAATAATTTTTACAACAACTTGGATCTGATCCCTACTGTAGGTAATGACCTGTTACAGGCCGAAGGTAAATGGGCCATTAGAGATACCTGGCGTTTCCTCATTAACTCAACCCTAGGGGTGGGTGGTGTTTTGGACGTAGCCCAAGAATTTGGTCTACAGCCTCACTCGAATGATTTAGGTCTTACCTTGGCAAAATGGGGCGATAAAAACTCACCTTATTTGGTTCTTCCCCTCTTAGGCCCAAGTACCATTCGTGACGGTGCTGGATGGCTATTCCAATTTGCTCTATACAGTCCTTATGTTTACATTAATGAGGATGCGGTGGTTTATAGCTTACTGGCGCTACGTTATGTTGATTTACGTTCTCAGCTGCTGACAACGGATCGTATTATGGATGAAGCTTTAGATAAATATGCATTCATGCGGGATGCTTATCTACAACACCGTAACTACCTCATTTCTGGTGCCAAGCAAGATAATGGCGAACTTTATGTGGATGATGTTGAAGCAGATAAGTCTGCTGCTGCGGCAACAGCTCCAGCAAATGCGGGTAGTGATTACGTAGAGGAATAAATAAGTGTAAGCTGGGCTGTTAAGCCCAGCATCTGGATGCTTGCTGGACTTAACAGCCCAACCTACTAACCTAAACAAATATTCTTAAGTCCTTGCAAGAAATCCCCTGCAATATCTAATCCGGTTTCCGCTGTAATTTCCCGAAGACATGTAGGACTAGTCACGTTAATTTCAGTTAAATAATCACCAATCACATCGATACCAACAAAATATAAGCCTTTGGATTTCAATGTAGGGCCAATTTGTTGGCAAATCCACCGATCGCGCTCATTCATTGGAACTACTTCCCCACGTGCACCAGCAGCTAAATTTCCACGTAATTCACCTGGAGCAGGGATGCGGGCTAAGGCATAGGGGACTGGCTCACCGTTAATTACTAAAATACGCTTATCCCCTGCTGTCGTAATTTCAGGAATATAACGTTGCGCAATAATGGTTCGTGTTTGATTCTCAGTGAGTACTTCTAAAATGACGGATAAATTACGTCCATGCTCATCCACATGAAAAACGGAACTTCCACCCATTCCTTCGGCAGGTTTAAAAATAACTTGTTGATGTGTTTCCCAAAATGACCGTAGTTTTTTAATATCACGTGAAACTAAGGTCGTTGGGCAACATTGGGGGAAATTTAAGGTAAAAAATTTCTCGTTAGCATCACGTAAACTTTGAGGTTTATTGGCAACCAAAACCCCTTCACGCTCAGCCAACTCTAATAAGTAGGTGGTGTAAATATATTCCGTATTAAAAGGGGGATCCTTACGCATCAAAATAATATCAAAATCACCTAAAGGTTTTTCACCTAAATCATTGGTTTGCACCCAATCCCGGCTATGTTCATCGCCAACAATAAGCTCATAGACTTGAGCATAAGCACGCCCTTCTCGGCAAAATAGATCCTGTTGCGTAAAATAAACGCATGACCAACCCATCTCTTGTGCCCTTTTGATCAGGGCAATCGTGGTGTCTTTGTATGGTTTTAAATACTCTAAGGGATCTATCAATACAGCTAATCTCATTTATTATCCCCCAATTGCATCAATTTCTCGTGCTGCAGCAAGAGCAGCTAAGCGAGCAATTACACCATATACATAAAAACGATTAGGACAATCAACTACTTCTAATTCATCCGAAGGTATGTTGCAAGCTTGCGCAAATGCCAATGGTTCAAAATGCATCCCTGGAGCATTCAGATTTTCATCAATACCACGTTCCTGATGTACTCGATAAAAACCACCAACCACAAACTGTCCAATCATATACACAACGGGTTCAGCAACAGCACCATTGGGCATGGTTTCAAAAGTGTACACCCCTTCCTGAATAATCACGCGCTCAACCTTTTGACTTCCCTTACTGGCCGACATTTTAGTACGTTGCTTTCTATTTAATTGGCGTACTTGATCCGCATTATGCACCATCATCACGCTCATGCCATAAGTGCCATTATCCGCTTTAATCACTACGAACGGTTTTTCTTTAATCCCGTAGGTCGCGTATTTATCTTGGATTGATTCAAGAAGCTTATCTACTTCTGTAGCCAATTGCTCAATGCCTTCCTGAGCCATAAAATCCACTCCATCAATCGCACTGAAATAAGGATTAATAAGCCAGGAATCCATCCCCACTAGCTCAGAAAATTCAGCGGCGACTTCATCAAAAAAGCTAAAATGACTGGACTTTAATCGCGAAGACCATCCTAACTTTTCTGTAGGTCTGATTTTTTGCTGCAAGCCATGTAAAATTTCTGGAACCCCTTGGGATAAATCATTATTTAACATGATAAAGCAGGGATTAAAATCCGATAAACCAATACGGTCACCCTGTCTTTGGATTGGTTCAATCAATAAGGTATCACCACTGTCAAGAGTAATTTCTGTTGGTTCTTTTAGTTCCGGATCCAAACTACCAATGCGTACCACAAAACCCGCTTTACTAAAAATCGTACGTAATACATGCAAGCTTTGCATGTAAAATTTATTTCGCGTATGACTTTCGGGCAACAGTAAAATCCGAGTGCAATAAGGTACGTAATCGGCTAAAACAGATTGAGCTGCTTGAATGCATAAAGGAAGAAACTCGGGGTTTAAATTATTAAAACCGGCTGGAAATAAGTTCGTATCCACAGGGGCTAATTTGAAGCCTGCTTGACGCAAATCAACAGAGGAAGTTAAGGATGGAGGCGTTTGCTTCCATTGCTTTCTAAACCAAGTTTCGATTGCAGCAACTTGATTTAAAACAACTTTTTCGACGTGATACAAAGGACCAGGATTGGCGGTGGTTAAATGAGGAACAGGGACTTCAGAAGCGTTCATGTTATCTCTCTTATTATTTTTATTCACCGCATGTTACCGAGGTTAGCAAAGAAATAAAAGATCTCTGTCATTTTCTGTTATCATATTCGTACTTGATTTTCATCGAGAAGGACGACAACCAGTGATCTCTGAATTGGCAAAACAGTTTACTACTCAAATCCAAACTTTTTTTTATCTAACAATGGTAATCAATGGCATTTTGCATTTAGTTTTTGCAGGAGCTGTTGCTCGTGATGCTGGCGGTATGAACCGTCTAGGACAAAAAACAGTCCTTGTATCTGCATCAACCTGGGCATTTGCAACTTTAATTGGAGGTGTATTAACCGCAACCATTTACTGGTTATTGCATCACTCAACGTTAACACGACCACAAATAAGAGAAGTACGTTATGACAAACCCTAATATTAAAACAATTGATGTGCATGAATTGAAAAACAAAATGGAGCAAAACCCGCAATTATGCCTAATTGATGTTCGTGAGCAAGCGGAATGGCAAGCAGTACGTATACCCACTGCTATTCATATTCCTAAAGACAGCATTAGCGGGAATATTGAAGCGCATATAGCTGATAAAGACAACCCTATTTATCTTCACTGCAAAGGCGGTGTCCGTTCTTTATATGCGGCGCAGTGTTTAATGGATTTAGGATATCAAGAAGTGTATTCTGTTGATGGAGGCATCATGGAATGGGCGATGTTTGGTTATCCAATAGAACAATAATTCATACCTACGTCATCCCTCGCAGTGTTTGAGATGACGTAGTATTTTCTCTTCATTGCATGCAATAAACAAATAAACTGTGTGCTCTTTCAGGATCGTTGGGATCGGGATCATCAAATGTTGTTTGTCCTTTTTCTTCCTTAGCACTGTCATTACGAAAGATGCTTCCCTTGCTTACCTCTACTTTACTCTTATATTCTTTCTTTACAGTGTCCATGACTTTCTGTTCGAGTGTTGCAATACGCGCGATTAATTCATTAATAAAGTCTTCTACAACAAATCCTTCTATTCGTGCACTGGAAAATACCATAGAAGAAATTATTGCTTTAGAAGCTTGAGACTCTTGCTGGCTATCAACAACTAAATACCCATGTTCGGGATTATGAGGATCAGCATATGTCTGATGCAGAATAAATTGTTTTAAACAAGAATACATCGTCGATGCTTCATTATTCGTCGGTAGATTACTCCGAGTAAAAAGCAACGCCGAACCCAAAAGATTATAAAATTTACTATTGTCGACTGAGGTAACAAAGGAGGCCCAATAATTATTCCAAGAGGCTTTAGCATCATAGGATTGATTAATAATATCGCGGACGTAACACGCAGATGCATTAAGTAAATATTCACAATCGTCTAAAGATTCAGGTTGCGCTGCAATCTGTTCATCCAGACAACGAATCATCGTTAATAAAAACGCCGCTTGTGAACGTCTTATTTCGGAAATATTATCATATTTCTTTTTCCATATTGTGGGATCTACCGTTTGCTCCTCCAAGTACGCATGAAGAAGGTCTGATACGTCAAAGTATTTGTAATGCTTTGCTAGGGACTTAATACTGCTAATTATGTTTTTTCTAAGTAAATCATATTTTACTAATGTAAAAGCCATTTCATTCCTCCATAAACTTCTAAAAAAAACCATGCCCTATAAAGCACAATTAGCATAGTAGAAAGTAACCGTGCTCACTAAGATTTACATCTTACTGTATTGATAAAATTCCATTGTCAAATGAATTCTAAACTAATTAATGGGAGTACGATATAAAAAAATAATGTTATTTTTTATATCAAACCTAATCTATTTTGATCGCTCCTTATCTCTTTGGTAGTTGCATTATCCTAGTACAATAAGTTAAGTTACGCATTCCCCCAATGGAGGTGTAGTCTTATGAAAAAATATATCTGCTCTGTTCTATTAGCCTTGAGCTGTATTAATACTCATGCTGAAACCAATCAGCCTAAATTGGTTGTACAAATTGTAGTTGACCAATTACGTGGCGATTTAATTCATAAGCATCAACAACAATTCGGTAGCTCAGGATTTAATTTCTTATTAAGTCATTCTATCAATTTCAGTAATGCGCATCATCCTCATGCGAATACCACTACTTGTGCAGGGCATGCCACAATTTCAACGGGTAGTTACCCCGCCATGCATGGCATTATCAATAATGATTGGTACAACCGAAAATCCAAGCAAACAATCTATTGCATGGAGGATTTGAAAACGCAAGTATTACCCACACAACATACGAAAACCCCGATCCCTGGACGTTCGCCAAGAAATTTATATGCATCCACCTTAAGTGATGAAGTAATCTTAGCCAAAAAAGGACGCGCTTTTGGAGTTTCATTTAAAGATCGTTCAGCAATAACGCTTGCAGGACATGCAGGCAAGGCGTTCTGGTTTGATACGACCAATGGTGGCTTTGTAACCAGTAGCTATTATGCTAAGGAATACCCAAACTGGGTAAAAACCTGGAACCAACAGTACCACTCCCCCAATTTCGAGTGGCATTTAGGTAAATCAAAAGCAGAGTATCAAAACGCAAACTCCCCTATTTTCCCACAGGCAGACCAGGCCTTTGGACAGAGTTTTCCACATCAGGTACGACATGAGGAAAATCAAGACTATTTCAAAGCCCTGTCTAAAACTCCAAGGTCCGATCAGTTGACCGCAAGTTTTGCAGAACAACTATTAACTGAAGAGAAACTTGGACTCAGCGCGAATCAAACGGATTATTTAGCTATTAGTTTTTCGGGAGTAGATGCGATTGGGCATCAGTTTGGCCCCAATAGCCTCGAGGCTGAAGATAATTTATTAGAGTTAGATAAACGATTAGCGCATCTTCTTGGAGTAATTGATAAGCAAGTGGGCTTAAACAATACCTTAATTGTCCTTACCGCAGATCATGGGGTTAATGATGGTCCAACATATCTTAAGGCACATAATATTATTGAAATTCAGCCTATTAAAATTGCGGAAATGGAGCGTTTCATTCATAAGGCTTTAAAAAAACACTACAAACTCCCTAAAAAAGCCCTCATGTCTGTCATGCCACCCTATATTTATCTGAACCATCACATAATAAAAAAGCATCACTTAAGTCCTCGTAAAGTAAGTAATTACCTGGCGCAACAATTAACGTTGAAACCCAGGATATTTAAAGCCTATCCCCTCCCCGTTACCCAAATTGAAAAAGATTGGCTCAGTGCAAAAGTAAATAAAATGTATTTTCCTAATCGTGCTGGCGATGTGTATATCGTGCAGCCTCCAAACCAATCGAATGGAGCCAAAGGTATTTATCGTATATCCCACGGCAGCCCCTGGAATTATGACAGTTATGTTCCTTTATTATTTGTACATCCAAGCTTCAAAGCACAACGTATTTTCCGTAAGGTTCATACAACAGATATCGCTACAACTCTATCTTCTTTGCTAATGATCAAAGCCCCATCTGCGGCAGTTGGCCAACCTTTAGAGGAGGTATTGAGCGCATTTAATGGCAACACTCAAACCATGTAGCCCATATTAGAAGCACTCATAATACGGGGAAGAGAAGGTAGAAATCCCCGTATTAGGTTGGGCGAATCCAGATTACATTGCCCAGTTCCATAATTAAAGATTGAATTTGATACAAAAAACTATTACCATTTGCACCAAAATTTAAGCGAAATCATCATGAACAAAGAAGTCATTATTATTGGGATTTCAGGTCCCTCTGCGTCTGGTAAAAGTCTTTTTGCAAATACAATAGTTAACGAGCTAGGCTCCGATCACGTAGTGGTAATCTCTGAAGATGCCTACTACAAAGATAATGGGCATTTACCATTCGCTGATCGAGAAAAAATAAATTATGATCACCCGGATTCATTTGATCATGCACTATTATGCGAGCACTTGCGCCAGCTCCGAGAAGGTAAGCCGGTTGAGATTCCTATTTACTCGCATTCAAAACATCTTCGCTTGCCAGAAACCAGAACGATTGGCAAACATGCCATTATTATTCTGGAAGGTATTTTACTCTTTAGCGATAAAGAATTACGTGACATTATGGACATTCGAATTTTTATGTCTACTCCTCTGGATGTCTGTCTCACACGACGCTTAAAGAGAGATGTTGTAGAACGCCATAGAACATTTGAGTCTGTAGTTCATCAATATGAAACAACCGTACGTCCTATGTATTTGCAGTTTATTGAACCATCAAGCCGTTATGCGGACATTATTGTCCCTCGCGGCGGTGAAAATAGAATTGCTATCGAAATGATTCAAGCAAAAATGCGTGAATTATTAGCTTCACATACTAATACCAAATAGTAATAGGAGAATAACTGTGGGTTTTTTAGCTGGTAAAAAGGCACTGATCATTGGTTTAGCGAGCAACCGCTCTATTGCTTATGGAATTGCCAAAGCCTTTCATGAGCAAGGCGCTGAATTAGCATTCACCTACCAAAACGACCGCTTAAAAGAGCGTGTTGAATCAATGGCTGCTGAGTTTAATTCAAAGCTTGTATTCCCCTGTGATGTTGCCCACGATGAAGAAATTAAAACCCTGTTTGCTAACTTAGGACAGCATTGGGATAAATTAGATAGTATGGTTCATTCTGTAGCTTATGCACCTGCAGATCAAATAAGCGGTGACTTTGTGACCTCTTGTACTCGTGAAGGTTTCAAAATTGCTCACGATATCAGTGCGTACAGCCTAGTTGCTTTAGCGCAAGCCGCTCTACCCATGATGGAAGGAACTGAGGGTTCTATCATTACTCTTAGCTATTATGGTGCTGAAAAAGCAGTACCTAATTATAATGTAATGGGTATTGCTAAGGCGAGCTTAGAGGCTTCTGTACGTTATTTGGCAGCAAGTATGGGGCAACGTGGTTTGCGTGTTAACGCGATTTCCGCAGGCCCAATCAAGACTTTAGCGGCAGCAGGAATTAAAGATTTTCGTAAAATTCAAACTGCTTACGCAAATATTACCCCTCTGCATAGAAACGTGACTATTGAAGAAGTAGGTAATACTGCTGCATTCTTATGTTCAAGCTTAGCCTCAGGTATTACTGGGGAGATAGTCCATGTGGATGCCGGTTATCATGCTGTTTCTACGATGAGTGATTTAGCATAAATTGATTAAGCTCTTGGGTTAAAGCCTAGCTTTAGCCCCAACTTCCAGTCTGATTTAGCCTAAAAACGCCTCTTAAAACTCTTAATTTAATCTAATTTCTCTATCAATGCTGTATTTGCCTGCAACTATACTCATACCTTAGCGTTCCCAATATAAGATAGGTTAAGTCTCCCAATTGAATTACAGTTTATTTTCAATCTTCATTAATTTGACAATCATTGTTAAAAAAAATTACTATTAGCCCGATATAAATAGAGCAAAAAGAAAATAAATGACTCATTGCATAATATTCCCTTAAGCTCCATTTGTTATTATTCATTATTATTTTGCCTTTAGAAAAGTACATAAAATGACTGATAAAAAATTAGACATAGTAGCATCCACCATTGAGCAGGATCAGCAAACCGTAGCGAGTCAATGGGCTAATACTTTTTTGCACAATAACCCCAATGATGTGGGGACGCAAATCATGCAATTGTTAAGTGCCTGTGTCGCTGCCGGCGACTTTAAAACTCGCTCGGCCTTTTCTTCATCTAATGAATTACAAGCCCCCAATGATCAATTAACCATCGCTGATTATTTATCGCATGCCAGCCGTATTATTCTGGATTATGAAGGGCTTTCTGAAGCGTATAGGGCAGAGTTATTAAGCTATTTCCCAGCTCCGGGCTCCTCCAACGCAATATTTTCTCGTTCTGCAACTCATAATGTATATCGTAAAGACGAAACCATTGCGGAGGGCAAAGGAGTACTTATAGGACTGCGCGGACAATTACCTACTTTATTCAATACGCCACGTGACTTTGGAGTCAATATCGCCATGGGCGGTGAAGGCAAACAGAATTTCTATGGCAAAAAAATTTCGGACAATGGATTTAGTGGCCATGTTTATTTTCACAAAAATGAAGCTGACCATTTATTAATGGTTGGACTGGAGCAGAGTGCACCAGCGGCCTCTATTTTGGAGTTATTCACTGGACATCCAGAATTCAATGAAGAAGAACAACAGCATAGTGACCAATTTGGTCAAGGGCATTCGTTAACTGGAGCCTCTGACGTATATACTGCAGCTGCATCATTATATTTCAGTGATCCAGTGTATCAAGCCAAACTAATACTGGAAAAAGGTTGCTTCCCACCGGAAAAATATGGTGCGATGCAAGTGACGTTAACTGATGGTAATTGGCCAGCTATTAAAAGCTTCTTAGAGGCACTCAAGCAAGGAGCAAATAAAAAATCAGAAGATGAGCTCGTACAACGCCTTTTGCAAAAACCAGTAACGGCTAGTCCCCAAAAACAAGAGTTCATAAGTTACATCGCTCTTGATTTTAAAACTTATTTTCAGCGTATTTATACGACATTCATCAAAAACAGTAGCCTAGAGCAAACAGAGCAACTGAACTTGCACACCATGCAAAACGATTTATTAGAACTGATTAAGAAACTTCAGAATGGTGACCATGATTCTTATGAAGCTTTTCTTAATCTAGTAGCTAAAATTACGGACCACGAATTAATCCCTACACCATATAAAGAAGCTATTGCACGTGTTGGTAAACTGTTCGACTTACAACTTAGCCTTGATAGTGAATTAAAGAATATACATGGCAAATTAATGTTAAATGCACGCTATGAAGAATTGCAGGAAGAGCGCAATGAACTAATACAAAAATTAGCGGTAATCAAGCAATATTTTGAATCGGAATATATTAATAAAGATCAGGAAATTTATAATTTTCTTGGGGCTTTAGGTAAGCAATTAGATTTATTTCTCCAACCCGAAGACGATTCGGTGTCCATAACCGAAACTGATTTAGGGCTAAGTGTAATCATCACCAATCCTGTATCAGGAATTACTGCAGAAAAAGTTGCTGAGTTAGATCAGCAAATTCAACAATGCCGTATCCTTTTAAGTCAAACACCTAAATTGCACTCACAAGCTGCAATGAATGAACAACATGAATTATTGGGACAAGAGAAAGAAAACAGAAAGCAACTTGAACAAGAGTTTGCAGACTACAAATTACAGGCGGATGCGGCCCTAAAACAGCAGCAACAAATGCATGTAGAGGAACAACAAAAACTCGTGGAAGCCAATTTAGTTGCCCAACAAGAACTTGCAAGTAAACATTTAGAAGTCCAAAAACAGCTCACAGATGAGTATTTAGAAGAGCGACAAAAACTTCAAGCTGTAATTCAAAACGCGCAACAGCAATATGAGCGACTACTAAAACAAGGGGAAATAGCCCAAGCGCGTATGGCAAGAATTGCTCCGATTCTAAGCAATATTGAAAACCTGGAAGTACTGAGGACACATTTAGCCCAAAAAGGACCGAAAAGTGCACAGGCAGAGGTTGAAGCTGGGCAATTAATTTCCGAACTTAGAAAGATTATTGGCCGATATAATAATAATCCAACTGAAAATGAGGAAGAAGCCCTTGCTGACTTTAAACACGAGTGTACTAATGAGTTATTAAAACCTAGAGCAGAATTAGACAAACATGAAAGTTATAGACGTATTATTTCCAATATACTCTTGGCTCTTTCTTTATTAATTGTTGGTTATGTCGTAGCTGCAGGTGTAAACCGTGTAACAACGGGTCGTTATACCTTTTTCAATAGCTCAGCTTCAGCGTTGATAGAAAATGTTGCTGGTTTAACTATAAAATCGGCATTGGATACAGGAAAGGAAAATGAACTGGTGCAAGAACCAGGGAGTGATCTTTTGATAAATTCCAGAAACTAATACTTTAATATAACTAGGGTGCGAGAAGCGGAATCTACAGACCTCGCCCCCAGCTCGATACTCCTACATCTGGCGGCTAGTCCGCTGACGTAAAAAGAAATATACCAAGAAAAAGCTGCAAGTCACCAAGTTTCCCAATAAAGAACGCATTAATCGTGTTGGGGTAGCGTATACAGGGAGCAAAGCATCCATCAAGTTTCGCCCCTGTATTTACGACTTCTTTACTAAAGAATAATTTCACCAGTCTTTTTAAATACCGTATCAATAGCCATTAACGATTCTAACAGTGGCTTCATTTTCTCTAAAGGCCAACTATTAGGACCATCACTTAAAGCCTGATCAGGATTAGGGTGAGTTTCCATAAAAATACCCGAAATACCTGCCGCTACTGCAGCACGAGCAAGAACAGGGACAAACTCACGTTGCCCACCAGAAACCCCGTTATTTCCACCAGGAAGCTGGACTGAATGAGTCGCATCATAAACTACTGGGCAACCCGTTTCGCGCATAATCGCTAAAGAGCGCATATCAGAAACTAAATTGTTGTAGCCGAAACTCACGCCTCGCTCACAAGCCATAATTTGCTCATTGCCCCCAGCTTTTGCTTTGGTAATTACATGTTGCATTTCCCAAGGTGCTAAAAACTGGCCTTTCTTGATGTTTACCGGCTTATTCATTGCCGCTACTTTTTGAATAAAATTTGTTTGTCGGCATAAAAACGCAGGGGTTTGTAACACATCAACCACACTGGATACTTCAACTAAAGGCGTATCTTCATGCACATCGGTTAAGACTGGCACCCCAATTTGTGCCTTTACTTTTTCCAAAATTGCCAAGCCCTTTTCAAAACCAGGGCCACGATAGCTGGATAAAGACGAACGATTTGCTTTATCAAAAGATGATTTATAAATAAAAGAAATATTAAGCTCGCTACATAACTCTTTTAAATAGCCCGCTGTCTCCAATGCTAAACCTTCACTTTCAATAACACAGGGGCCTGCGATTAAGAATAAAGGTTTATCCAAGCCTACTTCAAATCCACATAATTTCATGCGTTATCCTTGTTTTGATGTCTAGTCCGTGCAGCAAGTACAAATTGTTTAAACAATGGATGACTGCCTCTTGGCGTTGACGTAAATTCTGGATGGAATTGGCATGCTAAAAACCAAGGATGATCTGCTAACTCAACCATTTCCACTAAAGTGTTGTCTGCTGAGCGACCTGAAATAATCATGCCATGCTCAACTAAACTTTCCACAAACCTATTATTCACTTCATATCGGTGGCGATGACGCTCAATAATTTGTGGCTTTTCATAAACTGTGCGCGCTAAAGTGCCCTCTTCCAATTGGCATAACTGAGCTCCTAAACGCATAGTACCGCCTAAATCGGTGTGTTCATCGCGCAATTGCTTAGAACCATCGGCATCCATCCACTCATTGATTAATCCAAGTACAGGATATGGAGTATTTTTATCAAATTCAGTAGAGTTTGCCCCAGATAAACCAACAACATGGCGCGCAAATTCAATTACTGCCGTTTGCATTCCCAAGCAAATCCCTAAGAAAGGTACTTTATTCTCACGAGCATATTGAATGGCTTTAATCTTACCCTCAACACCCCGCTCCCCAAAGCCACCAGGAACCAGAACAGCATCCACCGTGTCCAGTAACTCGGTACCATGCTTTTCAATGAGCTCGGCATCAACATAAACAATTTCTACTTTAGTTTGTGTATGAATTCCAGCATGCAATAAAGCTTCATTAATGGATTTGTAAGCATCATTGAGTTCAATGTACTTGCCAACCATGGCTACTTTTACCGTCATGGTTCGAGTCTTTTGCATGTCCACAACACGTTCCCATTCACTAAGGTCGGCTGGTTTGGCATTCAGAGCTAGTTTTTTAACAACAATCTCATCTAACCCTTGTTCATGCAAAATCATGGGAATTTGATAAATGCTCGGTGCATCTTCCAAGGGAATTACACCTTCTTTATCCACGTTCGTAAACAATGCGATTTTAGCGCGATCAGCCATTGATAAGGCTTTTTCAGATCGGCAAATTAAAATATCTGGCTGAATACCAATAGAACGTAATTCTTTTACAGAATGCTGAGTAGGTTTGGTTTTAGTCTCACCTGACGTAGCGATATAAGGAACCAAAGTTAAATGAATAAAAATAGCTCTTTGTGAACCTAATTCGATACGCAGCTGACGAATTGCTTCTAAGAAAGGCAAGGATTCAATATCCCCAACCGTTCCGCCGATTTCAACCATTGCCACATCAAAACCATCAGCACCTAATTTAATGCATCGTTTGATTTCATTAGTGATGTGAGGAATAACCTGGACCGTGCCCCCTAAATAATCTCCGCGTCGTTCTTTTTTAATTACGTTTTCGTAAATTTTTCCCGAAGTGAAATTATTACGTTTTGTCATGATGGTATTTACAAAACGCTCGTAATGTCCTAAGTCCAAATCAGTTTCAGCACCATCATTGGTTACGAAAACCTCTCCATGTTGAAAAGGACTCATTGTGCCAGGGTCGACGTTAATGTATGGATCAAGTTTGATTAATGTAACACTAAGACCGCGTGCCTCAAGAATGGCAGCTAAAGATGCAGCAGCGATACCCTTCCCTAAAGAAGAAACAACACCACCCGTAATAAAAATAAAGTTTGTCATATTGACCCCGTTCAAAATGCTGCGTTCACTAGGGCCTGTGCCCCTAAATACATGAAAATTACATTCGCATGTAAACGGGATTTAATTCTATCAAAATGCAGATAAAAATGACACCAATTTCTTATTTATATATAAAGAAAAGAGTAAACTTAATTTTTCGATGAGAAAATATCTGAAAAATCCTAGCTGTAGACTGCTCTGAGAGGCCCCTGCCCCCAAACTAAAAAAATACCTTGACTCAATTTACGCGACTCCCGCGGTCAACGCCGCGGGAATTCGAGAGCACTTTTTAGGAAATAGTTCCCACCAACCAATCAGCGACGTTTAAGGCAACATTCACTTAGCTTAATAGATATGGACTAATATAAAAGCTTAGCCGCAGTATCAATACTAATTAATTCCCAAAAAATGTCCCATTTTTTCCTTTTTAGTTTTTAGATAGCCCTGACTCTCTGTCGTCGCATCCACTTCTAAAGGAATACGCTGGGTTACCGTTACACCAAAATTCTCAATGGCCGAGAGCTTAAGTGGGTTATTCGTTAGTAACCTAATGTTATCAATTCCAAAATGCTTTAATATTTGGTAAGCAATGGTGTAATCACGATTATCTACCGGAAGACCTAACTTGCAATTGGCATCGACCGTATCCAATCCTTGATCTTGCAGTGCATATGCCTTTAACTTGTTCGCTAGGCCAATGCCCCGCCCTTCTTGGCGTAAGTAAATCAATATGCCCCCTTCCTCAGCAATTTGAGCTAGGGATTGATCAAGTTGCTTACCGCAGTCACATTTACATGAACCGAAAATATCACCGGTAATGCATTCAGAATGAATGCGAACCAAAGGTATGAGATTTGCATGTTGAGATGGCTTAACTAGAGCAAAATGTTCTTTTAAATCTAATTCATTAGTAAAGACAGTCATGTTAAAGTCCCCTTTATCCTGCAAGGGAATACGCGCGGTGGCAGCCTCACTTACTAACACTTCATGACGTACTCGGTAATCGATTAAGTCTTTAATCGTAACTAGAGGAATATTATGCTCTTGTGAAAAACGAACTAAATCATCAAAACGACTCATGGTGCCATCTTCATTAATAATTTCGCAAATCACCGCAGCAGGAGTTAAACCCGCAAGCTTAGCTAAATCAACACTGCCTTCAGTTTGGCCTTGTCGCTCTAACACACCTTTTTTTCGTGCGCGTAAAGGAAAGACATGTCCAGGAGAAATAATATCCTCGGCAGTGGTTGCCGAATTAATAGCGACCTGAATTGTATGAGATCTATCTTTGGCTGAAATTCCAGTGGAAACACCTTCTGCTGCTTCAATAGAAACAGTAAAAGCTGTACCGTAAGGCGATTTATTCTTTTGAGCCATCATAGGTAATTGTAATTTATCCACGAGCTCTTCAGCCATGGACAAACAAATTAAACCACAACCATAACGTGACATGAAATTAATTGCTTCAGGCGTAGCATGCTCCGCGGCGATAATTAAATCCCCTTCGTTTTCCCTATCTTCATCATCGATTAAGATAATCATGTTACCGGCTTTTAGTGTTTCCACTGCCTGTTCAATTGTTGCGAGTAAATGCTTCATAAACGCGACCTCATTTAATGCAGAGTAGATTGGTCTTCTTGCCAATCAATACATGCGATCATATTATCCCCCATAGCCTTCCATGAGACAGTATGTGGACGGTTAAATATCTCTTCTTGTTGGTATGCAGAAATTGCATTTGGCTCCAAACTGGTTGGAACGAGATACAAGTAAGTTCGATGAACTAATCCTTCACGATGTAAAGCACTAAAAATAGCACCTCCGGCCTCAACCCAAACATCATGATACCCCAATTCACCTAAGTTCTGAATTATCGCAGCTAAATTCATCCTCCCATCCAACAGAGGCATAAAATGCAGACTGCTGTTTGGATATGCAACTTGTCGCTCATCAGCATGATAAATATGACAATGAGAGGCAGTTGAAAAAATGGTGGCTTCTTTATTCAGTGTTAATTGCCTATCAATAATGGCTATAGGCTTTGCCCTTTCCTCAGCTCCCAAGCGTACATTCAACTTAGGATTATCTAGATGGATTGTGCGCGCACTCGTCAGAATTACATCTGCTTCTGCACGTTTTTGATGGGTAAACTCCCCACAAAGTAAATTTGATAACATGACCCGCTCACCCGCTGCTCGTCCAATTTTACCATTTAGAGTATGGGCCATCTTCACCGTCACTCGGGGTCTTCGGGTTAAAACCCAATGGGTGTAACTTTTATAAAATTCAGTAATCTCTTCTACCGGATAATGGGTTACTTTAATTCCTTGAGCACGTAACTTTTCAGACGAATTATTTTGAGCCACTATGGGATTAGGATCCGAATAAGCAAAAATAACATGGTCAACGCCACCATGGTTGATAATTGCATCAACACAAGGAGGAGTTCGTCCCCAGTGATTGCAAGGCTCTAGAGAAATATAAAGACTAATTCCTGGCGTTTTAGGTGGGATCTGTGCTAACAATAATGGTTCAGCATGTGGAGTTCCTGCTCCTCGATGGCTGGCCTGTGCTATAATATTTCCATTTTGCACAGCGACAGCTCCAACACAAGGATTGGGAGCGCAAAAACCTAGCCCTAACCGGGCTTGTTCGAGTGCTGCGAGCAAAAATTTTTTATGCATTGATGTATGGTACCTTTAAACGCTGTACGAATGATAACAAATTATTCAATTTTTGAGTAGCCTAATGATTAGATTGAAAATTAAAAACTATGTTTTTGGGATGCTTCTGGCAAGCACTTTAATTCAACCTGTCACGGCCCAAGGGTTGTCCCCCTATTCCACAAATGAACTGGAACAATTAGAAAAAGAATTTGTTCAGCAGATTAATCAATCAGATAGCGTGGAGCGTAATCCTTTAGCCACTCAATATATAAATCATGTAGGAAAAAACCTCGCAACTCATGGACGCATCAGAACGCCTGATTTTTTTATTGTAAAATCTCATGAAATAAATGCCTTTGCCGGCCCTGGAGGGCATATAGGGATTAATTCGCAGCTTATTTTAATCACCAATAATGAAAGCGAGTTAGCCGGAGTAATGGCTCACGAGATTGCACACGTACGTTTACATCATTTGTACAGTGCCATTGAGCATCAAAAACAAATGCGTATCCCTATGCTTGCATCCTTGCTTGCTTCTGCAGCTTTAGGAGTGATTAATCCTACCGTGGGCATGGGCGCAATGATGGGCTCCTTATCGGGTTTTAATCAGGACAATATTAATTTTACGCGCTCCAAAGAAAAAGAAGCAGACCGAATTGGTATCGATATGCTAATTAAAGCAGGTTATAATCCGCACAGCATGGCGGCCTTTTTTAAAAAAATGCAGGAAAACTCACGTTATTATTATACCGCTAATGTTCCCGCTATCTTGCGTACTCACCCTCTGGATTCAGACCGTATTGCCGAGGCGGAGAGCCGTACTACTCAATTTGCCAAGAAGATCTATCCAAGTTCTACAGATTATGCTTTTGTTAAAGAAATCATCCGCAACGCAGTAGCCTCTGATCCTAAATTATTGTTTGAATACTATACCCACCAATGCCCCAAAGTGAGCCCTATAGACGCTTGCAAATATGGGCAAGTACTGGCGTTATTAAATACGAATAAATTTTCTCAAGCTCAAGCGCTACTAACCCCCTTATTAGCCCAAAATAATAATCTTTATTTCCAAATAGCAATGAGCCAAGCACAAACGGGGCTATCTCAGCATCAGGCCGCTGTAGCGCGCATGGCAGAAATGCAAACTAATTACCCTAACAGCTATGCGGTACTTATGGCCCACGCTCAAGCTTTATTGGCAGCAGATCAGAACGCCAAAGCCACCAGCATCTTGCTTCGAGGCAGTCGTCAGTACAAACATGACCTTCCCCTTTGTCGAGAGCTAGCTCGTGCTCAGGCCAAATCGAACCAAAAAAGTTATGCTTATTTTACACAAGCACAGTGTTTATTGCTGGAGGGACAAAAACGAGCGGCCGTGGCACAATTGAAAGTTGCTCGGAGTCTTGCGAAGAATGATGAGTACTTGCAAGCGAGGATTACAGCTAAAATAGATGAGATTGTTAATTAACTTATAGTTGGGCTTATAGTTGGGCCTATAACTCAAAATTCTTATCATGCTTACTTCAGGCGACTTGTCCGCGTGCTCCAAAGCTTCAATGCGTCGAGTGAAATTTCGATTCCGCGAACAAGTCGCGGAACGTAGGTATAAAAGGAGACTAAACGTCCCTATTTAATCTCTAAAATTCTCATACTGCATAGGTAACTTAATCTCAGATTTCTTCAACATAGCAATCGCTTCTTGAAGATCGTCACGCTTCTTACCCGACACACGCACCTTATCGCCTTGAATAGAACCTTGTACTTTTAACTTAGCATCTTTCAAATACTTCACTATTTCTTTTGCTGTTGGTTGATCAATCCCCTGCTTAAAGGTCATGTTCAAAGAATAAAACTTGCCACTATGAACGGGTTTCTCTTCCATATCGACCCCGGATGCATCCAAATTTCGTTTGCTGCAATGGTTACGGAACAAGTCTTCTAATTGACGAACTTGGAAATCAGATTCGGCACGTAACGTAACGGTAAGCTCTTTTAGCTCAATACTTGACTCAACCCCACGAAAATCAAAACGGGTTCCCATTTCACGTACGGCGTTATCTACAGCATTGCGTAGTTCTACCTCATTCGTTTCTGAAACAATATCAAAAGATGGCATAAGATTCTCATTCGAATTAAAAAAGGTAATTTAACAAAAAATGCCTCTGTTCAACAACATTTATTTATTGTTCAAATTATTGACAATTTGATATAAGTGAATCTAAACTTAGAATAGAGAGTAGCCTTCCTAAAAGGTCCCAAAATGAATGAGCAATACACCGCGTCTGTATACTGTGGCGAAGAACAGATTGCTAACCAGGCTGGGAATGATATTGATGGGCTTTATACTTGGATGCTCACTCAAGCAAGTTCTCACATCGGAAACATTCACGGAGAAATAGTCGATAATCAAACCCAAAAAGTTATCCGTACCTTTCGGAAATCCGCTATAGAATAACCTCTATTGACTAAATGCTATAAGCACTTAAAATTCCTAGCATACTAACAGCGGCTTATCTAAGCCCATAAAAATAAAGTGTCCTATGTCTAATCAGCCCATCTCTTCTTTTAAACTTATGTGGTTATTAAGTTACATTTCTATTGCTTCGGTATCAGCAACAATTATTACCCCTGCCCTCCCGTTAATTCAGCGTTACTACGCATTAAATCCCGGAGCAGTGGAATGGTTAGTTTCAGCATTCTTGATTGGTTATACAATTGGTCAACTGCTTTATGCTCCGCTTGCTAATCGTTACGGTAGTTTAAAAGCCTTACGTTTCGGACTAATAATCAATTTATCAGGAACAATCATTTGCCTGCTTGCTCTTGCACTCAATAATTATTGGCTATTAGTCAGTGGACGCTTAATTACCGCTTTAGGTGCTGCCAGTGGATTAGCCTGTACCTTCATGCTGATTAATGCTTGGTTACCCGAGCAACAACGCAAAACAGCGATGGCCTATTCAGTGCTTTCCTTTGCTCTGGGCATAGGTATTGCCGTAGTCTTAGGCGGTATGATTACTGACTTTTGGCAGTGGCAAGGATGTTTCTGGTTTTTGTTAATGCATGCCATTGTGGTGCTTGGTGGCACTTATGTGTTCAAGGAAGCGTCCTTTGTCTCCAAACCAATTCAGGTTCTGACGATTATTAAGGATTATACTGTCGCCTTATCCTCGCCTAAGTTGGTGGTATTTTCTCTGGTAGTAGGTAGTTCCACGACAATATCTTATTGTTTTTCTGCTGCAGGTCCCCAAATCGCTAAAGATATATTAGCTCTTTCTCCTGCTGAATATGGATATTGGAATGGATTAAACATCATTGGCATGTTAGCTGGAGGTCTTATGGTCAAACAGCTTTTAGCACGCTTTTCTGCAATCCAGGTTATTACGATTGGTTTTCTTGGCATCGCTTTGGGCATTATGAATTTATTTTTCATGTGGACAATGAACAGCCATTCGACTCTATGGTTTTTCCTAATCGCTGCCAGCTTTTATTTATTTAATGGTCTATTATTTTCCAGTGGTTCATTCATTGCATCAAATGCTCTGAGCGACAAAGCAAGTGCCGCAGGAATGATGAGCTTTATTAATATGAGTTTTGCAACACTCTGGGTAATTGTCATGGGCTATTTAGGGGTTAATCCCTTACTCAGTTTTGCAGAAACTTTAAGCTTGGTATGGGTCCTGGTCATTGTCTTAGTGCTTATCGAAAAACAAAGCACGAAAGTGAGACAATATGTGAGCGAAGGATCCTAAAATTAGGGATAAGTTGATCGGGAAAGAAAAACCTGGTTACAAGCAACCAGGTCACATTATTTTGAAAATAGCTGGCCTTATGGGGCGATATGGATATCTACTTGGTTTTCGTCTATGTGCGTATCTTCCCTCATTACACCTAGCTGTTCTTTAAATTTACTCGTTACAGAACTTTGTTCTTCAACCAACTCTGCCCCTGACTGCACATTAACTTCAGCATGAATCACCTTATCTTCACCCGGTTCTTCAAATAAATCAGCAATATCCTCTATCCCGTATTGTTCCTCTTCACTAGATTCCTCAAATAACTCTGATATATCCTCTAGAGAATCTTCTTCATCTTCACTATCCGAATCATTAAAGTTAAAATCTTTAAAATCGAAAATAGGGACAGGGAATGTTATCTTATCGAATAAATTCTGTAATTTATTCGCAATACGTACAACATTAGCAAAATTTTGCTCACCCTCCAGTTTTTTCGCCTCAACCTCTATTGCTTTAGCGTAAATCTCATATTGAGCTTTATCAGTCTCTTTTAAATCAACTAACTCTTCCTCTATTTTATTAATCACCTCTTTACAGGCATCCTTTTTCATTGCAAGCAACTGCTGTTCATCGTAACCCAGTTGCTTTTTACCAAAAAGATTTTGGATGTAATTAATAAGTAGATTTACCATTGTAGAGAATGAACGATATTGATCTTTCTCTTTACTTTGAATAATGTTTTCCGCTTGCTCAGAAAAAGGTACTCCATTCTGCTTTAATATTCTCAGTACATCTAAGTCAGTTCGTTTCACTGACAAAGGAGACATAGACAAGAGCGAAAGTACTTCTTTAGACATGTCAGGATGAGCATTAATTAGTTTCTCTAAAGCGTAGGGTTGATTATGCTCTATTGCCTTCAAGAAATAATTAAGAAGCTGTTTTTCATTGAGTGGCTCTTTATAACTATTTAATTGACCTATTAATATTTTAATACATTCTGTATTACCTTTTTCTACAGCATAACCCAGAGCTACATGGATTCCATCAACCATATTTTTGTTCATGAAAATTTGTAAGTAAGCATCTTTGGCAAAATCCATGCTTACTCCACCTGGAATAGTCAATTTTCCATTGTTCATATTTTCAGTTACGAATTTATCAACATAGGCTCTCTGGCTAGGCTGCACCTCATTTAAAACTCGCTCCAATATTTGCGGATTTCCACCCTTCGCCGCAAGCGCCACAAGATGACCAAGATGCTCTGATGAATAACACTGCGGGAAATACTTTTCCAGCTGACTGTAAGTGCCTAAACGGCCTGTCCCAATTGCAATTTCCAGTAGTACTCTCAATTTTTTAGACGGTTCAGTCTCAGCATGAATTATCTCTAATAAAGGCTCTAGAGCAGCACTATTATTCTTCAAAACCACACGTTTTGCCGTGGTAAATAGTTCCTCTTTACTGGGTTGAATTTGAGCAATTAGCATTTTTATAACGAGTGGATCTTTAATGATAGTACTAGCATAGTCAAAGGTATTAAATGTTTTAGAACCCAGCTTAGCAGTTGACTTTTGGGGTGATAAATGGTGTTCATAAAGCGCTTGAATCTCAGGAAAAGGGACTTGCCTGGGAGTTGCATCTGGATTGCGAACCACATGCACCTCCATGCCTAAATTGCCTCGTCCATACCCAAAAACATTTTTATGCAACTCCTTAATCATGGCAGCTTCTGATACAAATTCTTTAAAGCCTGAGGAGTAATTAGGATCATAAATTCGATATTTATCGTTGAGTTTACGTACAGAAACAGCATGATTTACACTGTGCACTATCATCACTTCATCATGTTGCAGCTCTATTTTAGCAATAACTTGACTCCATTCCTTATCTGCTGCTGCCAAAGCAAAATCAAATGAAGAACTTAATGGTTTCCCATTAATTTTTAGCATTTCCATACTTGTAGACTGAGTTTGGCTTAAATCATACTTGCTCGGCTGAAAAGACAGCAATACCTGGCTAGCAAACAATAAAATGGAACCCTCTTGCAATCCATAGTTTTCTTCTTCGGTCAGTTTCCCATCAGCAATTAGCTTAAGAATCTTAAAAAACTCTGCCTCTTTTTCAGGTCCCTGCAATGCATATTGAGCATATACCATAGCTAAACCGTTACAAACCCCTCCCTCATTAAAATGAACTTGGGTAGGAAAGCGTAACTTCTTAAACTCTTGATTTAAATTGTCTATTAATAAATCTTGACCTAAATAACTCATGATGTAACCTCTCGAGAACACTTGACCGCAAATAATGATCACCAAGTACAATAATTATACTATCAATGCATAGTAAATAACAATACTCAAATCCAGCTCAAAAACAAAAAGGAATTCCTTTCAGAGATGATTACAGTTGCTTTAATTGGCACTGTTGTAAAAAATAATGTGCCGAGGTGTCATTGGGATTTACCGTGAGGATTTGCTCGAAAAAATTTGCCGCATTGCGATATTGTTTTTCCTCATAGCATTTTAAAGCACTGGCAAAAATGGAAACCGAATCTTCCTTCAGCTTTATTTCTGCAGCGCTGTTATTATTAAATATTTCATAAATGGCTATGGGTAAGCTTTTACCCTTAACCCAAGTGAGGCCTAATGAGCGCAAATGGTAGTTCTGACGAAACTTAAGTTGTTGGTAAGTTTGACCACTAATGAGTAAATCAATATTAAAATCGCGCGTTAAGGACTCAACGCGTGAAGCAATATTGACAGCATCACTAATCACACTGCAATCCATTCGTGCTTCAAAACCAACCGTGCCGACGATTAAGGGGCCAGTATTGATCCCTATTCCAACATTTACTGGCGGCAGGTTATGAGTAGCCCGCTCGGTATTAAAAATATTTAATGCATTCAACATATCCAACGCGGCATGTACCGCATCATCGGCGTCATCAAATAAGGCCATAATGGCATCGCCTATGTATTTATCAATAAAACCCGAATGCTTAACAATCACTGGGTCCATATAACTCATTAACGTATTGACCAGATTAAAAATTTCAACTGAAGTGAGCTGTTCAGAGAGTGTCGTAAACGATTTAATATCCATAAATAAAACCGTCATGACCTTTTCCACACAATCCCCCACGCGAATATCCGCGATATTTTTTCGATTGAGCATTTTCAAGAAATTTTGGGGAACAAAGCGAGCTACTGCTGTTGCATTTTGTTGAATCTCCATAAGCTTACTAATAAGCTCATCATTAAGTGCATGTACTTTTTTCTCAGCAATTTGTAGCTCCTGAAAATAAAAACTGGTCCGCACCATATAACGAACACGATAGCCAATTAAGTCTGAGTTCAACGGTTTAGTAGTAAAGTCCGTTGCACCTGCCTCAAATGCTTTGTTAATGGAGTCATAATCCTCCAAACCTGTAACCATCATTATGGGGGTGTACTGATGTTCGGCTAGCTTACGAATTTGCGCACAGACTTCAAAACCATTTAATCCTGGCATTTCTACGTCTAAAAGAATCGCATCAGGTTTTGTTGTATTTAAGATAGACAAAGCCTGCTCGCCATTTTCTGCCTGCACAATGGTGAATCCAGCTTTAGTTAATGCACTGCTGGTAAGCAGACGCATTGTAGCACTATCATCCACAATTAAGACCAACACATTTTCTTTGTCCATCGCTTCACGCGCCTTAGATACAAATCGTAGTTAAATAACTTGCTATGCTGTCTAATTCAATAACCTGATCCACAGCGTCTATTGACTGAGCAACCGCACCCATTCCAAAAACTACCGCACTTCCAGGGCCCTGAATTAAAGTATGGCCATGAGCTTGTTTTAATGCCAATAAACCTTCAGCACCGTCATCGCTCATGCCCGTTAAAAGCACTCCGATTGCTTTCTTGCCTGAAACCTTAGCTACTGATTGCAATAACTCGGTAATAGAAGGACAAAACCCTTCATTAGAATCTCCATCAATAAGTTTACTGACTAATCGGTCATGCTCACGCCTTATTTGTAAATGCTTTTTATCTGGTGCTATATAGACAGTCCCCTTTTCTAATAGCTCCCCGTTTGTGGGGACTTTCACTTTAAGACTTACATTTTGCTCTAGCCATTGCACAAAGCCACGGATAAACCCATTGCTCATATGCTGAACCACGACAATGGGCAAGGAAAAATCAGGAGGTAGATGAGATAAAATAGTTTTTAATGCCATAGGCCCACCCACCGACGCCCCCATAGCAATGAGTTCATAATGCCCCACGTTGACCTTATGCTTATGCTTTGTTATTTTTCTTACGTCTTCATGAGGCATTTTCAATGGCTTTTTAGTGACGCGAATGTCTGAAAGACTGCGTAATGTATCAATGATGTAAGCGCTTCGCTCTTTAAAGGAAGGAGAAAAGATATTAATTGGCTTTGTTAATGCGGTTAACGCTCCAGCTTCAAGGATATGGAAGGTAGCATTAAGTGATTCATCACTCACGGTGGAACTAATCACAACAATAGGAGTTGGATGGTGTGCCATAATGATACGCGTTGCCTCGAGCCCGTCGAGAACCGGCATTTGAATGTCCATGGTAATCAAATCAGGCTTTAATTTAGTAGTTAATTCTATTGCCTCTTTTCCATTCTTAGCAACACCAACCACAATCATATCGTGTGTAGATTCAATAATATGCTGAATTAAGGCCACTTCCGTCGGTGAGTCATCGACAATTAAAACTCTTATCATAGGCAATAGTTCACTTATATTTTTGCCACATTCTAGCTAGCATGCCTGATATTAAAATAATGCTTTTTTAATAAGTTCAGCTGAATTTAAGACAAAATTAATCTGGTTACTTCCGGATAAAGTAGCCCCAGTAACACAAGGTATATTGGTTAAAGGTTCTTGAAGTGGTTTCAAGACAATTTCCCGCTCTCCAATGATTTCATCAACAACCAATGCAATGCGTTCTTGTTTTTTATGAATCACAACCACGCACAAATGTTCCTTCTCATCTATTTTTTCATTAAGATGCAATACCTTAGCCAATGAGCATAGCAAAATCGGCTGTTGATTGACAAGCACCGCTGGACTCCCTTCAACCTCAATAATATCTTGTCTTTTTAACAAGAATACGCGGTCTACTGCGCGGGTAATCAGAACAAATAATTGATTACTGCAAGAAATAATTAGTCCACGCTCAGTAGCCAAAGTAATTGGTACTTGCAAACGAAAATGAGTCCCCTTGCCAACTTGACTTGCTACACTGACTTGGCCTTTCAATTGCACTAAATTAGAACGAACTACATCCAGTCCTACCCCTCGCCCAGAAATATCTGTGGCAATGTCTCGCGTAGAAAAACCGGGTCGAAAGATTAAATCAAGAACCGCCTCCGAACTCATTCCCTCAAGCTCAGCGGAAGTAATGATATTTTTTTTCAATGCGGATTGAATGAGTACTTCTGGATTAATTCCAACACCCTCATCTGAGATTTCAAAAATAATTTGATGATCTTCCTGACGCACATCAATGCGAATATTTCCCTGCGCTGATTTACCGGTAGCTTCACGGATCTCAGGCCGCTCAATTCCATGATCAATGGCGTTACGTAACAAATGCACTATGGGATCTTTTAACCCATCAAGAATCATTTTATCAATTTTTACATCATTATTGATAATGTCGAAATTAACTTGCTTTTGTAACCCATGCGCTAAATCACGCACCACACGCGGTAAGTAACGCAATTGTGCGTCAACCGGAATCAAACGAATTCGACGTACCTCATCCTGTAGAGAACTGAGTAAAGTAGATAATTCACTAATCGGCATACGGAGCGAGCGTTGCATCGCATGCATGGAATTATTGATTTCCGTTAATTCAGTAACTGGCGTAGAAAATAAGGCATTAAAACGTTCATTTTCGTTATTAAACAGGTTTTTTAAATTATCTAAGTTCTTTTTCCAGGCATGTACAAAATAATCTATTTTATAATTTATTTTGATTAAATCAGAATAATACTCTTCAATAATAATCTTAATTGCCTGAAGTTCTTCCATATCGGCAGAAATACGGTCCAGATTTTGTAAAGAAACACGAATCGACTCAAACTCTCCAGACCTAAAGCGGGTCTCTATATTTTTGGAATTCTCCGTCAGTATTTTCGGAGATTTCTCAACCACTCCTTGCAGCAATTCAACCTGTGGATGTTCCGTATAGTATTTAAGCTGATTCAAATGATCTTGCAGGTCAAAAGTGGAAGGTATCTCCTCACTGTAACAGCGCATTGCTTCATTCATCAAATCAATGGACTGTAAGCAAAGATTTATAATTGCTGGGGAAATTTCAATGTTTTGCTGTTGGATTTCTGCAAATAAGGTTTCTATCTGATGAGCAATTTCTCCCACATCAATTGCCCCAATACCCCGAGCAGAACCTTTAATATTATGTGCTGCGCGAAAAATCGCCGCGAATAAATGCTGGAGGTTATCTGCACTACTCTCCCTTCTTTCGAGCTGTAATAGACCATCAGTAATTGTCATTAAATTTTCTTGAAGCTCGCTTTTAAAGGTTTCAACGATTTTCTTTAAAAACTCTCGCTCCGAGGCACTTTCATGTGTGATGGATTTAGAAAAAAAAGGTTCGGAGGAGACAAGTTTTTCTGCGGCTACTTCTGCCTCACCATCAGGAATGCCCGCCTGTCGTCGCAGTTGATGTATTAACTCACGTAGTTTAACTGAAGGCTGTCTTTTGATAATAAAATCTTGCAAAGATTCACGCATTCCCTCCACTGCATTGTAAGTTAGATCCACACGCTCTGGCGAAATAGGCTGTGTCGGCATAAAAAGCTTTTCAATGCATTCAGCAATACTACCTAACTCAGTAATGCCTACAGAAAAGGCAGAGACTTTAATGTTACGCCCTGAACGTGAAATTTCTACTGCAATTTGATTTAGTTCTGCCTCTGAGGTATCTTTTTTTATTTTTTGCAAATTATCAATAATTACTGCAATCAATGACTCAAGTTCGGTACTAAAGGTTTCTATAAGTTGTTTTAGTAATGAGTCGTCTGGAGTCATAATAGTTCCTACACTTTATAGGTATTTACGTCATCTTTAAGATGTTTGGCAATTTCGTTTAACTTATGGATGAAATCCATCATTTCGGTTAAACCACCAGAAAAAGTTGAGGTTGTACGATTAATCTCATTCATACTTTCAACAATCTGCTCAATGCCAACCGCCTCCTGACGAATGGCTACTTCAATATGTTGACTTGAAATAGATGCATCATTAATCATCTTACTTAACGTCTGAATAACGTCTCCTGCTTTTTCAATTAAATGCATGCCAGAGCCCAACGATTTAGAGCCCTCTTCAGTTACCTCAACCGCTTTTTCAGTTGTCCGGCGAATATCCTCAAGAATTTTTTGCACCTGAACGGTTGATTGCTCAGACTGCTCAGCCAGATTTCTTACCTCTGTTGCTACAGCTGCAAATCCCTTTCCAGCCTCACCAGCCTTCGATGCTTCAATTGCCGCATTTAAAGCTAACATTTTAGATTGCTGAGCAAGTGTATTAACCACCGCCGTAATCTCACCAATTTGTTGGGTATGCGTGCTTAAATCTAGAATCGTCTGAGCAATTAATTGCATTTTCTCTTCAGAAACTTTAATTCCCTCAATACTTTGCACAACGGACTCACTACCCAACTTTCCTTGCTCATAGGTATTTTTTGCCACTTCACGTAAGGCTTGAGCTTTGCTCATGGTTTGTTTGGAGCTTTTATCTATTTCCTCTAAAGATACTGAGATTTCGTTAATTGCCGATGCTTGCGAATTAATACTTTCAGTTTGCTCATTAGCTGAGGTAAGTACCTTATCTGCCATAGCAACAATATTGCTGCTTACCTGGGTAATTTTTTTGGTAATGGAGGCTAAGCCATCAGTCATTAAATCTAAATCATTTCCTAACTCATATAAGATATCGTCTTTATCTACCTTTAATCGATCTCTAAGATCACCTGCAGCCACTTTGCTGCTGTATTCACTAAATTTTTTCGACGTATTAACTAATTGCTCAAACAATTGCCGCGACTCTTCCTCTTGTTCACGGAGCTTTTCTTCATTTTCCTTAATTGCCTGTTGCATGGTTTTAATCGAAAGTAGCATACGGCCCAACCGGTCTAAGGCTGGAATCTCAATTTCTATATCACGTTCACCCGCAGCTATTCTTTGAGCAACCTCAATCACCCGATCAATGGGACTTGCTAAATAACCCAGGGTGCCAACTGGAACAATAATGGTTAAAACAATTCCTAAAATTAATAACCCATATGCAGAACGGGTCAAGGCATGTAAATTGCTATTAATGTGTGCAGTGTTTCGATTAATTTGAGTCACTAAACTGTCGGTTAAGCCACCAACGCGCTTACCTAATTCCTCGGAAAAAACCCCATCAATTATATCAATCATTTGATTTTCAATGGGGCGAGTATCCTCGATGTGCTTTTTTAAGGCAGCAACAATATCCATACTTCTTGGCGCATTAATTACTTCCGACTGAGCGTGATATAACGGATCATATAAGTCTCTGAGCTTTCGCCATTCATCCAGTATTTGCTCATTCCCCAAACGAGTGAGGCCTTCCTCCCAACGTTGTTTTATTTCATTTATTTCAGTCCAAGCGTGTTCAAAGTGCAATCTATATTTCGGATCTCCAGTTACAATCCAATCAATAACTAAATTTTGTGATTGAAAAATTCCCGTATCTAAAACTTGAGATAAATTTTCTTCATAAATTTCTTTACTGTAAAACACCACCGCATTAACTTTTGGCAGTAACAGCATGATTAATAACAGCAACGGTAAGCTCAGTGATAAAAACCCAATAATTAAACGGGCACGGAGTGAAATAAAAAAACCAGCTTTACTCTTCATGTACATCTCCTATCCGATATATGCCTTCTTTAATTGCTTGATATAAACCGGGCATTAATACATCGACATTAAGAATTGCGGTCACTGATTGATGTAATCCTAAAATGTAATCAGGATTTGCGACTTTTGTAGAAGACAATGGCATACTTAATTGGTTGGGCTGATACATTAAGCTCCCCTCAATGGAATAAGCGAGTATTCCTAGTGTCATATCCTCGACACTTACAATAATAATAAATGCAGCTGCCGGTCCAGAATATTCTGGATGAAAAAATTTCATCAAATCAACAACAGTGATTAAGGAACCGCGCCAGTTAATTACCCCTGCAACAAAATTCGGAATGCATGGAGGTTTTGAGACCGTAATATGATTCAGGATTTCCTCAACATTCTGGTAGGAAATCCCGTACTGTTCCCTGGGGCTCAGTTGAAACCGTACGTAGTCGACTCCACGTACATCTACTGGACTAACTTCTGGCTGGGCAAGCAATTCTGCACGCGCTTTCAAAATGCGCAAAGCATCAGCATCTTGGGGCATAAGTTCAGAAGCATGTTTTTGTTGTTTAGTCGGCACTGCCAAAATCCTTTTTTATTTATCGCCATTCAAAGTAAAATAAATTGCACCTTCGTGGTGAAACACAAGATGGGTATCGGCTATGATAATTGGATCTGACGCCCCTAATAAAAGATAAGAATGTTCCGCCAGACACTGACTTAATTTTTTCATGATTTTAACAACCAAATCATTCTCAAAATAAATTAGCACATTACGACATAATATTAAATCAATCTGATAAGTACCATTGACAATTGAAGGATAACTATTATCGCATAAATTCAGGTATTTAAAGCGTACCATGTCGCGAATCTTAGGAGAAAGAACGTAAGTACGTTTCGCTTTGGTAAAGTGGTTTTGCAAGTACTCTTCAGGAATAGAGCGCATCGACCATTGTCCATATATGCCTTTCATCGCCTTTTCAAGCGCCGTCACATTAATATCCGTACCTAATAATTGTAAGTCCCAACGCTCAATATTAGGAATTAACTTCAAAAGCAGCATGGCAATGGTATATATTTCCTCCCCTGATGAGCAGCCCGCACTCCAAATTTTTAAGATACGAGAATCTTTTTTTTGTTCTATAAGATTGGGTAAAAGTTCTTTTTCTAATAAGCGTATTTGCGATTTATCACGAAAAAAATAACTTTCACCCACAGTAATTGCGGCAACCAAATCCGCCAATAGTGAGGAACTACTAGAACAATGTTTTAACTTATCCAGATATTCATTAGGCTGGAAATTAAAGGTAGTACAGGTTTCAGCAATAATCCTCGTTAAATCTCTTGCTTGGTTAATGTGAGTCACTAAACCAAAGCGCTCATGGATTAACTTGATAAATGCCGGTTCAAGAATTTTTATACTATCTATCAAATTAGTCATGATCCGCCGAAATCTGATCCATTTCTTCCGTTAATTTCAATGCAAAGAGTGATGCAACATCCATCAGCAATGAAACACCGTTATTACTTGCCACTGCACCATAAAATAGTGAATGACTGCGAGTAAATTCTTCATGTATTTCAATTTTGTTTTTATCAATCTCACCAAGTCCGATCATTCTGTCCACAATAAGACCCAGACGATGTGTTCCATCAGAACATAAAAGAATAGGTATTCTTAGAGCATAAGGCTCATCACACGTCAATCCGGCACAAATTCGCAAATCTACAACGGGAATGCACTTTCCATGTAAGTTCATCAATCCTGCAAGATAAATCGGACTCCCTGGAATGGGCTCCAAGAGAGGTAAAGGAAATATTTTTTCTACATACTGCAAATCCAAACAACATCGTATGTCGTGTATTAGAAAATGCAAAACTTTAATATAACTTAGTTCCTTACCAACCATTTTGCACCACATAAATTAGATTTCTTATCATTATAGTTATAGGCTGAATCAGATGGGCACACAAGATAATTTTAAGCACGTACCTTTCCTAAAACAGTAAGCAATAAATGGCGCTTGTGGGGTTGGTAACGATGCTCATAAAGATAAATCCCTTGCCATGTACCTAATGCTAATTTACCAGCCTGGATCGGAATAGAAAGGCTGGTTTGGGTTAAAACCGTCCGTACATGTGCAGGCATATCATCCTTGCCTTCAATAATATGCTTGAACAAAGGATCGCCATCAGGAACCAGGCGGACTAAAAAATTTTCCAAGTCCATGCGAACCTGTTGATCATAATTTTCACAAATCATCAATGAGGCACTGGTATGCTGTAAAAACAATTGGCATAAGCCTTGCTGAATCGCTGTATTCGTTACAACCGCTGCCACTTCTGCTGTGACATCAATCGTTCCGCGGCCAGAAGTGTTCAGGTAAATAGAATGTTGTTCAAGATTCATTAACTTACCTCGCTTACCAAGAGTAACTCTGGAGAAGCATTCATCCGATTCAAATCCCGGATAAACTGTTCATTAATCTCGTATAGCAACGAATCATTCGGCAGCATTTGGATGTAACCCAGCTCTTCCAATTGATTTAAAAGGGGGATAATTTCTTCAGATAGATCATAGCGTAAACGAGGAACAGAAGAGTTCATAATTGCCATTTTATCGACAACAAAGAACTCTCTGATCTGTGCATTAATCGGTTCATTAATATCTTTTTTAAATTGCTCCATAAAAGGAGAATGAGCTTGAAACAGTTCATTTAATGCCGTTTGTTTCTCATTTTTCTTTATTGAACCTGTACTGCCACCCCCTAAAAATAATAATTGCACACAATATTGGCCTATAGCACCAATCATGCAACCCATAACTAGTCCGGCTGAAAAAGAAGAAGCCATGATTACTGTTTTCCTTGGAACGTTAACTTACACTATAATAATTTAAAACAGGTGCCGATTAAATAAGTGAGGATACCCAATGAGTATCGAGCGATTTATACAGGCCCAGCAAGGACAAGACTTTTTCCCTACCTATACAGAGGCATATAAAGAAATTGCCCAGGGTCGTAAAACCAGTCATTGGATATGGTACATCTTTCCGCAGCTGCAATCACTAGGTCATAGTTCAACAGCAAAGCATTTTGGCATTACAGATTTGCAAGAAGCCTTTGATTATTTACAAAATACCACACTTTTTGAACACTATAATGAAATTCTCCATTTAGTTTTAAAACAATTACAAACCATACCACTGAGAACCTTAATGGGCGGAAGCATTGATACGTCTAAATTAGTGTCTAGTGTGACGCTTTTTCGAAAAGCGGCCTCCTTACTTAGTAACGAGAAAGAAACAGAGCTGGATTATCATGAGCTCATTCGCTGTTGCGATTTGGTTTTGCGTAAAACGGCAGACCAAGGCCACCCGCCCTGCCAGTATACTTTGGAGTTTACTGAGATGTAGATAGTGCCTTAAACCCATGCCCCTCGACGTCTCGCGGCTTGTTCACGGAATCCAGATCCCCACTCAACGCATTGACTTGGAGTGGTAGACATGCCACGTGACGTAGACTGTTAGGGTTTAGTTTAAAGTAGAGAAAGCGGCTACGCCCCCTTCGTCAAATGCATAAATTGCTGCAGGTCACAAACGGTGCCACCACAAGCGGGTATACTCACAGGTTGACCATTATAAGTTACTTTAACTACATGCGATCCTGCATCACTTTCATAAAGGGAAAAATTAAGATTCGATGCATACGGAGGGGCCTGCTCTAATGGTGCGCCTAAAAAGCTTAATGAACTGGCAATAGTGGTATCATGAGCCGATAATAAGACATATTTCAGCTTGGATTTATTTTGGCTCCCCTTATTAAGATAATTGGCAATATTAGCCATTATCTTACTACTATAAACCCGAGCCACCTGTTGGGGACGTTCTTGTGCCATAAAAGCCCAACTACAGGTATTAATAATCTCATTAACATCTTGTGAACTTAAACCCTCGGGCAATGGCGCATGGTGTATTTGATGAATGAATAAGGTATCGCCAAGTAATCCTAAATCCTGGAGCTTATTAATCTGCATCCCTGTTAAAGAGCTCCAACGTGCGTATTTATCTTTCAATTCATTGTTTTTTTGTTGCCACTCTTTGGTCGGATAGACATACTGTTGCATTAACTTCTCACGTACCTGAGGGCTTACAGGTTGTACAATGACATCATCATATTTATACGGTGCGCTAAAGACGGGAATAGGTTGATACGAATGCGGTAACGCGGGCAGAGCAGATTCCGAAGTATTAGGCCCTGTTCCTGGAGGATACAATCCCATCAATAAAGATTGAGCGCTCATAAGCGTACGATCATAATCGGTGGAACGAACATACATCGTTCCAGCTTCATAGTGTTCTGGTAATAGATGGGTTTCCTCAACATATTTTTTACGGAACTCCATACCCAGATTATGTTCTTGTTGCATTCCCTCTGCAGTTAGTTGCCCTAAACCTGCAGTCCATTCATAATTTAAGCCAGGAATAGATACTATTGGCGTTCTATCCCCATGGCGAATAATATCCACGGCAAAAAGAAGTGTCTCTGCAAATAACAATGAGGGGGCACTGAGTAGTAGTGCGAATGCCAGGCAACGTTTATGACCCATTTTAGCTCCTTAAATTCAATCGTGGATAAAGCAAACCGGATCATACCACAAAAAAACCAAGGCCAAGCAAACAATTTGAATTATTTTAAATCAGTATGGGCCTATAAAAACCAATCGATGCATTCTTTCTAGCTACTCTCCTGCCTGACGACATTGATTATGAGCTGTCTGCGTACAAGTAGAAGCGCAATTGATAATTTTAGTTTTTTGACACTTCTCCATGCAAGGAGAAACAGTTTTTCTGACGCATAGCTCTTGGGCCTCGAGTTGTGAGGCATTAACTGTAATCGCAAATAAAAGAGAGGAAATCAACGTGCTGAGCTTATATTTATCCATTAGTTAGCCCCTTTATTCATCAAACTAAATATAAATCTAGCACATTTAACTTGTTCAAACTAAACAAAAGGAATAAAATTCACACAATCCGTTCGTTAATAAAAATAATGCGACTTAAGACTCTCTTAAGCTTCATCGGCTAAACTGCCGGCATTATAGAGGTATAGATGTTTAAATTATGCAGAAAAACACTCTCAGTCCTTCACAATCTACTTTAAAGCAAAATACTTAACCTAATTTCTATTGTCGTTAACTTCCAACAGAAGGACATGCTCATGAAAGACCAATTGTATGCGATATTAAGTAAATACCCCTTTATCCATATTGATAAAGTTGGGGAATTGTCCATGCTGGTTCCGTTAACCCTCGCCCGGACAGTTTCTTTTGATTTCACGCCCGGCACGGAAAAAGCGACCTCGCTCTATGTGTTTGGTGATAATACCTGCAAATCAGACTTAGAAAGGACACTATTTTTTGACCCACCCGCGGGAGGTCCCAAGAGCAGTTTTAACACGTTATTTTATGATCTCATTAAGGAATTGAAGGATCTGATACTCAAACTGCCGTCGCCTCAAGATCAACAAATAATTCAGGGCATCATAAAGTTATTAGAAAAGCAGAGGCCGGAGGTAGATAAACTTAAAGAGTACATGCCCCAGCTCAGTATCAATAAAATGCGTGACGATCTGTGCGTAGGAACACAAGGCTTTGTTACTAAGGGTGAGTTTGTGGTACAGTCTGCGGATACAGCGAGATTTCTAAACCTACCCAGTGTATTAAATTTAATCCTCGCTCAGGCTGACCGGGAGAAGATACTTCCTAATGATTTTGCCTTCGATAATGAGATTGCCAGTTACCTGAAGGCTATCCCCAATACCCAAGACAAAAATGCTCTGGAAACCAGTCTTCAACACCTAATAAAAAACAAAGGTATTCATGCGTGTCGACAAGAGTTAGCTCAAAATCCAACGCAATTATTTAGATCGTTGTATTACACTCTAAAAAATTCCAGCCATCCTAAACTAATCGCTCAACCCGAAAATTTTTTTGACGTTTTAACCGAGAATTTAGGATATCTAGTTGGTGAGAATGAAAACTATCATGGTTACAATGAAAAAGACTTAGTGGGTACCATTAAACTCATTTTTAGCCAAACCTTATTCTTTAATCAAGCGGATGAAGAGCAAAAAAGTTTTTCCTCAATTTATCATCAGACACTCACATCGTTTGAAACAATAAATAAAGATAATGAAGAAAAGACGAATTCATTTAAATTGTTTTCTATTCAAACTTTTCTTTTTTTATGTACCCTGCAACTGCGCTTTAAAAATATGGAACTAGCAAAAGAATTCCTCAAAGCCCTCCAAAATTCTAAATCTGCTAAATCATTAATTGGGCAATTATGTAAGAACGAGACCAAATTTAAACAGATGCTCCAAGAAAAATATGGGTTTTCTGCTCAAGAATACGATGCACTGGTTGACTCAACCTTCAAAATACTTACGGACCATGTTGAGGCACCCCATTTTGATGAACTGCGAGTGTCCTGCCTTTCTGCGGAACTGGAAAATACTCATTATCTAGTCTTAGGTGGACGACTTTGCTGGAGTACAGCTGAAATAACTGAAGATGCTACTATTAACTCTGAAGAACAAAAAAAACGTAAATTTGATGCCAATTTCGAACAATTCTTCGAACACATTGAAGCTTATCTTGATCGCCCCGAACATCTAAGTACTCTACGCGAACTATTAACCGAGGGCGAGGAATATGAAGAAGAGGCAGCCCTGCAATCATTAGAATTTAATGCCACGACATTCTCATTCTCTCAGAAGAAACAACTTTTAGAACTTGCCATTCAACATAATAAATATCAATGCGCGGCATTTTTAGTTAATCAAGGAGTTTATGACGAAAGACTATTCCAATTAGCCTATGCTCAACACCCTGCGAATACGCTATTAATTAGTAGTTTTGTCCGTGCTAATAATAACTACATGAGCCAGTGTGCGACTGAAGAACACCTAATCCATGCCATTTTTGATGGTCGACTAGACCGGGTTAAAATTATTTTAACAGTAAGTCCTCATCTCCTAGACAGCCAACTCTGTATTGATAGTACCCCTCTTCTATTGGCTAGCAATCAGGATAGAGCCGAAATAGTGGACTACCTTATGTCCATAGGCGTTAATACTCTAGCATCAGGTACAACTCAGCGCCAAATTACTGCCAAAGACAATGCAATGCAAGGTGGTAATGAAGAACTAATCAGGTTATTTACAGATTATCACTTACGAGTAAGAGAACAACTTGAAGCCGGTACTGATTTTGCATTCCTATCGACTCCTGAATATTTTTTTACCGCACTAAAACAACAAGAACATCAATTAGTAGAGGTCTTATTAGAGTTTTTCCCTGAATTGCAAAATGAATTTACTAGTCAATGTTTAATTGATGCAATAAAAGATAAATCCCTGCCTCTGGTTCAAGCAATACTCGCACTAAAACCCGAGCTTCTAAATGAATGCAATGATGCCAATGAAACTGCTTTGTTTTATGCGTGTCAACTCAATGATGTATCCATAGTGCAGCATTTAATCGACGCTGGAGCAGATATTTTTATGTCGGTAAACGGTAAATTACCTCGTGATGCCGCATCAAACACAGAGGTCAGTGATTTATTTATTCCATCTTACCAAAGACTTGCTCCCAATTCGGAGCAATATAAGTCTCTATTCACTAGTGATAACTATCGAGAGGCGATTCGGAATAATGATCTTAGCCTCGCTCATTGCATCCATCAAAAATATCCCGAATTTGCTGATGAAATAATAGTTGACGATTTATATGCAACTCGATTCCCTGAAGCGATTGCCTACATTTTCAGTCTTAGAGATGACCTAATAGAACATAAAGACCCGAGAAATAAAACACCATTTTATTATGCTTGTGAACATGATAATTCCGCATTAGCAGCAGCGTTAATAACTGCTGGTGCTAATATTCATGCAGGTGTCATTACCGCAGTAAGCCCAACAAGTTATTCAGGTTATACAATACGTAGAGCAGCAGAGCGAAATAACTCTCCAGCGATCAAGGGGTTACTAGCGAGTTATAATGACTTTTTACCGCAAATTAAAGAGCAGAACATTAGCTCAGCCCACATTATTGACGCGATTGATGCGCGAAACCTGGTTTTTGTCACCTATTTCTTAAATAAGCGTCCGGAGTTAACGCAAGAATTAAGTGAAGTTGACTTAAAACATATAGAACAGCAAGAAATACAACAAAATTTATACAATCGCTATAAACTATTGCTCGATGGATTAAAGAGAAAGCGCGATCAGTTTTCGCATTCCCAGGAAGAAAACAGCCCTTATCAAGTCCTCAATAAACTCAGCACGAGTTTAAATAATGCCGGTGATCAATTCTTTAATACTCATATTTCTGAGAATACAGTAAAAGAATTTGAAACCGCTTGTAACCAAGCATTAGTTGCAGCCAACCCAGTATTGAGTATTCACCGAGGATGGCATGGCTTCCCTCTATGGATGAGAGCAATCGTCGGTATTATTGCGGCAGCAACTCTACTTCCCGCGATTACTGTGCAAGCAACGACAACCAAAGGATATGTTGGCACATTCTTTAAATCTTATGAAACAGACTCTGAAATGCACACGAAGAAATTCTCATCGGAGCTTGACTCCATCAAAACGGAGTTAATAAGCGTTCTGTAGCTATAGCTGAAATGGAGTAATAGGGATCTGGGTTTTAATCCAACTTTGATCCCGCCTCCCCTCATTTAGACTCTAAAAAAACCGTCAAGAAAAGCACAGTTAATATTCTTTTAATATAATTATATTAAAATTACACCTATTTTATAAAACACTCAAAGGAAAACAATGCCTAAGATTATTATTTTTACTGATTTTGATGGGACTTTAAGCGGAAGAGAAGGCGGTAAAACTGTATTTGAACCATTTTATCAATCCCTATTAAATGGCTATGTTTCTGGAGTGATACAAGATTATAGGCAAGCTCCCCTTAAAGACAGTGCTACCATACAAGGTTTATTCGAAACCCAATTTGGCCCCTATAGGGAAGGATTTGATTATAACCAGCCAGATGCCGACTTGTTGTTAAGTCGTGAAGCCGTTGTATTTCTTCATGACATGCTAAACAATGAGGACGTATCTGTAAAAATCATTACCAGAAATCGTCAAGATTACATCCAAGCCTTACTGACCTATCAAGGTTTTAGTACGGAAGAACTCAGCAAATTAGTTATCTCCGACTCATTACGAAAAGACACCGCGGTTCAAAGATTTTTATCTGCCCAGCCTGATATTTCTACTGTTTATGTGCTCGATGATAGTCTAACAGACTATAACCAGATGGTGAATGCGGTTGCTGCTTGTAGAATTCCAGACAGTCAAACCAAAAAATATCATAAAACACCGGGCAGCTTTGAATGGGCTGTATATCACCAAGACATTAATCACCTCCTTCAAGCCTTTTCTCTAGCTGAGCATGAAAAAGAAGAGGAAGAGAAAAACGAAGTAAAAGAATTAGCTATTGATTTGTTTGCCTGCGAAAAAGATCGGGAAGAGGTGGAAACATTATTCAGTAAACGGATTCGTAATATCCAAGATGTTGAAGAATTTAAGGCCATTACTCCTCCTAATATAAGAAGAAAACTACCTTCTTTTTTTAAAACAGAGAACGAACTTCCTGAGAAAAAGAGCGAGGGCAATGAGTCATCTTTAACCTTAATCAATGGGTAATCAGCATACATTTAAATATAAATTAGCCATCCCTGCTCCAGCAGGGATGAGGACTCAACTAGAATACTCAAAAGCAGCAGAATTGTTCGTATGAAGTAAATTGGCTCGTATCAAATCCGCCAAAGTTCTAGTCTCCATTTTTTTCATAACCTTAGCGCGATGAGCTTCTACTGTAGAAATGGAGATATTAAGATCATAGGCAATCTGCTTATTTAATTTACCTTCAATAACTAAGTCCATGATCTGCTTTTCGCGTTTAGTTAAGCTATTTATCCGCTGGTAAAAATCAGATTGTAAGTGGAAGCTGTTATTTTGATTTTTTTTCAGACAGCTTTGCGTGATTTCTAATAGATCCTGATGATTCACGGGCTTAAGAATAAAATCTGCCGCTCCCGCTTTCATTGCCCTGACTGCCATGGGAATATCGCCATAACCGGTGATGATGATTACCGAGAGCTGATTTTTAGTGGTATTAAGGTATTCTAATAACTCAAGACCACTGATTATAGGTAATCTTACATCAATAATCAGACAACCATGTTGCGTAGCATCATAATTATCAAGAAAATCTTTAGCATTCTCATACGCTTGCACTCGCAGATTAACAGACTCAAATAACCAACGAAATGACGCACATATTTCAGGATCATCATCAACAATAATAACCATGGGCTCCTTAGTAGACATCTTGTGGATCCTTATGAAACATAAGCAGTTGAAAACAAATACCATTCGGTACGGATTCAGTTAATAAACGACCACAATCAGTGGTGAAAAGAGTACGACAATAAGTAAGCTCTTGCTCCACACTCTCTTCTTTAATTGGAAAATTACTGGTTATTGTCACACTTAGTATATTCTGTTGATGGGGTTTGGTTTGGATTAGCAACTCACTTTGTTTTATATCATTTTTTTCCACAGAATCAATGCATTGTTTTAATAAACGAAATAAAACACATTTAAGTTGAGACTTTTGCATATTAAAATCGGGAAGGCTTTCATGAAAATCTAAAGTTAATTGAATGTGATGATGCTTTATTTCCAAGAAAAATAAAGAGGTAATCTCGGTAATAATACTTGAGATATTAACCCCCTCTTCTTGAACTATTAACTGCTGCATCGAATAAATTTTATCTTTAAATAATTCCGTATGCTCATTAATTTTTTGTAATACACTATTCATTTGACTGGGACTAAGTTCATTTCTTTGTAACTTAATTTCACACCCACCAAGATAGGCTTTAATTACTGTTAATGGCTGATTTAACTCATGAATAAACTTCAATAGAAGTTGGGTATATAAGTTCTTTTGCATTAATCCATTCATCTAGTTGCTCTATCCTAAAATATCCTATGAAAATGCCGGTTAATTTTTGCTTAACATAAATAATATCAATTAATATACCTATATTTTGAGCCATTTTTTATATGTTAATCTATTGAATTTATGTGGTTTATTAGGGTTATCCTTAATATGCGTTAAAATAACAGTTCTCTCACATGCGCGAGTTAAATTATGGATAGCACTCTATAAATGCGAATCTAACATAAAGATAAATAATATCCAATTTGATATTTATTTATAAAACAAAAAAATATCAGTAAAAATATAAATTGATTTCAGTCAGTCCAAATTCACCCCAGCAATAAATTCGACTTTCCATATAACTATTTGGAGAGAGGATTTGATCCTTGATTGAGTGTGTTAACTGGGAGACTAGTTGCCAACACACCCAAACCAAGAATACACAACTTTAGTTTTCAAACATTATTTTAACAATTGTGGTTTTCCATAGCATTTAACTACATGGCCATCATTCGACTGCCAAAACGTGGCAAAAACCAAACTTATAAAGGAAGATTTTTCTTATCATCAGGAATGGGAGGTACATGATTAAAAAAATTGATAATTAATAAAACAAACAACAGCACTAAAGAAAAATAAAGAAGAATTTTTGCAAGCAAAATAAGTGTCGGATTAGTTCCTTTATATAAATAAAGCGCTAAAAGAAATGCCAGCACAAAAAAAATAAATGCTCCTGCTAACATGATTTATTCCTTTAATTGAACATCATTTTTTAATTTACAATTTAGGCAAAAATTCACTATATAGCAAATAAGGGACAATTACCGCGGTGTGACCGTGGTATTGGAGAGTATTATTGGGTAAGAAAACCTTAAGTTACGCTACTAGCCCATCCCCAGCTCTCTCTAAGCTGCCCTTTTGTTATGCTCAATCAACTTCAATAGCGCCTGAGCCGCCTCGGTAGACGAAGCTGGGTTTTGTCCAGTGATGAGACGTCCATCAACAATGACGCAGCTTTGCCAATCAGAGGCTTTTTCAAACAGACCCCCTAGTCGTTTCAACTCATCTTCCACCAGAAACGGTACCTCATCAGTAAGCCCTACTGCAGCCTCTTCACTATTGCTAAAGCCAGTCACACGTTTACCTTTTACCAGCGGGGCCCCCTTGTAGGTTACGCGATGCAATACACCAGGTGAGTGACAAACTAAGGCTATTGGCTTTCCAGAATTATAAAAAGACTCAATTAACCTGATTGAAACCAAACTTTCTGCAAGATCCCACAAAGGGCCATGACCTCCCACATAAAATATCGTGTCAAAATCATCGGCTTTCATATCAGCAAGTTTGGCGGTCTGCGAAAGTGCTTTTTGTGCCCGCTCATCTTTTTTAAAGCGTTCCATTGCCGCTGTTTGGTTTTCAGGTAAATCGCTCTTAGGGTCAACTGGAGGCTGGCCGCCTTTCGGTGAGGCTAAAGTTAATTCAACCCCTGCATCGGCAAAAACAAAATAAGGCGCCGCAAACTCTTCAAGCCAGAAGCCAGTCTTGCGTCCGGTATTACCTAATTGGTCATGAGAAGTTAACACCATCAATATTTTCATTTTCGTTCTCCTTCCGCATCTTACGAATGTGAACTTGATTCTACTGATCGTGAACGGTGATAAATTATGATATACGGATATTGTTCTTTAAACGTTCAGGTGCAGCCAAATTATTATTATTTTAGAATCTTACTTATTAATTTTAGCTCAAATCGCATCAAATATCCTCGCTCTGCAATAAAGACTAGCATCAGACATGGCTTCTGCTGTACAATTAACTAACTATACTAAACCACACGTTGACTATGTTTATTTACCTTCCCGGATTGATTAATGTACCAAAGTTTCAAAAAACTGCCCAAACGCATAATTTAGATCCCAAAAAAGTGGTTTTCTTATTTCCGGGAAATTCTAGCCATCATAGTAAAGGCACAAACCTTTACACCATCAAAGGCGGTGGAGGCCTGGCCGTTGTCGCACAGGATTTAGGAGCTGTAGGTTACCCCGTTCTGAGCCTACCTACCACAAGCATGGACAACTGGTCTACGAATTTAAACCAGCAACAAACAGTACATGGTGCCCTGGCTGATTTATATCGCGCGGTGGGTGCAGGTTATCACTTGTTATTGCCAGTTAGAACTCATGACGACACCACTTATTTTGATTCCGGTTTGGCTGATACGAAAGGCGACCTAGAACCCAGCTTTTGGGGATTCAATCTCAAAACACCCAATAAACCTCTAGCCACCCACTACATCCAAGAACTGAATAAATTAGCAGTATTCATAAAATTGTCCGAGGAAGAGCGCCTTAAAGCAGTAGAAGCAGACAGCTCCAATCCGTTCTTTGCGGCCTACCTAGATGGACTGCAAATGCAGGAAAATGACCCTTGGTTGCAATTGCCCTCCACTGTAAAAAAGCAAATAACTCCCGTACTACCTAAACCAATCCAGGCCATGCCAACAGTAAAAAAAGAAGAGCTAGCTGTTAGCGAACCCAATAAAAAGCCCCTGAGTGAAAAAGAAATTAGCCAGCCATTTTCCTCCTCCTTAGTTGAGACAAATGACTCCAGCTCGGACTCTAACGGCAATGCTGCCTTCGATTTTCTAGTATATGGGGCTCTATTTACCGCGGGCTTAGGGGGCCTTGCTGTAGCCATATTGGCTTGGCCCATTATTGTCCCTGCATTGGTGGCTGCCGAGATTATTTCTGCAAGTTCAGCGGGTTTGGTTGCGGCTACACTTGCTGCAGTCGGATTAACTATTGCTGGTGGTGCGACCTTCAGTTTTTTTAAGCCATCAATTGCAGAGTCTTACGATAGTGAAGAGAAGGGAACTGACTATACCTTATCACCTGTTAGTTAGTTTACCGTTTCACAGCAATAATTCCGTTTACAATGAACACATGGCTTCTCTAATTGGATCGCAACGAGATCCAATTAGAAGCGTTCCACCAGCGCAATTAAGGCGCATTAGCTCTGTACGGTTAAGGCCTTAAGATTTGGGAGTCCGTCTTTTCTTGCTCGTTAATTTTGGGAGTTTCAAAACCTGGGGGAATCCATCCACAGTCATTAGTCCTTAGTACAGCCTGTCCACGAACTAGTTGGTGAAGTTTTCCACAGTCTCTCTCCTCAGAATTACTCATCGGTGGTAGAGCTGATGGACCCGCTGAAGAAATCACATTACTCATATAGATTTTTCTATAAATTTTTTTAAAATTAGCTTCGTCCGCATTTTTTATAGCTTCTTCACATGCCTTGCGAATTAAAAAAATCATAGGAAAGGAGTGAAAATCTTGAGACATATTAGTCATAAGAGCAAAAAGTTTCTCAACTGCAGCTGAAGCCAACTCGTGCTCACTATCCTCAACTGAGTTCATCAAAGTTAGGGACATTTCTAATTTATATTGGGCGAGTTCATCAGAATTATATGCGCTGCATAAACGATAAGCGTGTTTTATATAGGTATGATATTTCTCTAATAAATCTGTTTTAGATGCCATTTCAGGATGAATAGCTAAAATATCATTGCAACGTGCATTCCCATTGACACTACAAAGAAAGGGGCTGGAGGTTTTAATTTCTTCCAGGTTTGAATCTGGGAATTCAACATCAAAATCTGTATAAATCCCCGAACGATAAAGTACACTTAATGTACGCACAACATCGCTTGCTGCACCCACATTTCCACCGTGGGATAAATTTTGTAATTCCATATTCGCTAATGCATACAATTCCAGCTCATTAGCATCTAATAAATTCTCCTGAAAACTCTCTGCGGAAAAGTCATAAAATTCTAACTGGCTGGCTCTATTTAAAATACTTAGTTCTTGTTTGAAATTAAGAAAGTCTTCTTTTCCTTGCGTACCTAATAATCGACTGTCATAGATTAGCGATATTTTTCGAGATGGGAATTTAGTAAGAAATTCAATTATTTTTTCTTTATTCTTTTGGGGAATAAATTGGTCGGGATTTGTTGTAAACCATATTCTGGTCCAATTTTTTGTTGAGAAACTATAAACGCCTTCATTTACCTCATCGTCGATAACAGAAAATAATTTGAAATTGGGTTTATATCGATTCACGCGCTTCATGTAAATTCCTTATCTAACAGAGGAATAGAAAATTATATGTGATAGAAATTCCATAATAAGTTAAGCTGTCTTTTAAGGAACCATGAACCAAACACGATCCGTACTGAGACGTTTTAACCAAGTTTATTGGCACAGTAGTTACACTTTATGTATTGATTATAGCCCCTGTGTTAGTAAAGGCATTATTATGGTGCCCCTTATTGACTGGCGTCACTAAATAACTATTGATTGAGAGTAACGCAGTGTCGTGTCAAAACAAAGGCCCTCTGATTACGAATCAACTTTTCCTTTCACTAACAACAGCAAAAATGTTAAAAAGTATCACGTACATGAGAGGTGATGACGCATTTTGATTGTTGTGTAATTACCCTTTTTTTCCTATAATCCCTTGCGTTTTTGTCAAAAATAGTCAAAAATGCCCAAAAATATACCATCGAGTTGTACTTTCGTTTGCTTTGGTGCGATTTTGGTATTTACTGTAAACTATTTTGCTCATTTTAAGAGAGAATTGTTTTAAATTTTGGGGGATGAATATAACATTAGTTCATCAACGTTAACCTAATATAATGTGAGAAATAAACAGCCCGTGGATAATAGTATTTCAAAAGCAACTAAGCCTATTAAAGATAGTGGTTACAACCGTGGATTGAAAGATCGACATGTTCAGCTAATTGCCCTTGGGGGAATTATTGGTTCCGGTTACTTCTTAGGTACAGGCGAAGTCATTAATCTCGTTGGCCCTGCAGTGTTTATAGCCTATGTACTTGGTGGTTTAATCATTTTCCTAACTATGCTTTGTATGGGGGAGCTTGCTGTTGCTATCCCCATTTCAGGTTCCTTTGTAACCTACACGGCTGACTTTATATCCCCTTCAGTTGCCTGTGGCGTGGGATGGTCTTATTGGATTAGTTGGGTGGCCTATATTCCTGCAGAGTGTGTTGCGGGGGGTATCATCATGGAGATGTTTACCGGCGTCAATGGTTATGTATGGGCTATTTGTTTTGGCCTCTTAATTACCTACATTAACCTTGCTAAAGTCGATACCTTTGGCGAAATTGAATTTTGGCTAGCCTTAATTAAAATTCTGGCGTTGCTGGGCTTTGTTATTTTAGCTATTTTAATATTCTTTGGTCTAATTCATGGTAGTGAGCCTGAAGGCGTTATTGGTACTCGCTATATTTTAGGTGAAGGCGGAATGCTTCCGAATGGAGTGATGCCCTTATTAACCGCCATGGTGCTCTTGCTGGTTAATTACCAAGGCTCCGAAATCATTGGTCTTGCTGCAGGCGAGTCTGAAAATCCTGCGCGGATGATTCCTCATGCAATTCGTAATGTGACCTATAGAATCCTCTTTATCTACATTATTCCTATATTTTGTCTGGTGTTAATTTTCCCTTGGCAAAAAGCGGGTTTAGCTAATTCAGTATTTGCTGATGCACTTAACTTCTATGACTTAAAATGGGCAGGAGCCGTAACCAGCTTTGTCACTCTTAGTGCGACGCTATCTTGTGCTAATTCAGGCTTTTATGGCACCGTTAGAGCCTTAAACGCGCTTGCTCGTGATGGAATGGCACCTCATACCTTTGCTAAGTTCAATCACAATTCCGTGCCACAAAATGCAGTAATCGCAACATTAATTATGGTATGGCTTTTGCTGTGTGTTGGTTTCTTCTTTGGGCAAACAAAACTTTATATTTCCTTACTTTTAGTTTCTGGTTTTACTGGTACTTTAGCTTGGATTTCTTTGTGTCTTTCACAAATCAGGTTCCGCAGCCGATTGTATCAAGCAGGTTATACTACGGACAATCTTCGTTATGTAACACCTTATTCCCCTTATACCGGAATTTGTGCAATTGTATTGATGTGTATTGCTTTATTTTTCTTGGTACTGAATAAGGATCCTTCTTATAAATTAGCATTTTATATTGGGATGATAAGCTTTATTGTTCCGATGATTGTTTATAAGTTGTTTGATTTATCTAAGAAGCGACGTAAGGCCTTACATCTTAAGACTCGTGTTAAGTTTCAAGATTTATTCCCGCCGGTGTAGTATTGGGTAAAGACTGGTTGCAAGCAACCAGTCTTTCTTTAGCCTAATTCGGAAGCTGGGTTCAACCCCGTATTACCCGAAGAATAAACTTTCATTGCAAGCCTTGGCGAAGTAATCCAGAACCATTCTTTGTTAAAAACTTAGTTCTGGGTTGCTTCACTTTGTTCGCAATGATTGCGGTTTTTTAATTTAATAAGTCACATACTACTTGAATGCTTTGCCTGCTCCTGTCTGATTCGATTGCCATTGTGGGAAATCCTGGTTGCAAGCAACCAGGTATGTGTCTTTAATACGTAACGGTTTTAATGCAGTTTTTCGCCGTTGGGTACTTTGGGGTCGGTAGTGATTAAGCTAATGGCCCCATTGGCGTCGGAGAAGCCTAGTAAAAGAAATTGTGATACAAATCCTGCTATATTTTTTTCGCCTAAATTGACACAACCTACGACGGAGCGCCCTATCAGGGTTTCAGGGGTATAATGCACTGTAACTTGTGCTGAAGTCTGTAATATTCCAATATCTGGGCCAAAATCCACCCATACTTTATACGCAGGTTTTCTGGCACGAGGGAACGGTTCTACCTTAACAATCGTGCCGGAACGAAGTTCTACTTTTGCAAAATCATCGTAAGTTATTATCATGGTACTAATTTCTCTTATGCAAGCAATTTAGGTAAATCAGTGGAATGGAGCTCAGGGACTAAACTCTTCAATAAAACGTACAACTCTCCAGTCTGGTATTCCGCGCAGGCCTGGTTTAATAAAAACATAGTTTGCGATAGTTCATCCCAGTTCAACTCGCGGTATTTAGCTTTAAACAGCTTCCCATGCTCCGTTGGCGCGAGCTGCTCTGACTCATGGAATAACTCTTCGAAAAGCTTTTCTCCCGGGCGCAAACCAGTGTATTCAATTTGAATGTCTTTTCCGGGTTCTTTTCCTGCTAAACGAATCATTTGCTCAGCCAGATAACTGATTTTAACAGGCTCCCCCATATCCAAGACAAAAATCTCACCGCCAGAACCGTTGACCATGGCTTGTAAAATTAGCTGACAAGCTTCCGGAATCGTCATAAAATAACGTTGCATATCAGGGTGTGTTACCGTGATAGGGCCACCTGCTTTTAATTGCTTTTGAAACAAAGGCACCACACTCCCTGCTGAACCTAAAACATTTCCAAAACGTACCGTAATAAATTGAGTATTTACGAGGCGATTCATATTCTGACAGTAGATTTCTGCGACACGCTTAGTGGTACCCATAAGATTGGTGGGATTAACTGCCTTATCCGATGAAATCAAAATAAACTTTTCCACACCACTAGCCACGCTCGCTTTGGCAACAATTTGTGTTCCTAATACATTATTCAGCACAGCAACACGTATTTGATCTTGCAGCAGCGGCACATGTTTATAAGCAGCCGCATGGAAAACAAGTTCTGGATTAAGTTCTGTAAATACGTTTTCAATAGCAACCTCATCAGTAATGCTTACTAAATACAGCATACGCGGAATGTGAGGGAACTTATCTTTTAATTCCTGCTCCATTTGGTACAAATTAAATTCGCTATTTTCTATGATGCCAAGGCATGCGGGACTAAGCGCCATAATTTGTCGGCACAGCTCAGAGCCAATGGAACCGCCACCACCGGTAATTAACACCCTCTTTCCAGCAATACCTGCTGTTAATTTATCCCATTCCAAATAAACTTCATCACGACCCAATAAATCTTCAATATTTACCGGTCGTAATGCATTAACTTCCACTCTTCCTGCCGCTAAGGCGCTAAGACTCGGTAAAGTTCTAACAGGAACATTACATCGTTCACAATGAGTCACTATACGACGTATGGCGGCAGAGCGTGCTGACGGAATGGCAATAAACACTAAATCAATCGAATACTCTATAACGCGATCAGCAAGCTGGCTTATCGTGCCGATAACGGGGACACCATGTACTTCCAAGCCACGTTTTCCAATGTTGTCATCAACAAAGCCTACAGGGTGGTAATTTTGGCTGCGCTTTAAATCACGCACTAAGCTCTCGCCCGCCAAGCCAGCCCCCACAATTAAAACACGTTTAATGTCTGCTAAAGCATGGCCTCTAGCCTTTTTGTCCCAATATAACCGTGTGATTAAGCGCCCTGCGCAAAGCAAGGTAGTCAAAATCATAAAATACAGTGGCAAAATAGAACGAGGTAAATAATGGACTATTGAGCTGAGATAAAAAACCGGGATAACTAAGATAACAGTAACCATCGCCGCTTTTATTATGCGCATCACATCATTTAATGAAGAAAAACGCCATAAACCGCGGTAGGTTTTGAAATAAAAATAACAGGCAGTCTGGATTCCTGTTAATAAAGCCAAGGCCATGTATGAATGGGTAGAGGTTAACATTTTAGGGAATGGCTGCATGTTATAACGTAGCCAATAAGCGGCATACCATGCAACGGGAATTGCCAAAATATCATAAGAGATGACCGGCAATTTGAATAAGAATTTTCTCATAAAAGATGTTAATTTTTGCATCATAAACTATAAGGCACTCAATCCATTTCTAGATGAAGATAGTACACTATGTTGTTGGGTTATAACATCAGAAATTGTATGATATTTAGATAAATTATTTCTTAACGCGCCAAAAATTCGCAATTTATGATTTTGATGTAGAAAGGGAAAATAATTCATAGCGATAGGTCGAATTAAGATCATCGGTGCTAAACGATTGGCGGAAGGTGTAGTCATGCTGGTTTTTAAGAGCTGCCTTTAAACACAGGTCACTCGGAGTATAGATTACCCGTCCCTGCTCCACTAACGAAGTTAAAATAATAACCTCAGGTTTCTGCAGCATAATCTCTCGACAAAACTGTTCATAACGCTGTTGCGTGGAATAATGCCCCATATCTCGGTTATTTAAACAATAGGAATCAATGAAGTTTAAATCACTGTAATAAGGAATCATGCCACTGTCTCCCAAAACAACATCCACTCCTGGTTTGGTATTTACCTTTAACCATTGCACTACTTCTTCTCGTAATCTCTCCCCTTTTAATGGATTTTGACTGAAATAGCGGTAATCCGATAAAGACATTTTAGGAATAAACATCAAAACCATTCCTAAAAATAAAACATATAAAGCCAGTAAGCTGTTTTGCATATAGCGCACAACCAGCCAATTAACACCTTGTAATGCCAAAGGAAGTAATAAAGCAAGCGCGGGCAAAAAAAGTCGATTATCAAAGGCTACTATGGGATCTGCGTCAGTCAGCATTAACAAATAAGCCAAACTAGGTAACCATAAAAAATAATGTCGTTTATCAGGCATTTTGATACAAGCTAATAAAGCCAATAAAGCAAAAGGCCAAATCAGTTTTAAGTAATTGAAATCTAAAGCAAAGCTAAACGCTTTGGTCACTCCTTTGCAATAAACGGAGTTAGGAAATAAATAGCCAAAATAAAAAAATCGCCAACTAAAATAGGGTATAAAAAGAAGAGCGAGTGTAAGACAAAATAGAAAAATACCCTGCCAATACAGTCCTCCTCCATTGCTAGGTCTATCCCAGCACAAAAGAATAAAAAACAAAGCCATTAATGCAGGGGCTTCCGGGCGTGTGAGCCCTGCGAAAGTAAGTAATAATGCAGCCAAAATAAATGCATAATTTTGAGGCTCAGCCCTTGTTTGCGGATAAGGCTGATACCCCATCCCGCGAAAACAAAAGTACACGGAGCCACAAATAAGCGCCTGATAAACAGCAGTTTCTAAACCACTTACGGTCCAAATAATCTGCCCTTTATAAAATAATAGGGCAATACAAGGCAACAGTGCACTACGTTGCTCAAACCAAAAACGAGTTATCAAATAAAGAAAATAACAGGTGAAAAAAAGCCCTAAAACACCAGCGGATTTTAAAACAATAACGGGATCCGCTTTTAACAATAAAGCTAGGGTCGCAAGCACTACAAAACTGAAATTCGAATAGCCTTCTACCGGTGGCGCTTGTACATTCCATAATAAGCCATTTCCTGATGCCCAATTATGGGCATAGCGCAAGGAAATATACATGTCATCAATGGTAAAAGGCCCAATTGCTTGAAGCTGAAACACAAATAAATAGATCGCCAGTAGTACCAGAATGCCGTCATACCAACGAAAACAGCATTTCATTGAGTTAGAGCCATAAAGGTCAATACCACAAAACACCAAAGATTAATGCGTGATAAGCGATCATTTATAAACACAATTATCGGATCATCATTTTCAATATCCAGAGTTGCAAGCCAGCCAAAACGCCACAAAGCAATCGCTGCAAAGGGCACTGTGAGCATAAAATAAAATGATTCATCTCGTGCATAAATGATGTAAAAAATGTAGGTGCTAAAGGTCGCGATGCCAGCAGCAAGAATTAAAATGTGGAGCATCATCGGATTGTATTTTTTCAAGACAGACCGGGTTGCATGCCTTAATCCTAAACGCATCTCAAGTCGACGCTTATTTAAGGCGATATAAAGACTAAGCAAGGTAGCAGCAATAACAAGCCATGTAGAAATCGACAAGCCTATACCAATGGTTCCAGCTAAAACACGCAACATAAACCCAGCGGCAATACACAACACATCACAAATCGGAATAAGCTTAAAAATATAGTTATAGGCAAGATTAATTACCAAATAAAAGCACAAAATCAGTGCTAATTTCTTTGAGATCAACCAACCTAAAGTAAGGCCGGTAACCAGCAATAAAAAAAGCGTGAAGATGGCCTCAGCTACTGAAACCTTTTCGCTCGCTAAGGGACGATGCCGTTTATGTGGATGTAAGCTGTCTTCGCTACGATCTTCAATATCGTTGTAAATATAAACTGCGCTGGAAATCAAACAAAACGCTAAAGAAGCTAATAGTGCGGGCACAAAATACCCAGGGATTGGCGTATAGCAAAACCCAAGCATTACAAAAACCGCTTTAGACCAATGAGATACACGAAGCAACAAGAAGAAATGTTTAAGTCGTTCTGTGAAACTTACTTTTACCGTGTCATTCATCAATTCAATCACCTTTATTTAGGTCAAAACTTAATAAAACGCGTGTACTACCACATGAGTCGTAATACAAGGGATACTAAAAGTATCATAATCTAGAAAAAAATCATCATTTCAAGAAGTTAATTGCTAAATAAAAAGTAGTCTACACTATTTCAATAAAAAATAATCAAATAACATTGCATTTAGACAATGAGGAAGTAAGATAAAATATACAACAGGATAAGCGCTGTTTGCCTTTTAGCAAGCTTAAGTCGAAACATCTAAGGACGGGAGATATCATGCAATTCATTCTAGTTGCGGGAAGCATAGAAAAATTTAAGAATTTGCGTAAAGACTATGAAGAAAGACGTCAAATTAATTTAGAAAAAGCCCCTACTTCATGGCTCACCTTTTTTGGTGCTACTGATGTTCAAACAAGAACCAGACAAATTTCATTTCTGGAGAAAACCATCGCGGTTCTGGAACACTTTCTTCATAAAGGTGACGAGTTTACGACCCAACATGAGTTTCAAGCAAATCTAATGGCTTCCCGCATTATGATTGCAGCCGCCCTCTCCGTCCAAGAAGAAATAAAAAACACTTATGTGCAACATCAAATTGGGAAATGCGAGGAAAAATCCGCTCTATATCAACTAATTAATGAATATCTAGGGGTAAATGCTGAAAATTTCCTGGATGAGGAAGATAAGCAGAGTTGTTATGAAACGGCTTACAAATTAATTAAAACTCAAGATGCACTGACACATCTTAATCATGAGCTGAAGCAACTCAAGCATCCTGAGTTTACGGAAGCAGAATGGAAACTATTCTCTGAGTTCATTAATGGACAAGAAAAAAAGAGAGCAACGCCTACACCTCTACCAAGTTATCTTCCTGTCGGTAATACGTTTGCGCCAGTTTTTGGAGAAACATTCTATTATGTGGGTTTAACTATTGGCTGGGTAGTTGCAGGAGCAGTGAGTAGTTCATCTGCGGCGATTACACCTCGTCTTGAGGTTACCTCTTGGGTTAGTAGTGCCCTTTTATTCATCGGCCCAACAAATATTGCGGGTGTCGCCTTATTAGCGCCTACCATTGCGTCTAGACTCATCTCTACGTTTTGTAACTTCAGTTTTTCCAGCATATCAGGAAAAGCTGGGCGGCTTGTTGGGCAATACACAGGTCAAGTGGCAGGCTTACCTTTTGATATTGCTTATAATCTGCTTCGAACAACAGGTTCATTCTTAGTTAGTTATTCCTCTCAGCCACCAAGTCTTGCCCCCTTAGATGGTATTTGCATTGCCAAAGGAGTCCCTGCTGTTCATGGCCATCCCATTCAACTTAATGTGCTTCCTCAACAGCTTGAACCTACTCCCAGATTGCAAATCACTGAAAATGGGGAAATTACAGTGGATGGTAAGCCTGTTGATGATCCCAGCATTGATGAGAAAATGTCCTTGGTGATTAAAGAGCTCAGTGATAAGTTAAAATCCAACACTAATGGTCCAAAAATAGAAGAGATTGAGGAGACTGCTCCTGAAGAGTCGGCTTTGTTTACACTTTAAAACCACTAAGGAAAACCTGGTTGCTTACAACCAGGTTTTAATTGATTAAGGACGATCGTCCAATTCTTTGCGCTGACTTGGCATAAAATCTTTTCTATCTAATCCCATCGCTACGGCTAAGGCTCCAGCAACATAAATGGATGAGTAGGTACCAATGAGAATACCGATAATTAATGCCAACGAGAATCCATGAATCGCTTCCCCACCATAAACGAATAGAGCAACCACCACAAAAAGAGTCAACACTGAGGTCATGATGGTTCTAGACAAGGTTTGGTTAATTGATATATTCATGATTTCTATTGGAGTACCACGGCGAATTTTAATAAAATTCTCACGGACCCGGTCAAATACTACGATGGTATCATTTAACGAGTAACCAATAACCGCTAATAAGCCGGCGAGTGCTTTCAAGTCAAACTCAATACCAAAAAAGGCAAAGATCCCCAGAATTAATACAGGGTCATGAACCAAGGCAACAGCAGAACTTACGGCCAGACGATATTCGAAGCGCATGGCAATATAAATCATGGTTGCCAATAAAGAAACGAGAACCGCCAAAGCACCTTTAGTCGCTAATTCCTGTCCTACTTGTGGTCCAACGAAATCAACTCGTTGTTTCACAGCGCCAGGCAAAGCACTCATTACCTTATTAACCATATGTGTTTGGTCAATATCTTCTCTAGGAGCAATACTAATCAACACGTCTCTAGAAGTACCGTAACTTACCACCTGAGCTTCTTTAAAGCCGGCATTACTTAAGCTATTTCTAATTTCAGTCAGATCAGCTGCCTGCGGATAGGATATTTCAATCTGAGTACCACCAGTGAAATCAAGGCCCCACTTTAAGCCATGAATTAACAAAGCACCAATTGAAACCACAAAAATTAATACAGAGAACAGCGCCGTCCAACGACGAGCGCCCATAAAGTCCACTTTTGAATTTGGATTAAAAAATTCCATCTGAGCCTCGCCTTAAATACCTATGGATAATTTTTTCACTGTACGACCACCATAATACCAATTGACGAGAGCACGAGTGAATGTAATACCTGTTAGCATGGAGGTTAATAGCCCTAAAGAAAGGGTTACTGCAAATCCACGTACAGGACCGGTACCTACTGCAAACAGAATGATAGCTACAATTAAGGTAGTCACGTTCGCATCAAGAATGGTCGAAAAAGCACGCTCATACCCAGCATAAATTGCGGCTTGAGGTGACAATCCATGACGTAACTCTTCACGAATACGTTCGTAAATCAATACGTTCGCATCAACAGCCATACCAACGGTAAGTACTATCCCCGCAATCCCCGGAAGGGTTAAGGTTGCATCAATTATTGATAACAAGGCACTTAAGAGAATAAGGTTAAGCACCAAAGCCACGTTTGCAATCAATCCAAAGAATCGGTAGTAAACTAACATCAGGACTAAAATTAATCCCATACCTACAGCTAAAGAAACCATACCACGATGTATATTTTCTTTACCTAAAGTAGGACCTACTGTACGTTCTTCAATAGGATAAATCGCTGCTGGAAGTGCCCCTGCTCTTAATAATAAGGCCAGGTTACTTGCTTCTTTCGAATCAGTTAATCCGGTGATTTGGAAATTATTACCTAAAGCATTTTGAATTACGGGTGCACTGATTACACGTTCTTCTTTATGAGTTACGCGGGTTTCAACACCGTTAATTGATTGCATGTCATTCTTGGTTTCCACGTAGACAATTGCCATACGCTTGCCAATATTTTCACGAGTTACTTTAGTAAATAAGCTTTCACCACCACCGCCTAATTGAATCTGTACAGCCGGAGTAGCTGTTTGTTGATCAAAGCTGGATACGGCAGAAGTAATAGAATCACCGCTTAAAACAACCTGTCTCTTTAAAAGAATAGGATGTCCATCCATCATGTACAGCTTGTCGCTTACAGGCACCGAACCAGTTTGTTTGGCAATTTGCGGATCATTTTCCTGATCAACCAAATAGAATTGTAACGTTGCAGTACCGCCAAGGATTTGTTTCGCACGGGCTGCATCCTGAATTCCAGGTAAGTCAACCGCAACACGAGTAGCTCCCTGTTGTTGAACAACAGCTTCACCTACGCCCAACTCATTCACACGATTACGCAAGATACTCATCGTTTGTTCAATGGTATTTTGACGCATTGTGTTTAGTTCTGCAGGAGGAATGGAAGCAACCAACTCATTTGCTGCTTTACTTTTTACAAAAAGCACATCAGGCATTTTATCTCTTAGAGCAGCAAGGGCTTTTTCCATAGATTCTTGATCACGGAAGCGTAAGTTCACCCCTTTCTCAGCGACATAACGAATGCCAGAATAACGCACGCCAATTTCACGTAACGCTTGGCCGATATTTTTCATGATGCCTTCGTAACGACGGCTAACCACACTATCAACATCAACTTCAAGTAAGAAATGCACCCCACCACGTAAGTCCAAACCTTGTTTCATAGGTTCAGCACGAATAGAACGCAACCAAGCTGGAGTTGAGGAGGCTAAATTTAATGCAACCGTGTATTGATTGCCTAGCGCATTTTTAATGGCATCACGCGCTAATAACTGAGCGTCAGTAGATGTAAAGATAACTTCGACACCAGTGTCCGTCGCATTAGCCTCACTAAATGCTAGCTTATCTTTTTGAAGAATTTCTTCAATCTGACCTTTGAGCACCTCATAATCGACTGGTGTTTCAGCTGAAATTTGCACCACAGGATGTTCTGAGTACAAATTAGGTAATGCATAGATGAACCCAACGACTGCAATAATTATCAGCATTAGGTTTTTCCATAGAGGATATTTATTTTGCATATTTCCGTGTCCCTATGACTGGCTTAAAGCGATTTTATGGTGCCCTTTGGCAATACAGCTACAACAGCACCTTTTTGTATATTGATTTCTATCCCTTCAGCAAGACTCACTTTAATGTATTGCTCATCCAGGTTTACTACACGGGCTAACATACCGCCAGAAGTAACAATTTCATCCCCTTTCTTTAGGCGACTTATCAAATCACGATGTTCTTTAGCTCTTTTGTTTTGTGGTCTAATCAACATGAAATAGAACAACACAAAGATAGCGGCGATCATAATGAGTGAAAAGGTTCCATCAGCTTGAGCAGATGGTGTTGTGCCTGCAGCGGCCAGAGCATCGCTAATAAAAAAACTCATAATATCTCCTTAAAACTGCTATTAAATTAATCGCGTGACATCATATAGGGAATTGGTTAGAAGGTAAATGAATCGATGCGGAATTCCCCAGCTAATTTTACAAATTTTTAGTTTTATCTCAACGTGATGCAGCTGTAATAGAGCAGTAGCCTGGAAAATCGCCCCATATGAGGAGCTTACACCGAAGAAATTCCTGAATGCGGTGGCATTATACTTTATACTTCTTTCAGAAGGATGGGGTGTCTATATACGAGCTAATAACCGTTTTACAGCACTATGTGGATCAGCCGCTTGGGTAATAGCAGAAATAAGAGCAATTCCGCATACCCCGCTAGCCGCAACCTCAGCTATTCGTTCCTGATTTATCCCTCCAATCGCAACTAAGGGATAGCTTAATGTACGCTTCCAACGATGTAAATTTTCTATGCCTTGTGCGGCATAATCCAAATCCTTACTTTGAGTTGGATAAACAGGACCGATGGCAATATAAGAAGGATTAATGGCATGTGCCCGCGCCACTTCATGATAGCAGTAGGTGCTTACACCTAATAAAAGCCCTTTTGCTTGAATTGCCATCAAATCCGCCGTATCTAAATCCTCTTGACCTAAATGAACTGCCTGTGCATCAAGCTTTAATGCCAAATCCCAATGATCATTGATAAATAATATTGCCTGGTATTCCTTTGCTAAAGCAATGCTACGTTTCATCTCCTCTTCAAGACTGTCTGTTCGCTCTTTAATGCGAAGTTGAATTGTTTTTATTCCCATTTTTAATAAAGCCTCTACCCAATCAGCAGTGTCAACTACAGGGTAAAGTCCCAAATAAGGAGAAGGTGTAAAGGGTTTTGGGGCTGAATACAAAGGGGCTGAGGCGACATAGGGGAGATCTAGTTCTGACTCAGGGAAGCCACCATAATAAAGCTCTTTTTTAGCCAAACGTATTGCCTGATTGACATACATCTTAGCAATAATCAAAGCATCTTCGATTGCGTAACCAAGCGCTAATGCCGAGGTAATTGCAGCAGAAAAAGTGTTGCCCGCATCAGAATAATTGGCTCCTGCATAACGGAGTTGCGTCAGCCAAAAAGAATTTGTGCCATTGCTCCAATAGTCATGAATCCATTGTAGCTCATGCTGTTGTTCCCCTTTAATGAGCACACTACCCACCCCTAGAACGATTAATTGGGCAGCCGCTTGTTCACAAGCGTCTTGCGAATTAATAGTACAATTTAAAATGAGCTCTGCTTCGTGAGTATTTAGAATCCAAAGGTCAATTTTAGAGGCTATTTCCTGAATTTTCTGTAGAGGTAAAAGACAATCTATGACTAAAAAACCCGCGTACTGGTGTAAAAAGCCAGAGGCTAATGCAACGTCCTCTGCCGATTCAAATACCCCTATTTTGATGGCATCTGGAATTGCAGCAATCTCGGCATGAGCAAGTCCTAACCCCTTGATTGTTTCTACATCTGCAGCGTTTCCTTTAATAAGCCCAATGGTTTTCATTCTGCCTCCTGGTGCTCAGACCACTTAATACATAACAATCTGAAAAGAAAATTTACAATTATAATGAAAAATGATTAGTTATTGAATATAATTGCGTCCGATTAAATAATTCATATCAAAAGGAGAAAATATGTACGGCAAAGTTCACCACCATCCTAGTCATGGTCACCACCATAGCCATCATTACGGTCGTCGCAGTCATCAAGCAGATACTGGCGTTTTTTTAATGTTTGCAGGTCTTTTACTTGGTTCGCCATTTCTTGTCATCCTTGGATATTTTGAATACATGACCGCTCCAATGCTTGTTGCTGCGAGCAGTACCACGCTCTTAGGATTATCAACTCTAAGCCTTAGTGCGCTAATCGTTTATGGTTCTATTGGGGTCGCCTATATGTTTTCTGGTGCCAGAGAATGTTATAGCAGTGATCATGGTCCATTAGACCTATTAAAATCACGTTTAAATAACAATGGTTTCATCAGTACGCTGGGTGCAGTTCTTTGGTCTCCGTTCTTACTCGTTGGTGGAATAGCAGGAGCAACAGCTAAAAACATAGTAAATGTGTTTAGCTCTAAGTCATCTAACACAGGGAATGGTTCTAACCCAATTACAGATTCTTCCGATGATGAAGAATCGGAAGAAGATAATCACAGTTTAGCTTCTTCTCACTCTCATTCTCCAGTGCCTTCTCAACACCTTCCGCTGGTACACCAAGAGCATTCAGAGACCACTGAACATGTAGTAGTTTCTGTACAAACTGAGGATAGTCCAAAAAAAGAAGAGGAAACACTTGAATCTCCTCGACCTACATCGGACTCACAAACGAATGAAGTCCTCGCGACTCTCATACACTCAAGCCCTGAGAGCGTTCCCCACTCAGGTGAAAAGAGTTCAACAACTGGCTTCCGCTTGCCAATAAGTAAAAGCCAAGAGATCTTATCGTCTTATAACAAAATGGCATCCGGACTTGATGTGAAACCATTATCAATTCGAGATGATTCGCACCTGGAGCAAGTGCCAGTAAGTAGCCCCAGACTTTTAAGCCGATCTCAACAGGCTGTTCTCATACAAAACGATGAGCAACACCAAACTCCTGCGCCTCAATAATAATTATCAAGCACAACCTGCGTAGAAGTTTTTCTACGCAGGACTTTCGTGTATACCCATCTATAAGCTTTGCTAAGCCATCCAAAATACATTATGCTGGATTAAAAATCGCTGACAAAGCAAAGGAGTATGCTCGATTAAGTGATGAAAATATGCCTTGGTAAATTGTTGTTTACAAACAGGACAAATACAGGACGAATCAATTATATCAAATTGCATCTCTGCATCTTTATTCGTTAAATCAATCTCGCCTTGCTGACTATATACTTTGCCATGAAAACCCGCTTTTACTGGCTCATCAGTTTCAACGAACTCAATACCTTGTGCTCGCAGATGCCGAATTGCTTCCTCATTAAAATCCCCCATTACATAACGTGGTAAATGAGCCCATTGTGTAAAAGAATCATTCGCCTCAGTAAAATAGACACCATGTTTTTGAGTTAACGGATGGTGACGCAAGTCTTCCGCATTGAAAAAAGGCATAATTGACTCAGGCAAAATTGCCCAAATTTGTGGGGAATCCTGAAGAATTTTTTTCGGGAGAATTACTGCGTCAGGATTTAAATGCTTGATAAGCTCAACCAATTCCATTGCGGTTATTTTAGTTTTAGAACCATCAAAAGGTGATTTAAGAAGATAAGTTCCTTCTCGATTTGCTTTTAGTGAGCTGGCATTTAAGATAATTGCCCCAAACCAACCCAAGTATTTAGGCAAAGAAGGGATTTTTTTAAGTAGCGTAAGGCCGGGTTTATAGAGTAGAAACTCTAACGAGAATGACAAGGTATTTACTTTTGCTTCCAGCCAATTCTCAGCCGTTAAACACAAGCCTGCCTCTGAAGTGCCAACTGGTATGTACTTTTGTGTTGTTACCAACATTCACTATCTCCCTTTAGAGCAATAAACTGGTGTCACCATAACTAAAAAATCGATACTCATTCACAATTGCCTCTTGATAGAGTGCCATTGCCTCTTTATGACCGATAAATGCGGACACTAACATTAATAGCGTTGATTCAGGTAAGTGGAAGTTTGTCATTAAGCCATCACAAACTTTAAATTCATATCCTGGATAAATAAAAATATCAGTATCTCTACTGCATGGGGTCAGTGCCCCATGTTGTGCCGCACTTTCCAAACTACGTAATGCCGTGGTACCCACAGCAATCACTCGATTGCCTGCAGCTTTAGTCGCTTCCACAGCAGCACAAAGTTCCGGAGTAATGGTAAAATGCTCGCTATGCATTTTATGTTCTTTGATATCATCGCAACGCACAGGTCTAAATGTACCCGCTCCAACGTGCAAAGTAACGTATGCAATGTGCACACCCCGCGCTTGTAAACTGCTGATGACCGCGTCATCGAAATGTAATCCTGCCGTTGGTGCAGCAACGGAACCCTCAAATTGTGCATAAACTGTTTGATAGCGATCTTCGTCTAAAACTTCATCGCTCCGTGTTATGTATGGTGGTAAAGGGATATGTCCTACTCCATGCAATAATGCCAAGACATCCATATTGGCTTTACACACAAATAAATCATCGTTGCGGTCTATTACTTCAAGCTGACGCTCTTGATCTAAAAAAACGACTGCCCCAGGTTTTAATGCTTTACTGGCTTTAATATGAGCAAGGAAAGTAAACTCACCGGTAATTCGTTCCACCAATAACTCTACCTTTCCTCCCGTCGCTTTCTGTCCATAAAGACGCGCGGGAATCACTTTAGAGTTATTCATTACCAAAAGATCACCTGGCTTAAGAAAATCAGCGATTGCTTTAAATTGGTGATGACCATATTCTCCACTTTCGCGATTATAGGTTAATAGCCGAGAATCACTCCGATTCGCTAAGGGATATTGAGCAATAAGCTCTGGGGGTAAATCAAAGTAGAAATCCTGCTTATTCATGGTGCAACCTGAAAATAAATTGGCGCCATTATACACTGAATGTAAGTTGAAGTGGAATCCCAGAGCTGTAGCCCGTCCGTAATACGGGCTACGTTTCTGCTTAAATGTTCACCAAAACTGCATCAAATTCGGGATCATGCAATTTAGCCATTGCTGTTTCTAGCGCAGGAATCTTTAAACACACGTCACCAGCCTTATTAATCCACTGCAATTCAGAAAGCACTTCGCGAACATCACTTCCATCCTTAGTAAAAGCATGGTGCAAAATCTCATCCAGACTTGCAGTTTGGTAGGCAAGACTTGCTTTTTTATGTCCAAAAAACCCTGAGCTCGCTTTTGCTAATTTATCTGCATAACGGATGCAAAAGGCTTTTTGCAATTGCGCCACGGAAATATCCATTGCAGGCTCATTAACCTTCTTACCCTCTGGTTCGCTAAATGCAAATTGCAGATTATATTTTTTATAAAACTCATTCCCTAAAACTGCATGTACATCCGCTGTAGGGTGAATATCATCCCAAAAAGCATAGTCTTTAGCTGGGGCTGTTCCATTAGGCAATATTCTAAAATCTGGTGAGGTAGTAAACGGTTGTTTTAATTTATTGGGATCCAAGCCATAGTCTGTAGGGTTATTATAGGCCTTAACAAAAATACTATTAATATCAAAAACATCGAAATAGCAATGTGGGAACGTAGTCTTAAATTTTTCACAGGCTTTAGCGAGTTCCTGATTGAAATAATCAACGCATTGGTGAGCATTATCACGAGCCCTTTCGCCTGACTTACCGGTCATATTTTGAAAACGTGGTGTTAATGAAAGATCGGGTAAGTTAAACCAGACAAAATTGCGATATCCCTTTTGCAGAAGAATTTCAATATTTTTGACACGCTCTTTAATTGCTCTATCTACCTCAGCAATTGAAGGCTCTGCATTCACGGTAATTAAGTCATTTGCTCCAGACCATTCAACAATTAAGGTTTGCTCTTTTTGCAGGCCTGTTACTTGGTGCTCTTCGTCATAGGCTAATAACTTTTCACGCTTTTTCTCTAGGGTGGATAAAATGATACGGCTGAAAAAACGGGTAATGCTGGTACTGGGTTTCCAAGCATAATCATAAGCGCTTAGACCTCCCTCATCGTAGGAGCGAATGAAATCACGTCCTTCAAATGTGACATAAAGATCATTCTCTAAATTGTAATCATAACGCAGGCTGTCTATTACCCCTTTTTCTTTGGCAATTATCGCATCAGCAAGGTCATCATTGCTGTAGCCATATTTCGCTTTAAGATCTTTAATTAAAAAATCATTAGCAAAAAATGCACTAATAACATCCGCCCATACATAGCCATTAGTAAATCGTCCTTTTGGAGAAGTTCCCACCAAACCAGCAAACCATCTCATAGGAATGCAACCTAATATTTCGGCCTTATCTGCAGTTCCTCGATCACTTAAACTATCTCCCATCATTACGATATGCGAAATCTTTTTCTGTCTCATGATTGCCATCCTTAACTAAGGGGTAATACGAGCTCACTGAATAAGGTACAAACGCTTATAGTGACCAACTGCATCCAGATTTGCGGCTAACCCAGTTTTATAATTATCCAAAATAAATAGCGTCTGGATTTAATATGGTTTACGAATTATGAGGATGCAAGGAACTATGAGGATATTTTTTTTATAAACTGCTGTATTATTAAGAAGTTATATGCAATATATGAACAGCTTGTCAAATATTTATCACGACGACAGTTTTATTTGCAAAATACTTTGGGGCTTTATTGATTTTTTTATAAGTATTGATAGTCTATGCACCTCCCCCAACTACGGAATTGGGAATCATGGAACTATCAGTGTCTTGCTGATAGAGCAAACTAACTCTTAATGGAAAAAGGAACCTATATGAAGTTCTTCAAACTCAGCCTCTTAATTAGTTTCATTGCATTTAATTTTCAATTGCATGCCGGTGAATACATGTATAAAAGCAATTGCCGCAGCTTCAACCATCTAGGACTTTTTGAACAATGTCTTGATAAACAGCTAGCCTTTTATGATGGAAAGCTAAATGGTCTGTATTCCAGCTTTGGTGGTAATCGAGGTTTGGAGCAATCAGAATTACTGTGGATTAAATTTAAAGAAACTGATTGCCGTTTTATGTCCCGTGCAGCTCAAGATGCGGTCCGCACCCGTCTGGTTTATAAGGCCTGTGTTCTGGAAAAAACCAAGGTTCGTATTAATGAATTAAAAAACTCAGTTTCATATGGGGATTGGTTTAAGACCGTATAAACCTTAACCCGTATTAGCATAGCGTAATACGGGTTCGCTCTACCACCAGGATATATTTAACGTGTAGGATGTAATTCGAGGAGGCTTTCTTCTTCTTGTTGTTCTTCGGTTTGGCCTTTAATCAATATGAGAAAAGGAATAAATGCTAAGGCACAGGCAATAGACAGCTGATACAATCCTACCCAGCCGATAACCATTTGAATAGACGCAGCCACTGGTCCTGAGATAATTCTCGGGATTGTTGATAAGGCTACTAATATGGAGAATTGGGTACCCGTGTATTGCTTATTCACCAATCGCATAAATAAAGCGACTAATGCAGTAGATCCCATGCCTGCAGCAAAATTATCAAAAAACACTGCGACAGAGAGTAAGGTTATGTTTTTACCCACCATTGCCAACACTACAAACAAAACATTGGTTAAAGCTTGTAATAGACCAAAAGCAAACAAAGAACGATACAAAGAGCAACGGGTTAATATAAGGCCTGCGAGTAAACCACCTAATAAAATCGATCCGACTCCAAGCATCTTGTTAATATAACCAATAGTATCTAAAGAAAACCCTAAACCCTGAATCAAAAATGGCATAACAATCCCACTCGTTGTTGTGGTAAATGCTTCTCCCAACTTGTAGCAAAAAATAAAACATAACAGATAAATGATGCCGGGACGACTTAGTAATTCTTTAACGGGGGCTATGAATGATTGTGTAAAAGGAAGTTTCTCTGTGGGTATACTACTTGGCTCTTTACTGAATATCACAGCCAGCATACCCACACTCATCAATATTCCCATAAAACGATAAGTGAAAGCCCAACCTAATTTTTGCGCCATAACTAAGGCAAGGCCACCAGAAATTAATAAGGCCAATCGATAGCCAAAAACGGCTAATGACGCTCCTAAAGCATGCTCTGACGTGGGTAAGTATTCAGCGCGATGAGCATCAATGGCAACGTCCTGTGTTGCCGAAAAACAAGCTAGAATAAATGCTAAAACAGCTAAAATCTTTGGATACTGTTCTGGGGTCAACCAAGCCATTAAATTAAATCCCACCAGCAACAAACCTTGCATGGTAAAAATCCAGCTTCGTCTTTTACCTATAGAGAACAGAGAATAACGATCTAAAATCGGGCCCCAGAAAATGCGATACACATAGGGCAAGCTAATTAAACTTAAAGTGCCAGTGACAAACACAGACATTCCGTTGGATGCATACCAGGCTTGCAAAGTACTGCTGATTAATGCCATAGGCAAACCAGAGGAAAAACCTAGAATGAAAATGATCAACAGACGCTTGTTCATTATCAAATCACTTGAAGCATAAATAAGAGGTAGAAGCTCACCCTGGACAGAAAGTCCAGGGTGGACAAGGATATTAAGCTGCTGCTTTTTTAACAGAGATCAAATGAATTTTGAAAATCAAAGTCTCGTTAGGACCAATAGGACCACCAACACTACGTGGACCGTATGCTAGATCAGCAGGAACAAAAACTTCCCAAGTAGAACCAGCAGGCATTAATTGTAATGCTTCAGTCCAACCAGGAATAACTTGTGACACTTGGAATGTAGCTGGCTTGCCAGTCTTTTGCGTGCTGTCAAATACAGTACCGTCAATTAAAGTACCAGTATAATCAACAGTTACAGTATCTGCTTTTCCTGGCTTAGCACCCGTACCGGCTTCAATAATTTTATATTGTAAGCCACTTGGTAAAACTACTACACCAGTTTTTGCTTTATTAGTGTTTAAAAACGCTTCGCCTTTAGATTTGTTTTCTTCAGCTTTCTTATTGAATTCTGCGCTGCGCTTAGCCATTAAATCTTTTTGAAATTTGTTTAGAACATCTTTCATTTGTTGTTCAGTTAAAATCAATTGACCGCCAGACATTCCATCTTGCATTCCTTTTGCTAATGCTTCAGGATTGATATCGATGCCTTGACCTTTAAAATTTTTCCCTAAATCTGCACCGATACTGTAAGACAATTTGTCTTTGTCTGTAACTAATGCATCAGCAGCCATTGCAGTTGACATTGCAAGCCCTAAAACGGCTGCAGTGACCAATCTCATCTTCATAAAGAATCCCCTTTTAGTCTTTTGCTTATAGTACATATCTTTTTCAATAACGGAAAAGATATAAAACCCTGAAAAAATCCTCGTTTATTCTGCCTAAAAACACATTAAATTACCAGTAATATATAATTTAATTAGAAATAGACAAAGAGGTAAGATCCTTCTACACTTGCCTCTATTTAAAACAAGAGATAGAAAACTCATGAACATTAGTGTATTTGATTTATTTTCTATTGGCATTGGCCCATCAAGTTCTCATACCGTTGGCCCTATGCTTGCTGCGAATGCGTTTTTGGCTTTACTTGACGAAAAACAATTAATCAATACGATTCAACGAGTTAAAATTGAGCTCTATGGCTCACTTGCCTTAACCGGGAAAGGTCATGGCACCGATAAAGCTATTTTAAATGGTTTAGAAAATAAAGCTCCGGAAACCGTAATACCTGAATCTATGGTACCGCGTATGCATGAAATTCTAAGCACTCATACATTAAATCTAGCGGGCCAGAAAAAAATTTCATTTAATGAAAAAACTGACTTTCTATTTCTACAAAAAGAACTATTACCTCTGCATACGAATGGCTTACGTTTTTCCGCTTTTGATGCTCAAGATAATTTATTAATTGCACAAGTTTATTATTCAATTGGTGGGGGATTTATTACCACTGAAGAAGATTTTCATAAGGCAAGCGAAGATGCAAATCCTCCGCCCTACCCGTTTTCTACAGCCAATGAATTATTAAAATTATGTGAAGACAATAAGTTAAGTATTGCAGAACTTATGCTTCAGAATGAATTGACTTGGCGTAGTACTGAAGAAATTCATCAAGGAATTCTAGCCATTGCCAAGGTGATGGATGAATGTATTACGAATGGTTGTCAGCATGAAGGTATTTTGCCCGGAGGCCTTAACTTAAAAAGACGTGCTCCAGCACTTTATAGAAAGTTGATGGACCAACAAGGGGTTAAGAGCATATTCGAAAATTCGGATATTATGAATCAGCTTAATTTATATGCTATGGCAGTGAATGAAGAAAATGCAGCGGGTGGTCGTATTGTGACTGCTCCGACTAATGGCGCAGCAGGTATTATTCCCGCGGTGTTAAAGTATTGTCAGCAAGCGCATGACCGGATGAGTAATGAGGATGTCTATACTTATTTCCTTACCGCAGCAGCCATTGGCATACTCTATAAGAAAGGCGCTTCGATTTCAGGTGCAGAAGTTGGATGCCAAGGTGAAGTAGGCGTTGCTTCTTCGATGGCGGCTGCCGGACTTACTGCGGTGTTGGGTGGAACCGTAGCCCAGGTTGAAAATGCGGCGGAAATTGCCATGGAGCATCATTTGGGTATGACCTGTGATCCGGTTTTAGGTTTGGTACAAATACCGTGTATTGAGCGTAATGCTATGGGCTCGGTTAAAGCGGTTAATGCAACGCGTATGGCTTTGATTGGTGATGGGCAGCATCATATCTCTTTGGATAAGGTGATTAAAACGATGAAACAAACGGGTATGGATATGCAAAGTATCTATAAAGAGACTTCTATGGGTGGTTTAGCTGTTAATTTACCGGAGTGTTAACTGTCTCTTCGCTATTAAAATTAGTTGCCGTTTAAAGAAAGCCTGGCTGCGAGCAGCCAGGCTACGCTGTTTAAAAGTCTTTTTAACTTTACCCCTCCGCAACACAGCAAGATATGGTCCTGTGCTCACGCTAAGGGCTCCATAGATCTCGAAACCGCATTAGAATCCATGTTATGCCCCAGGAATCCCTGAGCAATGGTTATGCGATTAACCTTTGGGTCTCTACTACCTCCAACCCTAAGCAATTGATTTGTTCTGCATTTTGTAAAAGCGCACCATAAACCTTTTGCAAACGACACTGATGCCAGCCTGGGAAAAAACCAATCCTTAAATGAGAACTTGTTGTTGCCACTAATTCATTTTTCAAACTCTCATATAGAGCCTGAAAGCATTCTCCTTGTGTCCCTTCGTGCTGATCTAGCAATGTAATCTGCTGTTTCAGACGTGTAATTGAACTCTTGCGATCTTGATGATGAGTGCCCTGCTCTAAGTAATGTTCGCATTCTTGTCCAATCAGATTTTTTAAAATCGTGTATTTCATGGCATCAAAACTTAATGGCGTGTTAGTCCAATCCTTGTTGGTAATAAACGAGGCCATCTTTTCAGCTTGATGAAGAACAGGAGTAAACGGAGCATAAGAACGTGAGGTGCAATACCATCCAAGACAGTTAAACTCATGCGTTTGTCCCAGATCATTTTGCTCTGTTTTAATTAGTCGCACCAATGAAGTATAACGCTGCCCGTTTTCATCACTACTAATTTGCTCTATGTTTTGTAAAAATTGCACTAAAGCTGCTTTATTTCCTGTTGCAAAAGATTCCGCTTCATTATCAATAAGTTTTTTTAAGAGTAAATACAGAAAAGTATCAATGGCGCCTAATTCAATTTTCTTTTTAACGTCCACTATTTTTTGCTCAAAAATTGTTTTCTGTTGCCTCATCTTTAAAATACACTTGGCTGTACTCTGAGTAATGTACTCGGCGGAATCATAGTCAGGGGGAATTTTCTTGTTCAAGGCACTAAAAACATTATCCATTATTTTCTGCTGCTTTAAAAATTCATCCCATTTTTTTTCCCAAGAAAAACACATGCTATTTCTTTCTTGAAAACACTGCTCTAATCTTTTAGCGGCATCCTTATACTGTTGAAAAAGAGCGCTCACATCCTCTTGTAACAATTCATTTAATTTACCAGCTCCTTGTTGCTTAAAAAGCAGCAATCTCGCCTTATGGCTTTCAAGATTTCGTTTTATACTTTCTATTGACTCATAGGCAGTAGCCCCAATCCCCTGATTTTTTAACTCACCCTCAACAATGGTTTTAGCAGTACCATCTAACCGCGACAGCCATTCTAACTTTTCCTCAATATGTTGGTTTAATGACTTTTGTTCGCTGATTAAATGAAGTGCATCTGTATCCTTCGTGCACTCTACACCATTTATAACTAAGCATTCATTAAGATGAATCAGATCACGAATATTAATTCGTACCCATTTCTTATAATAATCAATTTGCTCTTTAACCTTTTGCATCGCCAAACCCAACTCATCCCACTGTTGGGTTGCATTATTAGCTATGGATATGTCTGTAAACCGTCGAATATGTAACTCTTTAATTTGCGCAATAAGCCCACTAATTTTTTCTGCTTTCGTAAAAAATTCAATTAGAATACCGACACGTAGCGATATATTCTCATGGTTCGCTAATAACTGATTCGCCACATGAAGTAAAGGTGCTACTTTGGTATAAATATCCTCCCAAAATGTCCCAATCAAAGTATGTAACTGCTCTTGAGCCTTATATTGCTTAGTACCTCCCACAACTCCCCCCAAATGCTCTACAAGAATCTCTTCGGTAATGTAGGGCGGCTCTATCTGAGTAATATGCAGGATTTCGTTAAGCTCAGTGTCAAACGCATCGATTGCCTGATATAAATTTGTATAAACTTCCTCATGCGTTATCAGGGCATTTTTAACCAAGTGCAATAAGCTTTCTAATGACTGCAGCCTACTCTTGTAATTAAAACTGATAAGACGTTCATAATGTAGAAGCAAATTTTGCGCCTCATTGAAACATTTTAATAAAGGATGAGCAGCAACCTCTTCACAAGAAATTTCACTTAGTTCTTGTAGTCTTTTATAGCACCGTTCGTATGCTAGCTGTATTTTATCTTTATCAAATAAATCCAGATCAGATAATCCAAGCAAATATAATGCTTTTTTTATCGGTTGATTCAAAAATTCTTTCTTGATTAGCAGTTGTCGGTCCACCTCAAAAGAACCTACGTTTTCCCCACTCAGCTCCCACGACCAAATAATGGATCGAGTTGAGCTAAATTGAGTATCTACAGGAAGAGGGGCTAAAAATGCATTACAACGTGCTAATGATTGCGGGTCGGCTAATAACCCTTTTTCGGAAAATAACTTTGCCAATTGCTCATAAGCTGCTTTTTTCCTTGATACATCCTCAGCATACACAGCAACTAAAGCCAAACAAACACCTGCTTTATATGTCAGCTTTTTATCGATTTTACTATTCGCTTCGAGCAATAAGGCCTCAGCATGCTTCAATAAAGCATCTGTATCAAAATGGGTAATTAGTTCTTTGGTGTTTAAGGTAATAAAATGGCTAATATTTTTATAATCATCTTCTAAACCGCCATTCGGTATGCCACTGAAATAATTAAGATAAGAAAAATAGCCCGTATAGCAATTGCTTTTTAATTTGGTATGGAGATCAGCTACGTCTTCAGGTTTTGCCCAGGGATTGTCTGCTTGTAACAAAATTGCTGTAATCAATGAATCATTCATTTTATTAAGCCCTCAGAGTTTTTAAATACCAGGTCCATTGACATTCGAGCTCTTGAGTGAATCCTAAGTAGGCATACGACAACCTACTCGAAGCACAGTAAAAAATATATCACTCAGATGTATAAGGGTCAATCATAATGCCCATCTTAAGCCTGCTGTGTTTTTAAAGACCAGGCATGGGGTACATTGCGATTAAAAAAGACATCACTGATGGCGTAATTAACTACTGCGGCAAGCTCATCATTGATATAAAGTAAGGGAGTACGCTCACGCTGCCACGGTGGTATTTGCCACTCCTGGAAGAGTTTTTTCAATTGTTTGGTTTGACCATGTAAAACAAGTGTTTCTCCACCTTGCCGAAAACGAATCGTTATTTTAGCGTTTGCAGGCACGACTAGACCTTGGCGAGCTGATTCTGCAATCACTCCAAAGCCATCGGCTCCTAACATTAACGGAGAAGGAAACTGCAGCCATTCACTGTAATTAGGCAAGTGAATTGTATTTTTTTTATCAAGATAGAGATGCTGCTGATAACGGCGAACCACCACCTTATCCCAATTAACTTGAGGTGCAGCATCAATTCGCGCAAAAATGAGCTCATCAATTATGCGACCTAATAACGCAGTCGAAGGAGCTTGTATTTTTCTTTTTCTTAGCCATGTTCTGAGTACATTGGCAAGACGAGCAAAATCCAATTTCAGAAGCGGCGTAATGCATAAGGAGTCGCTTGCAAAAGACAGTTCTGGACAGTCTTGCAAAGCCAATACATCTAAATTACTTTTAGCCTGTTGACAGTGTAGAGCGGTACGAGCAATATTTCCCGTTGCTCCTGGCCATTTGTCCGCAAGCAAGGGCAAAATTTTTTGACGTAAATAATTACGCGAATAACTAACGTCTTGATTGCTTTCATCGTCAATCCAAACCAACTGTCGCACCTTTGCATACTGCGCCAATTGAGCCCGGGTGCTATTGAGACATGGCCTGGCTATTGCTCCCTTTCCCAAAGCACCTCGCTCAGTCATTGCCGCCAAACCATCAACCCCTGTCCCGCGGAGCAATTGTAAAAGGACCGTTTCCGCTTGGTCATCTTGGTGATGGCCTAAAACCAGGCAATCCTGTTCCCTTAGCAAGGATGAAAACACCGCGTATCGAGCAAGCCGCGCTCCTTCTTCAATATTGGCACTACGGTCAAATTGAACTGCCTTAGTAATAAAGTGAATACCTAAATGGCGGCAAAATCGTTCACAGTGCTGCTGCCAAGCTAAGGCGTTGGGGCTTATTCCATGATTAATGTGTACAGCAAGTAATTTCGAGTGAAGCGAGGAATGGGAAGCCAGTGCGTGTAATAGTACCGTTGAATCAAGGCCGCCGCTAAAGCCCACAATTAATTTATCAAAGCGGTTAAAATACGAGAGCCAATCAGCATTTAATAATTCTGTTGGGGTACGATTCATTGCACTACCATATTGATTTGACTCATTGTGCCTGGGTTTTCGTCTTGTGATTCCGAGTTGCTATTTACAGGGTATGGGAATTTCATCATTGCGAGCACAGAACTCAATACTGAATTTGCTGCACTCGCTATGACGAAGGGATATGTCAATCCGCTTAACTCACGGCCCCCATAGCCATAAATTTTTGGTATCGTTGTTCAATAAGCTTATCTAAGGGCATTTTCTGCAATGCTTGTAACTCTGTTACCAAAATTTCTTTTAAGCGTGCAGACATTTCATCTACATTACGATGAGCACCACCTAAAGGCTCAGGAACTACCCCATCAACTAATAGATTTTCATTTATTTTATCTGCAGTAATGCGCATTGCACGAGCCGCATCTGGGGCTTTCGCTGCATCTTTCCAAAGAATTGACGCACATCCCTCTGGAGAAATTACTGAGTAGATGCCAAATTGCAGCATTAGAACCTTATCACCGACCCCAATCGCTAAAGCACCACCGGAACCCGCTTCACCAGTAACGACACAAATAATAGGTGTCTTTAATCGAGACATCACAAATAAATTGCGTGCAATGGCTTCCGACTGATTGCGCTCTTCTGCACCAATTCCAGGATAAGCACCGGCAGTATCGATAAAAGTAATCACCGGTAATTGGAATTTTTCTGCCATGTTCATTAAGCGTAATGCTTTTCTGTACTCTTCAGGACGTGCCATACCAAAATTACGGTACACTTTTTCTTTGGTTCGTTTTCCTTTTTGATGTCCCAGTATCATCACAGGCTCGCCATTTAAGCGCGCTAAACCACCAATAATAGCAGGAGCTGCAGAGTGACTACGATCACCATGTAGCTCTTGGAAATCAGTAAAAATGCGCTCTATGTAATCTGTTGTTTGAGGACGTAAAGGATGACGAGCCATTTGGGCAATTTGCCACGGCTCTAAGTTAGAAAAAACTTGTGCGGTTAATTCAGAACATTTAACTTCCAGGCGAGCGATTTCCTCGCTTAAGTTAACCTCATTGTCATTACCTACCATCCGTAGTGCTTCAATTTTCTGATTCAACTCTTCTATTGGTTGTTCAAAGTCCAAAAATTGTCGGCTCATTCAATACTCTTTGGTAAATTAAAATATCATGGTATATGATAACCTATAATTACTAATTGATGCCAGATTCGACAAAAATATGATTACTACAGGGTTTGCTGATTTAGATACGGATAATTGCATATTACATGAAAACCGAATTGACCTTTGGCAGTTTTCTTTAGCCGAAGATTTACCTAATGCAGCACAAATATTAAATGAAGAAGAACAAACACGTGCTGCCCGATTTTATTTCAGCAAACATCAACGGCGTTTTTCCACTGGGCGAGTAACCTTAAGAATTATTTTGGCTCGTTATTTAAACACGAGCCCTGAACGCTTAGAGTTCACCTATAACTATCATGGTAAACCCAAGGTCATGAACTCAGCTCGATTACAATTTAATCTGAGCCATACTGCCGATTTAGCACTTCTCGCTGTAGGAAAGGGCTTTCCCATGGGAATTGATGTTGAAAAATATTCTGCCCGTCCCTATGAAGGGATTGCGAAGAACGCATTTTCAGCTCAAGAACTAGCGGAGTTTAATAAAGTGCCCCGATCGTTAAAACCTGCCGTATTCTTTCATATTTGGTCGCAAAAAGAAGCCTTTATTAAAGCATGTGGATTAGGGCTTGCCTATCCAACCAAAGATTTTAACGTACCAACTTCCATCCCTACGCAGCAATTAGTGGATGACCCTTTAAATAATATGACTTGGCAATTACGCTCATTCATGCCTGAGATAGGTTATAGCGCCGCTCTGTGCTATCACCCCACAGTCAGAGAAATCAGGCATGGAATAATTCAAATACAACCCAATACCCCTCTGAGATTTTAGCTGTATGATGCAATTTACTTCGACACAGTACACCTTGTTGTCTATTTTAGGTGATGGAGAATGTCACAGTGGTTCAACCCTAGGGAAAACTTTAGGTATTACCCGTTCTGCTATTTGGAAACAGATTAATCAACTTATTGATTTTGGCATTCCCATAAAAAGCATACCTCAACAAGGCTATCAACTTCCGCGTCAGCTTATTTTATTAAACGAACAACGTATTAGCGAACATCTACAAGAGCAAATTGCCAGCCCGTTTAAGATGCATGTGTTTACTTCCCTTGATTCCACAAATCGTTTTTTAAAAGAGCTTGCCCCCAGCAATCAACTTGAACTATGTTGTGCAGAAATGCAGAGCCAAGGCCGAGGACGTTTTGGAAGGCAATGGCATTCCCCTTTTGGCGAAAATATTTATTGCTCCAGCCGTTGGAATCTGAACTATGACCTAAGCAAACTTTCAGGCTTGAGTCTCATCACCAGTCTTGCCATTCTAAACACCTTAAATGAGTTTAACCTAGCAAACGATGTAAAAATAAAATGGCCTAATGACATTTATTGGGGCGATAAAAAGCTTTGCGGCAGTTTAATTGAAATATTAGCCGAATCGAATGCAAACGCCCAGGTTATTATTGGTATTGGCCTAAATGTTAATACCGATACAGAGAATCACCCTCTTGCGGATAAACCCTGGTGCTCTCTCTATGAAATGTCCCACAGTTATTTTGACCGCAACCTGTTAATTGCCGGGCTGATTAAAAATCTGGAGCATTATATAAATAAATTTATTCAGACTGACTTAAATGCTTTTATGAACGAATGGAACCAATTTGATTATTTGGTCGGTAAAGAGATTCAAATTACCCAGGCACAGGGTGTATTGTCCGGTAAAGCCTGTGGAATTAACTCTATGGGCCAACTCTTACTAGAGGATGAATTAGGTGTAAAGCACTTACTTTCGTCAGGAGATACAACGTTGCAAAGAGGGAATTAAAGAGTAAATTAAGGTTCGTCCCGAGCGTTTTTAGGCGCTCGGAACTGGATGACTGCGAGGAAATCAATTATACGGTTGTTTCAGAATCGTCTGATTGTTTTTCTTGTTGTATACGTAAATAAATTTCTTCACGGTGTACAGATACATCTTTTGGGGCATTGATACCCAAACGAACTTGGTTACCTTTTACGCCCAAAACAGTAATATTAACGTCATCACCAATAATAAGTGTTTCGCCTATACGACGAGTCAAAATTAACATAACAAAATCTCCCTAACAAAGTAGTCACTCGCTTCTCCATAGTACATCCATGGTTGTTCTCTGCAACTACAAGATAACTAAAAACAAAGCAATATTTAATTCACGGGTATTATTGTACACCTTTATTATTAACAAAGTATTAAGGAAAACTTTAATCCATCTTACTTTATAAATGGAAAATTGGAATTTTTCAATAAATTCAAGAGCTAAACTCAGAACAAAACATAGGAAAAATTTTTTCAATTAAACAATAAACAAGTACAACAAGGCCTATTTGCAGTAATATAACATAAAAAGGAAAAAAGAGGTCCATATTAAGTAGAATAACTAAAATAAAAAATGAGCTATTCAAAACTAACTGCCCTAATAAGATGACCGGCACAGTAATCCCTGACTGTCTTAAGCGCTGATAAGCATGTTTTTTATGGGGCATAGACCATTTTTCTTTGCGGAGCATGCGACGGATTAAAGTCAATGTTGCATCAAAAAGAAAGAGACTATTTAACATAAACCAAAACAAAATAGGAATTTGAAATTTTTGCTGTCCGATAAGCGCAATACAAAAACTAATTAAACCTAAAGTAGCACTACCCACATCCCCCATAAACAATTTGGCAGGTGGGAAATTAAACATCAAAAAGCCAACAAGACCTGCCGCCAAAGCGAAACAAAAGCCTTGATAAAATGAAGCCCCATGCAACCCAAATAAAACCGCATAAGAAGCACATAAAAATAAGGCTTGAGAGGCACAAAAACCATCAAGACCATCCATAAAATTAAAATGGTTAATTGACCAAAGCACGAGTACAAAGACAAAAGGAATGATAAGGAACGAATAGGAAATTGAAAAAAGGGAAAAATCCAACTGTTCTGGTTTCATAAACCATGCCACAAGTCCGGCAGCAACGCATTGAATGAGAAAGCGTGGTTTTACGGATAAAGTAAATAAATCATCCGCAAAGCTCACTGCAGCAATCATGAGAATGCTCAGCATAAAAATAAATTGCTCATGAAATGGGGTTTGAGTTAAATAGCAAAGAACGGGAATTGAGATGAGAGATAAACCAATAAATATTACCCCCCCTCCTCTAACCGTAGGTTTAGAGTGCATAGAGCGATTATTAGGCTTGTCCATTAAGCGAGTACCCTGAGCCATACGGCAAAATACTTGCGTTAAAATGGCTGAACATGCTAAAAAAAAGATACTAAGAACCGAATTCACATTGATACCATTTTACAGTTTCTCTTAACCCCTCAGTAGCAGTAACTGGAGGAACCCAATTCAATTGCGATTTTATTTTATTGTTACTTACTTCTAAGGAACCAAATAAGCGCGTATTAATGTTTTTCTTACCAAGCAATGCGAATGTAAACGACATTAACCCCACCGGAACAGGCATTAATTTTGAAGTCTTACCCATTGCTTTACCTATAGTACCCATCATTTGGGTTAATGATAATGAGTCATCATCGGCTACTAAATAGGTTTGATTAGCGGCATTAGGATGAGTGGCTACAGTGCATAATGCGGAAACTAAATTCCCAATATAAACCAAGCTACGACTGTTTTTTACGCGACCAAAAGGCAAAGGTAACCCTTTACGTACCAAATGTAACATTTTTAAAAAGTTTGCTTTAACTTCGGGACCATAAATTAAGGGTGGTCTAATAATAACAACTTCCAAGCCCGTATTTTGGCTAATGGCATGTAAATATTGTTCTGCATACAGCTTACTTTTTCCATAGGGGTCCTCGGGCTGAGCAATGCTCTCCTCGTTAAACGGAGTATTTTTTAAGGTGAACTCCCCATTGACTTTAATCGAGCTCAAAAAAACAAAGCGTTTCACTTGGTGTTGAGCAGCCTGGTTTGCAAGGTTTCTTGTGGCAATACTATTGATCTTACAATAGTCATCCATTGCTGTGGCAGATGTTTCGTTCATTACATGTACTCGAGCGGCAAGATGAATTACTACATCAATATCGGCAAGCGCTTCAGTCCAGTCAGGATCATCTTCTAATTTATTAACAATAACTTGTTCGGCATTCAACCAAGCCACCGTTTTGGAAACCGCGCAACGTACTTCATGCCCCGCGGAAATAAGCGCTGGCACTAAACATTTGCCCACAAAGCCTGTGGCACCAGTAACTAATATCTTAGACATAATTTACCCTAACCATACATTAATGGACTTAACTGCAACCGCACACTCTATACCACTCTCATAAATAATTACAAGAAAAATAACAATAATTTTTCGTCACACAGCAGTCGCAAAACGCCCTAATTTAGGGATATACTTACAAAATCATTTTTAAATTGGAATTTTGCATGTCCTTGAAGGCCATGTATAACGAAATCGCTGAGAATTATGCCACTGCTAATCGCTTCGGAGCAATTAGTCAGAGTCATCAGGTAGCCATAGAGCAGATGCAGAAATTTTATCTGGGGATGAAACCTCATTATAAAGTTCTGGATCTTGGAGTTGGTGATGGCGCATTTTTAAAAAAGCTACAACAAGCAATGCCTCTGGCGGAATTTACTGGTATTGATGTTTCTTCAGAAATGTTGCGACGTGCGAAAGAAATACTGCCCTTAGTTACCATTGAGAGCAGTGCCGCGCATGCAAGTAAATTCTTACCCGCACATAGCCAGGATTTAATTTTAGCTCATTTTATTAATGCTTATATCCCCATTAATATTTTGTTTAATGAAGCTAAAATGCTAACCCGCGCTAATGGTCACTTTTCAATGATCACTACAACCTACGATTCCTTTCCCATAGCACAGCAACAATTAGCAGAGTTTATCTCACAAGATTCGATCTTAAGCAGTGTAGTTGGGCACTACTATAAATCGATCGTAAAAAATACTACTGTTGCAGCAAACAATGATGAATTAATGTTAGCCTTTAAAGAACACCAATTCGAAGTCATTGATCATCGCCGGCTGGAGATACCCATTACTCTAAACAATATTGATGAACTGGCTCTTTTCGGTATTGAAGGAACCTGGTTTTTGAATAGCTTATCCATTCGTATGTTGCCTAAAAACTTTCTACTTCAACGGCTGAAACGCTTGTTTAGTAAAATATTCACCTTCCCCTATCATGATACCCACATAATAGATGTAGTTCTTGCCAAGAAGTGATAATCTGAACTCATGTGGTAATACTTCATATGAATATGTCATCCCAAATAGGACGAGGAAATCTCCATGCGGTATGCAGGAGAACTTCGTCTAAGCTCCTCAGGATAGCGTAAGCTTATTACTACATAACAAAGGATGACGTAACCTTATTACCAGTATTTTGCTGAATGTGATTAATTATCAATGATGAGGTGGGAAATGATTTCTCAAGAAGTAAAAGACTACTTACCTGAATTAGATCTTCGACAGAAGCAAACCAGTAATATCGTATTCATCACCTTCTGGAGCCAATTCTCTGTTTATGCATTAAATACCATTTTAATTTTATTTTTAACTCGCCCTCTGCTGGCCAAAGGATTAGGTTATAGCCAAGCCAAAGCCTATGCCTTTATTGGCGTTGCCCATGCAGCAGGTTATTTAATGCCCATGTTAGGGGGGTATATAGCCGATACAGTTGTGGGGGTGCGGCGCTCGATACTTCTTGGCAGTGTAATGCTCGCTTTTGCTTACTTACTGATGATGCTCAGTGGCTTCACGGTAACTACTTTAGGTGATCAACTATTTATTGCAGCTTATGCCTTTATTCCAGCAACAAACTCACTCTTAATGGGTACCTCCTCCAGTATGGTTTCCCATATTTATGCGGATAATGTCATCAAAGCAAAATCCGCCATGACTTACTACTACATTGCCATTAACGTAGGGGCCCTTCTAGCTACCCTAATTGCCCCAGCGCTACTAGAAAGCCGTTTTGGTCCCCTTTCCATTCTGACCATAGCCTTTGTAGGTAAATCTATTGCCGCCTTAAACTTCGCCAATCGGTATTTTATTTATGACAATGTGATTTGGGGAAAAGATTTAGCTAAACTCCCTCGCTCAGGAGTACTGCGCCTTATCGCCTACATTATTGTTATTTACTTACTTACCCTCTATGCGTTTTCACATGTCTATATGGCTAGCACCTTGATTGCGGTAGGCAGTAGCATGGGTATCGTATGGTTTTTGAAAAAGACCATCAGCCTAAATGGACCTGCTCGTGATAAACAGATGATTGCTATTTTGCTGGTTATTGAAGCCATTGTATTTTTTGTTATTTATAATCAAATGAATAGTACTCTTATCCTTTTTGCTCAAAATAATTCAGACCATAATTTATGGGGCCTCACGGTTTCGCCAGCTCATTATCAAATATTAAATCCCCTTTTAATTTTGGCAATTGGTAGCCAGCTTCCCCGGTTCTATAAAATGGTTCCTCGATTTACAATTCCCTATCAATTTGCAGCAGGTGTCTTTCTTTCAGGACTTGCTTTATTAGTCATGACATTTGCCGCGCATAGAGCCATAAATGGGATAGTAAATGGTAATTACATTGCCCTAACCTACATTTTAATTTCTATTGCTGAATTATGGGTCAGTGCTATTGGTTTAAGTATGATTGGTTTGTATTGCGATCAAAAATCCATAGCCTTTGCTATGGGTGTTTGGTATCTGGCAAGCTCACTTGCTCATGCCATATCCGGCCGACTTGCAGGCTGGGTGGCAATCCCAGTCACGGTTAATTCAGCGGTGGAAAGCTTGCCCTATTATAAGGCTTATTATTTGACTTTAGGACTAAGTGCTCTTGTATTAGGTAGTTTTATGTATCTCGCGGCTTATTGTTTGCAAAAGCTCATGAAAAAAAGGGGTATTTTTATAGTGTAGCCTGGAACTTTAGAGAACAGAAAATGAAGTATATTAAGCTTGTGCTCACCAAAATAAGATCAAAAAAATTAAAATTATTAACAAAACGTCCTCTGTTATCGCACTAAAGATCAACTGACTTGACCCGTACCGCAATGCCTAACACCAAAGGGCCATTTATGATACACTATGCCCACTAAAAACACTTAGGGCCTTATTATGAATACCCCCGTTTTTTATTTGCCCACGCAAATGCTCTATCAAAAACCTGATTTTACGAAACATGACGAGGCTATGAAGACTTATCTTCATGCGCAATTCGGTAAAGAATATTTGAATGAGCAAACGCCCATTAGCGAAAAATGGGACAAATTAATGGGTGCCTTTAAAACCCAGGTCCCAGCTGAATATAAGCAATTATTTGAATCTTTTCAAGAAAGACGCAAGCAGGTTGTAGATAACAACCGATTTAATTTATCGCTTACAGATGTCTTGGTGCTTTTTGAAAATTTTTATTTTTTATACAACGGCGATATGCCCGATTTTTGCATTCCCAAATCAACTCAACCTAAATTTCTTGAGGGGTTAAAAAGAGCGATGGGGTATGGAGTATGCGAACCGGGGATTGTCACAGAATTAAATACGCATTTGAGAAAATATCGCTCAGATACCAACTGGATTTTAGTTGAGCTTCATGAACAACGCTGTAACATTATTCAGCGCATTGCAGATGAATACAATACCATAAATACGGTAGCAGAATCTCTTTCCATCCATACCGTCATGCATATGTTTTCTCTAGCCAAAAATAAGTCCCTTGGTGTGGAGAATGAAAGGGAGATCGAAGATGCATATGCTTATTTAAGCCAACCTCAATCAATGACTGCATACTTTGAATCAGTATACGAAGAATATTTTACGCAGTATGAGGCCAACGTTATAAATAATCTGGCTGAATATGCCTTATTTAACATGCGAATAGACCCTCTGGCTGAACTCGATCTCACTGACTGGGACAATAACGCGCTGGTATTAACGGAGGAAAAGACGAATAGCCTTTATCCAAAACTTGGTGAGTTTTTTGCTCTTTATTTTGCACTAGATGACCGGCAATCTATTGTAGAATATGATGCAACCCTTTCCATATTTAAAAAGAGTGAAGTATTAGCTCAGTTAAAAAAACTGGTTGAAGAAAAATTAAAGCAGGAGAACTTCCTTGTTAATTTTAACGACCTCACTAAAGAAAATGTCGCAGGTTATGAATTACGTCTACCGACAGGCATTAGTGTAGAAGTGCTTTGCACGTTAAGCGAAATGCTCCAAAACGCTCAAGATAATCCTCAACAGATACGAAGGATTTTAACCGAAAAACGAAAACTAATTGAAAAATATCCCTATTTGATTGCTAACTCCGTACTAGCTAACCCTAAATTATGGCGCTATTTACCGGGAACATTAAGAAATAATAGTGACTTTTTAGACTCCCTAATAGGCAAAATTAACTTTGCTTGTGACGAAATGATTCAAAAAGGCACTATGGAGCAAGCGGACTCTCTGATTGACTTATTGATAATGATGAGTAAACCCACGAGTGACTTATTAAGCGGATGTTCTTCTTCCATCTTTTTAAATAACAGGGAAATCGCTCTACGTCTCGTAACTAAAAATGGGATTATTTATAAATATTTAAGCTCAGCTCTTCAAGAGAGTCAGGAAATAATGGACGCCGCATTATTACAAAATCCCGAAGTGAGTAAGTATTTTCCCGCCAATAGACAATTACAATTAAATAGCAATGTCGCTAAATTAATAAATGTGGAGGCGCAGTTTTACCAGAATTGGGAGAACAATAGCCTGCTTGAGATAATGGATAAATCCGAAAATGTTTTACGCTTGCTTGAAACAGAATTTTTGTCCCAACCAACACTCACACAGCTTGCCCAACCTCTATCTCCCAGCGAGCTGCTATGGATCATGAATGCTCGTCGACAAAAAGGGCTCCCCAACTTACCTGAATTGACTGAAGAGGGGCTAAATCAATTTATTGAAGCCCTGGGACTAACAGGAAATAAATGGGAACCTAATTACCTGGCCTTTAAACATAGAACTACCAAAAACAGCCAAAATTTAAATCAGAGTGCTCCCTTCAACCACACATACAAGCATGTTATAGCAACGAGATGTGTTGTTCGCTCCAATCAATGGCTGAGTGCATTTTTTGCATTTCAAAAACAAATCCCTGTATATCATAAGCCCTTCTCAGGATTAGAAGAGGTGTGGGAGCAATTAAAATTAACCGGACATATTGCGTCCTCATTTTTAAAATCTATTAGTGAAACCCTAATTGTTTTGGGTACACTGGGGCTAAACTATGCAATTACTCTGTTACCTCCTTTAATTGATTTCTATTTCACTCCTTACATAGAATTAATAATCAACGGTGCTGCTGCATATACCGGCGGACTGTTCTTGCTTTCGATGTTGCAGCTCTACGTAGGTTCAGTAATGATTAACAATTGGTTGGGTAATTCGGAAAACGAGCTTGTCAACATTGTGTTATTTATTACAGCGCTTTTGATACCCTCTTCTTTTATTACTTGGATGCTTACACTGGAAATGGCCTATATCGGTTGTTATCTATTGGCTACTGTGATAGCTGCCTCGAGCTCTATCTTCGGTACCCAATGGTCACTGGCTGAAATTAATACCCTGGCATCGACTGCATTAGATCATTGGTTGTTTCCGTATTACTATATCATCATCTCATCTTTTCAAACAGTGGGTTATTTTGTGAACTTAATGGTGGAATGCCCAAGACATTTTTTTGCGATGACTATCCCTTGGATTACTCGTACCTTGGCTAGCTGCTTTAATGCAGATCATTCAGCTATTGGAGAAGACCTATTAAAAATTAAAGTGGAAAATAGTATTTCCCGTTTGTTAGAAAGTGATTCGGTCAGCGCTAATGTCAAGGGTTCTATACTAGAATCTATATGGCAAAAAATCAACCAGGATGTTCAACATTCCAATGGAACTCTAACGTTCGAAATAGCACTCAATCGCAAATATACGCTGACTACTGATAACCACACCTGTGAAAAAAGTTTTATCGACGTTGCAGAAATGCGCCGCTCCGACAAAGAGGGATTTAACCTCCATACACCTCAAACACGTTATTCTTTCTTTGGGATTCAATCAAAAACCTCAACAGCAAGTAATTTAAAGGAATACGCTATCGAGAATGGAGATATTGATGAACCACCCACACTGGTTTTTGTCTAATCACCGTGAGTGAGAGGCACTAGGACTAATGTCTCTGAGGTTATAATCAAACCTTAGCACCGCGATTCTCCAGGGAGGAGGCTAAAAGCGGTGGTACATAAACCCTGGTGTGACAAGGGCTTGAACACACTATCCCTCTTATTTTATTAGCATACTGGGCGATGTGAAACTTTTATAATTCCAATCCTAAATTATCTCGCTTAAACACTCGGTCTGCACGATAACTGGAACGAACTAAAGGTCCTGACGCAACCTCAAAGAATCCTTTTTGCAAACCAATTTGTCTTAACTCCGCAAAAGTTTCCGGGGTTACATAACGTTCGATTGGCAGGTGATTTTTTGTTGGCTGCAAATATTGCCCTAACGTCAAAATATCTACATGATGGGCCCGTAAATCATCCATCGTTTGAATAATCTCTTCATCCGTCTCACCTAATCCCAGCATTAAACTGGTCTTAGTTAAAACATCCGGACGATAACGTTTAGCAAAAGACAGTACATTTAAAGTTTGCTGGTAACCTGCGCGGTTATCCCGAACAGGATGGGTTAAACGCTCTACCGTTTCCACGTTTTGCGCAAAAACATCTACTCCACTATCCAACAATAGTGCAACGTCACGCTCAACACCTTGAAAGTCAGGAGTTAAGGCTTCTACTTTAGTTTTAGGAGAGCGGTGTTTAATCGCTTGAATGGTTTTTGCATAATGATTTGCACCACCATCGGCCAAATCATCTCGGTTTACGGAAGTTAAAACTACGTAATCCAAATCCATTAAAACAACCGTATTGGCTGTATTTTCTGGCTCTTCTGCATCAAGCCAACCATGAGGGTTGCCAGTATCCACTGAGCAAAAACGACAAGCACGTGTGCACACAGCCCCCATGAGCATTATGGTCGCCGTGCCATGTGACCAGCATTCTGAAATATTTGGACATTTAGCCTCTTCACACACGGTGGCTAAACGATGCTTTTGCACCTGTTCTTTTACCTGACCATAAGCTGGAGTGGTCTGATTAACAATGCGTAGCCATTTTGGTTTAGGCAGACGCTCATGAACATGCCCGGTTGATTTTACACCATCTTTAATTGCTGTAATGCCATTAGAGGTTTTGTATTTATATCCGCTTTCAACAACCACGGGAATATCAATGAGCTTACTCATGCTACCACCTGAAAAACAAAGAATAATGATGATCCCAAATCATTAGTTCAAGATCAAGTCAAATTTATAAAACGACCACAAACACCCAAGATCAGTATTGTGAATACCGACACAGTTAAATTAGCCAACAGAAGAGGGTATGCGATCAAACACGCAGCAATCGCTAAAATAAATAGCAACCCTATAGGAACCAAGCGGGGCTGCATAGCTACAAATCGCTTCACTTTAAACAGGGTTAAATAAAAAATCAGGATAATCACTAAAGGCAGTATGTATAAAGCCTGGTACAGCAATTGATAAAAGCCTGCATGAAGGGACGAGACATTTTGATTATTTAACCATTGTTCAAAAATATAAGACCAATTCATCACACAGGTTTGCTGATAAACAGTGACCATAAATCCGAATAAAAATGCCAAAGATAGCAACCAATAACGAGTCGATTTTCTTTTATAAAACTGCACAACAAAGTACACTGCCACAGCCCCTAAGATAAATGCCGGGCCACGTAACCAGGGAAGTAGCTCATAAAAACTACTCGTATGCACTTGCTGCCAATAATGGGTAATTGCCATCGCTAAAATAAATAATAAACTGGCACTAATACGTGTTTTATGATTTTCGCCTAAAAACAAAAATGCTAAAAAGCCTGCAAAACAGAAAAAGGCACATGGAGAGAAGGCATCGGTAATCGCAATCGTTACGATGTAACTAAAGGTTGAAGGCTTCTCAACCATCCCTGAATCAAACTTATTAGCATTCGCCCAATGCCGTAAAGTATCGATTGTTGCGGGAGTTAAAGTCCCGTCTTTTTCAATTTGCTGCTTACAATAATTAATGGCATGCAAGAGATCTTTCCCTGTTGTTTCAGCAGAAGCAAAGCCCAGCCAACGAGAACCACAAAAATAGATCGAAGGAACCGCAAAATCATCCATATGCTGTTCGCTTAATAATTGATTAAAACGAATTAAAGCATTTTTGTCTTCATTAATGATATTGCGTTGCACATGTAAGTAAGGATTCGACTTGCTAAGCGAGCTAAAAAACTCATCCGCTTTATGGCAATGAGGACAGGTGGAAGAAAGAAATAGCTCAACATTAAGCGTTAGCTTCTTATTCGCATCCTGAGTGTACCAGGATGTCGCGCCATCCCCTGCCCATAAATTAAAGCTTAATAAAAAGAATACCCAAAATAATCTGAATGCTGTTTTCATAAGATGCAAACTTATATTGAAAACAATACTATAGCACTCATTCTTATCTCGTTAATAGGTATGAATGTAATTTTCTAAATGCTCTATGATTCGCGATTTATCTTCCAGTATGTGATAAAGCAAGTCACCAATCGATACAATAGCTACAAAATCGTGTCGCTCATCATCACGAATTAGAATGTGCCTTCGTTTGGTAGTGGTCATGGCTTGCATTGCCTTTTCCACCTCATCATTAGAATTCAGAATGGTCACATTTTTATAAACAACATCTGCAACCTTACCGGTGTCCAAATTAACACACTTATGTAAACAGGAGCGAACAATATCACGTTCACTCACTATGCCAATTAACTTTTTCTCATCATCCACCACCACTAAAGCACCAATATCCAGTGCATTCATCAAATCAATACATTTCCTTATTGATTCATCAGGGCGGATGTAAGTAATTTCGCGGCGAGGCATAGGCAAGACACTGTGAATTAAGTCAGCCATTTTTTTCTCCGTACGATATAAAACGTCTCTATTGTATAAATATAGTACAATGATCTGTTTTTGAGATCTTTCTTGACGTTGATTCTTATTAGGAGGCTGATTTGACTAGATCTACCCTAAGGTTTTCCTTAGTTGGAAAACCCTTGATTAGGCTATGCTACATCAAGGGTTTTAAATTTATGGGCGAACGATAATACGGTTTTCTACAGAGTGAACTCCAGGAACTTGGCGTGCAATTAATTCTGCCGTATCACTTTGGCGAATCTTTTTAACATATCCTGATAAAATCACTACACTTTGGCGTGTTTCAACACGAATTGGTGCTACAGCCAGTTCATCGTTACGCATTAATGCCTCTTGGACGGATTGAGTCAAATCACCTTGAGCAGGAGCAAATGAAGGATTAGCAAATGGCGCACCAAATAAAGACGCTGGTTTACCTGGATTTGACTGACAACCTACCAGCAATCCAAAAACCCCAGCAACTAAAACTTTAAACATACAGTTTCGCATAAAAAATCTCCAATAAAATTAAGTGCACTGCTAAAAACCAGCATATGCCGTCTCTTAGGTATAAGCAAAAGAAGCTGCTATACTTTTTTTATTAAACAAAATTGCATTGAGACAGACACCATGAAAAAAATGGCAAAGGCTGTTCCTGCTAAAAAAAAACAATCGTCACCTGCAACAGAAGAGCAACAAGCTACACTAAGTGCTAAAGAGTGTAAAGACTGTGATCCACCAGAAACCGATGATATTTTTGATTTTATCGATAAAACCTACCAAGCTAATTTAGCCAAAATTACAGCAGGCATTAGTCCTGCTTCTATTGGTGTCTCCTATTTTTCCTGGATTTCGCAACTCATGCAAGCACCTGGCACCATGATGAAGTTAGGGCTATATCCAGCAATAAATTTTTCCGACCATGTAAATAACCTATTACATCAAGAAAAACCTGCTGATGGCCAGGACGTACGTTTTCATACTGATAATTGGAGTTACTATCCCTGGCGTCTGTGGGCTGAACAGTTTTTACAAATTGAAGAATGGGGTTTAAAAGCGTCTACAGAAATACCGGGACTCCCGATCCCAGTAAAACGGATTATTTCCTTCATTACTCGGCAAATCCTTGACGCCGCCTCTCCCTCGAATTTTGTATTAGGTAATCCAGATTTATTCCAGGAAACCATCCGTTCAAACGGTAAAAACCTAGTTCGTGGAACTGAATTAGCGGTGCAGGATCTCGTGGAAAAATTGACGGGCTCCCCTCCAGCTGGCGTGGAGAATTTTATTCCTGGCAAACAAGTAGCAATCACCAAAGGCAAAGTAGTATTCCAAAATCATTTAATGGAGTTAATCCAATATGAAGCCCAAACTAGGGATGTTTATAAAGAACCTGTATTGATGCTTCCTGCATGGATTATGAAATACTATATCCTGGATTTATTACCGAAGAACTCTTTAGTTAATTGGCTTACTCAGCAAGGACATACCGTTTTTATTGTGTCGTGGAAAAACCCGGACTCTAAAGATCGCGATATTGGCCTTGAAGATTATTACAGTTTGGGAGCAATGGCTGCAATTGATGCCGTATCGAGCATCATACCGAATACTAAAATTCATTTAATGGGTTATTGTCTTGGTGGCACCTTGGCCATGATAACGGCTGCAGCAATGGCTAAAAATAAGGATCTCCGTCTAAAATCATTATCCTTACTCGCCGCACAAGGCGATTTCACTGAAGCAGGAGAATTATTATTATTCATCACGCGAAGTGAGGTGTCTTTCTTAAAAAGTATGATGTGGGATCAAGGATATTTAGATACCAAACAAATGTCAGGTACATTCCAAATGCTACGTTCATACGATCTTATTTGGTCCAAAATGGTTCAAGACTACATGCATGGTACTCAAAGAGGTATGATTGCATTACTAGCATGGAATGCGGATGCAACACGTATGCCTTATAAAATGCACAGTGAATATTTAGAAAAATTATTCCTCAATAATGATTTTGCTGAAGGACGGTTCACCGTCGGGGGAAAATACATTGTTGCTGAAAATATTCAAACGCCAGCGTTTGTAGTCAGTACGGAAAACGATCACGTTGCTCCTTGGAAATCGGTTTATAAAACCCATTTAATGATTCACGGAGATATTACCTTTGTGCTCACCAATGGCGGGCATAATGCAGGCATTATCAGTGAACCCGGTCATGAGGGACGAAGTTACCTGATTCGTGAACAAAAAAGAGATGATTCTTATATTGGCCCAACCATGTGGCGGGAAGAAGCAGAAAAAAAATCAGGCTCCTGGTGGATAGCCTGGCATAAATGGCTTGTTAAACAATCAAGTTCTACTATGATCAAAGCACCAAGCTTGGATAAAAAATTGCCGGATGCTCCGGGTAGTTATGTATTACAAAAATAAAAACGCAATTGAGGTCTAAAAATGGATAAAGACTATTATAAAATAATGGGATTAAGCCAAGATGCAACTGAAAAAGACATTAAGCTAGCCTACCGTAGACTGGCCCGTAAATATCATCCGGATCTCAGCAAAGAAAAGGATGCAGAAGAACGCTTTAAAGAAATGGGCGAGGCTTATGAGGTTCTTAAAGATCCAGTAAAACGTGCTGAATATGATAACTTTCTAAAAAATCGTGAATTTCACTCTAATGCGCAGCAACAATCAGACTGGCATAGTGAACGCTCCGGCCCCTATCAAAGCCATGGTACACAATTTAATGATGATTTCTTTGAGTCTTTATTTGGCCATTCTCGATATCAGCAACAACCAATGGCCGGACAAGATTATCAAGGGAAAATTAATGTGAGTTTGGAGGAAGCATTTAATGGAACGACACGAACCATTGAAATTCCCAGCCGCCACGAAGGTGCAAATGGGACCCAAGCATTGAAAGTAAAAATCCCTCAAGGGGTGAAATCCGGTCAACAGATTCGTGTGGCAGGTCAAGGTGCCCCAGGAATGCAGGGAGGGCCACCTGGAGATATTTACTTGACCATTGAAATCGATAAACATCCAATTTTTGATCTAATGGACAATGATATCTACCTAACCCTTCCTATTACCCCATGGGAAGCGGCTTTAGGGGCATCAGTGACTGTACCTACCTTAGCCGGAAAAATTGACTTAAAAATTCCTCCTGGCTCACAAGGAGGACAAAAATTAAGATTAAAAAATCGCGGTCTTCCAGGTAGCACTCCCGGTAATCAGTACGTACTCTTAAAGATTATTACTCCACCCGCAACTACGGAAGCAGCAAAGGAGCTTTATAAAAAAATGGCTGAAGTAATGCCTTATAATCCTCGCGATAAGATGGGGGCCTAAACATGGACAAAAATGATATTTTAGTTGGCATAATTATTGAGGAAACCCAAACCTTCACTTACACCGAGGTATGCCATAAGTACAATATACCGCAACAATTATTAAGTGAAATGATGGAACATGGGTTATTTTCCAACACTTCTATGGAGCTTGAGCAACTAAAACTCAATCAAAAGGAACTACACAGAATTGAATCAGCCTTTCGTTTGCATCGCGATTTAGGTGTTAATTTACCAGGTGTAGTACTGGCTATTGAGCTAATAGAAAAAATAGAGCTGTTGAATGATGAATTGGATATCTTACGTAAGCACTTAAAGTAATACTAAGCATCTGCACGATGCTGCATGCGGATATTTAATAGCGGTCTATTGAGGTATAATCAAGAGACCGCAGGAAGTTAGGATGAGGGATACTCTCATTCAATTTTTGTCACTTTTCGATACTAGGGATTTAGAGCCAGGGAAGTCTGCTGTAGCATGGCGGCCCATTGATCTTGTAATGCATCAATAAGGGTCACGTTGATAGTAGGGCTCGGATTTCCCCTCTGTAAATTAGTAACAGAAATAGAGTCAATTAACTTTTTAGAGCTGTCTATATCCTGACAATTATTTTCACGTCCTTTCACCACCCACGACATCCCCCACTCCGCAAGAGCATTTAATGCCATGTCGCTTTCATTCTGGACAGGGCCACGGATGATATTCCTTAATTGTTTTGCTATGGATAAAGCACATGGATTAGTCGGCGAGCAGAAAACACTTAAGAATTTTCCTAAAGAAGGAAATGGCTGCAAATACCGCCCCATTGGGTTTTGAATTTCTGCAAGAAACATGTTGATGTACGTCTCATCCAATTTGGGTGCCAGTGCAGCTAAAATCTGTTCTGCATTGTTGCGTATCTGGTCATTCTTATGGCTAAGATCGCTTACAATTTTGTAAAAAAGTATGGGCGTAATGTGTTGCTGAGTCGGTTCCAGAGCAATAAAAGCACGTTGTGCCTCGAGACAGTAGTTTTCATCCACGTCACACAAACCCTCTTTAATCCAGCCAAGAAGTTGAGGTATGTTGGGTATCTCATGTAAATTTGGCACCACAGCGATTATGGCTCTTTGTAAACGCGCTGCATCCAGAAAGTCTCTCGACTCAACCCAAGCAAAAATATTGCTAATCTGCGTACCACTGAGTTTCGGTGCCAACGCAGCTAAAGCCTGTTGGGCCTCAAAACGTAGCATAGAATCACTTTCTAGCAGCCTATCTCTAATCCTGGTAAGCAGAGTAGTACTGAGTTCTATCTCATTTTTTCGGGGTACCAGTGCAACTAGAGCATTTAGTGCATTTATCATTACGTCAATACTGTTGTGCGACAGATTTTCTTCAATTAAATCAAGAAGCGTGGGAGTTATGTACTCTTCATCCAATGTAGGTGCCAGTGCGATTAGCTCATGCAGTGCACTGGAACGCAACAAAGGATTGTGATTAGCCAGCTGAACTTCAATCAACGCAAGAAGTTCACTGATCTGATCATGACTGAGTTGGGGCCGCAGGGCAATTAAACCGAATCGCGCGACCCGACGGTTCTCATCATTGGAATGAGTCCGACCGTTCATAGTCCACTTCCAAAGCTCGTTGAGGAGAACCTCATCCAATACCGGTACGAGAGCAATTAAAGCCTCGCTGGCGTTTATCGCAACATCACGATAAAACATATGATCTTTAATTCCCACAAGAAGCTTGGAAATAGTATTCCTGTCCTTCAGTTTTGGTGCCAGTGCAGTTAAAGCCTTTAGTGCATTACGGCGTACGTTAAAATCTATATGACGCAGATCCTCTTCAATCCAGGCAATAAGATTGGGATTGATGTTCGCCTCATCCAGTATTGACACCCTTGCTGCTAAAACAGTTTGTATGCTAGAGCGCACATTATAATTCTCATGCCCCATATTTCGCTCAACCCAAGCAAAAAACTTGTTGACATGCTCCTTATCCAATACTGGTTCCAGAGCAGTGAAAGCCTGTTGTGCAAAAATACGCTCCGCTTTATCTGAGTCCACAAAGCCATTCTTAATCCGCTGCAACAGCATTTGGATGTGCGCTTCCTCCAGCCTGGGTGCCAAAGCGATTAACGTCTGTTGTGCGCAGCGAGCCATCCCAGCATGAGTGCAATTCAAATTTATTAGAATACTTCTAACCAGCTCGGAAGTAATATGCGCCTCATTCAGCTTTGGTTCCAAAGCAATTAAAGCTTCGTGTGCGCTGCGACACACATCAAAATTATTACTTTTCAGATTAAATTGAATAAAGTAAAAAAGGTTTTTAGTAATTTGAGTCGTATTCAACCTGGGGGCCAGCACAATTAAAATTTGTAGTGCATTCTCCAGCTCAGAAGGATCTTTACGGTACCAATTTATCCCAATGTCTTCAATCCATGCCAGAAGTTTGCTGATTTGTTCCTCTTTCAGCTGTGAAACAAATAATCCGAGCATTTTTTTATTGCTCTCACGCCCCTGACAAATGTCATTAATCTGCCGGGTCAATAAATGGTCTATTGACGCATCGCTAGCCGTCTTCTCACTACTAATTACATGTAATCCTGCAATTTTATAGGGTAGATCAAGCCCCTGCAGGGCTTCTAAAAACACCTGAGGATTGTCACGAGCAACAGCAAGGGGATATGTAGTATGACCTTCCAACCAGGATTGGATTATTTTCTGCTGATACGACTTCGCCGCATCCCTTTGCATAAACAAAGCGGTAATGACTTCATCACTCTTTGATAATCGGCTTTCTCCTGACTCCCATAGGCGGAGTAATTCTTTTGGTGTAAGATTATTATATATCCCCATCAAAACTTTATTCGGAAGCGCAAAAAAATAGCTCATTTGAAAATAACCTTAATAGTAATTTTTGATGCGTTATTGTACACCAATATCCCCTTAAGCTCAAATATTGCACTAAGCCCATGCAAATCAAGACAATTTGTTCTTTTATTAATCTACTCTCTCAAGAAAATTGCAGCCAAATCCCTTAATTAACTCTTAAAATTATTCCTTAATATATTGCTCCTTATTGAAATAAAGTAATACAATAAAATTATACGAATACCTTAAAACAAGCTAAATCTATGCGCCCAGTATTTATCATTTTAATTATTGCCTTAGTTGTGCTCCAACATAAACTCTGGCTCGGAGATGGAAACTTAATCCAATGGGTCTCGTTGCAAAAAAAATTGGCGGAGCATGAGCAGAAAAACGATAAATTAGTCGTGCGTAATCGAGCTCTGGAAGCAGACATTAAAGAACTAAAAAGTGGTGACCAAGCTTTAGAAGAGCAAGCCCGTCATGAATTAGGTATGATTAAACAAAACGAAGTGTATTATCAGTTTGTTGATTAGGCTTATTACCCTCACCAATTACGCGGACATGTAATTTCTTAAATTAAATAAAACCGTCGTCACTGCGAACAAAGTGAGGCAAGGAAGAATTTTACATTCCCCTATGTGAGCTAAGAAAATGGTAGGCTGGGTTGTCAAACCCAGCATCGGATGTTACTCGAGCCCTGATTTGTTGGGCTTAACAGCCCAACCTACACAGGCAATAACTCCAAATGCTTTGGAGGCGGGTTATCCCAAAGACTCAAAACAAAACCGCCACCGCCAGAACCCGTAGGTTTCACTGCTAACGCACCCATGGAAGTCAAGCAATTCATATGCTGCTGTAAGCTCTCACTCACCAAACCCCACTGCATAAAACAATCGGCAGCTTTATTAATGGCCTTAGCTAAATTGCTAGCTACTTCTGCACCACCCTGCTCTAACGCGGCTTTAGCATCTTCAACCGATTCAGCCATTTGTAAATCCAACTGTTTTGCTAATTCAGGGGCATTCTTCCATAAATGCTGCACCTGCTGAATACAATGAGAAGTAATGCCAATTTGATTGCATGACGATAGAAAAAACTTGGGCTGGGCTGTTTGTCGCAAAGGAGTTGCCTCACCTGCTTTAAAATAAATCCCGCCTTCCGCTGCAACACCAGCAACGTCTAAGCCACTGCTCTTACCATGAAATAAATGTTCTAACTCTTTGGCAAAATCATTACATTTTTCCTGGGCTAGCATTTGCTGTGCGCAGAACCAACGACTCATTGCCACACAAAGTGCCGCAGAAGCCCCCATGCCACCACCTACCGGAATGGTACTGTTTAAAAGAAAATGTCCACCAAGTTGGTTTAAAGAATGACCGAGTAACTTTAATCCATGCTCTAATACACTCCAAAATAATAGATGCATATCGGAGCCATTACTCCCCAGATAGTCGGCACTTAATGAAGGAGCATTGGCAGAATAAGTAAAAATTAATTTTCTTTCTTTAACCGGAAAAACTAAGGCTGCATGCCCACGAACAACCGCATGCTCCCCTACTAAAATCCACTTACCAAAAGTTGTTGTTTCAAAATCACAGAACTTCATAATTACCTACCAGATAATCACGCTTGAACTCGCGCGCCATTTCCATTTGATCAGGTCGATATAATAAATGAATGTTTGGTCCAGCATCCATGGTTACTATAGGCCCATCGCCTTTGGTATCCCAAAATTGCTGCAAATCATTCAGTACACTCAAACTATTTGATGATATATAAGAAAAAGGGTGTGCACAGGTATTAAATAATTGATGCATATCTTGAAACTCGTACCAACAAATCTGGTAAGCACGTTCCCAGTCGTTTGCCATAAAGGCAGTCAACAATTGCTCTAAATTTTCTTCTGCCCGTTCAGAACGCGATGCATAAAGTTCACTGCTTTTTACCAATTTATGTGCCTCGCTAGATGATACTGCTTTTTGCTCAGCACTAATAACTACAACCTGATGTATTAATTCAGGATAAGGCAACTCAATTGGTTTTACCGTGTTATCATCCTGCCATAAAACCCATGGGCTGTGAAACGAACGACAAGACGAACCAGAACCCAAACGGCTCAAGGAGGCTTGTTCTTCTACGGAAGGTAATTCTTGTTGCGTTAATTCTGCCAAGGCATATACAGCGCATCGGGTAAGTGCTGCAAAACTGGAAGCAGAACTAGCCATACCACTACTATGTGGAAAGTTATTACAAGACTGTACTAAAAAACTACCTTCATAACCAAATTGCTTTTTTATCCGCGCTAAGTGGTTCAAGAACTTCTTTTCACCTAATGCAGATAATGTGAATTTAGCCTGGCCAGGCACAACTAAAGGCTCCCATGCATCATGGGCAGAATCAATTTGCTCCAGTTTTACGGTGCTTAATAGATTATTTAAGGTGTAAGATAAAGAGGAGTTATCTGGATTGTTGGAACTCTCATCTTTCTTTCCCATATATTTAATTAACGCAATATTAGCAGGAGCATGAGCCAGCCAATGCATAATGGTCTCCTTGGAATTAACTCCAGTTGTAGCAGTGGTATAGGAATAAATGAGAAAGACACCCTGTAATGGACATCATAGGGTGTCTTAGCAATGAAAGAGCTAAATCGGATATTTGATTTACAAAAGACTTCATATTGTTCGCAATTTTGAATTAGCCAGTTGCGCTGTAGGCGTATTAGGATAAGCTCTTACTACTTGTTGTAGATATTTTTGCGCCTCAGGCTTATTGCCCATTTCAGCATAGGCATAGCCTACTTTCAACATACTTGCAGCAGATTTGCTCGAAGTCGGAAACTGCTTTAATACGACATCAAAATGCTCGATTGCTTTTGCATAATCTTTTTTAACTAAATACAACTCGCCTAACCAATACTGAGCATTGGAGGTATAACCACCACGAGGGTATTTTTGTACGAAGGTATTCATTGAGCCTAAAGCATCATCATAACGTTTGTTTTTAATTAACTCATACGCGGCTAAATAGCTGATTTGCTCATCAGCAGGATTTGCTCTAGAAACAGAAGTCACCACTGGCTCTGCAACAGATGTGGTTTTTGCCACGGTAGGTTGTGGTGCAGGCTCTTTAGAACCAACTGAAAGATCCATTGCAGGCTTATCTGTAACTGCTTTAGCTGAAACAGAAGCACCGCCACTTAAACGAGAATCTAAATCTTTATAAAAGGCAAGTTGTTGTTGCTGTAATAATTTTAAATCATGAGCTTGTATTTCTAACTGTCCACGAAGCTCTTGGACTTCTTTTTGTAAGGTCTGAATTTTATCAATTAACGAAGCACTGTCAGAGACATTAGAACCCCTTGGGCTGCTCATTTGATCATCTTTAGCAAGTGCTGGACCATCATCCCCTTGATAGGCATCAGAAGGATAGTCATTTTGAGCCACATCCATTGGCGCATCATCATAATATCGAGAATCGGCAACAGTCGCATCATGCGCCTGTCGCCCATCCGTCATTGCAAAATTATCACTATCATCAACCACAGGCGCCTCTGACCAACAGGTCAAAGGAAGTATTAACGAAAAACCTGCAGCGATAATGTGTCTTTTGCAATTAATCATCTTGTTGCCTCATAAGTAAATTCTACACGTCGGTTTTGTGCATGCGACTCAGCATCATGTCCTAAATTAATCGGACGCTCTTTACCATAGCTCACTACACGCATTTGATGTCTGTTTACACCAGCCATACGTAAAATGTCTGCTACAGTGTTTGCACGGTGTTCACCTAAAGCAACGTTATATTCACGGCTACCACGCTCGTCAGTATGACCTGCGATTAAAACGCGTGCACCAGAGTGTGACTTTAAGTATTCAGCCTGAGCATTTACAGATGGCAGGTACTTAGGATTTAAAGCACTGTCATCGTAAGAGAATAAATATAATTGGTTATGAGGTGCTTGAGTAGTATAAGACTCACCTGGCTCTTGACCAGCAAAACGAGTAAATTGGCCTAGACCTTGAGCACTAGCACCGGCATCACTCACCCCGGCTCCAGCCATTCCTGGTGCCTTAGAACAAGCTGCTACCAACAAAACACTCGCTGCAAGCAGACCTAATTTACAAATTGATCCGGCTTTCATCCTCAATCTCCTTTATTCTTCTTATTAGTAAAAATTTACGAAATCCCAATATGGGCTCTTGGGGCGACATTGTACAGTTCTTTTTTTTTTTTTGCTAGAAGAGCGGTAAGAAATAGATCAGTTATTCCTTGTTCCGCTAGGCAGTCATTCCGTGAACAATCCACTGGCTCTTCAACACATCCCTACCAATCTAATCACGTTCTCTACTCCTACGCCGCGGGCGTAGGAGTAGAGGTCATCAAAAGGCAGGAACAAGCCACTAGAGGTGGAAAGCAAAGATATAGAAACGTTGGGGACGTTTTATAAATGCGATACCACAAACGCAGACATCCTCGCTGTAAATTCGCGTGTTGCCTGATTAGCAGCGACTACCCCACCGTAAGGATTATCTACAGAGCATGGGATTTGCAGGCTAATAATTTTCGAGCCCATCACTTTATTGTCGGAAACGCGCGTCAACACTACTTTGGCAGAAAACTGGAGCACGCTAGGCCTTCTAAGAAAACTTTGCTCCAAAGAAAGTAATTGAGTATCTAAACGATAATCAGCCCCTTGGCTATATGAGCTAGAAAGCACCGCATGGAAAACTCCCGTTTTTTGCAAACTTTGCACCATTAACGGATAAAGCATATCTGCAGGGGGATTGCTCCAGGCGTTTTTCACAAATGACTCAAGCTGAAAAGGCTTATTCACATAAAGCATTTGCTCTGATTGATAGCCTGCAGCTGCATCAGGCGGCGTCACCCAAAGCGCAACCCGCTGAGGATGCTTGGTGAGTTGTTTACTGCTATAGGCCGTTAATTGATATTGGTTCGACGCAGGAATTTTAACTGGTGAACAAGCAACGAGCAGTAAACAAATCAAACACAGCCCTATTCTATTTAATCTTCTCATTACTTATTCTCCAGGCCCTGGTTTTGGAGCGGAACTCCCACGAATTACCACCGAAGGGTTTTGACGCATTTCATTACTAACCTTTTCCAGGTTGACTGAAATAGCATTTAATCGGCGTAATAATGTTGATGCAGGTGCCAAAGTATCTTGGGATAGTTTTTCTAAAGTATTTCTTCCCGATCCCATGGTACTTGATACGCTAGTTCCCGCATGGCTTAAACTATCCGCCATCGCTTTAAATTTGGCAACCCCGGTTTGCAACTCTCTAAGTAATTGCGGAAACTCTTTACTGGCTTTAGCCATATTAGTTAAAAAGACATCCGCATTTTTTATGGTGTCATCAATATGGCCACTATTCGCCGCAACTACATGAGTTAGCTTTTCTACATTGTTTAAAATACGAGACACGTGTCTGGCATTTTTCCGGTTAAAAATATGTTTCGCTTGAGTGCTGACGTTATTAATGCTTTCAGAAACCTCTTTTAAAAGCGTATCTAATTGGTTAAATAGTGAAGGTTTGGCTGGAATCACTGGATAGGGTTCGCCGGGAAGCTTCACAATAGGAGCCAAATCAGAAGTACTCGCACTTAAACCAATGTAGGTAACGCCAGTAATTCCCTGAGAAATTAAGGTAGCGGCAGTGCTCTTAGTAATTGGGGTGCCATTTTCAATCGCTAAAATGATTTCTACTTGTCGTGGATCATTTTTATTTAGCCTTATTTCGTTAACATAGCCTACTTGTACTCCATTAAACTTAACCGGAGCATCTTTACTTAAACCCGAAGCGGCTTCGTGTAAATACACGGTAAAATTACTATATGATTTTTGATTAAAACCAACAGATAGCCATAGCATGGCAGATAAAAGCCCTACGAATAGAACGACGATAAAGACACCGATTAGGGTGTAGTTGGTTTTTGATTCCAAAAATTTCTCTCCGTAACATTAATCTTGAGTGAGGACTTTATACCTTACTGAAGTAATCAGCGATTAATTCGTTTTTATTTTTCATTAATTCATTAATGGGCTCTACACTCAAAATTCGCCCATCACCAACAAAGGCCACTCTATCGGTGGTACGTTTTAAAGACTCAATGTCATGACTGACCATGACGATCGTCAGATTTAAGGAGTCACGTAAAAACACAACTAAATCGTCAAAAAGCCGCGCACTACGAGGATCCAAGCCCGTAGTAGGCTCATCAAGGAATAATAACTCCGGATCCATGGCAATTGCACGTGCCGCTGCTGCCCTTCTTTGCATTCCCCCACTAAGTTCCGAAGGCAATTTACCTGCGGCCTCTTTGGGCAAACCAACTAAGGCTATTTTTAATAAGGCTAATTCCTGCATGAATTCCGGATCCAGCTCCGCAAATTCTTGCATAGGAAACATCACGTTTTCTAAAACATTCATTGATGCAAATAACGCACTGTGTTGAAACAACATACCCCAGCGACGTCTCAACATAAATGACTGATGCGCATCAAGACGACTAATATCCTGGCCGAATATTTTAATATCGCCCGCAGTTGGTTTCAATAACATCAACAAGCTGCGTAAAATGGTGGTCTTACCGCTACCCGAGCCGCCAATAATAGCCAGAATCTCACCTTGGTTTACGGTCAAATTAATGTCCCTATGCACCCATTGACCACCAAGAAAATTCTTCATTCCTTTGATTTCAATAACTGGGTCATTCATCTATAACTTCATCCAGCTGTAAATAATTGAGTAAATTGCATCAGCAATAATAATTAAAAATAAAGACTGCACCACACTTTTGGTGGTCTGACTGCCAATATTATTTTCACTGCCCGCTTCCACTCGAAATCCTTGAAAACAACCGACTAAAGCGATGATTAAGGCAAATGCAGGAGCTTTATAAAGACCAAGTCGAAACTGGGAAATACCTACAGAATCTCTTAATCGCTCTAAAAAATCAATAAAGCTAATCCCTAACATGTTTTTGGCCATGAACATGGACCCTAAAACACTAAAAATATCGGACCAGAAAATTAATAATGGAAAGGTTATTAATAGTCCTATCACTTTAGGCAGTACCAAGTGCTCGGTTGGGGATAAGCCCATAGTTAAGAGCGCATCGATTTCTTCATTAATTTTCATACTACCAAGCTGCGCGGTAAAGGCAGAGCTGGTTCGTCCTGCCACTATAATCGCGGTGATTAAAGGAGCAAACTCACGAAAAATCGCCATTCCAGATAAGTAGGCAATAAACGAGTTAGCACCATAGGTACTTAATTGCAGCCCCATTTGATATGCTAAAACGACTCCAATCAAGAATGAGAGTAAAGCAAGAATGGGTAATGCTTTAACGCCTGTCGAATCAAGATTTGACATAATGCTGGGAAATTGAAAACGGCGCCAATTACCAAAAGCCTCAAAAACTCGGGTCCCCAGGTCACCGATTAAAATAACTAACCCATCTACCTGACGTAGTTTTTTCTCTGCTTCTTTCCCTATCTTATAGAAAACATTCTCTTTTTCTGGATCAGGAATCTTGTAGGATATTGCATCGTGTTTTTCAATGATTAAATCAATGAGTTGGCATTGTCTTTCAGTAAAGTCGGTCAACTCAACTTGATTATCCTGCTGTTTTAATTTCTCAATACATTGAATTAAGGTTAGAGCACCAGCACTATCAAAATGACTGATATTCTTACCATTTAGCTGAATTTTTTGGGATTGGGGTAATGTTGTTGCAGTAAATTGTTTGACTACATTCCCAACATCCATAACAGACCAAGCACCTGAACAGTTAAACTGTTTGAGTTGCTCATCAAATGTTATTTGCGGGCTATTATGTGCCATAAGTCTTTATTTAAATTAAAAATTATCACAAGAATAATACGAATAGTGCAGAAGCGCAAAAACTAATAATTTAATTTGAGTGGTAGCTCACATTAGGATTCCATCTAAAATATGAGCTACGAACGTTTTAAAGCAAGAATTTAAATTAACTCATGCTCAGCGCAGAAATCTTTTCATTCACCGCACCAACAACATTTGCAGTGTCTGTATTGAATTCAAAGAATTTACCTCTGTAAGCACAAACAACAGCGTACCCTACCCCTCCGCCAAGAATGAAGAGTGCAAGGTTACCCAAAAAGTTTTTTGCCCAACCACGGTGCTCATTGATGGTTTTCATATCTTCTGTATTTTTATCCAAAAGAGCACTCGTTCCCTCTTGGAAATGCTGTAAATCACCATCTTCAATGTATTTTTCGGTTAAATTATGGATTGCGTGATGAATACGTCGTGTAGCCAGAGTAGCCTCTACATACGCATCGCCTTTCTTAGACATTCTATCGCATTTATTAGCAACGTTTACTAATTCAGCTTCAATACGCGCAATGGCTATTCTTCTGAGTTCTTGTAAAGGAGATATCTCTGCTTGTTGAACTTGTCCTGGTAGTTCATGTGACTCAACATCACTACGCTCATCGACAAGACCTAGACCTTCTATACTAGTAGATAAATCCTGTTCACTACGCTCATCGACAAGAACTAGATCTTCTAAACTAGCAGATAAATCTGCTTTAGGCTGTACTAAACGCGCCTCTATCGTATTTTTTTGTGTCTCGAATGCTTCTTTAATTTGCTTATCTAGAGACACAAGCTCTTGCAGCTCAGGTACAGACATTGTTGGCTTTACCCTATTTCTAGGGAGGTTAGTTGAAGCTTTAGGTACAGCATATCGGTCATCGGTTGTATAGTTTTTTTCCAAACGTTTAAGCTCAGCTAAAGACTCGCACGTCGTTATAGTATTTAGAAGCTGTTTTCTTGCCTCTATAACTTTATTAGCCGCACTTTGATTCTTAGAAGTTCCCATCAGACACCTCGATAATATTAATTTCACAAGTTGCGCATAAAATAACCCAAACAAGAAAAAAATACTAGCCAAACAGACAAATTAATCTGCAGAAAATTGGATTCATTATTAGTGTGCTCTAGTTTTAGGCACCAAATAACTAAATAATCGCACCGTATCACCTGCTCTTTTTTGAAAAAATCACTCGCCAGGGCCCTATTTCCGGTAGTTTGTATTGCCATTTTATGATACAATTCACTTCATTTTTTTAAACGAACACCAGGTATGCAAGGCAATAAGAGTCAATTTGACTCACGCAAACGCTGCCTTATTTAAACTTGCGTAACGCCGGCTAAACAGAGGAGAAAGCATGCCTTTAGCGCCCAATACTGACGAATTATTTTCTGGCTTTTCAAAACTCTCCCGTGAAGAACGCTTTAAACGATTACTTGCTTTAGGTGCAGTGACTCCTGAAGACATTACGTTTCTCAAAAATGGCGGGATAAAAGATTTAAACCTGGCAGATAAATTAATCGAAAACGTTATTGGCTATTTTCAACTTCCTTTAGGCGTGGCGACCAACTTTAATATTAATGGCCAAGACTATGTCATCCCCATGGCTGTTGAAGAAACGTCAATTATTGCCGCCTTATCGAAATCAGCGAAATGGATTAGACAGTGTGGTGAAATCAAAGCTTGGGTGCATGGTGAATGCATTCTCGGACAAATTCAATTAGCGCAAGTACAGAATTTCCAAAAGCTCTCACGTATTTTTGCAGAAAACCGACAATACCTTATTGAGAAAGCAAATAAAGATGTGGCAGCCAATATGGTAAAACGAGGTGGTGGAGTTGTTGATTTAAGCTTGCGTCATCTACAGCGAGCTGATGGTAAGGACATGGCAGTAATTCATTTAATGATGAATAGCTGTGATGCCATGGGCGCCAACATCATCAACCAAGTTTTAGAATACTTAAAAGGCCCTATAGAAGACTTAACGGGTGAAGAAGTCACCATGTGCATTTTGTCCAATCTTAACGATCAAAAGCTGACTACGGCACAAGTAACGATTCGCAACATTGACCCGGTGCTTGGTCAAAAACTACAAGAAGCCTCTCTTTTTGCTGAAATGGATTCCTATCGTGCAGCGACCCATAATAAAGGGGTGATGAATGGCATTGACCCGGTACTGATTGCGACAGGAAATGATTGGCGCGCCGTAGAAGCAGGCGTACATGCCTTTGCTGCTCGCGAAGGCCAATATCAAGCGATCACCCGCTGGCGTTACCAAGATGGCGTACTTACTGGACAATTAACTGCACCCATTATTGTAGGCACCATCGGTGGAGTAACGGCACTTCATCCTACAGCCAAAATGTGCTTGCGCATGATGAATATCAACTCCGCTAATGAACTGTCTCAAGTAATTGCCGCGGTGGGGCTAGTACAAAATTTAGGTGCGCTAAAAGCCCTATGTACAGAAGGCATCATTCAAGGTCATATGAAGCTACATATTGATAACCTGCTCTTAGCTGCAGGGGCAAATGAAAATGAAATGCCGGAATTAAAAGAGCGTCTCCAAAACTGGCTGCATATGCACAAGCGAATTAGTCTAAACAACGCCCATGATTTACTCGCAGAAATCAGACAGACACCGATTGCTATATGAAATGGCTCATCCCTGCTAAAACTTTTTTGTTAGGCGAATATGCTGCTGTTGCAGAGGCTTCGGCGATCGTACTGACGACTAGCCCCTACTTTGAGCTATCGCATAATTCTGAACTCGATTTAGTCGGGATTCATCCTCAATCGCCAGCGGGCTTATGGTGGCAGCAACAAAACCATTTAAAAACTGGCTTATCCTGGCATGATCCTTACGCAGGTTGTGGCGGCTTAGGCGCATCCAGCGCACAATTTTTAGCAAGCTACCTCGCCAGCTGCATGCTTCAAGAAAAGCCCGCGCATATGAACAGCATGCTCGAAGCCTACTACCAAGTCTCATGGACCGGCAAAGGCCTAAGACCGAGTGGCTACGATGTAATTGCTCAATCCCAACACGGATGTGTCTATATTAATAGACAGAACAATATCGTTCAGTGCTATGCCTGGCCATTCCAGAACTTGTCTTTTTTCCTCATTCATACCGGGGTCAAACTGGCAACCCACCATCATTTACAAGATACCGCTCTACCGGCCCAAATTGATTATCTATCAAATCTGGTTGATACAGCTAAAAACGCGTTTGAACAACACGACTCACAACAATTAGTTACATGCATCAACGACTACCATGCAAAATTAGCTGAATTAGGCTTGGTAGCGGAGCATAGTCAGCAATTGATTAACCAATTTAAGAGCTACCCTGAAGTACTGGCCATAAAAGGCTGCGGTGCTTTAGGAGCCGATATTATATTGGTTCTTACATCGAGAAGTGCAGCCACAACATTCAATGCAAAACTGCAACAAGAAAATCGTGCCCTATTAGCTACCGAAAAGTTCTTAAATTTTACCCCGTCCCTTTTAGCTATAAAATAAGAACCGATAGAGCGAGAAGCAGAGCAATCCGCTGAAACAAAAGAGGATTTTTCAGTGTGAAATACAAGTACCCCTAATTTTTTTTCGCCTTTCCCACACCAATGCCCTACTTCCCGAAAATACATCTAAAAGCCGAAAACATCACAAAGAAATGACCATATATTAATCACTTGACGCAAATGATGGGCATGCTTTAAAATTAGCCAACTTTTTTAAAGGAACCTCAATGCATCCCATTTTCGACCGTATTAACAGCCTAACCCTAAATGAACAGCAACTGAACCTCGCTGAATCGGACCTTTATCAGCTCTCGCAAGAAGAATTACTGCTGCTGTTTGCCGCAGTCCCCGAGCACATCAGCCACCTCAATCTCGGCTGGAATTACGCCAAGCACAAATCCAATGAAGAGCTCATTACGCTATTTCAAGCGATTCCCCAAACGGTCACCCATATTAATTTAAGTGGACATTCGCTGCATTTAATAAAGGACTTTCGTCAGTTAATGGCACTCCTTAAGATTTTCCCCTACTATGTTTCTATCACCACCGAAAATAATCAATTCAATCAATTACTAAACGTACTGCAATTGATTAAAACCGTAAAAGAGGACGCGAAACAAAATACTTTATTTCCCCTTCCTCAACAAACACAGAAATTCCTTAGTGCCTTCACTAAAACAGAACGCCAACAATTAATTCAAATCATTGAAGAGCATCTAGAGCAATTCGATGAAATTACTGCCTTTGATGAACAGTCAGACCGCCCCTGGGCCACTCTTTGTTGTGCTTTTCTCCTGCGCGATAACACCGACTGCCTCACTTGGGAAACCGCTGAGCTCAGTAATGAAGAACTCATGGAGCAAGAACAAGAGTGCCATCGAATGCTTGATTATTTTCAGCAAATGCGCCCCATCGATGACTTAAATGCACTGGGTGAAAGTTTTGATTTTCTAATCCATGCCAGTACTCCGTTCCCATCAATTAAGGAGCGTCTTGAACTAGTACCCCGTCAAGTGCATGAACAATTTATCCCAACCATCGGAAAATTTGCTAACGACTCACTCCTATCCTTGGCCAATTTTCAGCCCCAATGGATTAAGTTGCAATCCTTTTTAAGACCCGCACCATTAAGCAGCGCACAACTAGCCCTCTTGGCATTAAAAACTCAGTTCCCTTTTAAACCGACAAGACCCGTAGGACTAGAGCCCCAAACCCTAGCAATGCCCCCACGTATCGATGCCGCATTAGCTACACTACAAATTCCCAATCCGTGGCATTATGAAATCGTATCGCTTGCAAATAAAAAATTGTTTCGATTAAACAGCGGCGAAAAACGTGAAGAATACACGGCAAGTGAAACACCCTACCTGCAAGTACACAGTAATGAATTACCTATTACCCCAACACCGCCAGGGTTTATGCTGGTCGAGGGGTTTGAGTTTAATCAGGAAAAAAAACAAACTCTTTTTTACTTCGCCTTTGCTGAGGATAGCACCCCAACTCATCCACCCAAAACCTTAGCAATGATTCTTGAGGAGGGCCCTAAACCCACCACCACCCAGCTCATTGATTTAATCACCAAAATAGCCGCCGACGTAGATTGGTTAAGCCCAGGATTGGTTTTTTATCCCTCAGTAAAAACGATTTACATTACCAATGCGCAAGCTCTTGGCACCAACCTCCCACTGAGCTTTAAATTTTGTCCTTCCGCATTAAAAATGCGTGAAGAACTACCAAACACTATTCCCCGCCATCTCATTCATCAACGCATGACCGCAGTACTCGCCCTACAATTAGCACTCCAAACCACTAATCTGCAAACACCGGAGTGTGCACAAAAAATGTTAGCGGCACGAAGCCAATCACCCGCACTCCTAGCCCTCTTCTCGGAGCTGTGGAATGCGAATCAACAACCCGATGCCAAAACACAATCCATGCGCCAACTCGCACCAACCCTTGATGCCTTAAATAAGATTCGTATCAGAACACCCCAAACCTGGTCGATTAACCATCTCCCCGGACTCCTTTCAGGAGCCGCCTGTAATCATTCTGCAACCCTGAGCTCGGTAGCCGCGGAAGCATTGCTCCAGCTGCTGGCAGAGACCAACCCCCCCCAAAAGAATAAGCAGACAATTTTAGAGTCTTTGGCCAACAGCATTGAATTAGTGATGCCTCAAGAACACTCAGCCTTAAGCGATCCCTCTTCTGTATCTAAAAGCATGCCCTGGATGAATCGCATGAATCTACTGGTTCAGGTACTAGAATATATGGAAAAACAAGGGGACTATGAACGACTGCATACTCTGCAGCAACGACTACTCGCGGCAGACATTAATCAAAACCTGGGTGGCAACCTGCCAGGATATCAAGGTAAATTTGCTCTTGCCGTGTTAATTCCCGTGGTGAAACTTAGCGTCTGGATGTCATTTCAGTTTGAGACCCTACGAGCCCGATATATTTTTGATAGAAATACTCGCAAAATGGCTACCATGCTCTACGATTACCTGAAAAAGAAACCCGAGCTCGAAGCAGAAATGCAACGCTACGTAGCCATGATGCTAGTAATGTCCGATTTTGGTGCATGGATTGGACAAGACCCAATGGAAACTACCCTCGATGCCCAATTACAAATCAGTTGGGACCGTATCGATTTACAAACCTTCCTCGATTACGTGATTCCCTGTTGTCGCCCCACACTATCATTCACAACTACCGAGCGGATTACTCAAAAACTAGCCCAGCATAGCACCCTGCTGATACAAAAATCTGCACAAGAGAAACTAAGTGTTCTTGAAGAAAAACAATTACATGCAGCCCTTCAATACCTAAAAAACATCGCTTGGAATGGTCATTTACAAGAACAGCACACCTCATTTCAATCACGATACACAGGTCATTTGCTTGCCCAACTATTTGCTGTTCCCCAACAAACGCTGTTTACTCAAGCCATGCAAAACAGCAGCAATGAACTACCATTGCGCACTCATAGCTTAGACGAGCTATTTACTCTTCTGAATAATCAGACCATGGAAACACCCTGCCTACGCCAACAAAGGAAAATACCGCTAAGCCTCAGGCAGCTAACAACAATCAATTACCCCCTATACATACCCGACCAAACGACACGTTATACTCCAAAACCCGCACAAGCTGGCGCACCTTTGGATATTAATCATTTCAAGTTCAACCTACCGGAAAATAATGGCCATGCATACCATAGAGACACTCAAAGCATCAGCTTTTCTTCTATTCGTAGCCTAACCGTAGCGGAACTGCAACAAAATAAAATTACCTTTACCCCAACAACACTCAGTACCGTACACCGCGTGTGCACCGTAGTCGACACCCAGGAAGGTACCCAAGGAGCATGGCAAGCAACACTCGCTAATGGTGGCGAGAATAGAAAGGTATTCTTCGGCATCAGCTGGGATAAACAACAAGATAGCGAACAAAGCATTCCCGGAACCACGACAAGCTCTATTGCTTTGGATGCCGCAACCGGAACCATTTATTATCGCGACCCCATCACTAAAGAACAGAAAGAATACCCTTATACGATACCGATGCACGCTGGCTCAAACGTAATCATAGGTATTAGTGGCCGACAGGTTTATTTTGTGGTCGATGGACACTTCTTTCCGCCAATCCCAGACCTCCTATTACCCGTAGGTGCCGATATCCATCCCCTGATTCGTATTGGCTGTCCTGCGATAAAACTAAATACTCGAGTCATGGGCGCTAAATGGACTGTTGAAAGACACCCAGCGGGGAGATTAGTCTATGCGGACACCAACCCAATTGCCCATGAGCTTTATTTAGCTGACTTACGATTAAAAGTATGCCCGCATCACCATGCTCAATTACTTAACCAACAACGCATCGAGCTTATTCCTGAGTTTAGCGAGTTGTTAAACAATCCAGAACTCATCGCAGCACAAGATCTAAACACCCAATTTAATTTATTCATGGTCTTATTAGCCAAGCAACACTGTACTGGTGAAACTTGTGCTGCCCCAGCTTTTCTCAGGACAGTAATTAGTGACATCTTCACTATACCAATACAAGATGATGGACCAGGATTGGATGACCTCATAACCCCTGCTCGCGTTATCGAACTGGCACAAATATTAGGGCTGAAGGAACTAGCCAGTATGCTGGAACATAAGGCAACGCAAGCCAACACAAGACCTTCATTGCAAGGCTTCTTTGGACTGAATAGCTCTACTTCACTTCAGGAAACGGCAAGTCCTTCAGAAGATTCCGAGCAAAAACCATCGTCCTCGATATCCCCTCGATAAAATCAACCGCCTTAATTGCAGCACTCTGTGATTAAGGCTTTTAGTTATCATCGTCCTATCCATTCCCACATAGCGGGAATAACAAATTCTCGCGAAGGCAGTCCCATTACGATCAAAGATAAATAGTAAAAAATCTTAAAGCAACGCTCGGTAAACGCTCGAAACTAATCTGCTTCAACTAAAAGTGGAACATTTCTTCGCCAGCCATATTAACTAAAAGCTCTATAACAAAAAATACTTATAAACTTCTGTAATATCATCGATATGCAAAAACAAACCAACTTATACAGTTTAGTACCAATTGCATCCTTCATGCAAAAATAAATGAGCTATTGTGCGATAAAATTACAAAAAAAATGACAAAGATTGCAAAAAACACTTGTAATTCTGTGCCAATAAGGTATTATCTCAGCCTCTTTAGGGCCGTTAGCTCAGTTGGTAGAGCAGGAGGCTTTTAACCTCTGTGTCATAGGTTCGAATCCTATACGGCCCACCAGTTTTTGTAGTACAGTGTAGTAGTTTTAAAAGTTTTGCCCTAAAGGGCCGTTAGCTCAGTTGGTAGAGCAGGAGGCTTTTAACCTCTGTGTCATAGGTTCGAATCCTATACGGCCCACCATTCTTGGTCACCAAATCAATCACCGATCAAGATACTTTCAGCACCGAATTCACACCCCAATGCGCTCGTAGCTCAGCTGGATAGAGTACTTGGCTTCGAACCAAGGTGTCGGGGGTTCGAGTCCCTCCGAGCGCGCCATTTAATCAAATACTTACGTTCATTTTTCGGCTCTTTCCCATTTAAGGGGGCAGCTATAATCACCCACAGAGCACCTTAACACGCACTCTGTAATTTTCAAAATTCCTAAAACCATAAGCTCTACGTTGAATCAATTTCATTTTTCTATGAAACCCTTCTGTTATCCCATTAGATTTACTAAACCGCCACATTCTAGCTACTTCATCTTTCCAAGAAGTTAGTGTTTTACCTAATGAAGCTAAGGCTTTAAATTCACTTTGTTTTAACTCCTGGAGCATATCCAAAAAAGTTGGGATTATTTTTCGACAAGCTCGTTGAGTTAAAGCTCTTTTCATTAATAGGGAATGCAGTCGTTGTTGAAATTGATAAATAGCATCTACTGCTGGGTTTTGCTTTAAGAAAAATCCTACTTTTTGGGAAAAAACCTTCCATGTTAATTTAGAGAAAACCATACTACACTAAATTACCTCACCAATTTTTTTAAGTAATCACACATTGTTAGATAGATGGAGAACATAGTATGAAAAGGATTCCATACCTTATTACTCTTAGTTTTTTATTAAGTAACGTAGCTTATGCTGCAGATCTCATAAGCACTGCACCAATAAATCAAGAGCGCCAAGCGGACGCAAAAAAACCTAATATTGTAATTATTTGGGGAGATGATATTGGGCAAACCAACATTAGCGCCTATTCGCATGGTCTTATGGGTTATACCACCCCCAATATTGATCGTATTGCTAAAGAAGGTATGTTATTTACCGATTATTACGGTGAACAAAGTTGCACTGCGGGTCGTGCTGCGTTTATTACAGGCCAAAGTGTTTTTCGAACAGGCTTAAGTAAAGTAGGTATGCCTGGAGCAAACATAGGATTAAGTAATCAAGATCCAACAATTGCCGAGTTAATTAAAAAACAAGGCTATGTAACTGGCCAATTTGGAAAAAATCACTTAGGAGATAAGGATAATTTTTTACCAACAAATCATGGCTTTGATGAATTTTATGGCAATCTCTATCATCTAAATGCTGAAGAAGAACCAGAGCTTCCTGATTACCCTAAAGATCCTGGTTTTCGTAAACAATTTGGCCCTAGAGGAGTTATTCACTCCTATTTAAATAGTGACGGAACCCAAAAAATCCAAGATACAGGTCCTTTAACTAAAAAGCGTATGGAAACAATTGATGATGATATTGCTTCTCGAGCAGCAGATTTTATTGAAAAACAAAATAAAGCAGGAAAGCCTGTCTTCATATGGATTAATTTCACCCACATGCATTTTAGGACTCATGTAAAGCCTGAAAGTAAAGGTCAATCAGGAGTAGGACAAAGTGAATATCATGATGCAATGATTGATCATGACAAAAATGTGGGAACTATTCTTAAAAAACTAGATGATCTGGGTATTGCTGATAATACTCTAGTGTTTTATAGCACCGATAATGGCCCTCATATGAATAGCTGGCCAGATGCAGGAATGACTCCTTTTAGAAATGAAAAGAATTCCAATTGGGAAGGAGCTTATCGTGTTCCAGCCATGGTCAAATGGCCTGGTAAGATTAAACCTGGCTCGGTTTCAATCGATATTATGTCACATATGGATTGGTTACCCACCCTACTTGCTATTGCAGGAGATCTCAATATTAAAGAAGAATTGTTATCAGGCTATCAAGTTGGTGACAAGCAATTTAAAGTACATCTTGATGGATATAATTTTTTACCGTACTTGACCGGACAAGAAGCCCATGGCCCAAGACAAGATTTCTTTTACTTTTCTGACGACGGGGATTTAACCGCCCTGCGTTATAATAATTGGAAGATAGTTTTTGCAGAACAGCGTGCTCAAGGAACACTGAAAGTATGGAGTGAGCCATTTGTTAAATTAAGAGTACCCAAAATCTTTAATTTACGAATGGATCCCTATGAAAGAGCCGATATAACTTCAAACACCTATTACGATTGGGTTTTAAACCATGCGTTTATCCTGGTACCTGCACAAGCCTATGTAGCTAAATTTATTGAGACATTCAAAGAGTTCCCACCGAGACAAAAAGCAGCATCCTTTACTGTAGATCAAGTTTTAGAAACATTGAATAAGGGTGTAGTCTCGGACTAACCGTTGCTACTTACTCAACGTGAAGCATTAGTATTTCAAGTTGAGTAAGTACTTAGGATGGAACAATTTATGAACTATAAATCAATATTTTTTATATTAATTAATGCTCTATTATTTAATGGACTAATTCATGCGGCCACATTACCTTCATGGAATGAGGGTAAGATAAAACAGAATATTATTGCCTTTGTAGAGCGAGTAACGAATCCGTCAAGTCCTGATTATGTAACACCTGATGATCGCCTAGCTGTATTTGATAATGACGGTACGCTATGGCTAGAGCAACCACTTTATACTCAGTTCATATTTATAATGGATCGCATACAAAAACTAGCTGCCAAACACCCAGAATGGAAGACGAAAAAACCGTTCAATGTCATTTTAAATGGTGATAAACAAGCTCTTGCCCAATTCTCGCTGCACGATATCGAACAAATTATCGCAGTAGTGCATTCAGGCATGAGTGTAGATGAATTTAAAAATAGTGTACGCAATTGGCTGGCTACTACTAATAACCCACGTTATGAGCGTCCCTATACCCAATTAGTGTATCAACCAATGCTTGAAGTGCTGCAATACCTTCGTGAACATGATTTCAAAATTTATATCGTTACCGGCGGTGGCCAAGATTTTGTCCGTACATTCTCACAACAAACGTATAATGTATTACCCGAAAAAGTCATAGGCTCGGCAGGGAAAACCAAATTCGTTTATCAAAACGATAAACCTGAATTAATTAAAACACCGGATATTTTAATTTTTGATGATAAAAAAGGGAAGCCTGAAGCTATTAATTTATTTATTGGCTGTAAGCCCATTATTGCTGTTGGTAACTCAGATGGGGATAAAGAAATGCTGGAATGGACACAATCTCGACATGGAGCTAGTTTATTACTATTAATACATCATGATGATGATAAACGAGAATACAGTTACGGCGCATCGTCAAAAATAGGGACCTTTTCTGATGCATTAATGAATGAAGCTAAAAAAAATCACTGGAATATAGTCAGCATGAAAAACGATTGGAAAATCATTTTTCCTTTCGAAAATAAGGAAAAAAATTAATTTAATAAAATATCCAATATAAGATAGGTTCCTCCCAAAAAGCAAAAGAGATACATAAATAGTGTTTTTTGTATAAAATAAGGCCCCTGCCCCAGTTTAGCCTCAATCTATACAGTAAACCTTGCTGTCTATCCAAATACCAAAAAACATGGGGCGCTTATGTTAAAAAAAGCATTATCAAACGTCTCTGCTTACATGTAGCTGGGGAACGTAATTTTAACTAACTTGCTTTAATTAACTCTCGCGTCAAATTCCTGAATCTTAAATATAGAACTGCATTTTAATTCTTATTTATAATGACGCTCTCAAATCAATCAATACACTGTCAAAAGAATCAACACGAATAAATCCTAAACGTGGATACTCTATATCAACAATAGAAAAAATCACAAGGCTAATCACTAGAGCATAAAAGATAATATGAATCATACTAATGTCCTTGCTATAGCCAAGATTATTACCAATAAAAAAAGTCGCGACTAAAGCAACCCCCACGAGCAAAACAAAAATATATATTGGTGGATGCAAGAGTGTATTTTTGAGTCGGGTATTTTCTATATCAAATACTTGGTTTAATGCTGGCATAATGAGCATGCAAGGATAATTACTTTTCGTACCTGAGCAAAACAGAGCAGCATCCGACCAAAGTTTATTTTGATAGGCATGAGACTTATCTAAATAACGGTTTACTTCAGCCATATTAGGAATTGCACGATAGGCTTTAATGTGAACATTTAAATAATTTTTCAATGTTGTCTTAAACTGCTCTCTTTCTTCAGCCGGTAATAGGTCAAAACGTAAACTAAGTGTTCCTATCGCGTTTGCTTCATCAATAATTAATTCTTTACGATGCTCTAACTTTGTAACGGCTGAGGAAAATGTAAATGCTAACAATAGGCCAAGTAAAGCAAACATAGATCCTTCAATTATTTGCACCCCTCCTTCTTTTTTTATTTTTTGGCTCGATTTAAAATGATTGGAATATTTATACCCCAAAAATAAAGACAGCATCATCAGACCAAATAAAATAAATACAAATAATACTCCCGTGATGGTATATAAATTCATACTACTCCTTAATCTAAAATTAAATATTTATACCCAAGATGTTTCTATCTATTTTTAATAAAAACGCAAACTTATTTATTGGAATAATAGGTATATTATTCACCATTTAAATAGGTTATCAATAAAAATAACCTGCTGTTTGTGTATAATGGGCGATTTGGTGCAGGGGCTTGACTCCAAATAAACAAAGTTAATCTAACCTCATAAGCACAAAAAAAGCCCCTTATATTAAGGGGCTTTAAAGTATAAATGACTCTCAAATGATGTAGAAAATTTGCAAATGGCGCGCTCGGAGGGTCTCGAACCCAGATACTTTGGTGAGTTGCGATGTAATAAGTCAGTGAAATCCTACCTAAAACTGCCTGTGTCCACTGTAGTTCAACTACGGTTTATTAGCCTTCTTTCAATTGATCATTCATCATCTCAACAGATGTGTAGGTAGCACAGAAACATAGTAAATCTCTAATAACCTAAAGTTAAAAATTAATGATTTAATTTAAACGGGTGTTAAAGGATTTATGTTTATACTGGATTCCGTTCCTGAGGTGGTCTTATCAAAAAATCCTAGAGAGTGGGATCGGCTTGGCTTTGTTGTTGGCTGCCCCTCTTCATCGGCAAAGTAAGCTAGTTGCTCGGTGTCCGTATTGGAGTCTGGTATCATTAATTGATTTTCTATGTCGGATTGAGATTCTACATATTCTATAACCTCATCACTGTGAGTAAGCTCCCGCCATTCGTGGCGAGCAATCATCAAGCTAAACATCGTCAGCATAATTAGATAAATGGAACTTACAGCTACATTGCTAAAAAAGAACCCTTCACTAATCTCGTCCCCATTTTGGGCTGCATAAATATCATTAGGAAAAGCGAAAAAAGCGACCGCTAAAGAGGGATTTTCTAAAATGGTTTCCATCAGCGCATTTAGAACATGAGCAATTTTCGGATGTGATTTATTGAGGAGTCCTGCCATAAGACCAATGATTCCCGCCCCCAGAATCCCATAACCCGGTATCTTCGATTGCTCATCCAAAATACCTTGTTGCTGTAACAAGCCTAACACAAAAGTAGGAGAATTGGCCGCTCGAACGGTATTCGCAGTAATTTCTAAAGGCAAGCTATTATGCTGGCCTGCAGCATGGCGGTTTCTAATGTAGCGAATTAATCCAGCAGGGAGAATACTTACAAGGGGAGCAATAATTTTGCCAAAAGCATTACTTGAGTATTGAATACCCCCAATTTGTACTGCAATAGTAGTTAGCATACCCATAGTGAAACCAAAATCCTCCAGAAAACCAACAAGCACTTGGTTAGTACCTTTAGTCATCTTCGCCATCTGGGTAATAAGCGTATTGTCAGGATAACGCTCTTTTAATAAGGAAAATGCTTCATCACTAATACTAATAGTCCCCCCGATTAATACTGGAGCGAGTAACCATAAACCTTGGCGATATAAAACGGCTATTGGTCCAAAAGTCGCATAAGTTTTGCCCATCCCATCAGGAAATGCTTTGGTTAGAGCAATACCCCTTGTCAAAGATTCTTTAGGTGCTGGACTATTATCTTGATCATGAGCAGAATGATTAATCGTTAATAATGGACTGGTTTCACGCGACATAAATTACTCATTAAAAATTAGTGTTGCACCATTATAATGACTAAAAATTAACCGAACCTTAAGAGAAAATAATACAGGGTAAACAACGAAGTGGAATTATGATGTAATCTTGGATTTACACCATAATTCATGGTGAGTTAATAATTCATTAAAAACCACCTGGGTTCCAATGAATATCATCAAAAAACATGACTAAATGCTTTAAATGACCACTATCCAGCGATTTATTGTCTAGAGTCCTAATTTGATAATTTAACGTATTATTCGTATAAGTAGGTTTGGAAACTTCTACAACTACATTTTGTTCTTTACCTTGCGCTAATACCATGTTGATTGCCACATTAGGTGGGTTTTTGGCAAAATTATTTGCCCTATTTTGGTCCGTCCATAAAGACAAGAATTCAGGCAAAGCGACCAGTCCGGATTTACGAACAGGGCGGTCCGTGAAATAAGTTACATATTGTGTGGGATTTTGAACGCTGAGCGTATAACTATTTTTTGCTGTTTTAGTAATTGACGCATCGGCAGCGGCTTGAAAAAAAAGCACATTAGCACCGGCGGCGACACTTATACTACTCATGCTAAGAAGTAGCGGTATCATTATTTTTTTCATGGGTAAACTCCTGAACTATTCGGTATTTATTTCAGCGTAGCACATTACAAATAATGTCATGCAACGACTCAATGACTTTAAGATAGCCTACTTAAGTGCTTAAATTCAACTATTTTGATTAAAAATAGCACGAAATATGGATGAGACAAGACATTAATCCAGATGCCCTCTTGCGATGGACACCTGGATAAACCCCATTAGCAAAATATTTGATTAAGCGTTATAGAAAGAATGTTTGTATTAGAGCCAGAAATCTGTGAGGTCGTACTTCCACCCTCATCACCTGGAGAAAAGCTCAAGCTACAGCTATCACCAGGAGCTAAGGCGATCGGGCAGTTATTATTAATGATCGTGATTCCAAGATCAGGACTATTCACAATCGCATTAAGGCCAATTGCAGGATTTACCCCATTATTCGATATACTAATTTCCTCAGGAGAACCACTAGTGCTTTGCGTACACAACTGCACTATCGACTGAGCAGTCGTCAACGTAGTTGGTGGTATCGAACAGACAATTGCCTGCATATTAAAATAAGTGGCCGTAGTATTCGTACCTTTAACCAAAATATTGCTTAATGAAAAAGAGGCGGCACTGTTCGTATCAAATGAAATAACACAGCTATTATTAGGATATAACTGGGAAGGGCAACTATTATGTGTTACCACATAAGAAGTAAAATAAGGATCAGTAGAAAATACCTTGATATTCTTCGCTATTATCTGCGAGTTGTTTCTAATTGTAATGGAACCCGGTTGAGATAAACAAGGTGCATTTACTTCGCTAATTACAATAGAACAATTTTGTAATGAATGCGAGCAAGGCCGTACCTCCGCATTCTTACCATTAATGCCAATAGCTAGCTCTGCCTTTTGCAAGATAGTCGCCTTGGCTGCTAATGTATGGCTATAAGGCAACGCCAATAAAATTAAATTTCCCCACAGTTTATAATTCATCCACTCATGTCCTTGGCTATTTAGTAATGGATTGAGACTAATCCACCCGTTTTGCTATAAAATATTTACTTTCCCATAATACATGGTTCTAAATTTTATGAAATCATGGTAATCAATAGCAAAAAACTCGATTGAATAAAGCGCATAAATGAAGCTCCAGGAAAAATCCTTCTTGTACCATCAAGTCAACTCCTAACGTTTATTATTCAATAAACATACAAGAAGTGACCTATAAATTCATTGAGAAAAATTAGGGTGATACATACACACCTAAAGGATTTAAATAGCAGGAATTATCTGCTATCAATAACAAATAAACTTATTTAGTAAGTTGTATTGGTCTATGTGGAACTAAATCTTCTTTTACTGCTATATTAAAAAGCGTTGGCATTTTCTTATGGATTTGTTTAATAAGAATTTCATCTTCTTGGTGATTATTTTCAAATAGTATTATTTCATGCGAAGGCCTCTCAAAAAATTTATCCATCTCATTGGCATATCGCAAACTTACTTTACTTTTATTATTTTGATAGCGGCAAGTAATAAAATTTACCCGAAGCTTAGGTTCAACCTCAATCATTACAAATTTAAGGTCCGGTATCGCATTTAATAACTTAAGGCGATGTTTGTCGAGATACATGGCTTGTGAGATAACAAAACTTTGTGCTGGAGTTTTTTCTTTCTGAACTTTGATAACATCGATTAATACATCGACAAACTCATCAATTATGTCTGGAGTCATTTGTTCATCCTCCATTAAACAATCCAGCATCCTGGGGGTGATATGTTTATCACCATCGATATGGAGAATGTTTCGTTTTTCGAGTAGTTCTCCTATATAGCTTTTTCCAGAGCCCGTTTTACCAAACAAAAAATAAATAGTCATTAATTCCTATCAAGCAATAAATAGTTTATCTAATGAAAATACATTAAAATAATAAGAATGTGTACTCCATTCTAGTTGACCAAACTAAACCACTGACACTAAAAAGCTTTTTAGTAAAAAGCTTTATCCAATCAATTAAAACAAAACCTCATTCAGTTTTTCCTGGCTCACTAACCAGCCCCGAAATGCTCTTTTATTAATCACTTTTTACTATAATTTAGTAAAGGGAAGTAAAAAATAAAGGAATTCATCATGTTCATTATTAAGAAAACCCCCATACTCATATTTTATTTATGTGCTTCCATTATTTTATTTAATACCGCATTCGCAGACCCTGTGACAGATATAGCCAGATTAAATCTAGTGACTGGTAGTGTTAGTCTCCTAGCTGCTGGAGAAGAACAATGGGTTGATGCATCACTTAATAGGCCGTTGGTTGTAGGAGACAGTCTATGGACCGATACATCCGCAAAAGCAGCCCTGGAATTTAGTAGCAAAACGGCAATTTGGCTTAATAGCTTGACTAGTTTAAAAATAGTAAATCTTACAGAGAATCTAGGCCAATTTCAGCTGACCGAAGGAAGCATGGTTTTAATTGTCAACGAAATAAAACCAGGTAAAACTTATGAAATAGACACCCCCAATATCGCATTAATTATAACTAAACCTGGATATTATCGAATTGATGTTACCAATGAAGAAAACACCTCAACAATAGTCAGTATAAAAATAGGTTTAGCGGAAGTGTATGGTCAAAATACACCTGCTCCCTTGCCAATAAAAGAAGGGACTACTTGCCGTTACACCGGTGTTGACTTGCAAGCCCCTGAATGTACCCAATTAAAATCCTTAGATGATTTTGATAATTTGGTATTACAACGAGAGAAACACAGTTTAGAGGCTAAAAACACTTCTAATTATGTTTCTCCCAGTGTTTTAGGCTATCAGGATCTTGAGTCTTCTGGCAGCTGGCAAACTAATGATACCTATGGAACTATATGGGTACCAGAAAACGTGAGCGCAGATTGGGCTCCTTATAGGGAGGGCCAATGGATCTGGTTAAATCAGTGGGGATGGACTTGGGTTGATAATCAACCCTGGGGATTTGCACCATTCCATTATGGTCGTTGGGCTTTTATTGACGATCGCTGGGCTTGGGTTCCTGGTCCTGCAGATGTTGAAGCTCTTTATGCTCCTGCGTTAGTAGTTTTTATCGGAACAGAGGATGACAATATTTCATGGTTTCCTCTTGGCCCGGGTGAAATATATACTCCTGCCTATGCAGTGAGTGGTGCTTATTTTAATCAATTAAATGTGAGTAATACTTATTTTCACAATATTAATGTTAATCACTGGTATCAAAAGAATAATGCTCAATTTGACTATAAAAATAAGCACATTGAGCATGCGATTACTAGTGTTAATCGAAATACTTTTATCAACGCTCAGCCGGTTAATAAAGCTGCGATTAAACTTACCCACCCTGGCTTACTTAAAGCCCCATCTCTTACTCATGCGCCAATAGCGCCTACAAATCAAAGCATATTGGGAGGAAGTCTTAGCAAAGGAGTAAAACCTCCAGAAAAAGTAATCAATCAACATACTATTATTAAAAATCAGCCTTCTGCCCCCCCTACCTCTTTTACCAAAGTAAAAGATGAGTTAACCAATAATCCTGGTGTACCTTTGAATGGTTCAAAATCAACCACACCCATGCCAACAATGCAGAATCCACAACCGGTAAATAAACCGCTCAAAGAGAATCAACCAATTCAAATCCCTCATCAGCATCCAATCCCTATACCTCAACACGAGAAATTAAAACCATTAAAACCACAACAAACGCCTGCACAACCAGTGATAAGGCAGGAGAACATTCAGCAAACACCCGCGCAACCGGCGATAAGACCTGAGAACATTCAAAAAGCTCCGGCTCAACCGGCGATAAAACCTGAGAACATTCAACAAAAACCCGCGCAACCGGTGATAAGACCTGAGAACATTCAACAGCCTCCTGCACAACCAGTAATAAAGCATGAGAATATTCAACAGCCTCCGGCTCCACCGGTGATAAAACCTGAGAATATTCAACAACCTCCTGCACAACCAGGAATAAAGCATGAGAATATTCAACAGCCTCCGACTCAACCGGTGATAAAACCTGAGAACATTCAACAGCCTCCTGCACAACCAGTAATAAAGCATGAGAATATTCAACAGCCTCCGACTCAACCGGTGATAAAACCTGAGAACATTCAACAGCCTCCTACTCAACCGGTGTTAAGGCATGAAAACATTCAACATTAAAGATGCTTTTGTAAACTTACACATTAATTAAAGGATCTAAGATGATGGCTCAATGGAATTAAAAAATTTTACATTAGCAGATGAAATGGGACGCACAGTCATTAACTTAATGACTTTATATCCATAAGATAGATTGGACCATACACAACTCAATGTTAGGCACGGACCAACCTATACGTTTTACAAAATTTTCTATTGTTTTGATAAAGAGAACAAGCTCTCATTATCCAGTATTTTATTGTATTTACTCATGCTCTGGAAAAAGCTATAGAGGCTATTAGGTGCTTTGGATTGCTCCATTTTACCTATTCGGCTAGCGGCATCCATAAATTCAGGAACCTGTGTTTCCAATTGTCGGGTGTCGTTATAACGACGAATTTCCTCAATAAAAGGCTCCGTATTTTGATCTTTCTTTTGTTTAAGAAACACAGCGGTATCTAAGGCATTGTGCAAGCTTTCGGTAAGTGATATCTTTGATTTTTCAAGAATCATTTTAAATAACTTCAAGTTATTATTAGCTACGCAAACGCCCAAGGCAGTAAGTCCATCATCGCCTTTTATATTTGAATCAGCACTATGGTCTAAGAAAAATGAAACCCCTGCATCCCATTGTGCCTCACAGGCAGAAGCAAGAGGACTGCGCTTTTGATTTTTTTTGCCTTGTTTTTGGTTGAGAGCATCTGGGGCATGTCGTAAAAAGAGTGCTAATAGGTCAATTTGAGGTTGCTTAAATACCAGAGCGCCAAAAGGATTAAATCCATCGGCATTCATTAGTAATGGATTCGCTCCCGCTTCTAATAATAGTTCCATTTCCTTGAAACGTCCCTCTTCACATGCGCAATAAAGAAGAGAGTTTTTGTTGCTACAAATAACATCTGGAGATGCTTTATTTTGTAAAAGCTGTTTAAACATCTCAAAATGATGCTTTTTATAGGCGATTTCCAGCATAGATGCATTACTCGCGCTTACAGCATTCACATCAATATCTTTACGCTGTGCAACTAAATATTCGAAAGTGGCTCCGCGGTTGCATTCCACCACAGTTTGCAGTACTACATTCGTTTTAATAGAACATGATGATATGAGACTATGTAATGCCTTTGTATCTGCACTATATCGTTTATTATCTTTCAATATATCAAGAATACAACGATTAATTTCTTCTTGTAATTCAGTCACTTTATTCAAAGTCATCATAAATTCATTATCAGTATCTTGGTGATTTGTTTTTTTAGCGCTTTTCTTGGATGAAGAACTGTCACTTTTTTGGAGAAGAGTTAACTTTTGCTTATATAAATCATTCTCCTGCAGGATTAAGCTCGGTGTTCTGCTTTTCCTCTTTTGACTCAAGGCGACGATTTTTTTATTCAGCTCATCTATTTTCCTGGAAGTAGATTCCGTTTCCACCGACTTGCTTGCCGCTGGTAAACTAGGCTCTTGAACAGGAGTTTCCTTAATAACTGGAACGGCTTTGTTGCGCGCAGCAGTGTGAAGAGAGTTTATTTTTAGTTGCGCCTCTTCAAGCAAATCCTCATGTATTTTTATACTCGCTAAGTGATCTTGATTAAAGAAGGTGCCACTGTTAATAAACTGAATCAAGTCACTTACACTGTCTTTATAACGCTCCAATGTTTTTTTGTTTGGAACATTACTTTCAAGTGACTTACTAAGGTTATTGGCTGTATTAACGAGAGTACTATACTTGTTGTGGTATTCTCGCTGCAGTTCTTTAAGGGTACTTAGAAACTGTTGAATATTGTTTTTGTCAAAACTTAATAATCCTTCTACGGCTTTTAATTCGTAGAATTTATTCTGACCATCCCGGAAGGAATGAAAAATATAATCCCCAGATTGGCTATAATAGATGTGAGCGCAATACTCATCCCCCACATTATTCTCTAAGTTTGCAGTTAAATGAAATGCAGAATGTCCCACTTCTCTTTTATCTTCCTCATAAATAGAAATATGAGCATCAACGGGAGTAAACTCACCGAGAGCAGTTCTAACTTTATTTCGAGTTACAGCAAAATCCAACATGTGATAAGGTCCGTAGTCTAACGAGTTTTTTGACTGAACCCGGAATCCTTTCATAAACGCTTGCTGTTTCTCATTAAGAAGTCGATATAATGGATTGGTACTTTCTTTCATCTCTAATACTCTGCTAGTTCGTAGGAAAACATATTGTTTTTATTAAAGTTACCGTAACGAGGGAACTTGAAAAGAAGCGGAGTATAAATAATAAACATTATCGCAATATTAAGAACAGCCACTAATTGACCATTTAGCTAATAATTTCCACTTCACCCTTATAATAGGGAGCAAGAATCGATGACTGGAACTTTATACTTGAGAGAGTAACGCTAAAAAAGTACAAAAAATCACCACCCCAGAATAGTGAAGATCTTAGGAGGGTTATAGTGATAGAGGCTAAGGAGATAGCAAAGAATAAGTATCGCATTCTTATAATCGGCCCCCACCTATTCAGGGGCCCAGTATGTTAGCCCTACACTACAAAAGTAAGTTGGGCCATTAATTGATTCGCATGGGTATTATGAACCCCAAGAGCAAATGGTACGGGAACAACTTGATTATTTGCTAACATCTTCCCTCTTTTCAATGCAGCATCGCCTAAGCCACTGAACCGGTAGCCTAATCCCAAACGCGTATATTGATTCACATCTACGTCCACACCAAAACCAACACTGTAGCTAAATCGGGTTGAATTATTTTCTGAGAAAGATGGGGCTGTAGTCATACCACCATCTTGAATGGGCGTTACTCGAAAATTCTCCATATTAGTAACTGCGGCCCCTATTCCGCCTAAGGCGTAAGGATGATAGCGACCATGAGTAGTGGTTAAGAATTTTGCTGACACAAGAAATTGGTGCGCGACAAGATTATAGCGATAGCGATGTACGGTGGATATCCCGGAAGTCATACTTACGGTATTAAGTCCCTGGACTCCCACAGGACCAAAATAACTATACTCTAGGCCTGCCTGCACCAATAAATTATACCAGGAGATAGGGTGTTCAACACCAAGAAAACCACCAAGAAAACCATCGCTTTGACCGTCTTTTGAACTTCGGTAGGAATATGCCGTACCATCGCCTCCTAAGTAGGATACCCTGGCCCCTGCATTAATATTGGCATAGCCGCCAAAAAAAGAAAGCACTGAGCGATAGCTCGTAGTCGCGCAATTCATCGTGGATATACCGGATTCCCCCGCTAAAGCATATGAAGAGTACAAGCAAGCCGCGGCGATACTTAGAACAGAAACTCCTAAACGCATATCATTTATCCTTAAATTAATTTCTTTTTAATATCGTACCAAAGTAGCGATGCTAACATAATATTTTGTGATAATAAGCAATCAATTAGAATTAATATTATGTGCCAAGGCGCCTTAGCCTCAGCAGACATCGAGTTGTACAAAAAATCCTGTGTTGGCCATGAAGTCACGCTACCAGTGGCTGCTCGTTATGTTTTTTTTGCAGAATATGCGTTAATGAAGTACAGTTATTTTGTGGAATCCCTTTAGCCATGCTCCTGAAATCACCCAATTAAACCCTAATATAAAACAAGAATATTCCATAGAACAATGGAATACACTGAATACTCTTTATGTAGCTCTTAAACGCAGTCAACAAAATGTATTTATTTATGAAGGGCAGAAACGCTGGATGCAATCGGAAATTGCAGAGTTCCTTTTAGGGACACATCCATTGAATGAACTTCATGCCTCAGAGCTAAAACCTACAACTCCTGAACAAGAGGAATTAAAATGGCTTGCTCAAGAAAATTATCACCGAGAGAAGGAAATATTAAGCAGGCAGAAGCAATCAGAGCAAGTCATGGCACATCGCTATTTTGGGAATCAGCATTGAGATATTAAATTTTTAAAAGATTCATTCGGAGTCCTTTCGAACAGTTTTTATTCCCAGCTTTCTAATAAGAGCACCGCAGTAAATCATCTAGCAGTAAATCATCCATTAGAGAAAAAATTACCGGAAAGTTATCAATCGGATAATATTTTATTGTTTCCTCACGAACCAGCTCTTTTTAGCGGCCATCCGCAAATAGAAACTTTCCTTTTAGACTCTCCTTCCTATCAAAAATTAAGAGCAACAACGACGGGAGCCGATGCATTAGAAGTACCGAATGAAGATAAAGAGAAATTATCGTCTATGGCTACACCGCCCTAATAAACGCCTACCTTAAGGCCTTATTACCCAATCAATATTCCCGAATTACCGCAGCTTGACTGCGGTATCCAGAGATCTCATTCTGTACACAGATGTTAGATCCCGCGAACCAGTCGGGGATGTAGATATAGAGGAAGCGGGGCATTCAGTATTTTGCATATCACTATTGATTAGACTCTTGATATAAAATGATTTTCGACACACCCCGAAATTTATCTATCATTGATGAGACAGATAAAATAGACTTGTAGCGATATGATTAAACAATACCAATTAAGCTCAACTTGGGCTTATTTTAAGGATTGCCAATTAAGGGAGGTAGTAACATGACGGATAAAGACCAAACTCAAAAATTTGTAACGACAGATGCAGGTATACCTGTTCCTAGTACGGAACACTCACTAACCGTTGGACCGAATGGCCCTATAGTGCTGCATGATCATTACCTCATTGAACAGATGGCTAATTTTAACCGCGAAAGAATACCTGAGCGTCAACCCCATGCGAAAGGAAGCGGTGCATTCGGACATTTTGAAGTAACCGAAGATGTAAGTAAGTATACTAAGGCGGCGGTGTTTCAGCCTGGTGCACAAACCAATGTAGTCATGCGTTTTTCAACAGTTGCCGGAGAGCGTGGCAGCCCTGATACCTGGCGGGATCCGCGCGGATTTGCCGTAAAATTTTATACTTCCGAAGGCAACTTTGACCTCGTTGGTAATAATACTCCCGTTTTTTTCCTTCGCGATCCCATGAAATTCCAGCATTTCATTCGCTCTCAAAAACGCCGTGCCGATAATAATTTACGGGATCATGACATGCAATGGGACTTTTGGACCCTGTCTCCCGAATCAGCGCATCAAGTGACATGGCTAATGGGTGATCGCGGGATTCCTAAAAGCTGGCGACAGATGGATGGCTTTTCAAGCCACACCTACATGTGGGTTAATACCAAAGGAGAGAAATTCTGGGTCAAATATCACTTTAAAACAGATCAAGGTATTGAATACCTCACCCAAGATGAGGCCGATTATCTGGCCGGAAAAGATAGCGACTACCATACCCGCGATCTATTTGAAGCAATCAAACGTGGTGAGCATCCAAGCTGGACGCTGCACATGCAAATCATGCCCTTCCATGAAGCAGAAACTTATCGCTATAACCCATTTGATCTTACCAAGGTATGGCCCCATGCAGATTATCCCCTGATTAAAGTTGGAAAACTTACTCTTAATCGTAATCCAACCGATAATCACACGGAAATGGAACAAGCTGCCTTTGAGATAAATAATATGGTTCCGGGAACAGGCATTAGTCCAGATAAAATGCTTCTTGCGAGAGTCTTTTCATATGCTGATGCACACCGAGCACGACTGGGAGTTAACTATAAGCAGATACCGGTTAATAGACCACAATGCCCCGTTCATAGCTACAGTAAGGATGGTGCAATGCGTATGGAAAATGTTGCGGATCCTGTTTATGCACCGAACACTAAAGGTGGCCCTGTAGCTGATAGTTCGCTTAATCCAGAAGTAGCAACATGGAACGCTCACGGGGACTTGGTCCGTGAAGCATATACGTTGCGTAAAGATGATGATGACTACGGACAGGCGAATACATTAGTGCGCAAAGTAATGAATGATGAAGAGCGAAGCAGACTGGTAAGTAACGTCGTTGGTCATCTGCAAAATGGGGTTACGCCGCCAATACTCGAAAGAGCCATTCAATACTGGAAAAATATCGACCAGGAAATTGGGCAACGTATCGAAGAAAAAGTAAAATCCTAACAGGCTAAGGCTTAGAAACAGCCCCAAAGGGGGCTGTCTGATATACAAACACTAATGGTCTACGACTCTACCCCTTTGATTCCAAAATATTAATTGGATTTACAATAATTTGTAGATTTTTTTTACGACCCAATAAACGACCAAACCAACAAATCCCCATAACAAGGCTAATGGGAGAAAATAAACGAGAAACTGAATCAAACTATAAGTGAAGTTACGTAATCCACTAATCAAATCCACATAAGAACTCTTAAATACTTCAGCTATGCGCCATTGTGACTGATAGTCATTTTGTATCGTGGGGCTCATGTGCAAAGTAATACTTATCAAAGATAAGGCAACTGAGTCTTTGTAATATTTTATTTGCCCTTCCAAAACATCTATTTGTCCTTGAGTATCAGTCAATTGCTGATGTACCTTAAGCACGTCCTCAGTCTTTGTTGCACCAAGCATAATTTTTTCGAGTTGACTTTTGGATTTCTGTAAATTTTCTAGCTGACTTTGTAAATTGACGTATTGTTGCGTGATATCCTCTCCACTAATCGTCTCTTGCGTCACCTGAGTGGCTAAGGATTTTAATTGGCCTAATACATTATTTAAGCCTTCTGCAGGAACTCGAATACTAATTTCGCCTGAAGTACTGCCTGTATTCTGGCTAATATTTGAGTTTACAACATATCCCCCGGAAGTATTGGCCAGCTTTATAATGGCATCCATAGCCCGATTAATATCGCTCACTTGTAAGGTAATATTGGCATTACGAATAATCATCCGCCTCATTACATTTTCCGCAGATGGCGATAAGGGGCTTATTTGCGGTGCAGAGCTCATCGCGGCATTATCCATGCGAGCATATGCAGCTACAGGCGCTGGGCCCGGAATAGATGAGATGCTGCCACTACCATACATTGTTGCCCCAGTTATGCTGAACAACCAATGATAAGAGAGAAACAATAAAAACAAAACGCCAATAAAGGCTAAGAAATAAAGTACGGCTTTTTTCATCGTTCGTGCCCCTCATTAAGAGTAGACTTCTTATTTTGAATATATAAAATTTACGCACCTATGCTTTTAAGCATAGCAAAAATTGCAACTGACTTAATCTAACAAGCCACATCATTGACCTACTTCTATTTTAGGTTAAATTTGCACTTCTACTTTAATAATTTAAGATATTAATTATACTTTCAAAATTCCCAGTATTATCGTTTTAACCAGAGTTGGCAGCTAAAGATCCAGCGTTAAACAAAGCGAGATGGAGAATTACCTAAAAGGTTTAGCAAGCGAAACTGGAGTTGAATATCTGAGTTACCAGGATTTTGGTAACCTGCAACTGAAAAATCACTACTGGCTGCATCTAAAGGAGAGACAGCAGCGATTTCTGACAAAAAAACCTCTTTCTTTCCTTTAAGTTCTGTAGTTATTAATATACCTACAGCGGAAAGTAGGCTTCCTGGTACAGCATTTGGAAGCAATAAATAGGAATCAGGGATTTACTTTTCACCTCGATTGATTTGCTTGTTGCATTTCAATCGAGTGTTCCGTTGATTGATATATCAGGGATTTATTCCAAATACCTCAAGCAGGATAAGTTGAGCCAACCACTACTTCTTTATTGACAATCGTACCCAGCTTTTGAACTTCTAGCATGAAACCAGGAATGTCGAAGCTAGTACAAAGATCAACATCCTGAGTAAACTCTACACCATTAATCTTAGATCCTTTACGAAAATGCATGCATTTTGAAACACTAAAAAACATAAATTGTACGCGTTGCGGTGTGTGAATCACTTGGCGTTGCTCACCTTGACTATCCTGCACAGTGAAAGTGCCTTGCCAATCTTCCGTCCCAGCGAAAGCACTACTTAAAGTGGCAAAACCCAAAGCTAAAGACAGTGCCCATTTTTTTACTGACATAAACTAATCCATAGGTAATAAAAAAAGGGCATTTTATTTCACTCTTAAGATGCTTGCAATTAATTCAATGCGTTTATTATCTCTATAGCTTTGTCCTGTTGCAGATTGTGTACGTACGGCTTTATATAACTTAAACCCGATGCCTCATCATGCTACTAATGCATTTAATCCAGGGACTGTATGTGCAAATGAAATTTCTGGCTTCCACGAGCAATTCGTAATAATGAACCTTGTAAAAAAATCCACACATATCGGAATATTTAAAACAAAGTGGCAATAGTTATATTATTCTTTAAGAGCCCATGACTCAAATTTATTTCTGCTATGCTTTAAAGTCATGTTGTTAGGCCATAGGCACAGCTTACAATTGATGAAAATAATCCGTCACTATCATTAGAGATGCTATAATAAACCAATGAATAAGAGTTGGATTCATCGACTGGGAGGCCCTCTCCATAAAGCACATAAACTTTACCATGCTAGAAATTAAATTATCAAAAACTCATCACATGGCATGACTTTAATGCAAAGCATAAGGAATGATTATGTTTTATAAAAAGATAATGTTAGCAGTTGATGGTAGCGACACGTCCAATTCCGCTATGGAAGAAGTTATTAAATTAATAAAAAACGAAAATGCCCAATTGAAAATTATCCACGTAGTTGATGAGTCTTTGCTTTATTATGGGGGTCCAGGGTTTGATTATTCTGCATATATAGAAGTACTCCGAACTGAAGGACAAGATATTTTAAATAAGGCGCAGCAATTTATCGCAGCTCGGGTAGCGATTACAGTTGAAGCAGAGCTACTTGAATTAGGGCAATTGCAGGGAGGAAGAGTCGCTGAGGTAATAGTAGATGCGACGAAGGAATGGCCTGCGGATTTATTGGTTTTAGGTACTCATGGCCGAAAAGGATTTAGCCGTTTTCTGTTGGGTAGTGTGGCAGAACACGTGATGCGTATTGCCTCTACTCCTGTACTCCTTGTCCGAGCCCCATAACTCATGACCTAATGGGACTATCTTTATATAAATGTGCAAAAAAAGCTTAAGGTCGCACGAAAAAAGATAGCGTCCCTTATTGATGTTTGTTTAAGACTCTTGAAACCATATAATAAATGGTTGGTAAAACAAAAAGAGTAAATAAGGTTCCTAAGGATAAACCACCTAAAAGTATCATCCCAATTGCCCGGCGCGCTTCAGCACCGGCATCATGAGATAAAACTAGAGGGATCACGCCAAATATCATGGCTCCTGTTGTCATTAGAATGGGGCGTAAGCGCAGAGCACAGGATTTCTTTATTGCTTCCAGTAACAACACGCCCTCTTTTTGTAATTGATTTGCAAATTCAACAATTAAAATTCCATGTTTGGTAATTAATCCAATTAATGTGATAAGCCCTACTTCGGTGAAAATATTTAAGGATTGACCAAAAAGATAAGCAAATACTAAAGCTCCAGAACAAGCCAGAGGAATGGTGACCAGGATAATTAAGGGATAAACGAAATTTTCAAATTGGATGCAAAGAATAGAATAAATAAATAGAATTGATAATAAAAATAACAAGAGCGTCCGCGATGATTCATTATAAGTTTTAGCAGTCCCCGCCCAGCTCAATTTGTATTGACTGGGTAGGTTTGCTTTCGCAATGCTCCAAAGAGAATCCATTCCTTGTTTAAAGGATTGTTTCGGTGCTAATTGCACATGCAAGCTTGTAGACCTCATTTGATTCACATGCTCTAAGGAAGCAGGTTGTGCGTGGTTTTTCATAGAAGCAACAGTACCTAAAGACACTCTGTGCCCTAATGGGGTAGTAAGGTACAGCTCATCGATATCCCAAGGCTTACTCTTCCCTTGCAAAGTTAAGTTATAAACCACGTTGTCTTTCTGAAAATTGATGGATTTATCACCACTAAAAAAAACCTCGGTCGTTCGCGCGACTTGAGCGGGCGTGAGTCCTAGTTTAGCTAATTTAGATTTATCGACTTCTATAACATAACCCATGGAATCAAGGCGTAAATTATGACGAACTGATTCGAATGCTTTATGACGAGCAAGTAAGGCTTTAAGCTGCTCCGCTTTATTATACAACTGCTCATAATTCTCCGTGGTCGAGAGAACAAGCTCTAGCTCATTTCCATTCATTTCTGTATCCGTACCGGGTAAACCATCATCCCAGCTCCATACCGAAGCATCGGTGGAACGTAGCGTGGCCATTTGAGGTCTCAACGACGCAACAATTTCTGTAGCTGAGCGCTGCCGCTTGGCATGAGGTTTTAAGGGCAAAATAATATTACTCCCCCAGTCACCAGAGAAAGCTAATTGATTTTTAGTCTCAGGCAGCGTTCCAATGACCTGTTCTACTTGTTTACCCTTGGCATCCATGTCATCAACATTTTCACCAATGGAGCGTGGTGTATAAACACCGATTAAACCACGATCTTCTTTGGGTGCAGTTTCCCGAGGCAGTAATTGATAAAAGAATAGGCTTATCCCTACGGTCATTAAAGCGACGAAAAGAGTTAACTTTGTTTTACTGAGCGTTGAAGACAAGACATTAATGTAAGATGTTGAAAGCTTATCAAGCATTACATCAATTTTAGGCCAAAATTGGTTGGTATTTTTAGTGAGCAGGCTGGAACACATTAAGGGAGATAATGTCAGTGCGATTACACCAGAAATAAATACACTTCCTGCCAAAGCCACGGCAAATTCAATAAATAATTGCCCAATCATCCCATCAATAAATGCCAAAGGCGCATAGACGCTAGCTAAAGTGAAGGTCATAGATACAATCGCAAAACTTATTTGCTTCGCCCCTTTTAGAGCAGCCTCCATGGGGGAAAGCCCCTCTTCAATATAGCGCCATATGTTTTCCAGGATTATAATGGCATCGTCCACGACTAAGCCAACCGCAAGCACCATCGCAAGCAGAGTCATTTGATTGATACTAAAACCACACAGCTTTAAAAAGAGCAATGAGCCTAATAGTGAAATGGGTATTGTGACTAAAGGAATCAGGATGGAACGTATATTCCTTAAGAACAGGAATACAATCACCAGCACCAAGAGAATGGATTCGAAAATAGATGATTTAATATTTTTTAATGAAGCCCTGATAAATTCTGATTGATCAATAATGACCCTTATCTTCATATCATCGGGTAAGGTCTTTTTTAATGCTTTAAGTTCTTTGCGGATGGCTTGAGAGACTTCAAGCGGATTAGCATCATTGGCACGCTCAATGGACAGAACCACGCCCGACTGCCCATTAACTTTAATTTGAAATTGGCTATCGTCCGTTTTTAAGCGCACCTGTGCCAATGACTTAAGAAAAACAGGATTATTGTTTACCTTTTTTATAAGTAAATTTTCATAATCTTTAGCCGTTTTTAAATCAAACTCCAGGGTGGTTGGGATTTTATTCTGATATTTTCCTGCTGGAAGCGATAAACGATTCGCAGCAATAGCACTAGCCACTTCATCCGCATTGATACCAAACGCATATAATTTCTTAGGGTCTAAATTAATCTCATAAGTATAAGGACGTCCCCAGACTGCAACTGAGGCAACACCATTCACACTACGAAAAGCATTTTTCAAATTGAGTTGAGCATAATGGGTGAGCTCGCCAAAACTTAAAGAGCGGGATTCAATAGAAATCCCAATAAAAGGTAAACCATCAGACTGATTCTGACGCTCAATTTTCGGAGCCCTTACATTTTCAGGTAAGAATACACGAGCTAATTCTACTGCCTCTTGCGTTGAATTGAGCGCCCTATCCATGACCGTTCCAGGGCGAAAAACTAATTTAATATGAGAAAAACCAGTGTTGGAATAAGAGTTCATTAATTCGACCCCTTCTACTCCAGCCAGCTGTTCTTCAAGTGGATTAGTTACCGCAGATTCAACCAGTTGAGGACTTGCATTCGCATAGCTTGTGTTTACCGTAATGACTGGGAAACTAATCGCTGGATATTCTCTAATTGCTAAGGAGTGATAGCAAAGTACTCCAACCAGCGCAATCAGAAGATTAAGAATAATGGCAATAACCGGATGCTTTAAGAAATAGGTGGTCACATTCATTTGAGTTTATCCCGAAACTTGATTCTTAGGTTGATAAATCGACACTTCCATTCCTGGAGATAATCGCTCGGGACTTTTGATAATCACTTGATCATTTGGTTTTAATCCGGAAATAATTTCTACACTATTTTTTTCTTTAATCCCCGATTTTACGCTCACTAACTCAATACGATTATTAACGACTTTGTAAAGAGAAAGCCCCCCTTCTTTGAGAAATAATGCCTGAACCGGCACCACTAATGCCTGTTTCTTTTCCTGAATAAGGAGTTGTGCATAAATAGTGTCGCCAATAATGCAATCATCACACTGAATATCAACCTCTGCTGGACACATCTGCGTATCACCATCCATCATTTGCTGCAAATGAGATAAATGGTACTTGTGCTTATTAATATAAACGATTTGCTTTTCTTTAATTTGATGGAGGTAATGGCAGGGGATATCCAGGTCAACCGCGATATTTAAAGGATCATAAACAGTAACAACCACATCCCCTGTTTTAACTTGTGAACCCTCTCTGATTTTAAAGGTGCTCACGATTCCATCAAATGGGGAGTAAAAGTGTAAATTCTCTACTTCGATTTTCGTTTTAGCCGCTTCTTTTTGCGCATTGATCCATTGTTGTTTTTTTTCTTCAAGCTCTCTTATGCTGACAAATCCTTTACCTTTCAACTGCAGGAATCGATTATAATGAGCTTCTGAAATTGCCGCTGCATCTTTTGATAACTGGTAGTTTTTCTCAACTTCAGGGTTAATAATTCGAGCAATTAAATCACCTTTTTTAACCGATTGGCCGGACGAACAATTTGCCTCGAACAAACCAGGCGCTTTTGCTGTTAATAAAGTAGCGTGTTTGGGGTGTATCGTACCGATAAGTTTAATGGTTTTTTTAAGCGACGTTGGCTTAACTCGCGTTGTTTCAACAACTTTAAGCGATTTTTCGGGAATAGAGGCAGGGCGATGAAACAAATAAAAGCTCACCATTAATGCTAATGAAATCATCATTAAAATAGATAGATTTCTTTGCCGTTTTTTAGATTTCCATAGCGTATCGACTGCTAATTTGAAGCTCAATCTATTCTCCTAATTGAGTTAATCAAATATCTTTGCCGTGCAATTTACCACAAATTCGGTTTTGAATTAATTATAAATTAGTTAATGATTCTAAATGCCGAAGCTCCTGAGCTTTACCCATGAATACTCTCTTTGCGATTGAGCTAAGGTAAAAGCCGTTTAGATTGAGGTAAGAAAATCACAGGACAAAGTATTCGGTGTGTAATACATCGGAGGTAGATCTTGCGATACAATTTCTTTTCTTTCATGGGTATGCCGTCATTGTATGGGTTTAATAATCGTATCAGGGACGCAAGAGAGCGTGAAAAATCAATTTAAATCATCTAGTTAAATTAACGTGCACTTCTCCGATATGACTGTATGTGGAAGATTTAACCAGCAATCTCTATGCATAAAGAGAATACTATGGGATAATTATTACCCAACTTCGACAATATTAATTTATTTATATGAAAATTAAAACAATTTTGTTAATTATTTCTCTTTTTTTCCCTCTCTCATTGTTCGCTAATGGAACCTGTCCTTTAGCCAACGGAATCAATGTACATACTAAAAAACGGACCTTAAACATATGTAAACAAGGCACTGTAGTTAAGTCATTTAAAGTCGCTCTGGGAAACAATGGCGTGGGTAAAAAGAAAGCCGGTGATAATAAAACACCTGTGGGTCTATATAACTTAGCTTATCCCCGAAAATCCAAACAATTTAAAGTCTTCATTCCCATTATGTATCCAACCTCCAAACAAGTCGCTGCGGGATATACAGGTAGAGATGTTGGAATACATGGACCAACTCAGTCAGGTAATGTGTTAAGTTGGTTAAGTAACTTACCGGGCTCAACGCGGGGTTGTGTTGCTGTGGGTAAGAATAACTACATTGAATATGTAGCTAAGTGGGTCAAATCTAATCCTGGGACAAAGGTTTTAATTATTTAGATGTTAGAGTGCCATCACTTGGCCGCTCTGTGTAAATAAATAGATGCAAACACACGCTTAGCAAATCACCTTATTTTTTGTTAAACTAAGAAGAGCTATTTTTATACAAAGATGTATTAATACGAATTTAGTTTAGGGAAATTGTTATGCTAAAAAATACGCTAAATGCATTTGGAAGTGTGTCGAAGCTCTTCCACTGGGCTATCGCTTTATTAGTCTGTGCTCAGTTTTATTGGGTTTGGTCACCTAATTTTATTTCAATAAGCGACACCATAAAAACTCAATACGTGCTATTGCATAAATCACTTGGTGTAACCATTTTGGTTCTCGCCCTATTATTTATGCTGTGGCGAATGGTAACTCTTCGACCGTCCGACCCCTCTCAGCCTTATTGGAAGTATATTCTGGCAAAAATCGTTCATTATTTCTTGTTTATTTTGCTATTGGCTATGCCTGTATTAGGCTATTTAATGTCTGCGGCCGATGGACGAGCAGTTAGCTTTTTTGGCTTATTTGACTTGCCCAATTTAATCTCGCCTAACCCATACATGGCGGATTTATATTTTCAGGCCCATTCCATATTAGGCTATGTTTTTGCCGTGTTAATTGGGTTACATGTAGCGGCAGCCTTACATCATCATTTTATTGTAAAAGACGATGTATTGAGAAAAATGCTGCCTTTTATAAAAATAAATAAGTAATCGGTAAGATAAAAAATGAGCTTTTACTTTTTAGCTAAGCTCATTTTTTATTTCAAGTGGCTTTTTTTGGAAAAACTTATAATAAGCAATTAACCAGGATACTGTTCCGCAGGTTATTAAACTCACGACACAACCGAAAACCAAAATATAATCATTGATTATCCAGCCATGTAACAAGGTAAATAATTGAATTATATTAAAACCTAGAAAAGTACATAATGAGAGCCCTTCTGCAGTTTTTGCTTTCAAAAGCACAAATATTTGAGGAATGTATAAGGCTGCATTAGCAATTAAACAGACAGAAAAACCCACATTTATAACAAGTTCCCAAGATACCATTTTTTATCCCTCATTTTTTATCTAGTATAGACAGCCGTAGAAAAACAAGTGCCAAAATAAGCAAGTTGTCTTATTTTTTAAAAACATTCCCTGATACTAAATTAATAATATTTGTGCAATATCTAAGCACTCTAATTTTATCAACTACACTTTAAAGGAATATCATTTAAGGAGTTCTAGTAATGCAAGCTGCGAAATATCTAATTGACTTATCCCAAAAAAAGCAGGAATCAGAAAAAGAAAAAGCTATTGAAGCCATTAAACAAGTGTTAGGTTTAATTGGTGAAAATACTGAAAGAGAAGGTTTAATTGATACGCCAAGAAGAGTGGTTGAAAGCTGGACAGAATTATATGAGGGATACTCTATCGATCCTGAGAAGGTATTGGGTACATGCTTCTCAAATGAAAAAAATTACAATCAATTAGTATTACTTCGCGATATAGAAATGTTTTCTATGTGTGAACATCATATGTTGCCTTTTTTCGGCCGAGTACATATAGGCTATATTCCTGATACTAAAGTTGTAGGTTTATCTAAATTAGCCCGCATAGTTGAGTGTTTCTCTCGACGATTACAGATCCAAGAACAGTTAACTGTGCAAATTGCCGAAGCAATATATAACCATTTAAACCCTAAAGGTGTGGGGGTTATTATTGAATCACAGCATTTATGTATGGTGGCACGTGGTGTGAACAAACAAAATCCATACATGGTAACGTCACATTTTATGGGGGTTTTAGAATCAGATTTAACTCGTAGAAAAGAATTTAATGAGCAAATCTTAATAAGAAGATAAATGCTACTTCTTGTATTACCTCTCCTACATAACTAGAAACACTGTTATGTAGGAGAGGTTTTTAGATAAAAGTAATTACAACCCATCATTTTTGGGTTAGGGTGCAAGAATTCATGGAAGGAAATACAAATAAACTCATTCTGATTACTGGTGGAAAAGCGGGTCTTGGCAGAGCTTTAGCGGAGCAATTGGTTCAACAAAAAGCTACGGTCATCGTCACCTCCAGACAAGCCCATTTTCACAAAGAGTTACGCCTTATTCCTGGTGAAATCCATCTACAACAACTGGATGTAACTCAAGAAGATTCAATTTTACAGTTATTTTCATGGATTAACACCCTAAATCGCCCCCTCGATGTACTGGTTAATAATGCAGGCTTAGGAATATTTCAGGCTGTGGAAGACATTAGCACTGCTGAGTGGGAGTTAATCATTAAAACCAATTTAACAGGGGCATTTTTATGCTCAAGAGAAGCGTACCGCATCATGAGAGAACATGGCGGAGGACGCATTATTAATATTGGCTCCATCGCTAATAAAGTAGGATTAACGAATAACTTGGCTTACGGAGCCTCCAAATGGGGTTTAAAAGGCTTGTCAACCAATTTAGGTGAAGAAGGAAAAAATCACCATATTCGTGTGAGTCATGTCACTTTAGGGGCCACCTATACTGAAATTTGGAGAGATAGGCCTGGCTTCGCCAAAGAAGATATGCTGGATCCAAACATTGTTGCTCAGTATCTATCTTATCTGGCTTTACTCCCTTTAGAAATTGCCGTTAATGAGATTGAAATATTGCCAGAAAAAGGAGTTTTATAATGAAACAGCCCCCCTTCCCGCGTATTGCCTTAATCACTGGCGCCGGAGCTGGAATTGGTGCGGCCATTGCACATAAGCTGATTACAGTTACAGATCATTTAATTTTACTCGATCTGCACTTGGAACCTATTGTAGAACTTGCGAAACAATTTCAAGAAGAACACCAGAAAACTGTTTCAACCTATGAATGTGATGTCGGTGATGGACTCAAAGTTGCCCAGCTTTTAACGCAGATACCCAAAGAGAAGTCCCCTACCATTCTGATTAATAATGCTGGATTTGGCGGTCCTTTTCATACTATTGATGAGGTCACTGATACTGAGTGGGATAAAGTGATAAATACTAATTTAAAAAGTATTTTTTATTTTGCCAGAGCCTTATTGCCGGAAATGAAAAAACAAGCCTACGGCAGAATTGTAAACATCGCCTCCATCCAAGGCCTATTTGGAGCGGCCCTATCCTCTACTTATGTAGCAAGCAAGCATGGGGTTATTGGCTATACCAAGGCTATTGCTGCGGAGTGGGGTGAATTTGGTATTAATTGCAATGCTATTTGCCCCGGTTATGTAAATACACGGATGGGAGTGCAGGATGCATCGGTTAATGATCATATGCAAAAAGTAATTAATTTAACACCGGCAAAGCGAATTGCTGAACCGCAGGAAATTGCCGCATTGGTGGGGTATTTAATTAGTGATGAAGCTGCTTTTATTAATGGCGCAAGCTTTACCATTGATGGGGGTTTAAGCTGTCATGTTGGTGTTTCTTAAGGAACGAGGTTTGCAGCCAGACTTTTCCTTAAGTTAAGACTTGAAAAATAGCTATCTCCCTTTAATACTTAATTATAACTTACCACAAGAGTTGAAATAAATATGGTTAAGTTTGTTGAAGTAGAACATAAATTTTGTTTTGATGACCGACAAAGTTTTCAAGAAACAGAAGCCGCAATTATGCAGCTTTATCCTTTGCAAGATTATAAAGTTGAAGTTGCGGAACGTTATTTTCTTGTCGATGGTTTAAAAAACTTTATTGTTCGTCATAAAGTGGATAAAGATAAGCAAAGCCTCACCTTAAAATCATTTTATCCCGGACAAGATACTGAGGCGCGAATTGAAATTGATATTCCTTTAGCTCAGGAAAAAGGTGATCAACTCCAAGCCGTAGAGAGATTCTTATGCGCCTTTAATCAATACAAAGAATATAAGCTAATGAAATATCTACAAGTATTTCTTTTTCCTGAAGCTGAAGTAATTTTATATCAAGCAGTTTCTCAAGACAGAGAATTGTTTGCTTTAGAAATTGAGAGTGTTAAAAAATCCAAAACACAAGCCTTAAAGCATATAAAACAATTTGAACAACAGTTAGGTTTAGATGCGCGACAACGCGAAAAACGTTGTCTGTTTGAATTACTATTTTCTAGCTAAATCATCTGCCGGTGAAAGATTTAGACCCATATTAACATTATTATAATAAGTCAGGGATAGTCGTATGCAATCAAATACTAAAGTAGCGCTCGTTACTGGGGGTGCCAAACGGGTTGGGCGAAGTATTGTTGAAAAATTAGCGCAAAATGGGTTCGACATAGTAATTAACCACCATGCTTCTGATGAAGAAGCACTGGAGGTAAAACAAATAGTAGAACAATGCTCGCAGCGATGTTTAGTCATTAAAGCAAATATTCAGTCCCAGCACGAAGTAAAAGAAATGTTTACTCAAATTAAAGAGCATTTTGGGCATATTGATTTATTAGTAAATAGCGCCTCGTTATATAAAAGTCATTCTTTTCCCTGCGAGGATTTTCAACCTTTATTTGATTCATTTGAAGTTGCTGTTTATGGTAGTTTGTATTGTGCTAATGAAGCCGCCAAAATGATGCTGGAACAAGAAAGTGGTTGCATCATCAACATTATTGATTTATTTGCTTTTTATCCACGCAAAAACATGATGTTTCATGGAGTGTCTAAGGCGGCCTTAGCCAGTATGACTCAATACTTAGCCGTTGAGTTAGGCCCTCATATTCGTGTAAATGCCATTGCCCCAGGCCCCGTGTTAGCCCCAGAACAATACTCTGTTGAGCAACAACAAAAATCAGCAGAGCGTACCTTGCTAAAACGTTGGGGAACACCAGAAGATGTTGCCAAGGCCGTATTGTATCTGGCAGATGCTGACTTTATCACTGGAGATATTCTATTTATCGATGGAGGAAGCCATATTAATATGGCAGAGCACTAGATTCTGGTAGGGTCCAGTTAAAGGATAAAGGGGTTGGTGCCGATTCATTATAGGAAGCCCCCCAGCTCGAATGCGTTTTAGTGCTTTTGGGCAGTTAATTCTGACTGAGGTTCTGCTTTAAGTACAGAGTCGGCTATAGAGATACATTTCGCCATACTTCGCTCGAGGTCACTGGAAAAGAACGTTGCTTTAGATAGTTTAGGATCGGAGGTATAAGTGTTTTCTACCAGGCCACGTAGGTCTTCTAACGAACTGGCATTCCTAATATGTTCAATCAATTCTTGCGTTGCGGTAACTTTATAAGCGGTTAATTCTGCGTCTCTAAACACTTTAGTTATAAAAGATGGGCTAAACTTACCCTCATGAATTTTTCCCCGTGAATTAATATACCGTTCTAACTCTTTAATACAGCTTTCTTTAGCACTATCAAGATTAGGCGATTTTTCAGCACTTAAAAGAGCATGCGCTTTTTCCTTTTGTTCATTTTGAGTAAAATTAACCATTAGATGAGCGTTCTCTCCTAAACTCCGTGCAAAACGTTCATTGTCTTTTTGCTCATCAAATGCTTTTGCTAATTGCGCAAGCTCCTCTGGTTTTCCTTTTAAAAAACTCACATCGACTATATCAGGCCGATGTTCTTTAATATATAACAATGCTTTTACTGTATCTGTTGCTTGAGGATAAGGAAATTGTTGGCCTTTAAAAAACTTTTCATAGCTCCCTTTGTATTTGTTCCAGGCCTGCTCACTGATGATACTATGCTGCTCTTTATCCATCAGTCGTTGAGGTGATAATTGAGGGTCGCTATTTTCTAGGCGTAATGCCATGCCAATGTCAATGCACACAATGTCACCTGATGGGGTTTTAAGGAAATTTTTAGGTGCTGTCGCATCAACAACGATACGTCCTGTTTTGTTATATACATCGAGTAATCCTAAGCTTATTTCTGCGTCTGATGCTTGTTCACCCTCAATATAGGGACAAACCCAACCAAGTCCATGTTCTGATTCAATAATAGTTGCTGGTGGTAAATTTGGATTAATTAGGTTCCATAACCGTGCAGAGCGCTCAGGGCTATCGGTGGTGGCATCAACATTCTTTTGAACTTTAAGTATGCATTTGCCATCTGCACTTTTATATACGTCATTGTAATTGCCGGCCCCCAAGAAGGCCCATTCTTGCTCTGTTTTCTGTTTCATTTAGCACTCTCTTTGTTTTGTTTAAGTATAGTGTAAGTAGAAAAATTTATGCCTAACTTAATATAAAGGCGCTTACGTGCTTAAGAAAATGCTTTTTATAAATGATAATGTGGGCTTTAAAAAGAGTAACTAAGCCGAGATAAAGCCAGCTTAGCTACTTAGTTGGGGGATTGTCTTTTTTACAAAGGCAATTAAATCGTGAAATCAAGATCAGAATCACTATCTAATTCATCATTATCGGGTCTTAGCTCCCGTGGCACCTTAAAGAATACACTGCCAGTTGGGTTCGCATAATATTTCATCTCTTCGGGGCGTATTAATTTAGGTCCGGTAGTTGCTTGAGGCTCTACCAACGTATGATTGATTGGCGTATTTGGAGGCGCCGGGGGAGTGCTTAGAGTAGTACGTAGTGTTAAGGGTAATTCATCTTTTCCTTGCATTTAAATCTTCCTATAAAATAAGGTAAAAAGTTATATATCACAAATACTAAGGAGAGACAAATATGATTGCAGCCGCCCTGGTTAGCGAACTAAAAAGCAAGATTGGGCAAAAAGTTTATATCGTAGATTTTGGTAATTTCTTTACGTAATATATCTGTTAGCCTGTGCTGTCTTGAGTCTATAATGAACCGATATTGTGTAGCCTTATTACCTATAAAAAATTCCGATGCATTTATTGCTTTATCACAGCAAATCTCTTTAGAAAAAGACTATAAATTAGGTATAAACTCAATTCCTCATGTTACGATTGCTCAATTTTGGTTCGAGGAAAATAAGCTAGAAAAGCTATGGGAAACAGTTATAGAGAGAATTCAGGTTACCACTGTAAATTTAACATTTAAAAAATTTAGCTGTTTAACATTTGATAATAACAATTATTGGATATCCCTATTACCTACTAAAATAAAAGAATTACACGAGCTCCAACATCAATTAAATTCAATAATACATATTAATTCACTTCGTCCCTATGATCCCCATCTAACCTTATTAAGTACTAAAGACACCAACTACATAGAGAAAGCCCAGCCTATTTTAAATAAAGATATCTTCATATCCGATGATTTTGTAATAGCTATCGGTAATTGTGACGAGCTGGGGCAATTTACGAATATTTTTTCAAGCCTAAGTCCTACTGAATGAGCAATCGCCTTAAATTTATTCAGATTAGCTATTTATTCATCACCATGATCGCAATCATTACGTAGGGCCTCTTGCGAGCCATGTCCAATTATTGTACGATAATATTTTTAATACATACATAATAGAAGAATGGCGTTCGGGGTGCACAATGTTAGTTAGGTATATTAAAAACAGCCTTCTTACTAAAACAATCAATGAATTAGATGTCAGGCAACATCCAGACATAATCGAGTTGATACGCTCAATAAATCGAGCCGACTTCGACCACCCGTTTTTCCAAGCAGAAAATCATACTACAGAACCATGCAATCAGTATGAGCTGTATTTGACTTATGCCTATCTCTCCCATCTCTATCTTAATGACCAACTTGCCTACCCCGGTTCCGAGGTTGATTTATCTGGATTTTTAAGTACCGTAAAAACAAGAAAACGAGATGGGCATAACCTGCCTTTTCTTGATAAAGATGATTTTTTGCAAAGTTATTTTATTCATGCAGCCTTACAAAGCCACCCCGAAAAAATTACCCTCTATAATGCCCAGGATTCTGAAAACGAAGCCCTGATTCAAGACTATATTAAACAATTGCACGCAGACTTTCCGATGGTAGCCATAGATAGGCTAGAGCAAATAATTGGCTCACTATCAGGTATTAATCGCATTTTTGTTAGAGTATCGACCACCCGTCATGAGGATCCTCTGCTTTATAACATGATAAGGCCAGGTGGATTTATCGATGTGCATACAGCAACCCCTTTTAATGAGACACACATAGTACCATCCATTAGTTTTATCCATGCATTGGCTCAAGAGTGCAACCCAAGCCATCAAGTGACAATGGAGCCCATTTTTGGCCAAATTAGCGTGGAAACGCTTCATAGAGATTTCCATCAGTACCTTTGTCATCCGATCAACATCTATTCAACCTGGATACAGAATAACTTGGCATCCGTACATCACACCCAAAGCTCTAAGCTTAGCGTTGCGATGCACGATTCCTATTACCACTTTATGGCACTATGCCAATTTGAACCCAGCGCCCTTGACTTCCTAGCCAAAGAATTGTGTCCTGCATTAAAAAACTTGGCAGCCAATAAAAACCTTGAGATTAATAGTAGTGCGATACTTTCTTATCTCTTCGAAAAAATGAACGACTTCGCTGTGCCACCGAATAGTAGTGAAAAAATAAATGTATGGTCCTATATCCGCAATAGAATTACTTATCCTTTCGGAAACTCAAAACAAGAACGCTATCGCCACAATCGAAATATTGATTTATTAATCATGGCTATTCATTCGCTGAACCCCAGTCAGGCATTTATTGAAACCAATTATCAAATCAATCTAAGTAATTTATTAGAGCAAATAACGGCTCGACTAACTATTAAACCACCCCCTGGCTCTGTTATCCATTTAGCTGACCTATTAAATTTAGTAGCGGAGCACTCGCTTAACTACGGTGTGCACGAATCTATTTCAGCAATTAATTTCTTATTGGAACAAGAAATAACGGTCAATACAGAATTGATTTTATTGCTTATTCAACACTGTCACCGTCAATTAACCACCATATTAAAAAATATTGTTAGGCAGCACGGCGATGCTTTTTTCCAACAAGCTATTGCTGAGATCAAGGAAGAAATAGAGAGCTATCCGAGCATTGAGGAACCATCTATTCCGGAATACATCAGAACAAGTTACCTAGTCGAACAAGCCCTCCCTCTCGTGGGAAGAGACGTCAAAAAACAGCTTCCGAAAGAACGCATTGAGAGCATCCTTGATGAAATCGTGCCTATCTTTTTAAGTACGGTGGATTTAAGTTGCACACCTGCTAAACCTGTACGAACCTCCTTAGAACCATTTCAGCCATTCTTAAACAGCCCGACATTTTTTATGTTTTTAGCGCATTTTAAAAAAATTAACTTCCATTTTTCTGAGCAGAATTGGCAAAACATAATAAATTATGGAGAAATGGTTGGATGCGACTTCACCTCAATTGTTCGGAGTATTTCCTTAATCAATGACAAAAATATTCATCTGTTAACAAACGAGCTCATGGACTTAATTTTAGCTCCACCAACGTATACGCCCTATACCACCTCGCCTTTATCTTTGAGTGAAACTCAAAATCAACATGCGCAGAATATCCTGGAAATCTTCGCATTTTTGACAAAGAGAATTACGGAACGTATGCCCACTAAAATAAATTTTTTTCACGAAGAGCCACTACCACACTTAGCGTTTCAACAATTGTTATATGCCATGAATAGAGAAACCATTTCACAAAGTACGATGACAGAGCTCCAGGATGATTCTGAGTTTCGACGGCTTTCCGAAAAAAAGGAATACAGCCCCATAATTGAACTATTCTGCTCTATGCAATCAGTTCAATGTAAAATAGCTATACCGTAAAAAATACGGTATAGACATTGAGTGCAAATCGATATAATTATTCTTCATTTTGGATTTTGGAGAAACAAAAAATGCTTTTTTTACCGTAATACGTAAACACATCAAAACTAGTTTTATTCCTGAAGATACAGCCAACCCGACGCAAAATGAGCTTTTAAATGATATAAAAACATATCCAAAAGTTTACTTGTTTACATCTTTAGAGGAAGCACAAGACCTTGCTAAGACCTTTTTTCACTCCCCTCATGTTCCTAAAGTTGCTGGACATTATGGTTTAGTCGCAGAAGTTACAGCAACCTTTACTGATATGCCTGAAAAAGCAGAAATTGATGATTCGGTACAGTACAATAATTGGGTTGATAGTCAGAAACTGAACTATTCTAAGAGAGAATTGTCAGGACACACTTCTTCATGCGTCCTTATTTTCCCAGAACAGATTACCTCCATATTAAGGAGTTATATACCTGAGATGGCTAAAAACCATAATCCCAATCTTCAGGATACTGACTTCACAGAAGTTAAACCTTCTTTGTGCAAGGTGATGTAATCTTCCCCGGTGCTTTTGAAGAGCTTCGCCCCGGAATGGGTCATTATTGCACCTGCATTTTTTTGGATAGCATTCTGATATCAAAAAGATGCAGTGCAGTACCGTATGTATACGGTATACACTACTATTACGCGTTAATGATAAGTCATGGAGGCTGCAATTGCCCCGTGCTGTACTAATAAATTACCGATATCTTTCATATGCTCGGATTCATTAACAACCGTTTCACTAAGTGACAATGGGGTATGATTTTGCTCATCTCTGGCATTAACATCAAGCTTTGCGTTTTCAAGTAACCACTGTACTAACTCGGGATTACCTGATTTAACTGCATGATGTAGCACAGTGAATCCCTGGTCATCCACTAGATCTATTTTCGCTCCATGGCTAATCAGTGTGGCCACGGCCTCTATATTGCCAAGCTCGGCAGCCAGCATTACTGGTGTTCTACGGTGAATATCTGGCTCATTTAAATGATTTGGATATCTCAAACATTCCTCCAAGATCATATTATTTGTTTGACGAGCAGCAAAATGAAGTGGTTTCCAACCATTACTATCCGCCAAGTCTGCACTATTTTCGTTTAGCAAAGAAGAAACGGCCTTCTCTTGGCCATTTAAAATAGCGGTATGTATTGGATATTGGGTATTATTGTTTTTCATAGATGCAAGGCGTGGATTAGAAATTAATGTTTCATCAATTAAGTCATTAAAGCCATGCAAGGCCATGCGATGCAGCACTGTGTCCCCGTTACTGTCTTGATGTTCTAATACTTGATTTCCTTTATCCTTTAACAGCTTAAAAATAGCTATTTTATTCATTTTTAGTTTCGGTAGATCCTCATCCAATATGGGCATAAATAAAGCGCTAAAAATTGGGTACTGTTTCTGATTATTTAATGCGCAGGAGTCCGCCCCAAGATTGAGCAAGATTTGGGTCGTGTTTAAATAACCATGGCCGGCTGCCGAATGAAGCAAAGTTAAGCCATTTTTATTAGGAATATTTACTATATTTTGAGTAGGGTTTAATGAACGTAATACTTGATCAAACCCCATTATAACCACTGCAGCAATTAAACTTTCTCCCTCAAGATCTGAATTGGGTTTTTCCATATCAGAATGCATTTTAGGAAGAATGAGAGTTAAATAAATTACAGTTGCTTCTTCATATTGTTGATATTGCTCCTTCTCATCTCCTGAAAATTGTATATCAGTAGATACGGTTTTTTGAAACCATGCCTTTAGCAATCCCAGTTTTTCACTTATGGGTTGATGGTCATTCATGCCTAATTCGTCACATAGTGTATTAAAATTCATTTTTTCACTTCCTATAATTAAATTTTTAGCCCATGTACTTCCTCATTACCGGGCTCTTCTTCTTTAGGAGCTTTTGCCTCCCCAACCTGATCTATAAACTTAGCTTTAAAATCTTTAAAACTTTGCGCTGACTTTTCCACATCAATTTTTCCATCTGCGGTTAAATTGACTTGGCCTCCTTTACCCCAATGACGATGTGATGCAAGCGCCTGCATCACAGGTTCTGCCTTAGCTGAACCTAAAAAGTTACAACGCTCTTCAATAGACAATTTCCCCATAGCAGACTCAATTCGCTCCGCTTTAGCATTCATTCCTACAGTAAAAATGCCTGCACGGTCTCTAAGGTCTTGAATTGTACTCTTTACTCCTTCGACTGCTTTATCTGCCTTTAATGTAACGATTGTTTGTTGTAACTCAGCTAAAATTGCTGGGCGACCCTCAAGAGGAGTATTATTGATTTGATTTTGCTTATTACGAATAAACTCGTTCATTTTTTCATCATTTTCACCAAATTTCAATGCCTGGAGCTCAGCAAAGACTGCTTTAAATTCAGGATGATTTATCATAAACAGGCGATCCAGAGCCTCCCTTACTTTCATGCGCTCTTGAGGTTCGGGTCTTACTAAACCTTGAATAATTTCTTTATATTCTTTTCCAACCGGGCCTTCAAATCCAACGCTATCAAATTTAAAATCTGCGGCATCATCTCCTTGACCAAGCTTTCCTGAAGCATAATAATACAAGTTTTTACCCAATATATATGCATGCACTGCATCAGCACTCATTGTTGCATCATTAAGCTCAGGAGGAGTAAAACCAGAAGTGCGAAGCATCCCACAGTATTTATTTCCAGGTAACCCTTCTCTATATTGTTGATTAGCGTCAGTAAAAAGAAAACTTTTAGTATCAGCAAGTTGAACTTTTCCGCTTGCATCAACTAGCCAGTTTGTAATTTTGGCATCAGGGAACATACATCCTGCTTCTTGAATATTCAGAAGAGTACCCGCCATTTGTTCAAAAATCTGGCCTGTACTTTTTAATAACTCTGTTTTAGTGGTTAAATTACTCCGGTGTTCGTTAACACTACCGCCTTTACAAAAATCAGTCACTAACATTGTTCGAGATATTGATTCACCCTTTTCATTGCGACAGCATACTTGTCGTTCAGCTGCAATTGGTGCAAAACTATCCGGCATTTTTTCGCGAAGATGTGACTCAACATTTCTGGGCATATCAAGACGGCAGTCAATTTTTAAAACCGCCTCTTGACCATTATCAAGATCCACAACTTTAAAATTCTTAGAGTTTCCGCCACCTAAATAACTAATCTCATGCCCACGTAAAAACTTACGAAAATTTTTGGCTTCCACACGTTCATCAGTAACATCATATAAACTTCTAAGTTCGTCATCTAACGCAGGATTTTTACCTTTGACTAAAATCCCTAAAAGTTTATCAGCTTTCTCAGGAGCCATATTGGCAATCACTTCGGATAGAGGGGATGAGTTTCTGGGATCCTTAATTAACGAGGGAGTACCTAAACTGGCGTATTGATACTTTATTTCATTAAAAAGTACAGCTTGGGCCTCTTGATAACCCGGAGATGCTGCCAAATGTCTAGGTTTATATTTATATTCGACTTCTTGTATCTTGTCCTGTATTTGCTGCAAAATTTCTTTCTTTGCAGGATCGGGTATGTCTTTATTGTACTGATTTATTAGCGTATTTAAGGACTTCGTAAATTGAATCATCTCGTCCGCTGGCAATCTGCCTGCATCAAACGGAGCAATTAATGGCATTGGTTTTTTAGCTGGTAACTCAGGTCCCCGCACTATTCCAATTAGTCTAGCTAGCATAGCGCCCCCATTTTCCTGCGGATATATTAAGTATATGCCCTAACCAACAGTTATGGGGATTTATAAGCATTAAAATGTTAAAATTGCCCCTTTTCATAAAATTGTGAAGCCAGGATAAATTGCCTTTCTCCTCCGCTAAAATAATTAATTATTAAATAGAAATTTATACACTCACCGGCTAATATGGAGTACAGGAACTAATTTTAAGTCAAAGGACTGATATGAAAATAAAAACATTAGCTTTAAGTATGCTTGCTGCATCACCAATACTTTTGAATACCTCCTATGCAGCTGAGTCTCCTAAAGATGCGGCCTCTGCAACCAAAAGCATAAATAATGAACTGTTAAAAGAACTTCCATTTAATGATAAAGAATCATTTGCTAATGCATCTAAAGGATTCATTGCTCCCTTACCTGATGAGGGGGTGATTAAAAATGCAGAAGGGAATGTTGTATGGGACTTAGGCAAGTTTTCCTTTATTAAAGATGGCAGTGCATCACCAGATACAGTCAACCCTAGCTTATGGCGCCAATCGCAGTTAGTTAAAAAGGGAGGACTATTTAAAGTTAGTGAGCACATTTATCAAGTACGTACAGCCGATTTGTCCAACATCACCTTTATTGAAGGGCCACAAGGCCTTGTGATCATGGACCCCTTAATTTCCACAGAAACAGCAAAAGCCTCTCTTGATTTATATTTTAAACATCGTCCCCCAAAGCCTATTGTTGCAGTCATTTATACGCATAGCCATGTTGACCACTATGGTGGCGTTCGCGGGGTAGTTACAGAGGAAGATGTTAAGGCCGGCAAAGTGAAAATTGTAGCCCCAGTTGGCTTTACGGAAAGTGCGGTCGCTGAAAACGTGATGGCAGGTAACGCGATGAGCCGAAGAGCAAGTTACATGTATGGTAACTTACTGCCCATGTCCCCCACTGGACAAGTAGGTGCAGGTTTAGGAATGACAACTTCTTCAGGAACTGTATCGCTTATTCCCCCTACTGATCTCATTAAAGAGAATCAACAGCATTTAAACTTGGCTGGATTGGATTTTGTCTTTTATATGGCTCCGGATTCTGAAGCACCGTCTGAAATGTTCTTTTACGTCTCCGAATATCATGCTTTATGTACTGCTGAGGACGCAACTCATACCTTGCATAATACCTACTCCTTACGTGGAGCCAAAATTAGGGATCCCTTAGCCTGGTCTAAATATTTAAATGAGGTAGTTTACCTCTGGGGCAATGATGTTCAAGTATTGTTTGCTCCCCACCACTGGCCAGTTTGGGATAAAGACAATATTGTTAAACATTTAAAATTACAACGTGATATGTACCGCTATATTAATGACCAAACCTTACATTATGCAAACCAAGGTTTTACGATGGATGAAATTGCTGAAAAAGTGAATCTTCCAGAATCGCTAAGCCATTACTGGTCCAATAGAGGTTATTATGGAACGATGAACCATAATACGAAAGCTACCTATGTAAAATATCTAGGTTGGTTTAGTGGTAATCCTGCGACCCTACATCCACTAGTTCCTGTGGAGGCCAGTAAAAAGTATGTCGATTATATGGGTGGTGCTGCCAAAATTATGGAGCAAGCGAAAAAAGATTATGAGCAAGGAAATTATCGTTGGGTGGCTGAAGTGATGAACCACGTGGTCTTTGCTGATCCGAATAATCAAGAAGCGCGTAATCTTGAAGCCGATGCCCTGGAACAAATGGGTTATCAAGCGGAATCTGGCCCATGGCGTAATTTTTATTTGAGTGGCGCGAAAGAACTACGTAATGGTGTGCAAAAAGCCGCATCTCCAGATACCGCAAGTCCGGACACTATTCGCGCAATGAGTACGGATTTATTTCTTGATTACTGGGGAGTCAAACTCAATGGCGAGAAAGCAGCAAACACCACGCTGACCTTGAATTTTGTTTTCCCTGATATTAATGAAAAATATCTAGTAGAACTCAATAACGGTAGTTTGCATCATATTAAGGGATATCAATCCGATAAAGCGGATGCGACGATTACGCTAAATCGCGAAACATTAAATCAAATTATTTTGAAGCAAAAAACACTTGAGGGTACGCTGCAAAATAACGAGTTAAAAGTTACGGGTAATCAACAGGCTTTACAACAATTACTTGGGCTGCTGGATAACTTTGATTTCTGGTTTAATATTGTTACACCGAATTGATAGCGATAGGACTGACTTTCGAGGCAACCAGGAGTTTAAAGCACGGAACCCTGGCTTGCTTCACTTCGTTCGCAATGACGGTTAGTTTTTGAATTAATCAATAGTGCTTCAATAATCCCCGTCATTGCTGTCTGATTTAGTTTTTCTTTTCGTAAACCCAGGTGCAAGCAAAGAGCTATCCTATTTTTTGAATGAATTTTGCCAAATTTCTCCCCTTGAATAATCAGCATAAGCGAGAGGATAAAAAGAGATATAGTTAGTAACTCAAAGAAAAAAAGTTATTAAATCTGGCAATATCAAAATCTGAGCAGTACCTGAAACGATGTAGTGATTCAGTTGAGAGACCAGGAAACTCACTTGATTGTAGTTAGTAGAATAGAGATTTAAAAAAATATAAAATATGGGAATACTTTTAAATGAATGACTCCATCGCGTCTTCTCCCTTTATAATCCTCTTCTCTAAAACGGCTACTGTAATACGCTCCAGAGGGAAACTCCGTAGAGACGAGGTACACAAGAGCATTCGCATTATCTTTATAGTTGAATAAAATGATAGCTTATAGGCCCGTAACCACCTAACACCCAAAAGAGATAAAGCCAATATTAATATTGACTACGGTAGTATTTATTTTAAAGAGTTATACTCATTGTTGGTGCCATGTCTTCTTTCAATGTTTTGAGCTGCTCTTTTAATTCCCTTAAGGTACTGGTTTCTTTTTGAGTAGCCGTGATACGAATAGATAATAGGCCTCTATTTATATTGATTGCCTCAAGAAATTTACCAATTACAGTGTCATTTTTTTGCAATTGCTCTTTTAGTTTCTCAGGGGTATATGTAGCTAACTCTAATTTTTCCTCTATAGACAATGCCTTATAATTAGAGCGAATCGCCTTAATCTTTTCCTGAGGAGCATAGAAAAAGAACGTATTTCGTTGAGAAATATTCTTAATAATATTCTCTATGTTTGTAATTTGATTTGACTCTAAATACCGTACTTTTTACGGTATTTAATGGAGCACACGCTATCTTAGGTTGATTAATTCTCATTATAATAATGAACTATTTGAATCAATATAATAACGAGGTTCTCTTGGATATTCCGACACTCTATACATTTAGACGTTGTCCCTATGCGATTAGGGCCAGGATGGCGCTTGCCTATGCACAAATATCCGTGACTCAATATGAGGTGGATTTGAAAAATAAGCCATTAGAATTATTGCAGCACTCAGCTAAAGGTACTGTTCCGGTTTTAATTTTGCAAAATGGCCAAGTTATTGACCAGAGCCTTGATATTATGCTTTGGGCCTTAAAACAAGCGGATCCTGATGGTTGGTTGAATCCCAAACTAAAAGCCGCTGGTGATAAATTGATTCATCAAAATGATACGCAATTTAAGCCCATTCTAGACCGCTATAAATATTCTCCAGAGCCAACAATCGCGCGTAATTATCGAGAACAAGCCCATAGTTATCTTAAACACATAGATTCATTACTCGCCTCACGCCCCTATTTGCTGGCAGACCATATAAGTCTGGCCGACATCGCCCTCTTTCCCTTCATTAGACAATTTTTTATGGTAGACAAAGCCTGGTTTGCGCAAAGTGAATACACGCATTTACAAACCTGGCTTCAATCTTTTTTAGATTCCGAATTATTTCACAGAATCATGCAGAAAACATAAATCGCTTAAAACAACCAGGTGTACATTATTTGAATCTAATCCCGCTAGTATTTACATCCGAGTCATTATTCTGAGCTGCCTTTTCATGCCAACGAGCAGCGGCTCGCAGGTCAAAAAACAAAAATTGTCTTTTTTGATACAAATCACCCAGTTTATTTTTCGTGGATTTATCCGCATCTTCAGCTAACCGATTCAACATGGGTAGTGCTTCAGTACAGCCCCACATAACTGCCGTAAATAAATAGTGGACCGGCTCATCATCAGTAACGCTATTCAATCCTCCAAGCTCTAATAACTGTGCCAAATAAAAAGCTGCATGTTTATCCTTAAGCTCATAAGCTTTTTTATAAAAGAAATAAGCTTGATCTAAGTCCTCATCGACGCCCTCTCCTTCTTCATATTTTTTGCCAATATGAAGATATAGATCAACTGAAAACGGCGTTGATTTTAAATAATTCACCGCAGGTTCATAGTGTTGTGCACTGGCTTGCATACATCGGTCAATTGCCTTTTGATGATGCCCGCGAGGATGATGATAATGAAAGCCTAAATAAAATTGAGCAGGCGCATCGCCTTCGTTAGCAAGCCGTACTAAGTGGTCTGCAGCCTCTGCATGGTTTTTATTAATCGCGTTAATAAAATAGGTGAATGCCTTCTCTTTGTCTCCTTTATCTAAATAATAGAGGCCTATTCGATAAGTACATTCGATGTCGCTCTCTGCAAGTACTTTTAAGGCATGATTGAAGCCGGCCTTATTCAGATCATCAACCAATAAATACCACCTTAAGGCAGTTAAATTGTCCTGTACTACGTACTGGTAAATAGTACCGATTTCTAAAGCAGCCACGATTTTCTTATCTATTTGCGACACGTTAAAAGCTATGCGCTCTAAGGCTAACAGAGCTTTTTTATGGTTTAATCGAGCAGCAATAAGATAATAATTCCACGCGTTAAGTAAAGCCTCATCGCTGTTTTGTTCTTCCGCTTCTCTGCCCATCCTGAAAGCACAGTTACCATCGCTGGAGACTAACGATTTTATTTGACCAATCGCTCCCAAGTTATCAGGAGAAGCTTTTTTAAAACACTCTAACGCAGTTATATTATCTTCAAAGGGTTGTCTATACAGCCCTCCGAGCAAAAGCCACAATGAATCGTTGGGTGCCGCTTCACAAATTCCTCTAATCGCCAGCAAAGCTTGTTCATGTTTGGCTTGTGCCGCAACATTATGGAAAAATAGAGCCGTCTCGTAATCCTCAAGTCCTTCATGCCAAGAGCCACAAGCATAGGCGTAATTAATACTCTTGTTAATGTAGATGAGTAATTCATCGAATGCACTTTGGCTTTTATCTATGTGATATGCGTAATTAAAACAATCAACAGCTTCTGAGTCTTGCTGTAATTGTTGATACAGTGTACCCAGCTCAAACCAGCAAGAAGCTTTATCAGCATTTAAGGCCATTTCTTTTAATTTAGATAAAGATTCAGGAACACCTTTATTCGCAGCAATTACATAAAATTTCCATGCATTTTTAAAGGCATTATTTTGCTCATAAGCTAAACCAATTAAATGCCCATAATAATTATTTACTTCAGTAAATTCACTTAAAGAGGTGCCCGTTTGCGAATTAGTAACCTGCACAGCACAATCGATGGCTGAAGCATAATCATCAAATTCTGATTTATAAATAAAGCCCAGCTTCAACCACTCTATGCCCCGCGTAGTAAGACAAATGTCTCTTAATCCAGATAAGGCGTGTGAAACCAGAGAAATTGACTGCTCATAATTGCAAAGCGCTAACACTTGTCGATAACAAGCCCAAGCTTTTAAGAAGTCGACGGGATTATTTAACTCCCCATAATGATGCATTTGCCCCAAGCAAAAACTTGCTTGGGCATTATTTTTACTCCATTCAACAAGCTCCTCCATTGCGGGTCTATAGGAGTGAGTTGTCGCATATCGATAATAAGATAAAGCCTCTATTTCTGCAGTTTGCGATAAATGAGTAGCTAATTTATGAGTGGCTTCCATTGAGGCATAACCTGCCGCCTTTTTATAGATCTTAACCGCCTCATCGTTTCCATCGGTTAATTCACAGTATCTGCCAAAGTGATAATAGGAGTCTGCATGGTTCCCCTTTTCAAATAATAAATGGGCAATAAACCCATGAGCTAAAACCTCACCCTCATCAATGGCCTCTTTATAATAAAACTCAGCGAGCTCTATATCTTTTTCCACCTCATCACCAAAATGGAAGGCCTTAGCAATATCAAGACTGCGGGATAGACCGCGCAAACGCAGCTGGACTAGTAATAAATATTTTTTCAACATCGATATACTTCACTTAATAATTAAGACTGCTATAAAAAGGTTCGCACTGCGCTTTAATCGTTTGCTCTTGGTGTTCATTAATAAACAAAATATCCATATGCTGATTAACCGCAAAAACAGCAGAAAATTGCTGAGCGCATTGTTCTACGAGACGCCCATCCTCATCGGCTGTTCTACATACTGCACACACACTAAATATGCACGAAGTGGTTTCCCGTACTCCATAAATGCTTGGCTAAATTTTTTCTTAATTAACAGCTCCATTTCTCCATCTTGTTCACAAATTACCAATAGGTCTGGCGTGATTTTTAAAAGCATTTTTATTTCCTTCGCTGCAATAAAGTCTCTTTAAAATTGAGGATTTACACCCGATACGCTGGTAACTTGTACTTTGGATCTATTGAGAATAATCACCTCATTCCCTTTTGCCGTTTGCCCAGGATATATAGAATAGGCAGCTCTCATTGAGTAAATATCATGAGCAGAGACATAGCCTGTGGTGACAAATTGCCCTGTATTTGCATGAGGTAGGCCTGCGTAATCCCTGTAATTAGCTACGTTATTTGGATTAACTAAACTCCAAGATGCCCCATCAGCGTGGGCCTCGCCCCCCCAAACTCTATAAACTTGAAACCCACCATACGCTAAAAGCTGCCCGCGATAAGGGCTATCTGCTCTCAAGATGTCATAGATAGGTTGATTTAAAACCCCACCATAAACCATACGTGTCGTCTTGTTATTCACTTGATGATTAATCGCGGCAGGTACCCATAAACATTGCGTATCTAGTTTTGAAGAAACGCTTATAATCCCAATTCCCATTGCATCAAAGGCTTTTTTTAGCACCACGCATTTGTTAATTTCTTGTTTTAGTGCTTCTTTTTGATGATCAATACGCCAATTGAGCAAAATACTCATTAACGCTGATGAGTTCCCTTCCATAGCCTGTCTCACTGCAGCTGCCGTAAACCCCTGCTCTTTATTTGCTGCCGCTACTTGATAAGGAAAGCTCCCAATTTCGGCTCTCGTTATATCTTCAACCAAATCGTCAAAATCATTATTAAGAAAATTACCCAGTGATGTCCTTCTCGCGTTAGGAAAAGCCTTATCAAGTGCCATTAATCGCTCGTTAAAAGTAGCGGTACTGCTGTTAACTTCCTGATAGATTAGTCGTAATCCAAACTTTTTTGATGATTTGCATTTGGCTACCGCCATTTGCCAACCTTTAACCATTTCAGCAACACTCCCTTCCAATTCTTGGAGTATTTTTTTCTCTAACCTAGACCAAAAAAACCAATCCTTTAGAGTATCTTCACACCTTTTAAGCCGTTGGTTATTCGCCTCACTCTGATTCTCAAGCTGTCTGACCAGAGACGTGGCCTTACACAGTTCTTTTAGGCGACCAAATATTGGAAAATATTGGGCAAACTCATCGTAATGAATAGTGAACTCTTGAGCAAAAACATATTCAGGTGAAAATTTATGCGGTTTATTCGCTTGTTTACAGACTTCCTTTGCTAAGTGATACAAGAGCCTATTATTGTTCGAGTTTAATGTGATTTTTCCATCTGCAGGTAGGGGTAATTTAAACAAATGTTTTAAATATTTATTATCATGCTTTATTATCAGTAAATCCTCTGAACCGTCTTCGTTCACGAAGTACATATGCTGAGCGTTTTTAAGAAAGATTAAAGCAGGCTTATTGAAGGTATTGATATTAAGTTCATTTTTTTCTTGAATGGTTAAAACATAGATAGGCCACCCCTCGCCAGCCTCATCCGGATCATCGATTAAATTGCCCTCCATGTCATACTTCATCAAATGCTTCTTAACTACCATTTTCAGCTCGCCCAGAGCAATGAATAGCTTATTCGAAGTTTTCAGCGCTTCATCATTGATTGCGCATTCAACTCGCTGGTTTTCTATCCAAAAACGATGCACCCCGCCTGTGGGTGTTGCTTCCTGATAATCGGTGATAATTTTTCTGAGGTATCTAGGTAGCTTCTTGATTAATGATTCGATGGAGCGAGTATCATAAGGTTCTTGAGCCTGGACCTCACATCCTACTGTAAAAAACTTTAACAAATAATCAGCAAGAAACATACAATGATACAGCTGTGAATCATAGATTTCTTTGGGGCCAAAAACGATCTTATTTACGGGAGTGTAAGGCTTTTCACGATCCCCAGGCTCCAAACTAAAAAAGCTATGCGAAGCCTTTGTGGCAATTAACTCTCCCAGGTCATAGGGAGCCAATTTTTTTTCATAGCTCGGGTCCCCCTTTTGCCAGGGAACCACATGAAAATCAGTTTCTCCCGTAGTCAAATTAATGCTGAGTCCATGAACTGATTTAAAATAAACCGGTGGCGCACCTTTGGGAAAAGCCACTTCAGGTATCGGCTTTAGCCAACCCTGTTCGTCTCTGGGAACAGTTAACCAAGGACCTTTAATACTGTATTCTAGCTGTTGAAATGTCCATTTATTGATAGCTAATAATTCCTTCATTAATTTATAGCGCACCTCGCTTTCTTCCTTACTGCTGTAAGGGCTGCTATACCAATGTCTCAAACATCCTTCAAAGGCATAATATAATGGCTCGACAAGAGGAAGAGGTGATTGTATCCCCTGGCTTTTTTCTTCCTCCCCTAAAGCAATCAATTGATTTAAGTAGCGTCGTAAAAGCACTACGGTTTTAGCACCTTTTAGCTCTCGAGAAATATTCGATTGCAACGCAGCAAAAAAAGGAAAAATACCCGCAATTTTTAAGCAATTTTTTTGCAAGGCAGGAATAAAATCTTTAACTATAGGATGTTGCCAATGAAAATGAGCGATAAACTTTAAACTATGAGTCTGAATATAAAATTCTGTATCTGGCGCTGCCCGATCACTTAATGCAATCGCCTGTTGATACAGTTCTAAAGAAATCTGCTCATCAGCCATACGTGCCGCACCAGGATGGTTAGTATCCAAAGCAGACTTTTGAAAATACACTGCTGCTTGCAACATGGTGTTCGCGATTACACCATAACTGTAGTTCTCGATAATGATAGGCAGCCAATCTAATATCAAATAAGCGACTTCCCGATAATTTTCATTGGATTTTTCAGGATAATGTTCAAACGAATCTAATAATTTGACATAGCGCCACTCTTCCTCTATTCGAGGATTATCACTTACGCGTTCAGTAAATGTCTTCAACAATTCTTCTGTTTGCTTGGTCCCATCAAAAACAGCTAAATCTTGGGAACTAAAAAGCTCATCCTTTGCATGCCAATAACAATGCAGTGCATATTTGTATAAATCTCTAAAATAAACACTACGAAATAATGGGGTTAACCATAAAAGCTCATCTTCATCAGTAAGCGCTGCATAATCAGTTATCTTTATAAAAGCGCCAATTAACTTGTTATTACTTACTTGGGGGCCCGAATGATAAAGTGCCTCGGTAATTATTCCATGAATACTTTCATATAAGAGACAGTCCCTAGAATTTGGATTATCGACTTTAAGACGCTGAATTTGAGCATTCAGCTTCGCCAGAAAACCATCCACGGCACTACGTCTATAATGCATTTGAAGAAATTTATGAAACGTATCAATAACAAATTGTGGCGTCAGTGCGTGGTCTTGTATTTCTACAAGCAGGTTGTTATGTAAAATACTGTGGAGAGAAGAAAATAGTGTTTGTTGATTAGGATAAAGGATGGGTACAAATTGGTTTAGATACGATTCGCCACAAACCTCTTTAAGTGGAAGGCGTTGATATTTTGCCTCTAATTGTGCGTGCTGATTACGAAACTTTTGTCCAAAAGCAGTCCCTGCCGTGGTAAGATTGCCACTGATTGCTCCTTCATACACGTGCTCATAAGCCGCTCGTCGCTCCGAGTCACGCAGCACATGAAACGCTTCTGTGATTATTTTCATTTCCTCTTCAGCCTCTTTGACGCGATGAGGATTACGATCTGGGTGCTTAGACCGAGCTAGCTCATAATACTTTTGGGTAATTTCTGATGTTGTAGCATTTCGAGAAACACCTAAGACTTGGTAATAATCTATTCGAATTTTGGTTTTAGTACGCATCACTTCATATCAGCAAAAAGAAAGTATTTTAACCAAAATGTGTATTTTGAAATACCGTAAAAAATACGGTATAGGCACGCTCATCCACGCTATACAATAAACTCGCTACACTCATATAAAAAAATTACCTATTTTTTATGAGTTGGATGGGGTCAAAGTGGGGGAATTAATTGTTTACTAAAATGCTCTAATTCAATCTGTTCTTTCGAAGGCATTAGATCCCGTATTACGCTCCGCTAATACGGGCTACAGCTTCCATCCCTCCTCTGTTTAACTGAGCGCACTCGGGAGTCTCTATTGGCTGATTTGTTCAAAATCCCCCGGTTTCCAACTGCCATCAAAAGCCAAGGCCTCCGGACCATAAATGCGAAGGAGGGAAAACCAATTTTTCCCAGGAATGGTTTTTATCCAGCGCGCGTTCTTGTCTGCAGGGGGTATTGGACCAAAATAAAGGGGAACTGGTTTGCTCTTATCCACGTCCTTAAAATCCATTAAGGAACCTAAAACTGCTTTATTTTGCTCTGTTTGAATCTCACTGCGCGTTTCTACATCATACACCGTAACCGACCAAAAAAGACGAGCAGGTACGGGTTGAGGGATAGTTAATTGGTAGGATTTGCTCCCGTCTAAATACTGATTTTTTTTATCCCGAATACCTAACCAATATAAAGAACCCGCCCCGGGTGCGCGACTGAACATTGCTGGCGATGCCGCTATTGCTATGGCAAACCAGCGATCGCGGGCGGCAAGATCAATACCCCAAGGAGTTTCAAAATTGCCCTTATTCTCCAGAGTACCAATCCACTGCCATTTTCTATCCGGCCAGACTAAGACGTTCTCTGACTGATTAGTAAATGAAGAAAGCATCATTTGTGAATGCCCAATCTCTGCAGCTTTAGTTAATATTGCTTGCATGCGCTCATCAGGATTAAAAGGTTGGCCCTTTTCTATTCCCAATGAGGCTAATAAGCCATACATGGGTTTATATTCATCAAGAATAGGCTCTTCATTGATTACTTTTGCTAATTGCTTCCAGTATTCAATATTCTTTTCCCAACGCAAAGGAGTGGTGTCCATGTAGAAGGTATCGCCATCCACATAAGTTACTAATTGCGGATTAGACGCGCTCGCTAGAGGATAAACTTTAATCTTGCGTAGGCTATTCAAAGCCCCAGCAGTATCGCCTCCCTGGGGTAATGCTCTAATGGCTAACATTAACTTATAAGTTGATGAATGAGCCACATGATAGCCCTCAGGGATTGGCTTATCGTAATTAGGAGGTACGATTAAATATTTCCCCCCCTTCCCTCGATCAGGTCCAGGTATACCCATATCCACAATCCAGCGCTGATGATGATCATCAACTAAGGCAATATAAGGTCCTGGAGGTAATTCAATGACAAAAGGTCCCTGCGTTAAATCCAGAGTCCCTCCCCCATAAGGCGTGTCCGAATTTAAAGTAAAGCCAAGCTGTTGAGGAGTAGCAGCTAAGATAACCAAGGATTTATTATCGAGAATATTTTTTTCACGATAACCATGAAAAATCGCTTCAGCAGAAACGGTAGGATACCAAAACCGGTAAGCAACTACTGCTTGTTGCACTGTTTGCTCATCTTGAGCACTCTGGATTTGCGCTGGAGTTAAAGTAACTACATTTTGACACAATGCTTGAGTGCTTAGAATCATCAATAACCAGAACAATTTTGATAACATCTTCATCTCCCTATGATTTTAAATAAGTATATATCAAAATTATCGTTTAATTTTTGATCAACACCACCAGCCTGGTGCAAGCAGCGAGGCTACTTTTGCTCTTAACCAAATTATATTAATACTCTAAAAAATGCTGCATACAAAAACCAAACGCATTGTATTATATTTGCTCGAATCTTGTTTTGACAAATACGGACTCAAAATGCCACAGCTAGATTAAAATTGCTAAATGCGCCCACTATAGGACCACATAGATTTGCACCAGGTATTTTTGAAAATTTATGCTGAGTAATTACGCATTTCTTCCACATTTATCTTTAGCTGCCAAGATCAGAATACCCCAGGATAATTGTAAATATTTTTTTGCTTTTAATTGCATAAAAAAATAATTCAATGAGTTGTTCTGTCAGCATAATAGAGTCCTAAAAAATATTTTTTAAAATTTTAGGCAACAAATTTGTTTCATATACCGTAAAAAATACGGTATATGAAACATCTCGACCTGACTTAAAATAAGACACATTGAAAAATTTAAACAACGCACGCACTGCGTTATATGAGGATGTTCTATGAGCTACAGCAAAATTACAGATAGATTAGATCTAAGTCCTGTCGCACGAATCCACCCCCAATTTCCTTTACCCCAAGAAACTAAAGAGAATCCGGCTCTGGCTTACTCCGATCATTTAGCTATCTTAGCCCGGGTTCCCCTATCCGATGAATCAACACTGAATATCATTTCATTAAATATTTTAGGCGGGATTGTCTGTTCCGGTATCCATGAACGCAATTCAAGAGAAACTGCGACACAAATGCTAGAACGATACCAGCGAATGGTCGAGGGATTAAAGTTAGGTATCGCACTGCACGACGTTGATATTCTTGCTTTTCAAGAAGCCTCTCCTGAATTCATAGTGCCAGTGCTTAAAGAGAAGCTTGGTGATGCGTGGGAAATTATAGAGGACGAATTTAAAATTGTTACGTGTTACAGAAAAGATCGTTGGATTGCCCAACAAACTTCCTCAGACAGACAGAATCGAATCCGCTCTCTTACTTTATGTCAGAGTGATAATAACGCAATCACTGTTGATTTTCACAATATCTGGGGTATTTTTGATGCAATCCCTTTAAACTTAGAACGTCAATGCAGAAAAGCTCTTGAACACTCGACCTCAACGAGAGCGGTTATCATTGGAGACACGAACTCCAGACTTGCCCCCCTAGATAATCTCGTGAGAAATATCACTACGGGTGCCATCCCTCTAGCATTTAATGAGGAAAATGGAGCAGGAGAAGGCATACAAATTCCCGACCACCCAGATGGCGGGTTTTATAAAGATGAGCAAGGCACAATTCATCAATTAGAAATCCAAATCTTAAGTTTTGACGATGGCTCTATTGTTTTAGATCAACGCACAGCTGGGGAAGTAAATTCCTGGCCAGAATATCGAATGGTCATGTGCTTAGACGAACACTATCAACATACACCACTAATTAATAATCAAACAATTTTTGAATACGAACAATTCCTGCAAAAAGAATTTAGCAGTAATGAAATTGTAGCTCGGGTCGCTTCAACCTGTTTTAACCAAAAAGCGATTGCCATAGGACTTCGTCCCACCAAAGACTTAATACCTCTCTGCGAGCATATTAAGCAGCACTTCGAACATGAAGCTGATTTTCAAGTGAAACGTTTTAATATAGAAATGGAAATAGGATCTGCAGGTAAAAAGCAATTTGTTTATAATTGCATTTTTGTGCCGATGCATAAAGTTGACTTATTGCATCGCGCTATTGCAGATTATTCCTTCCAAAAAAACCACCCAATCCTCGCGGCAACCAAACACTTAATTACCACTCCATCTTGGATAAGGGATGCTCTTATCGGCGTAGGAGTAGGAATACCCGCAACTCTATTTTTAGGTCCAGGTATCATTGCCCTATTAGGGATGAAATTGTCCACCTTAGCATTGGGAGGATTGGCATTTAGCTCTCTAGGATTCTTCGCCGGCGCATCAGTTACTATCGGCTCTATGAGACGAAATACACAACGATACGAAGAAGAACAAATTGATTCTACTTCTTTAACGAATCCACCAGAAAACAATCCGGAAATAGAGGACACTCCTCCAAGACGTCAATTGAACCCCAGCGCCCTAACGAATCAACAAACGACGACGTCGAATACAGATTTAATTGAAGAGGATGCAAATCAAATGCGCATGGGAATGAGTTAACACCGTAATCTGCTTAAAAAAATGATCCGACAAATAACGATCATATTAAAAAATAGATAAGAAACAACATAAGGTATTTACATGAAAACAATTGTTAGTGTTGCACCAGGTGAAAAGATTACCCATCGTGGTGATTTAACTATTACCCAGGATGTAGGAAAAGGAGCTACTGTTATTGTCGAAGATGGCTCATTGATTATTGAAGGAAATGTGGAACGACATGCTAATTTGCAGGTATCTATATCCGCTACAACACGACAAGCCTCAGCAATGCATCAGTTGCAAAAGCTTGGTGGAACAATTTCTTTTGGTGGAATGACTATAAAATCACAAAGCATTGTATCTCAAGGCAGAGCAAGCTATACCTTTGCAGCGCTTTCCGTCTCAGCAATGATGTGTATGGGCGATACATATATCGGTAATGTTAAAGTAAATGGTCGAATCTTCACCAACGATACGTTAATTTCTCATGGTAATAACGTTTTTGAAATCGTCCCGACAGCCCCATCAATGAATTTTTTCGCTAGCTCCTCCTCTTCAGTTGATGCTAAACCTGCTGGGATAACCAGCGCAACCATTGATGGAGTCACTTATAAAGGCACTAAAATTATTGTCAACGGCCCCTCGGTGACGGTTGAAGGGAGAATAGGAGCAGCTCCAGAACCTCTAGCAGCACCTTCTGCTCCTGCTGAAGAAGAATCCATGTCCCCAGCTAAATTACAAGTTAAAGGAAGAATTAGCCGTTTTGTAACTATTAACTCCGATGCCCCAATTGAAGCAGACGAGATCAGTAAGAAATGCCTCATAAAAAGCGCACATGAAGGAATCACTGCGACTACTATTGGCTCAGGTACCGTCGTAGAGGTTTATGGAGCAATCAAAGTAAGCCAAGAAATTAAAGATGATTGTCGATGTAAAAGTACTGATTATGGGATTGATTTTGGAAAACTAGGAGACCGAGTCACTGTAGATGTTTATAGTATAATTAAAGGTGGCGATGTTGGTGATGCTTGTATTTTAAAAAGCAAAAACTATGGTTTAACCGCGGGTAACTTAGGCACAGGTGTAACAGTTGAGGTTAGTGACCGAATTAACGTAGGAAATATTGGCGCTGATTCACATCTATCGAGTAAGAATTATGGACTAGATGCTGCAGAAGTAGCGGATTTAGTTACCATCCAAGTAAGTGATGCAATTAAATTAAAGAGCCTCGGCAGTAATTGTACTCTAACCTCGAAAAACCATGGAATAACGGTTGAAGAAAATATTGGGAGTCACAGTAGCCTAACTTGTTCAGACGCGATACAAGTCCGTGAGTTAGGTGCTCACAGTACATTAACCAGCAAACAAAACAAGATTAAAGTACGTGGAACAACCGGAGACAATTGCATTATTCAAGCATATGACTCCGTTCATTTACATACTGTTGGTGATAATGTGCGTGTGACATCCACGACGGATGAAGTGACTACCCGAGACATTGGCAGCTATGTTTACATCAAGGCACATAGCGGTATTGAGGTTGATGGAACGTCACCACACCCATCCTCCTGTACGTTTACCTGTCGAGATGGTACGGTGATTAAACCGAAAAAAATAGCACCCGCTCAAAGTCCAGCTCAAGCGGCTCCGAGCATCTCATTATTTAAAACTGGAGCGCTGGTAGCAGCACCATCAATAGAAGCCGGAGCAGGTATGAGCAGCGCCCCTAACACCAACCCAAACGACCAAGAGCCACCAAGGCATTTATGTTGTCCGATTACTCTAGACTTAATGACGGATCCAGTAATTTGCATTCTAGATGGCATTACGTATGAACGCTCAAAGATTACCAAATGGCTTGCTGATCATAGAAAAACTCCGAGTCGCATCAACATGCAGTCAGAACAAAAAATTACCGATGTGTTGGTTCCTAATCGGGCAATTATGGAGGCCATTGAAGAATATAAATCCGCATTAGCTGCAAATGCAAATTGGGGCGCAGGAATGGTTCCCAAAGCATAAAAATGCGATTTGATTGGGCACGAAAGTGCCCAAAATGACTATGGCTTTTAAATAGGCGCTTTAAACAATGCAGTAAACATTCAGAATTTAAATAAATTTCATAATTATGAATGCTCCCAATTAAATATTGTATATTATATGGCCAATAAACTGTTATAATTAACTCTATATGCGACACGCGCATGGAGCTTGCATCTGGGAGAATAGAGCTGTGAACTTAATTAATGTTGATGACTTTTATCATAGGCCTTGTCATCTTTATATTAAAAACTCCAAAGGGGTTCTATTGGAGTGTAATGAGATGCAGGCTATTAGTGCTGGGTTTACCAGTCCCTCAGAGATAGTTGGTGCACAAGACCGAGATCTGGTACTTGATCCCGATGAAGCATACAAATGGCAAGCAAATGATAAAGCAACGTTAAACTCGGGCAAACCGCAGATTTTTGTGGAATATGGTTCTTTTGAGCCAGGTAGAGTTAGAGGTGGTTTAAGTTATAAATCCCCTTATTATTCCCACACAGGAAAAGTCATCGGGGTCATTGGCGTCAGTTTTTTTCCCGAACAATTGAAAGATCTGGATGAATGGGATGATCAGCCGCTGTTAAAATCGCTTTTATTAATGACCGCGTCTCACTTTAAGTTGCTTGAGCCTCCCAAAAGCGCTTCGTCTTTACTATCTCAGCTCTCCTTACAGCAAAAAGCTATTTTTAGTTATACGATTCAGGGCAAAACGATTAAAGAAATCGCCTCTCTTATGAAGTTATCCGTGCGAACCGTAGAATATTACATTGAAATTATAAAAAACAAATTAGGCTGCGCACGTAAAAAAGATTTTTTCTATTATACAAATCATTAATAGTAGCCCGTATTAGCGAAGCATAATACGGGAGCAAGACCGGAAAAATGTATTCAATTAACGTTATTCCAAGCCAGCTCTTCGTTTATAATTTTGCAGCCCAAACAACTTCAGACTGCTCTAGCTCTGGCACCACCACCTTGTTTTTTAAATTCTTAAAAAACAATAACCTCGGTTGCCCACCAAATTTAATAAACTCTTCCGGCTCCTGATGTTTCAGTGTTTTTTCTAAAATTCTTTTTGAACCCTCATTTTCAGGGTGAACTGTGGCAACAATTTCTTTAATATTTTTTTCTAAAGTCACCTCGCTTTCAGAAATAATATGTTTAATAAACTTCTTTCCTAAAATTGCTAGTTCAGTCCCATACCCCTTCCCCCAAAAATCCTGGTCAAGAATATAGGCTATTTCACTGACATTTGTATGGCCGACACCGATATGAGAAAAATCATCTACCGCATGTCGTACTTGAAGAAAACCCATAAACTCTTGGGAACGCGCATGATAAATTGAAAACACCGAAAACTTGTTGCCACAATTCCAGTTTTTGAGTTCTGCTTGTATGAATTCTGTTACCTCAGAAGAGGTCCAAGCTTTCCCTGCACCAAATAACTTTACATTTTCAGGATTGCTTAAAAGGCGAGTATATTTCTCAATTAACTCGGCCTCATCCTCTTGATTAAGGGATTTGGCCCGCACTCGGCTTGAAAAAATTGTATATTGATTCAATTCACTACTAATAAGTACATTACCTAATTTCTTTGATGTATAAATTACTTTCATGCTGTATTCCTCAATTTATCTTATTCAATGGTACTTACAAGGCTGCAAGCACCGTTTCGCGTCTGTATAGAGGAGTCTGTAATAAAAACTCACTGATGTTGTGCTTTACAATATCAATAAGACTCTCATTATGAGCAAATACCTTACGTTGTCGTTCGGAACTAGTTCCCGCATCCATAATCATTTGCAGAGTAGAAAAGTAGGTTTGATAATTAAATTTATTAATGTAAGGATTTAATTTTTCAACCCACTCATTGATGTCTTCACGCATTAGCTTGGTTTTTCCCTCCGTATTCACTAATAACTCAGCATCCAAGCCATAACGAATGGCTCGCCATTTATTTTCACGAGCAAGCCAATATGGGGGGCAGGCAACTGATTCCAACCAACTCCCATTATCAGCAAACCAATGAGCCAACGTGTGAATCAACGCAACTAAGGCAAGCGTTTCAGCAAGGGTCGCCGCCCCATCACAGACACGAATTTCTAAAGTTCCAAAGCCTGGGCTTGGTCTTAAATCCCACCATAAATCCTTCAGTGACTTAATTGACCCACATAACTTCAATGTTCTATATAAGCTTTCAAAATCCTGCCAAGTCCGTACATGATAAGGCTGCCCTGCTGTAGGTAAAGCCTCATAAGTGGTCGGTCTACATGCTGCAAGCCCCGTATCGATTCCTTGCCAAAAAGGCGAACTGGAAGAAAGAGCTAATAAATGGGGCAAAAAATACATAAAAAAATTATTAAACCGAATACAGTCTTCCCCACTAAGCATACCCAAATGTACGTGCAAACCATACACGCTCATGCGACGCGTGAGCCATTGATTACGATCAATTAACTCTTGATAACGAGTCGTGGGAGAAACCACCCAATCATAATATTTAGAAAATGGATGAGAGCCCGTAGCTGAAAATAAAATGCCTAAATCTTTGGTTGCATGCTGTAGTGACAGCAGGGTTTTGTAAAGATCATCTTCAACTTGCTGAGCAGAACTGCATTTATCCGTATTTACTTCGATAGTACTTAAATAAAACTCCGGTTTAATTTTTTCAAGATGTCTTGTGGCATTTAGCACCTCGGCAGCTCTTGAACATAAATTATAATCTTCAGCATTGATGAGTTGCAGCTCGATCTCTACTCCTAAGGTTAAAACCCCATTACTTTTAAAATGAATTTCATCCTTATCTGAGCTGCTCGCCAATTGCGAAGCATTTCCAGTTAAAAAGTTATTTTGATTATCCATCTGATAACCCTCCTTTGTTTATAATTTTTAAGAGAGTGCTAGTAATTGAATTACTACTTTTGCGGATATTCCCATAACGATATTGAATACTTAGATAATACAAATAACACTCTTATTTTTCATTTCTGTTGATATAATTCGTACTCAAATCATTTTTTATAGTAAAGGCTAAGCTATTTTTTTTCAACCTTTATGATTTTGATGCAACCACGAAAACATTTATTAAATACCCTATTAGGCACAAACTATTTTTGCTAAGGCTGCTATAGTTTGCTTGTGCACTTGGATATAATAGAGGCCCTTAACATCCAGGTAATTACACACTATGAGTGAGACTCCCCCCCGAGTTGACAAAGTTACAAATCAACTTGATCACCGCTCTAAAACCATTATTCTTGCGGTGCGCAAAATTATGCAACAAATGGACTATCACTCAAGAAGACTGAATAAACATTATGGCTTAACTGTACCTCAAGTTATTTGCTTGTATGAAATTTACGAAAATGGAATGATGACCATTTCATCCCTTTCCAAGAGAGTCTATTTATCGATGAGTACCTTAGTTGGTGTTATTGACCGCCTAGAAGAAAAAAGCCTTGTTAGCCGGACGCGAGACATTAAAGATAGGCGCAGTATTTACATTGATATCACCCCAAAAGGTAAAGAATTTGTACAAGAAGCCCCCTACCTTTTACATAATCGCTTAAATGAAAATCTACAGGCATTAACCGAACAAGAACAACATGTTATTGCGAATTCCCTGGACCTTCTAATTAATCTTTTGCGAGAAATTTAAGATCATAAATTCAGAAAATGAAAACAAGGCATTATCTAAGATTAGTGTGCGCAACTGAATATGGTGTAAATCTTTTGGAATTTCAGTGCAGGTACGTTGGAAGGATCTCTTTCAGCAGATCTTTCGTAAACTCTTCGAGATGTAGAATTTATGGGCGGATAATAATGAAGCCTCGATACCCCTCGTTATCTTTTGTATTCACTGCATTCCATAAATCTTCCGCTTTTACCCAGTATGCAGGATATTTATATCGCGCTACGTCAAGAATTAAGAAGCGATCCGTTTTTTCATCATAAGCAGCAATGGGAGAATGATGGCCATTCCCCTGCTGTTGCAGCTCTGTTCTTAGGAAATTGACAATAATAAATTGCTGATTTGATAATGCAGTTTTCAAGACAGAGCGAAACTCATCCATCGAGAGCTCGTCTGCAAAGAAGACTTCACTTTTTAGCCCAAAACCCTTAATTACCTGGTTTAAGGTGGATAAGCTAATCCCCTCTTTTTTAACTTCTTCAGGACTAATAATCTGCTGCACCTGCTCAGTGAAAAAATCATCTTGGGTAAAATAATGATAAGGTGCATGTTGCAAATCAATTGGTGCTTCCAGATTAGAAGAATTTAGTACCATGACTGCACTAGCAATTCCACAATAAGTCATTGTTTTTTGAGTCGTAAAATGTTCAAGTAGCTTTAGTACATGCTCATTTATATTCTTGCGAAAAAGTACAACTCCAGGTTTGCTTGAAATACCGATTAAATTATCGGGCAAGGGTTCAACCGCGTAACATTCTGTAATAAAGGCAAATATAAAGCATAAGCACACGAATTTTAATTTCATAAAAATAAGGTCCTACGTAGGAGGATTGCAGAGGAATAAATAAAGAAAAAGATTTATAAATTCCTCTCAATAAACACTTAATGTTGTGAGCGTGGGTTAAATCTATTACCAGCCTCTTCCTGATACTCTTTATCTTGTTGATGGTCTATTTTACGTCGTGCGTTGCTACCAAAGAAACCATGTGTGGTGGTTAGTAGAGGAACTTCCTCAACTTCTTTTTCTTTAATAACGGGTACTTCGTTAATAACAGGTGCATCTAATTGTACGAGTGTGTCTGGATGTTCTTTGGTGTTACTAGTCTCTCTGGCCAAGATTTTTTTATCATAGATCTTACGTAAGTCAGCAAAATTTATTTCGACTTCTCGAAAATCATGTCCATATTCTAAAACGATGTTAAATTGAGACGCAAAAGGAAAATCTTCTTGCTTAATTAAAAGGATTAAGGGAGCAAGAAGGGTTTCCACTGGGCATTGAAAATGTCCCGTTTGATTGGATAATCGCTTGATTTTCCATTGCCCACCTTCATCGATAAATTCAATCTCACCCGCTGCGATGCATGCAGAAGCCTCTTCTTTACCACAAGCAAGCTGACTATGAGACATGCCATCTCCTTTTACCACCTTTCCAGACCATTTAGAAAATAAAATATTTACTGTATCATTTTGGTTGATTACCGCAAAACGAAAATCCGAACGCCTACCTTCGGCTCGCACACTAGGTAAGTCTGCGAAGCTAAGACGTTTAAAATCAGGAAAACTAGGATTATCAATTTGTTTATCAACCTCCTCCTCTATAGAGAGCTCACCAAATTTAAATGCCTTAGTATTGAAATAGTAAAGACTATTGCAACGTTCCTCAAATCGAGCATTAATGTTGTGATCAGAAAAAAGCAGTTCAAGAACTTCCTGGCTGTTGTTGGGTTTTTTCTGAGGCGCAAGTGGAGGCGGAAAAAAATCAAATGGATCAGGGATAGGAGCTAAATTTAGCGGAGGGACAGGGCCGCTGGGGTGAAGAATAGGAGTTAGTGACGGTGAAGAGTTTGGTGTATTCATTAGCATTCATCTCATAAAGTTATTTCGAGCAAAAAATAAATAACTGCAATCATCAAACAACCAGGTAACTAAAAGCCAAAACATCAATAGACAAAAAAACACCTTATTGACAGGTATCTTATTGTGTCTAATTACAAATCCCTCTGGTTCTTAATTCAATTCACTTTTGTTTTATAACGATGTATGCACCCAGCTTTAGAAGACAACTCCAGTCAATATATACCGCTATTCTACCATTTCAAATCAACTCTGTATAATTTTTTCTCAAACAACAGATCGGTTGTACTATTTATACACCGATAAGTTTTACCCTTCTTACCAAATTAACCCCTTCATTTTATTGTATAAATATTCAAATATTTTAGTTTATCTTGCCTGAAATTATCTGTTACCCTTAATAAGGAGCGAGGCTTTTTTAATTTTATAGGGATATTGCATGAACTACAGCCGCCTAATCAAATTTCTTCCCCTGCTATTATCTGTCCCCATACCAGCAACAGCAGCCGATGAAATAGCCCAAGCGAATAACCCTTTAGCCAACATGCAAGCATTTAACGTACAAAACTATTACGACCCTCAGATATCTGGATTTCCCCAGCAAGGTGATACCTTTTGGCTTCGATATGCGCAACCAGTGAAGAAATTTTTAATACGCGCATCAATGCCATTTACGTCCTATCCGATTACTCAGATGATTAAAAAAAGTGGCCCAAGTGATTTTAATATTTTTGCTACCTATTTACTTGATACCAAAAATCCAGCAATCAGTGCTGGGGTTGGGCCTTTACTGGTGGCTCCTACGGCCAATCCCTCAGTCCTAGGATCAGGCAAGTGGCAAACCGGCTTGGCTGCCGTCTTTTTCGATGCTAAATCGACCAAACTGCAATATGGTGGCCTGGTCACCTACCAAACTGATTTTGCTGGACCTAAAAATAGAGCGCACACCAGTGTTCTGGCAGTACAACCCTTTGCCTTTTTGCAGCTTACTCATGGATTTTATTTAAGATCAGCGCCAATATGGACGTTTAATTTGGAAAATAATAGTCACGTGATGCCGCTGAGTTTAGGGGCTGGGAAAGTAATAAAATCAGGAAAAATTGTTTATAACGTTTTTGTGGAACCTCAATTTTCGGTGTCGACTAAAGGCGATGCTCAGCCGACAACGCAAATTTTCGCGGGCTTAAATATGCAGTTTTATAAATGAAGCTGGATAATTCCAGCTTCATTGCAAAAAATTAATCTTTTGCTTCGCATTTTATTTGAGTGCAATCACGACAGTTTTTAGCAGCATAAGCAAAAGACTTGGCGGCAGAGCCTTGAGTATTTGCCATTTTATCGTCTGCAGATTTGTCATCGGCCCTCGCGCTGCCACTTGCATTTGTCGTGCAAATCCATTTTTCATTCATATTAGTTTGCACAGAAGCAAAGCTAACAGTTGAGCTAAAAATAAAAAAACTTATAATTAATTTTTTCATCATGTTTCCCTATTTAGATCATTATTTAATGTTTTATATGAGAGCGGAAGTCTTTAACTGCCTTTTCAACTTCATCTTTTGAATAGCCATAATGTTTTTGAAGTTTGCCAAAAATTTCCTGATGATTTCCTTCAATTACTTTAAAGTCATCATCGGTTAACTTGCCCCAAGTTTGCTTCATTTTGCCTTTTAATTCTTCCCATTTTCCTTCAAAGATGTCCTTATTCATTTTACTCTCCTTAATAGTTTTCGTCTAAAAATGTAGAGCAGCTTATTAGAAAAAGCGAATATTAATCCCTAGTGGATTACCCTAGGAGTACCTAACCCTTTCTTAAATAAGCATTATTTTAATATTAAAAATTACTACCCCTCGTTAGCAGCACAATACAAGCTCACAAAGACATAATATTAGTTATACTATGTAAGATAAGGACTGAATACTCTGAAAGAAATACATCAAAGCACGAGCTCTTAATATTAAGGGATACGATATGATCAAAGGTTCTGAACTCTTAGTCGCAGCACTGGAAAATGAAGGAGTTGAATATATTTTTGGGATTCCTGGTGAGGAGAATCTTGATGTGGTTGAAGCACTACGCACCTCCTCCATTAAACTGATATTAACCCGACACGAACAAGCAGCCGCGTTCATGGCAGCGACCTATGGTCGATTAACCGGTAAAGCTGGTGTTTGTATTACCACCCTTGGCCCTGGAGCATTAAATCTTACTACGGGTGCCGCATACGCGTTACTGGGTGCGATGCCTATGATTATGATTACAGGGCAAAAAGGCGTTTTATCATCGCATCAGGGACGATTCCAAATAGTAAATACTGTGGCAACAATGCAACCGCTCACCAAAATGTCACGTCAAATTGTTTCACCATCCATGATCCCTACTTTAGTACGAGAAGCATTTCATGTGGCTCAAGAAGAAACTCCAGGCCCTGTTTATTTAGAACTTCCTGAAGATATAGCGGCTGAACGCAGTAAAAAAGTTAGCCTTATTCCACCACATCCCATTGAATACCCCATTGCTAATGAACAAGCCTTAAATCGCGCCGCAGAAATGATTATGCAAGCGAAACGACCCTTGGTAATGCTGGGCGCTGCAGCCTCTCGACCACGAGCCACCAATGCACTTGCCGACTTTATTTTGCGCAGCAAACTTCCCTATTTTACGACTCAAATGGGTAAGGGAACCGTTAGTGGAGCCAGAGAATATTACATGGGTACTACAGCGCTCTCCGCACGCGACTATGTTCATCAGGCAATCGAAGAGGCGGATCTGATTATAACGATTGGCCATAGTACCGTAGAAAAACCACCTTTTATTATGGAGGGTACTAATCTTAAAGTAATCCATGTCGGCTATCAATCAGCCACCGTTGAACAAATTTATTTCCCACAAGCAGAAGTTATCGGAGATATGGGACCCTCATTAAAATTACTCGCAGATAAAATTGAGGGCAAAATCCCCCATGCCAATGCCCTGCTCCATCTACGCGATGATATTTTGAATAAAATTGCAGCTCGAGCAACAGAAGACCGTTTCACCCCGCAACGACTGGTTTATGATATACGCCAAGTCATGCCCGAGGATGGGATTCTGGCTTTGGATAATGGGATGTATAAAATCTGGTTTGCACGAAATTATCGAACCCAAATGGCCAATACCATCCTTCTGGATAATGCTCTTGCGACCATGGGAGCAGGACTCCCCTCTGCCATTATGGCATCACTTTTGTATCCTCATCGTCGCGTAATGGCGGTTTGCGGGGATGGGGGGTTTATGATGAATAGCCAAGAATTAGAAACAGCAGTACGGCTTAAATTAAACCTAGTGGTACTCATTCTTGAAGATAATGCGTTTGGCATGATACGTTGGAAACAAGCTGTGGATCGATTCCCCGATTTTGGTATGACCTTTACCAACCCTGACTTCGTCAAATACGCAGAGGCTTATGGAGCCCGCGGAACTCGCGTGGAATCGATTGAAAATTTTCAATCCATTCTGGAGAACGCGTTTACAACTGGCGGTGTGCATCTTATTATTTTTCCAGTTGATTATTCAGAAAATAAACGCGTTCTTGTTGACGAGTTACAGCAACGACTTCCCCCTGTTAAAAAGGGATTCTAATCATGAAAAAAACCCTGCAAGTAGTGCATGCCTTTGACCGCAGTTTAATCACCGAAATTCCTGCTGATGATGCTGAGGCACTGGAAGCCAAGCTTAATCAAGCAAGCCTAGCTTTGAACCATCGCGATGCCTGGCTTAAGCCGCATGAGCGCATGGCCATATTGAAACGCACCGCCCAATTATTATCCGATCAGCAAGAACGATTTACCCAACTGATTGCGCAAGAAGGCGGCAAGCCCTTTACTGATGCTGCAATAGAGGTAACGCGAGCAATTGATGGATTAAATGATGCTGCTGAAGAATTACGTCAATTCGCAGGTAAAGAAATTCCGATGGGGCTTACTCCTGCCAGTGATCATCGTTGGGCATTTACGATTAAAGAGCCTATTGGGGTTGTCGCCGCTATTTCAGCCTTTAATCATCCATTAAATCTTATTATTCATCAAGTAGCGCCAGCAATTGCAGTGGGATGTCCCGTGATCATCAAACCGGCAGCCCCCACTCCCTTATGCTGCATAGAGCTGGTTAAATTGTTAAGGGAAGCAGGCCTTACCGAGCAATGGTGTCAAACCTTAATTACTGATGACAATAACTTGGCTGAACAGTTGGCAACCGATAAACGCGTTGCATTCTTAAGCTTTATTGGTTCTGCAAAAGTAGGTTGGTACTTACGCAGTAAACTTGCTCCTGGGACTCGTTGCGCCTTAGAACATGGTGGAGCCGCCCCGGTAATTGTGGATCGCAGCGCTAACTTGGAAAAAACCATTCCATCATTAGTCAAAGGTGGATATTACCATGCCGGTCAGGTTTGTGTTTCTGTACAACGGATTTTTGTTCATCAGGAACTTATCGACGAATTTATGGAGCTGTTTGTTAAGCACGTCAAAGCACTTCGTGTTGGCGATCCCCTACTTAAAGAAACTGAAGTAGGACCTCTTATTCATCCACGAGAAGCCGAACGCGTCATCTCCTGGGTTGATGAGGCCGTCACTCAAGGGGCAAAATTATATGGCGGGGGACGCCTTTCTGAAACAACATTAATTCCCGCGGTATTACTCAATCCTCCAGCTGAGGCGAAAGTATCGCTGTTGGAAATTTTTGGTCCAGTAACCTGTGTTTACGCGTATGAAGACCTTGAGCTGACCATAAAGATTGCCAACTCATTACCTTTTGCTTTTCAAGCCAGTGTTTTTTCAGAAAATCTGGAACCCGCCTTAAGAGCAGCAGAATATCTTAATGCCTCAGCAATACTCATCAATGATCATACTGCCTTTCGCACTGATTGGATGCCATTTGCGGGATTAAAACAATCAGGTTATGGTACGGGTGGAATTCCCTTTACGATGAAGGATATGTCCCAGGAAAAAATGATTGTTTTGAAAAGAAACTAAAAAATGTAACCTATTAGCTTGCAACTGAAGCTTGCCCACATCTATGCCTTTCGAGTCCTGCTCTATACTTCTATGTCCCCCGGCCTATCCTCATGGCGTAGAGAGAAGGACCGGGTTTTCTTAAACCGCAGTAAACCCGATAATATATGACTATGTTTCGTTTACCTGTAAGAAAAACTTGGAGAAGATATAACTTCCTCCTGTTCTCGAATAGATTTGAAAAAATTCAAATAACTAGAGACAGATTCCGCTGAGGGAGGATACTCATACCACCCATTACCATGCTGCGACTCTCCCTGAAATTTTGCTTCGTGAAACAAGTCCGCCTCACTGTCCTTATCTTTGTCCGTAGGAAGATTCATCGCAATCGTATGTTCAAATTTGCGATGTAACTCATAACAAATGGCAACAGAACTGCCATTGGCCATAGCTATCAAGCTTCTCACTAAAACAAGAGAGTAATCCTCTTAGATAAAATAAGTAAGTGGCGTTGTAGCAACTTGTAATGCACCTATAAACATAACCATAGCAACTAACGTATTTAATTATTTAACCCTTTGTATACCCTTATTAAATGCAACACAAATAAACTTGGTATATGAAACCCTAGGTCCTAAAATGCAAACTCGGGTTGCACTTTATTCCAATAACGCCGAGTTGCAAGCCGCAATGGTCAATCTCTTAACAGCCTTAACACCCAAACCTACTCTCGTACAAACAGAACGAATCGCTGCTATTTATTTAAATGCAATCAACGATTGGGTCTTAACTCTGGAGGATTGGGATGCCTTATCCGCTTTAGCAATGCAAATTACCAATAAACAATTAATTACCTCAATTTTAGATTCTTTCTTATCAGTAGCAGACAAGGCAATGCTTTTTGACGCACCGAGGATACTTCTCTTTAATGTACTTAAAGTTTTGCTTCCCAAGCTCGATCATGAACAATTAACTCGAATTCTAAATACTGATTATCGAGAAAATATGCAGGTCTTATCAAATACATTAACTCATTTTATTATGTCAGGAAATGGCCAAGGAACTCCTTTAATGCAAATAATGAGGGAACAGAAAAACACGCCAAACCGTCTCATTCAAGCCTCATTGCTTACTCTTTCTGAGTGGTTTGGGATTGTAGCTACGCCTGAATCAGAAAATGATTTAGACGTATCAGAGGTACCCACAATTTGCCTCAGCTAACCCAATAAATCTTCTCGCCATTGCGCATGAAGTGAAGCAACCCAAAGTTTTTTCCTGGATTGCTTCGTCACTAAGTTCCTCGCAAGGGCGAAGTATATATTAGCCCCTCACATTGTCGATTATAAATATTGATTTGAGGGATCCAGGTAGTACGGTATCTAGTCTCTCCAACATTCAGCCAGCCCTCCGAACTGTATCTTAACTCACCATTCACACCGAACTAATGGATATGAGATTGATTAGCACAGAGAAATAATGCAAAAATAAGATAACTTACGCAAAACGGACAGGCGAAGTCACCCTATTAAAGCCACTTAACAATGGAGTGTTCATGAATCAATTAATCACCACGTGCCTCATTTCCAAAAAGCACAATGTTACGCATGTTGAATTAGAAGATGAAATCGTTGTTTTAGAACCGACTAGCCAAGCTTATTTTAACCTAAATCCCGTAGGTACCAAGTTGTGGCCTCTTTTCGAAAAACCAGGGAAATCGATGGAGGAAGTAATTCAATTTTTAATGCGAGAGTACCATTTGGAATGGCTAAAAGCGGCTGATGATGCGCTTTCGTTTATTCAAACCATGGTCAATCACAATATTCTTGCTGTTGAACCAATCGCGGAAATCATCTAAGAGTGGTTTATTAAGGGACGCATGTTAGTGCGCTCCCCCAAATAGCCCATGTAATTTTTTAATACTCTCTTCTGGCTGAAATTTAACTAGAAAACACCCGTCTTCTGCAGCCATCTCAGCAAAATGATGATTTATGTTATTTTCTCTATCCATATGGCCCACTTCATATTCTTAATTCCATGTCACATTATTTAAGACAATGGAGCAGTAACATAAATATCAGACTTTAAGAAGCAAGTATTATTTATATATCCCTATCACAAATAGCTGGAAAATCTTTCGGACAATGAACAACTCTTTTTCAGGAGCGCAGCATATTTTTTTTGTATTAAATCTGAGAGTTACGCTAAAAAATCCAGAGAAAACTGGACAAATTATAGGGTTATGAAGCTTATCGGCCCAGAGTTAACCTAAGTAATTTGAAATAACTCGAAATACTACCTATATTTTATTAGCGAAGAGAATAAAAATTAAAAGGACTTGTCGGTGAGATCATCTAGAATTCGTTTATTTCTATTGTTCATTTTTTGTATTAGCTGCGGCTTATCAACCTCTGTACTCGCGCAAGAAAATACTGAAGTGGTTCTTTTAATCGATACCTCAGGGAGCATGAAAACAAATGATCCCCAAAACCTACGAATTCCTGCAACGAATTTATTGATTAATCTACTTAAAGAGAGAGCCAAACTTACTATTTTTACTTTCTCTACCCATACTAAATTGCTAGTGCCTACAAATGAAGCCTCTGATGCCTATGTGAATCAATTTCATGCAAAAGAAAAGCAAATCAATTCCCAAGGTCAATTCACGAATATCCTTGCTGCGCTAAACGCGGCAAATAGCTCATGGAAAGACAGCAAATCTCGATTTATTGTTCTGTTGACCGATGGAAAAATCGATCGCGGCTCCCAACAACAAGACCGGGACGACAGGCAAATCATCAATAACCGCTTACTTCCAGAGTTGAAAAAAAATCACATTAAACTCTATCCCATAGGTATAGGTTCTAATATTGATGAAGAGCTCCTTAAATCCTTCGCCAATCAAACCAATGGGATTTATCAGTTTATCAACTCCATGTCTGATGCAGAAAAATCCTTATATAATACATTTACCGCAGCCATGCCAGCCCAAGGTATCCCCTTAGAAAAAACAGACAATAATGAGCGAAAAATCCCGGTGGATGCGAATGTAAAACAATTGTCTGTGATTATTGAGAAAAAAGATAAACACACTCCAGTGACTTTATACCAGCCGGATGGAACCATACTAGAATCGAAACTCCCCTCACTTAATAAGTATATTTTCATCGATGTGAAACATCCTGCTGCAGGGGCATGGAAAATCAAAGGGGATGAACAACAAGAAGAACGCGCCATTATTTTAACTAATTTAGAATTAATAACGAATAAGTTAAGTGGGGAGTATTTCAATAGAGAACTCATTACCGTAAATGCGAAATTGCAGTCAGAAAAAAACAATAATGATTTATCTCAGCTACTAACGAATACTGCGGTAATACTCGATCTTAAAAATGAAAAAGATAACTTTACTACCCCTATTCCCTTAGTTAAAAATATGCAGTTTGCAAAAGAATTTCTTTTAGACATGTCCCCAGGAATGACTAAGAGTATAGTGACGGCCAAAAATGATTCTTTTGTGCGGGAAGAACAATCGTTATTTAAAATAATGCCAACCCCTTTTCAACAAAGCATTAGTAATAACGCCTTTAAAGTCGAATTAGTTAACCCACACATTGAACAAGACTCAGTAAAAATCAAACTGGTAAACCCGAAGCGAATTGCTTTATTAACTCTTGCTCCGCATAATGGTTTTTGGCAAACCAGTATTAAAACTCTGTGTAATTTACAGGAGCTACCTAGCTTATTACTCCAAGCGGAAATTACAGCAAAATCGCCCAGTGGACGCTCATTGGTTTTGCTCTTACCCCAAGAAAAAATTAACTGTAATGCCGCTGCACTCCAGATAAGCAGCTATATTGAACCACTACCCTTAAATAAAATAGAACAAAGTGCCCCAGTTCCTGCGGTTAATAAAACCAAACACATGAATAAAAGGCATCCACTTCTATCAATCAATCTAGTCTCTATGATTGGGTTACTTGTATTGATTTTGGTATCACTAACGTGTGGTTATTTCTATAAGAAAAACCAAAGGCTTTATAAAGAAAAAATGGATGAACTAAGGGGCAACGATGACATCTGAGGCTTTGTTACCAGTGATACTGGTCATTACACTATTAACCTTTTCATTAATCGTCTTCTTCATTCATAAGACATTAACCAATCGTACCAAAATAAAAATATTATCTGAGGCCAAAACTAAGGCTGAAGAATATATAGAAAATAATGCATCAGAACTTAGTCCGATACTCGTTAATTTCTATGGTGATCAAAGTGAGCATTATTTAAAAAACATCAAGAAGCAAAATCAGCTCGTTTTAAACCAACTAATCCTGTTAATGATGGAGTGTAAATCCAATGTCGCTAATCGTTTAACAAACACATTGGAACTACTGGACCAGGCCTATGTGAATACATTTTACGAGGCAGCCCAGCATCATCATTCACTAACCAATCAGCCACAGCACCAACCTCCAGCAGTTCATCGTCAATCTATTGAACAAGAAATAGAAGAGATGATTTTAAAAATGGCTCACTTATGTAATCTAAATGTTGATGAAAAAACACTGGAAGATCCTGAAGCTATAACCAAAACCATTAGTAAGTGTAGAGAAAAAATAGAAAGCGTTTTTGAAGAAAATAAAACGCGGGAGGAAGAATCGAATCAATACTTGGACTTAATTGAACAAATTCGTCTCGAGAAGAAAGACATGCGCCAAACAATAAACCAAGCGCTAAAGATTTTGGAGCAGATTTATCAACAGTATAAAACAGAATTAAAGCTTGATGAGGACGCCACATTTAAGCAATTTAATTATGATGCACTCGCATCAGCTTTTAAATTAACTGAAGCGGATAAAAAATAAGTAAAACAATGCCCGCCCTATCTTGTATATTCCGCGTGAAAAGCAAGATAAGTCTGGATAGCGCGGCTTGACCGCAGGATCCAGACTACTGAGTAAACGGAGCATAGGCAACAAAAATACCCCCAATTAATAAACTCTAATACTTAAGACAAATCATGTTTTACCGCATTAGGCGAAATAATATTAAACATCAATGCAAACTCATCAAGCATCCCAAAAAACTCGTTAATCTGTTGTTGCGCGCCCTCTATTTTTACTCGACCACTTTTCAACTCATCATCTAATGAATTAATTCCCATACTCAAATTTGCAAAATCAGCCTTATTAGCAATTAACTCAACACCAGGTTTAACAGCTGAAGAGGCAGTTTCTTTATCATAAATTAATACCGAGTTTTTCAATTTCAATAAATAAGCCTCTTTCGTATCAGGCTGCATCCAACGAATCAGTAATTCTTTATCTTTGGATTTTTCACTATTAACCCGAATTCCCAGATAATCCAACAACATTTCTGCAGACATAGCATTGATTATGTCCGGAGTTGCAGTACCCGCAATTTTAATCTTCGGCACACCATTTCTTAACTCTTGCGCCCCCATAAGAAAATTATTACGCCACGTTGCATTTTCCGTTTGATAACCTAATTGCTCTAAAGCATCCGCCTCTAAATTTCGCGCAGCCTGATTCTCTGGTTCCGCAAACACCACCTGATTCATTACTTCTGCGACCCAACGATAATCACCTTTATCAAAAGATTGTTTCGCCTTGGTAATCACCGCATCTGCCCCACCCATAAATTCGACGTAACGCTTAGCGGACTCCGTCGGAGGCAGAGGATAAAGATGTGCGGGATTAGAATCATACCAGCCTAAATAACGCTGATAGACTGCTTTAGAATCATGGTTGATGGAACCATAATAATCGCGGTTATACCATTTACTCGCTAAGCTTTGCGGCAGTTTCATCTGCTCTGCAATTTCAACAGGGGTAAATCCTTTATTCGCTAAATTTAAAGTATGGTCATGGATAAATTTATAAACATCACGCTGATTTTCTAAAAATGGAATAACCTGCTCTTTCGTCCACATAGGCCAATGATGCTGAGCAATAACCACATCAGTTTTATCCCCATAACGATTAATCGCCGTATTCAATACCTTCCACCACGTCTTCGCATCACGCACTTGTGCTCCACGTAAAGTATACAAATTATGGACGGTATGCGTTGCATCTTCTGCTGTATCTAATAAATGAAACTGCGGAAAATAAATTAACATTTCAGCTGGCGCCTCCGTACCTGGGGCCATTTGAAACTCCATGGTAACCCCATCAATAGTACGCTGTTCGCCTGTTTGTTTAATTATATCGGTGGGCGGAATTAAGGTAGAGGCTCCTAAAGATGCTGTTTTTCCTAAGCCACTATCGATTTGCCCACGCTCATTTTTAGATAAAATTGCTCCAGTGTGATAGAGCGCCCGACGCCCCATCGCTGTACCGGCATAGACATTCTCACTCACCGCCTCTTCAAGAAAATGCTCTGGCGCCAAAATAGAAACTTTTCCACTAGCAACCTCTTGAGGAGCAACTACGCCCTTCACGCCACCAAAATGATCAATATGGCTATGAGTGTAAATTATTGCTTTAACCGGTTTCTGTCCCCTGTTTTTGTAATAGAGCTCAAGGCCAGCCTTTGCTGTTTCCGGAGACACGAGCGGATCAATGATAATAATCCCCGAATTTCCTTCAATAATAGTCATATTAGATAAATCAAAACCCCGTATTTGATAGACCTTGTCTACCACCTGGAACAAGCCATAATTCATATTCAGCTGAGATTGGCGCCATAAACTTGGGTTCACGGAGTTTGGTGCTTGTTTGTTTTTTAAAAAGTCATAAGAGGTCATATCCCAAATTACCTGACCTTGAGCATCTTTAATGACTAAGTTTGGAACTGTTTCAATAAGTCCCCTGCTCGCATCGGTAAAATCTTGCGTATTATTAACCGGTAATGATTGAATGAAGTTTTTATTTGCCTGGGTAGTCAATGGGCTCGCGTCTTTAGGCATCTGTTCTGCCTGAACCTGCACTGCTACAGATAATAACGATAAACTGAATAAAGAAGACTTGTTCATTTTTATGGGTCCATCCATACGTATTCGAATAGATTTTATAGTACACCATTATATAAGATCATAAAATCCAAGCTAAATTTTCTTTAAGCACTGGACGGCATCTGAAAAAATAACACGCGTCATGAATGCACTTTTACAACGCAACTCGATACCTTAAGTTCCAGACAGTAGCAATTGACTGATGGCCTGTCATTGGCAACGTTTTAATAAATTGAATATTAGGTGTTAATTGAGAGTTAGGCGTAAGCTGAATTCGATAAAAACTTTCTAGTATAGCTTGATTCGTTGCATCATCAGCCAACTGCCCATAGCCCATTCCTAGCCCCCACAAGCCAATAGAACCATACAAAGGATGCTGCAAACCAAAACCGGTGATAAATAATTTATTAAACGTGGCGACTCGCCCCTTACTCCAATCTAATTTCACAAAAGGAATGAATTTATTAAATAGATTTTTTTGCAGCACCACCGAAATACCTTGATCGCTTAATTGTTGCTTTTCAGGCTGATCTGGAACATGCCAAAGAAAGACATGATAATTATCCGACTGAGGGTTCTTAATAACGTCTCTATACCCTAATTCTACCGCCGTAAAAAACTTCCCCCGATCAAAGGAGGAAAAACCCGAGGTGGTATCTTCACCATCAAGACCTACAGCTCCTATAGCAGTATACCAATGGGTCCCTAAAGCAATACCAAGCACAGCCCCTGGAGATTTAGATGGAACCGCGGTCGCTGGATGCTTAGTAAATACATTGCTTAAAAAATAAAATTGCCTACTGTCAAACGCATAAGAATTCATGATTGAGGTTAAATCAATTTTTCCTAAACGATAGGCCACAAGATTAGGTATAAGGCTTTGTTGTATCCATAGCTCCGTCACTGCCACAGGATAAGGTTTATAGCCCGAAGTAGTTAAGATAGTCGAATTAATTTCTTCTGCAAAATATCCTGGTGCAATGTCTCCATAACGATGATTGCCTTCAACTTTTAATCCGAGGGTTGTTTTTAGTTGTTGAAAGAGTTTCGGTTTATAACTACCAAAAAATTGATACGCACCTCCAGATGCATTCACATGAGGGTCACCAGAAGAAGAATACTCCAACAATGGAATATAATTCATTCCCCAACTCAGCCCATATTTCTCCTTTTGCCGTTTTTTTTCTTGCTCTATTTTTTTTACTATAGAACTGAACGGGGTCTTGGGGATTAAACTGTTATTTTCCTTTTCCAAAGTAGATAACAGTTGCGTCACATCATCAGGAGAAGAACTTAATTCATTCGATATTGAATCAGTTGCAGAGACAGCAAAAACCGGGGAAGCCAATAATTCCACGGCTAAAGCCGAAAAAATGATTCGTTTTTTTAATTTAATTTTATGTTTGCAAGACAACCTGTCCATAGGTAAGTTTGGTGTCCTTATAATTTTAACTGCAACTAAAATAACATTTTTTCCAGAATGTTTTTAGCTTGGCGGTTTTTATTTTTTACCCCCCACGACAACCTAATATTTCTAATTAACCCATTGATCTAAAAAAAGTAATTACACTTCCTCTAGTGAGCGCATTATTCCCCAATAAATTTCACCTAAAAATCCAACATCTTTTAATAGTTAAATCACGCCAAGGAGCAGGCTAATTGATGCCCCTGGCATCATGTAAAAACAGGAGTAAACTCTAGAACAAAAAACATTAGCTCTCCCTGCCAATCACTATTTAATGCTCATAATTTACTCTTTTGAGACCATGCCCCGCGTGAAACCTCATTTAAAAATATTTTGAGGTGTCCGAGAACTAGCTATCTCTGGCTGAGGACGTGAACTAAAAAAGTGTATCCCCGAACTAGGCCTACATTGGGTACTCGCAAGTAGAGATTCTTTACACCGTTGCAAATCAGACTCAATGTTACCCAACTTCCGCAAAAGCTCACTAGGGTCCCTTCGTCTTAAAAACACTGAAAAAGCCTTTAAGGTCTCCGCCCCCATACTTAGCACCCCCTGCTGATCGGCTAATAATTCAATCGTTTCGTCATAACCATGAGATAATACGCCCATTATTCGCGAAGGATGAATGACACCTAAAATATCCTCTAGACTAGCAATCAAATTGTCGTGCTTCGTACTAAGTTGCAAGAGGGCAAGTAAAGTTTCATATTCAGTCTTTAATTCACTGTACTCCAGAAAAAATTCATTTAAATCAGGGGCGCTGAAATTAAGGTAATGCAAATACTCTTGAAATTCAGCACTAAAACTTATGGGATTAACCACTGAGATCAAATAAGAAGTAATGTCTTGACTGGGCTTATAAGTACGATGATTATAATAAAAGACTTTAGCAATAGGGATGTCTTGCATTAAGTTGACTAAACCAGAAAAAGGCTGTGCCGGAGGTAGAACTAACCAGGCATTGGTTCCTGTAAGACTCACACAATTAGAATCAGGTAAGCTATGACAAACCTCCCTTGTTCCATATAAAGCAACTAAAAGAAACTCCATCAAATTCGGCCCATGAGTTCGTTCTAACCCAGAATAAGCCTCTACTGTAGCCCTGCTAAAACACAGCAACTCCTTCTTCGCCACCAGCAAGTTTTTTCTTTGTACAATTAAATGATAATTAAGATAAAATACATAGTCATATGCATCATCATCTTCTTTACTGCGTTTTTCAACGCTATACGTATTACTAATATAGCCCAGACCTTTTTCCTCCGTATTTTGATAAAGTTCCGTGATTGCCTGAATCGTTTTCAAGTGGCTGATTAGGCTTTTAGGAAGTACTAGAGGAAACGCATAATGTGCTATACTGGAATACGCAGGAACGAGCATACCTTCCTGGAAAGTTGTCGTGCCAAATTCAAAATCAATATTGTCAATATTTTTGGTAGTTAATGCCCTATCGATAATATCTGTATAACCCGTAAGATAATTGTGAATCTTGGCATTCAGAGCCTGTTTACTTTGACTCAATTGCTGCAATGCCAATACTTTTTTACTTTCAGTAAGCTCTTCTAGCTCGAGGGCTTTAGGAAAGGGATTGATTGAAGTAGCAAGCGTTTTCGGTAACTTTATTTTAATTTGTTCGCCTAAAAGATAAATTTCTTCGTGGTTAATTACCGCAAAAAAATGTTCTTTAGCTAAGGCTATGAGTGGCTCCTTATGCGACTTTTCAAGACGAGTACGCGTGCTAATCCATTGTTTGGTTAATAGATCACAATAAGCTATAAATACCGAGTCCTTAGGATTGGCCGCCTCTTTTTGATCATAAGCATCAATTAAACTCACAAATCCGTCGTTGATGTGTTCTGCTAAAGACTTTAAGAATGTAGCTCCAATAAATTCCATATAGCGTCCGCGCAGGCTATTTACTACCCAAAAAAAAGGAAAGGTTGATATGGCACCTAAGAGCAATAATAGGTTTTTGCGTTTAAAATCTTCCAAGTCGACCAACCAACCTAAAGGCTGCTGTAATAAATGAGCTAAAGCCTCACGCCCAATGCCTACAAACTGGGTATTTAATACATTCTGTTTTACTTCAGCAAACGTATATTGCACATCGACAAACATCGTTTCCAAATAAGCTTTTTTATCTTCCTGATTTCGTTGGCACCTCTCCTCTTCCTTTTGTTTTTCAAGCTCAGTAATTTTATTTTTTAGCCGGGAATACTGGCTTTGTAAAAGCTGAAGCTGTAACGGCAATTTATTGGGAATAGTATCTAAAAACAGCTGTATTGGCTGCATTAAATCATAAGTAGACTCTAATGTTGCAACTAACTCTTCAAGCCTGGTTTTTGGCAACTCACACGCACGAACATGTATCGCTGAGAGCACTTTAAAATTCGGTAACTTAAAGGGAAAATTGACTCGTTTAGCAAGGTAACTGAGATACCCCCAAGGTCGAGTAGAAACATTGATAATCTTAGAATCAAAGTTTAATTTAGCGCTGTTGTAAGGCATTTTAAAAGCATCCGCTTGATAGCTGATTAAAGTATCTATATTTTTTGCCCGACTAATTTCAGAAGTTATTTTAGCAACATTCACTTGATAGGTGTTCACACGTGTTTCTTGTTGCGTCCGATAATTTTCTATATGAATCCCATTTTGGGGAAAACGACCCTCATCATGCATCCGGTTTAACAGTTTTTTCATGATCACTGGAAGTTCGCTTCTTTTTAACTGCTGTAGTTCTTGAACGACGAAGCGAGTAAGCGCATAGTGACCATCTATTTTTTCACTTAAAAATTTCGATTGCTGGTGAACGAGTTCATCCACGTCATTAAAGTACTGATTTAAATTATGGTGAAGCTGCTGAAAATTTTGTTGAATCAAATACATCAGTGGATCTTTAGGTGGTTCTATACCAAATAAAGGCTCCCCCACTAAATCAAAAAATAAATTGCCTATATTAAGAGCCATTCCCGCTAAATTAACGCTAGGAGTAATGAGTTCGCGTACTGTTTGTTTTAGCGTATTTGCAGGGTCCAGCTTAAAACTGCTTAGTATTTTGGGTATCTGATAAAACCCAAAAGTTTCTTTTTGGGTAAGAACGTAAAGAAGTTTCCCAGCTTGCAAAGATTGATCGATAAGCCCCAGAACTGCGGCCGGTTTTTCACCAACAAAACGTCTTAAACCTAAGGCCATATTTTTTCCTGCGCCAATCAGATCACCAAACTCCCGCATGCCCTCGTCCAGACTACTTAGGCATTGATACCACTGACTAGCACGATAGGATGCGGCCTTTTCTCGAGCGCGTACTTGCAGTTTATGCTCATCACTTAGTCCTTTATATCGCGCCTCATCATCATTTAAACCCGCCTCATAAAACTCCTGAAAGCTTGGCTTTAATAGTTCGGCTTCTTGAGATGCCGCTTGAAAAGACTGCAGTGCATTAGTATTTTGATTAAGTGCCTCATCAGCATCCACTTTTTGTAAAGCGAGTTCATTTTTTTGCGAATCAACTTCCAAAGTATGCACCGTATAACCCTGTATTAATCCTTTAAGACGTCCCCTTTCTTTTTTGTTTGAAGTGGCATCATATAGCGTGTGTAAATAGTGGATGGAAGTAAGATAAGATTGTTTTTTTTGCTCTAACATCTCTATTTGTCCTTGCAACCTATTAACATCTTGCTGATAACCTACTTGTTTTTTTTGAAATTTTTCCGTTGCTTCTGCAAGAAATGTGCAATATCCTTTAGGATCTTGCTCCATGCCACGACTTAATAATTCATTTTCTATACCTGCAATCACACATCGTACATCCCCTTTTCCTTGTTCATTAAGCTGTATTAGCGTGTTCTTGCATTGCATTTGCGTATTTAAATTACTTAAAGTGCTTTGTATTTTAGATACTCGGTGTTGCACTCGTGTCGACGCTTGTTGTGTGGACATGCTTAGAAGAGTGTTAAAACCACCCACAGTAGCGCCTAGAAGTGGAGCAAAAGCCGGTCCCACCATAAATGCAGCAATAGCTCCCAATCCTTGTAAGCCTGCCAGAGCATAGCCATAATTAGGATTATGAGTAACTCGACTTAACTTACTACATAGCTTCTCTTTTTTTTGTTCAAGAACTTGCAAATCTTTTAAGAATTGCTCATCAATTTTTTGACGCTTATCTAGGGCTTTATAGGCTCGATACAGCTCGTTATGCAGCGCATTACATTCTTTTTTGAGTTCAGAGATAGATTTTCTACTGCCATAGTAAATCTCAAGTGACATTCTCTGGCAAAATAACGTGACAGGAATCGTTTCTGTTCTATAGCGAGAAAAATTGATTTTACAGAAAATCAATTCGCTTAAGTTTTGTTCCGCCTGAATTAAAGCCTTTTTGTGGTGTTCCAATAACTGGTGTTCACCGCTAGTTTTTTGCCAAGTAGCGACCGCTTGAGCAAGTTCTTCCACCGCTTTAGCCACACGCAGAGGTAATTGAATTTGATCTTGAGCTAATCGCTCCAGATCCTGAGCCTGTTCCTCAAAGTGTTTATGAGACGTTAAAAACTCATTATATGTTTTATCAATCTGAGTTTTGCTATTTTTAAGCATAGCCTGAGGAAGCAAGCATTCAGTTGCTTTATCGGGAGGAGCCACCTGAATGTTCCATAGATTTGGAGCGGCTAGCTCTTGGGTCATCAAATTTAAAAAGGAAGAAGAAGTCTGCTCAGGCCTCATTAAGACCTCAGCAATACATCCTTTTAACCAATCCAGCCCCTCATGAATTTTGACACATAGGTAGGCACCTGAACCGATATAAGAACCTTGTATTTCAAGTAGCAAATCAGCATATTCTTCATTATCTGAAATCAGGGCTTGCTTATACAATTCAGGTATGTCGTGAAGATAAATGTGGGGGTTAACCATCGCTCCTGCCGTATCCGCCAGAGCTAAAGGTAAACTGAGGGGCCTTACTATTAAAGAAATACCTCGTCGCATCAGCCAGTTTGCTGTAGTATTTCCTAAAGCATCAATTAGGCCCTCATCAGGCCTTTGTACGAAATTATTTGCTACATCCAGCGCGAATATATTTTTATTTAAAATAACGCGTAGTACTTTGAAATCAGAGGTATTAGGAAGATTGGATTGTAAAAGCCTATTTCCCCATTTAACGCTTGTTGTTACCTTACCTACAGCATGTTGCCCTACAGTTTTTTCTTCTTTGTTTCGCATGATGATTTGCCTTTGCCATGGATCTCTGTTGATTGTAGGTATGTAGTATGCGTAATAAATAGGCACATTGGATACCCGTAAAGTTTACGGGTTTCTTTGACAAAATACCCATAAGCTCCAGGGCTCAAACCTCAATTAAGTAGAAACGGGCATCACATGCGTAGATTTAGGCAAGCAATTTTCAAGCTGAGGCTTATTTTAAAATAATAAAATGGAGGCTATTAGGATGCAGGCAACATCTGAGGTCTTTTTCTGTTCCGAGAGAGTATCACATTACTAGATTAATAGTGTTTGTATTGATCTTATCAGCGTCAGCTAGAGATTGTCCTACTTCATCTATTATTTGATTGAATCTACCTTTAAAACTAAACAAACCACTTGCATAAGCATCCATTTGCTTTAATTCTTGAGCATGATGTTTTAGTAGTTCCCTATCAATTTTTGGGGTAGATAGAGCTTGGGACAATAGTCCGATGGCTTGGATTGCATCCTCGTATTTCTTACGTTTATCAGCAGTCAAACCTGTTCCAGTCAACCACATATCAAATTGGCTTTGACTTGCAATTTCATCTCTTAACTGGTTAGCATAGACTTCCAAGCTGATTATTTTTTTACTTAATTCTAAACGCATCTTATTCTTTGGTTGTTTCAGATCAAGCTGCATTTTATTTTCTAGTTGCTTAAAGAACTGCGTACAGTCCTGTAGTGTTGGTCGTTGAAACTCATTCACCGCAGTCATTTGCTCAAGAAAATGTTTTATCATTAATTGATCATAACTTAAATGGTACTTATTCGTTAAAGATTCTTTTTGGCCGTTTCCATAATCTATGTAAAATTTTTCAACAAGAATTTTTCCTAATGAATAAACATCACTCGCTTTAGAAAATCGATACTCACGACCTGTAAAACAATCCGCGGCCATATAAGCTCTATCTGACGAGGCATCTGTATAAACATATGTTTCATCAGAAATGAACTTAGCTCGGTTAAAGTCAACAATATTAGCTTGAGCCATTCCTGGTTCCCAAATGACATTCGCGGGTTTTAAATCAGAATGAATAATATTCTTGTCATGTAATAGCTGTAAATTAATACACAGTGCCGATGTTAATTGAACAAAAGTAATCGAACCATAACTGTATTTATCTTTATGGGCTTGAATATCTTTTCCCGGACGCAAAGACATGGCAATCACAGCTTCTTGAACCGTAGCAACTCCATTTATAGTAACACCTGCTTCTGGCTTTAGAATAACATTCTTAGTTCGTTGCCCTAAAGAAAAACCCTTAGACTGCTGTAGTTGGTAAAGAATATCATACTCATGTTCAGCCTCTTCTCGTGCAATGTCTATATCTCTTTTTCCCAGTGTACCACCAGCACTATAATCAGTAATTTTTATTGCAACTTCAGCATCTGGAATTACCTTGCTATTTTTAATATCAAGCTGAATTCCCTGCGATACCTCTCCAAATGCACCCGCACCGAGTTTTTGCAACACAAGAAAATAGATAGGATTTTGATCCTTATCAAAAAGCCTGACTATTTTGAATTGCCCTTCATCATCTTCAACGATATTAATAGAGTCCAATTCAGCAAATTTCTGAATTGCTTTTTGGGATAGTTGATCAATAAGTGCTGGATGAGGCAGCATCTTTCGTTTTGCTTTTGAATGAGCATCTAATTTAATACCAACCTTAGTCATTTTAGCTCTCCAAAATGGATTTACAAACAATACTTAATAAGTGTTTTTTATATATTATATTGCGCAAATATTAATGAATTATTAAATTTCAAAAACTACATTATGATGCAATTCGAATCGGGACCTGAATCATTATCTGAATCTGGCTCAGAATCTCGCCGTGGCATGTCTGTACCCGGCAAATCTGGTTTTTGAAACAAACCAAATGCGTGCAATAAATGATGCCTAAAACCATGTTCAGAGGGTGCTGAATAATTCCAGTCGTCACGGAGATGATGAATGTGCTCTATGTATTTACCTGCTGCATGGATTGTTTTATATCCATTTTTTCCAGCAGCGGTTATATTTTTCAGGTCATCATCGACTAAGACGATAGTATCTGGCGAACCGATGTACTTCATGTCTTTTATAGCACCGGCTATATGTTCATTTTTGTTTGCTTCCCCAGGTTTTAGTGGAAGCCAAGATTCAACATGTATGCCTTGGACTTCCTCTTCATTTAAGCCAATTACTTCTCGCAAATATTGTGGAATAAATACACTGCCATAAGCATTAAACGAGGCAATCGCAAGACTATGGCCTGTGTCAAGAATAGAGCTAAGTGTAGTTCGCCAAATTTCAGCGCCATTTATTGGCTCAATTTCCTTGATAACATCCCACATCTCTTCAGTTTTCGTAAGATGCGATACGGCATTATGAGTATTTTCAGAGGTGATTGTTTCATCAAAATCTAGAATAAATAAAGACATGTGCAGCCCAATGAAACGATATTAATTGAGTATTTATTATACATACGGGTTTCGTAAATATCAAACCAAGCAACTCTATTTATCTTTAAAGCAATAACCATTTCCCTGATTAGGCTACTAATATAAGCCACGCTCGGAACCATTGAGAACCTCTACCTCCACACGATTTCGTCCCGCCCCCTTAGCCTTGTAAAGCGCTTCGTCCGCCCGTTTCATAATCGTTTCCACCTCTTGCTCGCCAGGCGCACGCTCCGTAACCCCGATGCTAACCGTAAACGGAATAGGCCTGCTTTCATGCCAGGTATGGGTAAAATCCTGCGTCTCAATTTTAACTCTTAACTTCTCTGCGATAATCCGCGCGGCCTCCACATTAGTGCCTGGAAGCGCCACCGCAAACTCTTCTCCCCCCCATCGGGCAAAAACATCCATAGGACGACAAATCCCAGCCCCTATTTGCGCTAAGACGCGCAACACCTCATCGCCTACATCGTGGCCGAAGGTATCATTAACTTTTTTGAACAAATCAATATCAAGCATTAGCAAAGACAATTCCTCTTCTGCTTGCAACGCATTCTCAACGACGCTAAGAAACTCTCGGCGATTTGGCAAACCGGTTAATTGATCGGTTACTGCTTCTTTTTTAAGTAAGTTCATGAGGCGGACGCGATCTTGTATGTCCCTGATAATCGCCGTAAATTCCAGCAAGCCTCCAACATTGATTTTAGATATGGCGATTTCAATCGGTAATAATGAGCCATCTCGATGCAATCCGTAAATAAGGCTGCGTTCATTCATTTGCCGAGAACGAACAGGAGAACGAGCAAATTGGCTGACATAGCGGTCATGATGTTGACGATATTGTTCTGGAATAAGCTGCATCAGTGGTTTACCCACGACCTCAGAAGAATCGTATCCAAACAAATTTTCTGCGGCACGGTTAAACAAAGTAATATTATGTTCTTGATCGATGGTTACGATTGCATCATAAGCAGCATCAACCACCGAACGAAAACGGGAGGTAGAAACCTCCAGTTCATGCATCAACTCCATTTTTTGGGTGATTTCTATTCCAGTTACAAGCAACTCAAGAACCTGGGTACCTTCTTCCGTGTGTCTAAAGGGTTTTAATGAGAGCCGCCACCAATGTGTACCATCCCGCAAATCATAAGCCTGTTCTAATTCCTGAGCCACACCTGAATTGAAACACTCTTGTAATTTGGTACGAAACTCATGACGGGCATAGCTAGGCAGCAATAGATCGAAGGGTACGGGAAAATCCCCTACATTAGCGCCACGCCCACCGGTCATATTAAGAAACCCTTTATTGCATGCAGTGACCTGCAGTGCCCCTTTCTCATCATGCCCAACTAAGGCGACACTGGCCGCAATCTCATTAACAAACTCCTGCGTTCGCAACACTTTTTCAGCCTCTTTGCGGCTAGTAATGTCCTCTGCTTGCGCAATAAAATAAAGCGGTTTATTCGTACGGTGGTCCCGAACAACGGAACGAGTGATCTGCACCCAGATCATAGTACTGTCTTTGCGAATATATCGTTTTTCAAGTTTGTACGAATTGATACTACCATCCAGTAATTTCTGTACATTAAAGTCATCTACCCCCAAATCATCTTCCAAGGTCAATTGCTTGTAATCCATACCGAGCAATTCTTCTTGGGTGTAGCCGGTCATCTCGCAATAAGAGGGATTAACTCGCAATAATTTTCCATCAATGGAAACGGCACCAATGCCTGTGGGTGCATATTCAATAATCTTTCGTAGATCATACTCTGTAAGAAAGGTGTTATCAGGAACTTGTGTTGGTGAATCATGGGGAATTCCTTTTGACATTACATTTCCTTATTGCCAGCCCTAACTCTACATTTATTATAACATGCTTTAATGAGGTGATAATTGAAGTACATGGAATACCGTAAAAAACACGGTATTTCAAAATAGCCCAGCTTATATAATAAGCACACTAATTTTCATAGAAAAGATTATGCTTACAAGCCCTGTTGCCAAACAACTTCAATTGACTTAGATGCAATTCAAATGCTACTTGCCTCTAATAGGCAACGATACAAAACAAAGACATTAAGTCCTGAGAATTACCCGTCACGGCCTAACCGCACATATAATCACCTCTAATAATGATGATGAACTTCTTCAATTATTAAAAAAATAAGTACACGGACTCTAGCAGGGTAAATATCCTATCAAGATAAAATCTATTAAAATAACCTCTTGCATAAGAAGAGGGAAAGACGCTCAGGTCTTCGTGCCATGCTGAATTATGTTAAGCAAAGCTACCGCACTATTATGCTCCATCTCTTTAGAGCCAAATAATAAAGTCATTTTTTCAATTTTTGCCTTGTCTTTAATTTCATCAATTAAATCCCGTTTATCCTCTAATTCTTGGGTGAAAACCTCGATTCATCCGAGCTCCCACATAAAGCATATTCAGCAGTCCACCTGCCCTATTCTATACTCCTATGGCAGGAGAAGGGCGATGTGAGAGGCCGTTGCAAAAAAGGAGGTACCCTGATTTGATAGAAATGTAGGTACGATTGTGTGAGAGCCATTAAATCTAAACTTAATGAATTGCTAAGGACGCCAAGAAAATTGCTTCTCTTCATCCTCGGCAACTTTCTCGATGTCATCGTCCTCTAATTCCCCATCCTCGTCCGCTGACCAGAAATCGTCATCAGGATTAACAAAGGCCTGCTGACTATTAGATGCCACTTGCTTTGTCACATTCAAACGGACTATATAATCCATAACAGAATCCAGGTGCATGGAAAAATCCATGAGCTGTTCTTCACTTAACGAGTTCTTATTGGCTTGAATGAAAACATCCAAATCCAGTAACTCTTTCAGACTAAGGTTGAAGGTGTTCTTTGATAATAAATCAAAAAACTGATTGTCTTCGATAAGGCCTTCTAACTTGATCTTAATTGAAAGCTCCTCGTTTAAATGCTGTCTGAAAAGATAAATTAAAGATACTTTTTTTCTTGTTTCACTAGAACTAGAGGTCGCTTCACCCCTTAATAATGGTTCTATTTTGATTTTCTCAACCATGATCTCTGCTTTCCTCATAAAAAAACCCGATGGTGTATAAGACCCTTTGCCGTCGATTAATTGGCGAAACCGTGCATACTCCTGTTTATCAATTTGTCGTGCCGTTAGAAATTCCAATCGTTGAAACAACTGTAGCTCCCAAGATGACAATAAATCGTTATTAATCATTGCAAAAAACTCTGCATCATTAGAGCAAGTTTGCAGCTTAATTAAAAAATCTATATAAGAGGTAGGGTTGTCGATATTGGTATCTTGAGCCTGGACACTTAACATTCCTACTTGAGAACGAGTCTGTTCAAAAATAGACAGTGGCTCTGGAATTAGCTCGACTCGACTTTTAAGAATTTGCATCATTTCATGGTATGAAACTTCTTGCTCCGGTGTATCCAGTACGTAAGTACCTTTATAAAGAGCATATAATTCAATTAGATGTAAAAATTGGGGGTTAGCTATTCTTTTAAGAAAAAACTCATCCGAGGTAGAAGAAATGATGAAATCTAGGATATTTTGGGCTCGTTCTTTTTCATTAGGTAGGATAAAAGGACTACTTACAACTTGTTGCCAATAGGTACGTAATACAGATAAAAGAGTACCCGAATCCTGTAGTAAAGTGTGTTGGTGATGCATGAATCATTCCTTGGTAATTGCAAAAATTGAAGTTTATTGGGGGTAAATATTAGGCTATTTATTGCTTTTATGCCTGAATCCCAGCAATAACCTCTACCACAGCTGGAATCGATAGGTCATCTTACAGAGACAAGATGCCTTAGGAAAACAGATATCAGGTGTATTGGGTATTTTACTCGGACAAAATCAGGTAGTGCACTCTGTAATCTATCTTATTGTTTAATATTCAAAAAAGCAGCTAACTGACTAGGGTTATGCAATACATCAGCTAAAGTATACTGCCCCAATATCGCCATAAAAGCCGCCCGAGCTTCATGCAGCACGGTCTTTAATTTACAGGTTGGAGCAATACAACAATTAGCCTTTGTTTTATTAAAACAGGGAACCAAATCAAAATGCGGCTCCAATTGGACAACTAATTGACCTAAATTAACAGATTCGGGTTGAGCCGCCATTAAAATGCCCCCATTTTTGCCACGAATCGTCTTAATCAATCCAAGCTTTCCTAAATTATGAATAATTTTAACCATGTGATTATTGGAAATGTTGTAAGCATCAGTAATGTCTTTAATCGTGCATGAGCCTTTTTTAAGCGCGATATAAATCAAGGCGCGTAATGAATAGTCAGTAAATTGCGTAAGCTGCATAATTAAATCTCATAGTGTTCTTGAATCTAAGTATTTATCCTTAGAAGGAATATTGCAAATATACCTTAAGAAAGAACGAGTCAAAATACAGTAAGTTTAGAGAACTATTGCATCTTGACCGTGGTATCCTAACTAGGCTTTCCCACCCTTCGAGCACAATGGGAGAACACTCTATATTAAAGCAATTTTTTCTTTTAATGATTGAATTTTAAAAGGTTTTTCCAAAACATCATTAGCCCCGATCTCCAAAGCTAATTCTTTAATATTAGGAGAAGCAGAAAGGATAATAACGGGTATGGCCTGGGTTCTTGCATTCATCTTAAGGATACGACACAGTTCAAGGCCATCGAATCCCGATAATTGTTTATCTATCAAATAAACATCCGGTACCAACATATTTTCTGCGAACACTTCTTCTGCTTTCCCGCAAAGCAGCAACTTGTATTCAGGCTCTTGAAAGATTAATTGCATCGCATCTTGTATCGAAGGATCATCCTCAACTAACACGATTACTTTCATTCGTTCCCTTCGATAACTTGTATCGGGATAATAAAACTAAGCGTAGAGCCAACTCGTTCTTGGCTTTCAACTTCCATCCAACCTCGATGCATATCAATAATATCTTTACAAATCGCAAGCCCTATCCCCATGCCTGGAAAAGTTTTGGCTTCATTAGACAGTACTCTATAAAAACGTTCGAAGATTTTTTCAAAATCCTCTTTGGGAATGCCGATACCACTATCAATAACGCTTACTTTTACAAAATTATCTATTGTTGCACTGGAAATCACAACTTTGCCGCCTAAAGGAGAATATTTTATAGCATTAGAAATAAGATTAATAAGCACCTGCCCAATACGTTCTTCGTCAGCAGCAATATGCTCAATCGACTTAAGCTGCAGCACCAATTGGTGCTTTTTCGTATTTAGCTGGATATTTTCAGCTTTCTCTCGGATTAAAGTATGCAAATTAAACAATGCTATTTTTAACTGCAACTTCCCTTCTGCCAAGCGTGTGGTATCCAACATATCCCGAATCAGCACATGTAAACGATCCACCTGCTCTCGGAGCTTTATAACCATCTCGGTATGACGAGAATTAACAGCTCCTTCAAATTGCTGTTCAAGTATTTGTGCATAAATCATCATGCTAGTAAGCGGGGTGTTTAATTCATGGCTCGCATTACCAATAAATTCATCGCGCAAACGCAACAACATCTTCAACGTCTTTTCGCTTTCGCGTAAGGCTTCTTCGACTTGGGTGCGCTCCACTAATTCCTGTTCACGAGAAATAATGATTGCCGCCGCATGCGTGAGAATTCCTGCCAATTCTAATTCTTGGGCAGTAGGATGGCGAGGCACATGAAAATAAATACCTAGAGTGCCAACTATGGGCCCATCCTTAGTGCGTATAGGAAAAGACCAGCAGGCACGACAATTATGCTTACGAGCTAAATCTCTTAAGGGCCCCCATAATGGGTCCTCTTCAACATCAGGAGTGATAATAGGCTCACCTTTATACATCGCCAAACCACAGGCCAGCGAATCAGGACCCACTTTAAAACCGTTTATATCATTTGCATAATCGTCTGGCATACCAACGATATGATAAAGTCCAGTACCCTCTGCTGACATGCGATAAAAAGCAGCCCTTGCTGTACCGTTGGTCTGAATAATGATGGTATCAACCAAAGCCTTAAGTGATATTGTCAATGGCAAGCCACTCATCGCGGCCTGAAAAGCTTCTTTTTGCCCATTTAGCCAAGACTTATTTTCACGCAACACTGTTTGCACGCGCATCCTCTCCAAGCGTGCATTTTTTAAGTCTTTCCTATCTTTATCATGAAGTTTTTCGTAAATATCTAACTGCTTTTGATAATGTATTTTTTCTTGGCGCAGTTGATCGAGCTCTGTTAAAAGAGCCTCTAAAGATTGATTAGTTAATGCTTCAGCCCCCCTCCCTTCTAAGAGCGGCTTAGGCTCACGGCTGTGTGCTGTTTTAGCCATTATTACTCCTGTAAATCTTCTGCCGCTTTATACTGATCTATCTTTATATAATCAATGGTAAACCGGTAAATTTTTTTGCTACGAGGAAAATATCGTAGCCATATAGTACTTAACTTCCTAAATAATAAAATAAAATCTGAAAAATACTGCGGATAGAAAAATCAAATGCTAGACTGGACGAGAGTGGGCTGCAGTGTAATCCACTATTCAATTAGGTTTCATTCAATTAATAAATTATAAAGATGATATCAGATATGAAAACAACAAAAACCTTATTAAAATCGATACTTACTGTGGCTTTATTCTCTTCTCCTGCTGCTTTTGCGGCAGGTAATGCCATCAGTGGCCAAGTGATGATTATTAACAACATGGGTAACGTAGACAGTAATACCAATTCTCCTGGTGCATCACAATCTGCATTCCAGGTTTCAGTATCTGATACCACTGGCGTGTGCAGTACAGCTAAACTGAATTACAATGGGTATGTTGTGGTTCCATGGTATTCCTCTGGTACCCATAGTAGCTCTCATTGCGTAGGTGCTCCTGTATCTATAAAAGTTACTCCTACAATAGGAACAGTGAGTGGCATTACTACTGCAATATATGATTCTGCGGTGATGACAGCACCTGACACCTCCCCTACACCTACTACCCTAAAGGCACCAACACCAGGTAGTGTTGTTTGCGGTATGAGCCTTTGCACAACAAGCTATGAAAATATGGCAGTAATTCTTACCGGTGATGGCAACCCCAGTACTGCCGCTGCGGCTACAGCAACCACTTGGCAAAGTCTTGCTGGAGCAGTACCCGTTTTCGATGCAGGCAATGGTGCATTACGAAGTACCGGCGTATTTGGCTTATTAGCAGTTATTGATTTAAAAGCTGAAGAGTTAATGAGAAAATATGGCTATAAACCCCATACTGGTGGTCAAGCCCCTAAATAAGGACGAGTTAGCCTGGTTGCTTTGCAGCCAGGATTTCTTCTGTTCGCCATCGAAACCAATTCCAACACTACTCCCCAATTTAAGCTCCGTCATTGCGAACGCAGTGCAGCAACCCAGGAGTGCGACAGTTTTTATTACAAGATAAAATGAATCCCGCTTGCAAGCAAACGGGATTTGATTTTTAACGCTTTTTCGGCTCAAGCATAGGACGAGGCATCACTTCACGTGGTGCATTAGCATGAAGATAGGTTTTAACAGATTTCTCGCTATCACCGAGAACAGCCGTGTCGAGCGTGCAAGCTTCCAGTAGCGCAGCATCCATAATCCCTGAGGCCTTACAAACAGCAATCGCTTGCGCAGCTTCCTTCGAACGGAGATCACTCATAAAAAATGGCCTCTCAGGAACTCCTGCTTTCACCATAGAATCGCTCTCAAGTAACATTTGATCCGGCTGTACACGCCAGCTTTCACCATAAAGGTTATAAAGATCTTGGAATGAAACAGGCCAATTCAAGACCATTCCCTGTGAAGTCACTAACTCATGAATATTACCCTCCTGGGTACCAAGGAGACCTCGTGTCTTGCCCATAGAACTACTCAGACTCACAGTAACATTCATCCAAGTATTCATGCCATTATCAAAAAGTTGTGCACGAACACTATCCCCTTTCGGCCCAATGATCACATACTCGTTGTCCCTACGAGCAATTTGCACCCCATCAATGTCTAGGTGTCTTTGCCCCTTGCTCATCTTATAAGGTTGATCATTGATGACTAACCTTGTTGGTCCGACATAAATAGCTACCCGTGTTTGTCCCATTTGTACAGCAACCGCCTTATTAATTGACGTATCCTTCCAGCGAGGATCAATCACGGGTACCCCTTGACGAGTCTGCACGATGAAATCAGGACCAGCCTCAGCTAACACAAAATCCCCAGTTGCTTGAAAGTCATATTCTAAACCAGCAAAATTGGTGATGTGGGTATCCCCAGTACTCGACGCCGTTTGACAAGCAGAGCTACCAGTATTAGTGCTACTTTCCGTAAACACAATTGCGGCTGGATTTGCTCCTGCCGGACTTGCTGTGAATATTCCAAAATTCAGGTTATTGGTCTCCGCTGTATAGCCCGTCGCCAAACAGCTTGGTGCCGCGGAACTCCCCGCATCAACCGCTGTTCTCACTTTAAGCGCTGCGACATTAGCCGAATTGTAGTTAAAGGTGGCTGCAGATCCATTACCGTCGCCAAAGACATTAAATTCCGCGGTTTGCCAATAATTCGCAAGGTTAACCACAGTGTCGTGATCATTTGTAGAATAAGCTGTTCCACCCACCGTCATCGTAAACGTGTCATTCCCCCCAGCAGCAGCTTGCCCTGCAACGACCATCTGGTTAAGTTTAGAAATGTTTAAAGGAGGGCTGGCGGTAACAGTAACTGCATTACTATTGCCATAGCAACTATTACTATAAGATATCCATCCCGTACCTGCAGGCCCCCCTGATGTTGGGCATGTCGGTCCGTAATTAATGAGCCAATATTGAATAAATGCTGTTCCACTCGCATTGGAATAGACAAATTGTGCCCAGCCTAGACAGCCAGAAACCCCATGACAGGCAGGTGTATTCTCAAAGAAATTTGAATTCAGTTGAAGAGAAAAAATATTCGGTGAAAACACATTATTGTATGGATTAACTCCGTATTCGTTCACCACACCGGTAACACTATCAAAGGATCCAATCGCTTCACTTATAGTACCGCTGGCCGCCTGCGCAGTAACATCATTACCATTACCGATTACAAAGCCATGATGCGCACGGCGACTAGGAAGATAAGGCCAGGTCGGCGCTTTGACACAAGGAACCTCAGTCCATTCAGCTTTAGGGTATTTGGCCGAAGAACACCCATTTTTTGGTCGGGGTACACGCATAATAGATGAGCGCCAGGATTTAAGTTCCTTCATGCTTGGGTGAGATGGAGATTGAGGTATCATCTTGTGGTTAGCAGGAAATTGCGGCTCAGTAGCCCCTGCGTGATTTGACGCAAGCATCAAGAGCAATCCCGAGCTCCCGATAATGTCACGTACTAAATTATATCCTTTCATATATTCTTGTCCTCCTTGGCAAATTAACGTATCGCTAAATAGATAAAAAATCCTTATTTATCAACCTTATCATACTACAATACTTTCAAACGCAAGCCAGGTATCCTGATACTATTTTTTATTAAACGAAAAATACAACTCATTGACAGCATAAAAAAACTTACGCACGATATCTTTCGGATGTCTAAAAAATACGGAAAAATAGTAAAAAATAATGCGTTTATAGGAGTTATTGGCTATTGTGATTAGATAAGTATCATTGATGTATTTTTCTGGAAAAAATAAATTTGCTTATTAGATATCAGTATCACTTAAGGCATTAATTACATAGGGAAATATATGATGCTTAATATCATTGTGAGTTTAACCTACGCTATTCTCGTTTATTTTGCTATTTTAAATATCTGGTGTCTTATCCTTTTAATTAGCTGTGCCCCAGACATCCTTAAAAAATTCAAAGAAGCCACCTATGGTGGCATTGATCAATTAATCGATCATCTCCATTTGATGCCTGTGACTATTGTTACTCCCGCCTTTAATGAGGAAAAGCGTATTTTAAATATGCTGTACAGCGGGCTAAACAGCGACTATAAAAACGTCAACTTCATTGTTGTTAATGATGGCTCAACCGACGGAACCCTGGAGCTATTAAAAAAAGAATTTTTACTTTATGAAATCCCGGTGACCAGCAAGCAATTAATAAAAACATCAAAAATAAAGAATTATTATCAATCCGAACACTTTAAAAATTTAATGGTTATTGATAAGGAACATTCTCCTTGGAATTGTGCTGCTGATTCAGTGAACGCCGGTTTAAATGCCTGCCAAACGCCAATCATGATGACGATAGATGCAGACACCGTTGTCGAGCCTGAAGCAATAACCCGGTTAATCTATACCTTTTTATCACATCGACATTGTGTGGCCGTGAGTGGCACCGTTTACTGTTTAAATGATAATAAAGTTGCTCATGGCAAAATGCTGACCCATCGATTACCCAAGCCTTTTGTTTCTGCATCACAAGCGTTAGAGCATATGCGCTCTTTTCTTTATAGCCGCTCAGGCTTAAACACCTTTGGTGGTGCTTTATGTTTTCCAGGCGCATTTACGCTCTTTGAAACCGAACTATTGCATGAGGTAAATGGTTTTGACACCCAAAACTTCAGTTATGATGCAGAAATAACCATCAAAATACACCATTTCATGCGCAAACATAAATACCCATACCTGGTAAAACATTCATCAGATGCTTTTTGCTGGACTGAGATGCCTCGTACATGGGGTGCCTTTTGGAAACAACGTGATAAATGGCAACGGGGCATGTTGCGCAGCACCGAAAAACATATAGGAATGCTATTCAATCCGAAATATGGGATTGTGGGTTTATTAACCTTTCCGCTGTATATACTTTTTGATGTGTTCGGCCCAGTAATTGAATTTACATCTCTAGTATTATTTTTACTGTGCCTTTACCTTCATCAAATTGATTGGTCCATGTTGTTTTGGTTATTGCTTTTAGCATGGGGATTTATTACTTATTGTACGTTAACAGTACTTTTCCTTAACGTAATTAGTTTTAACAAGTACCGAAAAAAGAGTGATGTATTCCGAGCGATGTGGTTATGCTTTACCGAAATGTTTGGCTTTCGCCAATTTCGCTCCATAAACTGTGCAGTATCAACATTCCGTTATACGGTTAATCGTATCTTGGGAGGACCGCTTTAGTAAGCTTAAACGATGACCACTCAGTTTGACGATTACTACAATTTTCTTAATAAAACAATACGTTAAACATCTTGTTGACCATAAACCTCAGCAAGATTATATTGGGGACGGATGACATTTATGATAATCAGTGTGCATTCATGCATCCCTACACGCAATTTAATTTTTTAGACATTTAAAAAGGAGTTCACAGTGTCGATTTATTGCTTTTTCTCTATACTTAGCGGGTGCATCTAGATGCAAAAGCATATACTTATTCTAGCCGGTTGCCTTTTCTATGATGCACTAGCTAGCGCATCATCACCCATTAGTCAAACAAACCATTTAGAAAGTCCAAGTAATCATAAACAGTCCGCTGCATCACCCTACTCTCTTCAACAAGTTCAAAAATTACGCAAAAAAGGAAAGCTTGCAGAAGCAAAAACCTTAGCTCAAGCTTACCTACAACAGCACCCTAATGATGGGGATATGCTCTTTGTATTAGGGTTAATTCATTATCAGCAAAAAAACTTAAAAGAAGCCAGTACGTGCTTTAACAGCGTCTTAGCTAAAACACCTACCTACATGGAGGCACGAATTGCCTTAATACGCACCAAAATTCTTGAGAAAAAATATCAAGAAGCATCCAATTTAATTGTAGTCGGACTGTACCAAAATCCTAAACAACCAGAACTCCTTGAACTAAAATCAATCATTATTCAAGAGGTAAGTGTTTCATCGGCTAAAGAGCTATTAAAAAAACAGCCCGTAGAAGCAACTACCCAATCTGTCGCAATATCAAAACAATTTGTAATAGCAAATAAACCACCAGTAGCAAGTCTTACAGAGATCAAAACTTTAAGAGCACAAGGCAAACTAAATCTTGCTAAAGCAAAGGCTTTACAAAATTTGAAAGTGAATCCTAAAGACCTGGATAGCGAATTATTATTAGGGCTTATCTACTTCCAATTAAAGGACTACCCTCAGGCAAGAGCTCATTTAACGGACGTCTTAGCCAAAAAGCCGGACTATTTAGATGCTCGGGTAGGGTTGATTAAATTAGATTTAACGCAAAAAAAATTTACAGAAGCGCAACATTTAATTAAAGAAGGCATGACTACTAATCCGCACAATTATCAGCCCCTCTTATTACTAAAAAGACAACTCGCGTATTTAAGTAATCCCAAAAGAGCCAAGAGAGGTCATGCAATACGCCCAGTACCGAAAATAGATAGGCTAGCCCAAGCAAAAAGTTACATCGCACAAAAAAAAAATGATGAAGCAAAGATTGCTCTACACAATCTGATCGCCCAATATCCTCATAACAGTGAATACTACATTGCACTAGCTAATTTTTATCTGGCTCAACACAATGATATGAACGCTTTGAGCGTAGTTAGAAAAGGGCTAAGAACCAATCCTTATAATACAGAGTTATTGATCACACAGGGAATGATCCACAGCACCCTGCGCCAATACGCTTTAGCTGCACGCTCCTATCACCAAGCGAAGAAAAATGCACCTAAGGATAAAAAAATCGATGGCTTATTAGCAGACATGGATAGTGTTAGTCCTCGTTATAACTATGGCTTAAATGAAATAGGTATTTCCACTGACAATGCTTATGTATCTGACGTACATTCAGTTTGGGATTGGTCCAGCATCTATTACAGTCGAGATACCATCTATGGGGTGGCGACAGCTAGAGTCAACTATGCATCAAGACTCAATCAAAATGCACCTCAATATGAGCTGGATTTTTCACCACGATTTAATAGAAATATTTACGCCGATTTAAGCGTAGCCTTTGCAAGTAAGCCTGCGATATTCCCTGACGTTGCTACAGCAGGCGAGGCTTACGTTAATATCCCGGGATTTTTTGAGCTGTCTGGGGGTGCTAAATATGCCAAAATAGCCCAAACCTTTTTTGTAACGTACACCAGTTCTATCAGTTTTTATCCTCAAAAATATTGGTTCAATTTCCGCCCCTATTATTTTGTCCCCAAAGGCCATAAAAATACGACTATTTTGTATACATTAAAGGCCAGGAGATATTTTGGGGAGGACTTGGATCATTATTTTGGAATGGGTGCTGGGAGCGGAAAAAGTCCCGACCTTGCGGACTTATTGACAGTTAATTTTATTGTTATCCAAAATAATTACGTCAACGCAAGCTATGGCTTTCCTATGTTCAACCATCATGTGATTACTGAATTAGGAGTAGGCTATCAACGATGGAAATACCCTAGCCCTTTAGTTCGTAATCTTTATGACGGCTCTGTTGCCTTTAAATATAGGTTCTGAAGGAAATACTCATGGAAACGATACTGCATATTGTAAAAATTGTAGCAATAATAGAGTTAATCCTAATCACCCTATTTGTCGTACTCATTCTTTGTGCGAAACTTTATTTTAGTTCGCATAAGAAAAAAAATAGTCAAAATTTAAAAAGGATTTTTGAGTTACTCCATACTCATATGATAAATAAAGAACCCATTTCAACTGAGCAGGCTAAAAAATTAAGAAAATCCATTCCGAATGTCCTCATTGTCATGAAGCGTCTGGGGGAAAAACCGAATGATTACTTTGAGGGGTTCAAAAAGCAATTATTCAATTTGGTATTGAAGCCCTTAGCCGTAAAATTGTGCAAATCTTATAGCGGGTTCAAACGCAACCAAGCTGCAATGTGTTATTTATACGGCCTGGAGCCCGATGATCGGGAGAGAATATACCGCTTGCTCAATGACCCTACCCTACTGATCTCCATGAATGCCGGTCTCAGCATCGTGCAATTTGGTGATGCCGAGCAGATTAATAATGTCATTACAACCTTTTCTCAAGGGCGACGTTTGCAACAAACGTTATTAGCAAAGATGATTACCCAAGGGCCTCGTGATTTATCCCCAATTATCATTGAAAGATTACGTGTCGAACTCGATCCTTATGTGAAAACATTTTGTTATCGACTGCTTTGCGAATTTCCACAACAAACCATTGCCCCCATTGCTAAAGAAGATTTTAACATTGATGTAGTCGATTTAAAAATTGCCATTATTCGCTATTATATGCATTGCCAAAACCATGAAAAAAATGAATTGATTTATGAGCTGGCAATGGATAAACACTGGGAAGTCCGAGCCGTCATAGCAAAGTCTATCGGTACCATTCCGGGAGATAAGAGCATCCAACTCTTAGCTAAATTATTATGTGATACCGAATGGTGGGTGCGACTTAATGCAGCAAACGCATTAATCGAACAAGGCGAAAAAGGCATCGATGTTTTAAACAATCAATCTCCTGATAAAGATAGATTTGCTTATGAAACCGCGCAGAAGGTATTAATAACAAGAGAGCATGTATGATGTTAAATGTTCTTGTTTTTTTTACAATTGTTATTCTTATCTATTTTGCGCTATTAAATATCTGGTGCTTTATGCTGTTAATTAGCTGTGCACCCGACATCATTAATAAATTCAAAGAAGCAACCTATGGGCGTATCGATCAATTCATCGATCATCTCGAGCTGATGCCCATGACCGTAGTTACCCCGGCTTTTAATGAAGAAAATCGCATTTTAAATATGTTGTACAGTGGGTTAAATAGTGACTATAAAAATGTTAACTTCATTGTCGTCAACGACGGCTCAACCGATGGAACGCTAGAATTATTAAAAAAAGAATTCTTGCTCTATGAGGTACCCATTACCAGTAAACAAGTGATCGAAACCTCAAAAATAAAACATTATTATCAATCTAGACGATTTAAAAATTTACTGGTTATCGACAAAGAACATTCCCCTTGGGGCTGTGGTGCAGATTCAATTAATGCAGCTTTAAATGCATGCCAAACACCAATTATGATGACCCTGGATGCCGATACCGTTGTAGAGCCCGAAGCCTTCACTCGCTTGCTTTATACCTTTTTATCACATCGTCATTGCGTTGCCGTCAGTGGCACTGTTTATTGTATCAATGATAATAAAGTTGCCCATGGAAAAATGCTAACACGTCAGCTGCCTAAATCTTTTATTTCTTCATCGCAAGCATTAGAGCACATGCGCTCTTTTCTTTATAGCCGTTCGGGTTTAAACAGCTTTGGCGGCGCACTCTGCTTTCCAGGAGCATTTACCTTTTTTGAAACCGAACTATTGCATGAGATGAATGGTTTTGACACCAAAAATTTCAGTTATGATGCAGAAATAACCATCAAAATACACCATTACATGCGCAAGCATAATTACCCTTACACAGTAAAACATTCATCAGACGCCTTTTGCTGGACGGAGATGCCGAAGACTTGGAAAGCCTTTTGGAAACAAAGGGATAAATGGCAACGTGGAATGTTACGCAGTGCAGCCGTACACATGGGTATGTTTTGCAATCCCAAATATGGAATTGTAGGTCTTTTAACGTTCCCATTTTATATTTTATTTGATATTTTTGGCCCCGTGCTTGAATTTCTTACTCTCGTACTTTTTATAATTTCTCTCTTTCTGACCCAAGTTGATTTCGTCGCATTAGCATGGTTGCTTCTTTTAGCCTGGGGCTTTATCACCTACGCTACAGTTACCGTACTTTTTCTCAATGTAATTAGCTTTAATAAATACCGCAAAAAAAGCGACCCATTCAAAGCAATGTGGTTGTGTTTTACCGAAATGCTAGGCTTCCGCCAATTTCGTGCCTTGGGTTGTACGGTATCGTCCATTCGTTATTTCATTAATCGTCTTTCAGGAAAACCACTTTAACATGGAGTAAAACATGATGCATGATGTAGAACTACGCTTATCCAAATATTGGTTTTTAAAAACAAACCTTCCGAAAAAAGATCGCGGAGCTATTTCACAATTAGGAGCTCATATCATAACTCAATGCCAACATATCCTGGCGATGACGGATGATCCATATACCAAGAAACAATTAAATTTAGTGATTCATAATACAACGGGCCTGATGTCCCTGGTTTCTTCAAACTCTGTGAAAGTAGGCCAGGAGCAAGACATTGAAAATGCATGTAAAGCGCTACAAACCCACATTTTATGCTTCCCAACGACCATACATACCCCAAGTAATCTTGCCAGCGTAAGCCAAAGAATATCTATGATATGTATGTACATCCTCTTACTGAGTGTCGCCTTAACCGTGGGTGGGGCATTCGGGGCTCTATATTTTGGTTTTCTTTCTGCAAGTTATATCGCCGATTACCTGGTAATCGCTTTGGCAAGTATAGGAATTCCCGCACTCTGTGTAGGGACTTTTTCTTATGGTATCTATTCATCACAAAAAGACCCAGTATCCGAACGGTTTAATGACCTGGTTAAAAACATTGAACTGTTTTGTAATGAGGTCTATCCTGTTGAAGAAGAGGTAATGCCAGAAAATACATCATTAGTAGCGACTCATTAAGAACTCGTACAAATAAGCTTTTAAAATTTAAAACAATATAACCTGGTTGCGTGCAACCAGGTTTTCACCCACTCAAACCGCAGGCAGCTATTAGGGCGATAATAACTCCTCATGCCATTCCTCCCCTACCCTAATAAATCGCAGAACATGCGAAAAAGAAACGGACTCAACAGTATAAAAAACATAGGTCTGAGGCTTAAAACGAAATCCCACATAATCATCACAGAAAGGAATAGGTTGATTAGGAAATTGCTCATCTAATTCTCGCTTCCGCTGATCCAACTGACTCAAATCGGAAATTACCTGTCCCGATGTAGGCGCATAGGCTGAAAAACGTAGTTGTCGCTCTCGATTTAAACCCGCCCAATAATGCTCATTTTCTTCTGGAGAAATTGGTTTGGCAATTCCTTCAATACTCACCTGACGTTGCTGCATAGCGAATAAAAAATTCAATGTGGCCGCAGGATTAGCAAGCAACTCGCTAACTTTGCGCGTCCCTTTTTGTGTAAAAAAGAGGATATGATCGTTTTTTATTTCTCGAATCGCCACCACTCGGCTATGAGGTATTCCTGATGCAGTGCAGGTTCCTAAAACCGCACATTCAGGTTGGGCTATTCCCAATTCGTTCTCTTTACTCAACCAATCGATTAACTGATTAAATGGCACTGGGGACTCCTATAAATCATTTATTGGGGCCAGAATGGCCAGCAGTTTAAAATATGAAATGTCAATTATTAACGGCTAATGCTGTCATAGAACGTTCATTTTGCCTCGCTCAATAATAATACATAATTAGTGCGAAATAATAGGACTTTTGATATGACTTGATAGATAAACTCGCATAGAGCACAAGGACAACTGGATCATATTTTCATTAAACTTGCTCTTTTTAACCAGTCTTGATCGTGCTCTTGGCTTAAAGAACAAAACGTTTATAAGCGCCTTAAAACGCTTCTTCCAAACACCGCTGAAGGACTAATCGTGGGCTGCTATTTTAGGAACCCGGTTGCAAGCAACCAGGTTCCATTATTTTATTAAAAAAACATTACTTCTGCTGAGCAACCCACACAGTGGCCTCACCACAGTCAGGGTCGTTTATTTTATGAATTAATACTTTAAAGGACGCTTCATTTAAAAGATGCTCATATTCACTGGTTGATAAAGAAGCATGATAAAGCGCTCGTCCTCCATTGTTCGACCATACCTCTCCTTCTTCAATACCTGAAGTAAAAGCAAGTATGCCTTTGGGTTTAAGGTGAGCAGCAAATAATTGAAACATCCTGCGTTGACTCTCTTGGTCTAGATGAAAAAAACTATGCCAAGCCAGAATCACATCAAATTGTCTTTGCAGATTTAACTCACGCATATCAGCAATAAACCACTCTGCATGAGGAAATCGCTTTTTACACAACGCAATCATCTTTTTACTGCCGTCAACACCGGTAAGCTTGAAACCCTTTTCAATGAAAAACTGCGCAATTGGCTCTCCTGTCCCACAACCTAAATCTAAAATTGAAGCCCCAGCAGGAATGGAATCAACAATTAAATTGAGGTACTCGGCTTCCATTAAGGTTTTCGTACGGGCCGCATCCATCCAGTCAACAATGTGCTCATAAGCTTTATAAACTTGTTTTTTATGGCGTTTGGTCATAATTATTTTACTCATATGTTATCAGTTTCCAATCTCCGCTCTCTAAGGATAAAACCACTCCTTAACCGCCATATTCCATTCCTGAGGCTGCTCTAAATTGGATAAATGACCCGCATTTACTAAAACAACTAATTGGCTATTGCGGGTTAAATGATGCATCTGTTCACTTTGCGTAGGGGAAATAATTTTATCGTGTTCGCTGGTAATAATTAAAACCGGTATTGTCGTTGTTGCCAAGAGTTCAAGCATCGAACTGCGCATGGCCATACCCCGTAAAGCAGAGGCAAGTGCAGTGGGTTTTTGCATCGTTAAAATGTGGGCCAAAATTGCTTTGGTTTGTTCTGAGGTACTCGGAGCGAGTGCTTTTTCCATGAAGCCTTCAACCAATTTCTTAGTACCGTTTTCCAATACATCGACTGCACTTTTTTCACGGTTGATTTTTGCTTCATCACTATCGGCGACCGCTTGCGTGTTCGATAAGATTAATCCTTCTACTTTATTAGGGTAATGCTCTAAAAAAGAAAGCGCAATGTAAGCACCCATAGACTCGCCACCAATAATCGCTTTTTTAATGTGTAAATAATCTAATAAATCCTTAACTTCCAGCGCGTAATCCACCATAGTTACCGCATTTCCATCAACTGCAGAAGACTCCCCAAATCCCCATAAATCTAAACTGATAACGCGAAAGTGTTGCTTTAGCCCTTCCTGTTGGGGTTCCCATAAACGCCTATCTGTTGGGAAAGCATGAATCAATACCAAGGGTTTTCCTTGACCGGTTTCCGTGTATGAAATAAAACGATTATTTATATGAATGGTTGTGGCACACAGCTGAATACTGAATAATACACTACAGACAAATAGAAAAAGTAAAAATCCATTTTTTCTCATCATTAATTATCCTTAAATATAAATCCATAGATACACGACGACATTTTGATTGGTTTACCAAGACTCCTTCAAGAAGCGTTTAAGATCTTCCCTAAAGCCACATCCTGAGGATCACCTTCGTAGCTGTCTGGGTCATCAAAGGACATTTTAATGTACCCATTTTTTTGATAAAACGCTAAGGCTTTTGGCCAAGACTCTACATGTAAACTTTTATAACCTTGCTCTTTAAGCCAACGCTCACATAAAAGCAAAAATTGCTGCCCATAGCGATGATTTCTTTTGCGCTCATCAATGACAATAATCCGCATAGCAACCCGATCGTCAGACCAAGGCTGTAAATGAGCGTAGCCAATGATTTCGGTCCCTTGATACAAAACAAAATGCAGATGTGCATCATGATCAAAAGTCCAAGTATAAGGATCCGCAAGTCGCGCCCTGTCAAAAAAATAAATTTGGCGCAAATGACGAACGGCCTTCCATTCAAGAGGAGTTAATGCATTGACTACCCGCAAACCCAAACCCGCTGTTTGTTTATCAATACGCGCAACAAAATCATCTTTACCAAAACAATAAGCACTGATGTCATGAGGATGTAACTGAGCCAAATTTTGTTTTAACTGAGCATAAGCATCTCGGTCTTCGGGATGAGTACGCATCCAATCACGAAACTTTACATGCCGCTCAATTTCAGAGCTCCCCCGCTCAAATACATGGACATTGAATGAATGCTGGCTGCCTCCCTTTTGAAAAAAACGGCGAAAAAGCATTCCTAACTCGCCTTTAACCTCATATCCTAAGCCAACCATTAAGGGATTCATGATATCCACTTGTGTAATATCCAAAACCACCGGAATCATATCGATAATAGGCTTAGCCGCTAAACCTGGCACTGAAGTGGAGCCAATATGGTGAATCTCGATGCAATTAGGTCCTAAAACCTTTTGAATTAATTGTGCCTCTTCTCTAAATTGTTCTGGCCAGTGACTATCATAAGGAAGCACTTTAATAAGTCGTTTTTGTAGTTCTTTTGTCATAATCTACCTCCTCATTTATTCCAACTGGATTAATAACTTGCTTTTAAAAATTTAAGGGGTGCTTAGTAGAAAGATGATGCGCAAATGCTATTTTATCTCGTCAATTGCGAGAAACATAATGACAAAGCAATCCAGGCACGCTCCCGAGAGCGTTCGCAATGACGGCATCTGAATTTTAATTAAAAATCTCACCTTAATTTATTATCCCGTCATTGCTTCTTTATTTTTACTACTGTCTAATTTTTAATTCAAAGCTAATTCCACAGCGAAAGCCAAACCTAATTTGGCAAAATTTTCTAAATGATCCAAACTGATGGTTTCCAAACGATCATTAGAGGTATGCACATTTTCATTATCATCATCTAAGGTTGCAGCCGATGGATAACATGCAGGAAATCCATTTAAATGCCAGTTGGCATGATCACTGCAAGCATAATCACAATGAGTATAGGAAACAGGAATATTCACATAATGCGTGGTTAAATTAGCTAAGAATTGGGTTAACTTAGCATCCACGTAATCATCTAATAACCAAATAGTATTGTCTTTAGGATTGGCTCTAAATCCTGCCTGATCAAATTGTAAAACTGCTTTGACAGCGATTTTTTTATCTAAAAATGATTGCACCACAAAACCAGAACCCACCAAGCCCTGCTCTTCTGCGGCATAAGCAATAACATAAATGGGGTGCTCAAAATTAATCCCTGATGATAACAGCGTTCTGGATACCTCCAAAATTGCAGCTATTCCGCTGGCATCATCATCTGCCCCTGGCATATTGCCTTTTAGTGTATCGATATGAGCACCAATTACGATCGCACCGCCTGGCTTTTCTTTGCCAATAACCGTTACTACTGAAGGTTGTTTATACTTTTTACCTGTGGCGACCAAATAACTTTGAACATCGTTGCGATGATACTCTCTCGCCATAGAATCGATTTGACTCTTAAACCATCGCGCAGCCAAAACACCAGTTTGAGAGTTTGCAGCACGATTTACATAGCTCGTCAGATGTTGCATGTAGCCCCAGATGTTATTCTTATTAATTTGTTTCAATAATGGCTTAACCTGAGCATCATGGCTTATACGATATTCATCCCGTGACAAAGTAGCTCGGGTTTTGGTTAAATGAATGAATAATTGACTCTCGTTAATTTGCTGTTTCTGATAAGGCTCAAGATTTAAAAAGCCGCCGCAAGCACGTCGATTATCATGTAACACTCTAATCGCTTGCTCATTCATTTCAATTTCAATTAGCGTATATTTATTGGTCTTTGTAATTAAGGTTGCTAAATTTTCCAGCTTCTCATACATACACTGGGTGACGATTAGTTTATCCTTAACCGTTAATTGATTTGCCCCAAGATTAAAACTTAGAGTCATCATCAGTAATAAAAAAATTCTTTTCATAATTATCCTTAATGCAAAAAAAGTATTTTACCTTAGTTAAAAATAAGTTCTAAAAACAATTAAATATTATGGTCATTATAATTGAACTCATTTTGACCAAACGGTATCCGCCCAAGGAAGTTCATTATTGATGAAATCATCTATTAAGATAAGGATGCTTTACCCCTTAAGTGATGCAATTTATTCTAAGCACTTATTGAGTAATGGAAAACCATGTCGTGTTCCTCTTTTTGGTCTGCCATAATGGAATTGTTGATGAAAAGCCTGAGCAGTCAATGCTAAAGGAATTTAAACCTCAGCATTCATTGCGTCCTATTATTCCTTACCACAAGAAAGAGACCAGTTTTGAATTAACGTGGAAAGCTCGCATAGGGACCCAATGCCAATCACCAGCCAAAAGAGGCTTCAAGTTATTATCCCTCGTAGGAAAATTTCAATGTGCCGCGGGTTTGTCCACAGCACATTGAAAATAAGAGAAATCTTAGCGGCCAGCTAAAGCAATGGCAGCAGGTGTGTATTCATAACCTAAATCACGAGCAACCGCTTCAAAGGTAATTTTGCCTTGGTGAACATTCAAGCCGTTTAATAAATGATGATCATTTAATAAAGCCAGTTTCGTGCCTTTAGTAATAATGCTTAATACAAAAGGTAAAGTTGCATTGTTCAAGGCAAAAGTAGACGTTCTTGGTACTGCACCAGGCATGTTGGCAACGCAATAATGCACTACTTGGTCCACCACATAAGTGGGTTCTTGATGCGTCGTAGGACGGCTTGTTTCAAAGCAACCACCTTGGTCAATTGCCACATCTACTAAGACAGAACCTGGACGCATAGATTTTAGCATCGCACGGGTTACTAATTTTGGAGCTGCCGCACCAGGAACTAATACCGCACCAATCACTAAATCAGCTTGAGATACGTACTTTTCAATCGCATCAGAAGTAGAATAAACAGTATTAATCTTAGAGCCAAATTGGAAGTCCAATTCATTTAGGCGTTGTAATGAACGGTCTAATACGGTTACTCGTGCTTCCATACCCATAGCCATACGTACGGCATTGGTACCTACAACCCCGCCCCCAATAACAACAACATTAGCAGCGGCTACACCTGGCACACCACCCAATAAAACACCACTACCACCTTGCGCCATTTCTAAACAATGAGCACCAGCCTGAATAGACATACGACCGGCAACTTGCGACATTGGGGTCAACAAAGGTAACCCACCATCATCTTGAGTTACCGTTTCATAGGCAATTGCGGTTACACCAGATTCTTTAAGCATACGTGCTTGATGTGGGTCTGGGGCTAAATGTAAATAAGTAAATAATGTTTGACCTTCGCGAAGGCGCTTGCATTCAATAGGTTGTGGTTCTTTAACTTTAACGATTAAATCCGCTTTAGCGAATACTTCATCAGCGCTATCCACAACCTCAGCACCAGCATGGCTGTAATCATCGTCAGAAATACCAATTCCTAATCCCGCACCTTTTTCAACGATAACAGCGCTACCAACTCTTATGATTTCCCTAACACTTGAAGGGATAAGACCCACACGGTTCTCTTGTGGCTTAATCTCTTTTGGAACACCTACTAACATAAATTACTCCCTTTTACTGTGTTTTATAGGCCCTATTTTCACTCCCACCAGGTCTAAATAGTCCAAGTTTACAAAGTGACAACAGTGCCTATGGTTTTATTTATTCTTTAAATGCGCAATTAATTGTGGTACCAATTCGAATAAATCACCAACCAACCCATAATCTGCGATTTGGAAAATTGGGGCGTCTTCATCTTTGTTAATGGCAACGATCACTTTAGAGTCTTTCATACCCGCCAAGTGCTGCACGGCTCCTGAAATACCTACAGCAATATAAAGCGTTGGGGCAACCACCTTTCCGGTTTGCCCAACCTGATAATCATTGGGGACGAATCCCGCATCGACTGCTGCGCGTGATGCCCCAACTGCAGCGCCTAGAGCATCGGCTAATTCTTCAATTAATTTGAATTTTTCAGCACTTTGTAATCCCCGCCCCCCAGAAACAACAATCTTGGCGGTACCTAAATCCGGGCGCTCAGATTGACTCAGTTCATGCTTCATAAATTGACTGCTTTGTGACGCAAACTCTTTGGCCAGCGTTTCAATAGTGCAGGCAGCTTGAGTGGCAGTTACCGCATCAAATGCTGTGGTTCTAATGGTCATTACTTTGATGTCATCAAGAACACGTACTTTTTCTATAGCATTACCCGCATAAATTGGGTGCTCAAAAGTAGTGTTATCAAGGATTTTACTCACGTCTGAAATTTGCGCAACGTCAAGAAGAGCGGCAACACGTGGAGCAATATTTTTACCAAAAGTACTGGATGGAATTAATATGGCTTTAAATGAGTTGGCAAGTGATAATACTAAATCACCCATTTGTTCTGCAAGTGGATGCTCATAGCAAGGCTTATCAACATATAAAACCTTATGGACGCCGGAAAGTGCAGCCACTTGCTCTGCAACTATTTTACATTGATGTCCTGCAACCAGCACATGCACTTCTTCGCCTAACTGCTGTGCCGCAGACAAAACATTCCGCGTTGCTGGGTGCATGTTTTGATTATCATGTTCCACGAGTATTAAAGTGCTCATCCTATCTCCTTATCAAAGCACTTTGGCTTGATTTTGTAATTCGTTCATGAGCTCATCTACTGAACCTACCTTTTTGCCTGCACTACGGCCTGCAGGTGCGGTAACTTGAATTACTTCGATATGTTTCTTCAGAGCTAAGCCCATATTATCTAATTCAATAACATCTAGAGGCTTACGTTTTGCCTTCATAATATTGGGTAAACTGGCATATCGTGGCTCGTTCAAACGCAAATCAGTACTTACTATCGCAGGTAATTGAACTTTAATTGTTTCTAAACCACCATCTATTTCTCGAGTTACTTCAAGATAATCGGTGCTTGCATCCAGCTTAGAAGCATAAGTTGCTTGAGGCCAATTTAATAAAGCGGAGAGCATTTGAGGCGTTTGGTTATTATCGCCATCAATGGCTTGTTTTCCCATTAGGACTAAAGAAGGTTTTTCATCATCAACAACCTTTTTCAATACTTTAGCAATGTTCAAACTTTCTAAAGAATCTGGGGTACGCACTAGAATAGCCCGATCAGCACCTAATGCTAATCCATGGCGTAAAATTTCTTGTGAGCTGTCCGTACCAATACTCACAATGACTACTTCAGTAGCCCAATTTTTTTCACGTAAACGTAGCGCTTCTTCGACAGCAATTTCATCAAATGGATTCATTGCCATTTTGATATTTTGTGTTTCAACTCCGGTATTATCCGATTTGACCCTAATTTTGACATAGGGATCAATTACACGCTTCACTGCAACGAGAATTTTCATAAGTCCTCACTGGAAAATCAAAACAAAAGCATCTTGCCAGAGTTTTGGGGGCTAATTCAAGGGGGCAGCGAGATTAAGTTACAGCTTATTGCATAAAACAAGACCTAAAGAGGCCCATCCCCTCCTTAAAATGTAGCCGTATTAGCGCAGCCTAATACGTACTACACTATATTCCATCACATCGAAGCGCTGCTTACACTTTCCTCTGAATCACTCTCTGCCTTGCCATCCATCATAGCCAATGGATTCTCAATAAAAAACTTGAGAAAGCGTTCCGCCTTGTTAATCGCAGGTCCAGTGTAACGACCCTCTTCATATACCATTTTATTTTCTTTTAATTTAACAATTAATCGCTGAGCCACCTCTAATTTTGTTTCAATAGGATCATGATTTTGATCCAGTTCACGCATCTTCCCCAAAAACCGAGTAAGCACTCTGTCCTTTTCAGCACCAGTACGATGACGTAAAAACCATTGCTCTTTTAACGCAGAACAACGAACTTCTATAGGCGCAACAATTAGTTTTAATTGATAATTTCTGAAAAGCAATCCACCGTCTTTATTTTCACCTGCCTTAAGTAAAGCTTCTTCTATATTTTCCCCAAGCTCAGCCTCGGTGCCAGAAAAAAGTGGTTCTAATACATGAGAACCTACTTGTAATGTCGCCATGTAGCATTGGCGAGAACTCCAAAAAATTAACTCCATTAAGCGCACAAGTAATGCAGTTGTAGTTGCTGCAGTAACCGAAGTAACTTGTTGGACGGTACCGCCAAAAGCTTGCAGCTCGGAAATATTGGTTTTACCGATATACTCCCCCCCTTTTAGCACAATAAAATATAAGGCATAAATTGCAAGTAACTCTTCGGCAAAAGCAAGGGTACCTATACTCACTAAAAGTACCGGAATAAAGGATAATAAGGCTTTGATTGCGGTAGGTTTAACTTTCCCTATCTCATCGTAATAATTTACAGATTCATTTAATAAGCCCAAAAGACTATTATATAAACTGCGCTCATTATAAGTTCGCGCTTTTGCTGATAAATTTTCTAACCATTTCTTGAGATCATCCTGATTCGTTATTTCAGCAAATGTAAGTTCTTTATAATTTGAAGGCATAACTAAGCGTTGATAGCAATCAATTAAAGTTCGTTTGCACAAGCCATCATTTAAGCCTTTAGATAATTGTTGTTCAAGCCAAACTACTTCCGGTGTTAAACCAGTAGAGTCTTCAAAAAATGAAAGCAGTGTATTATAGTTTTCTTCTATTCGTTCCTTTTCAGCACCATCATGCAATAATTGTTGATTCAGTAATAAGTTAAAAGAACGCTCTAAATTAAAAAGTTGCTCTTCACTTAAACTATGATTTGGAGTTAGGTATTCCTGCTCCATAACAAGGGAGGGATATGTAAGTTGTTCCCCATCAATAGGACCAATATGAATTCCATTTTGAGCGTTGTGTTCGACAACGAGTCCATCTACAGACGGAAGAGCATCTAAAGGCGTAAGCGGCTCATTTTTATTGATGTAAGTCCCTTTTTCTTGATCAAATTTAGCATAGACCTCAACTAAAAATTTCAAAGTAGCTTCTATAGCCATAATCACTCCTTGAAACCTAAGAAGCGTGATTACGCCTCTTAGGTGAAATCATCGGGGCTGTTTATATTTTTCAAATTAATTAAATGATTAACAGTCCCTACGATCTTTGTCCGCTTAAAATTAAAGGCATTGCATCAATGCAGCCTTTTTCCTCAAACCAATTTTTTTGTTTAAGATAATGAGTATAAAAGCCTACTACTAACATCGTTAAATAAAAGCCAGTCATCACATCACTTAAATAATGATAATACAATAATACTCTAGATGCTGCGACTAAGAGTGCTGCTCCAAGTACTGCGTAAAAATAACGTGGAAACAAAACACCGAGACCTACAGCCAAACTAACTACCGTTGTAGTATGTCCTGAAGGAAAAGACCAGTAATACTTGCCCATTTGAAACCAATAAAAACCAAACTCATTACTGCTAAACAATAAGTCAGGGCGAGCTCGGCTTAAAGCAACTTTCAAAACAAAACACACTAAGTTAGCAATAAAAACACAACCTAATAAATACCATGCTCTTGCTTCAAATACTGGATTAGTACGTACATAACGAAAATATAGTGCCGCAGCAAGAAATAAAACTATGTAAGCAATCCATTGTCCAAATGCGGTCATAATACTTAAAATATGAATATTTGTTCTTAAATCAAGCTGATGAAAATAAGTAGCCAAATCCTTATCCACAAAAATATAGGACAATATGACCAAAATTGCATAAAGCAAAATAACCCATGGTTTTTTCATAAACTCAAATGTTTTTTCAAACTGTGTCATCAATCAAATTCCTCTTACTTAAAGTCAATTTCCTGTTTAGAACTACTGGCACGTACTTAAGTATTACTTTGCTACGATAAACATTCGGTGGCACCTAGAATTAAAATTACGGCTTTGTTCATCACATTCTAATAAATAATAAACCACGCAAACCAGTGCATAAATATTAGGTAACAAATGCTCATACCATTGGGTAGTCCTAACTCAGGTATAATAAGCGCAATAATCCTGTCTGTCCTTCGTTTTTTCACTTTTTTAATATAATTAAGTATTGGTTCATATATACGTCGATAAAGTGATTTACTCCTTTCCAACGAAGGTAGAGTACTTGTAAGGTGATCCTATTTTTTTATTTTACTTGTTATTACAACACACAATTCGTTAAAATCATCAAACACTGACGAGTACATAGTTTTTAATGCCAGAATTTACTTTAATACAGCAGGTATGCATTTGGGCTCTTCCCGTTTTACTTGCTATCACCCTACATGAAGCTGCTCATGCGTATGTTGCCAATCTTTGCGGTGACACTACTGCAAAAATGTTTGGGCGTCTCAGTTTAAATCCAATTCGTCACATAGACCTGGTTGGTACGATTATAATACCCATAGTGGTTGGCGTATTAAGTAATTTTCAATTCGTTATTGGCTACGCAAAACCTGTGCCAATTAATTGGAGCCGGTTTAAAAATCCGCGACGTGATATGATCCTAGTCACGCTTGCAGGACCATTTTCAAATATTTTTATGGCTTTTTTATGGGCTGCTGCGTTTAAAGTTGCAACTCATATGCATCCAGAGACCTCAATGGCCGCGCTTTTCCTGTTAATGAGTGCGCGTGCAGGAATGGTGATTAATTTAGTCTTAGCCGCATTAAATTTATTACCTTTACCCCCTCTCGATGGTAGTCGAGTAGTAATGAGTCTTTTACCTCAGCGACAAGCAATGGCCTACGCACAAATTGAACCCTATGGATTTTTTATTCTCATCTTATTAATGATCACCGGAATTTTAAACTACATTATGCTCCCGATCATAAATATGGGCTTCTTTGTATTAAGTTCAATTTTTCAATTATGAAGGTTTTAGCGGATGCCTCACTCCCTGGACTAGACCAAGCTTTTCCTGAACCTTTTTGTCTCACACGTTATACTCAGGCTAACGAAATTGGCCCACTGCTTGTGGGGCAAGATGTCCTCTTGTGTCGAGCCAATCTCAAAGTTAATCAGGCTCTACTAAAGACCCACAGCTTAGGTTATGTTGCCACCGCGAGCAGTGGTAGTGATCATTTGGATACTCAGTGGTTAGCAAGCCAAAATATCCAGGTCATTGATGCGAAAGGATGCAATGCGCGAGCAGTTGCCGATTATGTAGTTTCCTGCCTTGCTTATTTACATCAACAGCAACTTATCAAGGGGCAGCGTGCGGGGATTATTGGTTTTGGGGAAGTGGGGACAAGAGTGCAAGCACGATTGGAAGCTGCAGGCTTTATTACTCGTGTTTATGATCCACTGAAAGGTTTAAATACTCCGCTTGAAGATTTATATCAGGTAGATCTTTTATGTATTCATGCCGAATTACATAACAGGCAACCTTACCCAAGCCAGAATTTACTTGATCAACAATTCCTTGCTCATTTAAAGCCTGGATGTGTCGTTGTTAATGCCGCACGTGGAGGCATTATTGATGAGCATGCCTTACTAAAGCTGGGTGATAAATTCATTTATTGTACTGATGTTTATCTCGATGAACCGAATGTGAATCCACACATTATTGCACAAGCCACGTTATGTACACCGCATATTGCTGGTCACAGTCTTGAGGCTAAATATAGAGCGGTAAATAGGGTGAGCGAAGTCCTGCATCAAATCGCTGAATTACCCTTACCCACGTTTGCTAGTCCTGAAATGAGCGAGCCTACACCTTTAGAGTCGAATAAAACATGGCAAGAGCAAATTTTGTCTTTGTATAATCCGCTTGAGGAAACCCTGCGTTTAAAGCAAGCTAAGAATTTGAAAGAAACCTTTTTACAGGTTAGAAAAGAACATCAGAACCGCCATGATTTTCAGCTGTATGCTGCTGGGGACTTGGATGTACAGACTAAAGCATTGCTTGGGTTTGGTAAACAAGTGAGCACTCCTTATTAGGTGTAGCCTGATTGCGAGCAAACAGGCACACACTAAGAGCAAAATCAATGCCCTCTTAACCGTCGCACTACTTCCTGATCTGAAAATGCATGCTTGACTGTACCTATTTGCTGATAAGCTTCATGCCCTTTACCCGCAATTAAAATAATATCATTCTCATGTGCTTCTTTAAGTGCGTAAGCAATCGCCTCTTCCCTGTTCTCTAATTGCTTCACAGAAGCCGATGGTAAAACCCCCATTGCAATTTCATTAATGATTGTTTGGGGATCTTCTGTACGCGGATTATCACTAGTAATAACAAGTTGATCCGCATACTCAGCAGCAATCTTTCCCATCACTGGGCGTTTACTTTTATCGCGATCACCACCACAACCAAACACCACCCAGAGCTGACCCTTTTTTATTTGCCCTAAGGTCATTAAAGCATTCTCTAAGGCATCTGGGGTATGAGCATAATCAATAAGCACATAAGGAGTGCTGCTGACAATTTCCAGCCGTCCAGGTGCTGCTTTCAATTGAGACATGACCTGTACCACTTTTTCGGGTGCATAGCCAGAAGCTAATAAACTGCTAAATATCGCTAAGCTATTGTAGATATTAAACGCACCTAGGGCTTGAATGCGGAGCTGATGTTTTCCCCAAGGAGACTGTACTTCAATAGAGGTTCCATTGATGTCCATATGCCAATTGAGTACGTTAACATCACAGTCCTGCCCCATACCATAACTTAACTTTTTCACGTGTGGTTTTACTGCTGCCGCCATGAACTGTTGGTACTCATCATCCTGATTAATAATTGCCCATTGCAAAGATTCCCGCGCAAATAAATTAGCCTTGGCGGCAGCATAATTTTCCATTGTATGATGGTAATCCAAATGATCTAAAGTCAAATTGGTGAAAATCGCCTGGTTAAAATCAATCGCATCCACGCGATGTTGGGCTAAAGCATGAGATGAGACTTCCATACATACTTGCTGTAGACCTTCGCTCTTATATTGGGCGAATAATTTTTGCAAAAACAAGGCATCAGGTGTAGTGTTATCTAAAGGTTGGAGATGATGCACTTCACCCTGACCAATGGTGCCAATATAGGCAGTACCTTGTCCCAGCAAAGAATGAGCTTGAGCTAATTGATAGGCAATAGTTGTCTTACCGTTAGTCCCTGTAATTCCAGTAAAAGTTAAGGCCTCTCCGGGATTGGCATAAAAGGCTTTAGCAATATAAGCCAGTTTCGTGGCCAAATCAGGAATAGCAATACAGGGAACATCAGGCGCGATGACATCGGAGGGAAAATTAGTTGGTTCAAAAAGCACCGCTACGGCACCCGCAGCTACTGCTCTATGAATAAATAAACGGCCATCCGCAGCAGCACCAGGATAGGCGACAAACAAATCCCCAGGCTGAATCTGCCGACTGTCATTTTGAATGCCAGTAATTGTACAATCCACAACTTCTTGCTTTGTCCAAGGTGCTAACAATTGGCTTAGTTTCATGGTATTTCCGCTATTTTTGACGTTAACTTATTGCCTCATCCGTGGGGATATTAAACAATCTTAAGGCACCCATCATAACCTTAGAGAATAATGGCGCAGCAACCGCAGCAGCATAATAACCTTTCTTAGAAGGCTCATGAATAATGACCACTACAACAAATTTTGGCTTGGAAACAGGAGCAATACCAATAAAACTTGCTGTATATCGACGATCTTTATAACCGTCTTTACCAGCTACACGCGCTGTTCCTGTTTTCCCTGCTACTCGATATCCGGGTACTCTAGCTGATTTACCTGTACCATCTTTGCCAAGTACAGCCTCCATCATAGCTAAAACTTGTCTTGCTGTCTCAGCTTTAATTACTTGCACACCCTCACTTGGTGGGTCATTGTGGATTAAAGTAACTGGAATTAAACGACCCTCATTAGCAAAAATCATATGAGCTTTAGCTAATTGCAGTGCGGTTGACGATAGACCATAACCAAAAGCTAGCGTAGCCAAAACAAATGGGTTTGCATCTTTTACTTTAACAATACTTCCATCACTCTCGCCAGGATAAGTGCTTTCCGTGCGTTGTCCAAAACCACAACGCTGTAATAAACCAATTAATTGTTCAGGGGGACTGGATAAAACCATTTTAGTCACCCCAACATTACTTGAATGCTGCATAACACCGGTTACATCAAGTACTCCATAATTATGTACATCGCGTACCACATGACCATGCACCGACATCCAACTGGGATTAGTATCAATAATCGTCGAGGGTGAATACAAACCCGTTTCTAAAGCACTTGCAATACTAAAGGTTTTCATTACTGAACCCGGCTCAAACGTATCCGTTACTGCCCTATTTCTATAGGTATCTTTATCATAACGGCCCCGAGAGTTAGGATTATAGGAAGGCACATTCGCCATCGCTAAAATTTCCCCATTTTCGGTATCTACTACCACTACCGAGCCTGATTTTGCCCCAAACTCTTCTACCGTTTTACCCAGTTCACTATAGGCCAAATATTGCAGACGTCTATCGATACTTAACACAATACCACGGCCAGGACGTGGTTCTTTAGTCACATTTAATTCTTCGATAATGCGGCCAAGGCGATCCTTAATAACTCGCTTTTTCCCCACCACGCCCTTTAACCAATCCTGATAGGCTAATTCAATACCTTCTAAGCCTTGATCATCTACGTTGGTAAACCCTAACAACTGCGAAATACTATCGGAGTCAGGATAATAGCGTTTAAATTCCTTCTGGAAATTAACCCCGGGGATTTTCAGTTTTTCAATTTGTTTTGATAAAGCGGGCGGTAGCTGTCTTTGTAAGTAAAGAAACTCGCGATTATCGTTTTGTGCATCAACTATTTTTCTGCTTAACTGCTTGGGAGTGAAATGTAAGTACTCGGCTAAGGACATGAATTGTTCTTCATCAGGAGAGAACTCTTTAGGATTAACCCATACAGACTCAACAGGAGTACTTATTGCCAGGGGTGCACCATGACGGTCGGTAATCATCCCGCGATAAGCAGGAATATCTACTGTACGTAAGCTCCGTGCGTTACCCTGTCCTTGCAAAAATTTTCGATGCAATACGGTCAAATCAATCATTCGCCAAATCAAAATAAGCGTTAATAAAATAAAAAACGCAGAGACAATAACCAGTCTGTTCAGATGGCGTGATCTTTTCATAGGCAACTACTCAAATTATTATTATGGTTTAATTTTGACCTAATGATTTGCATATAATGTCCTTATTCAGAACAGACAGCATGACAATCCTGATGCTTAAAATGAAATTTTAGCTGGTTTATCAACCTATGCTATGTTCCTAACATTAAGCGGTCACAAAATAAGTCGTGATGGTACTCGCTTAATACGAAAACTTCCAGACCTTAATAGTTCGTTCGCAACGACAGCAATTTTTCCACGGCTTATTCTACAATTGGAATGTAGGTAGGTTGAAAAGCCCAGCATTGGTCCCCAGACCCACACATGGAAATTTGCTGGGCATTCAGCCCAGCCTATGTTTTCCTAAGGTTGTCCCTGTAACCAAAAAGTATTTTTAGTTGTGGGTAAAACCATTCCTAATTTATCACTGGCTAAATCTTCTACTCGTGCTGGAGTTGCAAGGCTTGCTTGCTCAAGCAACAATTGCCCCCATTGTAATTGCAAATAATGAGTTTGTTGTTCTTGTTGTTCTACCTGGCTAAACGTCGAGCGATAAGAATTCGTACTATAAACCACGGCTAAGGCACTTACTAACACGGCAACTACTAATATAATTAACATATATGATGACTTTGACATCTGCATATCGGCCAGTTGACCATTAAATAAAGTACCTTGATTAATCACTTTCGCTGCAGCGTTCATGCTAATTTCTCCCCTATCCTGAGTACGGCACTTCTAGCTCTGACATTTTCTTTTACTTCACTTTCCTGAGGCATTATTGCTTTACCTATTCTCTTAAAATTTGTCTTTAACTCTTCATAACGAATTGGTACTTCTGGCGGTGGTCTTTCTCCCTGCTCCTTGTTCCGCATAAATTGCTTCACAATGCGGTCCTCAAGAGAGTGGAAACTGATTACTGCTAATCGTCCCCCTGGTGCCAATACCTTAAGACATTGCTCTAGACAACTACTTAAATCATTTAACTCTTGATTCACATGAATGCGAATCGCCTGAAACACTCGAGTTGCTGGATGTTTATGCTTTTCCCACTTGGGATTTGCTTCCTTTACGATTTCTGCCAACTGCAATGTTGTGGTAATTGGTGTACCGCTTCTCGCAGTAACAATCGCCCGCGCAATTCGTCCAGCAAATCGCTCTTCACCATACAACCTGAAAATTGCCGCCATTTCATCTGCTTCAGCATGATTGACAAAATCGGCAGCACTCATGGGTTGTGATAAATCCATGCGCATATCCAAAGGACCTTGCTGCATGAAGCTGAATCCTCGCTCCGGATTATCGATCTGTGGTGAAGATACTCCTAAATCCAACAAAATACCGTCTACCTTACTCAGCACTCCTGCCTCAGTAGCAAACTGCTCTATCTGAGCAAAAGAACCGTGAAAAATATGAAAGCGTTGATCTTGGCCAAAACGTTCTTTTGCATGAGCAATTGCATCTAAATCTTTATCAATCGCATACAGACGACCTTGGGCATCCAAATGACTCAAAATTTTCTGACTGTGGCCACCACGCCCAAAAGTTCCGTCAAAATAAATACCGCTACTATTAATCGCTAAGCCATCTATTGACTCCTCGAGTAACACTGATTGATGCATTGCCATTTTTGTTTCCATTACAAAGAAAACGTTTTCATTTCTTCGGGTAATCCAGAATCACCTGAACTTTCCTCGGCCAACCACTCTTCGCGTCGGGTATCCCAAAGTTCCTTACTCCAAACCTCAAATTTATTTCCTTGACCAATCATCACCACATCTTTTTCCAACTTTGCATAATTTCTTAAAACAGTAGGCAGTAACACCCGACCATTTGCATCTACTTCAATATCCGTAGCATGCCCAATCAGCAAACGTTGTATTCTGCGTGCAGCTGCATTAAAGCTAGGCAATTTCTGTAAGTTATCTTCGATAATTTGCCACTGCGCGGCGGTGTAGAGCAGCAAACAAGTTTCTTCGGTATCGATGGTCACTACCAAGGGAATTTTTTCCTCAGCACCTAAGGCAGAACGATAGCGCGTGGGTATCGCTAGGCGTCCTTTAGTGTCTATGGTGATGGCGTTTATTCCCCGAAACATGGCTCTCTCTTTTTATGTGGACGTGTTACCTCCACAATTCTCCACTTTTTTATTATTTTACTCCACTTTTATACACTATAGGAACACATTTCTACACCCGTCAAGCGAAAAACCCACTTTTATGGCAAATTATTTGTAATTTTTTTGAGCGAAGAAACAAGATGAATAAAAAGAAAACAACGACGCAATAAGCTGATCAGCGCGGTATTTTATATTGCATTGATTTTTGGAAGTAATTGAAGGTAGTTTCCCGTGGTCAAGCCACGGGAAAACAGAAGATCATTGACCATTGCCGGGAGCAAAAGACATTGCCTCCTCATAGGATGGTGGCTTATCAGATGATGAAGGGGAAGCAGAGGGTTTGGCAAAATGCGTTTGTGACACAGTAGTCACTTTTACTGGCTTTTCTTCATTGGTTTTTCCTAGTATAGGCTGTGGGCTGATTACAGATGGTGTAGGTTTCTGTGATGGCATAGTTTGGCCTCTACTACTTAAAAGTTCTTTCTCTAATTCAGAATCAAGCTTGTTTTGTGTGAGTACAACCACTTTCACTGTTGATGGAATTGCTTGCATAATCTCCATTAACTCGGTCTTATTAAAGGTTGAAAGTCCATTATCTCTTAACGTCAGACGCGTTACACTCTTAGGAATCATGCTGAGCGCAGTACACAATAGTATATGATTCTCTTTACTAGCAGGATCCGGATCCAAACGGTTTAGACCATTGTTGTCTAACATAACTTCGCGTATCCCCTCACAACAAGAAAGTATAAGAGAAACTCCCCTTACACCAAAATCGCTCATTTTCATATCCCTTAAAGAGAGCGTGGTAAACTGCCGATTAAGGTATGCCACCAACATACCAAATTTTTCATACCCCATTTGGTGTATAGCAGTAACTATACCTCGACCGGATGTTTTGAGCTGCATCCATAGCAGCCCCTCCATCGGTACAAAATATATGTCAAGAAAATACGATATCATATGGTCTCTAACCTGCTCCTTAAGTTGTTTATCGCGGAGCTGATGTTCAAAGGGTTGAAAGCGCTCATCTTGGCAATAATCTATTTCCTGAAGAGCCATAAGAGGTTTTAATACTGTTTCGTACACAGAATTGTCTTTAAAAGACGAGAACTCCGAACTCCAGAATTTCGTTGAGTACTGACTTTTTGGGTCAAAAAATCTCTTGTCTTTTTTTGGCCCCTCTTCAGAATTTATCACCTCAATATTTTTGATAGAAAAACCCTTGCGGCCGCTCTTTTGCCCCATAATCAGTAATGCAGTCCATAGATAAGCCAAATCACTCGTCTCTTCAACTGTTCCAAATAAATTAATTACATAACTTGGGGGGAAGTCATCCCCAGGTTTTAATTTAAGTGCATGAAATACCATCGATAATTTCATCTGCGCATGGACCAATGCGCAATGCATGCGTAATGCTTCATTACCTTGTTTTGCTTCGGGAAGTCTTTTGAAATTCGGCATAATAATTCCTTTAATTGTTCTCTGGACTTTGCTACGTGTATCTGTATTCGCATCCAATCATGAAAATTACTTATCACTACGTACAGCACAATAAGTATTGCTTAAAAAAACAGCATATCTTATGATGTATCCCTCAAAAAGGAAAGTATATTTTGCTATTTTTGTTTTATATTAAATATAAGAAATTGATATAACTATAAAAATTGTTTTACATATATCTCAAATTATTATGGCTTGTTATAGAACAAAGTGACTTTCTATTGCTCATAAAATAAGGACATAAAGAAATCTTGGTCGAATTCCCGAGACTTAACTGCGGGAATTCAGTAGAAGAATGGAGTTAACTATCCGACTTCAAGCTCAACAATTCATTAACGCAGCTAAACGAATACCTTGAAGGACTAAATCAGGCACTAAATGATCATATAAATCGTGCTTATCAAATAAGGAAGCAAAACCACCGGTCGCTAATACCAAAGACTTATTTGTACCAAAAGCCTCTTGTTTCATACGCTGAATTAATTCACGACAAGCCCCAAGAGCTCCGTGATAAACCCCCGATTGAATACTCTCTATAGTAGAACGCCCCACTGCATTATCTATTTTAATAATTTCTACAGCAGGTAATTTCGCCGTATTTTTCGATAGTGCATCAACAGACAGACGTACTCCGGGTAGAATTGCCCCCCCCAAATATGCCTTTTGTGCATTAATGGCACAAAATGTGGTTGCGGTACCAAAATCAATCACAATAACGTTTTGATTAGGGTAACTGTGTGTTGCCGCAATCGCGTTAGCAATGCGATCTGCCCCAACTTCTATAGGATTGCGGTATTTAATGTTCAATCCAGTCTTTACGCCTGCTTGTAACAAAAAAGGATCAATTGAAAAATATTTAAGGCACGCGGCACGCAATGAATAATCGATTTGCGGTACTACTGAACAAATACCGATTTTGCTAATCACCTCAGGAGAGCAACCATTTTCTCGCAAAACACTCTTCAAAAAAATCCCTAATTCATCAGAAGTACTCACTTGCGAGGTATGGCGAAACCGAAGTTTAATTTCTTCCCCATCAAACACACCACCATATATATGAGAATTCCCCACATCAATACAAAGAATCATTTATAATACCTGCTTTAAAAAAGTTATGTGATTTTAGTATTCTTAAGCGAAGAAAAAAAGCCCTGCATAAAGCAGGGCATAGAGTGGAGATACTGCATGTTACAACTACTTGAAAACTCCTTGCTCAGGAATTTATATTTATTTGTACAACTGAACAGTTTCTAATTCAACCTACCTTCTAATTTAGTTTAGTAGGGTTTTACAATTACGGTAGTGCCAACATCCATAAAATCTTGGTTTAACCATTTTGCAGCACTGGGTAATACGCGAATACATCCATGGCTGGCATTGTAATTAGGTACTTCGTAAGCAGCATGGATTGAGTAACCGCCATGAAAGTGCATGCAATAAGGCATTCTTGCTCCTCCGTGAGTTTCAAGTGGGTAAATACTGGACGTACAATCCTCCCCTTTTTTCTGATAAACACGATAGGTACCTGTCACAGTGCGGCATGGTTTACCAGCATCCTCACAAAAATCTTTACCCCCAGATGCGCTACCGGTATTTATCCTGTTACCATCAGCATCATATGCAGCCCAAGCAGTTGCTTTCGGGTCAAAAATAAACACTTTTTTACCTGTCGCTTCTCGTTTTGCAGGGAAATGAGCAGTTCCACGATGATCACTTGACATGCTTTTTGTATAATGAGTATAGCCCGCATCATCAACTACAGGTACCCCACCATCCATAGAAGAACATGACGCGGCTAATGCAAAAATAGGTGCTACAAGTAACAATTTTTTCATTTTTTTCTCCCTCTTTTTCTTATTTATCGGGAGAATAGAAAATAGGTTTAGGTTTTTTTGTAAATTTTTTTTACTTTTTATTCATTTTATGAGTATCATGTTCATTTTATTTGGATTTTTATTTTTCTCGCGGCAGCATAAATTGAATAGCTAATCTGAGTTGTTTGTCAGTACACTCAAAACATCCCCCTCGAGGCGGCATTGCATTTAATCCTTCATCAGTATGCTGAAACAAAACGTCCATTCCTTGTTTTAGACGCAGTTCCCAGTCGCCATCCTCCCCCACTCGTGGCGCACCCAGGGGAATAAGCGGCTTTGCAGCATGACAGTTGACACAAAAATGATTATAAATCTGCTCACCTTCATTTTTAGAACCACTCACCGAGTGTAAAAAGTCTTGAGGGCGGTGACTATTGGCATACGCCTGAAGAGAAATGAAAAGCCAAGCAGCAGTACTTATAATAATAAAATACCTTCGCATGTGACAAACTCCTTAATTTGATACGGTGTTTACTGTATGATTCGTAGAACGATTTACAGGGACATTAGGGATATTGTTGTGAAAAAGAGCATACTAAGCATTTTACTATTTTTTGCAAGTGCTGGAGCATTTGCCGAGCCAACTCAGTCGCCTGAGTTATTAACTCAAAAAATTGAAGAGTACGTTCTTAAGCAATTGACCTCTTATAAAGAAGGAAAAATTCATGTCTCCGCGGATAAAATTGACTCTCGTTTAAGCTTAAAAGCCTGCGCAGAGAATCAATTAGTCGTATTTAATCCCTATAGCACTCCTATTTTAGAAACCAGTACGATGGGAATCAAATGCCAGGAAGCCGATAATCATTGGTCCTTATATGTACCAATCCGCATTATCATTCTAAAAACTGTTTTTGTAGCAAATCGCACCTTAATGAAAGGTGATAAAATTACGGGTAATGATGTTTACCAAACCGAAATGGATGTCCATAAATTAAAACATGGTTATTTTAATGACATCGACAATTTAATTGGCCAAGTATGCAAACAAAATATTCCGGTTAATTATCCCTTTACTCCAGCCAATATTGAATTACCTAAAGTAGTTCGTAAAGGAGAAAAGATCTCGATGGTAACTGGGAATGATAATTTAATGATTAGTATGGAGGGAATAGCAGTTACCGATGGCTCCTTAGGAGAAACCATCAAAGTACGAAATTTGAGCTCCAAAAGAATTGTGGAGGCCCAGGTTTCAGGAGAAAAAAGAGTAACAGTGATTTTTTAAGCTAAGAATTTATTTTTTAATAAAAAAATCATAAAATTAAGAAAAATTACTAAAGTATTTTCTCCTGCTGCCGATAACGCGTTTACTGATGCAATTTTTAGAACTGCTAACTATAGGTCATCAGTATGGAATAAACACAAAAAAACGTGAGGATAAGTTTATGTTTAATCAAATTAGTGATGCTACTCATGTAAAACCTATAGAGTCAGACAATCGTTTGAAAAGTAAGCAGCTGGAAATTAATAAAATTTTAGCTGAAGGCTCTTCATCGTTTGATGACAGCGTTAGCATCAGCAATACAACCAAACAGCTTGAAGCGATTAAAAAATCATTAGATTCTGTTCCAGAAATTAATGACGCACGCGTTCTCTATTTCAAAGCTGAAATTGAATTAGGTAATTACCAAATTAATAGTGACAAGATTGCGGCAAAAATGTTAAATAGTCCGGAAATGGCATAAATTTAGGGTAGTTATATGAATAACGACAAAATAAAAACATTATGCAAGCATTTAGAACAAGAGATTTCTTGGGTTGAATCACTTAATGATTTATTAGCCGAAGAAAAAGGACTTTTGGAAACGCGCCAATATGCTCAAATGGAAGAGTGTGCCAGTAAAAAACACGACTTATCCACTAAGTTAGAAGACAGTTCGAAGCAGCGTATGGAGATAATTAACCCTACGAATCAAGCTCTTGACGCAGCAAATGCACTCAATGCATTTCTTAGCGAGTGCCCAGAACCAGAAATAAATTTAATAAAAACCTTAAATAACAAACTAGCACATGCGTTGACGCGTTGCCGTGAATTAAATACCGTCAATGGTCAAGTGATTGCGAATAATCTCTATGTTCGTCAAGAACTGGTTAATGCGCTGTCAGGAAATAAGCCTGATGCAGTGAGTGTTTATAATGCTCATGGTAATTTATCCTCTTCAAACGATGCTAACCGTCATCACGAAGAAGCTTAATTTTCCTACATTAGGTAAACGCGTACAAGCGACATTGGGTCCATGACCCAATGGATCTTCCTTCAACATTATTTAACCTACAAAACATGAATGCCCGGTATCCCGCTTTTCCTTGCTTCTCGTCTCGAATCTATGGATACCGCGGTCAAGCCGCGATAAATCATGCTTCTATAAATCCAATAACTCTTAAGGAAGCGCTATTAGACAACAAACCCATCCTCTACCGCATGCGCAGAGCACCATCTAATCGAATCACTTCCCCATTCATCATCCCATTTTCAATGATATGTCCGACTAAAGCAGCAAACTCTTCTGGTTGCCCAAAGCGTTTAGGGAACGTCATGGTGGAAATTAAGTTATCCTGAACCTCTTGAGGCATATTGAGTAATAACGGAGTACCAATCAATCCTGGAGCAATGGTATTAACCCGGATAGCAAACTGCGCCAATTCACGAGCAGCAGGCAAAGTCATGGAGACAATCCCCCCTTTGGAAGCACTATAAGCTGCCTGCCCTACCTGGCCTTCAAAAGCTGCAATCGATGCAGTATTAATAATAACCCCACGCTCCTGAGATTTACTGTCCAACTCCAAGGTAGACATTGCATGCGCCGCGACTCGCATGACGTTAAAGGTGCCAATAAGATTCACATCAATGACTTGCTTAAATGCCGCTAAGGGCATTGCCCCCTCTTTACCCACAATACGTTTGGCAGGCGCTATTCCCGCACAATTAATACAAACTCGTGGTGTACCAAGTTGAGCAATAGTTTGCTGCATTGCTTCTTCCACTGAAGCATCACTGGTCACATCACAATTAATAAATAGATCGGCCTCCGTTTGCGTGTCCGCTTGCTTATCCCAAATAGCTACTCGCATTCCTCGTTGCTGCAAATACTGGGCACAAGCCTTGCCCATACCGGAAGCGCCACCAGTAATTAATGCTACTTGATTTGTAAAATTCACTATAAATTCTCCGTAATTATAAAGGTATATTATCCATTGTCCTCTTGAAGCCCTACAGAAGGAATTCGACCGAAGCATTCTGCATATGCTAAGGCGCCATGACGGCATTTTTTATTTAACTTTTAAATAACATACCATGAACAATTGAGGGCACTCAATGACAACCTAAGCCAAAAACTCTTTACTTAATTCCTTAAACTCAGGTGTCCCTGCCTTTCTTATCCACTCAAAAAATACCATTTCTGAAGTAACCAATTGCACCCCTGCTTGCTGCATACGTTTCAGTCCGTATTTTATATTTTGCGCTCCCCGACTGCTGACTGCATCAACAACCACAAAAACCTCAAAACCCTGTTCTTTCATTTCTAAAGCAGTTTGCAGTACGCAGACATGGGTTTCCATCCCGATTAGAACGAGTTGCTTTTTATGTAATTGGTGAAGACGCTGAGTATAATTCGCATCGCTCATGCAAGAAAAATGAACTTTATCAATACATTCTTGGGAATCATAATATTCTTGAAGGGGGGAAACAGTTGTGCCAAGGCCTTTTGGATATTGTTCACTGACTAAAACGGGAACTGACAATTTACGGGCTAGTTTTAAAAGCCACTCACATTGAGCAATGAGAGCCTCGCTGTTTATTACCGCTGGGGTAAGTTTTTCTTGAACATCAATTAATAATAACAATGACTCTTCTTTATTAAGTAACATATCCCTATCTCCTTAAATAACTCCCTGTCATCCCAAACGCAATGGATGATCTCCTGCTTCGGAATGACGGGAAAAAACTAGATTATGCTCCAGCAATATCAATAGTTTTCATGGCTAAATCCATCTGCTTATTACCCCGCTGTACGGATACCGTAATTTTTTCACCAACCTTAATATCAGTCAACAAATTATAGAGCTCATCATAGTTATTAACTGAGTGACCATTCAGGGCAACAATCACATCACCAATTACCGTGCGCCCCCACGGATCGCGATGTGTGCCTTGTAAATGTGCTTGTGAGGCAGGCGTACGCGGAAGTACTTCTGCAACCAGTATCCCTTTACGCACTCCTAAACGCTGCGCAACATTAGGCGCCACACTGTGAATCCCAATTCCAGATAATACCACACGACCATGCTTGATAATTTGGGATACAACCCGTTGAATATCGTCAGCTGGCACCGCAAACCCAACTCCAGCAGATGCGCCTGAGCGTGAGAAAATCATGGTATTCATACCGATTAGTTGTCCAGCACTATTTAATAATGGGCCACCAGAATTACCAGGATTAATTGGTGTATCTGTTTGGATCATATTGCGAATAGTCACCCCACCAATACCAGGAACTTGTCTACCTAATGCCGAAATGACTCCTTTAGATAAACTGTGATCTAAACCATAGGGATTACCGATTGCAATAGCCTTTTGTCCAACAATCAAATCGACAAGATGCACAATTTCAAACGGTTTAAACGATTTTAGCGTCGATAAAGCAGTCGGTGATTTCACTTGTAATACCGCAATGTCTTTACGAGGTTCAGAGCCAACTACGCGTGCCGGAACCGTCATATTACCCAAAGTAACCGCCAGTTTATCCGCACCTTTAATAACATGATAATTAGTCACGATATGACCTTTATCATCCCAAATCATGCCCGAGCCAGAACCATCAGGAACTTGCATTTTCTTAAAAGAATAATGATTAGTTACGGTTGCCAAGCGATGAACATACACCACTTTAGGTGATGCTTGTTGAAATACTTGTACCGTATTTTGTTCATCGGGAAGAAGTGCATTTACATTAACACTGTACGCAGGAACAGCCAAAATAGCACCTAAAATAAATCCTAAGCAATGTTGCTTCATTGTTGTAATACTCCACAGCAATTATAAAATTGTATGCATCCCTAAATGGAACGAGATTATGAGAAATTTTCTCATTTTTCAACACCCTTTGACTTATTCATAGGATCAAGGGACTTAGAAAGAGCTCTGAATGCCGCAGAAAAGCCGCGGCATGTTGAGGTATGGTAAAAATGAGAGAATTCTTCAGAACGTGATTGTATTATAAATTGGGCAAATTGTCACCATTTGGCTTAAAATGACAACTTAATCCCCGTTTATACCGCAAAAGAAACAGAAGTACTTTTAACATCTCCACTTTGGCCATCAAGCGCGTGAAGATGTCGATTAGAGCGGTCATCAGGATTGTTTATATCGTTTTCTACACGCTCTACTTCTTGTCTGGCACCATGCTCCACTCGAGTTTGTACCAACGCAATATTAGGTAAAGCCCCGCCTGCTCCAAAAAATTGCATTAAAAACTGTATAGGTGCCATCAGCATATCTTTAAACGACATGGTACCCGCATCAATCAGCTTCACTGCAACCACCTCGGTATCATCAATATGACGTAAATAAACTTTTTCTAATAAAGCAGAGTGGTGCTTGTAAATATTATCCAAATTAACATTACTCGCTTTCTCCTGATTTAACAGATACCGTTCAAAATCGGCATGTGTATCCCATAATATGGCTCTTCGTTTTTGTAATATCTGCAGTTCCCCGTCATAAAATGCGATTTTTTTATCAATTTCATCTCTTAATCTATCGCAAATCAATTTACGTTCCGCGGATGCCTCTCCACTCGAAATGATAACTCCAGACTCTTTCAAAGTGGCTTGTGCATAACGCTCAATGAGCTCCGTTTTTTTATTTAAAAGCTCTTCGATTTGAGTATCCACATACTTAATCGCATCCTTGTTTTCACCAAGCATTTGATAATGAGCAGTAAAACGTTTTTCATTTTGCATTTGTATGCGGATTTTCTCTAACTCATTTGCTTCTTGCGCTAATGCCCTACTTTGTGCCTCATCATTTAGTTTTTTATCTCGACTGAGTAATAATTGTCTAATAAAAGCAGATGCAACCATCACTGTCCCAAATACTGCTGCGCAAATAAGCCCCATAACCATCGGATCCATAATCCACTCCCTTACTGATACAAATGAATCAATTGTGTATGTATTTCAACTGCAAAATACTCATTAAACTGGTGAAACGAATCAATCGATGGCCATTGCTCCGATTGATTACTAATACGAGTCATAGCCGTGGAAAATATGGGCTGATAATGACTTTTAATAAAAGGCTTAATTTCTGTTAAATTAGCAAAGTTCTTCACCATTACCGTAGCATTTTCTTCTAAATTAGATAAGTGCACACGCTCAATTACCTCAACCAACTCACTATTCCCCTCCGCTGTTGACTTTAACCAATTAAGTAAAGCCAGCCGGGGTTTAAAGAGTAACAATTGTTTTCCCTCTTCAAGAGCATGCTCCATCAAAATAATATGGTTGTGTAATTCAAATCGGAAACAGCACAGGAAATCTAAAAAATTAGTTTCAATCTCAGAACGGACACTATCCCCCAACCAACGAGAAATTTCATGACGAAACATTTCAGGGAAACGTTTTTCTATTTCATTAAGGAGAGCATCCTCTGATGCTTGTTTGGGAATGGTGTAGGCTGTATTGTCGATATGCAATAAACGCAAATCGGGTAATTTGACTTCTGGTAGTTGTGACGCCAGAAATGATAAAAAAACAGCCGTAGGCTTTAAGACTATTATTTCATATGATTTTTGGCGCATAATTATCTCCTTATAATTTCTTTCTACATAAATCACAAAAAAAGCCCCCACTCTGCGATGAACTTTTCTCCGCGGATGAGGGGACTTTTTATATATTTAGCTCTGTCCTAAAGGCTGTTTGCAAACAACCCTTAATAAAACGATAGACCATGGACAGAAAGTTCGCGAATAAATTTTAAAATTTTTTCTGCATCGTGTGCAGGTATTAATCATATTAAAATTAAGATATTATCTTGGCTGATTAACTGGCCAATGATTTAAGTGAACAATTTATCTGAGCAATTTAGCAATCCTTTACTTGAATGGTTTGCGAGCCATGGGCGCAAAAACCTGCCCTGGCAATTACCCCGCAGTCCTTATCGCGTGTGGATTTCTGAAATTATGCTGCAGCAAACGCAGGTACAAACAGTCATTCCCTACTTCGAACGATTTATGGAGCGTTTTCCAAGCATTAGCGATTTAGCTCGGGCGCATGAAGATGAGGTCCTTTCTCTATGGTCTGGATTAGGTTATTACAGCCGGGCACGAAATCTGCATCGTACCGCACAAATTATTGTTTCAGAATATCAAGGCGCTTTTCCTGAACAACTTGAACTGTTGCATGCATTGCCAGGAATCGGAGCTTCCACAGCAGCTGCAATTTTATCACAAGCTTTTAATCAACCTACAGCAATTTTAGATGGGAACGTCAAACGAGTTTTAACGCGTTTTTTTGCGATTAACGGACATCCTGAACAAGCTGCTATTAAAAAACAATTATGGCAACTTGCTGATGCATGCATGCCTCAAGAACAATGCGCGGATTACACGCAAGCGATTATGGATCTAGGAGCAACCTGTTGCACCACGAAAAATCCTGATTGCCAACAATGCCCAGTACAAGATCATTGCCTGGCGTTAAAATATAGAGAACAACATTTATACCCCACAAAAAAAATTAAAAAACCAGTACCAATACAACAGCAACAACTATTGGTTTTATGTAATGACGAGGACAAAATCTATTTGGAAAAAAGACCACCCACCGGGTTATGGGGAGGGTTATGGTGTTTGCCCAGTTTAGATGAAGGCAAGTGCCCCCTTGAGTTCATCCAGAGGGAATATGATTTAAACGGGGAATCATCTCAACATTTGATTGCGTTTAAACATCGTTTTAGTCATTTCCTTTTGGAAATCAACGCACTAAGAATTAAAACTAAGGGCTTAGGCACGAGACTTGCTGAACCCCAAGGTCAGTGGTTTGCGAAAGAGCATTTAAGCTCGTTGGGATTGGCCAAACCAACAAGTAAGATTTTGGCATTATTAGATTAAAAATCCAAACCTGGTTGCGTGCAGCCAGGCTCTACCATTGCTAAACAAAGGCTTAATAAACTTTAGGATTAACTACAGGGGTATTCATATTCCCGTCCAGCATTTTCGCCGCCACAATCGCATCAGGCTGCCCAGCATTGGCCGCTGCAGTGATCCAAAACCATGCTTTTTTACGGTCCTCAACCACGCCCTTACCATAATAATACATATAACCAATCGCATACTGCGCATCACGCTGGCCCTTTTTAGCTTCGGGCTTCAAACGTATAAATGCGGTGCGGTAATTTTCCACACGAAAATTAGTAATACCCTCGCGTAAATTGGTGGTGCTTGTCAGACAAGCAGCTAATGCTGGAATAAACAGTACAACAATTAATAATTTTAAAGCATGTTTCATCTAATCTATTCCCCTTTTAAAGGCTTAGCTACAGGCTCAAAGGTTAATTCATTTTTGGGCAAGCTTAAACTTTCCAAAGCCCCCTGACGCTCAACAAGTACCCCATTAGCAGTAATTCGTTTAATGACCGCATCACCTGGAATGGTGTCCCCTATTTTATAGGTCTTCTCTTCTCCATTTGCAGAACGAATGATCACTTGAGAGTTCTCCATAGTACCAGCAAATAGGATTCCTACCAAAGTAACATTTAACATCGATTTTTTGACGCTCCCATCACTTAAATCATTGGAAACATAAACGCCAAAAAGTGATGAATTAAGAATGTCATTAAAAGAGTCATCTTTCTGCGCAGCAGGAATCGCTCCTTTACCCGGTTCAGGAACTATTTGTACTTGAATCGGCGCAAATCTTAGCGAAAAAAACTCAATAATAATCAATAAAGAAAAAAAGGAAATTAAAGCAATGGCAATCCATTGTGCATATTTGCCTGACCATAAATAATGAAAATCAACCTTCATAGTTTCCTAAGCCTTGGATTAAACGCGATTTCAGAATAAGAATCGCATAAAATCAAAAGAAATCAAAATTATTGCGGCAAAAATGACCCAAAAGTCACCTATTTAAAGGTAAAAGCCGCCATTCGTCTTAAATTTAGCATCTATTGATACCTTGCCTAGAGGAAATTCCCCCTCTAGAATACAGACGATGACCTATAAGGAATATATTGAATGAAAAAGAATCACTTCGATACACGTGCTATTCATGCAGGCCAAGAACCCTGCCCAAGTACCGGTGCAGTAATGACCCCAATTTATGCCACCTCTACTTATCGACAAAGCGCACCAGGTGTACATCAAGGTTATGAGTACTCACGCACGCAAAATCCGACTCGTGCAGCTTATGAAGGCTGTATTGCCAATTTGGAATCAGGTCAACGTGGTTTTGCTTTTGCCTCGGGAATGGCTGCCATTAATTCCGTTATTGATCTGCTTGATGCCGGTGATCACGTGATTGCTACCGACGACCTTTACGGTGGCTCATTTCGTTTATTCGATAAAGTGAAAACTCGCACGTCTAAGTTATCCTTTTCTTTTGTTGATATGACCGACGCGCGCACTATTGAAGCGGCAATTACTCCTAAAACCCGCTTAATCTGGGTAGAGACTCCATCCAATCCCATGCTAAAGCTGGCTAACTTACGTGAGATTGCCGCGATTGCCAAACGTCATAACCTCATTACCGTCGCGGACAATACCTTTGCGACCCCCTGGATTCAACGTCCACTTGAATTGGGATTTGACATTGTACTGCACTCCGCAACCAAATACTTAAATGGCCACTCTGATGTAATTAGTGGTGTCGTTGTTGTAGGCGATAATGCGGATCTCGCTGATCGAATGGGATTCTTACAAAACTCGTGTGGAGGTATTGCTGGCCCATTTGATAGCTTTTTAGTGCTCAGAAGCCTAAAAACTCTATCCCTACGCATGCAAAGACATTGTGAAAATGCAGAACATCTAGCAAACTGGCTAAGCACGCATCCGAAAGTCAATAAAGTAATCTACCCAGGTCTTGCCAGTCACCCGCAACACCAATTAGCTAAAGAGCAAATGCAAGGTTTTGGCGGGATGATTTCCATGGTAATCGACGGCGGTATTGAAGAGGCGAAACGCTTTTTATCCCGTTGTGAACTATTCACCCTTGCTGAGAGCCTAGGTGGCGTTGAAAGTTTAATTGAACACCCAGCAATCATGACGCATGCTTCAATTCCCCCCGAGCAACGCAAAGCTTTAGGTATTGAAGATGGCTTTATTCGTCTTTCGGTAGGTATTGAGCACGGAGAAGATTTACAAGCAGATTTACATCATGCTTTGTCATAACATTATTTAGGAAAAAACACATGCATACGTTACAAACCATTATTGAACAAGCCTTTGAAGAGCGCCAAACTTTATCCATGAGTACAGCTAGTGCTGAACTCATTACGGCCGTGAATGAAGTACTTTCTTGCCTGGATAGTGGCCAGTACCGTGTTGCCGAAAAAATCAATGATGACTGGGTGGTGCATCAATGGATTAAAAAAGCAGTCCTTTTATCATTTAAATTATTTCCTAATCAAATTATCGACGCTGGATTTTGTCAGTTTTATGACAAAGTCCCATTAAAATATCAAGGCTATAGCGAAGAACAATTTCAACAAACCGGTGTTCGTGTAGTACCCCATGCTATGGTGCGCAAAGGAGCATATATTGCCAAAAACAGTATATTAATGCCCTCCTATGTAAACGTGGGTGCTTATATTGATGAGGGAGTTATGGTTGATACTTGGGCTACCGTTGGTTCATGTGCGCAAATTGGTAAGAATGTGCATCTATCCGGTGGCGTTGGTATTGGTGGTGTATTAGAACCTCTACAGGCCAATCCAACTATTATTGAAGATAATTGCTTTATTGGCGCACGTTCTGAAGTAGTTGAAGGAGTCATTGTAGAGCGTAATTCCGTACTGTCCATGGGTGTTTATCTAGGACAAAGTACCAAAATCTACAATCGCATGACTGGGGAAATTACCTATGGTCGAATTCCTGAAGGTTCCGTCGTTGTTGCAGGCAACCTGCCTAGTGAAGATAAAAGCCATAGCCTGTATTGTGCCGTGATCGTAAAACAGGTAGATGAAAAAACCCGAGCAAAAGTGAGCATTAATGAATTACTAAGAGCTAACTAAACGATGAGTAAAATAAAGGAACTATTAGCAGAACTTATTAATTTTCCCTCGATTACTCCGGATGATGCAGGGTGTCAGGAACTTATGATTCAATTCTTGCAGAATGCAGGATTTAGTTGTGAACGGATGAATAATGGCCCTGTATCTAATTTTTTTGCTCTTTATGGAAACAGCGGTCCTTTATTAGTATTTGCAGGCCATACTGATGTTGTGCCCGTTGGTGATGAGTCCAAATGGCATACGGATCCTTTTGTTTTAGTAGACAAAGACGGTATGCTTTATGGGCGTGGAGTTGCGGATATGAAAGGCAGCCTTGCGTGCATGCTCCTCATGGCAAAACGCTTCGTCGAAGCCTACCCTGCTTTTCCTGGACGCTTAGGCTTTCTCATTACCAGTGGTGAAGAAGGTGATGATTATGATTTAGGAACGCCTTATGTGATGGAGCAATTACAAAAAGAAGGAATTCATATTGATTACTGTATTGTTGGCGAACCTTCCAGTACCACTCATGTTGGTGACGTGCTTAAAATTGGCAGACGGGGGTCGTTAAGTGCAAAAATCTGTTTGCATGGAAAACAAGGACATGTAGCCTATCCACATTTAGCAGAAAATCCCATTCATAAAATAAGCCCTGCCCTAGCAAAATTAACGGCCCTTCATTGGGATGAAGGCAATGCTTATTTCCCCCCGACGTCCATGCAAATAACCTCTATAAGTTCCGGTGGCCAAGCTCCAAATATCATTCCTGGTGAGCTCAATATGAACTTGAATTTTCGCTATTCGACAGAGCAGACTCAAGAGAGCTTAAAAGAGCAAGTTATGGCAACTTTTAATGAGTTTGGTCTTAGCCCAAGCATCAATTGGCGTTTAAGCGGGGAGCCCTTTTTAACCGCTCAAGGAGCTCTATTAGAAAGCACGCAGCAAGCTATTCGGGAACAATCCGGTTATACACCTGAATTATCAACCAGTGGTGGCACTTCTGACGGTCGTTTCATCGCCCCTTATGGTGTAGAGGTTATTGAATTAGGCCCCGTTAATGCCACCATCCATCAAGTCAACGAATGTGTTTCTTTAATCGATCTGCATCAATTAGAGGCACAATATTTTTCAATTTGCCAAAAACTACTACTTGACGTGAAGTAGAGCTATACTCCTACAAGAGGCATTTTATGCCTCTTGGGCTGGCCAGCAAACAGCTTTAATTGTGAACCACCCGTAAACACCAACACTGCCTCTTTTTATCGAGGCCTTTTATATGGAGATAATTATGAGTGGTTGCAGATTAAACCCTGTAGGTTTGGGTCTGGCTTTTGGTGTGCTTTGGGGAATATCCATCTTATTGCTAGGCTTTATCGCTACATATTATGCCTATGGACATGATTTTGTTATTTCAATGGGAAATTTATATCCTGGATATACTCCTTCCATTAAAGGAAGTATTTTGGGGGCGCTTATTGCCTTTATTGACGCATTCATTATGGGTTTTCTTATTGGCTGGCTATACAATAAGTTTAATAATTGCGGTTGTTCTTGTTGTGATAAGAGTACGAAGGAAGTTAAGGATCAGCCTCCAGTTTAATAGCTTATTGCGGATTTTGTCATTGCGAGCTTTAGCGAAGCAACCCAGGCCGATGCTTCGTTGATGCTCGATACTGGCTTAACTTCACTGAGTTCGCAATGACCACAATTTTTGATTGCTTTCGCGACTTTTAGCGTTTAGCTAACTACTAGTTCACCACGTGCCAACTTCCATCAGGTTGACGGCAAGCGCTACCGCGGAGAAGTTGAGTGCGTCCATCAATCCATGCTTTTGTAGTGTATTCACGACAAGGCAAACGCTCATGATGCTGCTCGTGATAGTAAGTTCGAGTAGGTTGAACGGTATAACGATATCCAGTATCTGGGTTTGACCAATTAACTGCTCTACCAGTCGGTGCAGTTTCTAATGCTCTTTGCATTTGCATTTGGTCTACTTTATCCATGCTTCGCCCAATTTGGCCACCTAAAACAGCACCAATAAGAGCGCCACCAGCTGCTGCAGCGACTTTACCACCGCCACTACCAAACTGGCTACCGAGCAATCCACCAACGACACCACCAGAAAGCGCGCCAATGCCTTCATTATTCACTCCGGTACAACCGACGAGTAAGAAAGACAAAGATAAGGATGCAACAGTTAACTTTTTCATGATTGTCACCAGATTAAAGGGTTAAAAAATCGCCACCATTCTAGCACCCTGTGTGATTATGATCCATATTCTTTTGATAAGGGACTTTTGAGGGAATTAAAAGCATGTGCTGGGTCATGAGCCTAATGAAGCAGCGTAAGTAGTATTTGGCTTCCCGAGGTACAAATTACCACGACTTGACCATGGTAATTCGTGAGTGAAACACCCATAAGCCAAAAATGGCTAACAATGACGCACCCGCTCAGAAATCTGGCATAACAGCTCATAGGCAATCGTTCCGGCAGCCTTGGCAATACGCTCGACTAAAATATGAGTACCCCACAGCTCTACCGGAGCCCCGGGTTGCACATCAGGATGTTCTGTTAAATCAACAGCCAACATGTCCATAGAAATACGCCCCGCAATCGGCACTTCCCTACCCTGGACCCACACTGGTGTATTCGTCGCAAGATGGCGTGGATAACCATCACCATAACCTGCAGCAACAATACCAATCCGCGAAGGTTTGGAACTACTCCAAATACCGCTATACCCTACTTGCGCAAAAGCAGGATTGTCATAAACCGCACTGATCGCAGAAACAAAACGCATGACCGGCACTAGTCCCAAATCCGTTGCGGTCTTATTCGCAAAAGGTGACACTCCATACAGCATGATGCCTGGTCTAACCACATCTGCATGGGTTTGTGGGAAAGAAATAATTGCCGCGGAATTAGCCATACTACGCTGACTAAAACCAGCTACAGAAATACGTTCAAAAAGAGAGATCTGCTGATAATTTTCCGCACGCTCCGGCTCATCGGCACAAGCCAAATGAGTCATTAAACCAATATCTTTATCCACCCAGGGACATGCTTGTAAAGCGCTCATCACCTCCTGTAACTCATGGGGCTTAAAACCCAGACGATGCATGCCTGTATTTACTTTCACCCATAGTTTAATGGGCTTATCCAAGGGGGTATTTAATAACCACTGTACCTGATGTGGCTGATGCATGACACAGCCTAACTGGTGTTCTGCAACAAGTTTAAACTCATCCGGGCTAAACACCCCTTGGAACAGAATGCAATGAGTGCGACTACCCAGGCGGCGAATAACCATAGCCTCTTCAATGCATGCGACACCAAAGGCATCAACGTGCCCTTCTAGTACAGGAACTACCGCATGGATACCGCAGCCATAAGCATTGGCTTTGACCATAGTAATTACTTTTTTACCTGGAGCAAATCGTCTTATTTGCGCCAAGTTATGCAGTAAAGCACTCGGCTCAACAACCAAGTGGGTTGGTCTTGACACTATTCGAATCCCTCTTGATAACCATTAAAGGCCAAATCTTCAAAGCGAGTATATTTACCAATAAAGGCTACACGGACCTTTCCAATAGGTCCATTTCTTTGCTTCGCAACAATAATCTCCGCAGTTCCTTTATCAGGACTGTCTTCGTTATACACCTCATCCCGGTAAATGAAGCAGATTAAATCCGCATCCTGCTCAATCGCACCGGATTCCCTTAAGTCAGACATTACAGGACGTTTGTCAGCACGTTGCTCCAAACTTCGGTTTAACTGCGATAAAGCAATTACTGGTGTTTGTAATTCTTTAGCAAGCGACTTCAAGCTTCGAGAAATTTCCGAGATTTCTGCCGTTCTGTTTTCAGCATGAAAACCAGGTACTTTCATAAGCTGTAGATAATCCACCACAATTAAGCCAACAGGGCCATGCTCTTTGGCCACACGACGCGAGCGTGCCCGCATTTCCGAGGGGCTTAACGCTGGAGTATCATCAATAAATAAGGAGGCTTCAGACAGCATATGCACCGCTGATGTCACGCGAGGCCAATCATCATCATCAAGCTTTCCGGTTCTTATCTTATGTTGATCAATACGACCTAAAGAAGACATCATCCTCATCGCTAGTGAATCCGAGGGCATCTCCATGGAGTATACGATTACTGGCTTTCCAGACTGAATCGCGACATGCTCTGCCATATTCATTACCAAGGTGGTTTTACCCATTGAAGGACGACCGGCAACGATAATCAAATCGGAGGGTTGTAGACCCGAGGTCATTTTGTCTAAATCACTCAGTCCCGTAGGAGCCCCAGTAAACGCATCACCACTGTGGTATAAGGCATCAATCTTCTCCACGGTACGCACTAAAATGGATTTAATATTTTCAGGACCACCATCGCCGCCGGTTTGTTCCCCGATGGCGAATACCTTAGTTTCAGCTATATCTAATAACTCAGGTACCTCTCTGCCGTCAGGATTATAGGCTGCGTCAGCAATTTCAGTAGCCACCCCAATCAATTGTCTTTGTACGGATTTTTCACGCACAATGTCCGCATAGGCATTGACGTTTGCCACGCTGGGTGTGTTATTTGCCAATTCAAACAAATAAGCTTCCCCGCCAGCATCATCCAGCTCATTATGGGACTTTAAAGCATCAAGCAAAGTAACTACGTCAAAGGGTTGGTCTTTTTTAGATAAGGTAGAAATTGCCCGAAATAAAATACGATGTTCCGTACGATAAAAATCTGCCTCACATAATTTAGTGCTAATTTTATCCCAAACCTGATTATCCAGCATCAAGCCACCAATAATCGATTGCTCGGCTTCGACTGAATGAGGAGGTCTTCTTAGTGGATCAACGGATTTTTGAGTTTTTTTTAGATCATGCATAGTTACGTAGGCAGTGTGAGTTGGAACAAGGGCTATTGTAATGATCTTTTGCTAAGATGTCATCTGCTAAAAGGGTTGTAAGGGGATTGGCAGGGGGATTTCTAAAAGAAAAACCTGGTTGCAAGCAACCAGGTTACGGGAATTATCTAACCCATGTTTGAGTGCGTCCTAATAAGGAAACGCCTAAATATCCTCTAACATGAAGTTTATTTCCATCAAGAGTCATTTTTGCTTTATAAATTTTACCTGATTTCGGGTCTAGAATAGAGCCACCACCCCACTCATTGTTACCTTCACTTTTCAAACCCCATAAGAAACGTATGCCCGCAATTTTTTTACCTTTGAACGAGCCTGGGCATTTTTCACAAATTCCAGTATCGCCTGCTTGTGGGTATACTTTTTGAATAACACCACTGATAACGCCGCCAGATTCAGAAATCATTACAACAGCTCTTTTGGCACCAGTTTTATCATCTATTGTAGTCCATTGGCCAACAGGCGAGCCTGATGCCGCAATGGCATTTGAAACAAATGATGCAGCAAAAACTAAACCACAAATCGCTTTCCATAATTTCATAGTTTTCTCCATAATTACAATCATATATAGCTTATGCCATGATTTGCGACTATGCCAGTTTTTCAATAAAAAAGCATTAAATTTTATGTTTTTCTAAAGGATGGTTTGTTTGGAAATAAATCAAAACCACCGGTCTCTCAAGGCTCAAACTCGAATTCTCGTGATCAAGCCACGGTAATTCGAGAGGGATGATAATTTTATAGAGAGTCATCAAGACTTAAGGACTGTAGTTCGTTTTGATTATTGAGCGAGAAAAACTTAGGCCTAAATTAAAAACGTCGACTTACAATGGAGCAAAAAACTGTTCAATATCTTCTTCGCTTAAACTAATGGCCTTAGCCGGATCTGCAGATAAAATCCCATCCACCAGCAGACGTTTACGCTCTTGCATACCTAAAATAGCTTCTTCAACCGTACCTGAAGTAATCAGCTTATAAACAAACACTGGATTTACCTGACCAATACGGTGCGTCCTATCTGTAGCTTGATCCTCTACCGCCGGGTTCCACCACGGGTCATAATGAATTACGGTATCCGCACGCGTTAAGTTCAATCCTGTTCCCCCTGCTTTTAAGCTAATTAAAAACACTGGGGTTTTACCTTCCTGAAACTGTTCCACTAAAGCCTGTCTGTTTTGTGTTTGTCCGGTCAGCTTTAAATAATCGTAATTACGCGCACGCAACTCATCTTCAATTAATTGCAGCATGGAGGTAAATTGAGAGAAAACAAGTACTCGCCTGCCCTCTTCCACCAGATTATCGAGCAGTTCCATTAAGGTTTCGAGCTTCGCTGAAGTACCATGAGCGATTGCTGCCTCAGGTAATGATAATAAACGCGGATCACAACAAATCTGGCGCAACTTCAATAAAGCATCAAGAATAATGATATGACTTTTACCCAAACCTTGCTTCACAATCGCATCACGAACCTTTTTCTCCATACTCATGCGAATCGCTTCATAAAGATCACGTTGTGGCCCAACAATTTCAATAGTACGCGTCATTTCCGTTTTGGGCGGCAATTCACGAGCAACCTGGTTTTTGGTTCTTCTTAGAATAAAAGGTTTTACGCGATTCACTAAAACATCACGTCGATGCACATCCGCATGCTTCTCTATAGGATTTCTAAACCACAGCCTGAATTGTTTGGTATCACCTAATAAACCTGGCATTAAAAAGTGGAATAATGACCAGAGTTCCCCTAAATGATTTTCTAAGGGAGTACCCGTGAGACATAAACGATGTGCTGCATGCAATTGCTGGATAATCTGCGTTGTTTTAGTACGCGCATTTTTAATAAATTGCGCCTCGTCCAAAATGAGATAATAAAAGGGATAACTTACAAATTTTTCTTTATCTCGATGAATGAGCCCGTAAGTGGAAATAACCAGATCATAATCATCAAAGCTATCTTGATGGCGTTCACTGCCATGATAAACCAAGACTTTTAATGCTGGAGTAAAACGTCGGGCCTCTGCCTCCCAATTGCCCACTAAGCTGGTGGGGGCAATAATTAAGGTCGCAGTGCGTGTACGTCCTTGCTCTTTTTCATAGAGTAAATGAGTCAAAGTTTGAATGGTTTTTCCCAAACCCATATCATCAGCTAAAATCCCACTGAAACTACTCGTACGCAGGAACTGGATCCAGCTTAATCCTTGACGCTGATAGTCTCTTAGTTGCGCCTGCAAGCCCTGAGGAACCGGAATTTCCGGAATATCAGTTAACTTAATCAGGCGCTTTAACTCATCGCGTAGCATTTCAGCACCTTGCCAACGTGACTTCGTGGCTGCCAGCGCTAATTCAGCTTCCTGCATTAAAATCAATTGGTATTTATTAATTTGCAGCTCATGGTTTTCATCTATGTGGCGTAAACCAAATTGCAAAAGTAAACGGACTAAAGGCTTAATGCGCCCCATTTCTAACTGCAAAGCACGTCCATCGTCTAAAGGTAATTTAACTAATTGCTCATCAGGAAGACCATCCAACTCCCCTCCTTTATAATGCTGAATCAAATCAGCTACCAAAGGAACGATGCTGACTGATTTACCCTCGACTAAGATACCTAATTGATAGGAGAAGAAATCGGTGCCACTCCCTTCATTTAAATCAGAAAACCATTCCACATCATCCGCACTAACAACTTGCTGATATAATGAGCTTACCATCTCTACCTGCCAGCCACGGTGGCTTAGTAAAGGTATGGCTTGGCTATAAAGAAACTCCAAATCTGAAGCCTGGGCAATATCTTCTAATACGAAATCAACTTCCTTGGTTTTATCCCACTGTGCCTTTTCCCAACCTTTAGCAGTTCTCAGTTTAAGAATCTGATGTAATTCGTTTAGCTTTTCCGCTTCAAAATGTTTATCGCGTTGGTAATGAATTAAAATACCGCTTTCTTGGGTCACTACCGTATCGCAGGTTTCGTTAAGAGCTATTCGTGATTGATTGTAATTGAAAAAAACCCGAGCAATGAATAAGGCGTTCAATTCCTCATCATCATAAAACCAAGATGTTTCCTCCTGCTCCTCACTTACGGCATCAAGAATCAGCATAGGTGTAGGAGTAACCTGGCGCGTTTCCTGAACAGTAAAGACTTGCGGTACAGGAAACTCCGGGCAAGTTTGCTCCATTTTTTTAGCCAGTAAGGGCGCTTGTTCAATAGAAATGGGGGGAGCCTCTAATAAATGCCCGAGCTGTTTTATGGGATAAGGCGTTTTTAAATAGCCCATAACTCCGAGGTCATAATCAAAATACCAACTCTCGTCGAGTAATACAGGCTTAACAACTTCATCATCATGCATCAACAATAAGTTCTGGCTACCATTTTGTGCCAAAACCCACTGGCATGTACCATTATAGGTTTCACCCAAGTGAATAGCGTGCTCTTGATCATGAACAAAAAAGGCCCTGCCTGTAGCAAGAATCCCTACTAATAATTCGCTATTCCGAATGCTTAAGGAATCAAACCAACCCGAAACACCGCATTTAAACAACAATTGGGCGACTAATTCATTATCATCCCCAATAAAATGTTGTTTCTTAGATTCAGCAAGACTGTTAAAGGTGATCATCTTTCCATAACCACCTCGTTTTAATAATTTAGCTAAGGCCAATTTGACGATTACTTTATGCTCATAGCCATCAAGTCTCAGCTCAATTAAATAGGTTAAATGATGCGTAGACTCGTGAGTCTTAACTACCGCGGCTTCTTGAGCACGCAGATTTTTTAACCAGCTATCCAAGCGTTTATCCAATTTATTTGCAGGCTGCGACACCATGTTGGTTTGAGCGCGTAAAGCAAATAAACAGGCAGCAGCATGTTTGCAGTTAGCGTGGGAGGTACAGGTGCAACTTGCACGTTTTCCAGGCCAGGCTTTTAAATCCATGTGTACATCATAAATCTGGCTGGAGCTGCCTTTCACGCGCCCTTTTAACAGCCCCTCGCTGAAACGAATATTCAGCACATGGCCATTCTCAAAATATTCTTGCCCTCGCAATAATATTTTGGCCTCAAACGCTTCAGGCATTTTTGATAGTGCTTCATTTAACATAATATTTGGGATGTTCTGGGCAAAAGCGTCTATTTTATGCAATTTTCAGCCTAATTAACACTTATATCTTTCATTTAGGTACACTTTGTAATAATTTACTGCCCATTACTCTCAAAGTTCACTTAAATATCATGCAAAACACGCTTCGAATTCTTATGGCTCAAATCAATCCCACTGTTGGTGCATTGACACTTAATCGGGATAAAATTATTGAAATCATAAAAAGCAAGCAAGATGACCATGATGTCATTGTTTTTCCCGAATTAGCCTTAGCCGGCTATCCCCCTGAGGATTTACTTTTTCGGAATGAGTTTCATCTATCAGTCATGGAGCATTTAAAACAAATCCAAGCGATAACCAAAGACTGTTATGTACTTGTTGGTCATCCAAGTATCGATCAGAAAAACTGTTACAACAGTGTGAGCATTTTGCATCAAGGGCAAATAATTACGGAATATCACAAACAAAAATTACCTAATTATGAAATTTTTGATGAAGCACGCTATTTCACCGCCGGCCAAAGAAAACCTTGTATTCTAAAAATAAAAAATTACCAGGTCGGTATTTGCATTTGTGAAGATGCATGGCAACCCGGTCCGATCTCAGACTTAATTGAACACGGTGTCTCGATAATACTCATACCGAATGCCTCTCCATTTGCTGAACACAAATATCAAAAACGTGAGGCCTTATTAAAGACCTACGCACAGCAAGGGGTTGCTATTGCCTATGTAAATCAAATTGGTGGACAAGATGAATTATTATTTGATGGGCATTCATTTGCTCTGGATCAACAAGGCGCTGTATGTGCTCGTGCCGCAGCGTTTAAAGAAGATCTCTGTACCATTGAATTGCAAGACAAACAGCTTTCTGGTCCTATAGCACCTCTACCTACGAAAGAAGCATTGCTTTATGAAGCCTTGGTTTGTGGAACCCGTGATTATGTTAATAAAAATCAATTTCCAGGAGTTTTGTTAGGCCTCTCGGGTGGTATTGATTCTGCACTTACCTTAGCTGTTGCGGTAGATGCCTTAGGAACAGAACGTGTACATGCAGTGCTGATGCCTTCACGCTATACTGCGGAAATGAGCGTTGAGGATGCCATGCTTGAACTACAGGCACTCGCGGTCACCCATTCGATGTTATCGATTGAACCGGCATTTGAAGCCTTAATAAATACCTTGCAACCTGAGTTTCATGGGCGACCCGCTGATCTAACAGAAGAAAACATCCAAGCTCGCGTTCGTGGCTTATTATTAATGGCTATGTCGAATAAAACGGGGAAAATGGTCCTGACCACCTCCAACAAAAGTGAATCCGCAGTAGGATATGCAACCTTATATGGAGATATGTGTGGTGGCTTTGGGGTTTTAAAAGATGTACTAAAAACCCAGGTTTATGCACTGGCACATTATCGCAATAGCCTATCACAGGTAATCCCTGAGCGGGTGATTACTCGCCCTCCCTCTGCTGAATTAAGAGATAATCAAACCGATCAAGACAGCTTACCTGATTATGAGATTTTAGATGCGATTATCGTTGCGTACATGGAAAAGAATCTAAGCCCCGCAGAAATAATTCAACAAGGATTTAAACCGGAAGTGGTTACTAAAGTAATCCAGATGATTAAACGCAATGAATACAAACGGCGCCAGGCCGCTCCTGGAATCAAAGTGAGTACGGTAGCCTTTGGTAAGGATTGGCGCTATCCGATAACGAATGGGTTTAAATAAGTGTGATCCCGAAGTATCTCTGAAGATCTCCAGAATACCTCAAATGTAAATTTCGTCATTGCGAGCCTTGGCGAAGCAACCTAGAAGGATGCTTCGTTAAAACTCTGGCTTGCTTCACTTTGTTCGCAATAACGGCAGTTTTATAAATTACTTATCTTTATCGTTAAGCATTAAGACTACGTGAGATCTTTTCAGCATTCTCTACAGCTTCATCCATTATTCTCTGTTCCTGCCACATCGTAGGCAATTTACTGATTGCAGTATACCTTTCTTTGCTTAAAGGCTGAGGTTTAACCTTCTGAGTCTCCTCTTTAAATGATACATCCACCTTGGGAACTACTTTTACCTCTTCTGGCGACTGCTCCACTTGCTCGGCAACTTGCACTTTTAATCTATTTTCAAGCATGGCCTTAATATTTTGAAAACTGTTCTTATCTAACTCATGGATGGGGTTAACATCTACCAAATAATTTTTAAATGCCAATTCATCCTCTGCCTTAAATGGCGCAGGATGAGTTCCAAGCCAACTCAAAAGTTCAGGATAGTTTTTTAATCTAATTTGATGGATATGGCCTAAACTATTTGCCCACCAAAGAGCCTGCTCCTTGTGTGTATGACGTAAAATGAAAGTTGAGGTAATATGCATACGCTGCAAATCTCTGATTCGTTCTTCAGGATTGATCTTGTATTGCAATAAACTAAGCGCTCGTTCATGAGCATCATGTTTTACTTCATCAATATTTTGTTGACCTATTTTTCTATTAAAAATACTACCTAACTGTCGATTCATCTGAGAGACAGTAGTTGTATTTAAAGCTTTGGCCGTTTTTACTCCCAACAAATGTAATTTTATTGTGCTCTCAATTTCTTTTTGGGCAGCCTCATTAAAGTCCTTATCGTGCAACACGCCAAGATAGTTAGTTAAACATTGATGCAGCGATGGATAATCTTTGAGCTCAATAAAATTGAGCGCGCCCAAACTACTTACCCACCAAAGATTTGCTTTAGGCGGATCAGTACGTAAAATGAATGCTGAATTAAGACCTTGATTCACCAGATCCATATTACTTTGCTCGGAATTGATTACTAATTGTAAACGCCCAAGCAATTTGGTTTTCGCCTGATGGCACTCTGTTAGGATATGTTCCAGTTGCTCAGAGTTTAATTGGCTTACATCGGTAATTTTCTTATTGGACAGAAATAATTTAAGCTCTAAGCTTACATCCAAGGAATGTACTTTGCCTGCAGCATCCACTAAAGAAAGGCTCCACTGCTTAGTATCTTTTACCAAGCAAAACACAACTTTCTCCGCTTCCGTGACGGCTTTATTTTTTGCGATCTCCAGATCTTGCTCCAGAATGGCTGAATTGAGTACCCGTTGTTTCGCTAGCCCTGCTTGCACCAATTCATCACTGCGACGTTTTGCTTCCTCTTGGGCTTTCTTATGATCGGCAATTAAGTAATTTAATCGATTCATAATTGGATCTTTTAGTTTCAGCACAAAAGAAAGTTTCTCCTGCTCCTCTAAAGACTTATATCCCTCAATAGCGCTGGTAAGTTCTAAAAGAAAGTAGAAATTGTAAGAACCATTATTCCATTCCCCTTCGCTTAAAAGCTTTTTAACAGCATCCCAGCGAAAATAAGAATCCTTGGTTTCTTTTAAGTCATGAATAAAACTGTTGATGTCCCGGGTACGCGTAAAATAATAAAGCCAATACTTGTATTTTACTTTGGCTTGTTCAGCCAGATCGACTATTTTCTGACGGCCTAGCTCAGTCGTATCAGAAATAAGATCAACAACCTGTTCAATAAAACTAGAGGGTATCTCCAATAGCGGTTTGACCACACCTTTCTTTTTATTATCAGTCATGATGAAACTCCATTTCAATATGTTAAAAATTTATCATTGCACCAATGTTCATTTGAAACAAGTAGACGATTCACACAGATAGTATATTTCTCAATAACGAATACCGTGAGCAAAGGAAAGCCATATTGATAGAGTAAAATCAATATGACCAATTCATTATAGTAGTGATAAAAATTTTTTGCTTTTTAATTCTATTTTTTACTTTCTAGGATGAAATAATGAGCATAAAAGACCTATGATAATCACTGATTACTCTTAAATCTTTGTTAAATTTTTTTGAATTGAAGGACTTGCAAATTTAGAACAACACGATAACATGACTTCACAAAAATAATAATAAAGGGAAGTCATGAGATCTGTACTTTTTTCCACGGCTTTATTAGCTTCAAGCATCGCATCAGCTTCTGCTGCTGTTGATGGCTGGTATATGGGTGCTTTTGGAGGCTATAGCTATTTATCTTCTAACGTAAATACGAATATTTTAGGTGTGCAGCTTTCTAACGTACGCTACCGCGATGGCTGGAATGCGGGGGGCCGTCTAGGCTATCAATATAACCCGGTTCGTTATGAATTTGAATATACGTACATCTCTGCTAATCCTGATCGTTTCCGTGTTACCGACTTTGATCTCACTTCATTTAGCGGCAGAACCTCAGCTAATGTGCTTATGGCTAATCTTTATTTTGATTTCCCTGAATTTTTGGAAACATTGTCTCCCTTTATTGGTGGCGGTATTGGTTACTCGTTCTTAAATCTTGATTTAAATGCATCTGGTCCATTTGATGCGATTTCATTTCACGCCAAAAAGAATGTGTTTACCTATCAAGGAACTGTGGGTATCACTTATAATTTCTCAGAAAACTATGCCCTTAATGCAGCCTATCGCTATATGTCTACTACGAGCATTAATACGTTTGGAAGATCATTCCAGTCACAAATGGGTAGTATCGGGGTAATCTATCGTTTTGACTCTTGCAGTTATAAATAAGAAGCCTGGTTGCTTAACGGTTTGTTAATTACAGGCCTTCCTATGTCCCACGGCTTGTCTGTGGAACATAGGAGAGTAGGGTAGAAGAGACGGCTTTTTATTTAATTTAATAAATTACATACACTTTTCGCGTAATGCGGGCTACAAAATTAATAATGAATGGACCTTTTACCTTTAATATGAGGCATTGCCTGAGGCTCTTGCCATAAAGTCACAAAGAGTACCATCACCACAGGACCAATAAATAAGCCCAATAAACCTAACGTCTCAACTCCACCTAAAATACCAAACAGTACGGCCAAAAAGGGTAATTCAATTGCACCACCAATAAGCGCAGGCTTAATAAAGTGGTCCGCAATAAACATCACTAAGGTTCCCCAAACCAAAACAATGATCGCCCCAACCATGCTTCCGGCTGAAAATAAAATCATCGCAACAATTGCCAAAACAATAGGCACGACAAAAGGAATCATAGCCGCTAAAGCGGTAATAAATCCAGTTAACGTAGGTGCAGGAAAACCTACCAGGCCATAACAAATCCCCATTAATATCCCGACTCCCAGACCGACAACGATTGTGCCATTCACCGTAGCGCTCAATGCTTTCGGTAATCTATCAGCGTAGCGGAACCATCGCTCCCCCAAACAATACTCCCCTATCTGATAAATCTGAATTAATAATTTATCCCCATCACGATAGAAAAAGAATAAGGTTAATAAAGTAAAACCAACCTGGATACTGCGATGCGCTAAACTTGTCCCTATCTGTTTGACATAATAACTGGTAGGGGCTAATGATAAATGTACATTGGAAAGAAAATCACGAACCTTTCCTGGCTGACCAATATTGTCATCCCAATAAATTACCAATTCATTACCAATAAATGGAAAATGCTTCAAAAACTCAGGAGCTGCACCACCCTGCTGATTTAAATTTTGTAAAAAATTTATGAAATACTGAATTTCAGTAACCAGAATTCGCACCAGCCAGCTTAAAGGAAGAAGAAAAAGTAACCCAATTAACGTTGTAAAAAGAAAAGCTGCAAGGTTATCTTTATTACCAAACAAATGCCGCCACTTTTTATACAAGGGATAGGTAGCAATAACAATGATTGCAGCCCAAATCATCGAGGGAATAAAACGATGGATAATAAATAATGTGAGAGCAACAATACCTACCGTTAACCCTATACTAATTAGTTCCTTATGATTCTCATTCATCACGCAAAACTCCAAGCGAACAACTGCATTATGAGCCAAGCAGGTATTGCAGCTAATACGTCATCCAACATGATCCCCATGCCACCTTTTACCTTTTCGTCAATGTATCCTATAGGTTGCGGTTTCCAGATATCAAAAATACGAAATAGAATAAAACCAAATAACATCCATTTAAATCCTTGCGGCGCCATAAACATCGTTAATAAATAACCAACTACCTCGTCCCAAACGATCCCTTTATAATCATGAACACCCAGTTCATTACTTACTTTATCAGAGACCCAAACACCCAAGATAAATGCCAATGTCGTTAAAATAAGATAAACAATTGGATTGCAATGCATCAGTAATAAATAGACCGGTACAGCCGCTACGGTCCCCCAAGTTCCTGGAGCCTTAGGCATCAAACCAGAACCAAAACCAAAAGCGATGAAATAAACAGGGTCTTGCCACACTCGAGTTGCTAAATTGACTTGCTTCATATTATTCTCACTACAGTTGCAAACTATTCATCTAATCCTCTACGTCATCCTGACGCAGATTCTTAAATTACACTCTCTACAGATTTAAAAATGCGAATAGCCTTTGGGAGCTATTTCATGATATAGATTCTCAGCCGTTTTGACTCTTAAGCCCGGCTCTTGTTCAATCACCCCAATTGGATAACAAACCATTCCAGCTTGTTCTAATTCATGCATCAGTGAATCAACTTTCAGCTCAGGCACAGTAAAACATAACTCATAATCATCACCGCCTGTAAGGGCTAAGTCAACTGCTTTATCGGGATAATAATGCTTCACCAAAGGTTCTATAGGAATGGCGTCCAGATTAAGACAGGCACCTACCTCACTGGCAGTGCAAATATGATTAAGATCAGCGCTAAGCCCATCAGAGATATCGATTGCCGCCGTAGCATAAAGACGTAAAAAATTGATTAAATCAATGCGTGGTTGTGGGTGCAATAGCTTATGCATTAAGGTGGCGTGATCGGATGAAGATATATTTTGCTTATCAAGAAATTTAACCGCCAAAGCAGCGGCCCCAATGTTTCCTGATACAAAAATAATATCGCCAGGTTGCGCCCCTCTCCGACGCACTTCCTGATTAAGTGGTGCTTGGCCAAAAACCGTTAAGGTAATTGAAAGTGGGCCACGGGTAGTATCACCACCAATTAAAGCAATATTAAATTGCCTTAACGAATCACTTAAACCATGAGCAAAAGACTCAAGCCAAGAAGGCTCCATTTGTGGCAGGGTTAATGCCAGCAGTGCCCAACAAGGCTGAGCAGCCATGGCTGCCAAATCACTCACACTAACCATAACCGAACGATAAGCAATATTGTATGCATCCCAATCAGGAAGGAAATGAACTTTGGCAACCAAAGTATCCGTGCTAACTAACAAGTTCATGCCATTGGGAACCTGCAAACATGCAGCATCGTCCCCAATACCCAACAAAACATCATTGCGTTTTAGGTCTAAGGGCTTGAAAAACCTATCGATTAGAGAAAACTCATCCATTACCATTGTCTAAGTTGATTTCAACTGCACGAACTTGTTGAGCCAGATTGTTTAATACTCCGTTGACGTAACGATATCCGTCTTGTGCGCCAAATTCTTTAGTCAATGATATGGCTTCATCTAGAACTACTTTATAAGGAATATCCGGGCAGTTAATTAACTCAAAAGCTCCTATGCGTAACACCGTCCATTCAATCGGATTTAATTCGCTGATGTCTCTATCCAAAAATGGAGTAAAACTCTCTTCGAGTTGCTGCACATTCTCCGGAATACCGTACAACAGGCGGCAGAAATAATCGACATCAACTTTTTCCATATTATTAGCCACTCGGAATTGCGCCTCAATTTCATATAAATCAGAACCAGACATTAACCACTGATAAAGTGCCTGAAGTGATAATTTTCGGGCTTTTCGTTTTCCACTTATAGACTGCTTTTCCACTATAACCTCATGAATTTTGTTGTAAGTGCTCACCGCATGGTCAAAATAAAAAAACTGCCATCATCGCTTTGCCTAGACTTGCAATGACAGCAAATTACCTATTCTGTGAACACTTATTTCGTGTTTGCTTAAACCTTAAAAGTTTACTCTTTTAAGCTAGTCCCATCAAAATCCTTTTTTACTGCGGGCCTGTTTATATTTTGCTATAAACAATCCCCTAATCTTTTTTCATTTGATCAATTGTCTGTCTAAAATCACTCACGTCTTTAAAGCGCTTATACACTGAAGCAAAACGCACATAGGCAACATGATCCAGACTATATAAAGCTTTCATCACTAACTCACCAACAAATTGGGAATCAATTTCACGCTCGCCTCTACGACGAATTTCTTGCGTAATAGCGACCAGCGCTTCTTCTAAAGAATCAACACTTACCGGTCGCTTTTCCAGCGCCCTTAACATTCCTGAGCGCAAATTATCGATACTAAAAGTCTCTCGTCTACCATCGCGCTTAATTATTAAAGGCATAATCAACTCTGCCGTTTCAAAAGTAGTGAAACGTTCATGGCATTCAAGGCATTCCCGCCTTCTGCGTACTTGAGCACCATCAGCCACTAAACGCGAATCGACAACCTTAGTTTCTTCTGCATGACAAAATGGACAATACATAATTACTTATAAACCGGAAACTCACGACATAAACGCAATACATCCTCTTTAACCCGCGTTATAGTCGCTTCATTGTTAATATCATCAAGAATATCTGCTACCCAATTTGATAGAAGAGTAATTTCTTTTTCCCTAAATCCTCGAGTGGTAACCGCTGGAGTTCCCAACCTTAAACCACTGGTAACAAAAGGTGAACGTGGGTCATTAGGTACTGAATTTTTGTTTACTGTAATATTGGCTCGCCCTAAAGCAGCGTCAGCATCTTTACCAGTAATGTCTTTATTAATTAAATCAACGAGCAGTAAATGATTCTCCGTACCACCAGAAACAATATTATAGCCGCGGCTTATTAAAACCGAGCTCATTGTTTTTGCATTCAATAAAACGTGCTCTTGGTAAGTTTTGAATTCAGGTAATAAGGCCTCTGCAAAAGCAACTGCCTTAGCGGCAATAACATGCATTAAGGGTCCACCTTGCATGCCGGGAAATACAGCGGAATTTAATTTTTTCTCAACTTCCTCATTTGCACGACATAAAATCAAACCTCCACGAGGACCTCTTAGAGTCTTATGAGTCGTTGTAGTTACTACATCAGCATAAGGAATAGGCGAAGGATATAAACCTACGGCGATCAACCCAGCAACATGAGCCACATCAGCCATTAAGTAAGCGCCTACTTTATCAGCAATTGCTCGAAAACGTGGCCAATCAAGAACACGCGAATAAGCAGAAAAACCTGCAATGATTAACTTAGGTTTATGCTCTAAAGCCAAACGCTCTAGTTCATCGTAATCAATTAATCCGGTTTGTTCATCCACACCATAAGGTACCGCCTGGTACAACTTTCCAGAAAAATTAACCTTTGAACCATGCGTTAGGTGACCACCGTGAGGCAATGCCATACCTAAAATAACATCACCTGGTGATAATAAAGCCATCATCACTTCAGCATTAGCTTGAGAACCAGAATGGGGTTGCACATTGGCATAATCTGCGCCAAACAGCTTTTTCGCTCGTTCAATTGCCAGGGCTTCTGCCACGTCCACGTACTCGCACCCGCCATAATAACGTTTGCCGGGATAACCTTCGGCATACTTATTGGTCAATACGGAACCTTGAGCCTCTAGTACACGGGGGCTCACATAATTTTCCGATGCAATAAGTTCAATATGATCTTCTTGGCGACGCTCTTCCTCGACAATTGCCTGGAAAAGTTCTTTATCAAAATTTTCTATGGTATAGCTTCCATCAAACATAAGTAAGTTCCTTAGCCTGGAAATAATTACATCAAGGTTTAACAACGATATCGTTAATAACGCTGCTTACACCATCTACACCGGCAGCAATAGCGCCTGCTCTTTGTTTTAAGCGCTCAGTAGGAACGAAACCACTTAGTTGTACCTGATCTTTAAAAGTTTTAACTTGTATCGAAATTCCAGTCGTTCCTAAATCATTCACTAAGGTTGCTTTTACTTTGGTGGTGGTCGTGGAGCTATCAAGAAACTCCCCCGTGCTTTCACTTCCTGGCGAAGCCACACATGCAGTCAAAATTAAAGATAAAAACCCAAGATGGAGGATTTTAAATAGGTTACGCATCAATGGAATCCCTCAAATAAAAAAACGCAGCTAAGACTACCACAAAATTCAATCGGATACGAATGCAATGCTGTACCGCATCCTAAGAAGCCCCTACTCTTTCGCGATGAGCTATCTTCATATGATAGGGCCCCGTATTAGGTTGCGCTAATACGGGCGGGGGTTTTTAGTTATTGGTGTTCTACTGCATTCGGATGAACGATTACTTGAGCAGCAGAGGATGGGTGATTCGCAGGCCCTTGTGGGCGCGCCTCCTCCTGTGATTGAACCCGTGGTTGTGAATGTACTTGTGGTTGTGGCCGTACTTGCGGTTGTGGCCGTACCTGTGGTTGTGGCCGTACCTGTGGTTGTGGCCGTATTTGTGGCTGTGGCCGTACCTGTGGCTGTGGTCGTATTTGTGGCTGACCAGGATTAATAACTACCCCGTGCCCACCGTGCCTAGCACCATGGCCATGAGCATTTCCATGAGCATTACTCGGCGCTTGATATACCCGAGCTTGAGGAGCGGGGCGGTAGTCATTATGATGATGACGAGGACCATGATCATAATGACGATGCTCTTCATAACGATGTATTTCAACATAGGGTGGAGGCGGTGGTGGCGCATAATAACCTGGCTCGTAATATGCCCCCTCAGGAACACAAGAAGACAGTAAAGGTAATAACAGCATACAAGGTATTAAACGTTTCATTGGATGACTCCACATAGACAAAAAAAAGGAAGTTACACCTAAATGCAACTTCCCTATTAAATAAACTTTTTTACTTCTTAATCAAAAATTATCGGCGTGATATTTCAGCTTTAACGCCATTTTTCAGGAAAGGAACAACGTGAATAGTGCTGTCTACGTTAGTCCAACCAGAATAAACAACTCCGTATGGAGATTGAATTGTGAGGTACATACCGCTATGGCAGTAGAAATAATAGAATAAGTTAATGTAATGAGGCGCTTCGTAACGATAGATACTAAAATCAATTGTGCTACCATCATCAAAAGTTCCATATACGTAAACGTCAGTGAAACTGTCGTTTATAATTTCGATTTGGCAATAGCCAGGAAACATAGTCGCTTTAGCGATAGACTTTTTATCAGCTGCATCTGCCTTTGGATGCACATGTGCAGTTACTGCAAAAAGATTGCTAAAGAAGCCTAAACAGATTACAAACAACAAGGACTTCAACTTCATGGTTTTCCCCTTTTTCGTTATGAAAGCGGCATAGTAACAAAGTATTGTATTTAGTCAATAGGTTTTTTTTGTAACCACGTTGTAGTTATCAACAAGGTAAAAACTTAAGTAAAGATGTTTTAAACTTTGACCATTGTAGCAAAAAGGCATGGTGCGTCACAAAGAAAGAACAAAGTATTATGGCCAATACAATCTATTGTCAACCCATTAAATAAAATTAAAATAATTGAGAGAATTAAGCCTCCCTTTCGTGATATATTTAGCCCCGTTTTAAATTTGTAGAGGCACCTCATGAAAAAACGTTTGATTATAATGGGCATAGCCCTCTTGGTTATTTTCGGTGGAATTATTGCTTTTAATTTCATTAAGGCATTTATGATTAAACGGTTTTTTGCCAGCTACCAACCTCCTGCAGTTGCGGTTGCATCTACTGCAGCCAAAGAAATCAATTGGGTTCCAACGCTCAATGCTGTAGGTAATTTTGTTGCCTTAAATGGTGTGGATCTCGGCTCTCAAGCCTCAGGCAATGTGATTAAAATTGATTTTGAATCAGGCCAGTATGTTGAGAAAGGTGCCCCACTAGTTACTTTAGATGATTCAATTGATCAAGCCGTTCTAAAATTTAACCAATCCGATCTGGCACTAAAAGCACTTAGCTACAAACGTCAATCCGATTTATTTAAGCGCGGAGCAACGCCCATTTCCAGCGTGGATGAAGCCAAAGCAATGCTTGATCAAGCCCAAGCAAAGGTTGATCAAACCCAAGCCCAAATTAATCAAAAGCATATTACCGCGCCATTTTCAGGACGTTTAGGTATTCGCCAAGTCAACGTAGGTCAGTTTGTCAATCCAGGACAAACAACGATTGTTTCCTTGCAATCATTAGACCCATTGTATTTAGACTTTTATCTTCCTGAGCAACTGTATAAAAAGGTACACCCCAATCAAACCATTACCTTTTCTCTAGAACAGTTCCCTGAGCTTCTCTTTGAAGCAAAAGTTTCAGCGATTAACTCTAAAGTAGATTTGAATACACATAATGTTCTGGTGCAAGGTGTGCTCGCGAACTGCCCTGCGAGCGCAATTAAAAATCCAGCTGGCTCACCGCTAGTTAAAACGCATCAGGAAGCAAATAGCAGCAAACACATTGTTTCTTGTAGTACTGAAACCAATGCCCAAAATAAAGTACAAAAATATGCTTTTGTACCTGGGATGTTTGCTGCAATAGAAATTGACCAAGCAGCAAAAGCCCATACCGTTGTAGTGCCATCAACAGCAATTTCCTACAGTCTCTACGGTAACTCGGTTTACATCATCGAAAAAGATAAAGAAGGTAAGAAAAATCCCGATGGTACCGACGTACTTACTGTAAATCGTGTGTTTGTCACCATTGGTAAACAACGTGGAAATTACACCGTAATTAAAAAAGGGGTAAAAGCAGGACAACAGGTTGTTAGTGCCGGGGAAATCAAACTACAAAACGGTACTCCTGTTGTAATCAATAATGAAGTCAAACTCAATGATACCAGTAATCCCCATCTACTGGGTCAATAAAAGATAAAGTACCCCCCTTAATCCTTGGGTTAAGCATTAATGCCTAACCCAGAAAATGAATTACTTTTTATCAGGATAATTTATGAAATTTACCGATCTTTTTATCAAGCGGCCTGTACTTGCCATGGTAATTAGCTTGCTCATTTTCCTGTTTGGCCTCAATGCCATGCATGACATGCAAATTCGCCAATATCCACGTATGGATAATACCGTTATTACGATTATGACTGGATATCCTGGGGCCGATGCCGATCTAATCGCCGGCTTTATTACCTCACCATTAGAAAATGCGGTTGCCAGTGCAGAAGGGATTGATTACATGACCTCATCAAGCACCCAAGGCATGAGTACCATTACCCTCAACATTAAATTAAATTTTGATCCTCAAGTCGCCTTTACAGACGTGATGAGTAAGGTGCAACAAACCATTAATCAGCTGCCCAAAGAAGCACAACAACCCGTCATTTTAAAAGCATCTGACTCATCAACTGCCTTGATGTACATCAGTTTAGACAGTACGGAAATGACACCGCAACAAATCACCGACTACGCAACTCGGGTGGTGCAACCACAATTACAAACCGTTGATGGGGTAGCGAAAGCAGAAATTCTCGGGGGTTCAACTTACTCCATGAGAATATTCCTCAATCCGATAAAAATGGCAGCTTTAAATGTGGCCCCTTCCGATGTTTCCGCCGCACTTGCAAAAAATAACTTCTTAACCGCAGCAGGAAATACTAAAGGCGAATACGTAGCGCTGAGCATCACCGCCAAAACTGATCTGAATGATGCTTCGCAATTTAGTAACCTCATTGTTAAAAGCGATAAAGGTTCTATCGTACGCTTACATGACATCGCAAAAATTGAATTAGGTTCTCAAAGCTATGACACCTCAGTGACCTTTAATAGTAAAAAAGCAGTGTTTATTTCTATTACCCCAACCCCAACGGCAAATCCATTAACAGTAATCAGTGATGTACGCACGCTCATGCCGTCCATTACCAAGGAATTTCCACCTTCATTAACCGGAACCATCGTTTATGACGCAACAGACTTTATTCGGGCCTCATTAGATGAAGTAATCCATACTATTATTGAAGCAGCAGCCATTGTTATTGTAGTAATTTATTTGTTCTTAGGTTCTATGCGTTCCGTATTTATCCCTATTGTAACCATTCCATTATCACTCGTTGGTGTGTGTACCCTAATGCTCATGTTAGGTTACAGTATTAACCTGCTTACCTTGCTCGCCTTTGTGCTCGCCATTGGCTTGGTAGTCGATGATGCCATTGTGGTTGTGGAGAATATCCACCGCCATATTGAAGAAGGGAAAACGCCTTTTGATGCAGCAATCATTGGTGCCCGCGAAATTTCCACTCCCGTTATTGCCATGACCATCACTCTGGCGGCAGTTTATGCACCAATTGGCTTTATGGGGGGATTAACAGGAGCGTTATTTAAAGAGTTCGCATTTACACTAGCCTGTGCGGTAATTATTTCTGGACTGATTGCATTAACCTTATCGCCAATGATGTGCTCTAAAGTACTAACGGCCGATATTGGTAGTAGTAAATTCGTCCATTTCCTGGATACCTTTTTTAATAAATTAAAAGACAAATACCAACGCGTTCTTCACAGTCTCTTAGACACACGAATCATTATGCTTCCCTTTGCCGCCGTAGTGATTTTAATGTTGCCTTATCTTTATACGCACAGTGCTGCAGAAACTGCGCCCGAAGAAGATCAAGGTTTCTTCTTTGTCATCGGCACGGCACCTCAATTTGCAACAATCAACTACATTGAAGCGTTTACGAAGCCATTTGATGACATCTACAAAAGCTTCCCTGAAACTGGAAACTACTTTACGGTTAATAGTAGTCAACCGGTTTCTGGAATGGTGCTCAAGCCCTGGAATGAGCGAAAGAAAAGCCAATTTGAGTTAAAGCAGCCCTTACAAGATAAGTTATCGCATGTGGCCGGCTTAAATACCTTCGCGATTGTCCCCCCTCCCCTTCCCGGCGGGGGTAGTGGCACTCCAGTCCAATTTGTGATTAAAACTACAAATGACTTCCAAAGCCTCTTTGAAATTTCGAATCAACTTGCGGATAAAGCAAGAACTAGCGGTATGTTTATTTATGTTGATAACTCGCTGAAATTCAACCAACCGCAAATCGAGTTAAAGATTAACCGCTCGAAAGCATCCGAAATGGGATTAGACATGCAGGCGGTAGGAAGCAGTTTAACCAGCGCCCTTTCAGGTAACTACGTGAATTATTTCAATTTGCAGGGACGTAGCTATCAGGTTATCCCCCAACTGGATCGCTCATTCCGCATGTCACCTGAACAACTGGGTCGTATTTATGTGAAAAGCATTAATAGTACGATGGTCCCACTTTCTACTGTAGTAACCGCTGTGGAAAAAACCGCGCCTAATGCGGCCTCCCATTTCCAACAGCTCAACTCAGCGACTATCCAGGCAATTATGATGCCCGGAAAAACCCTAGGTGAGGGCTTGGGTTTCTTACAAGAAGCAGCCAATGAAACCTTACCCAAGGGCTTTTCTTCCGATTATGGCGGTGCATCAAGACAATTTATGCAAGAAGGTAATGCGCTTTTATTCGCCTTTGTCTTCGCCATTGTCATTATTTTTCTGGTTCTATCGGCTCAATATGAAAGTTTTCGTGATCCATTAATCGTCTTAATTAGCGTGCCGATGTCGATTTGCGGTGCCTTAATCCCGTTAAACTTAGGCTTAGCAAGTATTAACATCTACACTCAGGTAGGTTTGATTACCTTGATTGGATTAATCTCCAAACATGGAATTCTGATTGTCGACTTTGCCAATCAATTGCAACGAGAAAAAAATCTGGACCGCCGTGCCGCAGTAGAAGAAGCTGCAGGAATTCGATTAAGACCTATTCTTATGACTACTGCAGCTATGGTGTTTGGCGTATTACCGCTACTAATTGCTAGTGGAGCAGGCGCGGTAAGCCGTTTTGATATCGGTTTGGTTATTGCAGCCGGGCTTTTAATTGGTACCTGTTTTACTTTATTTGTAGTACCAACGATGTACACTTATATTGCTGAAGATCATCGCACTAAAAAAGACGATGATCGAGTGCCTGAGGGAACCTAGTTAGCCTAACCTGGTTGCTTGCAATCAGGCTACCCCAGATAAGAAAAACAAGAAAAATAACCCGTATTAGCTCAGCGCAATACGGGTTACATTTAGGAGCAATCCCCCAGCATTACAAAATCCCTTCAAGCATGTAAAATGCCCCCTAACCTGTGGTACTATCTCTGGTTTTATCAGTACAGGTTTATATCATGGATAAAATCTACTCTCCCGAAGCGATTGAAAGCGCATGTTATAAAACATGGGAAAGCCATCATTACTTTCAACCTCAAGGCGATGGCAAAAAATACTGTATTATGCTTCCTCCTCCGAATGTGACCGGAAGTCTGCATATGGGACATGGTTTTCAACATACCATTATGGATGCCCTAACTCGTTATCATCGTATGTTAGGCGACAAAACCTTATGGCAACCTGGTACGGACCACGCCGGTATTTCAACACAATTAGTTGTTGAACGCCGATTAGAAGCGAATGGTATTTATAGAAAAGATTTAAGCCGTGAAGAGTTCCTCGAACGCGTATGGCAATGGAAAGAAGAATCGGGTAATACCATCACCCAACAAATGCGACGTTTAGGTGCTTCCGTTGATTGGACTAGAGAACGCTTCACAATGGATGAAGGTTTATCAGCTGCGGTGCAAAAAGTATTCGTACAGCTTCATGATGAAGGTTTAATTTACCGTGGAACGCGCCTGGTTAACTGGGATCCTAAATTAGGCACGGCAGTATCCGATCTGGAAGTTTTGTCTGAAGAAGAAGATGGCTTTTTATGGCATATTCGTTATCCGGTTGTAGACTCTGCGGAGTCATTAATTGTCGCTACTACTCGTCCTGAAACCTTGCTCGGCGACACTGCCGTTGCAGTAAACCCAGAGGATGAGCGCTTTAAGCATTTAATTGGCAAGCAGTTACAATTACCACTGTGCGATCGAACCATTCCTATCATTGCCGATGACTATGTTGATAAAGAATTTGCTAGTGGTTGCGTTAAAATCACCCCAGCTCATGACTTTAATGACCATGAAGTTGGAAAGCGTCATCAACTACCAGTAATGAATGTCTTTACCAAAAAAGCCTCCATTAATAAAAATGCACCGTTAAAATATCAGGGTATGGACCGATTTGTTGCGCGTGAACAAATTATTAAAGATTTAGAAGCAGAAGGTTTTTTAGTTAAAACTGAAGCGCATAAACTAAAAGTACCTCGTGGTGAAAAGTCCAATGTCATCATTGAACCTCTATTAACTGATCAATGGTATGTAAAAATCCAACCCTTGGCAGAGCCTGCTATCGCTGCGGTTAAAAATGGAGATATTCGTTTTATCCCGGAAAACTGGAGCAAAACTTATTTCCAATGGATGGAAAATATTGAAGATTGGTGTATTAGCCGTCAATTATGGTGGGGGCATCGTATCCCAGCCTGGTACGACAGCAATGGTAATGTATATGTAGGTTACAGCGAAAATGATGTGCGCTTTAAATACAAGATTAAAGAAGGCACCCTGTTAAAACAGGATGAAGATGTTCTGGATACCTGGTTCTCCTCTGCTCTATGGCCTTTTTCAACCTTAGGCTGGCCAGAGCGTACTCCTGAACTCGAACAGTTCTACCCTACTTCGGTATTAGTAACAGGTTTTGACATTATTTTCTTCTGGGTTGCCCGCATGATTATGATGGGTCTTAAGTTCACTGGAAAAGTTCCGTTTAAAGACGTATACATTACTGGTCTAATTCGCGATAGCGAAGGCCATAAAATGTCTAAATCAAAAGGGAACGTGTTAGATCCCCTTGACCTGATTGATGGTATTGATTTGGACTCACTGATCGAAAAGCGTACTTCCAATCTGATGTTACAATCCGTTCGCGATAAAATTGTGAAGGCAACTCGTAAAGAATTTCCTGATGGCATTAACGCCTATGGAACAGATGCACTGCGCTTTACTTATTGCTCATTAGCATCAACTGGACGTAACGTCCGCTTTGATGTGGGTCGTGTGGAAGGCTATCGAAATTTCTGTAATAAATTATGGAATGCAGCCCGTTATGTATTGTTAAATACCGATGAAGAACAAGTTGATTTCGAAGATGGCCCATTCCAATACAGTCCTGCAGATGAATGGATTTTATCCCGCTTACAACGAACCATTAGCAAGGTACATCATTATTTTGAAACCTATCGCTTTGATTTGTTGGCTAATACAGTTTATGAGTTCGTCTGGCATGAATATTGTGACTGGTACCTCGAATTATCTAAGCCCATCCTTCAAGATGAGCATGCGCTAGCTCCATTAAAACGCGGCACACGTAAAACCTTGTTCCATGTATTAGATCAAATCCTTAAACTACTGCACCCATTAATGCCGTTCATTACCGAAGAGATTTGGCAACGTACGTCTAAACTCACTAGCGAGAATGGCACCACCAGCATCATGCTAAGCAACTATCCTCAAGTAGATGAAGAATTCCTCAATGATACCATTGAGGAAGAGTTGGAATGGCTTAAATCCGCAATCCAGGCAATACGTACTATTCGTAGTGAGATGTCGATTTCCCCCGGAAAACAAATTCCATTGTATGTTCGTAACTATACTCCTGAACTCAAAGAGCGCATGGAAAAGTATCAGCATACCTTAAAAGTTTTAAGCAAGTTAACGCAAATTAACTACTTGGAAGCAGATGAAAAGCCTCCTGTTTCTGCAACTGCAGTACTAGGAGAAATTGAGCTGTTGATTCCAATGGCTGATTTAATTGATAAAGAAGCAGAGTTAGCCCGCTTGGTTAAGGAATTGGCAAAACTGGAAAAAGACATTAGCTTGGCTGCAGGTAAATTGGATAATCCTAAGTTTACGGATAAAGCCCCTGCTGAAATTATTACCAAAGAACAGGAAAAGCTGGCGCAAGCACAACAAGCTAAAGAAAAACTGTTGCAACATAAGATTCGTATTGAATCGTTGTAAAAGATATTCCCCGTAGGCTGGGCTATCAGCCTACATTTCTCCAATCTACCTCATAATTTTATAAACTAATAATAGCGATCTCTTTGCTTTTATTTTATAATTTTGATCAAAAATAAGCCAAAACAAGACGGATAGTTACTCTATGGGTACATTGAAGAAATTAGGAAAGGTAGTAAAAGGCACAACCACTGTAGTAAAAGGTACCGCAAAAGTAGTAGTAGGAACAGCAAAAGTTACCACGAAGATAGTAAAAGGAACTGCAGAGTTTTTTGCCAACAGCTCCAATTCATCAGAACAGTTGCCCCAAAAGCCACAAGCCACTCCAAGCTCCTCAAATAATCTCCTTGCAGACACTGTAGCCTCTTCTTCCAGACCAATCCCCATCGACAGAAGCCCCTCCAATTTCTATAAAGAACAAATCATCCTCGCAGGTAAAACCGCAGCCGAACTCAAGATCATCTTATCTGGAACCAATGAGGCACACAAAAAAAACTACCAGTCACTTCTGGAGCAAAATATTGAATGTCTAGTGCCAACCGGAGAACCACTGCTTACGGTTCCTTATTCCACAAAACAACTGGATTCATGGACAAAACGCATGTTGCTTATTTCCATGGTTCTCAACGCCGCCACTAATCGCGAGCAACTCGTACAACGTTTGCTCGAGGCAAATATTAGCCAACACCTGCACCTTCAACCACCACACCCTCGGGATCGATCTTTGCTTGAAGCCTTGCTTGCCTCCACGTTCGTATCAATATTGGTGCTAAACATACAACCAAGTACTGCTGAGCACCTAAGAAAAATGACAGGCATTCTCTTCGCAGCGTGCAACGCTGGCCTGCTCACCGCGCCCCAAACCACGCAATATGTTTTAACAATAATGATACATTCTGATTTTGGTAGATGGATTAGCCCAAACCACCCAGAAAACCTGGCTGATAATGAATTACTCCATTTTTGGAATAACCTAGCCCCTTATACCCTACTAACACACGCTCTTTTTATGCCAGTATTTTTGCCGCAGCAAAATTCCCGACTACAGCCATTAAGCAACACAACTCATAAATTCATTGTAGATAAACTAGAGCGCCAAATAGTTCTGCTCGCTCAAAAAGCACAGCCTCGACTAGACCCAATAGATAGTTTGCAATTATCACATTGTTTAAACTATCTGCGTACTACTGCCTGGAGGCAAGCAGAGCTAACCCCACATTTTACTGAATTATTACAGGCCCCTAAACACTTAGCCGCTCTTGACGAAAAGCACCAAATGGATATTTTAATAACTTTTCTAGCCCAGAAAGAATGTAGTCCAGGTGAATGTGGACGCACAGAATGTAGTCGCGAAGGATGTATAATACCCTATGTCTTCAAGAGGCTAGATGCGCACAAGAGCACCACACATCAAGAACCGTTAAAACCATTAGAACTTATGCAAATTATGGGATTGAATGAGTTGGCGCTAAAATGTCAAATTGCCTTTATAAGCCAAATAGCCGCACAAGACACAGAATATGGACGTTTATTATTCATTGAATTTAACAGCGCGCATGCCACATCCACCCTTTCTGTAAACGAAAAAATCGCCTTAATTGAATACATACATGAAGAACATCCTAACCTGATGGATAAAACACAGTCCTTAACTCAAAAAATGACCGTCTATGCCGACAACCAAGAGGTAGATTTATTCTCAGGTACTGCTGTTCAAATCATACATAGAAATCAAGCCCCTAAAAGTATTAGGGATGAAGCCTGTGTTAACCTAGTTCACCAAATTGCCATGGGAAATATGGTAGCAGTGACACCAGTTATCGTAGGCACAACAGCAGGAGAGACTGATTTACAACGTTCTATTTATGCTTATCAATTTTTATTAGGTAATGACAGTCCAGATGCAGCATGCTTTAAAAGCTTATATGACCTTATTCTTTCTCAAGGACATATCCAGGATATACATGAAACTGTACCACTATGGAAGCCTCAAATATTAAGGTTACTTATAGCTTTTTATCAGCGTCCTGAGAATATTTTAGTGCCACAATTCAAGTTTAAGCGCTTGTTTATCGAGACACTTCAAAAACAAATGCTATTACTTATTCGCGATGAGCGATACAGTGAACTTACAACAGAACTACTTGATATTGCCGCACACTACGATCCTGAGCTCTTTAAATTGTTGGTACTGGGAATGGCTACACTTTCTGTGGAAGAGCAAATGCGCTGCCTTATTTATGTACCTCATGGCCCCTATAGTAATGTTTTATTCTATGTAGCTGCTCAGCATCCTGCATTATTCAAACCTGTAATCGAGAGCGTCTTACAACATCCTAATGCAGAACAAGTCAGTGCATTATTCAATCAAGAAACTCTACATGGAGAAACATCCTTAACTCTGGTTTCGTTATTGGGCTCCGAAGAGCAATTAAGCCAGTTAATTAAATTAGATGTAAACATCAATCAACTTGATACGAATCTTGATACCCTATTGCACCATGCAATCAAAGGCGGTAATACCTACTTAGCAAAAAAACTACTCGATAAAGATGCCGATATTAGTACCAAGAACTTACAGCAAATGCATGCCCTTGAAATAGCAATAGTGTACCAACCTCGGTTGATCACACCTATTTTATTCAGGCTTGCACGTTTGTCGCTAAAGGAGCAAACAGAATATCTGCTTAATCTCCCAGATGCATTCTATGATGTTGTTCTGGATGATTCTGAGCTAACTAATGTACTCATTACACTGAGCTCATTTAACCATGCTCCAGAATTAAACTATATGTTAACTGCTATGGGGCTCGATACGCATTTACAAAAACTAGGTACTCAGTATCTAAGTATGAAAGAAAAATCGCGTACAAACGTAAGATATACTGAGGCCGCTTCCGCAACGAAAACCCTATTAGTCGAATGCATGAAAGCTAAAATTACGCTTTTTCAAAACGATGCTGCTGACGATATCAAAATAAACGCATTTAAACAGCGCTATAATAACGCAATTGAAACGGCGAGAACCGTACTTTGTCATTATCGAGAATGGGGTAAATGGTTAGCCTGCGCAGCTCTACCTGTTTCCGTCGCCTTATATGGTTTAGGGTTATTTTCTTTCAAAACCAAATCAGAACAAGCGCTGGATGAGTTAAATCAACAAGTAATGCGATTGCACTAAAGCAAGCACATAAACGTAGGTCTAGCCATAAGCCCGACCTACATACTAAGATTCAAAATAAATATAAACTGGTTAATAGATTCATTTTGGGTAAATTCAACCAGAGGTCAGACCCTAGGCCCAACCTACATTTAAATTTTTCCAGAACAAACGCGGCGATTAATCCACCAAGCTAATAATAATGTAGATAAACCCCCTAAATAAACACTGGCATTTTTCCAGCTAGCGCCGGCCAATTGCAATGCATCAGGATTTTTCGCAATCGAGAATGGAATAGCGAGCAATACATCAATGATCGCCGAACCCGCAACTAAACCACAAGCAATCAAAGTGCCCTTTTGCTTTCTCGTAACCTGTTCTTCCTTATCTTTCTGAACGCGACGTAAATGCCGTTGTACAAATAAAGCAATCATCCCACCAATGAATAGTGGGAAGGAGGAGGAAAGAGGTAAATACATGCCTATCGCAACCCCAAGAATGGACAAATTGAGAATGCGTCTTATTTTAAAAATATGATTCAGTAAAATGATTACTAAAATGATCCCTGAACCGATAAACATCATATTCCAAGGCAATGAATTTTGAAACACTGCTTCAGTTATTGCAGCCATTAAGGCAGCTGTAGGTGCAGGTAAAGATTGGCTCACATCCATCCCTGGGTGTGGCATTACCCCCGCAATACCATAAACATTAAATAACAGCTGCATCACCGGTGGAATTACCAGCGCAGAAACCACAACCCCGAGTAAAAGCATAAGCTGTTGCTTCCAGGGCGTTGCGCCAACCAACTGCCCTACTTTTAAATCCTGAGTATTATCATTGGCAATAGCCGCAATCCCAGTAACTACCGAACCAATTATAATGGTAATCGCCTCGGCTGCTTGTATTTGCTGAGGGCTTAAGGGCAATGGTAGGAAATGATCGATGGCAACTAATAACAACCATGCAGCAAATAACATTCCTGAAATAACTACCGAGCTTCCTGGACTGGCAGTAACCCCTACCATTCCCGAAAAATAGGCCGTAATTACTGAAAAGAGAAAACCAATAAATAAGACATACAGTACGGCGAGAAATACTAGTGTGGGTGAATAATTGTTCTCTAAGCCCACTTGCGCTAAAGGGAGCACTAACTGGAAAAATAAAAACAAAATCGAAGCCATCACCCCGATCCCCATGAGTAGATAAGGAAGAGGGATGTCTTTGTCTGTGCGCGGAACTTGCGAATCCAGACGGCTTTTCGCTACAAAGGTACTAAAAGAGGTTTGAATGCTCTTTGACAGTGGCTTAACTAATTTCAGAAAAGTCCACATGCCAGCGAATAACATAGCTCCAATCCCCAGATAGCGCATTTCACTATTCCATAGGAATGAAGCGGCTTGCTCTGGATTGTAATGGGTTAAAAATTCAGGGTAAAAACGACTTACTATAGGTAGCGCCACTAACCAGGAAATAACGGCCCCCAAAAAGATGCTGATGGCCATATCATGCCCGACCAAATAACCCGCACCAATCATAGTTGCCGAGAAACCCGCCCCTACACCAAATAAGGAGCGCTTCACCACAAACCAATACCCCCAGCTGCTTGCAATAAGTTTAAAACCAGTTTGCAACAACTCAATCAGGCCGCCAATCGCGCCCCCCATCATGATGTCGCTAATTCCGGATTTTTCTACGGAAGATTTTAACACCTCTGCAATAGCACGTCCTTCAGGGAATTTTAAATTACGATCATTAACTAAAAGACGGCGCAAAGGAATTGAGAATAGAACACCAAGAACTCCCCCACTCACGGCAATAAAAAAGTTAGTCAGGTAATCAAAATGATTCCAATAACCAATAATAATCAAAGCGGGAATGGTATACACAATGCCACCAGCAACAGCTTCTCCAGCAGAGGCGGCTGTTTGCACGGCATTATTTTCCAAAATTGTGGAGTTTTTAAAGAAGCGTAAAATTCCCATGGAAATAATGGCAGCAGGAATTGATGCAGAAGTCAGAATCCCTAACTTCAAGGCCAAATAGGCATTGGACATGGCCAATAATACAGTCAATAGTATGGCCAAAATAATGACCCGAAAAGTTAACTCAGCTACTTTTTTATCAGCAGCAATAAAAGGTGTATCTCTCATCAAGACTTCCAAACTTTTTGTATTTCAGGTTTCAACATCGCTGAAATAGCAGATAAAGGAATTGAAACTATTTGTGGACCATAAACATAAGCCGCCACTTGATAGCTATCGAAAATGAGCTCAAGTCCTTTTGGTGAGAAAGACCAAACATGGTAATTCTCTGCGACGGGCTTAGTCCCTTCCTTAATCCATTTCGCATCAGAAATATTCTTTGCACTAATATCTTTACTACTCAGTTCAGAAATTGTTTTTAAATAATCTGCCCCGTTAACAAATAACTCAGCGAGTTCCACTTGGCGATTATTAACAAAATTCAATACAGCAGTAGTATTTAAGGGATGAGCCGCACCGCGATGATAAATAGAAACATTAAAACGAACACTTAACGCATTATTTTGTTCGTAAGGAATAGAGTAAGTAATATTTAGTCCACTTTTACCCGAGACATCTAATGCAATATTTTCATCTTCTGAGAGCTCACTAAAAAAACTTTTTTGTGTTTGCTCAATAAAATCTTTTACCACCATATTCACAGTGGCATCTTTAAAGCCCTGTGGGTATTTTACATCGATAATATAAGTCGATGTTTCTTTCTTAAATGATGCTGGAGTTACTGCATGAGCAGCAAAAGAAGAAGCAATAACTAACAGCGATAAAACGAATTTCAATTGGTTCATCATAATTTAGTTCCCAAATCATTCTTAGATATCCATTCACCAGCAATCATTGTTTGGTGAGGCAATGGATATGCAAAATAATAACACAGTGCCGCCCCTTCAGTAGCGGACCACAATACCAAATCTGCCGCCATACCAGGAGCAATCTGCCCTACATCTTGGTCTAAACCCAAAGCTTTTGCGGCTTGACTTGTCACTCCAGCCAACACCTCAGGAACAGATAAAGCAAAAAACTGGCAAGCCATACTCATCATCAATCTTAATGAGGCAGTTGGTGAAGAACCGGGATTGCAATCGCTAGCAATAGCCATCCCTACTCCCGCCTGGCGTAATAAATCTACCGGGGGTTTATGTTGTTCGCGTAAAAAATAATAGGCTCCAGGAAGTAATACCGCGACAGTATTAGACTTAGCCAATGCCTGTGCGCCTTTCTCATCCAAAAATTCAAGATGGTCACAAGATAAAGCCCCAAATTCGGCAGCAAGCTGACTTGCACCCAGATTAGATAATTGCTCTGCGTGGCATTTTATCGGTAAATTAAAGGCCTGAGCGGCACGAAAAATTTGTTCGGTTTGCACAAGCGAAAAAGCGATGGATTCACAAAAGACATCAACCGCATCAACTAAATTCGTCTCCACTAAAGCAGGAAGCATTTCCTGGCATAACAGATCAACATAAGCTTGGCTGTTTCCGACAAACTCAGGTCCGACTGTATGAGCCCCCAAAAAGGTTTTACGTACTCTCAAACCAGTCATTTCACCCAGTCGTTTCGCCACACGGAGCATTTTGAGCTCCGTAGGCAAATCTAAACCGTAGCCTGATTTAATTTCTAGCGTAGTCACCCCTTCGTTTTTTAACGCTAAAACTCGCGGTAACGATTGCTGAAGGAGCTCTTCCTCTGAGGCGGCGCGAGTTTGCTTTACCGTTGAGATTATTCCGCCACCGGCTTTAGCAATTTCTGCATAACTTACCCCAGCGAGTTTCATCTGAAACTCTGCCGCTCGATTTCCCGCAAAAACCAAATGCGTATGACAATCAATCAAGCCTGGTGTAATTAATTGCCCATGACAATCAACCCGCTCTTTCGTTTCGTTAAAGTGCGAGGGCAATTGAGCTTCAGGACCACACCAGGAAATAATGCCATCATTAATGGCGATTGCCTGTTGTGTCAATTGTGTGCCACAAGCATCAATAGTCGTTGCATTAACTAGTAATTTATCGCAAGCAGACATTAAAAATCCCAATGAAGAACTTGATGAGGGGCTTTAAGCCATGACACATGGTGGCTGGTGTCGTAAATGTCCCACTCTTTAGAAACATAGGTTTGGGCATCAACATCCAATAATAACCAGGTTAAAAATTCGGCAACAGTTTCTGGGGCCACTAAACGTCCCTTCTCTTTCAGACGTTTATAAAAATTACCTTGATCATGATCTGGATTTTCGTCACTGCGAGCAAGAACTTGCATGTTCGTATCAATAATTCCTGGCATGACACTCGCAAAGGCAACTGATTCTGATTCCTGGTGCCAACACTTAGACAACATGGCTAATGCGGCTTTTGAAACGCAATAAGCCCCCCAGCCTTTTATGGCAAAATAAGCAGCTCCGGAACCAATATTTAACACGCGCCCTTGGTTTAACTTGGCATATAACATTTGTGATAAATAGAGGGGGGCATTTAAATTCGTGTTTATGGCATTCTGCCATTCTTGAGTATCGATGTCTTTTAATAAGCCCAGGGGATATAAAATACCTGCATTATTAATCAATGCGGTAATTTGAGTGACCGAATCCAGGTGCGTTTTTATCGCTGCTAATCCCTCAGGAGTAGCAACATCGGCACAGAAATATTGAATGTTTGTCCCGGCAGCTGCTGTTTCCTTCAATAACTGCTCTCGACGACCAATGATTAATACATTTTTACCGCGTTTATCCAAGGATAAGGCTAAAGCTTTTCCTATACCACTTCCACCGCCAGTAATAATATACACAATATCCTCTGTATCCTCTATCTTAGGGTATTCAGATAATACCAGACATTAGGCGAAGTTGGCATATTTTAACCTGGTAAAGGCAAAATTTCTTTTTTTATAGCAAGTGCTATAGAATCAATAACTTTCAATAGATGTAGCTAATGGAGGGAGAATTTAATGTTTGAAAATCTGTCCAATTATCGGCATGCCGATCCGCTTTTATGGCAGGGTAGAAAAGATACTCCTAATGCAGAGCGTTTTTTTCAAAAAATAACCTTTCCCACCCAGCAAACCGATTTAATAAGTAAAGAGAAAAAAACCGTTTTTGTTGGTTTTGCTAGCGATGCTGGTGTGCGACGTAACCTAGGTAGGCCTGGGGCAAAGCTGGGCCCTGACCAAATAAAAACTCAATTGGCTAAACTCCCCTGCTCTAATAACAAAGTGTATGTCGACTTGGGAAATATTGTCTGTGAACAGGATGAGCTTGAATTAGCTCAAAACCAATTTGCTAGTTTGATTAATTTTTGCCATCAACAGGGACACCAAACGATTGCTTTAGGTGGAGGCCATGAAATTGCCTGGGCACATCATCAAGGCCTAGCGGCTAATTATACGCGGTTAGGGATTATTAATTTTGATGCACATTTTGATCTGCGCCCATACCCCAAGGAGCAGGTTGGAACCTCAGGAACTCCTTTCTCACAAATTGCCGCCTGGTGTGAAGAAAACCGGCGTAAATTTGATTATTGTTGTCTGGGCATACAGCAGATGGGTAATACGCCTTCCTTGTTTCGTCGGGCCGCAGAATTAAATGTACGCTATTTAACGGCGGAAGACATTTATGAGAAAAGTCTTGCCTGGCATTTGGCTTTTCTTGATGATTTCATGCTAAATTTGGACCATATTTATTTAACTATATGTCTTGATGTTTTAGCTGAATGTTTTGCCCCTGGAGTGAGTGCTCCACAGCCATTAGGGTTAACCCCTTGGCAAATCTTGCCACTCTTGAAATACATCATGCAAAGTGGCAAAGTAGTCAGCTTAGACATTGCAGAGCTTTCGCCGCCTTTAGATCAGGATCAAAAAACGGCCAGACTGGCAGCGCTTATTATCGCAGAATTGCTGCACACAATTTAAAGGAGTTATTTCATGAAGAAAACCATACTATGGAGTGCTTTAGCTACTCTAATCAGCACTCAAGTATATGCTGCGGATCCAACACCACCAGCAACTCCAGCTGCAGCCCCCCAACCAGCATCTAGTGCTGTTCCAGCAGCGCCTGCAGCTCCGATAACACCAGCCCCAACCCCAAGTGCGGTCATTGATTGTAATTATAAAATTCCTGCGCAAGTAAAAAGTGTTGAACAATCTGTGGTTTTAGCCTGGTCGGAAAAAGCAGTAATCCAATCATTTAGCTTTGATCCAAATACTTTAGATGCGCAGATGCAAAAATTACAAGTTTGTTTTACTGAACAAGGTTGGACTGGTTTTAGTACTGCTTTGCAAAAGTCAGGCAATCTCGAGGCGATTAAATCACAAAGTTTAACAGTCAGCAGTCATATTGATGGACAAGGGTTTATTACTGCTGCAAAAGATAACCAGTGGAAGGTCACTTTGCCTTTAGTAGTGGTATATCAGAATGAGAAAGAAAAGGTTAGTCAATTGTTGAGCGTTGATTTAACAGTGAATCGTAAACCTACGGGCGATCTGGGAATTACCCAAATGATTGCGACTCCCCGTGGTACAGTGACTACGAAAAAGCCTGTGCTGATAAATAATCCGGAAAATACAAACCTTGATACTCGCCCACCGGCTGAGAATACTCCTAATGCTCCGCAAAACCAGCCTGTTATAGGTAAGCCCCATTAATCAGGTCTAGTACCGCTGCGCTCCCGTATTACGACTGCGCCTAATACGGGCTACGTTCTTCAACGTAGTCCGTATTAGCGAAGCGCAAGGTTCTTTATTTAAAATGAACGCGGTTGTGAACGATTCACACCATTTTGATCTGAGTAAGCTAAGATGATGACTTTAGTACCAATCTTCATAAAGTTTTCATTTAACCATTTTGCCGCACTTGGGAACACGCGTACACAACCATGGCTTGATGGACGTTCTGGAACATCATAGGCTGCATGGATGGTGAATCCTTGATAGAAATACATGCAGTAAGGCATTTTAGCGCCGCCACGTGTATCTACCGGATATTCTCCTGAACGACAATTAAGACCTTGTTTGTTATAAACACGGAACACACCGGTTACTGTTCGGCAGGACTGACTTGAGTTTTCTTCACATGTATCAACCCCAGCAGAACCCGCTCCAGTTAATAAACGGTTACCGTCTTCATCATAAGCCGCCCAAGCAGATGCTTTAGGATCGAACACAAAACGCTTTTCACCAGTTGCTTTAATTTTCATTGGAAAATAGCTACGGCCACGTCTGTCTTTGGTGTAATGAATGGTTCGGTGCACATAACCTGCATCATCAGTAATTAAAGTAGATTCATCTAACTCTACGCAGGATGTTAACCCAAGGCATAACAGCAAACCTGCCCAAAATAACTTCTTCATTTAGATATTTTCTCCAAAAAATAAATGCCCTTCCCTGCTCAGGAAGGATTAACTTACATCAATTAACCCCAGCGTGGCGCTAAGGCTTGTTTCAGAACTCTATTCGATGTTCCGCGGATAAACCGCGGGGAAGTCGAATAGAGTTAACATCTTATTCACTTAACAGCAATCAAAATGCCTTTAAGCGTCTAACTTTCTGTATTTAATTCGCGAAGGTCTATTAGCAGCATCACCTAAACGGCGTTTTCTATCTGCTTCATAGTCACTGTAGTTTCCTTCAATAAAGACGACTTGTGAATCTCCTTCGAACGCCATGAAATGGGTACAAACTCGATCAAGGAACCATCTATCATGCGAAATGATCACAGCACAACCTGGGAAGTTTAACAAAGCCTCTTCCAGCGCGCGTAAGGTTTCAACATCCAAATCGTTACTGGGTTCGTCAAGTAGTAATACGTTACAACCACTCTTTAGCAATTTTGCTAAATGCACACGGTTGCGTTCTCCCCCAGAAAGTTGGGACATTTTCTTTTGCTGATCAGTGCCTTTAAAGTTAAAGCGCCCGACATAAGCACGCGAAGGCATTTGGAAACTGCCCACTTGCATAATATCGTGGCCATCAGAAATTTCTTCCCAAACGGATTTATTCGGATCTAATTCATCGCGAAGCTGGTCCACATAAGCCAGCTGCACTGTCTCACCAATACGAATAGTACCGCTATCAGGTTGCTCCTGACCAGTAATCATTTTCAAAAATGTTGACTTACCCGCACCATTTGGACCAATAATGCCCAAAACGCCGCCCTTGGGTAATTTAAAGTCAAACTTATCCATTAAGAGTCGATCACCAAATGCTTTAGTAATTTGCTCAGCTTCGAATACTAAATCACCTAACCGCTCACCGGGGGGAATATAAATTTCATTGGTTTCATTACGTTTTTGGAACTCTTTAGAGTTCATTTCTTCAAAACGTTGTAAGCGGGCTTTATTCTTGGCATGACGCCCTTTCGGAGAAGTACGCACCCACTCTAACTCAGACTTAATGGTTCGTTGGTGTGAATCTTCCTGTTTCTTTTCCATCTCTAAACGAGCTTCTTTTTGCTCTAGCCATGCCGTGTAATTGCCTTTGTAAGGAAAGCCTTCGCCACGGTCTAATTCCAAGATCCACTCAGCTGCATTATCCAAGAAATATCTATCATGCGTAATCGCAACCACAGTTCCAGGGAAGCCTTCTAAATAATGCTCTAACCAAGCTACTGACTCGGCATCCAAATGGTTGGTTGGCTCATCAAGAAGTAACATATCTGGGTTGGAAAGTAATAAACGGCATAAAGCAACACGACGACGCTCTCCCCCAGACAGATTGCGCACAACCGCATCCCATTCGGGTAGTCTTAATGCATCAGCTGCAATGTCGAGCTTTCTATCTAAGTCCCAGCCACCACCCGCTTCAATGACGTTTTGTAACTCGCCCTGTTCAGCCAGTAACTCATTCATTTCATCGTCGCTCATTGGCTCAGCAAAACGCATGCTGATTTCATCGAAGCGCACTAAATGCTGCTTCATTTCAGATACGCCCTCTTCCACAATGTCGCGAACCGTTTTATCTAAATCGAGCTGTGGTTCTTGCTCTAGGTATCCAATTTTAATCCCTGGTTGTGGTCTTGCCTCACCTTCAAACTGGGTATCAACTCCCGCCATAATACGTAACAGCGTTGACTTACCTGAACCGTTCAGACCCAGTACGCCAATCTTTGCCCCAGGGAAAAAACTTAATGAAATATCCTTTAAAATAAACCGCTGATTTTCAACAATTTTGCTGACACGGTTCATGGTAAAAATATATTGTGACATAAAAACTCCGCTTTACTTAACTCTATAAAAATTAGGTCCAGTCTAAAATAACTTTTCCAGATTGACCTGATGCCATAATTTGGAATGCATTTTGGTAGTCATCTACAGGGAAATGATGCGTGGTTACGGGTGAAATATCTAATCCACTTTGTAACATGGCGATCATTTTATACCAGGTTTCAAACATTTCGCGACCATAGATACCTTTAATAACTAACCCTTTAAAAATTACCTGGTTCCAGTCAATTGGGGTTTCTTGAGGTGGAATACCTAACATTGCAACATGACCACCATGAGTCATGGCTTTCATCATTTCATTTAAGGCTAAAGGGTTACCTGACATTTCCAAACCCACGTCAAAACCTTCGTTCATGCCGAGTTCTGCGACCACATCAGAAAGTTTTTCATACTTAACGTTGACCGCACGGGTAACCCCCATTTTACGCGCTAAGTCCAGGCGGTAATCATTCACATCGGTAATCACAACATGGCGTGCACCAATATGGCGAACAATTGCCGCAGCCATAATGCCAATAGGACCTGCCCCAGTAATTAAAACATCCTCACCCACAACATCAAAAGATAAAGCACAATGAGCGGCATTACCAAATGGGTCAAAAATCGATGCTTGATCGTCAGTAATATTGTCAGGAAGAACAATAACATTCGATGCAGGCAATGCTAAATATTCAGCAAAACACCCAGGACGGTTTACCCCCACACCTAAAGTGTTGCGACATAAGTGTCGTTTTCCTGCACGGCAATTACGGCAATAACCACAAGTAATATGCCCTTCACCAGAAACACGTTGCCCTACACTCAAACCTTGAACCTCTTGACCTAAAGCTACGATCTCGCCCACAAATTCATGGCCGACCGTCATAGGTACAGGAATAGTCGCTTGTGCCCAATCATCCCAAGAATAAATATGAATATCAGTGCCGCAAATCGCTGTTTTTCTAATTTTAATTAAAACATCATTAACGCCGTATTCGGGGACGGCTACCTCTTCCATCCAAATTCCAGGCTCTCGTTTCGCTTTAACTAATGATTTCATTTAATTACCTCAAAATAGTGAATTATTCTTCAGTCGCTATGGCGCGAAGACGCTCCAATATTATGTCCCTATTTATATAACCGAAAACTCTTTACCTACTGTTTCAAATGCAGCAATAGCTTTATCTAAATGGTGCAACTCATGTGCTGCAGACATTTGCGTACGAATACGTGCTAAACCTTTAGGTACCACTGGATAAGAAAAACCAACTACATAAATACCTAATTCCAACAGGCGATTGGCCATACGTCCGGCCAAACTCGCATCCCCTAACATCACAGGAATAATGGCATGCTCACCAGGTATTAACTCAAAGCCTAACTTTGACATTCCTTCACGGAAATATTGACTGTTACGCTTTAACTTTTCTGATAAATGACTGTCTTTCATTAAATTATCTAAAACCACACACGATGTATGTGCAATTACTGGCGCCAGAGTATTAGAAAATAAATAAGGTCTGGAACGCTGACGCAACCAATCAACAACCGTTGCATTTGCGGAAGTATATCCACCAGAAGCGCCGCCTAAAGCTTTGCCTAAGGTACCAGTAATAATATCAATGCGCTCACTAACGCCAAAATGCTCAGGAGTACCACGACCTGTTTTCCCCATAAAACCAACAGCATGCGAATCATCTACCATAACCATCGCATCATATTTATCTGCTAAATCACAAATAGCGGGTAGGTTGGCAAGAATACCATCCATAGAAAACACGCCATCAGTAGCAATCAAACGAAAACGCGCGCCTTTTGCGGCAATAAGCTGCTCTTCCAAGGCCTTCATGTCATTATTTGCATAACGATAACGCGCTGCTTTACACAAACGGACCCCATCAATAATGCTGGCATGGTTCAAGGCATCACTAATGATCGCATCTTCCTCACCTAATAAGGTTTCAAAAAGCCCCGTATTCGCATCAAAACAAGAAGAATATAATATAGTATCTTCTTTGCCTAAAAACTGACTGATTTTTTGTTCTAGTTGTTTGTGTGGCGTTTGTGTTCCACAAATGAACCGTACTGAAGCCATGCCATAACCGTATTGCTGGAGGGCTTTTTGCCCTTCGGCAATCAATTGAGGGTCATTGGCTAAACCTAAATAGTTGTTCGCACAAAGGTTAATTACTTCTTTATGATTTACGGTCACATCAGCCTGTTGTTGGCTATCGATGATACGCTCTGATTTGTAGAGTCCTTCACTTTTCAGCTGTTCTAATTCGCCTTGCAAAAAATCGCTAAATTGGTCAAGCACGGTTCTCTCCTATACATTAACTTAGAAACAACAGTTGCATCGCTCCGCCTCAAACAAAGAATACATTTGCTTTTTCGAAGTGAATTACGATAAATTTGCGGATCATAACAAACTTTAACCACAGTCACCACGAAATTAAGGATTCGGACATTATTTCTTAGCACATAAGCTAATTTTTTGCTAAGATGGTCGCAGAGTTTTAACCCATTAAACACAATGAATACGGTAGAGCAAATGAGTTATCAACACGCACGCACGAACATGGTTAAACAACAGTTACGAACTGGTGATGTTTTAGAAGAGTCAATTCTGAGCTTGTATGATTTAATACCAAGACATGAATTCGTCCCTGAGCAATATACTCAGTTTGCCTATTCAGATATGCAAATTCCTCTAGGACATGGTCAGCGTATGCTTACCCCTTTAGAAGAGGGAGTCATTCTTCAGGCTTTAGAGCTTAAAGGTACTGAAACTGTTCTCGAAGTGGGCACTGGGAGTGGTTTTTTTACTGCCTTGCTAAGCAAATTATGCAAGCAAGTAATTAGTGTAGACTACTATTCTGAATTCACTGCCAATGCAGCGCGTAAATTAAAAACACACCAATGTGACAATGTAGAATTAATTACTGGCGATGCCTGTCAAGGTTGGTTAGAAAAAGCACCTTACGATATTGTTATCTTTACTGGTGCTCTGGAAAAGCTCACTGAAACCCATATGCTGCAAGTATTACCAGGCGGAAAATTATTTGCTATTGAAGGAAAAATGCCTGTAATGAAAGGCATGTTATATCAATTAGATCACCAAGGAAATTGGCAAAAATCAGTAATTTTGGAAACTGGAATTCCATCATTAATTGATAAGCTCAAGCCAAAAGAATTTACATTCTAAATCAAGAATTAGTGCTGCCATTGAGTTAAGTTATTGTCGAACCTATTGTAGGAATGGCAATAAATTTTAGCTTATGGCAGTGGGTGATCAGAAACAATTATTCAACACAAAGCCGCAGGAAGACGGACTCTGTATTTTTAGGGTGAATCTTATAATGAAAAAGCTGCTGTTCTGCTCTCTCATAACCATGGGACTGTCTTCATCTGCTTATGCAACAGACTTAATGGATGTTTATCAACAGGCTCTTGCAAATGATCCAATTTTCAAGAACGCCTATGATACGTACATGGCCAATGCAGAAGCAGTTCCTCAAGCAAGAGCTGCATTGCTTCCACAACTCACCCTTTCCGGCCAGGGAAACCGTAATTATTTTGAATATAATTCTGCAGCATTTGGAGCTACTGCCCAATATTACAATTCAGCAGTTTGGCAAGTAACCGCATCGCAAGCCTTATTCAATTATGAATCCTGGGCTAAAGTGCGCCAAGCCAAAGCCTATGTTAAAGCCGCACAAGCTACATTTAACGATTCAGCCCAAGATTTAATTCTCAGAACAGCAAAAGCCTATTTTGATGTGCTGTATGCGCAAGACACGTTAGAGTTTGCCGAAGCGAAAAAAAGAGCCAATAAACGTCAATACGATCAAGCACAGCAACGTTTTCAAGTGGGTCTGGATGCAATTACCTCGGTTTATGAAGCTAAAGCTGCTTATGATCAATCGGTAGCTACAGTTATTGCTTCTCGGAATAATAAAATAAACCAGTATGAGAATTTAAGAAAACTAACTAATCACGTTTATGAAGCCTTAGCGCCTCTGCGTGATGGCAAAATCCCTCTGATAAAACCTGAACCGAATAACGTTAATGTTTGGGTCGACACCGGTTTAAATCAAAATTATAAATTGTTTGCCGCTAAATATAATCTGGAAGTAGCACGCGAAAACGTCAAAGCGCTTTCAGCGGGTAACTGGCCTACCATTGCACTTCAGGGAAACAGTACTCAAACCTTTAATCAGGTAACTAATGCTGATAATAATCCCCTGCTTCCCAAAAACCAGAAACAAGCGAATGTAGCCTTAGCCTTAAACTTCCCTGTATTCCAAGGTGGTTTGGTGCGTTCGCAAACACGTGAAGCTCAGCATAATTTCCAAGGAAGTAGCGAGCAAATGGAACAAGCTTATCGCAACGTGGTCGTAAATAGTCGTATTGCATTTAATACGATCATTGATGGAATTAGCAAAGTAAAAGCGGATAGACAAACCATTATCTCGCAGCAAAATTCATTAGAAAGTACCGAAGCCCAATTTGAAGTGGGTACGCGTACCATGGTTGATGTAGTAAACGCACAACAACGTTTGTTCGAAGCTCAACAGCAATTAGCTAATGATCAATACAACTTGATTAATTCTGTTTTGACTTTAAAATACTTTGCCGGTTCATTAAATGTTAATGACCTGCAACTCGTCAATTCATGGCTGGCAACGATGCGCATTAATACTCATATCGCCAGTAAGAAAAGCAAATAACAAGGTTTTATCATGTCCAATCCGTCTCAAGTTGAAAAAAAACTACTGCATTACACTGGCAAGGCCATTGCAGATTTTAATATGATCCAGCGCGGTGACCGCGTCATGGTCTGTTTATCCGGAGGCAAGGATTCCTTCACGTTGTTAACTATTCTTGATCAACTACGTCGTCGTTCAGGAAATAAATTTGAACTGTTTTCATTTACTTTGGATCAAGCACAGCCGGGGTGGGATGATTCAACACTGCGTCAATGGCTCGCTGATCGCTCAATCAAACATGAAATATTGACACGTGATACCTACAGCATTGTGAAAGAAAAAGTTCCCGAGGGAAAAACCTATTGTTCTTTATGTTCTCGCTTACGTCGCGGTATTATTTACCGTTATGCCGAAGAAAATGGCTATAACAAAATCGCTTTGGGCCATCATCGCGATGATTTAATCCGCACGCTGATGATGTCTATCTTATATAATGGTGACGTTCGCTCTATGCCGCCAAAACTACTGAGCGATAATAAAAAACATATCGTCATACGTCCATTAAGCTATGTACAAGAAAAAGATATTATTACCTTTGCTAATGAACAAGCCTTCCCAATTATTCCTTGCAATCTTTGTGGCTCGCAAGAAAATTTAATGCGCAAGAAGGTAGCGCGTTTAATTGATCAACTTGCAGAAGAAAACCCTAAAGTTCCAAGCAATATGTTGCATGCATTACAAAGTATTAAACCAAGTCAGCTCATGGATCAAAGCATGTGGAACTTTAAAAACCTAGAGCATGAATTGATTACTGAAAATAGAAACGAATCAGACGAACTTTTTTCTACTGAAGAATTTGAAACCTCTGAAGAATCTTAAGCAAAACACTGTCTATTTTATTCTCCTTTAGCCTGGTTGCTCGCAATCAGGTTTTCAACTTACTCCGATCAATTAAACTTCCCCAAATATAAATGGCCTCAATGTACCCAGTAAAATCCTCGCACTATCACGCATTGAATTCATTTTGAAGAGAAGGAACAATCAAGAATCAATCTTTACAAAATCGTTACATAATAGTTACATTTCTGTAACATTTGTGTTTCAATAGCTTACACTTTAGTCTAAAATTACTGGGCTTATAAAATAAGCGGATTAAGGCAAGATCAGATAAATAATTTTTAATATAGGATACTATTCATGCAAGCAGAAACGATGTTTGATATACGTAAGTTTCGAATCTACGGCAAACGCTATTTAAAGTTTGATCTAGTCGCAGGAATAGTCGTATTTCTGGTGGCAATCCCACTGTGTTTAGGAATCGCGCTCGCGTCCGGAGCCCCACTATTTTCGGGAATTATAAGTGGTATTATTGGAGGAGTCGTTGTCGGTATATTAAGTGGCTCTCAGGTCAGCGTGAGTGGTCCCGCCGCCGGAATGGCTGCCGTTGTAGTCACCGCCGTCGCCCAGATAGGAGACTTCAATTCCTTCCTGGTTGCTCTCGTACTTGCGGGTATGCTGCAAGTCATTATTGGTATTCTAAAAGCGGGCTTTGTGGCTGATTATGTTCCCTCTAACGTCGTTCAAGGTTTACTGTGTGCAATCGGTATCCTATTGATTATTAAAGAATTACCTCTGGCCTTTACACATGCAAGTGATTTTAACGAGCTAAAAACACACTTAATGGAAACTACCGATGTTATTACCTTAAGTCCTCTGCTCGCGCTTTATAATCATCTAAATAATGGGGCAATGATAATTACCCTCATTTCTTTAGCCATTTTAATTTATTTTGATAAAACCAAAAATAAAGTACTCAAGGAAATACCCGCGCCCATCATCGTAGTGATTCTGGGTGTGCTTTTAAACGAACTCTATATGTGGGCTGATTCAGAATTAATACAAGATACCCCTCAATTAGTTAATATCCCCCATAGTGAAAGTGTCTCAGATTTTATTAGTAAATTAATACATCCAAACTGGGCAGCTTTGAGTAATGCGAAAGTCTATTTTTACGCAGTTATTATTGCTATTGTGGCATCCCTTGAAACCTTACTAAACATTAAAGCAGGGGAACGTCTAGATAAACAAAAACGCCATTCATCCGCTAACCGTGAATTGGTCGCCCAAGGTGTTGGTAACTTGACTGCGGGGCTCGTCGGTGGAATCCCCATTACTTCAGTGATTGTACGAACCTCTATTAACATCCAGGCAGGTTCAAGAACTAAAGTTTCCATCATTTTACATGGATTATTTATTCTTTTTGCCGTGATGTTAATCCCGGGAACACTTAACAAGATCCCCCTATCCTCATTAGCCGCTATTCTTATTTATACCGGATATAAATTAAATAAACCTGCTATTTATCGTTCAATCTACGCCCAAGGTATCGATCGCTTTGTTCCTTTTATCGTGACCGTAATTGGTATTATTGTATTTAACCTTTTAGTAGGTATTTTAATCGGTCTGGCTGTAAGCTTATTTTTCATCTTAAAATCAAATAGCCAAGCGCGTATCGATATTATTAAAGAAATTTACCCTAATGGAATAACCAGCCGCCTGATATTGCCACAACAAGTGACCTTCTTAAATAAATCGACTTTAATTGCAGAACTTGACTCAATTCCCAATGGTTCTCAATTAATTATTGATGCTCATTATACTCAGTATATTGATAAAGAAATTTCAGAACTACTTAAAGAATTTAAAGAAGAACAAGCTCCATTAAAACAAATATCAACCAACCTCACAGGCTTCAAAGAGCATTATAAGATTCATAATTATATTAACTTTATTAATGTTACTACTTATGATGTGCAATCTTATCTATCGCCAGCGCAAGTACTTAACATCTTAAATGAAGGAAATAGTCGCTTTCTAGCTGATGAGCGTATTCACCGCTTAACTCATCTTGATGTGCAACACACCGCAAAAGAACAGCATCCAATTGCTATTGTATTGGGTTGTATTGACTCACGAGTACCTGTAGAGACTATTTTTGATATGACTTTTGGTGATATTTTCTGTGTCCGTATTGCAGGTAATGTGGTTAACGATGATGTTCTAGCGAGTATCGAATACGCGTGTAATGTGGTTGGGGTTAAACTAATTGTTGTTTTAGGTCATACACGTTGCGGCGCAATTCAATCTGCGTGCAATGGCGTAGAACAAGGCCATATCACCCAATTATTAGCAAAAATAAAGCCCGCAATTAATGCTGAAACCGAAACCACCTCTGATCGTAATGGCCAGAATGCCAATTTTGTGAAACATATTACGGAATTGAATGTGGCGAACACATTACAAAATATTTATGAGCGTAGTCCCGCACTGCAAGACATGATTGAAAAAGATGATGTTGCTGTTGTTGGTGCTGTTTATAACGTTCAAAGTGGTGAAGTACACTATAGTGATTATGCTAAAGAACTTGCCCAATTAGATGGGGATAAGAATGCGCATTTAGCATCCAAAATCGCTCAAGTATTAAAGGATGCTAACGTACACCCTTAAACATCTGTAATCCACTGCAGCCCCTCAAAAGGTGGCACCATGCCTCACTTTGAGGGGCATCGTAAACCCAAATGTTTACGAGCTCTATCATTTATTGAAATGAAACACAAAACTACCGTTATTGCAACTAAGTAAAGCCCTTCAGTACTGGGTTTTAACAATACATCGCTCTGGAGTTCTTCGCCTAGACTCGCAATGCTCTCAGAAAGAGATACTCGTAAACGCCTCAAAAAGATGGCATTTGTTTCGCTCGCTGAGTTCTGTTTTAGGCAAAATTAGCCGTCAGCGACACAGTAGTCTGATTACTGCTATAAATACTTCCACGTTTGAAATACTGCTGTTCAACACGTAGCGCATATTGTTTATAAGAGAAACTCACTCCACCACCAACTTTATAACCATTCTTATCTAAATTAAGTCCAGGAACAGGTCCTATAAATGCAACCGGTACACCCCGTTGGTTATTAGAGAAGTTGGCTACTTGTAATAAGCCACCATTAACAAAAGGTTGAATCATTGGCGTTGCCTGATAGCCTATCTCAGCATTTTCCAAAAGAAAGGTTGCATCAGTACTCAGTCTATCCACAAACTGGGTGGCAACGACGTTAGCAAAATCAAGATTATAAGGTCGTTGATTTACTTCCGTATGCAATACACCTACATTGGCATTAATAATGAAATTATTCAATTGCTTACTGTATAAAGCAGCCCCACTGATAAACCAATTATTGCCCCGATTATTACCGCTAGCATAATTTGTTCCCAGGCCAGGAAATTCTACGCTGGTGCGAAAATGCCCTGTATTCTGTCCATAGCCTCCAGCTACATCAAAAAAGAAGGAGGGCTTAATGTGCGTGAGCACATGTCCATAAATACTATTATTGGTAATGGATTGGGCCGTTTTAGAGAAAGAAAAACCGGGTAAAAATAGCTGTGAATTCAAGCTGGTATTAATCCAATAAGCAAAAAGCCCAGCTGAAAAATAATCATTTAACCGAACATTATTGCCGCCAATACTATAAAAATTCGCATGGCCCTTATAACGATTAAATCCGCCTGTCAGAGTAGTCGAATTAAAATTAAAATCATTATAGGCATAAACACCGTTCACACTGTATCTGGAAATATTAGGCGTTTGTACCGGCTGTTGATTTGCAGTGGCAATAGATTGAGCCAACAACAGAGAGATAAATAACGCCTGCTTTTTCATCATAACTCCATTCATTCGTAATTCCTGTAATACTTTTACCAATTAATTTTTAAAAAATACGATACTAGCAACACGGGCATCCGCCTGAACCTACAATCGGTAGAATTGTCGTCGTCACCGTATGAGTCGCAGAATTAGTAATTGTTGCATTAACAACTTGAGTTAAAGTGCTGGGATCAATAAAGTCTGGGCCATTACCAGCTTGAGATGATGGGAAATCAACCCAACCATTTGCTGCCCAATTAATTGGTCCATAAGTCATTTGCTTGGTACTTGCATTATAAATTGCACTACTTTGTTGCTGCCCAGGGCCTAGAGGATAACGGTTATCAACAATCACTAATCCATCAGTAACCTCAATCGCAAACTTTTTACACTTCGCGGTGTTACAAAATATTGCAGCACGATACTTGGTTCCTGCAATAGCTAAAGCCACGAGGGGAGTGCTCAAAAGAGATTTTCTTTTAGAATCAGAGGTTGCTGTGGATGACTCCAAACCACCTTTGGCCAAATAGGCAGAATTACCAACCGCTGCTGCTTTATGATAGGAAACTACAGAATAATCCGAGTTAGGTTGTAATGAGACTAATGTGCCATTGGAGTATTGAAGTTGAGCAAGTGCCCCATTCCTCGTACTAATCACATCGCCTTCAAAAAATTCAGCTCCACGCGTTAATGTACGTTGTTGATTATTGCGTTTAGCAATGACTTCTTTGCTAGTAAATAAAACCTTTCCTGCGGTTTCTGAAAACGCTACGGCTTGATAGATAAATAAAAATACATATAACCATTTTTTCATCGGTGTATCCTTCACACATTTTTTTACAAACGCGTTATCATAGTACAGTGCGACCCAGAAGGTAAGAGAAAAAAACATTTTTATAAAAAAGCTGGCAATATCAGTGGAAATGCATTATAAAATTTGCCTCTGAATTACATGTATTAGAATTTTAGATTTTTACAAGGATTGTCGATGCAGTACCCTAGAAGAAAGATATCTAAACCTGTACCCTCTTTAGTCTTAACCAGCATACTAATCGCCACCACAGTAACTCCTGTCAATTCAGTGTGGGCGTTCGGAGGGCCTTGGAAACCACGACAAACGTTAAATATCCAAGGGGGTCATGGTCTTCAAGACTACTACGATGCGCTTCTTCCTATTTCTGGCGATGCCGAAAAAATGTTCTACATTAATGGCGCATTTGCGGGTACTCATCATGTGACTGGAGGCGATCTAGGACTTGGCTATCGCCAAATTATCCTCAACAATGAATATGTAGTTGGTGGTTATGCCCTCATGGGACGTTATCAAACTAATTACCATAATATGTTTACCCAATTAACCTTAGGTACAGAACTCTTTGGAACCATATGGGAAGGACGAGCCCATTTATATCAACCCACAAGCAGAAGAAATAAGTTTGTGAGCACCCGTTCCGAGGGATTTAGCTTTCAAGGCAATAAATTACTAGGTATTCAAACAACAACCTATGAACATGCCGAAGGCGGAGCGGATGTCGAAGTTGGGCGAGTAGTCCCATGGATTCCTAAACTACGCGGTTTTGCAGGATACTATCGTAATGGTATGGGTAATGATCGCAAGAATGTTAATGGGGGTTATGGACGTTTTGAATATCGCTATAATAATCATTTTACCTTCACCCTAAGTGATGCCTACGATAATTTTCAAGGTAATTTCTTTGCCGTTGGGGTAAGAATGAGCATTGGCAGTCCCGCAGGTACTGTGCCTTTAACAGCTGATCAACGCATGACTGATTACTCAGTAAGACGTCGTGATGTATTTACTTATACCAGTAACTACAGTGTACCCTTTGCTTCGGTAGAAAACTTTTATTTTGTGGCTGGTCAATCAACCTCAGGTAATGGAACCTTTGAAACACCTTATGGCACCATTCAAGAAGCAGTCACCGCAGCCAATGCGGGCGGAAACACCAATAACTATGTTTATGTATGTAATTGCAATAACACCTCGAGCTACACTTATGATTTAGGTGGCCAATTAAACATCGGACAAAATACCAAGCTCATTGGTTCTGGTGGAAGCTTTACTTACAATAATATAACCGTCCCCTCTTTGTGCGGAAGTGCACGACCTACTTTAGTGGGTAGCCTCTATCTTCCCGGAAATAATGAGCTTACTAACTTCAATATTACAGGAGCAGGAACTACTCAAAACGCTGGTGTAATCGTTTCAGGACAGAATGTTACGCTCAATAACCTCAGTATTTATAGTTATACTGGGACTAATGGGGCTAATGGAGCTAATGGGGCAGATGGGGATAATGGTTCTGACGGAGCTAATGGAACATCAGGAAACAATGGGACTAATGCTTATGGTATTTTCATCAGTAACTCATCTAATGTGCTGATTAACAACGTTACTGTAACTGACATTCATGGCGGTGATGGTGGACTTGGTGGTAATGGAGGTAATGGGGGCCCAAACAGTGGTAACTCCACTAATGGCGGATTTGGTGCTGATGGGGGTAGTGGTGGTGACGCTTGGGGTATTGCTATCAACAACAGCAGTTTAGTTACTCTAAACCAGGTTGCCATTTCTAACCTACTTGGCGGCAATGGTAATTTAGGTGGTTCTGGTGGGAATGGTTTGTCTAGTGACATATTCTCAGCGGGGAATGGTGGTGGTTCAGGTAATGGTGGAAATGGTGGAAATGCTGGAGGATTATCACTAAATTCCGGTGCTTCTATTTCCATCAATGCATTAAACATCAGCGGAAACCTTACAGCGGGTAATGCAGGGGTAGGTGGTACAGGTGGTATAGGTAGTGTAGGAACTGAACCCTTTTTCAACACTCCCATTAGTGGTATGGGAGGTAATGGCGGTAGGGGAGGTAATGGGGGTAATGGCGGAAGTGCTGTAGGTATTTCAATCATTGATACCTCCTCCATATCAGCTTCTGGAGTCACTTTAAGTGGCTCTTATAGTGCAGGTGCGGCCGCCGCTGGCGGTAATGGAGGCGCAGGTGGCGACGGAGGTGATGCCCCCATCCCAGGTACAGCCGGTGGTAATGGTGGTGATGGTGGTGATGCAGGTAATGGTGGTAATGGTGGTAATGCTTATGGTATAGAATCTAATAGCGGAACCATTAATGCAACCTTTGAGCAAACACTTACAGCAACATCTGGGGCGAGCGCGGGTACGGTTGGCGCCGGCGGTGCAGCAGGTACAGGTAATGGAGCACCCAACGGACAACCCGGTACACCGGGAGCAGCGGGACAGAATGGAACTGATGGTACAGCAAGTAATACTGCCCCCTAATGTCCAAATAGCTAATAGCCCGGAACCATTTTAGTCTCAGCTTTGACTACGTCTCGCGGATAAGCTACCCGAGACGTAGGAGATAGAGTAGTCAGGGGGTTACAAGTTGTGCTCAAGAAACCGTGTCAGCAACTAGGATTTTCTAAGGTTGACAGCGTATGTAGCCGAAATATTAAACGCTCTCTTCCTCACACTTTACCCTTATAAAATCATACTTCATTAAATACGTTAAACTCCGCACCACCACTCCCGAAGAAATCGTTCGATCCCGACTAGCAACCAAACTGACCACCTCTTGAGTACTGATTGTTTTATGATGAACAGCAGCAACAATTTGCTGCAAATACATAAGGGAGACAATCTGTTGCGTCCCCATTCCGCCTAAATGATTGGCTATTAATAGTTCTAATTGGACAATCGAAGTCTGGCCTGGTTTAAAGTAATCACTAGGTCTTAATGCGCTACTAGCATGCCCAGAAAACGTATGGAAAGGGTCCGCTAACAACGGAGGAACTGCGATTGCAGATTTCGCGTCGCTGCTCGCTGCCCGACGTCTTGCCGAGAGCTCATCCCACAAGGCATCATAACGCGGTAATACTTTTTGCCAATGAAAATGTTCCTGAACCCGTCGATATCCGGCCTCTCCCATGTGCTGTCTTAATTCAGGATTTGCATACAACTGCCATAAGGCATTCACACAAGCCCCCACATCTACGGCAGCCATTTGCGCGGTCAATCCTGCATAGGTCAACCAATTAATCCCCTTAGTTAAATACCCCAGGCTTAGATCCACACCACAACCCGCAGGAGGTAAAACCGTAGGAATCAGAAAACCATCCACTTCATGCCGAACGCTATCTCGGTAGCCATCCCAATCAGAAACAATTACCGGTAATTTATTCGCCATAGCTTCTAAAGGTGTTACCCCAAAACTTTCCTGAATATTGTCTGATAAAGACATAAATACATCCGCGCCAGGCCAAATCGCTTTTTTCTTTGCTTCCGTATCCAAATCATTAATAAAGTGTACTCTTACCGAGGGGCAAAATAATTGGGCTGCCTTTTGATAATGGACTTTATGTTCTTCCTTATCAAACCACCCTGCTTGTACAAAATGAACTCGGTGTTGAGAACCAATACGTTGTGCCAAAGCCTCTAGGGCCAAATACATCGGAATAGGGTGTGCTTTTTCATAAAAAAATAAACGCCCCACAAAGAGCACGACATAATCCTGTTGCGCAATACCGTATTGTTTACGAAACCGGTTACGATGTACATCATGAAGTTCTGGAGCCGAAACCTCTTCAGGATGAATCCCTAAGGGGAGCACGGGTAATTGTAAACTGCTCTTTAACGATTCTTTATAACGGATTTTTAGATAGTCATACCATTGGCTAAATAAATTTTCCATAACGCGCTTGGATGCAACGGAAGTACAAATTATTGCATCCCAATCATGTAAAGGTGCTTGAACTAATTGCGCCACTTCCTCTGCCGTATCCATACCAGCTAAAGCATGTACTAGTCCGCAAATACTAAATGAATCTGGACTCATAAAGGCTCTAGACCAAGCCATCTTGTTAATCAGAACATCCGGCTGCATGTAAAGACTCGACTGTTTCAAGGCTGGGATATCGCCCTGCATAATGGGAGAGAAGGTTTTGTATGGAGAATTGTGTTCGTAATTATTTTTAAAATCATCAAAAAAGTGAGGATGCGCAATATAGGGAGATAAGGTAGAACGAGTACCGTATTTAACTAATGCCTTCAGCAAACCATCATTAGCAATAGTATTGCCTGCAACACGGGTTACAGTCCGATAATTGACGGGGGCATAATAAATACTCATTGAAGAATTTATCATAGTACATCCTTTTAAGCGCGACATCCCCATAAACTCAGCACTGAGTTGGATTGAGGCGAAATACAAAAAACGAATACTCCTGTAACTCACCTTAAAAATCAAGAAAAACAGCATCCCTAATCCTCTGCTTTAATAGTATTTTGGCATTTCTTGGGTATATAATGCCTGAATTTACGAAATTACTTTCAGGAGCAGAAATGCGTGCGTCACAATGGTTTTTAGTTACCCTAAAAGAGACTCCTAACGATGCTGAAATCGTTTCTCATCAATTGATGTTGAGAACAGGGATGATCCGTAAACTAGGCTCAGGTCTTTATACTTGGATGCCTCTAGGACTTAGGGTACTTCGTAAAATAGAACAGATCGTTCGTGAAGAAATGAATCGCACCCATGCCATGGAAGTACTCATGCCGTCAGTACAACCTGCTGAACTTTGGCAAGAAACCGGACGTTGGGAAACCTTTGGGGGACTGTTACTCACCATGACCGACTCAAACCAAAGAGAATATTGCTACGGCCCAACACATGAAGAAGTAATTACCGACATTATGCGTAATGAGCTGCAATCTTATAAGCAATTACCAGCAAACTTTTATCAAATCCAAACTAAATTCCGCGATGAAATCAGACCTCGTTTTGGGGTAATGCGTGCGCGTGAATTTATTATGAAAGATGCTTATTCATTCCACTTAGGCATAGAAAGCTTACAAAAAACCTATCAAGATATGTATCAGGCTTATTGCCGTATTTTTGATCGTATGGGTCTAAAATATCGTGCCGTAGAGGCTGATACCGGGGCTATTGGTGGTTCTGCATCTCATGAGTTCCAAGTATTGGCTGATTCTGGTGAAGACTTGATTTTCTATAGTGATGTAAGTAGCTATGCAGCGAATATAGAACAAGCCATTAGTCTAAAACCTGCCAAATCAACGCAGCCTACTACGCAAAAAATCGCATTGGTTGATACACCAAAACAAAAAACCATTGCTGAAGTATCTAAGTTCTTAAATATCGCCAACAGCGAAATGATCAAAACATTAATTGTGCGCGGTAAAGAACATCCTATGGTTGCATTAGTGTTACGTGGCGATGATGAGCTTAACGAAGTAAAAGCCATAAAACATCCTCTCATTGCCTCACCATTACAACTTATTGATGAAGAAAGTATTCTAAAAACATTAAATGCTCCGATTGGTTCATTAGGTCCTATTGGTTTATCAATTCCAGTAATTGCCGATCACCAGGCGCTTGCGATGGATGAATTTGTTTGCGGTGCAAATCAGGCGGACAAACATTACCAGCATGCTGCTTGGGACAAAGATATTGAAGTTTACCAGGCCTATGACCTACGTAATGTGAAAGATGGTGATCCAAGCCCAGATGGCCAAGGTACCCTGTGCTCTTGTCGTGGTATTGAAGTGGGCCATGTATTCCAGTTAGGCGATAAATATGCCAAAGCAATGAATGCTTCAGTAATTAATGAGCAAGGTCAATTAGAAACCCTAATGATGGGTTGTTATGGTTTAGGTATCACTCGTGTCGTTGCTGCAGCAATTGAGCAACACCATGATGAACAAGGGATTATCTGGCCACAAAATATTGCCCCCTTCCACGTAGTAATTATTCCCTTGAATGGACATAAATCTCAAGCAGTTAAAGACCAGGCCGAAGCTCTGTACCAACAACTTAGCAATGCTGGAGTTGAAGTATTACTTGATGATCGAAATGAGCGTGCAGGCGCCCTCTTTGCTGACCATGATTTAATTGGTATACCCCATCGCTTAGTGGTGAGTGACCGCAATATTGAGCAAAATTGTGTGGAATATAAATCACGCGCCACGGGTGAAACCCAACAACTTTCCCTAAGTACTGCGGTTGCAGATCTGATTAAATTAATTTCACAATAATCCTACAAAAACCTGGTTGCCTGCAACCAGGTTTACCTAATCACCATTTCTGAATTACCCTGGCTTGATAACATTTACAAACACCAAATAAGCCTACCAAATATCGCCTGTGTAAAAAGCTCATCTTATAAGTTACGAATTCTGCTGTAAAAATTACTTTTAATATAAAAATTATTCAATGTACCTTGTCCTTCAACACCGAAATGTTATACTATAACACTTTCAGAGTTGATATGACTTCATTTGCCCCTAACCGTCCACTAAGTGATCATATGAGTAAGAAAAATAAAACCTCCAAGCATCATCACCATGACAAACATAACCACCATAACCATTCTCATGACCATCATGGGCATAGTCATGACCATCATCATGGAGATCACCATGAGAACCATTGGCTAAAAGCCACATTGGGTTTACTTTGGGGCGTGGGTTTGCTCGTCTTATCTGTCGGAGGCTTTAGCATACCGATTGCCGCCTACTATGCCATCACCGGACTTACTTCTCTGATGACATTATACCTGGGGCACACTGTTTACCAATCAGCCTGGAACTCATTTCGTAGGGAGTGCCACCTTCATGAGCTCGCTGAATTGCCTAAAGAGCCTGGCGAATTACCTAATAGCTACATATTTTGCAAAAATGAACTGTTTTATATTAATACAAATGGAGAAAGTCGAAAGGTTACCATTAATGACTTAGCTCTATTTAAAGAAAAGCTGAGCGAAATCAGCAAGAGCTCCAGCTCCCTGAAATTGACCACAGCACAAATTAAAAACTTAATTACCACCAATGGAGGCCACAGCCTTCCTCACAGCAAATGGGATATGACAACTTTATATACCATTAGCACGCTTAGCATTCTTGCTGTATCGATTGCCAGTGTTCTGATTCCAGGCTTACCCATGATGTTTGAAGCCGCTCCTTTAGTGTTAGGTTTTTGGCATTTAGGAGAAGGCATTGAACATAGCCTCATTGATCAAATCAATAATCAATTAAATATCCTTGATTGCCTTCCTAAAAAAGTCTTATTAAAAGGCGAAGAAGATAAAAAAATTTCCGTTAAAAAATTAGTCCCAGACAATCTCATTGTTATCAAAAAAGGCGTTGTAATTCCTGTTGATGGTATATTAACTACAGATGCCCTGCTCTATACCACTCGCATCGATGGCTCTCCTGAACTAAAAAGCTTTAAAGCTGGAGCTACCGTAAAGTCTGGCATGCGCTTAGCCGAGCATATTCCTTCGCTAGAAATGCGTGTTACTGAAACTTATAAAAATTCTTATCTTTCTTTAGTTGCCAAAGACATTAAGGACGCTAATGATGAAAAAGCACCTATTGAATTAATTGCCAATCAAATCTTGGATTATTTTGTTCCAGGCCTACTCATCACTGCCGCTGTATCCGGCATCGTTATTGGTTCATTGTTTGGTATTGCCCCAGCCATTCAATGTGTTATCTCTGTTCTGGTCAGCGCATGTCCTTGTGCCTTAAGTTTAATTACCCCAATGGCAGTTAAAATTGGCATGAACAAAGCAGCGGAACAAGGGATTCAATTTCGTAATGGTGCCGCATTACAAGCAGCCGCTGATATTGATACCATCGTTTTTGATTTAAACGGTACTCTTACCCAAGGTAAAATGCAAGTACGCGACCTGCAAATTAGTGATAGAAAGCTATTAGCCCGCATCGCCTTATTAGAACGCAACGCCGATCATCCAGCTGCCAAAACCATCGCTGATTATATTCAAAGCCATGAGGAGGGTGTAAGTGATGAACCATTAGAAATCACTAATATCGATAAAAGCCATCACTCAGGCATAAAAGCGCTAATCAATGGGGAGCGGTTTATCGTAGGCACTGCGGACATGCTCTCAGCAAATGGCATTAGTCAAATCAATGAACCATATAATGATTCTGGAAAGGGTTCTACTTATATTGTGCATGGCAATAGTGTAATTGGGCAAATCGCCTTAATGGATACTCTACGTGAAGATGCGATTGACACCATCAAGCAATTAAAACAGCTTGGTAAAACCGTACATATTTGTACTGGAGCATCTCTGGAAACTGCGAAACGATATGCTGTTCAATTAGGTATTGATGAACAGAATATTTATGCTAATGCAGATGGAGTAAGCACTCAAGCAAGACCTAAAACTAATTACATTCAAGAATTAAAAGATAAAGGATTTAAAGTCGCTATGGTAGGCGATGCAGCCAATGATTCCGCGGCTATTGCCCGTGCTCATATAGGTATTGCTGTGGAATCCAAGATTGGCGACAGCAGCACCAAGGAATTTGCCGGAATCATCGTACAGCAAGGTTTATTATTCCCTATCGCAACAGCATTGGATCTGGCTCAGAAAGGGAAACAAAATATTATGCAAAACTATTTTGTGAGCTTAACTTATAATTCAACTATTACATTAGTTGCATCTGGATTATTTATTGCTCTAGGTTTTAGCATAACCCCACCAATCGGCATTGCCATGATGGTACTGGAAACGACCGTAGTTTTAAGCAATTTATATCGTTTTAAACAGCAAGGCATTGTCTCTACAACAACACAAAAAACTAATACAGTTGATCAGCCATTGAATGATTCACCCTCTGTAATGTCTCTACTTCTGGGTGCTCGCCCTCAGCCAACAGAGGCATCAGAAAAAGAACCGATCAGCGTGAATTTATTTACCTCCAACGAAGAATATTCTCTGCAACCAACGCAACAAAGCGGACTAACATTTCAATATTAATCAATATAGACCGGATTAATCATATATCCGGTCTATGTAGCTGCTTTCCCAAAGCGGTTTTGATTATTAATTGAACAAAATAAGGGGGTGTGTTAATCTTTGCCTTTTAATAGTGCTGAGAAAATCAAAACATGTTAGAAAAATTATATAATGCATTGAAATATCTTTGGAGCCTTCTAGGGTTCAATGCAAAATCAAAAACTGAAGTTTTTGATTTGGAAAAAGCGATACTCCAGATGCCCGAATTCGACATAAAAAGGATAGACACCATTCCCGCAGTTAACATCAATGAGGACCTATTCCAACTTAATTTGCAGCGCCAAGCAACGATATATGAGCCTCTAACGAGCATCCGAGGAGATATTCAATTCATGAATATGCCAGCAACCTTGTTTCCAAAATCTTATCAACCAACCCCATTGGCTCCCCGAGTATTTAATAATCCATCTGCAGAAAATGGGGAACAATTAGCGGCCACACTTCCCGTAGAACTTTGGCTTAACATCTTTACAAAATTACCAATTCCTACTCTTTTAAAAGTGATGATGGCATGCAAATACTTTGGAGAACTTACTAATGAACCAAAGCTTAGAATGGCAATGGCTCAAGAAAAATACCAACGTGCTCAGGTAGAGTTCTTTACTAGCTTGAATACCTTTAAGCTACATCCAAAAGATTTCGCTATGGAAAATAATGATATTTACTCAGAACCAGGAGAGCTAGGTTTTATTTTGAAAGGTAAACGATAGGTTCGTGTTTGTGCGACAGCTGCAATCTTTTGCAGGTTAATGTCCAGCCAAGATTCCAGCCGCGCCAAACAGATACAGTATAGCTAGTATTTCTAAAAGCACGTGTTCGAAAATACTAATTTATTTGTAAGATATTTCTTAATTTGTCGTAAGCTCATTTATGTACATGGGATGGACCCCGGTCAAAGCCGCGAAAATTCGGGCGGAAGAATTCACGCGCAGGAGAATTACCTGGGGAGAACTAGTTCATATACTGACGAACATACTAAAAAAAAGCACCTCAGTGTTGGCGCACGGAGGTGCATCGCTTACATCCTCGCACTCAAGCTTAGTGAGTTGCTGGTGCAGAAGCTGATACTTTTGGTTTTTCTGCTAACGCATCTGCAGAACATGCTGCGGCAACATCATTAACACCTTCATCATATTGCTTATCAGTTAAATTGTCTGCTTGTTTAATCAAAGCCATAACTTTAGGTTTAGCACATTCGCAATAAGCCATAGTTACCTTTTTATTTTCTTCACTGAGGTTAGGATAAATAAGGTTCCATCGATCCTGGCAAAACTGAAGGAAATCGCTTTCTTGTGCTTTACTTAAACCTACATCATCTTCCATTGCATCTAATGCATCATGCAATAAAGTGCGTGACATACATACTTGAATTGCTTTTTGTATTGCTTCATCACTACCTAAAGGTTGTGCGGCAGCGCAGGCGCAATATTTTTCACCAAAATTTTTGAAGTCCACTTTATCTTTGGCAGCATCTGCTTTTTCCATCCAAGCATTAGTACAAATGCTCGCAAAGTCCTCTTTAGGACTAGCATCTTCAGCAAATACAGAAAAAGAGAACAAAGCAGCAGCAGCGATTATTCCCGTGCGCTTCAATAAAGAATAACTCATGATGTATCACTCCTTTGATTAATAATTATTCTTAAATGAGCATAGACCATCGCTGATCAGTTAGCTACCAAATCATCAGATATATTTATTAATCGTTGCTGTATATACTTTAACTTTTTATAGTACCAGGAGAGAAAGAATGAATGTATTGGTTACTGGTGCCTCAGGATTTATTGCTTCCCAAATTGTTACCGATTTAATTGCCTCAGGTCATCAAGTTACCTGCTGTGTTCGTGATGTCGCTTATACGCACAATTTATTTCCAACAGCAACCATTATTCCTTGTGACTTTATTCACGAACAATCCAGTGCAATTTGGAGTGAACGTTTAACCAATATCGATGTAGTAATTAATAGTGTCGGTATTCTTTATCATCCCAAAGAGCAAGTAACTTGGGCAATTCACTACCATACTCCTCGCGCCTTATTTGATGCCTGCGTCAGTGCTGGGGTCAAAAAGATTATACAAATTTCCGCATTAGGCATTGAGCAATCCGATGTAGTTTATGCGACCAGTAAGAAAGCGGCGGATGATTATTTACAAACACTGCCAGTTCAATCAATTATCATACGCCCCTCATTAGTTTATGGGCGAGGCTCCTATGGGGGCTCCTCTTTATTCCGCGGTTTAGCGGGGCTTCCCTGGATGACTCCCGTACCCGATAAGGGCAGCCAAGAATTTCAACCCATTTATCTAGAAGATTTATCGAAGGCTGTGGTCAGACTGATGGAGCAACCCTCGGATCACCATTTAATCTTGAATGCCGTTAGTGCAAAACGCATTAACCTAGCTAATATTTTAACTCAGATGCGTACCTGGTTAGGTTTTTCAAATACTAAATTAATTCATGTTCCTTTAACCTTAATTCGTTTGGGAGCATGGATTGGTGATCGCATCCCCTACTCCATTTTTAATAGTGACTCCTATAAGTTACTCTTTCAGAACAACGTTACTAGTAGTGAGGAAACCCAAAAGTTTCACCAACACATTGGTTTTACCCCGAGAGAATTTACCTCCGGCCTCTATAGCCATCCCAGTTCAATACAAGATCGCTGGCATTCGCGGCTTTATTTTCTCAAGCCTGTGTTAAAATTTAGCATTGCCTTTATTTGGCTATTCACCGCGATTTGTTGCCTATTCATTTATCCTAGAGCCTCATCTTATGAATTATTGGCACAAATTGGTGTTAATGAATTTTGGCAACCCATTTTATTTTATGGAGCAAGTATTCTGGATGCAGCACTAGGTGTAGCCGTCTTGTGTTCAAAATCGACGAGAGTGGGGCTATTACAAATTATATTGATAATAAGCTATAGTGTCATACTTACGTGGAAGCTTCCCTCGTTGTGGTTTGAACCTTTTGCTCCTTTGGCAAAAAACATTCCACTGTTGGCAGCTATATTGGTTTCTATGTCTTTGGAGTCGGATCGATAATGCTTTATTTTTGGCTTAAATTCATTCATGTGTTAAGTTCGACCATACTTTTTGGCACGGGCATAGGCACTGCTTGCACCATGCTCTATGGTCATCGCACAGGGAACACCCAGGTCATTGCCGCAACTACACGGTATGTGGTTTTAGCTGATTGGATCTTTACCGGGACTTCCGGTTTACTCCAACCACTCACCGGCCTATGGATGGTTTATTTAGCCGGCTATACCTGGACCTCTTTATGGGTTATGGGTTCAATTATTGGTTATGCGATTGCAGCTTGTTGTTGGTTTCCGGTGGTGTATTTACAAATTAAAATGCGGGATTTTGCGGTTGAAGCAGAAGAAAATAAAGCCGTACTACCTCCAATTTACTACCGTTACTTTAAGTACTGGTTTTGCTTGGGCTGGCCGGCGTTTATTAGTTTAATTATTGTATTTTATTTAATGACGAATAAACCTGCAGGATTTTAAACTTAATAAATGCAAACATGATTGCAAGCAATCAGACTTGCATCTTTAATCAGTAAGCTACAAAAATGGTAAAACTAAATTATTAGTCTATATTGATTAATAGTTGTTCGGTTTTCGCTTATCTAGGCGTAAGTTACTCCTTACCGCTGATTTTTCAAGGTAAATTATGAATACAGGTCACATCGCCTGGATGTTAATTTCTTGTGCCCTTGTCATGCTCATGACTCCAGGATTAGCATTCTTTTACTCGGGACTAGTCCCCGAAAGAAATGTATTGAATACAATAAAAATGAGCTTTATTTGCTTAGCCATTATCCCTTTGATATGGGCTATTCTAGGGTATTCGCTAGTCTTTAGTGAACACAACCAATGGATTGGGGGCTTCACCTATTTTGGCTTATCCCATCTAGTTGATGCTCATCAAAGCAATGGCAGCATTCCACCTCCCCTCTTTATGTTATTTCAAATGATGTTTGCCATTATTTCTCCTGCCATTATCTCTGGAGCATTTGTTGGACGCATGAAATTCGCCGCCTATTTTTTATTTGTCAGCTTATGGAGTTTATTCGTTTATGTTCCCCTGGCACATTGGGTTTGGGGGCCTAACGGTTGGTTAGCACAAATTGGGGCAATTGATTTTGCCGGTGGTGTGGTCGTCCATATCAGTGCTGGTTTTTCAGCCTTAGTCGCCGCTTTATTTTTAGGGCCTCGACTTAAGTCATTACACAACAAAGACAAACCTCATAACATTCCTTTTGTAGTACTTGGTGCTTCATTACTCTGGTTCGGTTGGTTTGGTTTTAATGCCGGTTCAGCCTTAGCTGCTGATGGAATTGCTATCAATGCCGCCATTACCACCATGCTTGGCGCAAGTGCATCCGTCACTTCCTGGACCCTACTCACCTGGCTCAGAAAAGCTCGACCATCTGCTGTAGGTGCTTCAGCTGCGGCCGTGATTGGTTTAGTTGCGATTACCCCCGCTTGCGGCTTTGTTACTCCTATGGGCGCAATTGCGATTGGCAGCCTCAGTGCAATTATCACTCAACTTGTTTTGTTATACATAAATAACATCAAAAAAATTGATGACACTGCAGATGTTTTTGCTTGTCATGGAGTTGCTGGAGTGGTGGGGGCATTATTAACTGGTGTTTTTGCCAATTCAGTAGTAAATCCAGCAGGTAAAGATGGTTTGCTTGCGGGAAATTATCTGCTGTTATGGCATCAACTGATTGCGGTTTTAGTTGCTATTGCGATTTCAGTGGCAGGTACGACATTAATTTTATTTTTATTAAAAAGCATCATGAACATCCGTACGAGTCCGAGAGAAGAAATCCAAGGCATTGACATTATTGAACATGGAGAGTCAGCTTATGATCACTCCTCCGTTGAGAATGCCCCGAATAAAGTATTAAAACGTAGAGGCACATAGTAAGGATGACATAACTCTGTATGTAGCCTATCCTTTTGCTATGCTTCCACGCATGGCCAAATTCCCATAGCTTGACCATGGGAATGGGCAAATTCTGGCTCTAAAAGCTATATTCTTAATGTTGTCCCATTAAGCGTACAACTAGGCAGAAATTTTACCACAACCAATACGAGCCCCCCCGCCACCTAAAGCTGGGTTATCACTGTAATTATCGCCACCTTCATGAATCATAACCGAGTGACCTTGGATGTCCCTGGTGGTTAAACGAGGAGCAACCGTAGGTGTATTGGCCATGCCTTTACTATCCACTACTAACACCGGCAAATCACCTAAATGCCCTTGTCCATAAGGACCTTGGTGACTATTGGTTGCTGCGGGGTCTAAATGCCCACCTGCCTTCATAGCATGATCACCACAATCAGGATGTTGATGAATATGAAAACCACGAGCACCTGCAGGAAGACCAGAAAGTTGTGGCTTCACTAATAAACCAAATTTACTGTCTTCAAAAATAATTTTTCCTAATACCGCACCTGCTGTATTAGTTACCTCACTAGTCACTGTAGCGGCATGACTTATGGATGCTCCTAATAAGGCAAGCACTCCTAGAGCGAACACTCCTTTATACTTAATTTTGTTCATAATCTATCCTTAAAAAGTTAACGCCATAATTGTAGCCTAAAATTCCCCTATTATGATACGCTTATCCCTCCATAACTAATGTAGGGACGCATATGTATTTTAAAATTCGGAATACTCTGGGACCATTGCTGTTAATTCTTACCTGCCCCATTTTTGTCATGCTCATGTGGTATACCAATACGGAACTTAAAGGCTCCTTATCCACACTCTGGAGCCTGATGAATGAGCAAGGTTTTTTTCAAACCATCTACAACGTCTGGCAGCCTTATTTTTGGGGCTCAGCAACTGCCTGGAAAATTATTTTTGCCTTTATCGTTTTTCAATTAGCCTTAATGCGTTTGCTACCCGGTAAAGCATTTGATGGCCCAATTACTCCTAAAGGCAATATACCTACCTATAAAGAAAATGGTCCTTTAGCCTTTGTTACCACCATGGGGCTTTTTTGTGTAGCTAGTTTTGGTTTGAATTTATTCCCCGCGACCATTCTCTATGACAATTTGGGAGCCTTATTCGGCGCATTAAACATTTTTAGTCTTGTCGTTTGTCTGTTCTTATACCTGAAAGGACGTTTTGCTCCATCAAGCACAGACTCAGGTATTACCAATAATTTTATATTTGACTACTACTGGGGTACCGAGCTTTATCCCAAGGTTTTAGGTTTTAGCATTAAGAAATTTATTACTTGCCGTTTCGGTATGATGAGCTGGGGATTATTCCTGATTTCTTATTGTGCTAAACAAAGTGAATTAAGTGGTATCTCTAATTCCATGCTCGTCTCTGTAGCCTTACAGTTCATCTATTTAGGCAAATTCTATCTCTGGGAAAAAGGTTATTTACGTTCTCTAGACATTATGCACGATCGGGCTGGTTTTTATATTTGCTGGGGTTGTCTGGTTTGGGTTCCTTGTATCTATACCTCACCAAGCATGTACTTAGTATTACATCCCATCCAATTAAGCCCTTGGTTAGCAGCGACCTTCTTCATTTTAGGTGCAGCCGGAATTATTATTAATTATCTTGCAGACAAGCAACGGTTAGTAACCCGAGCAACTGATGGTAATTGTAAAGTTTGGGGTAAAAAACCAGTTACTTTAGTAGCTCACTACCAAACCACTGAAGGTGCTAAAAAAGAAACAATCCTCCTCGCTTCGGGGTGGTGGGGTGTTGCTCGGCATTTTCATTACATTCCTGAACTTGCTGGTACATTTTTTTGGACGGTACCTGCTTTATTTGAAAATTTCTCTCCCTACTTCTATATTTGTTTTCTAACCGTTCTTTTAGTCGATCGTGCTTTTCGTGATGATCAAAGATGCTCTGAGAAATACGGTCATTATTGGAGTAAATATTGTGAGTTGGTGCCATACAAAATCGTTCCGTTTTTGATTTGATACACTCCTGCGCTTTACTTCAATATCCCCTCCTTCGCCTTTAGAAGGAAGGGGACCTACGTTCAAAGTCGCAAAACAACAAGAGTTCCAAGTACATCATTCTTCGCATTGATATACTTTTGGTTTGTTTGTTTCATTACGATAGCAATCGTCAAAAAAGTGCGGTATGTTGAAGAAGAAATAGACACAATAAGGAGATTGCTGCGATGGAAACAGATGAACATATTGAACTAGGTAATGCGACTAGACTACGGATGGAGTTATATAAGGACAACCCGTATGTCAAATCTGCTCCCGATGGCACTCCGCTTATAGATCTTCAAGGTCTTGATGCTAATGGCATGCCCATATCAATTAATCTCAACAATGTCCCTGCTGGATTAATTATAGGTATGTCAGGTGATTATTTTGGTGGTCGAGAAGTAGCTTATGAGTTGCCCATGATGAATGACTTTAAGCATCTTAAAGAAACGTTTAACAGGGATGACTCATGTGAAACATTAGGGCAATTATTAAATAAGATGCCAATTACTGACGAACAAGCCCAAAAGCTGGTTTGCTCATACAAACGATTTGCTAATGAAAATGTCACTCAAAAAGAAATCGACACGATTTTAACAATTAATAGTGCAAACTATATTCCCTTTTCCTCAACCCTCAATTCTTATGTGCAACAAATTATGTTTGCTTTGCGCGTTAATAATTATAGTGAAATATTAAATCGGAATTTATCCCATTTTACTCCTTGGTCAGTACGTGCTTATACCATTGGACACCATCTTGCTCTGCAATATGCACGCCTCTCCTACGAGCTAAAACAACTCGCAGATAATCCTGCTTATCAATCTGATAGTGCAGAATTTAATCGCATTCGAGTCATCTTAGAAAATACCCCCAATGGTTTATCAACAGAGAGCTTGCAAGACTATTCTTACCGCTATCAAGCTCTCTCACTGAGCATGGAATATTTTTGCTTCCATTATTATACGGATCATTTCGCAGCGGGCCATGGGGCATTTATGGGCGACTTACGAACCATATTACCTGAGCGCTTTGGCACTTTAGGCAGTATTTTAGTCAATAACCTACACGATGAATTAAACCGGGTCGCGGTTTACACTAAAAAGCCTTATGATCCCACCCCAAATCCCCAAGACCCTCCCGTTATTGCTGGAGGAGATGGCGACTTTGATGCCCCCCATAACCATTTCAATAAAGCAGCCTGTATCGAAGGGATGCAATGTTCATTAGGCGATCTGGATAAGGTATTCATGGGGGATGCAATACCCCAACAAATTCAATATGGCGGGTTAGAAAGCATGCCGGATATTGATGAGAAATATCGCCAGCCTCAACCACTAATTGTTCTTGGTGAAGACAATAAGGTATATCGTCGCACTCACGTCAGTGAGATTAATACCTTATCTCCATCCCAATTAAAAGCAGCCTTTGTGGATCCGAAAAACAATGGCTATACCGAGTTGTCGAATAAGTGGGATGCTTTTCGTTTGGTATTTAAGTTACGTATTTTACCCTTCTTTTACGAGGGCAAACTGCAACCACTTAGCTCCGAGCAACTGCAAACTATTGTGGATGAAGAGGCGATTCTCAATCCAGGAAGAGCACCTATCCCAACGCTACAAACCGTACTTCCCGTACAAATCCCGGTTACCACGCAACCTGCTTGGCAAACACCAGCAACTCGTACGGCGATTAGTGAAGGCTTAAGACGGAACAGTCTATTAGCCACCAATACATCTGCAAGAAACGTATCTGCGGATATGGATGTGGAATTAGCGACTGAGCCATCAATGGCAATGTAACCTCAGTAGTAGGCTTGAGGCAGTGTAGCGGAATCAAGAGATGGGGAATCTACTAAGTACTCTCCATTTTGATTTCGTTGTGCTGTATCAAGACTACGCTTATTGAAAAAAAGATGTGGATTTTTCGCTAAATTCTCTGATTCATCATTCCTATGTTGGACCCTAGACAATTCATCGTTTACGGCGTTTAAGTGCTGGAAAAAATGATGATTTGCTGCTCTTTTTTTATGATGACTTCGTTTTTTAATATAATGCAGCACCATGTATGCTCGAGCCAATGCTGTTTTATGATTTTGAAATAGTTCGCGAATCTTTTTAAATTGTTCAGTAGTAAGAAGAAAGAACAATAAATTATGTTCGCAGGTATAATTATATTTATGGCGAGCATGTGCACTTTCATTAAGTTCATCTATTTTATTGTGTACTGAATTATGTTGACGAAGCGCGTGTAAATAAGCAATTAATAAGGGATAAGCCGTCTCGTGTAATTCAGCTTTCTCCTTGATAACTGGCTTAAACGGCACGACATCCTTTACAGACACATCCTGTTTCGATTGAGTCAATTCCATTCACTATCCTTGTTTCGAACTCACCTTAGTTACTACTGATGCATTCCTTGCTCATACTTTTCAGTATAGTAGTAACTCATAAAAAATGACCACATTATAATCATAGAGATTTTATTTTGCTTTTGTTGATACTTAAATAGACTTTCCTGGGCAAGCAAAGTGTAAGTTCAGAGATACTCGATAGGCCTTTTACGAAACTGGAGAAGTTAAGTTTGTTTATCCTGGATTACCTCTTCAGCCAAGATTGTATGAAACCTGACCCGAAATCTTGATGTACGATGCTGTGCAGCCTTGAGGACACCACACTAAGGCTCTATGGGTACACTTTGAGTTTTTTACCATTTATGATAAATTTTTTAATAAAAGGACTTATCATGCACTCACGCATTTTTAACTCAGGAAGAGATGCCCTTGTTTTAGCTTTAAAGAATAAAAACCTAGCGCCTAAAACCCTTTATTCTTTAGCTCTATCAGGTGCCCCACAGATTCAATCGGATGCCATCGATGTGCTTTTTAAACAATCCACTGCTGAAGCTAGAGCCTTTCAGCGATTTATTCTGGTTTTCTGGATAAAGCATCCTGAAAATAAGTTGATTCCAGAGGAGAGTAAATTAAACGATTATTTACTTCCTCTAGCTGAGCCCGAGCGATTATTTATGCTTGTAGTAATGGCCATGCGAAAAAAACTGTCTTATCCCATCCAAATGGGTAATAGCATTAGTTATTGGCATTTTCCGTGGGCAAGTCCGCATCAACATAAAAAATTATTCACAACCTTGGCAGATGAAATAAAACTCTTGGCCAAAAATGCTAGAGAAAGTGAAGAGCAACAAGAAAATCCCAGCATCAAATATTTTAACAACATGATGGATTTTCTTTATTTTAAAGAAAATGCACATTTCCTTAGGGTGATTACCACTACCCTAATAAATACACCACTTTTATTGACCACCTGCTCTTTACAAAATTTATATGCACTGATTACTTTGCTTTCGGCTGAGGATAGATTCGCGATTGTGGACGCACTCCTTTCTCTCCCCTTTTTAAGAGAGGCTAATTTAAGTAGCTATAATCAGTACAAAAAATTTGACTTAAGTTTACTTGATACTATTTTAAGTCTTTTTCTGGAATCGATGTCTGAGGAAAAAAGGGCACTATGTCTTGAGAAACATGGCGCATATTTTTTAGCTAATTATGCCGAGAAAGGTAAGAGCTGGAAACCCTTTCCCAACCAATTCATCATCGCAGTCCTGCCTTATCTTGATAAAGCAGCCATGAAGCAACTTATAGGCAATTTTTTAAGTCATTTTAAGAAAGGGGTAAAGCTTTCTAAAAAGCATGCTGAACTAGGATTAAGTCTGATGCCTTATTTAGATAAAGCCTCTTTAGAGTTCATCGCCCCACTCTACTTATGCCCTGGAAACTTAAGTCGTCAACAACGACACAGAGCCTGGGCATTTATATCCGTTCGCGTAAGTCCACAAGGCTTTGATTTACTCGATGCATGGATTAAAAAGCAAGGATTTAAGGATTGTCTCGATAACTTTTTCCTAGATTTGCATATCCCCTTATCTGAACCAAAGAAGTTGATTTATTTACAGCAATTTTATGACGGCATACTAAAACATGAAGTAATTCTACTGGAAGAAACCGAAGCCTATGCTCGCCTCTTAAGCTTATGGTCTATACCACATGATGAGACCAACCAAAAAATTGTGCGTGAGGGGTTAAAAAAAATATTATTCGTATCTTCTGAGACAAACGGCCTTTCATTAAGGCCAGAAGCCCGATTTATTTGCGAAGCATTTAATAGTGCCACCAATCCAAGCACCCCCTTACCTATATCCTTAGTAGAAAGTTTAAAAGAGCATGGTCTAGACTTGGACGAACCATTAAAATCATTTTTAGTGCTGCCTTCTCCTTACGAACTACTACAAACAGTTTGCCTGGCTGAGCGACGTACATTATTAAATATGCTAAAAACCTGGGATCAGCTCATGTATAATTACCTACAAAATGAAGAAACGGCAAAAGAGGCGATTCGTCCATTACTCGAATGGATGAATGCAAGCAATAGCTTTTCGCACCACCAGGATGAAAATCTATTGTATATGAGTCAAAAAGCCTGCCAGCTGGGGTTCAAGTTATTGAGTGCCTATCTTTCCTCATGCGCATTAGAGCAATTGCCTCTTATACAACAACTCATAGATACGGGTTTATCTGTCCATACTTATCCATCAGAAGCATACAAAAGGAATTATACTGAAATTAACAATTTATATTGTTTATCCTGGATTGCTACTGTCCGCTGGGACTACGCACAGCCTGAATCTAAATCTCGGTGTATGATACTGTGATGTATAGGAGATGGTAATCTGATTATGCTGCACACTGAAGAATTTGCACAAGCAGCGACGTGCTTTAGCACGTCGCAAAGGAGAAAATTGTTCCGTATTATACCCATCAAGAATGTTAAGACATCCCTAAGAAAGGATTATCAAACTCCAATTCCTCATCATCCAAGAACAACTCGGCTTCGTATTGTCTGCGGGTATCAATCTGCTGTTGAATTTGACTTGCCAAGTGGGACTGGAACTGGGCTTCAAATTGATAAAATTCAGCGACCGATTTAAAACGTTTACAATAAATCCCGCCTTTAGCCTCTTCCTGATTTATTTTTTGCGCTAAAAACTCTAACTTCTCATTAAGCGTATTTACCTCGCTTAATGTCTTTTGCTCAAAGTCTTCGAGCGCACTCGCCAACGCATCCTGTTGTTTCTTAATTGTAAGCAATAAGTTTTTTTGAACTTGCGTTTGACAATGCTTTTTAAGCTCTTCCAAAAGCTCCTCTCGATCCTCTTCAGATTCCTGATAACGCACGATACTCACCACAGCAGAAAATGCGCTTTTCCAAATTGATCGAGGTTTAGCAGCTTCAGCAGCTCGCTCATATAAACCTATTAAATCTAATTTTACATCTTCATCCTGGATTTGTTCTATTTCATCCAAGTCTAAAGTAGCTAAAGTGAAGTTTTTGATGCGCGCCCTATCCTGGAAAAAAGCCTGCATTGGCGCGGAAAACCCACTCAGATCCTCAGGTGTTTCCCCTTTAACATAAGCATTTAATTGCAAAATAGCATCGACCCTAGCTTGAAACTGAGCTGGAAATAATTTCGAGTCTGCAGGTTTTACAGCCTTATAACTTAACAAAGGTAATTGTTCTTTTTTAAGTTGTGCGAGTTGTTCAGACAAATCCAGAGCCTTGGCAAATTGTCGCTCATATTCTCTTTGCGTTTTCTTCAATACAGGGATTTGAGAGTTATAGCGAAGGAAGCCATTAAGTGCCGAATTAACACCACTGCCCTCAATCACTAAATCCAGATAGTCACTAAATCCATTGTGACCCGATTTTAAGCTAACATCCTTAACATGAAAATTATTCTTTCCTGTCAACTGAGCCTTAATTTTGCTTGCTTTTAGCTTGAAGTATTTACTCTCATCCATTAACTCCTGATGATGTTGCTCACACTCATGCCACATTTTATTTAACTCACCACGTAAGTGAGTTAATGGCGCTAAAAGCCACGCATCGGCACCAGCGTTGTCAAGCTTATTTATTTTATTGACAATCAATTCATTCATTTCATAAAGGGAATAAACACTGTCATTATTTCTTTGTATTTCGAGGAGCTGTGATTTAATTAGCCCCCAGCTTCTATCTCCACGCAGGAGGGTATTTTCTCGTTCTAGCCTACTTAGTGCAAGATGAAACTTATCACGCATTACCATATAAACAGCCTGTTCTTTACTCTCTTGAATAAAGGACTTATCCAGGGTTTTCTCCCCATTGCCAATTAGGGTTAAACCATCTAATGTGGCTAAGGTTTCTTGAATCAAGTCACGCGTATTTTTATGCCCCAAAGGAAATATCCATAAACCATCCAATCGTGCTTGATGCTGCATAAGAATTCTATAGAGATTTTTAATTGCAGCTTGTCGTTGCTCCGGAGTCAGCGAAGCCCTTAATGCGGCAACTGCAGTTAAAATATCATTAGCCGCATCAGTAACTGCCGTACGTTCTAATAAATATCCTAGACCACGTCGCCCTTTAACTGACCATGAAAGGCTATGCTCCAGTGTCTCAGCAATTTCTTTGACTACATCATTAATATAAGTATCTTTTAAGTAAGCCAAATCAACATCTTCTGGATAACCTACCTGCTGAACCACCTCGAGCAACTCTTGGATAACAGGTTGCATGGCATATTTTCTTTCGAAATCGTTCTCATCAAACCAAGTTTCGTAGGAATTTAAAAATAAAATTAAGTCCTTTAAGGTGTCGCAATAATTTATTTGTCTTAACAAATTATCGCGAATTGATTTTCTTAATACGGTCTCTGTGGCAATAATCTGGCTAATATGTTGTTGGAATGATTTAACGCGATTTTTAGTAAATGCCGCTTTGTAGGTATCAAGCGTACCATCAGAGTAACGCATCATGGCACCATTTACGTCTAATCCTGCCACCACATATCGTTGTGCTTGTTCTTTTGCTACCCGCGTTACATTCGCCTGCTTACGTTCTTCGATTTCATGCAAACGGAATTGCTCGCTGAGGGATACCTCCGCTAAATAGTTGCAGCGCATCTCATCGAGAGAATCAAGTTCCACTACTTTTGCCGCTTTGTCTTGCAATGCAGCACAGGTGTTCTTCCAGATCGCGACAGTTGCGTGCTCAAACTGAAGCAAGGCTTTTTGAAAACCGCTCAGCAGAACGTTTTGCCCCATCGGATCTTGGCGCTCATAGGCATTAAGATAGAGTTCTGGTCGACCCAGAGGAGAGAGGCATTCTTGCCATTTTTCACTTAAAGCCCTAGCCAAATTATCTTTCAGCACCAGCAATTCATTACTTAATTGTAAGCACTCATCTTTCGAATAAACGGAATATAAAAATGCTTGCCAACCATCAAATTGTTGCATCGCCACATCACACAGCTCACCAGCAGTCTGGTTATAATGACGTTGCATTGCCGTAACCTCTTGTTGTTTATGGCGCAATAGATCAAGGTTTTCAAACATAAGCTCACGTTCAGCATTGTCATAATAACTCCAAGACCGGGCTCGTAGTAGCTCTTGAGACTCATAAATAGCAGTGTATTTTCCGGGCTTCTCATAGGTGGAAATTCGACGTAAAAACTCACGAATATGATTTGGTGAATCAAGATAGGTTTGTATTGTCAAAAATCCTTCGGAAAGGTCTGTATTAAAAGACGTACCTCTTCCGAGTGAGGCAGCTGTAGTTATCGTCACCGTATTTAGCTTGCCTGCCGTTCTCAACCAAGACTGCCTATTCTCTATATCCAACACCCCAATAGGACGTGCGGGACCATAATGTGCTGTTAACATTTCTTGAAGATAACGAACCTCATTCTCATCTTGTGCAATGAGTACTATAGGCTGGCCATTTACTGCATTAGCCATTACGTTTTGAATCAGTTGACAATACTGTTCTTCATGTTTCGTAGGAGTAACTACTAATTCGTTTTGAACTGGCAGGCATGTCGGAATAGCGTTGACGGCAGTGACATTTAACTGTTCACATAGTCCTCTTAACTTATCCGAATTCATCGTTTTAGATAGCCCAATAATGCGACCTTCAGCTTTATGATCATCAATAAAATCTTTTACCGATGCCTGGGCAAGAGTACTACGTACTGGATTTAGAGGGAATTTCAATTCTAAAGCGACATATTCTTTTTCTAAACGTGCATGTAAAAATTGCTGTACCTCTTGAGCGATGCTCATCCCTTGCTGTGCCGCCATCAAACTATAAGGCACTGCCATATAGATATTTGCCTCTTTATGTAAGACCTCAAACTCCACCCCTTCGACCATACGCTGAGCCGCTACCGCAGAATCCATCCATACACTTAATTGTTCATTAGAGGTATTTTTTAATTTAGCTCGTTGACTACCCGTTGAAGCATGCTGCTCTAAAAATACTCTTAGCTGAGTAAAATCTTGTCGTTGACTCCAGGCATTAGACTTAGTTAAGTTTTTAAACTGCGGCAGATTAATAAACTCATTAACCAGTGGGTAAATCCAGGCGTCAGGGTGTTCGTCTGCTTCATTAGCAGTCAAGCTAAAGGATTGTTTATCATTTAATGCCGAAAGATCAGTGCCACAAAGAATTAAATTAGTAGATAATGAATGACCATCTTTTTCAGCAATTAATGATTCTTGTCTTTGCTTGGCGCATTGACGATATAAAGCCAAATCACCCATAGTGGAGCAATTGATTCCCCCTTTCTTATAAGTACCCCAAGCTGAATCAGCCTTAAGACAACTGGAATCAATGCCTACAGAAGTAAAGAAATCTTTATGACCACGATCATAATAATCATGCGTTACGTGTTCTCGGCTTGCATAACATAAGTTAACTGTACCCCCATCAGCATAAATCCATTGCATCACGGCAAGCAGAGCATTAGTCACTCTAACATCGTGCTCCGAAGCAATTTGCATCAATAGATTGCCGCGCTCATTTTTTAGTGACTGCAATACAGCCGCCAATTGCGGAGCATAAATAATTTGCCCTGTTGCCCGTTCATATTGCTCGCGCAATACGGCAAGAAGATTTAGCTGAGCTTTTAATTTGTCTGCAGATGAACTATTCGGTTGGCGTATCGTAGCAATCAAGTAATCGGATGCTCGCCGTAAATCCGCTCGAGAAAGTGTCGTTAAATCCTTATGGATGCCCAGCCCTTTAATCTCTAAAGGAGCTTCTTTGCCAATGGCATTAATGTAGGTAATTTGTTGCGCTAGCTCATATTGCTCTTGGGCAGTTAAATCAACATCCCCAAGCATATTTCTTACTTCGGCAACAACGCGTGCAACTTGAGACGTGTCAAACTGTTCTTGCAGCACCTGCTCAGCAGTCTTTGTAACCGTAATGCCAAACTCTGCATCATATTGCGCAGCTCGCCCTTTTTTAGGATCTTTATCAAATTGTTCAATATAAGTCTTAAATTCTCTGACGCTTCCATTTAATACACCAATAAATTGCTCTAAATCGGGGTAAGGAGGACTATCAAATAACGCGGTCATCTCGGCTAAATTAAATTCTTGTATTTGCAGGCCTTCATGTAATTTAAACAACAAAGGCAATTTATCGTCCGTAACATTTTGCCCATAAGCAGAGAGTATCTTGATCCAGGCATTTAAAATGGGGGATTTAATCTTCTCAATAAACTCATCGAGTAGTGCTTCATACTGTTGTAACTCCGCCGCAGGTCCAGGTGTACATGCTTTAATTAATGAGGTCATTAAAGGGAGTATAGTGCTGTCTGAGGCAGGAAAAACATCCAGAACATAGAGAGTCTGGGTAATAATCCGTTCTAGAAACACACTGTCTACTTGCTCTACATTAATTTTTTTAAACAACTCCATCCAGGCATCAAATAAAGCATCCGCCTGCGTAGACTGGCTAGGGAATAATTCATAAATCTTTATTAATTGTTCAAATGGAAATAAAGTAATCACCGACAAAGTATGTACAAATGACAATTTTAATAACTTCATATAGCTAGCAAAATCAATAACACCCGCTATGTGGTATTGCATGAGGTTAGCTACCTGCTCAATGGCATTATCGAATTGCTCTTCAGAATAATCCGATGTGCTCTGCATCGCATTTAATAGAATATCTAATTGGGCAACCACATTGTCTTTGGCTATTTCACTAAAGCCTTTTAGCAAATTTCCTAATTGTGCAGAGGTAAAAGTGCATCGTTGAGAAGAAGATGTAAGTTCATTTGCTAAACGGCTAACACAACGACGGAACTCATTAGGATTGTTATTCTTGAGATAAATTAGGGCATTAATGATTTGCGCAAGATCATCAAATGATGTGCTTAAATCAGGTTCGAATTCATCATCAAAATTATCGCTATCATAGGGGATTAAACTCAACAGGTAATCGTCAAAATCCGAGTTTGCTGTTTGCAAGGAATTTATAGCCGCAGTAAGATGTGCATCATAATCTTCGATACGATCTGGCTTTTTTAGCTCCATAACATCGCTACTACCTATTATTGTATTAGGTAAAGCATCCTGGATTATGTTTAAAATCCTAAGCTCCTCTGGCTCAACGCTGATCGCTTGAACAATTTGCAGCAAATTCTCTAAAGAGGGCAAGCGATAAGATGTTTCAATATCAATATCGGTAAGCTGAGTAAAGAATAGGGTTCGCTGTTCTTCCGAAAGAGCTAAAATATTCTGCGCTAAAATTTTCACTTGAGTTTCAAACTCTGAATCAGCTACTTCAGCCGCATCATTATATGCAGGAATCTCGTCACTAATTAAGGACAGTAACATCATGAATTGTGGTAAAATATTAGGCTCTTCTGCAAAACATTCTGCTAGGTGTCTGCCCAACTTAGCGGTCGGATGTAAGTGTCTTAACAACACATTAATATTAAACGAATTAATCTCAGTAGTTTTGCTTTGTTCCAGATTAAGGCGTATTTGGTAACTATCAATGAAGGAAGCGCCAAGAGCCCCATAGGCATGGAGCGAGTTTAGCGAAAAAGTCATGAGCGCGAGCAAATTAACTCGGGCATCAGCAGTCACAGCACTCTCATCCTGTGGTTCTACAACCGCTGGAGCCAATTCATCCAATAGCGCTCTTAATGCTTCATTATGGGCGTGCACATTATTCTCGGAAATAAGCGGAATGTAATTTGCCTTTTCACTCTCAGGTATCTCTATAGCTGAACCATGCTTGAGTAATAAGGTGTCGAATAAGGCATTTAGCTCATGCAAGGAAGGCATGTGTTCTTGCTCATAAGCTCCTAATGTTCCCTGGCACATTAAAAGAATAGGCATCAACCCCGTTTTTACATCGGCTTCAGGAGTGATAATTTTGGCAACAGCGATCATTTTATCAATTAAATTTTGGACTGCCGGACCTGGGTCACCCTCCTCAGTGCAAGAACGTTTTCCAGTTGTGGTTAACAGAATAATGCCTCGCAATACAGAGCTAACTTCAGGACCTAAATGACCATATTTTGCGTTTAGTTGTATCTCAATATCTTCATAAACAGTCAAACCATAAGCCCAATCCTGTATACCAATAAAGCGATAAAATTGGGTGCGTGCCTCTTCAGCACTGTGCTCGCCAGCAAAGAAAGTACAAAGCTCCCGGGAGTTTTTAAACGCTACCGCGTTAACCTCTCCAGGAACTAATTTCATATGGTGAGAAACGATGCGATAGTCTTGCTCATAATCAGCCGTAAAATCCAAACCCCAAAGATGTGCCAACTGTTCTTTAGGATCTGCTGAATTTTTAATAATAAACAAAGCCCTATCTAACGCAGGCTTCATATGTTTAGCATTTATCAGCGGGCAACTCGCAGGTAAATCGCGAGCAAGCTCCCCTAATTCAGTAAGAAAATAAGAATAAGCATCAAATAATTCATTAAAATTAGTTCGCGCGCCAGAAGCCTTATGCTGATTTACTAATGAGCACCACCAGGTATATTGCTCTGGACTTAACTCTGCTAATTTTTTAAGGTTCTCAATACCCTTAAGGGTTGCCAACTCCGCATAGCTGTCAGGGTTTTCGAGAAATAAGTGATGTAAATCGTTAAAAAGCTCTTGTTCATGCAGCGTTTTAAATTGCTGCAGAACTAAGACGAGCCCATCAACTCCAGCATTAGTCAATACATAAGCTAAACCATGGTAATGAAGAGTAGTTAAAGGTAAAAATTTAAATAAATTATGAATACGCCGTAGGTTTAACGGATTCGGTTCCAGCTCCGCAAGAAAAAAGTTTAATGCGTTTAAACGTGTTTCTTTTGCAATTTTAGGTGCAAATAAATGAGAAAACTCAGTCTCATAACGTGCACGATTTGCTAAATTTTCTGCAAGTAAGGTGAATTGCTCAAATGAACCGTTAACGGTTGGGTCCAGCACTTCAGGAACAATCGTTAATGGCGTAATCGTATCCAAATGTTGCTTTTCCAGCTCAGAGCTATAGCATAATACCAGCCCATCTTCATTGGTCGTTTGCAGAGAAAATCCGGCAGGTAGGTTATTCAAAACCACCCCATCAGTAAACTCAGGATAATAACGAATAATTTGTTCCATAGCTTCAGTGTGTACATGAGTGATTTTCTTAGCTTTATCAGTGGATACGCCCACCAGTCGGTCCCATAAGAGTTGTAAATCGGGAGCTTTATCTTTAAATAGTCGATTGGCAAAACGCTTTGATTTTGCATTAATCGTCTCACGGTCTACAAGTTCGCCAAGTGTATCCATAGGTACAGACGGATTTGGAGCAACCCCATCAACAACAACGCCCTCCCTTTGTTTTCTTAAGCTTGTAGCTACAGGCTGCCTTGCTTGTACTTTGACTGAGGTTTTCTCTACTGGAATTTGTATATTTAAACTTGCCCCTTGAGTTCCTTCAAGCCAATTTTTCTTAGATTTTCTTATGGGGAAAGAAATAGGCGGAAAAGAGCGGATAAGCTGGGGTAATTCTGCAATATGCGGTTGAAAATCAATGGCTAATCTACGCCGCTTACTTGCCAAATAGGCATCATCAAAAACTAATTGGGTACTACTATTCTTTAAAGATGCTATTTGTAATTTATAAGTATGAGGATGCGCAGGATCTAAAATAAAATCAAGCAGCTGCATCACATGCTCTGGTTCAAGCCCCTCATACTTTAAGCAAATAAGTACTTCTCTCGATGCAATTTGGACCTGTCCATAAGTCTGTTCCAAATGATCAGTAAATGCTTGGACGGTATCAAAACTCAGCGTACCCACAGTGATCTTCATGCAGCCATCCTCTTCAAATAACGAATACTTATATCTTATTGTTCATTGAGTGCGAAAATATAGCACATGTAGTCTTAAGATAATATGAAGGAATGAATAATTTCAGTTCAATTTAGTTAATCATGGTGAGGCTAAGCAAGATTACATTACTTGTCTCATGGTTACGTGAATGAATGCTTTGATGCAAATATCCTAGGTCCATCACAGTTGATTTAGAAAGCTGCTTGGCAATTCCGATAAATGCTCGATTCTGTTCAAAAAAGTAAGGTGAAGTCCATTGAGGATGGTTTAGGTTGAAAAAAAACTCATCAAAAGTTGAAAAAGAATAATTCCGCCATTTAAAGGGGACTCTTAACCACAAACGTTCACGTAAGCGAACAGCCGTTTGCGATTGATTGCTTTGTCGTCGTTCTTCCAGGCGAGTTCGGCTGTTAAGGCTAAAATTAGCATCACTCGCAACACGCCAGTTTAACTGTTGCCACCATCGTTGTTCTGTGTGCGTAGTATTTGCTGGTGTTTTTGTTAAAATCCAACCAGGTCCGACAAAGAACATTAGGTTTGGATTAAATTGATAACCTAATCCCCCTAAAAAAAGAAATTGATTAAAAACTGAAGCGTTATCAATTAAACGCAGTTGAGGTTCCACATAATATTTAAAGGATGAGTTTTCGGATAGAGGGCCAATAATGTTTACCACCGCCCAATCCTTACTATAGGTTCTGGTACTATTAGCAATTTGCACGCCACTACAAAGAAAAAAAACCGCTATTAGTTTTATCCAAAAGGAATAACGTAGTCTGTCCATAAAAATTCTCATCGTTTTAATTGTTAGCCACCTATTAAATAGATGCAAAATCATTTTATATCATTAGGATAGCTATGTATTCTAAAGTCTTTAATTATTTTAGGATATGCCTCTGCTTACTGGAATAGTGCGCTCAAAAGACCCAAATTACCACGCAGCCAGACTTTGTCTCACTACGAACTCACCGTCACGCCGCGACAATAATTCATTCACCAAACATAAAGCCATTTTATTTAGCCTATTTATTTTAGTACCATAGAGTCAAGCTTTTAAATAAAACATCATTCATGGTTACCAAAGAAAAATGGGACAAACTCGCAGAGTTAATGCATAAACTCCATATAGTTGAAGCAGAACTCATCGAAAAATTTATTGTGGGCAGCGGCAAAGGCGGCCAAAAGCTACACAAAACCGCCTCAACAGTCTACTTGAAACACCCCTCCTCGGGCCTGGAAATAAAATGCCAGGAATCCAGAAGCCGAGAAGACAACCGTTATTTCGCCAGAATGCGGCTTTGTGAAAAAATACACTCTTTAGTTAGTGATGAAAAAAGCAAAGCCCAACAACACATTGAAAAAATAAAACGCCAAAAGAAAAAAAGGAGCAGGCGCTCCAAACAAAGGATGTTAGATGAAAAGTCTAAAAAAGGTGCGATTAAAACATTAAGAAAGTCGCCTCAATCTTATGAGTAAAAATTTCCCTCGATCAGGAACTACCAAAGTCATAGCCCCTATGTCACGTCATCCGGACTACAGCCCGTCCACAAACTTGCCATAACAAAATACAAAGAACACAATGAACAACGACAAGGGAATGCAAATACTCCAGATATTTATATTCGAATAACTTTCTCCAACAAATCCTACAAAAATCGCACCAATTACACCGCTAAAATAATAGGTCATTTTCCATGTAGCCAGCCCCAAACCTTCATTCCCAGGACCAAATGAAGTTGCTGCTATTTTTTTAGAAATTGGCGAGAAAAGCATCTCGCCAATGGAAGCAAAGAAGATAAAAATTAAACTCAATACTAAATAACTGGTGATTCCAAATAGAAAATATCCTACTCCTAAAAAGAAAGCCCCAGTACTTAGCAAAACTAAATTACCCTTAGCTTGTAATTTACCGATTACTAATGGTTGGAGCAAAATGAGCATCATAGGATTGAGCGATAAAATCAGCCATGAATAAAATGGATTGTTGAAGCGTGAAACGGCCTCTAAAGGAAAATAAATTCTAATTAGTGAATAAATAATCCCATAAACAAACACAACGGGTATGATCATACCGAGAGCAGACAAATTCCTTTTAACTGCATGATCAACTTTTCTTTTTTCAATCACCAAGCCATCATCCTTAGTCAGTAAAAAAATAGCTGAAAATAAGAGGAGAAATCCAAACAGCAGAAAAAGACTCTTCAAACGCTCTGCTTGAAAGTAACTCATAAAAAAACTGCTGATGGAAAAAGAAAGATTAAACACTACCGATTGAATCACAATGATGCGATTTTTCATTGCATCGCTATCAGCCAATTTAATCAGGGCGGTGAGATTTGCAATCATCATAAAAACCCCACCAATACCGCATAAAAATAAGATGGCGAGCAAATAGGAATAGGTCGTTATGGACGATAGAAAGAAAAATCCTAAGGCATACAAAAATATCCCCAATGCAGATACTTTTACAACAGAAACTCTAGTGGTTAAATAACCGCTAATTAAGGAGCCCACGCAGGTTCCTAATGAGAAAGCGGACATTAATTTTCCGACTTGGAAAGTGGTAAAGTGTAAGGAATGAACTAAATAAATGGAGATTAAATGGGAGACACACATCGCGATTGATTCAATAACAACCAGTGGAATCACTTTTCCTGTGCCTTTAGGAACATCCGTATAATTGGCTAGATAATTTTTTACCAATGCCTTTGCTGCTCGGTCCATAGATACAACCTATTTAAATCCATTTTCTCTAAGCGGCATATTCTGTGATATTTATATTTTTTTCAAGATGTAAATTAAAAAATCATCAGGATGGCTTAGCCATCCTGATATTCACTGAATTATTTAGCTGCATTCATTTTTGCTAGTTCTTCAGGAGTTGCTAAAAATTTATCTTCGAAGTCAATAACAAAACCTGCAAAAATACGTACAATTCGGTCATCAATTTTTTCAGGATAATGTACGGAAACCGTCCAGTTATTTTCGCTCTTATTGCGGTTTAACTCGGCTATGGGATGAGGATTGGTATTAGATTCAAGAATAACAAATCGGTCAAACGTTGCATTTGCATAAGCACTCCCAATGTACTTTGCATTACCTGATTCATCATATTCGTACAGGTTAAATTTAGCTGATTCCAGAGTAGCCATGTCGCCATCGATCAAGCCAATTTTTATTCCCCGTGTATCGTAAATATCAATATCAGTTGCCCAAGGATAGAGAGAACCCATAGAAATTACACGGGTAATCCCTGTAGCTTGCCAACCCTCTTTATTGGATAAGTCATAGTTGGTACGAATACGAAATGCGCTCTTTTTTATTGAACCCGGATAAGTTTCTTTAAGTGGGGATTTGATTTGATACACTTCTGAGAATTTATAAACATCTTTGGTAAGTGCTAAATCATAAGGATGATCTTCATGAACACCATAGCTGTTAGCGCCGGTTGCAAAAATAAGCGCAAACAGAAAAAACATGCATGAGGTAAATAATTTACGCATTAAATACTCCTGAATTAAATTTATATTGAGAGGCAGGTTATGCTTCTTTGCAATGCAGGGCTATCATATATCATCTTTATTAATGATTTATTAACTGCATGAATTTAAATTTTGAGAAGGCATCTTCTACATTACAGTACATTCCAATGAAACTAAACTGCCCATCATTACTTAAATATCGAATCACCGGGGTTAATTCGTGAGCACTATTCATTAGGGGAGAATATCCGTATCAAAGCAGGGTAATTCGAAAATTAATAAATAAGATCGTGTGCTCTAAACAATATCCAACACCGCATTGAGCAATTGCCGGGTATAGGCATGTTCGGGATGATGGAAAATTTTTTCACAAGGTCCAAACTCAATTGCGCGCCCCTCTTTCATCACCAAAATCTCATCCGCAATGTAGGAAACAACACCCATATTATGAGTAATAAATAAATAGGAAATGCCGGTCTGCTGCTGCAATTCTTTCAATAGGTTAAGAATCTGAGCTTGCACCGAAATATCCAACGCACTTGTGGGCTCATCGCAAATCAAAATATCCGGATCCGTCGCTAAAGCCCTGGCAATACAGATTCTCTGCCGTTGCCCCCCGGAAAACTGATGGGGGTAGCGGTGCAAGCTGCTTGCAGGCAAATTCACCTGGTTTAACAGCTCTTTTTGACGCTTATTTATTAAAGAACGTTTCATCCCCTGAGCACGCATGCCTTCTGCGATGATTTCCCCTACGTTCATCCTGGGGTTCATAGAAGAAAACGGATCCTGGAAAATAATCTGTACCTTTTTACGATATTCTCTCAATGCCCTGCCTCGCAACGATAAAACATCCTGACCGCGATAGTGCACCGAGCCCCCAGACACAGCTAATAAACGCAGCAATGCACGGCTGGCAGTCGTTTTGCCACAACCTGACTCCCCTACTATAGCGAGCGTTTTTCCTTGTTGTAAACGAAAAGAAAGCTTATCTACGGCCGGAAATAAGATTTTAGCTCGACTAAAAAAACCTTTTTTTTGAATAAAATCAACCGATAAATCAGTAACCTGCAAGATAGTTTCAGCCTCATGCGCTGCAGCATTCCATGCAATTTTCTTTGCATCTAAAACCGGTAACTCTTGACGCTCTGGATATAAATGACAGCGTACTAGACGTTGTTCTTGTTCTTGTAATTGGGGTTCTTCTTGATGGCAACGTGAAAAAGCATAAAGACAGCGTGGATGAAAACGACAGCCGGAGGGTAAAGCATCCAAAGCAGGAACAAAGCCTTGAATCACCGATAAGCGCTCTTCTCTTTTGGCAAATGAAGGCAAGGAAGCCAGTAATTGTTGCACATAAGGATGCTTCACTTGGGAGAAAAAATCATAAGCAGTTGATTGCTCCACTACCTGTCCTGCATACATCACGCAAACGCGATCAGCCATGGCTTTCACTACCCCTAAATCATGGGTAATAAGTAGCATACTCATTTGATGATTCTTTTGGAGCTTCTTTAATAAAGCGAGTATTTGCGCCTGAATCGTAACATCCAAAGCCGTAGTGGGTTCATCCGCAATTAAAATTTCCGGGTTACACGCCAAAGCCATGGCAATGACTACCCGCTGCTTTTGCCCCCCCGATAACTGATGAGGATATTGATGCATTTTGATTTGCGGTTGTGGCATTTCTACTTCGTTAAGCAATGCCAACATGGCCTGCTCTAACTCGTGTTTTGAATAGGTTTGCTTTCTTTTTAATACTTCGGCTAATTGTTCGCCAATGGTCATCACAGGATTTAAGGCAGTCATCGGCTCTTGAAAAATCATTGCCAAGCGCTTGCCTCTTAATTGCCGCATCATCTGTTCTGGTAAATTGAGGATATCCGTTCCGTTAACATTTATTTGGCTATCAAGGCCATAAACACCCGTATGTGGCAATAAACGCATCAAGGCTAAAGAAGTTAATGATTTTCCACAACCGGATTCACCTAACAATACCAGGGTTTCTCCAGGATGGAGCACGAAGCTTAACTTATCCAATGCGGAGACTGTTTTATGTGGTTCTTTGAATGCGACTGATAGTAAATGAGCTTCTACCCGATGTTCCATATCTTTTATTACTTATGAATATTCCTCTACTCTACCATATCTATGATAAAATAAACCCTAATATATATATTTGAGTAAGTGTCATGTCAGAAAATTACACCGCCCAGGCCATTGAGGTCCTTAGTGGACTTGAGCCAGTTCAACGTCGCCCCGGGATGTATACCGATACCACGCGCCCAAATCACTTGGCTCAAGAAGTCATTGATAACAGTGTGGATGAGGTATTAGCAGGCTTTGCTAGCCGCGTCACCGTCACCCTTCACGAAGATGGTTCTGTTGAAGTGGAAGATGACGGTCGCGGTATGCCTGTCGATATCCATCCTCAAATAGGATTAAGTGGGGTGGAAGTCATCATGACGCGTCTGCACGCGGGTGGTAAGTTTTCTGATAAAAACTACAGCTTCTCAGGCGGATTGCATGGTGTGGGGGTATCTGTAGTTAATGCCTTATCCGACCGCCTGGATGTCACCATTAAACGTAATGGCATTGTTTATCAAATGTCCTTCTCAAATGGCGATAAGCTCTGTGAATTAAATGAAACAGGGGTGGCTAAAAAACGAGATACGGGAACGACTATTCGTTTTTGGCCCAACCCCAAGTATTTTGATACCACCCGTATTTCCGTAAAACACCTCAGCCATATTTTAAGAGCCAAAGCGGTGCTATGTACTGGCTTATCAATGACTTTCGTTAACAAAACGAGCGATGAAGTATCGACCTGGTGTTATGAACATGGGCTAGTTGATTATTTAAATCAATCATTAAGCGATGGCACCTATTTACCTGAAGAACCGTTCACAGGTGAATTCAAAAGTGATGAAGCAACGGTGGATTGGGCATTAGTTTGGGCTGATGGCGCAAGCCTTGGTTTTAGTGAAAGCTATGTAAACTTGATTCCTACCATTCAAGGGGGAACTCATGTTAATGGCTTACGCTCCGGCTTATTTGATGCAATGAATGAATTCTGTGAACTTAGAAATTTATTACCACGCGGGGTTAAACTCACCGCCGATGATCTGTGGGATTCATGTCACCATGTTCTTTCTGTAAAAATGAAAGAACCACAATTTGCGGGACAAACTAAAGAACGCTTAAGCTCTCGACAAATCTCCGCCTTTGTGAGTAATGTGGTAAAAGATGCTTTTGCTCTTTGGCTAAACCAACATCGAAATCAAGGTGAAGCAATTGCCTCTCTCGCAATAGATCGTGCGCAGCGCCGTTTAAAACAAGCGAAACAAGTAGCACGTAAACGGGTAAGCCAAGGTCCTGCTCTTCCGGGAAAACTAGCGGATTGTTTGCAAACAGATCTCAGCCAAGCCGAACTCTTCTTAGTTGAGGGAGACTCTGCGGGCGGTTCTGCGAAGCAAGCACGTAATAAAGACTATCAAGCCATACTTCCATTACGCGGGAAAATTCTAAACTCTTGGGAAGTGGATTCATCTCATGTCTTAGCCTCTCAAGAAATTCATGATATTTCGGTTGCGATTGGCGTGGATCCAGGCTCTATTGATCTCAGCGGTCTGCGTTATGGAAAAGTCTGTATTCTTGCCGATGCGGATTCGGATGGTGCGCATATTGCGACCTTGATCTGTGCCTTATTTTTACGTCACTTCAAACCTTTAGTCCAAGCCGGACATGTGTTTGTAGCGATGCCTCCTCTTTATCGTATTGATGCAGGAAAAGTGATTCATTATGCCCTTGATGATGAAGAAAAGAATCGCTTAATCGCACATTTAACGCAAACAAGCCGAGCAAAAATTAACGTCCAACGCTTCAAAGGATTGGGAGAGATGAACCCCATCCAATTACGTGAAACTACGATGGATCCAAACACCCGTCGCTTAGTTCAGCTTACCTTGGATGACGAAGCCAATGCTGAAGCCGTCATGGATATGATGCTTAACAAAAAGCGTGCGGGAGATCGTAAGCTTTGGTTAGAGATGAAAGGAAATTTGGCAGAGTGTTAGAGTCAGACCCAATCATACCCGCGGCACCTGATTTACTTCCCGTTTAAGGAAACCTGGTTGCAAACAACGGGCTCTTCGCCCCTTCTTTGTCCACGCCGTTCAGTTATTTTCTTACGTCTCGTCCGACTTGTAGCGAGGCGTAGAAGGATATGATTGCCTCAGTAATTAATTTTCCCTTAAGTATCTTATGTTAGATTAATGAGCAAAAATTTAACGTACACGGTATCTTTTTCATGTCTTCGTTAAAAATAGATAAATTATTACGTGAAGGGATGCCTCATCATATCCCTGTTCCACATAAGGCACCTTCTTTTCTTGTACAAGATCCCATTTCCAAACATTTACGCAAACAGGATAATCACGAAATTCGATTCCCCTTTCCGAATCAAGCAGGAGTGTATATAAATACTAATGAACATGGATTTATACATGTTTTTGCGCAAATGAGTTCTCTCCCTCTAATACCACAATCCATCCATATCGGTTTTTCTGGTTGGCATAATTTCGATATTATGGCCCAAAGAGAATCATCTAGAGGGATTATTTGTGACATTAATCCCGAAAATGCATTGTTTATGCATTACACCTTAAAATATTTAATAAGGTGTAGTAATAAAGATGAGTTCATTGAAAAAATGACTCACTTTGTTAAAAAAAATAAGTATGACGGCTCAAGAACAAATTTTGAAAAAAAAGCCTATCATGGCTTTATTACACCTAAAAGCATAAAATTCAGTTTAAATGTTAGTGACGAGTATCCAGACCACTTCGAAGTACTTGAAGAAATTGCATTGGAACAACAAAGAGAGACGAGTTGGCTATTTACAACGGAACGTTACAACTATATTAGAAATTTAGCCTTAGGCGATAAAATCGTTGTACTTACACAAAGTATTTGCGCTCATGAATCATTCTTGCGTATCCGTCGGTTATTAACAGAAAATGCGCTACAAATAGATACCGTCTATGTAAGCAATATAGGCGAGTGGATGAGAACTGAAGAGCAACAAACCCATTTTCTTGAAACCATAAGCGTGTTATTGAGCGATAATGAAACTATTTTAATTGATGCTATAGCACATCGTCAAAGTAATGAGCCTCCTTCCCAACGCTGTATTTTGAAAAAAAATATTGAGCAGGAACTCTCTTTGAGAGACTGGTTTTTCTCAGGTATAAAACAAGAAAACACTGAAGAATTTACTACCTTATCCGCACCAAGCAAGTAGCAGACATTCACACAATGGCGTCAGTAGGCTATCCTAGCCCTTCAACAGCGGAATTATATTTGAATAATCATCAGTCCATAAAACCTGTTTGCCACTCGCCACAAAATGCCATTCATTACCCTTCATCAATTTAAACGCTAAATCCTGATTCATAGTCAACATAGCCCATTGCGAAGCAAACTGGCCTAATGCCGTATTCCCCAGATCCACTTTACTCAATACCATAAGATCCAAAGCACGCCCTGCCGCAGTAATAACAGGTAATAAATCTAAATGGCGATTACTTAAATTAATCAGAATAGCCCCCTCATCAGTGATTTTCTGCTTATACAATGAAAAGGCTTCCAACGTAATTAAATGGATGGGAATAGCATCTGAACTAAAAGCATCAACGATTAAAAGCTTTTGCGAGCCATCCCTTAATTGCTCTACCGCCAAACGGCCATCATTTTTGATGAGTTCGATTTTGGGCGGACAGTCTCGCAAATAGGTAAAATATTGGGGATCTTTAGCAATTTGAATCACTTGCTCATCAATTTCAATAATCTTAACACGATCGGTATGGCGAAATTGGCAGGCCATAGTGCCTATGCCTAAGCCAATGATCGTGACCGACATCGAGGGCCACTCTTGTTGAAGCTCCATCACAACTGACTGAATTGCCCCATAGTAAGAGCTAAAGCCAAAGGGTATGGGATCACTCATAGACTGCAAACCATGTACGGTTGATTGGCTAATTAAGGCATGCACTGCGCGTTTATCGCCTCCTTTATCAACAACCTTTTTCACTCCATAAAAATTACGCTCTTGCACTAAAATCTTATCCCCTTGCAAAGAAGGAGAAAAAATAAAGCTAAATAAAATAAACAATGAACTTAATAGAGTCGCTTTACTTCGCCCCCAAATAGCAGCGAGCGCCAAGGCGACAATAGCACCTATTTGAAAATTCGAGAACCCACCAGGCCATAGGATAGCTGGAATCCAATACTGGCCCACTAAAATAGCCAAGACGATAACGGGAATACTAATTGTTTGTAACGTTGATTGTTGTTGATAAACAGCTTTTACGTTCCCATCCCCCTCTACAGACCAGCTTATGGGTAAAGCAATTAAACTAAGTAACAAGGCTAGAGGATATTCATAAACTTGATTAAACCAGTGTGGTGCTAAAATACCATTAAATATTCCGGCTAAAACACCACCCAGAGCTAAGCAGACATAAAATAAGGTCAGTAGTTGCGGCTTGGGTCTTTTTAGAAATAATTGCCGATGGCAGAGTACCGCCAGAATAAAAAAGCTCGCTAAATTAAATAAAATACTCTGCCACGCGCGAACTTGACTCGCATTTAAAATAAAACAAAGCACGGTAAACACTAAAAATAAAACAAAATTTTGTGCCAACCAGCTAAAAGAAATTAGAGGCTTGGATGAGAAGGCAAAAATAAAAGTCAGTAAATACAACGCCAGCGGTAATACCCAAAATAAGGGGGTCGCAGCAACATCGGTAGTAATATATAAAGTAACTCCTAACATTAAACTGCATGGGACAAAACTTAAAAACACCCAATATGCCATCTGCCGCCAAGGCCATGGAGCACTACCCTTGCTATCGGAGGTCAAAGGATTAAAACGGTGAGTACAAAACACTAATACTAAAAGCCCTATATAGATTAGATAGCCAATCCCCCACCAGTGAAATTGCCCCTTTAATCCGATAAAGCGTTCGATTAACCAAGGGTAAAGAACTAAAGAAGATAAGCTCCCCAAATTAGACGCACTGTATAAAAAATAGGGGTCAGCAGCACCTTTCGCCTTGGTCTGGCTGTAGGCAAATTGTAATAAAGGTGCAGAGGCACCCAGGACCAGTAGCGGCAAACCTAATTGAGTTAATAAATTAGATAAAATACTCCACTCAGGTGCCCCAGCTATAACCGCTGGCTTCAAGAAAAGAGGAATTGCGCTCAGGCTAAATAGCAAAACAATACTATGAATTATCCGCCAGGTCTTAGTATTTTTTAAAACACTCAATAAGGCGGCATATCCATAGGCAACTAACAATACTCCCTGAAAGAAAAGCATGCAGACAGTCCAAACTGCAGGAGTGCCACCATAAACAGGTAATAAAGCCTTCGCAGCCATGGGTTGGATACTGAACAGCAAAACTGCGCTGAGGAATAAGCAAACAGGAAATAGAAAATGTAGCACCACTCGTCCTTGATTTACCTGAATTCTATAAAGGCCGTTATTGTAGAATTATAAAAATTTATATTCAACCGAAGCTTGATATGGGCTTTATGCTATAGCATTCCCCTATTACTACTTCATTTAATACGGTCTACGGCTCTGTAATAATCGGTAGGAATAACATAGACTAGCGCCTTAGAGAAGCGTGTCCCCAATTTTTTTATAATTTCGCTCACCAAAAATCGCAGAATCATAAAAATAATATTTAAATTCCAGTAAATTATTACTGGGATCTTTTAAGAAAAAGGATTGATGTTCAATACGTGTACCCGCAAAGCGTGTTTTTACGGGAATTTCAAAATGGACCTGTTGAGCCTGCAGTCTGTCAATAAAGGTCTGAAACTCTTCTTGCTCCAGGAAAATTAAACCAAAATGCCGGGGGTAAATACTCTCCTGTACAGGTACTGGTTCTTCAACTTTATGCGCGACGATCTGATGAGTTCCAAAATTAAGAATTAATGCATGCTCTGATTCACGTCCTAATATAAAGCCTAATTTATCTTGGTAAAAATTCTTTGCTAAAGCCAAATCATGAATTGGGAATGCCAAATGAAATAAGGTCTGCATAAAGATTGCTCCGAATAAAATCGCTAGTTTGATGCAAATTAAAAACTACTCTTAATTATATGACATTGAGCCAGGCGGATGGTAGAGCATCGACAAGAAAGTATAAAGTATGTGAAAATGGCTGCAGCGAGTATGGCGGCCTAAGCTAGGTGAACGAGCCACGGGACGTCGGCAAGCTAAAACGGGGACCACCCTCGGCACTTAATTTCATGAGTGATTTTTGATAAATCATCAACAATCCTAACCTAACCCTAGGGATAAAATGAGCTACTTACATCAACTTATTGATTATGTCCTTCACATTGATATTTATCTAAATACCTTTGTTACTACTTATGGATTTTGGACTTATCTTGCTTTATTTGCAGTAATTTTCTGTGAAACAGGGCTTATTGTCACTCCCTTTTTGCCAGGCGATTCACTATTATTTGCCGCAGGAAGTATCGCCGCTCAACCTGATAATTCATTTAATGTAATTATCCTGTTTGTGCTCCTTTTTATTGCGTCTGTCCTCGGAAATCAACTTAATTTTCTTATTGGTAGAGCCTTAGGGCCGCGTATTTTTTCCGCAAATGAATCTTGGTTATTAAATAAAAAACATTTGCATGAAGCGCATGTATTTTATGAAAAACACGGCGGAAAAACTATTATTTTTGCTCGCTTCCTTCCCATCATCCGCACCTTTGCCCCCTTTGTTGCTGGTGTAGGTACCATGAAGGTGGTGCACTTTACTCTTTATAACTTAGTCAGTGCGCTACTGTGGATCGGCGGCTTACTTAGCTTAGGGTATTTTTTAGGCTCACTCCCTGTGGTTAAAGCTAATTTTGTCTTAGTAATTTATGGGATTATTTTTGTTTCTTTATTGCCTGCTTTATTCGCATTGCTTAATAAGAAAAAGATTTGAGTGTCATCCCAATTATTGGCGACTAATCGAGTTATTAGTTGCCAATAATCGGATTAAATTTTTTAGAGTGTACTACCAATTGTTGCTGCTGTACGTTCTTCCATACTCATTTGCTTTTTTAATTGCCCCAATTGCCACTCATAATTTTTTGAGGTTTCCACCAAAGTACAATTCACATTAGCATTGATTAACTCATGTAATAGCATCGTACGGAATGAGTGTGGGTGGGTATTACCATTCTTATCATCTTCAAGATAATCAATCAAACGCGTCTTAACCTCATTAAAGTTTTTATCTTTATGAAGATTGGCTATAAAATCTTGAGCCCGACGTCTCCCTGTTCCCCCATGGCGGTGAAAAATAGAAAAAGAAATATTGTCGCTATAATCACAATATCGTATCACCGCATCACCAACTAAACGCAGCAAAGACTCTGTATCATTTATTTCTTTAAATAACTTTTTACGACTGACGGGTTTACTTGGCGAAAAAGTAATTGGCTTTGATTCAGTCTTAGACTCAGCCTTAGGCTTAATCTTTGGCTCAACCTCTGCATCAACCACAAGCTCTATTTTTGCATCCGGCTGTTTTATGACTTTGGTATCAGTTTTTAAATGAGCCACAGGTTGCGGCGGTGCAGCAATAAAAGTAGTCCAATGGCCATTGCCTTCGTTATTTAAAGTAAGAACAGGACGACCGGGTAGATCACGAAAAACATATTTTTGTTGATAATTTTCTAAGGTATGTAAATTAACATTAAACGGATAGGATAAATAATCCAAATCCAAATGAGTTCCCCATAACCTATCCTGCATGATACGTTGCATTGCGGTAGAAACAATGGAATCCCTGGCTATTGGAGTAGCCTCGGTAGTCGTATTAAGATCTACATCTGCGCCATAAAATAAACGCAAAAATATGGGTACCAAAGTATAATTTTCATAGCATTCAACAAGTAAAGTGGGCTCCTCCTGTAGAACCTCTAACACATGTTTTTTTATTTCAGCACTAACAGCCTCATATCGCCGACTTTCTAGGTTTTGGCGCATAGCCTCTGCTAAGTGGTCATCATCCTGGGATAGTGCTAATACCTGTCTTTTTATTGCTTCAGAAAATGCCTTATAGTGTACGTCACCTATTTTTCTCTGAAAATCCTCTGCTAAAATACGCTCCTCTTCACTTATATCTCTTAATAAGTGCTTATTAATTTCTGCTGCAAGGGCTCCATTAAGCAACAAGTATTCTATTTGTATACGCAGCTCCCCACCTAAAACCGTTTGGTCTGGAAGCAGCGTTAACATCTGTGCTTTTAATTGAGCAAAAATGCCTGAATATAATGTGGTTACTACTTGCTTCTGCAAAGCTTCGCGTTCTTCTTGCGCAAGAGTGGAGATGTGTGTTTTTAGACGTTCTAAGGCTCTAGGTTGTATTAAATCCCCAGCCTCATTGAGTATATCCCATGTCTGTTGTTGTTCCACATCAGCAATGTTTAAGGTGTGCTCTAAAAAACTCTGGAGCGTACGTTGGCCCACGGCCTTTTTCAGCTCACGTTGATTAAGTTCTTTTTTGGCTAAGGCATGATCCAGGCTTATTCTTCGTAGGGTAGGTACCGTCTTTTTAATTTGTGCAATTATACCTCTATCCCTAAACTCATTATAATTAGCGTCATTATCAATTGCTAAGCCAATAAACAGGAAAGAGAAATTGTTAAAGCTACTCGTGCCAACAAGTTTATTATATCCGTCCTCAACTCGTGCTTGCGCACAGGTCTTACTCAATTCAGCTAATTTATATTGATAAGTGATTCTTCTAAGGCCCTGTTGCATGCGATCTAATAATGCTTTTTGCCTATTAGGGTTGTTAAGATCAAATGCACAAATAGCGTAATAGTCATTAGCAAGAGAAGGGTCTAAAGCAATCCAGCGTTCAAACATAGGACTGCGTAAATTATTATTGGCGGCTCTTTCTTTTTTGATAACCTCAATCAGAGCAATAGCAAAAGCATAAAAAGCACAATTACCCCCGCCTGGATTATTAACCCGTTTGAGAGGAGCACGAACATAGGCTGCTCGTTCTTTGTTGATAAGATCACCAAGAATAGAAGGTAAAGAAATGTCTTCTGCATCTTGAGCAACAACTATCGGACTAGGTATATTACTATCGCTTTCCGGATTAGCAATCCGAGTTTGATTTTCAAGCTCTTCGTCTGTGCCTAGAGTCGAATCAGGTGTATTCTTTTTACCGCCAGTCATAACCCCTCCGGGAATATAGGATATACTCCACTGTGTATAGTTATTATACTACGAGAGAGCAAAGCATTCAATGGGGCATCTATTTAAACTAATGGCACGCGTTCCATTCCTAAGAGTATAAACTCATTAGTCTAAACCCTTTAAGACGATGTAACTGAACACATTAATAACTCAGACAAAAGACCACGTTGAATCCAGCTTTTAAGATAAGAAGCAACATGCATGCCAACTTCTTCTTCAACCACCCATTGACAGAGTCCCTCACATAGTGAGCCAAAAGAGGCACCTTGAGCCAATTTATCTAAAGCCCAAGATTCCGCGGCAGATAAGCTGCAAAATTGAATCATTAATTCAGGAGTACGCCATAAAATCCAGGCAGAAGTCTCAGTTTGCTGTTGTAGTTCAGGTAAATCTTGCTCATGAGCCAAAGCTTGCCAAAGGGATACACTATTCCATAAATAAGTAGGTCGTTGTACAGAAGGATGAAGGGTAAATTGCAAATCAGCCCATGCTTCTGGTGGAACCATAGCCATATCGGCAACCGATACCACTGGCGCCTCTGCGGCATCAAATACTAACGTCATCTTCCATTCAAAATCGACTAACTCACTTAGATAGGCTTGCAAATAATTAGCTCGTACAAAAGCTGCCAAATTATCACCAAACCAGCGAATGGAATGAAATGAAGAGGGGTATTCGCGAATATAGGCTCGTGCACACTGATTAAATTCCTCCGTACCAAGATAGGCATAGAAGCAGGGAAAATTTGCCGCGAGGCTGTCAATTAAGCGCAGCTCATAAGCGTCTCGATAAATCGCCAAGCGTGTTTCGGTGGAAACCTGCTCTGTTTGCATGATGGAGTGATGAATTTGATTATCACCAGATAATAAGAATTGGTGAAACTGGTCCTGCAGCTGCTTCAACTCATTCATATCAGTACCTCATCAGATAATACCGTTTCAGCGATATTGCGGGCTTGGGTCATTTCAGCGAATAATTCGGCAAAATCAGGCATATTATCATCGCGCTCGATCATAGTGGATACAGGCCCTAAATGGCGGATCGTTGTCGCATAAAGGTCCCAGACCTCCTGCACCACGGGCGCATCATGAGTATCAATAATGTAATCGCCCTGATTGGAATGTCCTGCCAAATGAATTTGAGCAACCCGCTCTCCAGGCATAGCATGAATATAATCTATAGGATTAAATCCATGATTAACCGAACTGACATACACGTTATTTACATCCAATAAAATGTAACAACCCGATTCTTTAACGATTTCTAAAAGAAAGTCCCATTCAGACATTTCCGACTGTTTATAAGTAAGATAGCTAGACACATTTTCAATTAAAAGCGGGCGGTGGAGAAAATCTTGTACCTGCTGGATACGTGCCACAACATGCTCTATCGCATAGCGTGTGTAAGGAATGGGCAGCAAATCATGAGCGTTAAGGCCATTAACCCCAGTCCAACATAAATGATCAGAAATCCATTTGGGCTCGGCTCGTGCAGCCAGATTTTTTACTTGCAGTAAATAATCCTTATCTAGAGGGTCACTGCTCCCAAGGGAAAGAGACACTCCATGCATTACCACAGGATAATGTTCGCGAATCTTGTCAAGATAATATAAAGGCTTCCCACCGGGAACTAGATAATTTTCGGTAACCAGTTCAAACCAATCAACGTTGGGTTTTTTTAATAAAATTTCTTCGTAGTAATCTGGCCTTAATCCAAGACCAAAACCAAGGAAAGGCATTTTTTGTATGGATTTATATTGAGACATAATAAACCTGGATAGCGCCAGGCAGATGCTGATGCCTGGCGTAAGGCAAAATTATTCGGCAGTACCGCCCGCTTTTTCACACTCTTCTTTAGTCATTTTAACAACGCCTTTTCCTTTGCAAGAATTTTGGCCTTTGCAGGAGTTATCCGCAGTTTTGCAAGAGCTTTGGCCTTTGCAGGAGTTAACACCTTTACATTGAACCATTGGCGCAGAAGAAGCTGTATCATCAGCAAAAGCAGGAGCTAAAGCGAACATAGAAGCAGCTCCAACAGCAAGGGCAGCACCAGTTAATTTAATTTTGTTCATGTGATTAATTCCTTTTAATTTAGTTGATAAGCACTTGAGATACCAAATAATAATTTGGTCACTTGCATTTTAGAAAGCAATATTAAAGCTTGTCAAGTAAGACCCTAAATTAAGACTACACCAAAACATAAATGTATTCTGACCCCACACTACTCATTTCAGACTGGGATTATTTTATACAAATTCATGCCCAACATCACGTTTACCTCTATGGAGGAGCTGACTATAACTGCATCTCCCTTCTGAGGGCTCTACTCGGTAACTTGATTTTAAACTAGTTGGAGAAATCGTGGGGCTAGATTAGAAAAAAATATAAAAACATTATTTATCAAAATGTTAAAAAGCCAATAAACAGCATTTTCAATGTCCATAAGCAAAAGAGTAGCTAACTTCATTTATATTAATTAAATGACCTTGACAAACTCCAAGGATAGACCAAAATTTACTCATTACCATTGGTTTCTACTCGATTGACCAGGACCTGAAACGGAGAGCATGATGGCTACAGCAAAAAGACCTAGGGAAGCCCGCCCTGCACGCGAAATAGATGCTATCTATAAACGCCGAACGGTACGTGATTACAAACCACAAAAAATCGAAGCACCAATGATTCATGCTTTACTTAATGCTGCGGTTCAAGCACCTACTGCATTACGAGAAGAACCATGGGCCTTTGCAGTAATCCAAGATAAAGAAGTGCTCAAACAATTATCCGAGACAATTCAAGGCTTAATCTATAATGAGGCTCGTAATTACCCCAAACTCATGAAACGCGTCAAAGAACTCACCGGCGACCCGAAATTTAATGCATTTTATAATACAGGCACACTCATCGTAATTTACAGTAGAGTTCAAAGACCCTTTGTTGTAGCTGACTGTTGGTTAGCCGCTCAAAACCTGATGCTCACTGCCTGTGTTAATGGTTTGGGAACGTGTGTTATTTCCCTTGCTGCCGCTGCATTAAATACTCCCGAATGGAAATCCAAATTACATATTGGGGCGGAAATGATTGCCATCGCACCAATTATTGTCGGAGTTCCAGCCGGCCCTGTAGAGCCTGTATCACGCTTAGAACCGGATGTCCTGTCCTGGATATAAAATAAAACTAATTCCAATCTCCCTTCACACCACAGTCCTGTTTAAATCAGGACCTTGGTTGTATTTTAATAAAAAGACTTTACCATAACGAGTACTCGTTCAATATCAGCGGTGGAAATATCCCGATGCGTAACCAGGCGAATACAGTTCATTTTATTCGCTTTTTTGGGGAAAATAATACCATGCTGAGCTAAATAACCCTGAAGATTAGAATAGTTACTTCCCACTTTGATAAATACCATATTCGTCTGCAAGGACTCCAAATCAACCAGCAGGTCCCCTAGCCCGGACAAACCATGGGCTAATAAAGCAGCATGATTATGATCCTCTTCTAAACGCATCACATGATGTTCTAAAGCATAAATTCCGGCAGCAGCAATAATGCCAGCCTGGCGCATACCACCCCCTAATACCTTACGCCATCTTTTTGCTTTACTGATTAACTCTTTATGGCCACACAACACCGAACCAATGGGAGCCGCCAATCCCTTAGATAAACAAATAGAAATAGAATCAAAGCCTCGACTGATGTGATTTAAGTCCACATTCTGCTTCACTGCTGCATTAAAAACACGAGCCCCATCAAGATGACTCGCCAAATTTTTTGCTTGGCAAAAAGTCTTAACGTCATCTAAATAGGAAAGGGGTAAAACTTTGCCATTGGTTGTATTTTCCAAGCACAACAATTTTGTACGCGCATGATGATTGTCAATGGGCTTAATTACCATCTCTACCTTGTGTAAAGCCAGGCTCCCATCGGGTTCAAAATCCAAAGGTTGCGGCTGAATACTACCCAATACCGCCGCACCACCTCCTTCCCACATATAGGTATGAGCAGTTTGTCCAACAATATACTCATCACCCCGTTCACAATGGGCCATAATTCCTAATAGATTAGTTTGCGTGCCTGTAGGTGCAAAAAGAGCCGCCTCCATCCCTGCCTGCTCAGCCAGCATAGCCTCCAATTTTTTAACCGTAGGATCTTCATCAAAAACATCATCGCCTACTTCAGCATCCATCATCACCTTTAACATTTCCTGAGAGGGCTTGGTCACTGTATCACTGCGAAAATCAATGGAACTCATGCATAACTCCTTAACAAGCAACAGATCTTTAGTTTTTTCTTTTATTTTCTTATTCTAGAACTATGTTCATTACCCAAATTGCTTAGAGTATGCTCGCTGCTCTTGAACCGGCGTCACTCTGAATCAGACGTCACATACCAGGCTTTTCCTTGCATCACTTTAGCCCACCAGGCATCAGTTGATTCTTGGTCCATCGAGTTCCAGTCAGGGGTGTGGCTCACTAAAGCGTCGCCCATGGCTTTTGCCTTCTGAGTTTCTTCAATTAACTGCTGGTGCTGGCTTTCCTTCCACAAAGTGACATAGTCCGTAAGTTCAAGCTGAGGCTTACTCATAATAAGGTTGACTAATTCCAATCCATTAGCCAAAGCTTTAAAGACTCCCGAGCCCATATGCGGTCTTAGCGTCGCAGCAGCATCTCCTACAAAAATGACTCGATTACTTGCATAGGCAGATAAATGAAAATCAAAAATAGCTTGGACAAATGGCCTTGGGGTTTCCATGATGATTTGTTTAATTGCACTGGGTAAGACTTGAGCAAAATTATGAAGATATTGCATGTGTTCTATCGTTAACGTTCCTGCCGGTAATGAGCGGCTACGCTGCCTTCCTTCATTATCAATCAATAGGTTACTTAAAGAAAGTCCTCTACGATCTTCATACATCACCCAATTCAACAATGTTTTTCCTGTCTGTGGGTAGTCTGCGCCGGGAATGCGATATAAAAGAATATGACCCTGAGGATAAACACCATAAGGAACGTGCTCGTGAAAAAGCGTATTAGCAGCTAAATGATCACTATCAATAACCCCACGCCAAGCCACATAACCCGCGTATTCAGGTTGACTGTTTGGTAATAAATGAGCACGAATTGTCGAGTCAACTCCATCGGCAACAATAAGCAAATCCGCGTTATAAACCTGTCCCTCAGCCGTTGTTACTTGACAACCATCTTGCGTTTCCTCAAAGTGGCAAACCTCAGTATTGGAAAAGTAGTTTACCGGCTCAATTCGTTTACGGAGATTTTGATAAACATCAATCCAGTTTAATGCCACAGCTCGAATCGCTTGTTTCCAGAAAACATGCTCATCGGTCTCTTCTTGTTCATTTTTGCGAACAAAGGAACGACTTGTAGCCAGTAGGCGTGGAATATCAGCATCAAATAAATCATTTTCGATACACTGACTCACTACCGCTTCAGGGAGGGTGATTCCTGAACCTTGGCCTATTCGTCCCGATGAACGTTCTAAAATAGTGACATTTGCCCCTAAACGCTGAAGCAAAATTGCTGCCGTACAACCAGCAATGGAACCACCGACAACTACTATATTTTTTCCATGCATAAATCACTTAAGTCCTAAGAGCGCTAATCGCCATCATACAAAATTTTATTAACAAAACAACTATTGAGTAGAATGACAGCAACTTAAAGAAATACGCTCCCTTTACCAATGGCCATCATAAGGGCGATGCTCTTTAATCTGTTGTTTGGTTTTGCCACGATGATAATGAAGTTTCCATTCTTTGGCTTGAGAGGCTTTATTCCAGAAGGGGTGGTAATCAAGGGCAAAAACACGTTGTGAATGACTACCTATTTGCTTGTATAGATTTAACCCTCCTCCTCCCTTCGTATACATTTGTAAGACGACGCGGTAATTACCGGTGCGTAGCGCCCCATAAGCGGCTACGGATGTCACTATGGCGGCAGTTGCTGTGGCTCCAAACGAAGAATTTTCTGATATTGGTTCTTTGATTGTATGGTCAGTCATGAGATCCTTTCTCCTGTTGCCTCAGATCCTATCTGATGAAAAAAACTGACATATAAAACCACATTTAGGACATTATTTGCAAATAAACTCTAGCGTTTTGCATAAATTACAATCGACAAGAGTACCATTCCCATGCCAATTATTTGCCCCATTGTTAATTTTTCGCCGAGCAAAAGCCAGGCAAGAACTACCGTTGCTAAGGGCATTATCGCTGTAGATAGCGAAGCCATAACCCCATCAACGCGTTGAGAACCAAAATACCAAAATACATAAAATAAACCAGAGCTTAAACCTAAAATCGTTAATATCCACCAGCCAAAAGCATCAATATGAATACCATGCCAGGAACTAAAGCTTACAAAACATAATAATAGAACGGCGTTGATCCCATTGAGCAGTGAAGAAACTAAAAACACCGGCAGCGAACTTACATACATTTTACTTAAAAGGTAGTACGCCGCCTCGGGAAATAAAGAAATTAAAACAATTGCATCGCCTAAGAATGAATGGCTAACAACCGGCCCACCAAGCTTTTCTCTGGCAATAACCAAAAGGCCCAAGGTAGCAAAGCCAATACAAACCGCCGTCTTAGCAGAAATTTTCTCATTCAGGATAATCCAGGACATCAGTGCGATGATTACGGGTAAAACACTAGTAATAATACCTGCGATATTTGCATCTGTATAATGCAAACCCAGGAGCATCAGGGCATTAAAAAGAACACCCGCACATAAAGCCTGCCCCAAAATAAAATACCAATCTCGCCGTTTTAATTGCGAAAAATAGTAAGAAATAGACTGTTTTCTTGCAGGGGACACTTCATGCAACACGAATAAAATTGCCGCAGCCAAACTAAAACGCAAAGCTAAAATGAGTTGGATAGGAATTGAGGCCAAGATGTATTTAGACAATACAATATTAATTCCCACCATAATTTGGGCCAGAAAGAGAAAGAACATGCCCTTAAATAAAGAATCACCTTTTTGCATCGCGTACCGCTTTTTTATTTCCAAGTACGCACAAGTCTAGCAGACTTAAAAACAAAATCAGTGATCCGTTTCACGCATCGATTTTGCCGTTAAGCGCCATTGTGATGGGGATGTCCCGTATACCTTAGTAAAACGTCGACTAAACGCAGCTAAGTTTTCATAACCCACCTTAAAGGCCACTTCTTCAATAGAAAGAGCGCTTCGCGATAATAAACTTTGAGCTTGTTGCAGTCTCTGCATACGCCAATATTCAGCAAGAGCACACCCTACCTGTTTCTTAAAACGCCGCTGTAACTGACTGACACTCAAATGACAATGCTTGGCCACCTGACTGAGCAGGACCGGTTCAGCAAAATGCAAATCAATCCAATGTTTTGCTTTTTGCACTAAAGTATCCCCTGCGAAAACAAAGGATTTGGTGGTAATGTGCAGTAACAATTGGTTCATTAATGCATCGCTAAATACATCACGCTCATGATGGGTTAAATAATGATGACTAAACTGCATTAATTGCTTCGCGCTACTCGATAGATGCAGCAAACTGGGAATTTTGCCCTCATTCCACAAGGAGCTTTTATCTTTAACATCAATAACTAAAAAAAGATTATCCGCGCCCCCCGAAAAACAATGCCGCTCTTCCGGTGCAATGTACACTCCTACATCCGGATGAATAACGCCAGCATAGTGATTAATTTCCAACTCCATCGAACCGGACAAAGGCAACACTAACTGAGCAAAATCATGGACATGGCTACAACTTTCGGCATGATAAGAGCGCAACTCAATGTGATTGTTAAACACGCGATAATCCTTCTAAAGCGAATTACCCGAAAATGGGTAGTCACATTATAGCTCGCGTAGACATTTACTGTATATCTTCATCGTTCAAATTAAATGCTTCTTGAATATTTTCCAACTGCTCTTCAACCACATTTAATTTCTCAAAACTGGCAATGTGGAATAAAGCTTGCCCGGCATGAACCAGCGGCATCATATTTTCGCCAATAATAATTCCGGAAACAGGTGACTTGAGCTCGTACTCTTCCGTGCTGGTAGGATTAGCTATAACCGCAATAATTTGCCCTTTACTGACACGGTGTCCCGCTTTTTTAATATGACGTAAGATGCCACTAATTGGCGCTCTGAGCCAATAGCTATTTCTGGAAATAGTGGGCGTAAATTTTTTGATGCCAAGTCGCCCTGGTTTGATCATCCCCAAGGTGGCCATAACACTTAAAATGCCATTAAGTCCGGTGCGAATGGATAGCTCATCAAAACGCAGAGCCTCCCCCCCTTCGTATACTAAAATAGGTACCCCTCGCTCATTCGCATATTCTCGCATAGACCCATCTCTAAAAGAGGAATGCAAAATTACCGGGGCATTAAAAGCATGAGCAAGCATCTCAAGCTCAGGCATATCCAGATTGGCGCGAATATGCGGTAAATTAAAACGATGATTTGAGCCGGTATGTAAATCGATAACATAGTGTGATTGAGACAAAATTTCGGCACTGATAATCCCTGCAAGAATGGATGCCAAAGAGCCCTTCGGACCTCCAGGAAAAGCACGATTTAAATCCCTTCGATCCATTAGATAACGTTCTTGGTATAAAAAACCATACACATTCACAATGGGGATAGCAATGATGCTACCCTTGATGTGTTTCAACCCTTCTTTGTGGAATAGGCGTCTAATAATTTCTACGCCATTGATCTCATCACCATGAATCGCCGCTGTCACACACAGGACCGGCCCCTCCTCTACCCCATTAATGACATGGATGGGTAAGCTCATGGGAGTCCAATCATATAATTTAGGTAAAGGCAAAAAAACTGTTTTTTGCTGCCCAGGGGTGATGTGTTCAGTACCTATAACAATAGTTGCTTTACTCATAAATTATCCTTTATATGAGTGAGTGTGAGATTAATTGACAATATTGGTGGGAGGATGTTGAAAGGCCAGGTAACAGCGATAAAGTCGACTTATTTCTTCACTGGCTACATGCATCATGGTAAACCTCCTATCCATTAAGGTTGCCCTATAAGTATAGTGCATTTCTTAATTAAACAGGCTTCGTGCGCTAGAGTAGCAAACTCGAGGCCCCAGTGGCCTGATTGTTCAGGTTGAAAATCCAGCCTCTGGGGACAATCTGATAATATTAGTGTTGTGTTTTACTTTTGGATTTACCACACAACCAATCAATACTAACCTCAAGTTCATCAGCAATTTTTTTCATGGCGTAGTTATCTAAAGCAACCACACCATTTAATAATGCCTCTATTTTAAACTTAGGCAGTTCAAATAGTTTGGAGCATACTTGCACTCGCTCAGTCATCAAGGATGGAACACCTAGCTCGTCAAGTTCATGATTCAAACGTTCAGTTAGTTTTTTGTTTGACATAGTATTTCTCCTCTTGGCTTTTCATTAGTGTAAAACACTTAAGCTTAAGGGTTGATTAACTACTCAAAGTTTTTTGAAAATTATTTTTGTTGCCGTTTTACTTTAAAAAAACGTGTTTACGAACCTCCTGACGCCGCTTCTAAAATAGAGCCTGCGGAGACGTTAGCAGGTCGAACTCCACTGGAAACTAATCATTTCCACAAATAATTGCAGGCTATGTCTTTTCTAAGAACCGTGCTAGTGTATAAAAAAAGCGAGTTCCTGTTATTTAAGTTTAAATTAATGGCTGGTGAATTATGAAGCAATTATTGGAAAAAAATAATCCTGTTTTAAGACAAATTGCTGAGCCTATTCTAAAAGCCGAATTTGGAAGTGCTTGGTTAAAGGAATTGGTTCAAGACATGTTTCTCATCATGAAAGAGCAATGTGCTGTCGGTGTCGCCGCTCCACAAATAGGTCTCAGTAAACGGGTTATTGTTTTCAGTACTGCCTATACAAAACGCCAAAATCTGGAATACCCCATACCGAATACAGCCTTGATTAATCCCTCTTTAAATATTTTGTCAGAGGAAATTCAAATCGGTTATGAAGGTTGTCTCAATTGCGGTGAACTCATGGGGCAAGTACCCAGAGCTATGGAAATAGAATATTTTGGGTTAGATCTCAATGGAAACTTCATTTGCAAAAAAGCTCATGGCTTGGAGGCAAGAATTCTGCAACATGAAATTGATCACCTTAATGGTTATTTGTTTTTAGACCGTATTCAAGATAAGGAAACATTAACAACGAAATCAGAATTGCAGGGTAAGATTTAGCTAAGCCATAGCAATAAATTTCCATGTGCCATTTGCTGAGCCCTGCAGCAGCCCAGCCCTAGGAACAACTCGCCTAGCTACTTAAAGCTGGCCTGCAGCGCTCATCGACCTTTGTTTCTGGACTCAATGCCTCCATTAAACCCATTGCCATTTGCGCCATCTCTTCCAGCTGTGGCGATGTAATTTCCTCAAATACATGCTCCTCAGCCTCAGCTCTTGGCTTACTTGATTGGGCTTGTTGCTCTTTTATAGCTTCGCCCTCTTTATCGAAATGATGGCCAATCAAATTGGCATAACTTTTTGTTTCCAACAAAATATCCCTTTGTGATCTAGTCAAACACTTCCATTCGGGCATAGCGAAAAGGTCTACTTTTTTCACTAGTTTTAAATTTTCACCAATAATATTAATAAGCATTTTAATCGCACTATGAAGGGAGAGATCTTCCTCAAATGGCATTACTATTCTAAATTTATATAAAGCTCCCATAATCTTAAGGCTCGCTCGAATATCTTCAACTATTTGCTCTGAGTTTTGCTGATAAGCCCTAATATCTTCATTTCGAATCTCCGCAAAAGGCAGGCCTTGCGCATATTTCAAGGATGGGAAAACCAATGAAACGCCCTTTTCAATAGCCGCGACTAAAGGTGTATAAAAGGTTTTGTGTAACGCTATGGCATAAGGAACAAGCAAATCATTGTATTCTTCAATAAAATAGCCATGACGAATCATATTGCGAATGGTATAAGCTGTTTCCGCATCAATAGGTAGATTACGAACGAAATATCTACGTTGAAAAATTCCCAGCACATGGTGGAAACGCATTAAATTATATAAAAGTCCCAGCTGCACTTGTTTTTGCGCCACATCTGTTGCCTCTTGGGCACATAAAACATGCATACACTCTAAAGACCTCCGCGCATTATGCAGATAAATCATATCAGGACGTGCCGGAAATAATTCCGCAAAACTAAAGGTCGGATCAGAAGGACGGCGCTGCCTGAAAAAACCTGTGCTCACCTCAACCTTATCTCGCAGAGTACTACTGGGAAGTGGACTAGTCGACGCCGACGTTGTTGCAACCAAGCTCCTTGGAGATATTCGGGTTATAGTCTCTTCATTGGGCCTAGCTCGCGCCGAATTATGTCCCTCACTCCAAAAGCGTTGATTATTGGCATAGGCTTGTGCAAATGATGCTTGCAGCTCTGATTTCTCTTGAAGTTCCGCCTCTTTTTCTTTCTGGCTAATACGAGCAAAATGATTACTTATCTTTTTATACCATTGCTCAAATTTTAAAATAAACTGACTATCGATTGCTAATGAGTCAAATTGGCTCTGATACGCAGCAAGGCTAAACTTATTTAACTCCTCATGAGCTTCTATGGCATTCTTTAACAAGACAATTTGCTCTTGACGTTCTTTAAGAACAGTGTGTTTTCTATTTAATTCTTCATCGTTAAAAGTATCGTATTTTATTAGGCGGGCAATTTCTTTAAGGCCTTCATCAATGTCCCTTAGTAAAGTCGATGCCTCTATATTTTCTTCTTCAGCTACCGTGTGCACAGTATCTACTATGCGTGACATTTTGCGTTTTTTTTCTACTTTTTCAGGACGAGCCTTTATTTGCCGGTCATTTTGTTTGGTGGGTTCAATATGATTTTGTTTACGCCAATAGACCGCAAAAATCATACTGGCAAAAAGCGACACAAACAAAGTTGTATAGGCAGCCTTTTCTGCCCCACTGGCGGTATCTTTCGAATACTTCGCTTTAACCAACTCAAATTGTTGTTGTAATTTTGGCAACTCAAAATCACATTTATGAACGTGCTCTCCATATTGATCTAAATAGCGGGTTGCAAATTTAATGAACGTGTCCCCAACAAAACTTTTCCCTGGGTTCTTTAGTTCCATATCCATCCAACCCGTGAAGAGAAAAATAGAATTAGCCAACGTCTGTTCATCAAGGACAAGTGCTTTATCCAACTCCCCTACTGCATACACAAAAAAACCGAAATGGGTTTGGGCTTTAGGACTTCTTAAATGTACCTGCACAGTTCGATAATACTCTAAAAAAATTTGGGGGCAATGCGCAATCGCATACTCACCTGAACGTAAAGGAAAACGCTCGCGAGCTGAAAAAAGGCGGTCGCTCCCATTCTTAATCTTACTAATATGATTATGGATTTTGCCTATTTCGATGATGCTGCAAATATCTTCCTGTAGCTCACGCGGAGCGCCCGATACAGTTAACAGGGAACTCAACCTTAAAGTGGTCTTATATTGGGCCAGGCTTCCCCAAGGTTTCGAGGTATAACTATCTATATTATGGGGAAGATCATAGACTGCATGTCGGTCATGTAAGCGCTTAAGAGCAGGCTGATAATGCTCTTCTAATTCGCTTATTGATTGGGCACTTAGTCCTCTATACATGGACTGTATGGAACTTTTAACATATAACAAGGGATAAAAATTGCTAAACGTCGGCTTACGTTGATGCGCCTCCAACTCGAACAAAGCACCGGCAAACTGAAATAGATCGGTTGTAGCCACCCCACCTTCATACGCATTTCGGTAATCCGCGATAAACTGACCAAATCCTATGTGAGGTCCAACAACGCTTAGAGACCGTCTGATACTAGATAAACTTAGAACACAGTATTCCAAGTAATTCGGAGCTAAAGAATAACCATAAACTTCGTAACCTACGAGCGCACTAGAACAGATATGGTAGTTTTGAATAGGCGTCAGCTTGAGTGCAGAATCTATCAGAGATACTGCCATATTAAATTGTGGTGCAGTACCTGGCTTCAGTGTTTCATAAGTACTGTACTTCTCTTGGGGAATGTCTGAACTTGCCTTGGCTGTAGGTATGCGGCCAATAAGGCAAACCAGACTAAGAAAGATTAAATACTCTACGGCATTGCGAGGACAACGGTTCAATAAAGCAAACTGGTCCAATAAAGAAAACTGTTTCACCCGCGCAAACTCATTTAAAAGCTCAAATTCCTGCTGCACTTGCTTTCGTTCATGCATCAGCTTACGGCTTTGAGCCTCTGAATGCTTATGTCTATAGTAATGTGAATTTTTTTGTGGCTGGGGCGTATTAATCTTATGGTAATAAGGATTCTGTGATATCCGAGGCATGTAAATCCTTTATTAAATGGTATAAATCAAATAAAGCCCGATATTTTATCTAAAAGATCTTATTTTGTCCAACCGCAACAAACAAAATCAACCTCATTTGGGCCATGAATGTGTTTGTGCGAGGCAAATTTATAACATAAGTTAATTCAATAGAGAAAGCGTTGACAACCCCCTGCACTCCTGTTTCATGCATCATTAATAATAATTTATGGGGCGAACGTGGATAATAGCTCCGGAGGTAACTCCCGGAAACCTCCGCTACAAAACAAACATCCCTATTTCATTTGAGTTTTCGTAATGCGCTTTTAAAGGTCAACGAGAGGGACTTAAAAAATTATAAAAATCTTTTTTGCGCTCACAGCCCAATTTGTTTTTAATAATTTCGATGTAATATTCTACAGTTCTAACAGACAAACTCATGAGCTTTGCAATTTCTTTGGTTGTTTTACCCTGGATGGTGAAATCAAAAATCGCTTTTTGCTGAGTGGAAAGCTGAGAAAACAGAGTCGCATTTTTTGGCGGTTCCAATAAATTAAAATGATGTGCCGTCATTAATAACAAAGACTGGAGTAAGGGCTGGTCATCCCAAGAGGATAGGTTTCCAAGATCCTCTGGAAAAAAAGAAATACCAATTACGCCAATAGTTTTTCCTGAACCTGAATAATAAGGAGCTTTATAACTTAAAGCCCTTTGAGCAGAAGAAAATCCTGGGCTATGAGGTGCTAGCTCCATATGCTCCACAAAAATTTGAGGCTTGCCTTTCCATAAAACCAATTTATCATTGTCATGCCATTTACGTGCATCATAGTCATTAAGTGCAATAGCAGTGTCTTCTAAACCAATAATCTCCGTTGGGCTTGAAAAATTCGTCCGAACAGCCATCATATCATTCGACTCCAAAATAATGTGCTTGGCGTCTTTAATGTAACAATGGCCTGGCTTATGATAAAAATCGTCGACAGTAATTAAATTCCGCGCCATTTTTTTGTTCCAAACAAACAAACTGATTCCTCATTATTATAACACATAAAAGAACAAATTATATACAAATTGCCTTTGATCACGGGGTAATATGAAAATGCCTCTCACTTTTTATAAAAACTCCAACAAGCTATAGCACATCGAATATAATATAGGTTTTTCTCATACCTTCGAAGTCAAAATAAGCCTTCTTATATCGTATCTTTTTACGGTGTTTAAATAATCCAAACCACATAAAGTTAAATCAAAACAACCCATTACAAAACATTGATCAGCGCAGATAGGAGATCTAATGAGTTACCAGACTTTTTTATGCTGGGAATAATAGAGATTTAAAAAAAGTTATCTCTTATTTAGACGAAGGAGATGCAATTGATAGACAAAACTGTGATGAATCCAGGAGAGTTGCCAATAGCTGTACCGCATTATTTTTAGCTGCACAAAATAATCATGAAACATCGTCCATACCATAATTGCACACGGAGCTCATGGGGACTTTCATCGTTTAACTGATGGTGAATCCTAGTTATTACCTGCCATGACAACACTATGCTGCTGCCTTTACGATGATTACAGCTTTATTGATAGCTCTTGGGATCAGTATTATCTTGCACTACATCATCAGACAATTGCTATCCACTATGCCAATAACTGATTATAAACCAATTGAGGATAACCTCGTTCAAAAACAAAGTCTGGACGTAGCCTAGGAAAACCATAATGTGGCTTTCCTAGAACGATACACTTAATTGTATTTTGAATTAATGGATAAATTCTCCAACTTCCTTTTAAAAACTGACTAAAAAGAACTGATGAATTGCGAGAAAGTAAGATGAAATGCTCAGTCCGACTTATCTAGGCTTGTTCGTAGAACGGTTCTCTGGCTCATCTTTATCTAATCCAGCTACTTCCGTTTTAGAATCTAATGGTCCTAGATTATGAAGTTGTGCATCAAACTCCTCTACTGTATCAATAGGGCTGCCTAGTTGCGTATTATTATACAAACGGTGGGCCTTTGCCGAGGTATCAACAGCTGCATTGGGATTATCTATGCCATTAGATTGAGGTTGTGGTGGTTGTTTGGCCATAACATTTCTCTCGATGATGCAATCTTACTATCATTATAGTCTATTATTGCGGTTATTTGACTTAGATTACCCTCGATGTCCATTTCCTGTTCATAGAAACTTTTCCTTTAGTGTTATAAATGCTGATGCAGCAAGAGCGTTGTAGTTCATATTACCTAACTTATTGTTCTCTTTTAATTTTCTGTAAAAACTCGCGCGCAAAACTCATTGCTTTTTGGCCGCGTCTATCCGTAAAATCCCTGATAGCAATAATTATGTTTTCAGGTACACTTTTTCACTGAATAATTAATTTTTAAATAATAAGAAACGGAGTACTATTTATGAGCTTTAAAACAATTTTTTATTCCACAATTATCGCATCCTCTCTTTTATCTCAATCGATTAATGCCCAAGAAAATACCACTGTATTTAAAAATCAAAGGGGTTCAACTTTAGAGCTTAACCTATTGGAAAATAATAAAATTGAGGGCTACTTTACTACCGCAGTAGCATCTAAAACTTGCCCACAAGTAATTAACCAGAAAAGACCTCTCATAGGCTATGTATCAGGAAATGCATTAACGTTTAGTATTGTTTATCCCATGTGTAATTCCGTATTAAGTTTTACGGGTAACATGAGCAAAGATAAAAAGACCATAGACACACTTTCTATACTGAATAAACAAGCCGAGGACATCATTCATGAGGGACCCGGAGCGCGCTTTATTGGTCATGATATATTCGAAAAAACAGCATAATTAAATAACTCCTATCGAACCTCAAACCCTTGTCCTGGCGAACGAAGTGAAGCAACTCAGGAGCTTGAAGCACGGAACCCTGGGTTGCTTCACTTGGTTCGCAAGCTGTATCCGTTTTAAGAGACGAATATCTAAGTGTTTTACCATTAAGTTCTATTCTATTCGGTGAAATCGAGGAACTGTTTTTCCATTATGAGTCACATGCTCAAAAAACATTTGCATAGGGCGAACCCACAGCTGGTTTTTACCAAACTCATCACAATGATAAAGTGCCTTATACACTACCATGTCTTCCTCGGTTTCACTGTGACGCGCTTGTCCAATAACCTCATATAGTTTTTCGTTTTTATAATGTCTGTATTTTCCGCATATATTAGAATCAGCTAACATTTACCCTGCTCTCACGTAATAACCTAGAAGTCAGATAGTGTAACTACAAACGCAATAAAAAACATTCCATTCCAACGCCATCTACAGCTACGCCTCAAAACTTAATATGATTCGTTTTGGCTGATGTAAATCATAATCAACCCCCATAAGTTTTTCTGTATAACGAATTAGCATATGAAACAAGACCTAATAATCCAAAAGCTAAAGAAGCAGGTAATTGAATGGATTCAAAGAAACATTCCTTTTATGGCTACTGGAAATTGACTCATTTTTTTTTTACTAAAGGAGTATATTTACAAATATATTCAAAAGGAAGAGGACAATCTGTAGGATGCAAATGAACATATAATTTATTAGCTTGGCTGCTTAAAAGCTTAGTTAAATCTGTTAGTTGCTCAGCATCGTACTCTACATCCTGAATAAAATCTCTGTGTGCTGACTTAAAATTTAAAGTTTTTATTGCCTTAAGCGCGCGGTTTTTTGCTTCTAATTCATTAGGTGCAGCAATAATGACATTTTCATGTATTTCTGCAAAAACCCCAGGAAGATATCCTCCAAGGTTTACAAAAAAAAGTCTATTTTTATACGCAGGTGCATGCCCTGTAACCGTAGTGATTAGCTCGATATCGTGTTCTTTTAAAGGAGCTAATAGTTCTTGTCTTAATTCATCTTTTTGATTAAACACGTGTAATAGATGGACAATTTTCTGGCCAACTTTTTCTTCTAATGCTTCAAATGACTTTAAAACCTCGCCTTTTTCAACATACAGCCACCCCAACTGCTGTTCTTTTTGCATATAAACATATGCTTTATCCAAAGTACTTATAGTTTTTTTCAGCAGCTCATCAGAAACCTGCCTCATAAAATAATTAGCACACGCGGATTGGGGTTTGCTGTCTAATGTAATATTATTACCATCTGCACTTAGTAATGGACCAATACAATCAATGTGCACTGTATTTTTAATCCCTTTCCATGTTTTTTCCACTAGAGGATAAATATCTTCTGCCTTAGTACCGAAACCAAAAACAACATCATGAGCTTCGATTTTTTTACCCGGTTCGGTCCCGCCAATGTAGGCGTACCATAGTTTAATTTCAGTAGACTGGTGGTCGTGAGATTTCGTATAAGGCATATTTACCTCCAAGAGTTTGCATTAACATAGGGAATTTTGAACTACAATTTCCGTGTGATTTACACGTGTTATAAATTTAAATTACCGTGTTTTATACGGTAATCTTGCCCGTTACGGCTCAAGCTCAAATCAATTAAACATACTTTGACAAATAAAAAATTAAACTATAGCATGGCTTTGCTTTTTTAGATGGCGCGGGGTGTCGGGAAACCGACTGAGAATTACCCGTCGAACTTGATCTGAGTCATATCAGCGTAAGGACGCCTTCAATAAATCTGTGTTCCTCTATTTATGGAGCAGGGATCCCTTTTGCCATCTCCGGAATTATTTACCTTTATATAGGAGTTATGGCTATGTCTTCTCATTTATCAACGAGAACCACTTTATTATTAAATTGGTACGCGAATCCTTACCACACGCCAATTTATGTAGCACAGCAACTCGGTTTTTATTCAGAGGAGCAGATTAAACTTGCCATTTTGGAGCCCACGGATCCAAGCGATGTTACAGAGCTTGTGGGTTTAGGAACTGTAGATTTTGGCGTAAAAGCCATGATTCATACCGTTGCCGCAAAAGCGAAAGGCTATCCCGTGAAATCTATTGGTACCTTGCTTGATGAACCACCAACAGGATTGATTGCCCTTAAATCAAGTGGCATTAATTCATTTCACGATCTTGTTGGCAAGCGTGTTGGTTACATTGGCGAATTCGGGAAGAAAATTATTGATGACCTGGCACAACTTGCCGGTATTGATCCTGACAGTTATCAAACCATCCGCATCGGTATGAATGTAACGGATGCAATTTGTCGCGATATTATTGATACGGGCATTGGATTTATTAATTTTCAACGTATCGAATTAGAACAAAGAAAAGGTGAAACCGTATTTTTACGTCTGGATCAGTTAGCAGGACTGGGATGTTGTTGCTTTTGTTCAATTCAATTTATTATTCCGGAACAAACTTTGCAACAGCCCGAATTAGTTCAAGGGTTTCTGAGAGCAACCCAAAGAGGTGCTGCATTCACCACCGAGCGACCGGAAGAAGCTTTTGAGTTATTGTGCCAGGCAAAGCCACAATTACGTACCCCAATGTATCAAAAAATATTTACTCATACCCTCCCCTTTTTTTCACGTACATTACACAATGTAGAAAGAGACTGGGATAAAGTAGGACGTTATACGCAACATTTGAATATCATTGACCAAAGTTTTGCTCTATCACAATGCTATACCAATGAATTTCTGCCTGAGGCCCCTTACTCTGATTTACAACCAATTGCTTGTTGCCTCGAGGTATAGCAAGCAGTAGATATAGAATCCCAAAACCCATTAAAGAGTCTTGCTCGTCGCAACTTGCTAATGGGTAACCTCTTTTATTTCCGCTCACATGCTCCTGGCCCGACTATTTTTTGCCATAAAATAGAAAACAATAGGCATATGCGTTATATTTTACTCACAAAGGACACCAAAAAACCACCATAGAGGCATAAAATATGGCTCCTCAAAATACACAACCTCAACTACTACTTGGTAATTTGCGGCAAGGTTTAACCCACTTAAGGAATATCCCCACCGAACAACTCTATCGCCTGTATGTGGATGGATGCAAATTGAAAGATGAGGCTGGTCCAATGAGATATGACCGGCGCTATGAACATGAGAATGGCCCCATTCACAATGAAAATGAAATACTGAAAGCCTTACAAGGTTTACTTGCTCCCATTCAACAGGGTATCAGCCAAGAGCAGCAACCCTTGCAGATTCCTAATGAATTACTGCAAAAGATTCATTTTCGTATCATGCATAAAAATGATGAATTTTACGATGCAATGACTGCAGGTTGCATGGATGGTTCCGCGGGATTTGGCATAAGTTCCAATAATATTTCTAGAGAAGGCTTAAAACAATTGTTACAACGCAGCGCTGATCCACAAGAAACCGCTTATCGTCATATTTTATCTCCAGAATCCGCGCAGCTAGTCTTTAGCGATAAAGAAGACTGTATTGGACAATCTTATACAGAACAAGAAATCGATTTCTTTCATAGAAAACTTCATTCTAAGGGTGGCTTTTTTGAAACTAGTGGGGACACAGAGGATAATAACTACGCACAGATAATGGAAGGATATACTCAAAACTTTATTAAGCAATTTGAAGCAGTTAATAATGCAGGAGATGTAGATGAAGTGATTCGTACCATAGTAGATTACATTCAACGCTGCGAACAACTTCATCCTTTTCCAGATGGAAACAGCCGTACTTTTGTTAATACCATGCTGTGTTACTGTCTCATGCAAGCTGGACTCCCTCCAGTCATTTTAGAAAGACCTTCGGTACTCGATGGGCATTCGCTAGATGAGATAACGGCTATTGTTAAAGAGGGATGCCTTAATACCTTAAGATTAATTAATGGCGAAGATGGATTTCATGGTTTTAACCATGCACAGATGATGGAACAGCAAAAAAATAATACCCATTTAAAAAATATCATTATGCAAAGCTATGATATCAAAGCGAGTTTGGACGAAATGTTAGAGCCTCTATTCGGTGAAAATACCCAGTCTATAAGTGAAGAACGCATTTTAGAAATAGAACCATACAAACGTGATGCATTAACCAAAGAAGTTCAATCATTATCAAAAGTATTATCACATGCTTCAGCGCTTGCGCTATCTACCGAAGCGAAAAATGCATTGGCTGAAAAGATAAAGGAAGAAACAACCGCCCTAGAGAGCAGCAGTGTAACTAACTTATTCGCTAAAAAAACGTCTTTGTATTTTGCTCTTGAAGCCAGGATTAAAAAAAGTGTCGCACAGGTTCAGCAAGAATTACAAAGCGCCTCCCCCAAAATAAAAAACAAATTACAAAGCTGTTTACATTCATTAGAACATCTCAGCGCATCCATCGCAGATCGGGTATTTCTAGGAAAACACCACCATACAGAAGAAAAATATTTCACGTACCTCACAAAACTTTTAGAGAACCTGAATTTAGAGCTAAAGAAAATTGAGGCAGAGCCTGAGTGCCAAAAAATTCAAGCACAAATAAACGAACTAACAGACACCTATCTTAATACGCTAAATCCCAGCCATAAAAATTATAATTTAGTGAACGAATTAAAAGAAACATTAGAGAGTAAAACTTATCTGTCTTTTGATTGCATTGATAACTTTTATCAAAAGTTAAATGAGGAAGATAATCTGCAATCTATTAAAAGTGACAACACCCGCTCTTCGGCTCAATTTTTTTTAGGGATTGCGCTAGTTGCGGCCACAATGGTCACAGGTGTTTTACCAGGAGTTCTCCTTATGTGGGCAACAAAAAAATGGCCTAGTGACTTATTTAATACTCATGCAGCTACATTTGTAAAAGATGTTGGTAAAGAATTGAAGCTATTTAGCGCTCACCGACCGAAGAAATTGGCAGAAGAGCCCCTGGCAGAAGAAGATAACAAATTATCTCCTGAAGGTTGATACAAAGTTTTTTAACTGAGCGACTAAGCATGCTGCCCTGCCCAGAGCTTTCACAGCAGAGAGCAGAGCTCTTATTAGTTCAACTTTAAGGATGATTTTGTTTTATGTAAAACTAAGCGATCACATTTTAACTAATTTGCGTCCAGATTGAATTTCCCGGGGTATAAATCTTCTCGTGTTTCCCGAGCTTTGTTTAACTTAGTAAGTGTAGCCAAGTCATAATAACGCTCATTGAGTATGGCTGGGGTGGCGCGCAGCATTTGTGGCATGATACGATGGGACAAAACCTTTGCTTCCCAAAAGGCCATCACATGTATCGTTCTCCACTTGCACGCCCATTTTTACTGATTATCACAACTATCCTGATTAGCACCTCTATTCCTGTCTTTGCCTCCCTCCAAACCGGCATAGAGAAAAAACTCGCTGCACTAGAGGCAACTATGAAGGGACAGGTAGGTGTATTTGCCATGAACACAGCAAATAATCAGCACCTTCAATACCGAGCTAATGAGCGTTTTCCAGTACAAAGCACCTTTAAGGTGATGGCTATTTCCGCCATCTTAAAACAAAGCATGAACAATAAACATTTGCTTCAACAAAAAATAACATACAGCAAAAACGATTTGGTTTATTGGTCCCCCATCACCGAAAAACATCTTGCTGAGGGCATGACAATCGCTGAATTATGCGCTGCCGCCATGAGCTACAGTGACAATACAGCAACCAATTTAATCGTAAAAAAGCTAGGCGGCCCTAAAGCGGTCACCGCATTTGCTCGCTCTATTAACGATAAAACCTTTCGCATAGATAACTGGGAGCCTGAGCTAAATTCCAATCCAAGTAAGATACAAGATACATCAACACCAAAAGCCATGGAAAAGAGCCTACAAAAACTGACTCTGGGGAATGTTTTAGCCTCACCTCAGCGGGAGCAATTAGTAACCTGGATGAAAGGCAATACTACTGGAGATAAGCGCATTCGGGCGGGTGTTCTTAAAGGATGGACCGTTGCGGATAAAACAGGCTCTGGTAGTTACGGAATAGCCAATGACATTGGAATCATTTGGCCACCCAATTGTGCCCCGCTCGTTGTCGCAATATATTCTATGCACAATAAGAAAGATGCCCGCATCGATGAACGTATTATCGCCTTAGCTACGCGCCATGTGATAGGTGAATTCGCCAAAACAGACCAATGTGTAAAAAGAAATTTGATTAATTTTACAGAAAAAAACAACCCCACATAGTTAGTATGGCCTACCCAATAATTAGCGCTCAAGGAAGCTTCCACGGTGTATCTCACGAATGAGTCTTTTGAGCATGGAGACGCTTTATTGACGGTAAAGCCCTGAACGCTTAAGCGTAATATCAGACTGTAGCTTATTGGAATAAGATAATCTCTCCCCCTACTATATGAATGCGCAAGACGTCTCTTAGCGGAATTTCATCCAAAGCTGGGTATCACTCAGGATTGATCGGCTGGGTTACCACATCAGGCATCAAAAAACTAATAGCCGAAGAAGGTTCAGCATCATGGGTATTTAATTCTTCCGCCGCATCGCATAAAAACAGCGTAAACGGGAGAGAAAGGGCGAGGGGTGTAACTACAAGATGTATGTTTGATCTTTTGCCAATTGTCGTTAAAAAGTTATCAAATGTATCGCATGGATCTCGAGTTCATTAATTTTCTTAAAATTTTAAGTTGGATCAGGTCATCATCTAATGAAACTACTTAAGTATTTTGAGCACCGGATCCACGGAATGAACTATTAAATTACATTTTATTCTTTAATTTTACTTGTAAAAAAGAATTTTTAAGGCAGTATATGCCCGGGGTCAGTCATTTATTGATCATCTTGTGGATACCCAGGTCAAGCTCTGGTAATTCTTAATGGTAATCATGATGAAGGGAGGGGAATCCATAAAACCACTTGACCCTTTAAAATTCTTAAATACAATCCCCCTACTAAATTTTAATATCAATTTAAAGGAGTAATTAATATGCTTGGAGATTCAAACACCCCCTATAACAATGATAATGACTCGTTAACGAGTTATTATGTTCTATTTACACTTCTTGTTGGTCTCGCGACCACCCTTTATTTAATTACCAGAGCTATGTCTCAAAATCGTCTAGCCTATAAAGACCCAAGTGCTCGTCTCATAGCCGGTTCATTAACCATGATGATGAACACCCTACACACCACGAAAGGTGATTTAGAGATTAAAGATGCCGGAGGTCAAGTCCTGGCAATAGGCCCACATCGAACAGGCTTGGTAGATGCTGCAGTTACCGCCTCCAAAATTATCGGCACACCGCCACGCTTTTTTGCCACTGATGCGTTCAATGTCCTACCTGGCGTCGGCGCTTTTATGAAGATGTTTAAAACCATTCCAGTAGTAGAAAAAGCAAAAAGAACGACAGGACAATCTGCAAATTCTGGAGTTATCGAATTAGGATGCGAAGCACTTGATAATAAAGATTGTGTGGCTTTGTTCCCTCAAGGTAATATAGCCAAACTCGGCCAAGATCCACATCCAGTGTACGCAGGAGCCGCCAAGATGGCTGTGAAGAGTAATGTGCCTATTCAAGTAATACGACTAGATGGTTTCGGATTCGAAAAATCGCTATTACCCACCTTTATTATCAATAATACGATGTACCGCGCTATGTTTTCTTTATTTTCCATAAGAAATATAACCGCTACACGCTGTTGTGTAATTGATTTTCATATGCAACCAGAGAATAAACATCTAACAGATGAAGAAAAAATCGATGAGATCTGTGCACAAATGTACGCTTACTTCCGCGAAAGCAAAGACTTAACACCTCAACAAATTAAGAAAATTGACACAGATATAGAGAGCAAAAAGCATCTTCTCATTTGGGGAAATAAGAAAGCTCAAGAAGAAGCTAAGAAAACTTTGTCAACGTTGAAAAAAGAAGAAGCTTTATTTGATGAAACTCCCTCATTCAGTCAGTAAAGCAAACGTAGGCCATAGCCTAATTATAGAGACACAAATTACTGTCGCTTACTCCTAAGAAAGGCCGCTCAAATTTTAACTAATCACCAATTACGGTGAGTAAGCCCTGAGAGATGGTCACAAAGGTGACCATCTCTCAGGGGCAAACCGCGTTAATTGGTGGGTATTATTGGCTAAAACCCTGTTTAGAGCCCTGCTCGCGTTTTACGTGATTGGTGTAATTTCTTATAGCTCTCAATCAGTCGTAAATGAGGCTCAATACCTTCAAGGGCCAGGCTTGTTTTAGTTAGTCCGTAAAAACGTACTGTCCCTGTGACGGAACCAACTACATTTTCCATCACCTCAACCCCAAACATCCGATTGAAACTCTCCATAAAATGCTCAAGCTCCAGATCGTCATCTAAAACGACTTCAAGTACAGCATTTACCGCTTGATAAAACAAGCTGCGTTTAACTGTATTGTCGTTATATTGTAGATACTCCTCGACCAAACCGATGGCGTCCTCATGCGCGCCAAGTGCAAGATAAATCAAGATTTTAATTTCGATAATAGTCAGCTTACCCCAGACTGTATTCTCATCAAACACAATACCAATCAAGGTACCGATATCAATGTAGTTATCGAGTTGGCTTTCTTCCAAACGATTCACTAAATTCTCTAATTCTTGGGTGCTTAATGAGTGCACATTTAAAATGTCTTCACGATACATGAGCGCCTTGTTCGTATTATCCCAAATAAGATCTTCAACTGGATACACTTCTGAATAGTCAGGGACTAAAATACGGCAAGCTGAAGCGCCAAAATCGGATAGATTAGCAACATAGACTTCTTTACCTATAGACTCTAAAATGCCGAATAACTCCTTAGATTCTTCTTCGCTAGTGCCAGAGAAATCCCACTCACAGAACTCATAATCGCTTTCACTGCTAAAGAAACGCCAAGAAATCACTCCTGTCGAATCAATGAAGTGTTCAACAAAGTTTTCAGGCTCCGTAACAGCCATGCTATTAAATGTGGGCTTGGGAACATCGTTTAAACCTTCAAAACTCCGGCCTTGCATCAGCTCGGTAAGACTACGCTCTAATGCTACTTCAAAGCTTGGGTGCGCACCAAAAGAAGCTAATACTCCACCCGTTCTAGGGTTCATCAGGGTGACACACATAACCGGGAATTGTCCGCCCAAAGAAGCATCCTTCACCAACAGCGGAAAGCCCTGCTCCTCCAGGCCTTTAATGCCTGCGAGAATACGAGGATACTTTTCGAGCACACTCATGGGCACATCAGGTAAAACCAGTTCTTGCTCAATAATTTGGCGTTTGACCGCGCGTTCAAAAATTTCTGATAAACACTGTACATGGGCTTCGTGTAAGTTGTTACCTGCACTCATGCCGTTGCTTAAGAATAAATTTTCAATTAGGTTTGATGGGAAATAAACCGTTTCCCCATCAGACTGACGAGTATAGGGTATGGCGCAAATACCGCGGGCTTTATTACCTGAATTAGTATCAATCAGGTGCGAACCATTTAATTCATTATCAGGGTTATAAATATCAAGGCAATAGTCGTCCAAAATACCTGCAGGCAGCGCATCATCTTCTTCTAATGCAAACCACTTTTCATTAGGATAATGCACAAATTCACTGTTCGCTATTTCTACACCAAAGAATTGATCATTATAGAAAAAGTTATTATTCAACCGCTCAATAAACTCTCCTAATGCAGAGCACAGTGCGCTGTCTTTGGTTGAGCCTTTACCATTAGTGAAACAGATAGGTGATGCGGCATCACGCACATGTAAAGACCATACATTAGGCACAATGTTGCGCCATGAAGAAACTTCGATTTTCATACCCAAGTCAGCTAACATGGCGGTCATGTTTTTAATAGTTTGTTCAAGAGGCAAGTCTTTACCCAGAATAAAGGTATTCGCCTCCCCTTCGGGCTGGTCCATCAACATCGCATTGGCATCAGCACTCAAGTCGTCAACGGTTTCTATTTTAAATTCGGGGCCAGTTTGCACCACTTTCTTTACCGTACAACGGTCGATAGAACGTAAAATTCCTTCTCTGTCTTTTTCGGATATATCATCAGGCAGTTCAACTTGAATTTGGAAGATCTGGTTATAGCGGTCCTCAGGATCAACAATATTGTTTTGCGATAAACGAATGTTTTCAGTGGAAATATCACGAGCCTTGCAATACACCTTGATAAAGTAGGCAGCACAAAGGGCTGATGATGCTAAGAAATAATCAAACGGACTCGGAGCAGAGCCATCACCTTTATAGCGAATAGGTTGATCAGAGATGACGGTAAAATCATCAAACTTGGCTTCGAGTCTTAAATTGTCGAGAAAATTTACTTTGATTTCCATTGAGTATATCCAAAGTCATGCACAGCCTACAGGCCAATGGCATTATGATTATGTTTAAAAGGCAAAAGAGTCATTCAATGTTGAGCTAGGGTTACTGTCATTTGAAGAAAATCTTTTGTTATTTGAGGCTAAAATAAGCCTAATTAGCTAAAACTAGCTGAAATATATCATAGAGTACAATATATTTGCAAAATCAAACTATTAGTCATTGAAAGTGAAGTAATTTCAACAACCTGATGATACCAGTTTAGGTCGGGCATAGATCTAAGATCCCTTTAATGCTTGACTGCGTAATTCACCCTTTTTTTTATCAGCCAAAGAATACTTAAGCGACCACCATTAGGCCATGAGTCCATGAGTCCATGAGTCCAGTGGGGGACGGTAAATAAAACCAAAATCTTTAGGCAGCTGCCGCAGTACGATTTTCCAAAATAGCCACGTCCTCTTCCACCGCCATTAGAAAATGGCCCTCTCTTTGTTGCCAAAAATAGTGGCTTCGGAGTCTTCTCTCCGCTAAACGAACCTGGTCAGCAGTATTTCTATCAACCCCGGATCCTATAAAAACCGCGACTAGAGCTGCTGAAATTGCAGCCGCTAAGGCGCTCCCTGGGTTTTGTATTCCCCATCCAATCATTGATACAATACCTGTAAAATCAACCATTATGTTCTCCTTCTAACCAGCAATATTAAACGGAATATAATGGGCCTAAATATTATCATATTGATTACTTTTAATCCACAAATATATGTATCAAATATTTAAACAGCTAACAACGATACCTAACCGAATGCAAACCTCATCAATGGCACATACCGTATAAAACAAGGTATTGTCTCATTGTTTTTTACTTTAAAATAAGCCCGGAAGATTAAAATATATTCACATTGATAATTTTAACCACTTATGATTAGTTTTAATTTTAAGAGAAGTGTTACAAGTGAACACCAGTGGCAGCGAAGACGAACTGGACGAAGAATGTAAACAACTCGTGGAGGAACATGAAACCATGATAAGCACCAAAATAGAGACCTATCAACAGCTTCTGCTACGGGCAAACAATTAGATTTAACTATCCAAGAGTTTAGCCAAAAATTAAATGAGGAAGAACAAAATCATCGTCCCCATAAAAAAATGAATAATTTTATCAGAAATATACTAATGGCAAAGCAGTGCCCTGCTTTGCCATCAGTAATTAACAGAATCAATAGAGGCACACTCGAGTCAACTAGAACGCTTTTTTCACTTATTTATATCTCTCAACGAGGAGTCAAAAAATAACTAAGCGATTCGGTTTCAAGATTGACATCGACACAAGGTTGTACTGCCCCCTGTTGTGTTGCGCTTGGGAAAAGAAAAGACCGATCGGTTAGAGGAGCGCGCGGAACTAGAGACTCACTAGTCTCGCTATCATGAGCAGTTATTGCTGTCAGCTCAAGAGCTGGGGGCTTGAAGCGAGCACGTAAGGAGCGAGCTGCTGTTCCAGCAAAAAAGTCTCGCTCCAATAACATCTCTTTAATAGAAGTTGTTGGGCTATCAGGAATACTCTTAGCTGTTGAGGTGGACCATCCATTAATTATACCCGCAATTTCACCATTTTCCGTTTGTGATTCATTCAGCCCTGCTTGCCTTTCTAAAGGTGATATCTTTTTTAAAGCCCTTAAAACTCGAACCTTCGAACCCTGCGCAAGAGCTAGTTTGGGCCCAGGATTAGCTGATGCTTCTGTTCTATTTTGAGAAGGCTCAAGCTCCAGTTCCCGATAATGTTGTTGCGGAGATCTACCCTCTGGTCCTGATACGGGAAAAAATCGGGGAGAGCGTGGACGATGAAAAGGCTCGGCTCTCATAGCAAATGCATTTGACTGGCCAAGTTGAGCAGCATTTTTAGAAGCGGTATCAAAAGCATTAGAAGCTAAATGAGGCATCGGCGAACCAAGTCTGGGTGGAGTTGATAGGCTTAGGGCGCTGCGTATTGCTTCAGGATCTTGAGGATTGATATATCTATGAACAACTGGCTTTGCAGGCTCTTGCATTCTCGCAGCTTCTCGCTGAGCCAGCCTTAATTGAATCGCTTTTAAACTTTCATACTCTCTATTAGGCACTATCCACTCCATCTTTATAAAAAGAGAACAACTATATCATTTATTGCCCTAAATGTACACTTGTTTTCACACATATTTAAGATGACTAGCCCGCTCACTACCTTTACCATCTATGAATGGATGCAGCTGTTTCACAAGATTGGATGAAATTAAAGATTTCCCCTCATTTCATGGTTGGAGTCCTAATATCATGCAAACCTGCTTATCATCTGACTATTCACTTGATGATGAGTTTCATTGGATTCCAATATTTTTCTTATAAACTACCTTTGCTTTTTATCTCACAGATTAAAGGAATAATTAATATCAGCGTCTGAAACAATAGTTATCGAGGAAATGGAGCAAAACAAACTAAAGCAAAAAAATAGCCAATCAAAACAAGCTTTTTTCTCTCAAAGCATAAAACTACGGCTGTAGTTTTTGTGTATTTAAACCCGATTTAAGCAGTTATTGGAGCAATATTTCACGTCAAATTGTGCCCCTAGGTTTTTAGTATTTGCACCAAATAGATTGCAGTCACATTTTATTAGCTTGCCCACCAGCGACTTGAGGTGGTACGTACCACCAATCAAGCCGTTGGCAAGTGCTAATCCACATCATATTGGCGATAAACTCCGAGTACTCTGCAATGATGTCGTTGACGAATAAGGACAGGCGTCTTTACGGTGGTGCAATTTATCCAAAATTGGCCCCGCATAGGATGCAAGAACATCTTTGAACATAGCATATTCATCACCCAACATATCCCTTCCAATGGTTTTGTTAATTTGGTGGCCTCCAAGAAAGTTCTTAATCAATGTGGGTATGGCAATAGTACCCATTTGCTCAGGAAGCATTTCAACATAGATAACATGCTGATTATCTTTTTCTGCGCCTTTTCCGCCATGATGCAAATACATATTTTGGAAAAATTGTTTTTCAATTAATCCTTCACGTGGACCATGCGGTCCAACGATAAGCACCCGGGATGCATTGAGATCAACAGCATATTTATCCTGCCATGCCGTTATTATCGTGTCTAAGCCAGTTAACTGCAGCTCTGTTGCTTCCTTTGCATATTCTATATTAACATCATGAACCCATTTCAAATAATTTCGATACAATTCTTGTACCTGCTCTAGCTCAGAGCATAAAATGGCCTGTTCAAGGGCGGATAAGGTTTTTTCTATCACAAGTTTATGACGATGCAGATGTATATCATCTAACTTTTGCAGCAGGCCTATCATTTTTTTGAGTTCCCCCAAAGCATGTTCTCTATGACTCAAAGCAATAGCCCCAGAACCGATGGATTTTAAAATCATACCTAACCAAACAGATAGATGTGAAATAGTTTTGAGCAGCTTATAAGCTTCTCCCATGGCCGGACTCATGCTAGTCGCCAACTCTTGAAAGCCCTTATCAGGAATGTTATGCCACAGCGATACCTTACCATTGAGGTAAACAATGACATGCGAAATAACAGTCAGTTGGAATTGTGCGTGTGTGGTATGCGCATGTAGAAACTTTTGGGTTATTTCATCGCAAACGGAATGAATGGTCTGTGGTACGAGTAAATCTGGAGTTTGAAAGAAACTATAGGGAGAGGATGAAGCTATAGGATTAGGCTCATTGACTAAAAAGGTACCCCCGACTCTGTTTTATAGTTGCCACTTCCGTTGTACCAAGCGTAACTGATGTATCTAATATCTCATTTTTTTCTAACATGACAATGCTCCTTAATTACAAGTTAATGCATAACCAGAATACGCCGATCATACACAATGTGTCAATGTATCGGGCATATTTATGGGGTAGATTAATAGATTATCAGTGTATAGTCATGAGTTGTCCGGTTTTTAGTATGGCTAGGCAAACATGAAGCAGACAAAATGGCTATCCGATTTTCAGGAAACTTTTTGCAAATCTTGTATATTGCTTACCTTATATGAGCCATCCCTCATTGAATCAATTTTAACTTTCATACTCTCTATTAGACTCTATCTTTATCAATAAAGATAATCACGGCTGGGAGGATGGACTTAACTGACCCTCCTCAAAAAATTGCGGCATAGTTGGTCTGGATAGCTCTTCCGCAGCCACCACTTCGTTAAAAGAAGAACTCAAATAACATTCACTTGCTAAATAACCTAATACTTTGTCTGTACCTTATATAATGAACCCGTATTGATCAACATTAAGGTATTTTGCATCCCATCTAAAACCATATGCAAAAGCTCATTTCTCCCACATATATCAAATTTATTAGGATCATCTAATATTGCCAGCGGAAATCCATTCTTCATTAAATATACTTGCAAATCCCTGGCGTAGTTTCTTTTAAATAACCAGGCTCATTGCGCTCGAAAGGAATCCAAGCTTTATCCAAATCACCAGATCCCATAATTTAAATTGTTCTTTTCTTTATCACTAAAAACCCAGGTAGCATTCTCCAGTAAACTCTCTAAACAAATTGATAATAGAGGACCTTGATTTAAGTAGTGTTCAACAGTTGAGGAAAGATAGTTACTTTGAAAAAAGCGATACAGTTACCCTATTTAAAAAACAGGTTAGCATTTAATTTCCTCTCTTTTTCCTGCTTCCATCCATCGATGAAAAACTGCCATAGTTCCTTTGCTAGGATTTTCAGTCTTAATTGGTATCTTGCTGAGAGGTATGCATAAGCTTGTAAAATATTTGCGAGCTGGGGTACGTAATAATTTAGGCATAGCGAGAAAGCATTTTATTTGTTTTTATGCCTTGTATCTTACAATAATGATAAAGAAATTATCACTTAATCAATGGGTCACACTCGATTGAAAATTTGGTTTTACACCTTACTATGGCCTATAGCTTGGCGAATTTGCAACACCATATTCAATCCGCCATCTCCTATCGTTTGGCTCATAATCACTTCGAACCTCGAACTGTTCATTTTCATTTATTTTCAAGTCACTTATTTGATTTAATGCCATTACTCTAAATGTTATGGGTTTTCCTTTAGTGAGATGAGAGTTAGAAGTACCGCCAATTTGATAACAAAGCAAAGAATCTACCTGTGGTTTTTTTATTAATTTAAATTGTGGTGTCATCAAAGGCACCCCATAATGGTAGGGTTCCGCTACTCTTAAATGCCCTTTATAATTAAAAGATATCGTATTCCTGGCATCTATAGCGACTTTCAAATCATCCTTGATACTCATGTTATTTTCCTCCATGACCCCCTCTTAAAGTATAGCTAATTGAAAGGAAACAAAATCCAAACTATTCACGTACCGACACTATTCAGTCTTAGCGAGTTAAGACCCATACTGAACCGAGGAACCCAAAGGGTCAAGCCTTGCTTTTTGCGTTTAACCTTAGAAAATCCCTCAAGGAACCCAAAGGGTCAAGCCTTGCTTTTTGCGTTTAACCTTAGAAAATCCCTCAATGGAACCCAAAGGGTCAAGCCTTGCTTTTTGCGTTTAACCTTAGAAAATCCTCAATTGATTCATTGAATAATAAGAATAAATAAATTAAATTTGGATTTATAGGGAAAAATAAAAACAAGGTAAGTCCAGCATGGTTAGAGCATTACGTATAGAATATCCTGGAGCACTGTATCATATAACTACGAGAGGCAATAAGCAGGAAAATATTTATTTATCCGATGAGGATAGGATTTTATTTTTAGAGATTCTTTCGCACGTCTGCATGAGATGTAACTGGGTATGCTATGCCTATTGTCTTATGAGTAATCATTATCATTTGCTTGTTGAAACACCGCATGGGAATCTGAGTAAAGGAATGCAATTATTAAATGGAATTTATACACAAAAATTTAATCGAACACATCGTCGTGTTGGCCATGTATTCCAAGGTCGTTTTAAGGGAATTTTAGTAGAAAAGGACAATTACTTACTGGAGCTTTCTCGGTATATTGTTTTAAATCCTGTAAGAGCCCGCATGGTCGTGTCCGCTGATGATTGGGTTTGGAGCAGTTATCTATCAACTATAAATCAGTCAGCAAAGCCTTCTTGGTTATCTACTGATTATTTACTTTCTTTATTTGGTCAAAATTTATTAGAAGCAATTAAACAATATCAACAGTTTGTTAAAGAGGGCATGGCTGTTAATGCTCCATGGGATAATTTAAAAAATCAAATTTATCTTGGTTCAAATTGTTTTGTTGATGACTTGCAGAAAAAAATTGAGCAAGGAAAAAAATTGCTCTACATACCTCAGTCACAGTATATGCCGGTCAAAGGTTCACTAAAGGAGTATGAGAATAAATCATCGAATCGAGATGAATGTATCACACTAGCTTATGCTACGGGACAATTTAGTTTGGCAGAAATTGGCGAGCACTTTGGATTACATTATTCATGGGTAAGTCGTATTGTAAAAAAACAGAACAGAAACAGAACAGTAGAGCAAAAAGCAAGGCCTGACCCTCTGGGTCTGGAAGGAAAATAAGTGATTACTCAAAGGGTTGCAATCATTATAAAGTTATCTAAAAAGCATGGGGTCAAGGCATTGACCCCATTTTACATCAGTTAAGTTATGAGGTGGTGAGACACTGATCAAATAACTCTGTACAAACTGTCATTGGCATTTTTTCTGTAATCGATCATTCATTATAGGATTATAAAAATCTTCAGCCTTCAAAACGTTATCTAAACTCAATTGCTCTCCTTTTTTTAGATCTCCTGGATATTGACTTACAAGAGCTATAGGGCGAGCACATTCCTTCGATAAATCTTCAAGTAGGCTAACTGTTGAAACCGCTTCTGTCTTGAAAGCCCTAAATCGATAAGATAAACACAAATAAATATTGGGTAATATTTCAATCGGTTCTTTAGAGTCCATTACACTGGTATCCACAGATCCATTAAATTTCAAATCTGGATTGCCTTCTTTAAACAAAGCCAGGATAGCATTTACGTTTAACTCATTAGTATTGGAAATTAAGTAAACTGGCTGAGTTTTTGCCTCTTCCACTAATTGAGAAAGCCTATCTTGAGTTTTTTCACTGAGCTTTATACTGGCATTCCAAGCATTAGCAAGAAGCGAGTCTCTTGTTTCCTTATCCATATCCTGCATGAAGTAGAAGATTTTAGATAAGTTCTCTAAAAATTCTTGTGTACTTATTTTGCCTAATTTGTAAGGCTCAATTAGTGAGGTGTAATTCGCTTGGTATTTTGCCATGACCCAAGCATAATTAATCCAATTTTGGAAAAATCCTGGCATGCTCTGTAGACAACCTTTACTATGTTGATTACACATTTGAACAAAAGCAGCAACAGTTTTATCTATTGAATAGTCATGAGTCGTGGATAAGTTAACAATAAGCGTCATCTAATAAGTACTCCGAAATTAAAGTTATTTATTATCTTAGATTACTATTTTGATTTCAATTTATAATCAGAGTGCGCATTTTGTATTTCATCGACTACTAATAACAATACATTTGCTATTTGAAAATATTATGTGCCGTAGTTTTGAAAAAACTTTGCAAAATAATGAAAAATTAATGCTATTGCGGAATCTACTAATCACGAGAAACCGAGAGGGTCAGGCCTTGGTTTTTGCTTTCCGTGGTTTCTGTTTGCCTTCTTCCAGAAACTCAATATGTGAAAGCAAAAAGCACGGCCTGACCCTCTGGATTTTCTTACAGGAGTTAGAACAGCCGAAATCTGAGTAGCCAAATGGTCAGAATTAGACTTTGAAAACTCCTTATGGACTATAAGTATTAAGAGAACTCAAAGCCCACAGCGATTCAGAATACGTCATTACAGGCGCAGACGATCAAAGTATTTTATCAGACCGAGCTATGCCAAGAGCAGTAATCAGAATACAATCACGAGTCGGCATTCCCCACTGGACAGCTCACGATTTAAAACAACCCTTTGCTACTCAGCTTGGAGAGGCTTTGCATGTTGATCCAGTGGTGATTGAAAAATGTTTAGGGCATAAGATGCCGAAGATCATGGCTACTTACAATAAGAATGAAATGCTACCTCAAAGCAAAGAGGCATTAGAAAGATGGAGCCAACATCTTGAATCGTTAACTTAAGACAATTCAGACGTAGCCCGGATGAAACAACGTGAAATCCAGAAAACCATGAGCGAAGCGAATTCTTTCTAATAAGCATCTATTCATTGATTAATAGCAAAGCCCAAGGGTAGGGATAATTTGTCCCTACCCTTAGTTAATGAACATAATTGAGTAGTAAGCAACTGTTTCCAAATTGGAAAGAGTCCAGTATTAGATCATTCTTCGAAGATAGAAACTACAAAAATACATATGTTCCAAAATGGGATATGTGTTATTTGTACCCAACAAGCTAAATTTTTAATGATTTTAAATCAAATCTTGTAAACTAAGTTTACAAAAACTATAATAACAATATGGAATAGAAGTAATGGTTAAAAAACCTTCTAAAAAAACAGACCAAGAGCTTTTTGCTTTAATTGAGCAGAAAATTAAAGAAAGAAACTATCTCTTTGTGACGCATGCAAAAGAAAGGCAAAAACAAAGAAATATTTCAGTTCTTGATGTGCTCAATATTTTAGAAGGTAAATCAGGCTATGTGAGAAAAAGAAACAAAAGCAAGGATTCCTATGAATCCAACTACATACATGAAAAACCGCAGGATTGGAAATACTGTATTGAAGGTAAAGATATAGATCGGAGAAAAGTACGAATTATTCTTACATTTATTGATGATCTGATGCCCATTATTACAGTGATTAATTTAAGCGAGGAGGAAACACCATGAAAACTAAAATTGAACCCACATTCCTTTACGAAGGACTTGGTTTTCCTATTGAATTAGAAAATGTAACAATGATTAACATCAATGACGAATGGCTTCCAAAAATTGATATCCGCTATGTTGCTGATGAAATAATAAAAAAATTGGCTATCCAAGAAGAAAGATTAACGGGAAATCAAGTGAAATTCATTCGCTCCTATTTTTCCATGCCTCTACGTCAATTTGGTGAAACAGTGGTTCATGAATCGCACACAGCTGTCAACAAATGGGAAAAATGTGAGGATGAGACAACTAATATGAATGAAAATACCGAACAGGTATTACGACTCTATATAATAGAACAAACTCAAACTAAGACCAAAGCAGATCAAAAGAATTTTTATTCGAACTTTAGAAGAAGCAGAGAGTTTGTAAAGTCTAAAGGCAAAAAACCCAAACCAATTCAATTAAAACTCTGCGCATAAATTTTTTGCACTAGCACCAGTTGGTGACATTTTGTTACCAACTGGTGCTAACAATAATGATCAAAATTGGACATAAGGGGGCTCTACACCATTTGAGGGGGCACTTTAATCGTATTAGTCTAAACTAACCTATTGATTTGACGGTCAAAAAGGAGATTAAAGTGCCTGGATCCAATCTTATCCTAAATTTACCTGGATTTTCTATAGTAAAAGTGAGTGGATATCAACCATTGTTATTAGATGTAACTTATAAGCGCTTAGCTCATTGTGGTCATTGCCAAAGTAAGAGAGTACGCAAGAAATCATCGCATATAAGGATGGTGCATCATGAGTTAATAGGGCATCGTCGCAGTATATTAAGGTTTAAAGCCTATAA